>NZ_RPOI01000055.1 GCF_003818115.1 Citrobacter youngae | reverse complement strand
GCGGCGCGTGACCGGGGTCAGTATATTCTGGTGGCAACGGATGACGGCGACTGGCGTGAAGATGAGAAAACCGGTCGCGGTGAAAACTACGCCACCAGCGAGGACCGGCAGGCTACGGAAGAGGCCACTGGCGTGGAAAGTTTCTTAGTGCGTTATGCCGTCGATCGCTATCCGCCGACCCCCGGCGGGCTGTACGGCATGGCAGAGAACGGCTACGAGTGGGTGAGCGACTGGTATGACCCGGACTATTACGCGAAATCTCCGCGCCAGGATCCGCAGGGCCCGGAGAAGGGCGTCATCCTGGATGACGATAATGGGCAATATATGAAGGTCCGCCGCGGAGGTGACAATCCTTCTCCCGGGTTTGATGTGGGCCTGACCTTTTTTCGCGGCTATGCCATCAAGGACAAGCCTTACCCCGATGGCACCACCGTCCGCTGTGTGGTGAACGCTGCGGAGGCGGTGAAATGAAGGTCGGAAAATATAGCCTGGCGTTGTTGCTGTTGCTGAGCGGTTGCGATAAACCGGAGCCGGCGGCGCAGGATAACGCTGAATTAGCGCAATATCTGCAACGCATTACCGGCGATCTGGTGTTTATTCCGGGCGGCACATTCTGGATGGGGGATTTTTGCTCCCGCACGCACGGTGAGGGCGCGCGCTGTTCACCGGAAAAAGATACCAAACCCGTGCATGAAGTGACGCTGAGCAGCTATTCCATCGGTCGTTTCAAGGTGACCCATGAGGATTACGCTTTTTATCGGAAAATGGCGGGATTACCGGAGTTACGTTACAAAGATCAATACGATAATAAAACGCTGGCGGACATGACCCATTTTAAAAACAGTCCGG
>NZ_RPOI01000054.1 GCF_003818115.1 Citrobacter youngae | reverse complement strand
AGAACGTTACAACCGGCTCTGCCACGTTGTCTCCTTTATCGACTTTTCTGAATCCCATCATTGAAACAGGCCGGTTCCTGTCGTCATTCCAGTCAGCAAACCGACTGAACTGATTACGCGTCATAAAGTCCCGTACCTGCTCAAGTGCCGCTTTATCTTCCTGATTAGCTGTATGACCCCGGTCAGCCATCCATGCAGCCAGACAGCTTTGAGCGGCACGAAAAGCTTCTCCTTCCGGCCATCCTGTGATGCCCGCTTTTGTGGCCAGTTCCCCGGCCATCGCAATCAGAGCAAAACGGGTAACAGCCCGGCCAACCTGATTCCCGGCATTTTCCGGTGTCAGCCTTCGGGTGTACTCTTTCAATAAGGCTTTCGCCTGGCTGGTCAGTTCCGGCAGATCAGCGGTCAGGCAATGCAGCCAGTCGCGGAATGGCGCACCATGATAATGCACTACGTGCTGCTCAAGATGCTCAGCCAGGGTTTTCCCGCTACTGAAGCCATGAAGTTCTTCAAACACGCCATATTTGCCTGAATCGCTTGGGATCTGGATCATTCTGACTTCAACCCCGGCATACGTACGTTCCCCGGCGCTTGCCGCATGTTCCACCAGTGACAGTTCCCCGGTGGACAGAAACAACAGATTCCAGCGGTTGGTTTCCCTTACCGACCCATCTGTTCTGGCTCTGGCTTTGTCCCCCCCCCCCCCGGGGACCTGCCGTTAGCCAGCATATAAGCGATATTCCCCGCCTCCCTGCCGTCAACCTCCCGGATTTCATCCAGCATCAGCGTGGCATCATTACGGCGGCTCGCCGTTCCTTCTAAGGCATTCCCCGTCGCCCGCCACGTATGCCAGAAATCTGTTCCACCACATACTGATGCAGCCACTTTCATCGTCGTGGTTTTACCGTCCGTCGATTCTCCTTTGAGGTGATAACCTCCACCGCCGATACCAACCAGTTTCAGAAGGGGGCAGCAAATGCCAGACTCACCGCAAAGGCAAGACGGGCATTCTTTATGACAGTAACGGCTTATATTTTCACGCCAGTCCTCTGATGTACCGCTGACACGAAAATCACGCCCCTGCACACTCGACGTTTGTAAGATGACTGACTGGGCTTCACGCCCTATCACTTCATCCTCG
>NZ_RPOI01000053.1 GCF_003818115.1 Citrobacter youngae | reverse complement strand
AGAACGTTACAACCGGCTCTGTCACGTTGTCTCCTTTATCGACTTTTCTGAATCCCATCATTGAAACAGGCCGGTTCCTGTCGTCATTCCAGTCAGCAAATCGACTGAACTGATTACGCGTCATGAAGTCCCGTACCTGTTCAAGTGCCGCTTTATCTTCCTGATTAGCTGTATGGCCCCGGTCAGCCATCCATGCAGCCAGACAACTTTGAGCGGCACGAAAGGCCTCTCCCTCCGGCCATCCTGTGATGCCCGCTTTTGTGGCCAGTTCCCCGGCCATCGCAACCAGAGCAAAACGGGTAACAGCCCGGCCAACCTGATTCCCGGCATTTTCCGGCGTCAGCCTTCGAGTGTACTCTTTCAATAAGGCTTTCGCCTGGCTGGTCAGTTCCGGCAGATCAGCGGTCAGGCAATGCAGCCAGTCGCGGAATGGCGCACCATGATAATGCGCTACGTGCTGCTCAAGATGCTCAGCCAGGGTTTTCCCGCTACTGAAGCCATGAAGTTCTTCAAACACACCATATTTGCCTGAATCGCTTGGGATCTGGATCATTCTGACTTCAACCCCGGCATACGTACGTTCCCCGGCGCTTGCCGCATGTTCCACCAGTGACAGTTCCCCGGTGGACAGAAACAACAGATTCCAGCGGTTGGTTTCCCTTACCGATCCATCTGTTCTGGCTCTGGCT
>NZ_RPOI01000052.1 GCF_003818115.1 Citrobacter youngae | reverse complement strand
CCACCAGTGACAGTTCCCCGGTGGACAGAAACAACAGATTCCAGCGGTTGGTTTCCCTTACCGATCCATCTGTTCTGGCTCTGGCTTTGCCCTGCCCGTTAGCCAGCATATAAGCGATATTCCCCGCCTCCCTGCCGTCAACCTCCCGGATTTCATCCAGCATCAGCGTGGCATCATTACGGCGGCTCGCCGTTCCTTCTAAGGCATTCCCCGTCGCCCGCCACGTATGCCAGAAATCTGTTCCACCACATACTGATGCAGCCACTTTCATCGTCGTGGTTTTACCGTCCGTCGATTCTCCTTTGAGGTGATAACCTCCACCGCCGATACCAACCAGTTTCAGAAGGGGGGCAGCAAATGCCAGACTCACCGCAAAGGCAAGACGGGCATTCTTTATGCAGTAACGGCTTATATTTTCACGCCAGTCCTCTGATGTACCGCTGACACGAAAATCACGCCCCTGCACACTCGACGTTTGTAAGATGACTGACTGGGCTTCACGCCCTATCACTTCATCCTGGAGAACGTAAACCCCGCCTTGCCAGCCCGTTTTATTCACACAGGTTACTTTTCTGTCCGGTTTACACAGCGAGATATATTCCATCAGGAATGCTCTGGCCATACCGTTAATGTTGATGTAAGAAAGCCCGTTAACCAACAGAACGCGGCGCAGCTCTTCCCCGCTGCCACCCAGCATCTCCATCGGCATTGCCCATTTACGGCTGTTTCCGTTGGTATCTTCCCATTCCAGCAAACGCCCGTAATTACTTCCATCAGCATCACTGGTGATTGCCGTCACCCGCAACGGACTGCAAATTTTGATATTACGTATCTCCGTATCACCATCAGATTTATTAACCAGCTTGTCGTACCACAAATATTCTTTTGTCAGCCGGAATCCTTCTGGTAAACGGGTCTGCCCTTTGCCATGCAGCGTCATTTCTTCACGAAAGGCATCTCTCGCCCGTTCTTTCCCCACTTCCTGCCGATAATCATCCCAGTCAG
>NZ_RPOI01000051.1 GCF_003818115.1 Citrobacter youngae | reverse complement strand
ACACAGATTGTCTGATGAAAATTAGCAGTAAGAAAATCTCTGCAGGCTTGTAGCTCAGGTGGTTAGAGCGCACCCCTGATAAGGGTGAGGTCGGTGGTTCAAGTCCACTCAGGCCTACCAATTCTTTCTGATACCGTGTTGTGAAATGACCCGCACAGTCTCAGCAAGAATTAAGGTGAATGAGATAACTACGATGGGGCTATAGCTCAGCTGGGAGAGCGCCTGCTTTGCACGCAGGAGGTCTGCGGTTCGATCCCGCATAGCTCCACCATCTTTACTGCAAAAACACAAGAAAACTTCAGAGTGTACCTGAAAAGGTTCACTGCGAAGTTTTGCTCTTTAAAAATCTGGATCAAGCTGAAAATTGAAACGACACACTGTTTCATTTCTCCGTAATAAGAAATGAAAAATGGTGTGTTCGAGTCTCTCAAATTTTCGCAACACGGTGGTGTTTTACGAAACATCTTCGGGTTGTGAGGTTAAGCGACTAAGCGTACACGGTGGATGCCCTGGCAGTCAGAGGCGATGAAGGACGTGCTAATCTGCGATAAGCGTCGGTAAGGTGATATGAACCGTTATAACCGGCGATTTCCGAATGGGGAAACCCAGTGTGATTCGTCACACTATCATTACGTGAAT
>NZ_RPOI01000050.1 GCF_003818115.1 Citrobacter youngae | reverse complement strand
ACACAGATTGTCTGATAAATTGTTAAAGAGCAGTGCCGCTTCGCTTTTTCTCAGCGGCGCGGGGTGTGCATATTACGCCATCCCGCTACGAAGTCAAGCATTTAATTTCGCTTTCTTCGCCGGAGTTCTCAGTGGAACCCCGCTGACCCGGCGGCTTGCGTGCCGTTGTTCCGTGTCAGTGGAGGCGCATTATAGGGAGTTATTTCAGACTGACAAGTTAAAAATACAAAAAACTTATCAAGCGATTACTTTTTAATCAAAACCTCTATTCTTGCCTGGTTATTAAACAAAAACGAGCCCCGCAGGGCCCGTTTATTGAGGTTTTGTGACTTACTGCACTGCCACAATGCGATCGTCATTCACTTCCAGACGAATCGTTTTGCCTGGAATCAGCTCACCAGACAGGATTTGCTGCGCCAGCGGGTTTTCGATCTGCTGCTGGATAGCACGTTTCAATGGACGTGCACCATATACCGGATCGTAACCATTCGCGCTCAGCAGTTTAAGCGCCTCGTCAGAGATGTGAATTTCATAACCACGCTCTTCCAGACGTTTATACAGACGCTGCAGTTGGATCTGAGCAATAGAAGCAATGTGTTTCTCACCCAATGGATGGAATACAACAACCTCATCTATACGGTTGATGAATTCCGGGCGGAAGTTCTGGCTCACGACGCCCAGCACCATATCCTTCATGTGACCATAATCCAGCTCACCGAAGCGTTCCTGAATCAGATCAGAGCCAAGGTTCGAGGTCATGATGACAACCGTATTACGGAAATCGACCGTTCTCCCCTGCCCGTCAGTCAAACGACCATCGTCAAGCACCTGCAACAGAATGTTAAATACATCCGGATGCGCTTTTTCCACTTCATCCAGCAGAATGACAGAGTAAGGACGACGGCGTACCGCTTCCGTCAGATACCCACCTTCTTCATAACCGACATATCCCGGAGGCGCCCCGACCAGACGAGAGACAGAATGTTTCTCCATAAACTCGGACATATCGATACGCACCATCGCGTCGTCGCTGTCGAACATAAAATTAGCCAGCGCCTTACACAGTTCGGTTTTACCGACACCGGTTGGGCCAAGGAACAGGAATGAACCAATCGGACGATTCGGATCGGACAAGCCCGCGCGGCTACGACGGATGGCGTTAGAAACGGCTTCCACCGCTTCGTTCTGGCCAATCACACGGCTGTGCAGCTCCTGTTCCATACGCAACAGTTTTTCCCGCTCGCCTTCCAACATACGAGCCACCGGGATCCCGGTCCAGCGCGCCAACACTTCTGCAATTTCTGCATCCGTGACTTTATTACGCAGCAGACGCATGGTTTTGCCTTCAGACTGGGTGGCTGCTTCCAGCTGTTTTTCCAGTTCCGGAATTTTGCCGTACTGCAGCTCGGACATGCGCGCCAGGTCGCCGACACGACGCGCCTGTTCGATAGCGATTTTTGCCTGTTCCAGCTCTGCCTTGATGGTTTGCGTGCCGGAGAGGGACGCTTTTTCAGCTTTCCACTCTTCTTCTAACTCAGAGTACTGGCGCTCTTTGTCGTCCAGCTCTTCATTAAGCATATCAAGACGTTTTTTGCTCGCCTCATCAGACTCTTTCATTAACGCCTGCTGTTCCAGCTTGAGCTG
>NZ_RPOI01000049.1 GCF_003818115.1 Citrobacter youngae | reverse complement strand
AAAAAGGAAACGACAGGAATATTATCGTCAGTATTTCCAGGTAATGTTGCCGTTACAATCGCCGTATCCCTGACTTCAATGTTTTGCATCCCTAATACTTCAAGCTCTGCTGCGAGCAGTTTTGCCAGCACCATTTGGCCTGGGGAAGACGGCATGATGCCATTTGCGCCATTTTCCCGTGAGGTTGTGGTATTGATTTTGGTGTAGTTAATAAAGCGTTCAACAATATCCATTGTGGGACATCCTTTAATGTTTCATTCATGGGGTACTGCGAGGAGATACCTGCATGCAGCGCGAGAGGGATACATCTGAAGTGTCAAATAAAATCAGCGCTCATCCCAGACCACTGATCTCATGAGTGTTCTGACAACGATTTATATTAAGGAAGATAAAAAACCGATCGTTATGCTTGTAATCAAAAATCGCCTTTTTGATGATCACATCATATTCCCTGCTTGTTTTTACGACTATTTTACATGGTGTTAAGCTAACAGAAGCCATAACAGTTTCCGTCTACCCAAGAGATAATGGAAATCATTTAAGTCTCCATATCCTATAAAGACACAAGGCAAACCATCGCTATATTTTTTTAATGAACGAATACCATTACAGCTACGTGCAACCGTTTGCACTTCTCTAGAAATAGCCATTTAGTGCATTAAAATCCATGAGCAAGGTCACATTTATCCCAACGACAAGAAAAACATATCACGCTGAAAAACAGACAATTATAAGCGCCACTATACTATACCCTGGTAAACAGAGGGATAGCTGAACAATTCATTACGGAATAGAAACGCCGCGGTACTATTATAAAACCATGATATCCGGCATCATTAGTCATAGTAGCCATAATAACACCTGGCACGGTGTTAAATTATTATTAATAGGTACTACCCGATGAATTACAGGTAAAAAAACCTCTACCCTGAGAAGAGATACAGAGTAGAGGAAATACGGGTGTAAAGGACATATTTATAATTTTAATGATAACAGAAGAGTCTCTTGCAGAAACAAGTATACACATTTCTCACCATAGAGAGAATTCTTAAACAGAAATAATTTACAGAACATCATCCTGCGATAGCTATAATAAATACTGCTTATCATAAATAAAACAATCAATCCCGACACGCTTAAATCAGGCTAATATATTAGCGTGTAATATAAGAACGAAGAGTGCAGAATAACTCAAATTCATATTTTCTAAAGCCACTTAACTATAAAATATTTTAATGATTTAATATGTTAATAACATTACAACAATTTAAAGCTATTCGATGCGACGGGATGTCCTTCCAGGCCATTTTTCCGTTGCAGGTCACACTTTTACTGGCGCAAGATTCCCATCCAACATTCCACCGCTATCATACACCGTGTAAATACCTTTCAACTCAACCCGAGGCTTTGATGCTGGAGAATGTCATCATCAGATAATCAGTTTGCCGACCTTATCAGGCCGGACTGGTTATCAATGCGCTGAAATCGAATGCGGACACCGCTGTGTGTTTGCACGTTTTGCACATGATGATTAAACAGGTTTCCCAGTATGAATTTATCCCGTCAGGAACAACGTACCTTACACGTTCTCGCCAAAGGTGGCCGCATTGCGCACGTCCGCGACAGCGCTGGCCGCGTCACATCCGTTGAATGTTATAGCCGTGAAGGATTGCTGCTCTGCGACTGCACGCTTGAGGTGTTTAAAAAGCTCAGAACCAAAAAGTTGATCAAATCCGTCAATGGTCAGCCCTACCGCATCAACACCACCGGATTAAACAATGTTCGCGCCCAGTTAGATAATCGCTAAGGAGAGAGTGATGGATATTCCCAAGATTTTTACGATCAGCGAAAGCGCTCATCGCATTCATAATCCGTTCACCGCGCAAAAATATGCCACATTAGGTCAGGCGCTACGTATGACGCCAGGAACCCGTGTTCTGGATCTGGGCAGTGGTTCCGGTGAGATGCTCTGCACCTGGGCACGCGACCATGGCATTACGGGGATCGGTATTGATATGAGCCAACTGTTTAGCGCACAAGCCAGACAACGCGCGGAACAGTTGGGCGTCACCGATCGCGTGAGCTTTATCCATAACGATGCAGCAGGTTATGTCGCGGATGAAAAATGCGATATCGCTGCCTGCGTCGGCGCAACGTGGATTGCAGGCGGTGTCGCCGGGACAATCACGCTGCTGGCAAAGAGCCTCAAACCTGGCGGAATCATCGTGATCGGTGAACCGTACTGGCGTCAAATGCCCGCCGCAGAAGATATTGCCCAGGCATGCGGAGCCGGCTCGGTGGCCGACTTTCTTTCCCTTGCCGACCTCGTTTCGTTTTTCGACAAACTGGGCTACGACCTGGTTGAAATGGTGCTGGCAGACCAGGAAGGCTGGGATCGATACGAAGCCGCTAAGTGGTTGACGATGCGTCGATGGCTGGAGGCGAACCCAAATGATGACTTTGCGCAGGAAGTCAGAGAGCAACTGAGGACGTCACCGGGACGCCATGTCACCTTCACCCGGGAATATCTCGGCTGGGGAGTATTCGCACTCATGCAACGGTAATTTTTTGCAGTCGGTATAGCCGGATGGGTTATACCGACCTGCAAAGCCGGTACCCGTTACTTCATTAATACTTCAACAAATTTAGCCAACCAGGCAGGATGAGCAGGCCATGCCGGCGCGGTAATCAGATTACCGTCGACGTGCGCCTGGTCAATCCCGATATCGGCATAATGCCCACCGCTCAACCGAACTTCTGGCGCACACGCTGGATACGCGCTGCAGGTCCGGTTTTCTAACACTCCGGCTGCCGCCAGCAGTTGCGGGCCATGACACACCGCGGCGATAGGTTTACCCGCAGAGTTAAAGTCTTGTACCAGTTGAATGACATCCGGATTCAGACGTAAATACTCCGGCGCCCGCCCGCCAGGGATCAACAAGGCATCATAATCCGCCTCGCGCGCATCAGAGAAATTCGCATTCAAGGTGAAGCGATGCCCGGGTTTCTCACTGTAGGTCTGCGCCCCATCAAAATCGTGAATGGCGGTCTGAACGTAGTCACCCTGACTTTTATCCGGACAGACGGCATCCACACGATGCCCAAGCATTTGCAAAGCCTGAAAAGGCACCATCGTTTCATAATCTTCGACATAATCTCCGACCAGCATCAGTATCTTCTTCATGCACATCCCCCACTCACGGTTATTAATGATGAGAAATAACGGCCATCTTTACTATAGTCCACACGGTTCATGGCATTAATAAATACAACAGAACAACCGGCCAGATCACAATCCGCGACAAGGCCCGTCAGACGAGGCTTCAGAGCCAACGGCGTGACACATGTTCATGCTGATAAATATAAATTATATATAAATATATAGTTGAGAAATTTTAATAGTAGTCAATTTCACTCATAATATAAAACTAAGAGATTGCAACGAATATCTCCTGTGCTATATTCCGCATGAAACTTACCCGCAATCAATTTATTTATTATTCAATATTTAAAATACGCAGAACATTAATTATCTATTATTATTTTATTCATCCAATATCAGATAAATATACGCAAAGGTTAATCCCATGATAACAAGACGTTCATTTGTCAGGCAGAGCCTGGTGACGTCAACGAGTATGCTACTCGCCAGCATGACGGGTATCAGTTTAAGCCAGATTGCCCGCGCAGCAGAGAGCCGCCGCTGGCAGATGCCGGATGAAGGAGCACCTCATGCTGCCACCTGGATGGCGTTTGGTGCCAGTGTGGCTATCTGGGAACCTCACCTGCTTCCCGTGGTACGGAAAAATCTGGCGCTGGTCGCGAACACCATTGCCGCCTTTGAACCCGTGAATATGCTGGTGCGCGAAGAAGACCACGCGCTCGCGGCAAAACTATGTGGGCCATCAGTTAACCTGCTGGTTCATCCAATTGACGATCTGTGGATCCGCGATACCGGACCAGTATTTGTGAAAAGCCCCCACGGCATGCCCGGTGGCGTTGGATTTAACTTCAACGGCTGGGGCGAGAAGCAGGAACACGATCGCGATGCCGAAGTGGCTGAATTTGTCACAGATTATGCTAAAGCTGAATTTATCCGCTCAACCTTGATCCTTGAAGGTGGCGGGATAGAGGTAGACGGCGAAGGGACAGCCATTATTACCGAAAGTTGTGTTCTCAATCCCAACCGCAACCCGGGCGTCAGTAAAGTTGAATGTGAAGCCGAATTAAAGCGCCTGCTGGGACTGGATAAGATCATCTGGCTACCAGGTATTGCCGGAAAGGATATTACCGACGGCCATACGGACTTTTACGCCAGATTCACACATCCGGGTACGGTGGTAGCGGGTCTTGAGCAGGACCCTACATCGTTTGACTACGCTGTAACCCGGCGACATCTGGAAATCTTACGCACAGCCACAGATGCAAAAGGACGGCACCTGAACGTGATCACGCTGGAAGGACCATCAACTATTCGCCAGAGCTATGCGAACAGTGATTTTGCCGCCGGTTATATCAATTTCTATCTGTGTAATGATGCGGTCATTGCGCCGGAGTTTGGCGATAAACGCACGGACCGTAACACGCGCGATATTTTGCAGGAGCAATTTACCGGGCGTGAGATTATTCAATTGAATATCGACGGTATCGCGGCCGGTGGCGGCGGTATTCACTGTGCGACCCAGCAACAGCCGCGTTAGCGGCTACTCCTTCTTTGCTAATAAAGCGGTGTATTAAAAATAAACGGCAGGTCAATTTATAGGCATCGATAATGAATAAAGCATGGGCTGCGCGGTTTACAGCATGCAAGAATCTTCACTCATACCGAGAGGACAGGACCATGAAGATGCACGCCATGACGAAAATACTGCCGTTGATTTGCCTGATCTCAGGCGGGCTGCTCTACTCCGCTGCAGCCAGCGCCATGGGAAATGACGATACCACCACACCAACATGCCCGAAGGGTCAGGTTTACGACAACAAAACCCAAAAATGTTTGCCCGAAAAAAGCAGCATGATCGACGATCAGGATAAAACGCAGTATGCGTATCACCTGGCGAAAACCGGCCATTATCAGGATGCCATCAATTTACTCGATACCTTACAGCAGCCCAATACGCGTGAAGCCTGGAACTATCGAGGCTACGCGACACGCAAGCTAGGGCGTACGGATGAAGGGATAAGTTACTACCAACGATCGATTGCCCTTGATCCGCACTATGCGAAAGTGCGCGAATATCTTGGGGAAGCATGGATGGTTAAAGGCCGCCCCGACCTGGCGAAAGCGGAGCTGGCAACCATTAAGAATATCTGCGGCACCCAATGCGAAGAGTATCGCGATCTGAAAGCCGCGATCGACGGACACCCAGAGTCATAGACCGGAAGATCCAAAAAAATCACCGTCAACGATGCGCATTTTCAATGGATACAGCCGTTGGATCGCATCGTCGACATACCGTTTATTGCCTCAGAAATTCGCGGAGAATGTAGGCAGTTCACAACTCTGTCGTCCCTCGATTACGGTTCGTATTTTCGCATGATAGGCTTTTCAGATGACCCTTTCTGCTCTGGCCGCTGCGGACTACATGAAACTCAGATTGCCCTTTCAGGTAAAGCTGTTCCTCTCGCTGGTGGCTTTTTCCTGCCTTCTGCTGGCGCTGCTTGGCGTATTGCTGTTTCACTTTATCGACCGTCAGTTGCACCACGATTTGGGCCAACGCGCGCGAGTACAGGCCAGCGAAATTGCCCTGATTCCCGGTCTGGCAGAAAAAGTACAGCAGCGGGATATTCTCGGTATCGCACAACTGATTCAGCCGCTGCGCGCCGAAAGCGACGCCAGCTATATTGTGATTGGTGATGCGCGTGAACAGCATCTTTACCACTCAGAATCCCCGGAGCGCCTTAACCTGCCGATGATCGGCGGCGACAATGCTGATGTACTGAAGGGCAAAACCATTATCACTGTGCGTAAAGGTGGGATCGGTGTCTCGTTACGCAGTAAAGCACCTATTTTCGATAGCCATCATCAGGTAATCGGCATTGTCTCCGTCGGTTACCTCACCTCCTACATCGCCAATATCAACGCCCGCCTGCTGTGGCGCACCGGAATGTACGGCCTTGCCCTGCTGCTGCTGCTGTTTATTTTTTCCTGGTTACTGACCCGTACGCTGAAAAAACAGATGTTCGGCCTGGAACCCAAAGATATCGCCCAGTTGGTGCTACAGCAAAAAGCGCTGCTGGAGGCGATGTACGAAGGAGTCTTTGCGGTCAATGCCGATAAACAGCTCATCCTCATCAATCGTGCCGCCCGGGAGATGCTCAATATTCGCCAGAGTGAACAAGCGCTGCTCGGCAAGCCATTGGATGAGGTGATTCAACTGCCGCCGTCATTTTTCGCGCCTGGCAATACCGCTTATGACAGCCGCCATCACGATCATATTACCGTCCTGAATCAACGGGAAACCATCGTCAACCGCGTGGCTATTGAAGTCGAGCCGGGCACCCAAAGCGGTTGGGTATTCAGCTTCCGCGATAAGAACGATATCAATACGCTCAGCAGTCAACTCAGCCAGGTGACCCGCTATGCCGATAACCTGCGCATCATGCGCCACGAGCAGCTCAACTGGACGGCGACGCTCGTCGGTCTGCTGCAGATGCAGCGCTATGACGATGCGCTGCGTTATATTCAGGTACAGTCAGAGGGGGCCCAGCAGGTGCTGGATTTCCTCTCCAGGCAGTTTGTCTCTCCGGCGCTGTGCGGCCTGCTGCTGGGGAAATATGTCGGTGCCCGCGAGAAAGGTGTTGAGCTGGTTTTCGACCCCGCCTGTCAGCTCTCGCGCCTACCGGAAGGGCTGAGCGAAACGGAGCTGATGTCAGTAATTGGTAATCTGGTGGACAACGCTGTCGATGCCACGTTGAAAACGCCAGCACGTACCGCGCCGGTGGAAGTGTATATATCGGATCGCAACCACGAACTGGTGATTGAAGTGGCTGACCGGGGCTGTGGCGTTGATGAGGCCATGAAGCCGCATATTTTTGAGCAAGGCTTTACCAGTAAACCCACTGACAGCAGTGAACTCACCGGTTCAGAACATGGTATTGGCCTGTACCTGGTCGCGGGCTACGTTCGTCGGGCCGGTGGCAGCATCGAAATAAGCGATAACATCCCGCAGGGTACCGTATTTTCGGTTTTCATCCCGTTCCAGATTTCTCTTTCGACAGGACCTTCCCATGACTGATATCCGCCCTCTTGAGGTTGTTATTGTTGAGGATGAGCCACATCTCGCACAGTTGCATCGGGAGTTTATTGAGCAAAACTTCCATCTGCGCATCGTGGGAATCGCGGGATCGCTGGAACAGGCCCGCGAACTGATCCTCCTTCATCAGCCACGTCTGCTGCTGCTGGACAACTATTTGCCGGACGGTCAGGGCGTTGAGCTTATTGATAGCCCGCTGCTCAAACAGTTTGAGTGCTCGGTGATATTCATCACCGCCGCCAGCGATATGCAAACCTGCAGCCATGCTATGCGCAGCGGCGCGTTTGACTACCTGCTAAAACCCGTATTTTCCCACCGTCTGCGGGCCTCGCTGGAGCGCTTTATGCTGCTGGAGCACACGCTGCGGCAGGTGAAAGTGGTGGATCAGCACGCGCTGGATAAGCTGTTCAATTTGCCTGCCGGGGAGTCTGCGGGGCAGGCGTCGACCAAGGGGATTGAGCCTGCGACGCTGGCGCGGGTGCAGCGGATTTTTAGCGATCATCCGGCAGTGAGTTGGTCGGTTGAGCAGGTGGTCGAGGAGGCGGGGATCAGTAAAACGACGGGGCGTCGGTATCTGGAGTACTGCGTGGAGATTGGGTTTGTTGTGATTGAGATTCAGTATGGGAGTATTGGGCATCCGCGGCGGTTGTATCGGAAGGGGGCTGACTGACAACTCCGTAGGCCGGATAAGCGAAGCGCCATCCGGCAGTGTTCCGTATAGTGCCGGATGGCGCTTCGCTTATCCGGCCTACAACGGTGAGCATTCCATTCTCTCAAATCCCCGCGCTCACGGTTTCTATGGTGTTAATTACCGAAACAACGCCAACAATCACATTTCCACCAGCCGGCTCTCTCTCCCCTCTTGTCTCTCCTCTCCCATCCGCTATGTTGACTTTTAGTTCCCAAAGTGTAACTAGAAGGTTAACAATAATGACAAACACATTCCGCATCTCTCTGATCTCTGCTGCTGTTTTCATGTCGTTTTCTGCCCTGTCCGCGCTACCGCAGGGGTATCCGGCTGACTACCAAAAGGTGGTTGATGCCGCCACCAAAGAAGGCAAAGTCGTGGTTTACTCCACAACGGATACCAAAGCGGCGGGGCCGCTGATTCAGGGCTTTGAAGCCACCTATCCGGGCATCAAAGTTGAATATAACGATATGAACAGCACCGAGCTGTATAACCGTTATATCAGCGAACAGGCTGCTGGCGGCGGCAGCGGTGACGTCATCTGGAGCTCCTCCATGGATACCGCGATGAAGCTCGCGACCGATTATGCGATGGAGTATGTTTCAGCAGAGCAGAACCAACTGCCGAAATGGGCGGTCTGGCACAACAAAGCCTACGGCACCACCTACGAGCCAGTGGTGTTTATTTACAACAAGCGCCTCATCCCGGCGAACGAGGTTCCGGATTCTCACGCCGCGCTGGCAAAGCTGATTGCAGGCCAGGTGGATAAATTCAAAAGCAAAGTCACCACCTACGATATCGAAAAATCCGGGGTTGGCTTCATGCTATCGGTGCTGGATTATAAGGCCGATCCGAACTACTTCAAAACATTGGCCGACGTGGCGAAAGGCGGGTTAGCCGTGCAATCGTCCACCGGTACGATGATGGAGAGGGTTTCATCGGGTGAAAACCTGATTGGTTATAATATCCTCGGCTCTTACGCCGAAGCGCGTGCCAAAAACGACCCGTCACTGGGCATCTCCTATCCGAAGGACTACACCCTGGTGCTGTCACGAGTTTCTTTCATCAGCCAGCAGGCTGAACATAGCAATGCCGCCAAACTGTGGCTGGACTATGTGCTGTCTGAAAAAGGGCAAAACATCCTCGCCAACCAGGCTGATATTCCCTCTATCCGTAACGACATCGAAGGTAAAAATGACATCGACGGAATGACCCAAATGCTGGGTAGCGCGCTGAAGCCGATCCCGGTTGATGAGTCATTACTTGAATACCTGCAACCGAAAAAACGTCTGGACTACATCAAACAGTGGCGTGAAGCCGCGGCCAAATAAGAGCCAGAACCAGGCGTACGGTTCACTGGTGCGCCTGGTACTCGCTTCCTGAATTCGTGTTACCGGATCTCCGCTTATGAATGCATTACGCAGAAAGTGGCAAAGCTTGCCGCGCGGCATCGTCGTGCTGTTAACCGCGCTGGTTATCTACACGCCATTGTCGTTCATCGTGATACAAAGCTTTTTGTCCGCGCCGTTTTTCTCGCCGGCAAAGGACTGGAGCCTTGAATCCTTTGGCTTTATTTTTACCGACCCTGACTTCTATAAAGCGCTGAAAAGCGGCTTTATTCTCGCATTCGGTCTGGTCATTATCGCCATTCCGCTGGGCGGCATTCTGGCCTTCCTGATGGTGCGTACCGACCTGCCCGGCAGACGGTTAATTGAGCCATTGATCCTTGTACCTATTTTTGTTTCACCGATGGTGCTGGGTTTTGGCTATGTGGTGGCCGCAGGGCCGGTAGGCTTCCTGTCACTGTGGGCACAATCGCTGATTGGCTTCGTGCCGTGGAATATCTACGACATGTCGAGCATCGTGGTCATTGCTGGCCTGACACACGTACCGCACGCTTATCTGTATATCTCGTCAGCGCTGCGCAGTGTGAGCTCAGACGTGGAGGAAGCCGCGCGTATCTCCGGCGCTTCCCCGCTACAGGTGATGACCTCGGTCAGCCTGCCGATGGTTCGCCCCTCGATTCTGTACGCCGTTGTGCTGCTGTTTTTCCTCGGTCTGGAAGTCTTTGGTCTGATGCTGGTGCTGGGCGATCCGGAAGGCAACATGGTGCTGGCGACCTACCTGTACCAACTGACCAATAAACTGGGTACGCCGTCGTATCACCTGATGGCGGCGGTCGCGGTGGTGCTGATTTGTCTGACCATCCCACTGGTCATGCTACAACGTCGCCTGATGCGTACCGCTAACCGCTTCGTCACCATGAAGGGTAAAGCCTCGCAGGCCCGCGCGCTGCCGCTGGGTAAATGGCGCTGGATAGCGGGGGCTGTGGTGGCGTTCTGGCTAACCATCACCATTGGCGTGCCGCTAATGGGCGTGGTGCTGCGTGCGTTTATCTCCAACTGGGGCGTAGGCGTTTCGCTGTGGGATGAGCTGTCGCTTAGCACCTTTCGCACCATCTGGGAACAGCCGAACCTGTTGCGGGCCATCGTCAACTCCATGGCGATTGGCGTAATAGGCGGCGCACTGGCGGTAGGTTGCTATCTGTTTATTGGTATCGCGATGCACCGCAAGCCGGATAACACCACGCGTTTTCTCGACTACAGCGTGCTGGTGCCCCGTGCGGTGCCGGGCCTGCTCGCGGGTCTGGCGTTTTTGTGGGTGTTTCTGTTCTTACCGATGTGGCTCGATAACGCGCTGAAATCCGGCTGGTTATCCGGCATGCCGTGGTCGCAGTGGTTGCGAGACACGCTGATTGTCTGGCTGCGCTCGCTGCGTAGCACCATTTTCAGCGTCTGGCTGGCGTATACGGTGGTGTGGATGGCCTACGGCCTGCGCCTCATCTCCTCAACGTTGCTACAAGTGGGGCCAGAGCTGGAGGAAGCGGCACGCAGCACCGGTGCGACGCGTGGCCAGATTACCCGCCACGTTACCATTCCGCTTTCGCGTTATGGGCTGATTGGCTCATGGCTGCTGATGTTCCTGATCTTTGAGCGTGAGTATTCCACGGGCGTCTATCTGCTGTCGCCGGGTACGGAAACCATCGGCTCGATGCTGGTATCTCTGTGGGCGGCAGGTGCTATCGACATCGTCGCAGCACTCTCGTTTATCAATATTCTGTTGGTGGTGGTGGGCCTGGGTATTGCCCTACGTTTTGGAGTGAAATTACATGATTGAATTATCGGTCGAGAACCTGCACTTAACCTACGGTGATAATCCGGTGCTAAAGGGCGTGACCATGGACCTCAAACGGGGCGAAGTGGTTTCGTTACTCGGGCCGTCCGGGAGCGGTAAAACCACCCTTCTGCGCGCGGTGGCCGGGCTGGAAAAACCGACACAAGGGTCAATTACCATCGGCAACAACAAGGTCTACGACGGCACCCCGCGCAGCGAAATCCCCGCCGAAGAGCGTAATCTGGGGCTGGTATTCCAGTCCTATGCCTTGTGGCCGCATAAAACCGTATTTGAGAATGTGGCCTACCCGCTGAAGTTGCGCAAAGTCTCCACCGCAGAGATCAACCAGCGGGTACAGGGTGTGTTGGATCAACTGGGCCTGGGACATCTGGGTAAGCGCCATCCGCATCAACTTTCTGGCGGCCAGCAACAGCGCGTAGCGATTGGCCGGGCGCTGGTTTATAACCCACCCGTGATCCTGCTCGATGAGCCATTATCCAACCTTGATGCAAAACTGCGGGAAGAAGCGCGCGTATTCCTGCGTGAGCTGATTATTAATCTCGGGTTGTCCGCGCTAATGGTGACGCATGACCAGGGAGAAGCGATGTCGATTTCTGACCGCATTTTGTTGCTCAACAACGGCAAAATTGAACAGCAGGGTACGCCGCAAGAGATGTATGGTTCCCCAAAAACGCTGTTCACCGCTGAGTTTATGGGCAGCAACAACCGTCTGCATGGCAAAGTCACTGACGTGCGTGACGGCAAAGCACGTATTGAAGGACGCGACTGGGTCCTGTGGGGTCAGGCGGGCGACGGCGTTCAGGTTGGCCATGAGGGCACCGCGGTGATCCGCGTTGAACGTGTGGCGCTGGCCGACGGGCCAGGCGAAAACCAGTTGGCTCTCCCGTTGCTCACCAGCATGTATCTCGGTGACCGCTGGGAGTACCTGTTCCGCACCGTAGCTGATGATTTTGTCATCCGCGCCTACGGCAACGAAGTACGCGATCCTCAGCATTGCCACCTGGCGTTACCCGAAAAACATGTTTGGGTGTTCCCAAAATCCTGATGCCAGAAGGGAGCGGCTGTCGCTGCTCCCTTTTCTGGAGGAAGGATAGCGGTAATACAGAAGATATATTTGAGCACAATGAGATAATGATGACATCAAACGGCCTGGGCCTGGTACAGGAAATGGGAAAAATCAGTCCGAGGAAACAGAGAAATGGTGCCGATAATAGGAATGAATCACAAAATCAATTGCATGATAATAAAAGACTTTTAAAAAAACACAACCTCACATGCCCCCAAAAGTGCCCCCTCAAAAATTGGATTGAAGAGGCTCATCTCAGATTCGAAGTAGTCAACTACCGGTTAACGCTTCACCAATAGCCTCTTCAATAATCTCTGCACTTCTCACGATAAATTTTGCTCGTTCTAGCAGCTCATCATAACAAATAATATCAATGTTTTTTAGATTTCTCCGATAAAGTTCAAAGGTCTTTTTCTTAATTAGTTTTTCTCTATCTGTACCAGAAATATCACCCAACGTTCCTATAATTAAAATACATTCAGGATCACATGTTCTTTCATTTATGAGATTACCTTCAGCCGTATAATTATCACGTTGACTTTCCACTTCCCAATTTGCTTTCTGAGCTAAAATTTGGCTAACAGCATCAGTAAGCTCGTTAGATAATCGCCAAGAATCTGCTCTATTTTGTCTGTTAACAAAAAGATTCGTTTGAGGCGTTTTTAACTCAATAATTTTAGTAAATCGTGAATCTGTAATTAAGAAATCAGCGATAACATCATTCGAACCATTTAAGTCCGTATGAGATATATGTGCTTCTCTCTGTAAAATACTTAGATATTTGTATCTAAGTCCGTAGCCAAAAATCCATTCATTTCTTTCAAAGAACCTTTGCCACTCGGTTTCAATATGATTATCAGCGTTATCATACATTCGCTGATATTCACTAAGTGCATCTTTCCTACCAAGAATAGTGTTTATATCATCATTTGTGAGCCGATTATTTATAACATGCTGCAATGCTAAAATAAGAGATGTACTTTCAGCATGTTCGAGTAGTTGCATAATCTCTTGCTGATTACCGCGAACCTCCACAAAGTTACCTGTAGTGGAGGTCCTTTCTCGGATAACACTATATTGTGAAAGATGTTGATACAAACGCCTTAAGTGGTCAATCTCAAGTTGACATGTGAACTTTGGCATAGCGGTACTTGAGCAATAAGCAAAAATATTAGCTCTTAAGTTAGATATGTCTTGAGATTCCCTATCCAAACCTGAAATATTTAACTGAAGGTTATTTATACCATCAGATCCAATCAAGTAAGAATGATCAACACTCATAAATCATACCTTAGAAATTACATTAGAATAACCGGTCCAAGAAGGGTTATAACCAGAATTAATTTCAAACTCTGGTAAATCATCTAAGATACGAATGTTATCAAGTTCAGAAAGATCAAACATTCTAAACTCAGGGAAATTAGGTGCGGAATCTGTAACGCCACCTGTTTGAACAATATGTACTTTTGTGGACTCTGTGTTATCTTTTCTTCTCATTATAAAAATAGCATGAGTATCCCCAATTCTTTCACCTCTAACCTTCCCTTCTTTTATATATTCGAATGAAATAGGTTTCCGTTGTTGTATAGCTTGCTGCAATATCCTTAAGCTCATTTCAACTCCTCATAAAAAGCATAAAAACTTAACTCATCACAATTAAGAAAATGTACATTAGTTTGAAACGTTGCAACAACCAATTAATCGCTTAACTAGGTTTTTGTCAACACTTTCCTAACTAACATATTGAATAATTTGATTCATCACAAAATTCTCACAACATCTCTACAAAAATGAGGGTAAATCCTGGCACTGATGATCCTTTTAAAGACATCATGGTGACCCGCTCACCAGACGCTGTCAAAAGCGATGGACACTGTAAACTTAGTCTACGCACCTTAATAACCAATCAGCCCAAGTCATGTTGGAATTGAACAAAAGATAAAAAAATCTTGTAAAGACAAAAATCGCACTACACCGCACCCGCCTGCGGTTTTCATATCACTAAAATTTTTCAGTTGTGATTTTTTACAAACGATACCGCCAGCCCGCGCCCGTTCTGGGGATGCTCTGCGAGACAGGAACTGAAAAGAATGAAAAGAAATTCAGCTTTTTTCAGTTTTACTGTCCGTCGCATTTGTGGTCTGAATACGTAACACTATGATATTAAATGGATAATTTATTTTAGGTGTGTAATTTTATGGAGGTTCGTGAAACACGAAAAATATAACAATATGAAAAATAATAATTTTATGTCCGCATAAACTGAAATCCTGTGTTCAGGTTCCGGGAACGGATCGGCCATTCCCGACGCATACTTTACCCATTCTTTTGCGCAGCCAGCAGCAACTTTAAAGCCTTTTCCCGCTCCTCGGGTGGAATGGCATCAATTAGCTCTTTAACCCTCCCCTGCCCATTCAGCGCGCTTGGACTAACGGAATGGGAGAAAGCAACATTCATCACAAACGAGTGACCGCACTCCACATTAGAGCAATAGCAATACACATCGTACAGCTGTGGGTGTTTCCTGTTTGTTTTACCTATCCGCGCTACTGCCTGACATGTGGGGCAGTACATTCTCATCATCTTCATCGTTCTGTGCCCTATACTGTTGCCCGCCAGAAGAAGGGATTTGGATCCCTACCTCTTGTTCTGAACGTGTAACACTGGTAACACGTGTAACGCTATTGATTTAAAAGGATTTAATCTGTT
>NZ_RPOI01000048.1 GCF_003818115.1 Citrobacter youngae | reverse complement strand
TCTCAATAATGTGGCGGAGGGGTCTCTTCAGACTGCGACGCGATGTGGGACGGTTGCGTTGCTTTGAGCTTTTCCGTCAGCAGACGCAGATGGTCGCGCAGTTTGGCCATTTCCAGTTCATGCGCGGTCACTGTCACGTTGAGCTCTTCAATGGTTATCTCCTGAAATGCCAGGCGACTTTCCAGTTCAGCCAGGCGAGTTTCCATTGTTGTATCCTGCATGATTCACCTCTTTCTTTTTTCTCCGGCAGATCGCGGACTGCGGCGAATTCTACTTAACTTTGCCTGTTTGCACAGCACTCAATCTTCGGTAACGAAACTAATTTAAACAAAAAGAGTCTGAAAAGTGGTGATAATAGGGCGTGCCTGTATGTTGATTTGTTCTGCAACGCTTTATAGTACATTTTTATGTTAGTTAACCTTGGGGTGAGATGCCCCGGCCCTGGAGATATGGATGAAATCACTGTTTAAAGTAACGCTGCTGGCGACCACAATGGCTGTTGCTCTGCATGCCCCGATCACTTTCGCTGCTGATGCTGCGAAACCAGCCGCTACTGCTGACAGCAAAGCAGCATTCAAGAATGACGACCAAAAAGCCGCTTACGCGCTGGGCGCGTCCCTGGGTCGTTATATGGAAAACTCTCTGAAAGAGCAGGAAAAACTGGGCATCAAACTGGATAAAGATCAGCTGATCGCTGGTGTTCAGGATGCGTTTGCAGACAAGAGCAAACTGTCTGACCAGGAAATCGAACAAACTCTGCAGGCGTTTGAAGCGCGCGTGAAGAGCTCCGCTCAGGCGAAAATGGAAAAAGACGCGGCTGACAATGAAGCCAAAGGTAAAGTTTACCGCGAGAAATTTGCTAAAGAGAAAGGCGTTAAAACCTCTGCTACTGGCCTGGTCTACAAAGTAGAGAAAGAAGGTACCGGCGCTGCACCGAAAGACAGCGATACCGTGGTAGTCAACTACAAAGGTACGCTGATCGATGGTAAAGAGTTTGATAACTCTTATACCCGTGGTGAGCCGCTCTCTTTCCGTCTTGACGGTGTAATCCCTGGCTGGACTGAAGGCCTGAAAAACATCAAGAAAGGCGGCAAAATCCAGCTGGTTATCCCACCGGATCTGGCTTACGGCAAAACAGGCGTCCCGGGTATTCCGGCCAACTCTACGCTGGTCTTTGATGTTGAACTGTTAGACATCAAACCGGCACCGAAAGCTGACGCGCAGCCAGATGCTGCACCGGCAGATAAAGCTGCAGACAGTAGCAAAAAATAAGCTAACAAAAACCGCCGCCCACAGGGCGGCGGTTTTTTATTATCGACAGGATATAATTAATACTGGAAAGCGCCTTGTGCGCTGTATTACTTTAGATGCCCCTATAATAGTGATGAGCCTGCCCTGACAACATAACGACAGGCTCCTGAAAAGGAGTGCTTTTTTTCATGTCCAGGTCGCTTTTAACCAACGAAACCAGTGAGCTAGATTTGCTGGATCAACGTCCTTTCGATCAAACCGACTTCGATATCCTCAAATCCTACGAAGCGGTAGTGGACGGGTTGGCGATGCTCATTGGTTCCCATTGTGAAATCGTATTGCACTCTTTGCAGGATTTGAAATGCTCGGCCATTCGCATCGCTAACGGTGAACACACGGGCCGTAAAATTGGCTCGCCGATTACCGACCTTGCGTTGCGTATGCTGCATGATATGACGGGTGCGGATAGCAGCGTGTCGAAGTGTTATTTCACACGCGCGAAAAGCGGTGTCTTGATGAAGTCGGTGACGATTGCCATTCGCAACCGTGAGCATCGCGTGATTGGTCTGCTGTGCATCAACATGAACCTTGATGTTCCTTTCTCGCAGATAATGAATACCTTTATCCCGCCGGAGACCCCGGAAGTGGGATCAGCCGTGAACTTCGCGTCCTCAGTCGAAGATCTGGTGACGCAGACGCTGGAGTTCACCATTGAAGAAGTGAACGCCGATCGTAATGTCTCCAACAATGCCAAGAATCGTCAGATTGTCCTGAACCTGTATGAGAAAGGGATCTTCGATATTAAAGATGCGATCAATCAGGTCGCCGATCGTCTGAACATCTCTAAGCACACGGTCTACCTCTATATTCGCCAGTTCAAAAGCGGTGATTTCCAGGGGCAAGATAAGTAATGCGTTTTGCCATCATGGTAACCGGGCCCGCCTACGGTACACAGCAAGCGAGTAGCGCATTGCAATTTGCGCATGCGCTACTCGAAGAAGGACACGAGTTGTGTAGCGTTTTCTTTTATCGTGAGGGCGTGTATAACGCGAACGTTCTGACATCGCCCGCCAGTGATGAATTTGATTTAGTTCGAGCCTGGCAAAAGCTTCACCAACAGCATGGTGTGGCGCTGAATATCTGTGTTGCGGCAGCCTTGCGGCGTGGTGTTGTTGATGAGACTGAAGCAACACGGCTAGGGTTGTCTGGTGCTAATTTACAATCAGGATTTACTCTCAGCGGTCTTGGATCGCTGGCTGAAGCATCCCTGACGTGCGATCGCGTGGTGCAGTTTTAATGAAACGTGTTGCCTTTGTTTTTTCTACTGTGCCGCACGGCAGCGCATCCGGCCGCGAAGGACTGGATGCTTTACTGGCGACATCTGCATTAACGGAAGATCTCGGTGTGTTCTTTATCGGTGATGGTGTCTTCCAGATCCTCCAGGGGCAACAACCGGATGTCGTTCTGGCGCGAGACTATATTGCTACTTTCAAACTGTTAGGATTGTACGATATAGAACAATGCTGGCTTTGTGCGGCCTCATTGCGTGAGCGAGGCCTGGCAGAGGGGGCGAATTTTGTGGTTGATGCGACGGCGCTTGAACCGGAAGATTTACGCCGTGAGTTAGGCAACTTTGACGTCATTTTAAGGTTTTGAAACTCTCATGCTGCACACACTACATCGCTCCGCGTGGCTTACCGATTTCTCCTCTCTTCTTCGTCTGATTGATAAAGACGATGAACTTTTATTGCTCCAGGATGGCGTGACGGCAGCAATCGAAGGAAGCCGTTTTCTTGAAAGTCTGCAAAATGCCTCCATTAAGGTCTATGTACTGGAAGAAGACATTAAGGCTCGCGGGTTGAGTGGTCAAATTTCAGACAGTGTCGTCAGGGTTAGCTATACTGACTTCGTCAGACTTACGGTGAAGCATCCCAGCCAGATGTCCTGGTAATTGTGGGATCGTTGTATATTTCTTGACACCTTTTCGACACCGACCTAAAATTCTGCGTCCTCATATTGTATGAGGTCGTTTTATTACGTGTTTACGAAGCAAAAGCTAAAACCAGGAGCTATTTAATGGCAACAGTTAACCAGCTGGTACGCAAACCACGTGCACGCAAAGTTGCAAAAAGCAACGTGCCTGCGCTGGAAGCATGCCCGCAGAAACGTGGCGTATGTACTCGTGTATATACTACCACTCCTAAAAAACCGAACTCCGCACTGCGTAAAGTTTGCCGTGTTCGTCTGACTAACGGTTTTGAAGTGACTTCCTACATCGGTGGTGAAGGTCACAACCTGCAGGAGCACTCCGTGATCCTGATCCGTGGCGGTCGTGTAAAAGACCTCCCGGGTGTTCGTTACCACACCGTTCGTGGTGCGCTTGACTGCTCCGGCGTTAAAGACCGTAAGCAATCACGCTCCAAGTATGGCGTGAAACGTCCTAAGGCTTAATGGTTCTCCGTTAAGTAAGGCCAAACGTTTTATATTAATGTCAAACTAAACTCTTAGAGTTTTGGACAATCCTGAATTAACAACGGAGTATTTCCATGCCACGTCGTCGCGTCATTGGTCAGCGTAAAATTCTGCCGGATCCGAAGTTCGGATCAGAACTGCTGGCTAAATTTGTAAATATCCTGATGGTAGATGGTAAAAAATCTACTGCTGAAACTATCGTATACAGCGCGCTGGAGACCCTGGCTCAGCGTTCTGGTAAAAACGAACTGGAAGCTTTCGAAGTAGCTCTCGAAAACGTGCGCCCGACTGTCGAAGTTAAGTCTCGCCGCGTTGGTGGTTCTACTTATCAGGTACCAGTTGAAGTCCGTCCGGTCCGTCGTAATGCTCTGGCAATGCGTTGGATCGTTGAAGCTGCTCGTAAACGCGGTGATAAATCCATGGCTCTGCGCCTGGCGAACGAACTTTCTGATGCTGCAGAAAACAAAGGTACTGCAGTTAAGAAACGTGAAGACGTTCACCGTATGGCAGAAGCCAACAAGGCGTTCGCACACTACCGTTGGTAATCCCTTCGGAGTTTTAGTCACCAGGCGGGCGCTTCTAGTAAGCAGCCCGCTTTGGGCTACTTAAATTGAACGCCTAAAAGATAAACGAGGAATCAAATGGCTCGTACAACACCCATCGCGCGCTACCGTAACATCGGTATCAGTGCGCACATCGACGCCGGTAAAACCACTACTACCGAACGTATTCTGTTCTACACCGGTGTAAACCATAAAATCGGTGAAGTTCATGACGGCGCAGCCACCATGGACTGGATGGAGCAGGAGCAGGAGCGTGGTATTACTATCACCTCCGCAGCGACTACTGCATTCTGGTCTGGTATGGCTAAGCAGTACGAACCGCATCGCGTAAACATCATCGACACCCCGGGGCACGTTGACTTCACAATCGAAGTAGAACGTTCCATGCGTGTGCTTGATGGTGCAGTAATGGTTTACTGCGCAGTTGGTGGTGTTCAGCCTCAGTCTGAAACCGTATGGCGTCAGGCAAACAAATATAAAGTTCCGCGCATTGCGTTCGTTAACAAAATGGACCGTATGGGTGCGAACTTCCTGAAAGTTGTTGGTCAGATCAAAACCCGTCTGGGCGCGAACCCTGTTCCGCTGCAGCTGGCAATTGGCGCTGAAGAAGCGTTCACCGGTGTTGTTGACCTGGTGAAAATGAAAGCCATCAACTGGAACGAAGAAGATGCAGGCGTAACCTTCACTTATGAAGATATCCCGGCTGACATGCAGGAACTGGCTGAAGAATGGCACCAGAACCTGATCGAGTCCGCTGCGGAAGCTTCAGAAGAGCTGATGGAGAAATACCTGGGTGGTGAAGAACTGACTGAAGAAGAGATCAAAAAAGCTCTGCGTCAGCGTGTTCTGAACAACGAAATCATCCTGGTAACCTGTGGTTCTGCGTTCAAGAACAAAGGTGTTCAGGCGATGCTGGATGCAGTAATTGATTACCTGCCATCCCCAGTCGACGTACCTGCGATCAACGGTATTCTGGACGACGGTAAAGATACTCCTGCTGAGCGTCATGCTAGCGATGACGAGCCGTTTGCTGCTCTGGCATTCAAAATCGCTACCGACCCGTTCGTGGGTAACCTGACCTTCTTCCGCGTGTACTCTGGTGTGGTTAACTCCGGTGACACCATCCTGAACTCCGTGAAAACTGCACGTGAACGTTTCGGCCGTATCGTACAGATGCACGCTAACAAACGTGAAGAGATCAAAGAAGTTCGCGCGGGCGATATCGCTGCTGCTATCGGTCTGAAAGACGTGACCACTGGTGACACTCTGTGTGACCCGGATCACCCGATCATTCTGGAACGTATGGAATTCCCTGAGCCGGTAATTTCCATCGCGGTAGAACCGAAAACCAAAGCTGACCAGGAAAAAATGGGTCTGGCTCTGGGCCGTCTGGCTAAAGAAGACCCGTCATTCCGCGTATGGACTGACGAAGAATCTAACCAGACCATTATCGCTGGTATGGGTGAGCTGCACCTCGACATCATCGTTGACCGTATGAAGCGTGAATTCAACGTTGAAGCGAACGTCGGTAAACCTCAGGTTGCTTACCGTGAAGCGATTCGCGCGAAAGTTACCGATATCGAAGGTAAACACGCTAAGCAGTCTGGTGGTCGCGGTCAGTACGGTCATGTTGTTATCGACATGTACCCGCTGGAGCCGGGTTCAAACCCGAAAGGCTACGAGTTCATCAACGACATCAAAGGTGGTGTAATTCCTGGCGAATACATCCCGGCCGTTGATAAAGGCATCCAGGAACAGCTGAAATCTGGCCCGCTGGCTGGTTACCCGGTTGTTGATCTGGGCGTGCGTCTGCACTTCGGTTCTTACCATGACGTTGACTCCTCTGAGCTGGCGTTTAAACTGGCCGCTTCTATCGCCTTCAAAGATGGCTTTAAGAAAGCGAAACCAGTTCTGCTTGAGCCTATCATGAAGGTTGAAGTAGAGACTCCGGAAGAGAACACCGGTGACGTAATCGGTGACTTGAGCCGCCGTCGTGGTATGCTTCGTGGTCAGGAATCCAACGTCACTGGCGTTGTTATCCATGCTGAAGTTCCGCTGTCTGAAATGTTCGGATATGCAACCCAGCTGCGTTCTCTGACCAAAGGCCGTGCTTCTTACTCCATGGAGTTCCTGAAGTACGACGATGCGCCGAACAACGTTGCTCAGGCCGTTATTGAAGCCCGTGGTAAATAATCCACAGGATTAAAACCTAAGTCCCGTGCTCTCTCCATAGGGGAGAGCACTATAGTAAGGAATATAGCCGTGTCTAAAGAAAAATTTGAACGTACAAAACCGCACGTTAACGTCGGCACCATCGGCCACGTTGACCACGGTAAAACTACCCTGACCGCTGCAATCACTACCGTACTGGCTAAAACCTACGGCGGTGCTGCTCGTGCATTCGACCAGATCGATAACGCGCCGGAA
>NZ_RPOI01000047.1 GCF_003818115.1 Citrobacter youngae | reverse complement strand
AAAAAAAAGCCCGTACTTTCGTACGAGCTCTTCTTTAAATATGGCGGTGAGGCGGGGATTCGAACCCCGGATACGTTGCCGTATACACACTTTCCAGGCGTGCTCCTTCAGCCACTCGGACACCTCACCATATTGTATTGCTGCCTGACCACATGGGGGGCAACGGGGCGCTACTATAGGGAGTTGCGCTAAAACGGTCAAGCAGAATTTACATGTTCATATTCGTTTGGTCACGCAATGTACATATTCCCCACCCGGACAGGCGTGGGGGAGAGGATTAGCGCTGAGAGTCCAGTTTTTCACCGTTGGTGACGACTTCCTGGGCTTTGCTGTAGCTCTCAATCAGCAACTGATATGCCGGGAATACTTTCGTGTACACTTCTGCCCACTCTGCTGCATCTTCACGGTTCCATGTTCCCTGCAGTTCAGAAGCAACGGCGGCGGTATCCATCGGGACTACGCCAGCCTGAACGACACGTGCCAGGGTAATTTCCTGCGCCATTTTGCTGTAAGTACCGGAAGCGTCGATCACTGCGAAAACTTTGTAGCCTTCCGCAACCGCGCTGATGGCTGGGAAAGCCATGCAAACACTGGTGATGGTACCGGCGATAATCAGCGTCTTACGACCTGTTGCTTTGACCGCTTTCACGAAGTCTTCGTTATCCCAGGCGTTGATTTCGCCTTTACGCGCCACGTATTGAGCATGAGGTGCATTGGCGTGGATCTCAGGGATCAACGGGCCGTTCGGTCCCTGCGGTACTGATGCGGTGGTAATCACCGGCATCTTCGCCAGGGAGGCCATTTTAGCCAGCGCGGCAGCACGTGCTCGCAGTTCTGGCATTGGCATATCGCCTACGGTTTGGAAAAGTCCGCTCTGGTGATCGATAAGCAGCATAACGGAATCATTTACATCAATGACCGGGCGTGAACCATTAAAGTTTGCAGGGCTGGACATAGTATTCTCCTTTGATTCAGATTTGGCCAAAGCGGCCGGAGTTAAAATCGCGTACGGCTTCTGCGATCTCTTGTTTCGTGTTCATGACAAACGGACCGTAACCCACAATCGGCTCATTCAACGGTTCGCCTGACAACAGCAATACGCTGGCATCGCTACTGGCTTCAATATGCAATGTTTTACCCTGCTGGCTTAACACCACCAGCTGTGCCTCGCTGACGGGCGTGGTGCCGTTTACGGTAATGTTGCCTTTCAGTACGACCAGCGCGGTGCTCCATCCTTCCGGCTGAGACAGCGTGAACTGATGATTACGCTGCAGACGCATATCCCAGACATTCAGCGGCGAAAAGGTATGTGCCGGACCTTTTGTTTCCTGATAGCTGCCCGCAATGACACGGAGAGTGCCGGCGTCATCTGGCAGCGCGACAGTAGGGATAACATCACTACTAATGCCCTGATATCCGGGTACGGCCATTTTGTCTTTCGCTGGTAGGTTGACCCAAAGTTGCACCATTTCCAGCTCGCCACCCTTCCGGGTAAATTCCGGAGAATGGAATTCTTCGTGTAAAATGCCTGCACCTGCAGTCATCCATTGCACGTCGCCTGGGCCGATAATCCCACCGCGACCGGTTGAGTCACGATGTTCAACTTCACCGCTGTAAACGATGGTCACCGTTTCGAAACCACGGTGAGGGTGTTCGCCCACGCCACGTTTTTCATTACCTGGGGTGAAGGTATGTGGCCCGGCGTAATCCAGCAGCAGGAACGGACTTAATTGTTCAGCATGAGACTGGTAAGAGAACATCGAGCGAACCGGGAATCCATCGCCAACCCAGTGTGGGCGAGGTGCGGTGTAGACGCCTGTTACTTGTTTCATATGTGTCTCCTCAGTGGCGTTATCTTGATGTGAATAAGCTTATATTTATGACAGAGAACTGAGTAGTAGCTAAAATAGCTCTCACAGTCTCATAAATAGGACAATAAGATGACTAAGCCGGATCTCAATGATTTCGCGTGGTTTGTTCACGTAGTTGAAGAAGGAGGATTCGCTGCGGCCGGTCGGGCGCTCGATGAACCGAAATCAAAGCTGAGCCGCCGAATTGCACAACTGGAGGAGAGGCTGGGGGTGCGATTGATTCAGCGAACCACCCGGCAGTTTAATGTTACTGAAGTTGGGCAAACGTTCTACGAACACTGTAAGGCAATGCTGGTGGAAGCGCAGGCAGCGCAGGATGCCATTGCTGCGCTACAGGTTGAACCGCGTGGAATTGTGAAGCTGACGTGCCCGGTTACGTTGCTGCACGTGCATATCGGACCCATGCTTGCCCGTTTTATGGCGCGTTACCCTGATGTATCTGTGCAACTCGAGGCCACGAACCGCCGTGTTGACGTCGTTGGAGAAGGTCTGGACGTGGCGATTCGTGTCAGGCCTCGACCATTTGAAGATAGCGACCTGGTGATGCGGGTGCTGGCGGACAGGGGGCATCGTTTGTATGCCAGTCCGCAGCTAATCGAGAAAATGGGCGCGCTACATTCTCCGGCTGAATTGACTCGCTGGCCGGGGTTGAGCCTGGCCTCGGGTAAACATGTGCATCGTTGGGAGTTATTTGGCCCGCAGGAAGCTCGTGCGGAGGTACATTTCACGCCACGAATGATCACCACCGATATGCTGGCGCTACGTGAAGCTGCCGTTGCCGGTGTGGGGGTCGTTCAACTTCCGCAGTTGATGGTCAAAGATCAATTAGCCGCAGGCGAGCTGGTGGCATTACTCGACGGTTGGGAACCAAAGCGAGAGATCATTCACGCGGTTTTTCCATCGCGCAGGGGGTTATTGCCGTCGGTTCGTGCATTGGTGGATTTCCTCACGGAAGAATATGCACGAATGATCGAGGATTAAATACGTAATATCAGTCCACAAAAAAGGCCGGTTAAACCGACCTTTTATTATCTGGACGCCATTCGGGCGTTAAAACAATCAGCGACTACGGAAGACAATGCGGCCTTTGCTCAGGTCGTACGGGGTTAGTTCAACAGTCACTTTGTCGCCCGTCAGGATGCGGATATAGTTTTTACGCATTTTACCGGAGATGTGTGCAGTAACCACGTGACCGTTTTCTAACTCTACGCGGAACATGGTATTAGGTAACGTATCGAGAACGGTACCCTGCATTTCAATATTGTCTTCTTTGGCCATCTAATCCTCTGGGGTATCACTACCGTAATTTGAACCGGCAAGATAATGCCGAAGTTCTTTTAATAAGTAAAGATTTGTGCGTTTAAAACGCAGCAAATCGGGTTTGGCGCATTACTCTAACCGCACACAACAAAGCCGCACTAAAAGCGCAACGTGTAAGGGAACGATGAGATAAACGATAGGCGTTGCCTGACGCGAACTGTTCCTTAACGGCGGCGGGGTAATGGGCTAAACCGACTCTGCGGCACCAATTATAACACCCCGACAAAAAATGTGCCGAAAACATTCACTCCTGAGGCGAAAATAACGTCCTGGGCACCCAGAAGTGGCTCGGTAGGCGCTGCTGGCGTAGCCTGCTTAAATGTTCAAGGTAGTCCCTGCGCGGAGTCTCAATGGCTCCCAGCGACGCGGTATGGGTATTTAACACCTGACAATCAATTAATTTTCCGCCCTGACGGATAAATTCAGCGCAAAAAACAAGCAGTGCGGTTTTGGAGGCATTTTCCTGGCGACTGAACATCGATTCACCGCAGAAAAGAGTACCTTGCGCAACGCCGTACATCCCGCCGACTAATTCATTTTGCCGCCATACTTCAATAGAGTGCGCATGTCCAAGTTCATGCAGCCGATGATAGGCATCCACGACATCATGCGTTATCCAGGTGCCTTCTTCCCGGTCGTTTGCACATCCTTCAATGACCTGACCAAACGCGTAATTGAGCGTCACGCGATAAGGCGAATTTTTATGAAAGCGCTTCATGCTGCGACTTATGTGAAATTTATCAGGCCAGAGAATGGCGCGTGGGTCGGGCGACCACCAGAGGATAGGGTCGCCAGGAGAAAACCACGGGAAAATACCGCGCTGGTAGGCCATTAGCAGGCGGGCAGGGCTGAGATCGCCCCCCAGCGCCAACAAACCGTTAGGCTCGCGTAAAGCGCCTTCCGGTGAGGGGAAGGCGATAGAATGGCGGGACAGTTGCACCAGGCGCATGACAGCAAAACTCCACTACGCGAGTTGGATCGTTCAATAATAGCTTACAGACGTTGCTTAAACTGGTAATAACGCCCCTGCCTGGCTAACAGATCTGCGTGATTACCTTGCTCAATTATGCGTCCGTTGTCCATCACTATTATTTGATTAAATCGCGACAGTCCGCGCAGGCGATGTGTGACCATGAGTACGGTTTTATTGCGCATCACATCGTTAATCAATTCAAGCATTTGGCTTTCCGTTGTCGCATCCAGACCTTCAGTAGGTTCATCCAGAAGCATCAGCGGCGCATCGTGCAGCAAAGCTCGCGCGATAGCCAAACGGCGTAGCTCTCCGCCTGAAAGCTGACGACCGCCTTCACCCAGCCAGGCATTGAGACCATCACCTTCAAGCAGTTTTTCCAGACCGACACGACACAGCATCCCGGATAACGCTTCATCGCTGGCGTGTGGCGCAGCCAGCAGCAGGTTATCGCGCAATGTCGCACTGAACAGATGCACTCGCTGTGGTACGACGCTGATGCATTGGCGCAATGCGGCTTCGTTCAGCGTTGAAATCGGACGATCGTTAATCAGGATTTCGCCGTGTTGTGGATCCCATGCACGGGTCAATAATTGCAGTAACGTTGATTTCCCACAGCCTGTCCGACCCAGAATCGCAATGTGTTCACCAGGTTTAGCGAGCAAAGAAAGGGTGTCCAGAGCTTTTTGTGTTTGCCCTGGATAGCTGAAAGACACCTCACGCAATGTCAGAGTAATCTGTTGCGAAACGGTAGCTTCCGTATCCGGGAAGGTGACTTCTGGTTGTTGTTCTGTCAGTTCGGTAATACGTAGTGCTGAAGCAATCACCTGGCCGAGATGCTGAAATGCGCCGGTAACAGGGGCCAGCGCTTCGAAAGCAGCCAGCGCGCAGAACACAAACAACGCTATCAGTGCGCCTGGTTGAGTGTTTCCGCCTACGCCACCTGAAGCCATCCATAGCATCATCACCACAGCCAGAGCGCCAATCAGCAGCATGACAGCCTGAGATAAGGCCGTTAATTCGGACTGACGACGCTGGGCTTCATGCCATTGCAGCTCGGTGGCTTCCATTTGAGCGCGGTAGCGTTCACTGGCGCCAAAAATGGTCAGCTCAGCCTGACCCTGTAACCAGGAGGTCAACTGCTGGCGATATTGCCCGCGCAGATGCGTCAGGTTCTGCCCGGTGCTTTTACCCGCCTGGTAAAACAACGGAGGCAAGATAAACAGAGTCAGCAGCATAATACCGCCAAGGGTGATGGCGAGCGTGAGATCGAGAACGCTCAACCCTAGCGTGACTACTACAATAACGACAAACGCGCCAACCAGCGGGGAGAGCACGCGTAAATAGAGATGATCGAGCGTGTCGACATCCGCCACAACGCGGTTGAGCAGTTCGCCCTGGCCGTATCGGGCGAGCCCGGCAGGGGAGAGCGGCAGCAATTTGCTGAAGGTGTAAATACGCAGATGCTGCAATACACGAAACGTCGCGTCGTGACTGACCAGTCGTTCGAAATAACGACCTGCGGTTCGGGTAATTGCCGCCCCGCGAACGCCAGCCGCCGGAAGCATGTAGTTAAAACTGTAAATCCCGGTGACACCGACAACGGCCGAAGCAGACAGGAACCAGCCTGAAAGTGTCAGTAAACCAATGCTTGCCAATAATGTAACGATCGCCAGAACGATCCCCAGTGTTAACATCCATTTATGACGTTTATACAGCGTCAGATAGGGTAGCAAAGCGCGCATTTAGATGTCCTCCTGACGGTGAGCCAGTAATGTCGCAAAAGCCCCGCTGGCTGCGCTAAGTTGCGCGTAGGTACCTTGTTCGACAATCTGACCGTCTTGCATGACCCAGATAGCGTCCCAGTCGGCAAGATCTTCCAACTGGTGAGTAACCATCAGCGTGGTCTGGCGGCGCGATGCCGCATTCAACGCCTGCATCACACGTTGTTCGCTGTGAGCATCAAGACTGGCTGCGGGTTCGTCGAGCAGCAGTAACTGACACGGGTTGAGTAAGGCACGGGCAACGGCAACACGCTGCGCTTGCCCGACAGAAAGTCGGCCTGCCTGGTCGCCCACAGGGGTATCCACACCCTGAGGAAGCAGCGGTAAAAACTCACTGACCCAGGCGCTATCAAGCGCGGCCTGTAGCTGTTCTTCGCTGGCATCAGGGCATGCCAGCAGCACATTTTCGCGCAATGTAGCAGCCGGAAGCTGCGGGTTTTGCCCGACCCATGAGAGTTGTTTACGCCAGGCATCAGGCGACAAGTCACGAAGTTCAAAGCCATTAATACGCAATGAGCCCTGATACGAGAGAAAACCGGACAGGACATTCAGCAACGAGCTCTTACCGGAACCACTACGCCCAACCAGCACCGCGCGCTGGCCTGCGGGTAGGGAGAAGTTAAGCGGACCAGCCAGGACTTTGCCTTCGGGTGAGGTGATGATCAGATCTTCGGCTTCAATTGAAACCGCGTCTTTGGTTGCCAGCTCAATATCGCCACGCTCAGGATGCGCGAGCGGGGTTTCCATGAATGTTTTCAGGCTGTCGGCAGCGCCTACCGCTTGCGCCTTGGCATGGTAAAACGTCCCCAGATCGCGCAGCGGCTGGAAAAATTCCGGTGCCAGAATCAGCGCCAGGAAACCTGCCGCCAGCGTGACGCCGGTTCCGTAGTGGCCGAAATCAAGCTCGCCGAGATAAGAAAAACCGAAGTACACGGCTACCAGTGCAATAGAGAGCGAAGTGAAAAACTCCAGCACGCCCGAAGACAGGAATGCAAGGCGAAGCACTTCCATCGTGCGCTGACGGAAATCCTGCGATGCAGCCCGGATGCTTTCCGTCTCCGCTTCGCCGCGACCAAAAATTCTCAGTGTTTCCATGCCGCGCAAGCGATCGAGGAAATGACCGCTGAGTCGGGCAAGTGCCTGAAAGTTACGCCGGTTGGCATCGGCAGCGCCCATACCGACCATTGCCATAAACAGAGGGATCAGTGGTGCGGTTCCCAGCAGGATAAGGGCTGCAACCCAGTTTGACGGGAAAACGGCAGCCACAATCAATAGCGGGACGCATACCGCAAGCGCCATTTGCGGCAAATAACGCGCATAGTAGTCATGCATATCGTCAATCTGTTCCAGAATCAGCGTGGCCCAGCTTCCGGCAGGCTTCCCCTGTATCCATGCTGGCCCCGCCTGTTGCAGACGGTCCAAAACCTGGCGACGAATCTCAAAACGAATATGTTGACCCGCGTGAAACCCTATTCGCTCACGTAACCAGACAACCCACGCCCGCAGGATAAAAATCAAGACCAGCACGACGAAAGGGAACAGCAGCGCTTCACGGGGAATATTTTCCATGATCATGTGCTGCAGAATCCGAGCCATGAGCCAGGCCTGAGCGACAATTAACAGGCCACTCACGAACCCCAACAGGCGTGAAATATTCAGCCAGCGTTGAGAAATGACACTTTGCTGTTTTAACCAGCGGGTAAGCTCTTTTTGACGGGTTTTATTCATTGCACGCTTAGCAGGTGAGTTATTGGAATTTTTGGGCAGGACAATGTTACAACGGGGCAAAAATAAAGGCGACTTATAGTCGCCTTTTTTACTTTTGTTACTGATTTGTAAAAACTATTTGCAGGCGTCCGCCAGACCGTCGAGATAACGTTCAGCGTCAAGGGCGGCCATACAACCTGTGCCAGCTGAGGTAATCGCCTGACGATAAATATGGTCCATCACGTCACCGGCAGCGAACACACCAGGAATGCTGGTTTGTGTCGCATTGCCGTGAATACCGGACTGAACTTTGATATAGCCGTTTTCCAGTTCAAGTTGACCATCGAAAATAGCCGTGTTCGGGCTGTGGCCGATGGCGACAAACAATCCGGCGACGTCGAGAGATTCAACGTTGTCAGTATTTTGCGTATCGCGCAGACGCAATCCGGTTACACCCATTTGATCGCCAGTCACTTCTTCCAGTGTGCGATGCGTGTGCAGCACGATGTTGCCGTTTTCAACTTTATCCATCAAACGTTTGATGAGGATTTTCTCAGCACGGAAACTGTCGCGGCGGTGAATCAAGTGAACTTCGGAGGCGATATTCGCCAGGTACAACGCTTCTTCCACAGCGGTGTTGCCGCCGCCGATCACCGCAACTTTTTGGTTACGATAGAAGAAACCGTCGCAGGTTGCGCAGGCGGAGACGCCGCGGCCTTTAAAGGCTTCTTCTGAAGGTAAGCCCAGATAGCGTGCTGAAGCACCAGTGGCGATGATCAGTGCGTCACAGGTGTACTCGCCACTGTCTCCGGTGAGACGGAAAGGGCGGTTTTGCAGATCTACCTTGCTGATGTGATCGAAGATGATCTCCGTTTCAAATTTCGTTGCGTGCTCGTGCATGCGCTCCATCAGCAGCGGGCCAGTGAGATCGTTTGGATCGCCAGGCCAGTTCTCCACTTCTGTTGTCGTGGTCAACTGACCTCCTTTTTCCATACCGGTAATCAGCACCGGCTGCAGGTTTGCACGCGCAGCGTAGACGGCGGCGGTATAGCCCGCAGGGCCTGAACCCAGAATAAGAAGTTTACTGTGTTTGGTCGTGCCCATGAGATCCCCATAGTTGTTGGTAGGCAATGGGCAGGATTGTAGGGAATTTGCAGTCGTAAAAAAAGAGTATGGCGATTTTGTTAACAATATGTGTAATAGCGGAAACCGATGATGGGCAAAATTGAGGGTAATGCGCCTCTCTAATTTATTCGAGTTGGGGGCCCGCGTGAAGCCAACGCACAGGCGACGTGAACTATGACGGAGATATAATGATTTCTACTTAAAATCGGTCAGTTATAAGGTGATAAAATGACGATTTTCCATCACTCCCAATGAATAACTGGCATGTTGTACTAAAAATCGATGTTTTGCTTTGACAATCACCTGCTGTTTTGCGAAAACATTCAAGGAAGAAAAAAACTGTGTCATGTATATGCTGCATAATCATGCATGTAGATACCATGTTTACCGGGTTAGTGAAATCTACGCATGGTGTGGACAGATGCCATTCGTGATGTCGATAGCCGCCGACAGGCAACGGTCTTCTCACCATAAACCCAGGCATTGCGCACCGTAAATCCCTCTGGGTTGCGGTTTATTGTGATGGGTAGCGACTCTGAACAGTGATGTTAATAGAGTCAGGCAGGAGTAGGGAAGGAATACAGAGAGACAATAATAATGGTAGATAGTAAGAAGCGCCCTGGCAAAGATCTCGACCGTATCGATCGTAACATTCTTAATGAGCTGCAAAAGGATGGGCGTATTTCTAACGTCGAGCTTTCAAAACGAGTGGGACTTTCTCCAACGCCCTGCCTTGAGCGTGTGCGTCGGTTGGAAAGACAGGGTTTTATTCAGGGCTATACAGCGCTGTTGAACCCGCATTATCTGGATGCATCACTTCTGGTTTTTGTTGAGATTACTCTGAATCGTGGCGCCCCGGATGTGTTTGAGCAATTTAACTCTGCAGTACAAAAACTTGAAGAAATTCAAGAGTGTCATTTGGTTTCCGGTGATTTCGACTATCTGCTGAAAACACGCGTACCGGATATGTCGGCATACCGTAAGCTGCTGGGGGAAACCCTGCTGCGTCTGCCTGGCGTGAATGACACACGTACTTACGTGGTAATGGAAGAAGTCAAACAGAGCAATCGTCTGGTAATTAAGACGCGCTAACACGGAACAGGTGCAAAATCGACGCAGTTTGATTACACTCCTGTTAATCCATACAGCAACAGTGCCGGGGTAACCCGGTGCTGTTGTCCGTTTTAGCATCGGGCAGGAAAAGCCTGAAACCTGGAGAGCCGTTTTTGAGCCAGGAATACACTGAAGACAAAGACGTCACATTGACGAAGTTAAGCAGCGGGCGCCGACTTCTGGAAGCGTTGCTGATTCTTATTGCCCTTTTTGCCGTCTGGTTGATGGCAGCATTACTCAGCTTTAACCCTTCGGACCCCAGTTGGTCGCAAACCGCATGGCACGAGCCTATCCATAATCTGGGCGGAATACCCGGAGCATGGCTGGCGGATACGCTGTTCTTCATTTTTGGTGTCATGGCTTACACTATCCCCGTGATAATCGTCGGTGGCTGCTGGTTTGCCTGGCGACATCAGGCCAGCGACGAATACGTCGATTACTTCGCCGTATCGCTGCGTATTATTGGCGTTCTGGCGCTGATCCTCACCTCTTGCGGGCTTGCCGCAATCAATGCCGATGACATCTGGTATTTTGCCTCTGGCGGCGTTATTGGCAGCCTGCTCAGTACTACGCTGCAACCCCTGCTGCACAGCAGTGGCGGTACGCTTGCGCTGTTATGTATCTGGGCCGCGGGTTTAACGCTGTTTACTGGCTGGTCATGGGTGAGCATTGCCGAAAAACTGGGTGGCTGGTTACTGAATATTCTGACATTTGCCAGCAATCGTACTCGTCGCGATGATACCTGGGTCGATGACGAAGAATATGAAGATGATGAAGAGTCGGTCGACGCCGTTGATGGCACCCCACATGAATCTCGACGGGCACGTATTCTGCGCGGAGCGTTAGCGCGCCGTAAACGGCTGGCAGAGAAGTTCACCAATCCACTTGGGCGTCACACTGATGCCGCGCTGTTCTCCGGCAAGCGCATGGATGATGAAGACGAAATTGAATACAGCGCGCGTGGCGTTGTAGCCGATCCTGACGATGTGTTGTTCTCAGGCAATCGTGCCACATTGCCTGAATACGATGAATTCGACCCGCTATTAAACGGCCATTCAGTGACTGAGCCGGTCACCGCGGCGGCGGCCGCCACTGCCACTGCGACAACTCAGGCCTGGAGTGCGCCAGTCGACCCGCTGTTGCAACCTGCGTCAGTACCGGGAACCGTTTTAGAGCAACCCACTCCTGCTGTGGCATGGCAATCCGCACCGGCTCCGCAAACCGGTGAAGCGGTTATCGCGCCAGCGCCGGAAGGTTACCCACAGCCCGTTCAGTACGCGCAGCCGCCGGTTCAGCCTTATGAACCCTGGCAGCAACCTGCCCCGGTTGAACCGCAGATGCCATATTCTGTACCGCCAGTTGCCGAAGCTGGCTATGAACAGCCGACGATGCCGCAACCGGCAATGCCGTGGCAAGCACCTGAGCCAGTGGTGGAGCCCGCCTGGCAACCAGAACCGGTTTACCAGCAGAGTACGCCGCTTGAACCGCAGCCTGTCTATCAGCAAGACACCGTGCAGCAACAACCCGTGGTTCATCAGCAGCCCGTGGTGGAACAGCCGTCGGTCGCCGAGCCTGAGCCTGTCGTTGAAGAGGTGAAGCCAGCACGTCCACCGCTCTACTATTTTGAAGAAATGGAAGAAAAACGCGCGCGTGAGCGTGAGCAGCTAGCTGCCTGGTATCAGCCGATTCCAGAATCCGTGCAAGAGCCTGAGCGGGTGAAACCCGCTGCACCGTCTATGCCAACAGCATCCACACCTCCCGTTGAGTCTGTTGCTGCCGTTGCGCCGCTGGCCGCAGGTGTAAAAAGTGCCGCTTTGGGAGCGGGAGCCGCTGCCGCAGCGCCTGTCTTTAGCCTTGCGGGTGGCGGTGCGCCGCGTCCGCAGGTGAAAGAGGGAATTGGCCCTCAACTGCCGCGCCCTAATCGTGTGCGTGTCCCGACACGCCGTGAGTTGGCTTCATATGGCATTAAGTTGCCGTCACAACGTATGGCGGAAGAGAAAGCGCGCGAAGAGCAGCTTGATTCGGACGCGCAATACAGTGACGATGAAATTGATGCAATGCAGCAGGATGAGCTGGCGCGTCAGTTTGCCCAGTCGCAGCAGCACCGCTATGGCGAAGAGTATCAGGATGATACCAATCACACTGATGACGAAGATTCAGCCGCAGAAGCGGAACTGGCGCGTCAGTTCGCTTCTTCCCAACAGCAACGTTATTCCGGCGCACAGCCTGCCGGGGCGAATCCATTCTCGCTTGATGATTTTGAATTCTCACCGATGAAAGCGTTAGTGGATGAGGGGCCGCATGAGCCGCTGTTTACCCCCAGCGTGATGCCGGAACCTGCACCACAGTATCAACAGCCTGTCGCACCGCAGCAGCATTATCAGCAGCCACCGCAGCCTGTTGCACCGCAG
>NZ_RPOI01000046.1 GCF_003818115.1 Citrobacter youngae | reverse complement strand
TTTTGCCCTGCTTTTTCGCTAACTTAACGGTTGTGGCAATCGTCTGCTCAGAGGTTGTTGCATGCGGAATCACTTCCACCAGTGGCATTTTTTCTACCGGGCTAAAGAAGTGCAGACCAATTACCTGTTCAGGTCTGGTAGCATTAGCCGCAATATCGCCAATCGGTAAAGATGAGGTGTTTGACGCAAAAATAGTATGAGGGGCACAATTCTGCTCAACTTCTGCCACCATCTGTTGTTTTAACGACAGATCTTCGAATACCGCTTCAATAATCAGATCACGATGCGCAAAACCGCGATAATCGGTGGTTCCCGAAATCAACGCCAGCTGTTTATCACGCTCGCTGGCTTTGATATGACGGCGGCGAACCTTCGTTTCAAGCTGCTCCCAACTGTACTTCAGCGCGTGGTTGATTCCCTTAGCATTAATATCTTTGATGCGCACCGGCAAGCCACCTTTACAGGCTGTGACGTAAGCAATACCGCCGCCCATCAGGCCACCGCCCAAAATACCGACGCTATTCAGCGGGCCGGGCTTCGCTTCACTACCGGGATCTTTTTTTACATCGGTATTGGCAAAAAAGATGTTCCGTAGCGCCTTAGACTGCGAAGTCATCGCCAGCTCGCCAAACGCGCGGGCTTCCGCCTCATAGCCGCTGCTGCTGCCCTGCGCGAGACCGGTTTCGATCACCTCAAGAATGCGGTCCGTCGCAGGGTAGTTGCCCTGCGTTTTTTGCGCCGTCTTTTTGCTGACCATACGAAACAGCAGCGCACGTCCCAGCGGCCCCGCCAGCACGCGTTCACGTACGGGCAGAACCCGGTGTGCCGAGCTGTCTTTTTTGGCCAGTTCAACCGCGGCTTCCAGCAAAATGGTCTGTGGTACAACTTCATCCACCAACCCCACTTTTAGCGCCTGTTTTGCCCGGAGCTGTTTTCCTGTCAGGATCATATCCAGCGCAGTACTGACACCAATAAGACGGGGCAATCGCTGGGTGCCCCCGGAGCCCGGAAGCAGGCTCAACTGTACTTCCGGCAACCCCAGTACGGTTTTAGCATCATCGGTACAAATACGGTTGTGGCACGCCAGCGCCATCTCCAGCCCACCGCCCAAACAGGCACCATGAATAGCGGCAACAACCGGGATCGGCAATGCATTAATTTCCGCCATGATCTGCTGCCCCTGACGGGCCAGCGTTTCGGCTTCCTGCGCGCTGCGACAGCTACCAATCATGTTGATATCCGCCCCGGCAATGAAGTTATCGGGTTTAGCCGAAATAAACACCACACCACGCAATGCTTTGTTATCGCGGATTTGTTTCAGAATGGCCCTCACCTGAGAAGCGAACTCCGCTTTCAGGGTGTTCATTTTCTCTCCGGGCACATCAATGGAGACAACGGCGACGTTATCCAGACGCACGTTGAGCGTAAAAGCCGATGTCATTTCCATTATTCTGCCTCCAGAACCATTGCCGCACCCAGACCACCTGCCGCACATGCGGTGACTAAACCAAACCCACCGCCACGGCGGCGTAGTTCATGGAGGGTTTGGGTGATCATACGTGCACCGGTGGCGGCGAAGGGGTGCCCATAGGCAATTGAGCCACCCAGCACGTTAAATTTACTGTCATCGACTTCGCCAGTGGCGTGGGAGCGCCCCAGCACTTCGCGGGCAAAACGCTCGCTGCCCAGCAACTGGAGGTTCGCCAGCGTTTGTGCGGCAAAGGCTTCATGCATATCAATAAGCGTTAAATCCGCCATGGTTAAGCCTGCACGCTCCAGGGCAAGCGGCGTTGACCACGCCGGCCCCAACAGCATGTCCTGCCAGACATCAATGGCGGTAAAGGCAAAACTACGCAGATATCCCAGCGGTACCAGCCCTAACTCTTGCGCACGCGACTCCGTCATCATAATCACGGCGGCTGCGCCATCCGTCAGCGGAGTGCTGTTAGCCGCCGTAACGGTACCGTGTTTTCTGTCAAATGCCGGACGCAACCTCGCGTAATCCGCCATCGTCGAGTTACCGCGAATATTGTTATCTTCTGAAAAAGGATCTTTAAAGGGGGGAGTGTAGGTCGTCATCACCTCATCTGCGAGTTTTCCTTCAGACCAGGCCTGAGCTGCGCGCTGATGAGAGCGGTGCGCCAGCGCATCCTGCTGCTCACGCGTGATGCCATAGGTTTTGGCCATTTGCTCGGCGGTATCTCCCATGCGTAAACCAGTGGAATATTCAGCCACTGCAGGTGGCACAGGCATCAGGTCTCGCAAGCGTAGTCGGGAAAAGAGCTTCAGACGTTGCCCGGTTGTGCGGGCTTTATTAACATCCACCAGTACTCGCGCCAGCTTTTTGCTGACACCAATAGGCAGAACGGAAGAGGAGTCTGCACCACCGGCAATCCCAGCACGAATAGTTCCGGCCATCAGGCTTTCCGCGACATTTGCCACGGCCTGAAAGCTGGTTGCACAAGCCCGGCTTACGCTGTAAGCATCTGTATGCACATTCATTCCGGTTCCCAGAACGATTTCCCGGGCAATGTTGGGGGCTTCTGGCATTTGCACCACCTGGCCAAAAACCAGCTGTTCAATCACATCAGCAGGTATTTCGCTGCGGGCCAGCAATTCACCAACAACCATTTTTCCCAAATCAACGGCGGGAATGCCATGAAACGCGGTAGCCTGACGGGCAAATGGCGTACGCAATCCGCTCACGATGGCGATACGGTCGCCCTGGCGGGTAACCAGCGATAAAGCCTGACTCATAACACTCCCCTGTAAAAAATAAAAATAAGTGGTCTGACCTGATCACAGTCTTAACCAATTTTTTACATTTAGCCAAGCGGGGAGAAAAGAAAGTGAGAGCTATGACACAGTGAATAGTCACTGACTGTTACGAAAATGCCCTTGCCACCGGGTGGCAAGGGCATGAGCAGAAGGGATTAACGCAGGCCCAGCTGGAAAATCAGCGTTTCAGCTTCACAGGCAAAAACAAAATCGATATCCAGACGCACACCCTCTGACTCTTCAGTGAAAGTCGGGGTGATTTTGCAAGGTTCAGACTCTACGCTACGTGCCTTCTCAGTCAGAGCGGCCAGCGTTTCTTCTGCCTCTGCGCGATTCGCGAACACGCGGCTGTAGGAAGCGGTGCAATCGGAGTTGTCCATGATGGTGCCAACATCCATACAGCAGCAAACCGGGGTTTCATCAGCACTGCATTTACTCATTGTAGATTTCCTCTGTATTCGCACCCGAGGTGCCAGATAAACGATAGGGACATTTTACGCTCCCATTATTCGCCTCTCCAGTCGTTAATTGTGCGAAATGCGATAAGTGACCGAAATCACACTTAAAAATGATCTAAAACAAAAATCGCCCAAACAGGTGAGTGCGCGCACCTGCAATTTTGCCAGCTGGATCGCGTTTCTTAGATCAGAATTGAAAATATTTATAAACATACTTGCAACATTCCAGCTGGTCAGACCTATACTCTCGCCACTGGTCTGATTTCTATGTGGTACCTCAGACCCTACACTTCGCGCTCCTGTTACGGCATGTAACATAGTTTGTATAAAAATAAATATATGAGGTTATGGTCATGAGCCAGAAAACCCTGTTTACAAAGTCTGCTCTCGCAGTCGCAGTGGCAATTATCTCCACACAGGCCTGGTCTGCAGGCTTTCAGTTAAACGAATTTTCTTCCTCTGGCCTTGGCCGGGCATATTCGGGTGAAGGCGCTATTGCAGATGATGCTGGTAACGCCAGTCGTAACCCCGCGCTGATCATGATGTTTGATCGCCCTACTTTCTCTGCGGGTGCGATTTTCGTTGACCCGGATGTCGATATTTCCGGACGTTCGCGCATTGGTAATGACGCCAGCCAGGATAATATCGCCCCAACCGCCTGGATACCGAACGTGCATTTTGTTGCCCCGATTAACGATCAGTTTGGTTGGGGGGCGTCAGTTACCTCTAATTATGGTCTGGCAACGGAGTTTAACAATAATTACGCAGCCGGCTCGATGGGCGGAAAAACCGATCTGGAAACGCTGAACTTAAACCTGAGCGGCGCCTACCGTCTGAATAATCATTTTAGCTTCGGTCTCGGTTTTAACGCCGTCTATGCCAAAGCGAAGCTTGAGCGTTATGCAGGCGATCTGCCGCAGCAGATCGTTGCAGGCTCTGGTGGCAGGGTTCCTCCCGCCCTGGCCGCACAATACCCGGCAGATACGCAGATTGCGCGCCTGAAGGGTGACGAATGGGGCTTCGGCTGGAACGCCGGTATTCTTTATGAAGTGGATAAAGATAACCGTTACGGTTTCACCTACCGTTCGGAAGTAAAAGTTGACTTCGACGGTGATTACCGCAGCAGCCTGCCATCAATGGACCGTATTCCCGCGCAGTTGCGCCCGGTGTTTGCCAGCCTGCCTGCTGGCACTAACGGCAACACAATCGACGGATCACTTGATCTGAATCTGCCAGAAATGTGGGAGTTCTCAGGTTATAACCGCGTTGCGCCACAGTGGGCGGTTCACTACAGCATGGCATATACCAGTTGGAGTCAGTTCCAGGAGCTTAAAGCGAAAGGCAACAACGGCCAGACTCTGTTCTATAAAGAAGAAGGTTTCAAAGATTCTTACCGCATCGCGCTGGGTACGACCTACTACTACGATGATACCTGGACCTTCCGTACTGGTATCGCCTTCGATGATAGCCCAGTTCCAGCTAACCGCCGTTCCATCTCTATTCCGGATCAGGATCGCTTCTGGCTGAGTGCGGGTACAACCTATGCGTTTAATAAGGATGCTTCATTGGATGTCGGCATTTCTTATATGCACGGTCAGAAAGTGAAATTCGAAGAAGGCCCGTACTCCTTCGAATCAGAAGGGAAAGCCTGGCTGTACGGCATGAATCTGAACTACGCATTCTGATTTCCATCAGACGTAAAAAAGGTGAGCTTTTTAGCTCACCTTTTTATTTGCCTCAATTCCTTACTCAGAATCGATCTCTTTTAACTCATCCTGAATATCTTTTGCGTTCGGGTTTTCTTCTGGTTTGAGTTTACCGCCATTCGCAATAAAGTCATGACGCTGGAAGTAAGCTTCACGCACCATGATGTAAGGATCTGAAGATTGACGCAGCAGACCGTCAGAATCGAGCAGTTGCGCACGCGTTTCAATTCCTTCAACCGTCCATTTACCTATCGACAACGGCCAGGTTAACCAGGAGAGAACCGGATACAGCGTATCCACCATATCGCCGCCATCATCACGCAGCGTGAAACTGCCGTAGAACGGAAGCTGCACATATGGACCGTAACCGACATCATAATGGCCTAATGTGCTGCCGAAGCGGTGTGGTTCAACACGCTGCAACTTCGGATTCGCCATCCCCGCCACATCAATAAACCCGCCCATACCTAACAAGGTGTTGAGGAAGAAACGGGTAAAATGCACCATCCCCTGATAGGGGTCGCCTTGCAGGAAATAGTTAACCATGACAGCCGGTTCTTCAAGGTTGCCAGTAAAGTTGCTCAAACCATTACGGGCCGGCTGCGGAACATAATCACGCCAGGCTACAGCCACCGGGCGAACAACGTATGGATCCAACACATTAAAGTTGAAGTTGTACATGGTACGGTTGAACCCTTCAAATGGGTCCGAACGCCCCTGCTGTTCAGTACCGGAGCTCGCACACCCCACCAAAAGTGTGGTTCCCAGCGCAAGCGCCGACAGGCGAAGCTTCATAAGTGTCTCCCTGTGTATTATGGCTATCGCTGATTGCCATCCATGACGGAACGATGATGTATCCGCCTGATTAGATGTGAGCGATTGTAACAGCACGTCAATCGATGTCTATATGCCCTAACTTACTGATTTGATCATAGCCTGGTAATACAGACACAGTGATGGTTCATTTTAACGAAGCCAATAAAAACATGCGTTACCATTTTTGCGATTTCAGACTTTATCCACCAGCCTTCAAATAAAAACCGCTACGCTTTAGCAATACGTGCTTATTCAGGATCCTGGTATGAATGACATCGAAAAAGAGAAGATTGATCGCCACAGCGACGAGCTCCAGGTGGAAAGCGAAGAAAAGCGGAGCGGAAAAAAGATAGAGCTCAATGAGGACAGGCTCCCCTCACGTGCAATGGCGATCCACGAGCATATCCGCCAGGACGGAGAAAAAGAGATGGAACGCGACGCGATGGCGCTATTGTGGTCAGCCATCGCAGCCGGACTGTCAATGGGAGCATCGTTGTTGGCAAAGGGAATTTTTCACGTACAACTGGAGGGGGTTCCCGGCGGATTTTTGCTGGAGAATCTCGGTTATACCTTCGGCTTTATTATTGTGATTATGGCCCGCCAACAGCTCTTTACGGAAAATACCGTCACCGCCGTCTTACCCGTTATGCAAAACCCTACCCTCGGCAATTTTGGTTTGTTGATGCGTCTGTGGAGCGTAGTACTACTGGGTAATATTCTGGGCACCGGGGTTGCGGCATGGGCGTTTGAATACATGCCGATTTTTGATGAGGCGACCCGCGACGCCTTCGTCAAAATAGGCATGGATGTAATGAAAAATAGCCCGACGGAGATGTTTGCCAATGCCATTATCTCCGGCTGGTTGATTGCCACGATGGTCTGGATGTTTCCCGCCGCCGGAGCCGCAAAGATTGTCGTCATTGTCCTGATGACCTGGCTGATTGCCTTAGGCGATACCACACATATCGTCGTGGGTTCCGTTGAAATTCTCTATCTGGTCTTTACTGGCACACTGCACTGGGGCGACTTTTTCTGGCCTTTTGCCTTACCGACACTGGCCGGGAATATCTGTGGCGGGACGTTTATCTTCGCGCTGATGAGCCACGCGCAGATCCGCAACGATATGAGCAATAAACGCAAGGAAGAAGCCAGGTTGCAAGCAAAGCGGGAAGCACAACCGCAGAAAAACCAGAAAAAACAGACCTGAATGGCGACTGTTTGAGCAGTCAGGCAGCCTGAGACTTACCGTTGAGAGTAAAAAACGCTATACTCATGCCGCTTCGTCCCCTTAGTTAAATGGATATAACGAGCCCCTCCTAAGGGCTAGTTGCAGGTTCGATTCCTGCAGGGGACACCATGACTACATCTCAGCAAGTCCAATAACTTCCATAACTTACTGATTTAAATCCTAATCATTAATATTACTCGTCCAGTAAAGTGCCATTATTTCTAATGGAATCTATACATCTTTGCGTATAAGATTGTGTATAACTGAGTTCGATCTTTTTTCTATACACATGCTGCTATCTGATATCCAAATAAAACGAGCAAAACCAAAGGATAAGCCCTACACGTTGAACGATGGCATGGGGTTATCACTGCTTATTGACACCGCCGGCAGCAAAGGCTGGCGTTATCGCTACCGCTTTGCAGGCAAGCCCAAGATGATTTCCTTCGGCGTATACGGTGACGTATCCCTTGCGCAGGCGCGTACTAAACGTGATGAAGCTCGTTCGATGTTGGCCAAAGGGATCAACCCCAGCGAGGCCAGAAAGGCTGAAAAAATTGCGTTGCAGTTTGCACATGAGAACAGCTTCGAATCTGTCGCAAGGGAATGGCATGGTTCCAAAAAAGCCACCTGGTCAGTAGGGTACGCGAAAGAAGTTCTCAACTCCATGGAAAAGGATATTTTCCCTTTCATCGGCCAACGCCCAATCGAACAGATTGAACCGCTGGAGCTACTCACCGTTCTGCAAAAGATTGAGAAAAGAGGTGCTTTGGAGCAAACCAGTAAGATCCGACGCCGCTGCGGTGAAGTTTTACGTTATGCCGTTGTCACCGGACGGGCTAAATATAACTTTGCCCCTGATTTAGCGATAGCACTCAACAAACCAAAAAAGCAGCATTTTCCTTTCCTCACTGAAGGTGAGCTACCTGCTTTCGTCAGCGCTCTGGAGAACTATCAAGGCAGTTTAGTAACCAAGTACGCCACACAGCTGCTGATGCTGACAGGTGTACGTACAATCGAACTGCGTGCCGCAGAATGGGCTGAATTTGATTTAGAAAATGCATTATGGGAAATCCCCAAAGAGCGCATGAAAAAACGCCGTCCTCATCTGGTTCCATTATCTACCCAGGCAATTAGTATCCTGAGGCAGCTGCAAGTAATTACTGGCAATTACAACCTCGTTTTTCCTGGCCGAAATGATGCCAGGAAACCGATGAGCGAGGCGAGTATCAATAAAGTGATAAAGCTACTTGGCTATCATGGCCGCTTAACGGGCCACGGTTTTAGACATACTATGAGCACCATTCTGCACGAACATGGGTTTGAGAGTGCATGGATTGAAATGCAACTTGCGCATGTTGATAAAAATTCTATACGAGGAACCTATAATCATGCGCAATATATTGAAAAAAGAAAACAGATGTTACAATATTACTCTGATTCTATTTTGCACTTATAACCTGTTCCGCTAAAAACCTTACCAGAGGAACATAATAACTCACTAACTCCTCTGACTCAGTTAAGGGTATATGGCAGTCATCTCTATTATATTTATCCGAAGAGTGGACTAATGCATTTCTAATATGTTTTAACATCTGCGCAACGTTTGGTATCATATGTTCATTATTTATATTGATTGACAAGCTCTCACCAAATACTTTTCTAGCTTTTGTATATAATTTATCATCAGCTACCGTTTCGAATCTCTTAATAAACTCTTTCAGATCATCTTGATCTACATATTTCCTAAGCACCCGCATTAACATATCTTTCTCATCGGATTTATCGGTATGTTTCTTTACTACATTTATCAATGAAACAATATCCGCTGAGGAACCATTAAAGCTTGTAGACTGGATGTTAGCTCTTATTTTTGATTGTAACTCTTCCTCGGATACACTTAGGAAGTTGTACTCCAAGACATGGTAGTATGATAAAAATGATTGACTAGGAAATTGACTGCTCACAGCAACTTTGTAGTAATTTACAAGATTTTTGTCATAGCAACCAAATGGAATATTTAGTTCAACTTCATCCTCACTTTGAAATGTTGCTTGTAAGAGACGTCGACTTTTAAATAATTCCCATGCCTGAGAATGGTCGACTGCTAGTTTATACAAACAGGAATCAAAGCATTGCAACGCATCAGCCAGCATCTTTTCTGTATTAATCTTCCTTTTCAATATATATTTAATAGTAATCGGATGCCAAATAAGCATATCAAAATATATACTCTTCATATTACTTTTAATACGCCTAAGCATTCTCGGTTTAACAATCCTATCAAAATATCTTTTATAATCCTCAGACTTTAAGTGACTAAGTGAAAATTCCTTACTTGCCCGAGAAAGAACAACTTTTCTAGTAGAATTAGATTTAAATTCGAACTGCGGAGCCTCAAAGGTGTTTTGGTTGAGTCGTTGAACCACCACCTCAACTTCTCTATAACTTACGAGTGTGTTTTTTTCAGGGCTATAATTATATTGCCTTGACCTAGAAAATCTTTCAATAACCTCTGTGTAGTCTTCTATAAACTTAACTTCCAATTTCACATCACTTATTTCAGTATATAATCGACCGTCATCAACAACACAAGTTAAACCATTTCCCTCAAGAACATCCGTGATAAATTTGAAATTCATTACTAGCCTCACACTAAATTGCACTTAGAAAATAAGCCCACGTGAATATATCACTCCATAAGTCTAAACCAGTCTTTAAGTGTCAACTTCAACCGAACAACTTCATCTTCTGCCAGCGGGCTGCAATGAGCGATTGGACCTCGAAGTAAATTTAGACTATTCATAACTCTATTGAATGCTTTCTCACTATTAAAAAGATCAGCAAAATGAGTCCAGTTCTTCCTAACAATCTCGCCTAACTCTCCAAATGTTGTATAATCCAATTCATCGTCAGACCGTGGGGTAAAAGCTGAATCTATTTCTCTTTGCATATTATCTCGCACATTCTTTTTTATATGCTCGTGAATATTATTCCCTTCCCACCAGTCACTTCCCAATTCAGCGTTAAGCTTTTCTTTAATCAGACTTCGAATTGAAACTTCCAAGCAATAAAATATCTCATAATGTATTGACATTTCTTTAGCCTGAACTCTTACTGCATGGCTAAACTGTGGATAATAATCACCATCGATATTATCATTCTTTTCGCTACCTCGCCCGAGGTCTAGTTTTAATTCATTCTCGATGTGATCCAATTCTCTTTCAGCAATTTTATTCGAAAAAGCGAAAACTTTAATTTTATCTTCCATATTATTTTCTCAAAAGATTTTCCCGCAAGCTTTTAAATATAGAATTAAAAACAGCCACATCATCCGTTTTAGGTAAAACTAAATTAATTGTATATGAAAGTCCAAGTTTTAAATTTTGCTCATAGTCCTCATTTGACACATCTACAATTCGATCCGTACTTTCAGTTGAAGATTCACTTTCAACTATTGACTCACGCACTGAGTCAAAGCTAGCAAAAGCTCTAATTGCTTCAAATGTGCCAATAATAGCGCGAACTGTAGAGTTTCCTTTTTCAAGCCCCGTCATTTCAACTAATAAACCTTCAAGATCTTGTTTCGAAAGTTTATGGGCATATTCGTTTCTAGCATAAATATCTGGATAGGCATTTTTCAGTGCCTTACCCATTGCTGCTTTTGAAGTAGATGTATTTGTATTTCTAAATTGTTTATAAAGCTCTGTTGGGGTTCCATCAGAAGCAAGCAGACCCATTTTTTTCGCTAAAGGAATAAATGCCTTTGCACCACCTCCAGAAAATCCCAATCCCGTCGATAAAAAATCTTGGGTGAAACGCTCTGGCGTCGCTGCCACCTTAATTTTCTCAAGAACCTTACCTATAGTGCCTGTTGCATTCATAAAGGCAGGATGGTTTTTTGCCATAGAAACAACCTCCATTGCAATGTGATCTAGTTCTCATTATTGTCCCTCCTTCCTAAAAAAACATACTTTAGGTGAGGGAAATGACCTTTGGCTAGATTAACTATTACCACTCTTTTTTTTAATTATCAATGAGTCCCAAACACTAAAATCACGTAACTGACATTCAAAATAAAGTGTGCTGAGTAAAATTTCTAGCTACCAAAATCGCACTACACCGCACCCGCCTGCGGTTTTCATATCACTAAAATTTTTCAGTTGTGATTTTTTACAAACGATACCGCCAGCCCGCGCCCGTTCTGGGGATGCTCTGCGAGACAGGAACTGAAAAGAATGAAAAGAAATTCAGCTTTTTTCAGTTTTACTGTCCGTCGCATTTGTGGCCTGAATACGTAATGCTATGATATTAAATGGATAATTTATTTTAGGTGTGTAATTTTATGGAGGTTCGTGAAACACGAAAAATATAACAATATGAAAAATAATAATTTTATGTCCGCATAAACTGAAATCCTGTGTTCAGGTTCCGGGAACGGATCGGCCATTCCCGACGCATACCTTACCCATTCTTTTGCGCAGCCAGCAGCAACTTTAAAGCCTTTTCCCGCTCCTCGGGTGGAATGGCATCAATTAGCTCTTTAACCCTCCCCTGCCCGTTCAGCGCGCTTGGACTAACGGAATGGGAGAAAGCAACATTCATCACAAACGAGTGACCGCACTCCACATTAGAGCAATAGCAATACACATCGTACAGCTGTGGGTGTTTCCTGTTTGTTTTACCTATCCGCGCTACTGCCTGACATGTGGGGCAGTACATTCTCATCATCTTCATCGTTCTGTGCCCTATACTGTTGCCCGCCAGAAGAAGGGATTTGGATCCCTACCTCTTGTTCTGAACGTGTAACACTGGTAACACGTGTAACTCTATTGGTTTAAAAGGATTTAATCTGTT
>NZ_RPOI01000045.1 GCF_003818115.1 Citrobacter youngae | reverse complement strand
AATTTATCAGACAATCTGTGTGGGCACTCGAAGATACGGATTCTTAACGTCGCAAGACGAAAAATGAATACCAAGTCTCTGAGTGAACATACGTAATTCATTACGAAGTTTAATTCACGAGCATCAAACTTAAATTGAAGAGTTTGATCATGGCTCAGATTGAACGCTGGCGGCAGGCCTAACACATGCAAGTCGAACGGTAGCACAGAGGAGCTTGCTCCTTGGGTGACGAGTGGCGGACGGGTGAGTAATGTCTGGGAAACTGCCCGATGGAGGGGGATAACTACTGGAAACGGTAGCTAATACCGCATAACGTCGCAAGACCAAAGAGGGGGACCTTCGGGCCTCTTGCCATCGGATGTGCCCAGATGGGATTAGCTAGTAGGTGGGGTAACGGCTCACCTAGGCGACGATCCCTAGCTGGTCTGAGAGGATGACCAGCCACACTGGAACTGAGACACGGTCCAGACTCCTACGGGAGGCAGCAGTGGGGAATATTGCACAATGGGCGCAAGCCTGATGCAGCCATGCCGCGTGTATGAAGAAGGCCTTCGGGTTGTAAAGTACTTTCAGCGAGGAGGAAGGTGTTGAGGTTAATAACCTCAGCAATTGACGTTACTCGCAGAAGAAGCACCGGCTAACTCCGTGCCAGCAGCCGCGGTAATACGGAGGGTGCAAGCGTTAATCGGAATTACTGGGCGTAAAGCGCACGCAGGCGGTCTGTCAAGTCGGATGTGAAATCCCCGGGCTCAACCTGGGAACTGCATCCGAAACTGGCAGGCTAGAGTCTTGTAGAGGGGGGTAGAATTCCAGGTGTAGCGGTGAAATGCGTAGAGATCTGGAGGAATACCGGTGGCGAAGGCGGCCCCCTGGACAAAGACTGACGCTCAGGTGCGAAAGCGTGGGGAGCAAACAGGATTAGATACCCTGGTAGTCCACGCCGTAAACGATGTCGACTTGGAGGTTGTGCCCTTGAGGCGTGGCTTCCGGAGCTAACGCGTTAAGTCGACCGCCTGGGGAGTACGGCCGCAAGGTTAAAACTCAAATGAATTGACGGGGGCCCGCACAAGCGGTGGAGCATGTGGTTTAATTCGATGCAACGCGAAGAACCTTACCTACTCTTGACATCCAGAGAACTTGGCAGAGATGCTTTGGTGCCTTCGGGAACTCTGAGACAGGTGCTGCATGGCTGTCGTCAGCTCGTGTTGTGAAATGTTGGGTTAAGTCCCGCAACGAGCGCAACCCTTATCCTTTGTTGCCAGCGGTTCGGCCGGGAACTCAAAGGAGACTGCCAGTGATAAACTGGAGGAAGGTGGGGATGACGTCAAGTCATCATGGCCCTTACGAGTAGGGCTACACACGTGCTACAATGGCGCATACAAAGAGAAGCGACCTCGCGAGAGCAAGCGGACCTCATAAAGTGCGTCGTAGTCCGGATTGGAGTCTGCAACTCGACTCCATGAAGTCGGAATCGCTAGTAATCGTGGATCAGAATGCCACGGTGAATACGTTCCCGGGCCTTGTACACACCGCCCGTCACACCATGGGAGTGGGTTGCAAAAGAAGTAGGTAGCTTAACCTTCGGGAGGGCGCTTACCACTTTGTGATTCATGACTGGGGTGAAGTCGTAACAAGGTAACCGTAGGGGAACCTGCGGTTGGATCACCTCCTTACCTTAAAGAAACGTTCTTTGTAGTGCTCACACAGATTGTCTGATGAAAA
>NZ_RPOI01000044.1 GCF_003818115.1 Citrobacter youngae | reverse complement strand
ACACAGATTGTCTGATGAAAAGTAAATAGCAAGGCGTCTTGCGATTGAGACTTACACGTCCCCTTCGTCTAGAGGCCCAGGACACCGCCCTTTCACGGCGGTAACAGGGGTTCGAATCCCCTAGGGGACGCCACTTGCTGGTTTGTGTGAGTGAAAGTCGCCGGCCTCAATATCTCAAAACTTACCTTCGGGTGACGTTTGAGATATTTGCTCTTTAAAAATCTGGATCAAGCTGAAAATTGAAACGACACACTGTTTCATTTCTCCGTAATAAGAAATGAAAAATGGTGTGTTCGAGTCTCTCAAATTTTCGCAACACGGTGGTGTTTTACGAAACATCTTCGGGTTGTGAGGTTAAGCGACTAAGCGTACACGGTGGATGCCCTGGCAGTCAGAGGCGATGAAGGACGTGCTAATCTGCGATAAGCGTCGGTAAGGTGATATGAACCGTTATAACCGGCGATTTCCGAATGGGGAAACCCAGTGTGTTTCGACACACTATCATTACGTGAATCCATAGCGTAATGAAGCGAACCGGGGGAACTGAAACATCTAAGTACCCCGAGGAAAAGAAATCAACCGAGATTCCCCCAGTAGCGGCGAGCGAACGGGGAGCAGCCCAGAGTCTGAATCAGCTTGTGTGTTAGTGGAACGGTCTGGAAAGTCCGACGGTACAGGGTGATAGTCCCGTACACCAAAATGCACAGGTTGTGAACTCGAAGAGTAGGGCGGGACACGTGGTATCCTGTCTGAATATGGGGGGACCATCCTCCAAGGCTAAATACTCCTGACTGACCGATAGTGAACCAGTACCGTG
>NZ_RPOI01000043.1 GCF_003818115.1 Citrobacter youngae | reverse complement strand
AATTTGATGCCTGGGCAGTTCCCTACTCTCGCATGGGGAGACCCCACACTACCATCGGCGCTACGGCGTTTCACTTCTGAGTTCGGCATGGGGTCAGGTGGGACCACCGCGCTACAGCCGCCAGGCAAATTCTGTTTATCAGACCGCTTCTGCGTTCTGATGTCATCTGTAATCAAGCTGAATCTGATGTCTGCCTCTTCGCCAAAACATCTTCGGCGTTGTAAGGTTAAGCCTCACGGTTCATTAGTATCGGTTAGCTCAATGTATCGCTACACTTACACACCCGACCTATCAACGTCATCGTCTTTAACGTTCCTTCAGGAGACTTATACGGGGGGGGGGGGGAAAAACCAGGGAGAACTCATCTCGGGGCAAGTTTCGTGCTTAGATGCTTTCAGCACTTATCTCTTCCGCATTTAGCTACCGGGCAATGCCATTGGCATGACAACCCGAACACCAGTGATGCGTCCACTCCGGTCCTCTCGTACTAGGAGCAGCCCCCCTCAATTCTCCAGCGCCCACGGCAGATAGGGACCGAACTGTCTCACGACGTTCTAAACCCAGCTCGCGTACCACTTTAAATGGCGAACAGCCATACCCTTGGGACCTACTTCAGCCCCAGGATGTGATGAGCCGACATCGAGGTGCCAAACACCGCCGTCGATATGAACTCTTGGGCGGTATCAGCCTGTTATCCCCGGAGTACCTTTTATCCGTTGAGCGATGGCCCTTCCATTCAGAACCACCGGATCACTAAGACCTGCTTTCGCACCTGCTCGAGCCGTCACTCTCGCAGTCAAGCTAGCTTATGCCTTTGCACTAACCTCCTGATGTCCGACCAGGATTAGCTAACCTTCGTGCTCCTCCGTTACTCTTTAGGAGGAGACCGCCCCAGTCAAACTACCCACCAGACACTGTCCGCAACCCGGATTACGGGTCCACGTTAGAACACCAGCCATTAAAGGGTGGTATTTCAAGGTTGGCTCCATGCAGACTGGCGTCCACACTTCAAAGCCTCCCACCTATCCTACACATCAAGGACCAGTGTTCAGTGTCAAGCTATAGTAAAGGTTCACGGGGTCTTTCCGTCTTGCCGCGGGTACACTGCATCTTCACAGCGAGTTCAATTTCACTGAGTCTCGGGTGGAGACAGCCTGGCCATCATTACGCCATTCGTGCAGGTCGGAACTTACCCGACAAGGAATTTCGCTACCTTAGGACCGTTATAGTTACGGCCGCCGTTTACCGGGGCTTCGATCAAGAGCTTCTCCTTACGGATAACCCCATCAATTAACCTTCCGGCACCGGGCAGGCGTCACACCGTATACGTCCACTTTCGTGTTTGCACAGTGCTGTGTTTTTAATAAACAGTTGCAGCCAGCTGGTATCTTCGACTGATTTCAGCTCCATG
>NZ_RPOI01000042.1 GCF_003818115.1 Citrobacter youngae | reverse complement strand
AGAAAGAGCTCGTACGCAAGTACGGGCTTTTTTTTCGCATATTGCATTTGCCGGATGCGGTGCAAGCACCTTATCCGGCCTACGAATGACGAACAACCTGTAGGCCTGATAAGCAAAGCGCCATCAGGCATGCCATTTATCGCCGAGTAAGCAGCGTCAACACTTCGTAGTGTGCTGTGTGCGGAAACATATCGAAAAGCTGGACGCGTTCAATGCGATACCCTGGCAACTCACGAATATCCTTCGCCATGGTTTGCGCATTACAGCTGGAATAAATGATAAAACGCGGTGCCATGTGGGAAAGAAAATCACACAGCGGTTTGCCAATTCCCCGACGCGGTGGATTCACCAGCACCAGGTCCGGTACTTCGCCCTGAGCGGTAGCAAACTGAGTTGAGTCCAGCGCCTGAAAATGCAGGTTCTGTAACCCAAGCTCCTGCGCAGACTGCTTCGCGCAGGTAATCGCCTCTGGCGCGATTTCAATCCCCGTCAGTTTCATTTGCGGTGTAGCACAGTGCAGACCAAAACCCCCAACGCCGCAAAACAGATCCCACATGTGATTAACCGGAAGCTGGCGTACCCAGTCGCGCGCCGTGGCATATAGCTGCCCCGCCACTACCGGGTTGGTCTGGAAGAAACTCTGCGGGCGTATCCACAACGGTACGTCGTTAAAACGTTCGGCCAGTGCCTGCTGTTCGGTCAGGAAGATTTCTGTCTCCCCTTCCATAATCGCCATATGCACAGGCTGGATATTAACGCTAATGACTTTTAACTGCGGTAACTGTGCCTGCAGCCACGGTAGCGCCGCGCGCAGTTGTGCCAGTTTCGCGTCGGAACGCAGGACAAAACGCAGCATTATACTGCCATCAAACTGGCTTTCCGTTAACAGCAGATACTTCAGCTCCCCGCGTTTACGCGCCACGTTATAGGGCGTCAGCCCCGCGCGGGCGATAAACGGTTTGAGTGTGGCAAACACGGGCGCAAAAGACTCAGGATAAAGCGGGCAGTCGCACAAATCCTCCGGCGTACCGTCACGATGCAGCATGCCCAACAGCGGTTTCTCCACGCTGCCGCTAACCACCATTTTAGCTTTATTACGAAAAGCGCTTTCCGGGCCGCTGACCGGCGCGCACCATTCACCGACCGGATAATCGGCCAGCAGATTTTGCAAATCGGCTGTTTTGGCGAAGAGTTGATCGGCGACAGGCTGTGCTATCCACTGACAGGAGCGACAGCGTTCGGCGTCATAAAGTGCGCACTGCATACAAAAACCTACAAATTAACCGGGGGCCAAAATTATACACGTTATTGCAAGCGGAAGAACCGCCTGCTGGACGCAGGAACAAAAAGCAGTAGCAACACCAGCATATCCGGCAATTTTTGCATCACCAGCGTATGCAGGATTTCGCGTCTGGACTCCCCCGCAATACTGAACAGTTCCGGATATCCGTAGCCCAGCGAAGCTGCCCACAAATAGACGCTGGCGATAATCTGGGTCAGCAGATAGATCCAGCGGGCCCAGCTCCGTCCTTTGACCAGCGAAAATGCGCAGAAAATTTCGATAAACAGCAGCACCAGACTGCCCAGAAATACCAGCGTCAAATTCCAGGTCTGCACACTGCGATGAATAAACTCACTGGTTCCACGAAACCCAAGCGTATTAAAAATCATCAACAGATCGAGACAGCGGATCATAATGATAGCCAGCGCCGCCACCTGCACCAAAGCAGGGACGTTTAAGCGGGCATGTGATGTGGATGATTTCTTAAAAAATCCCAACGCGTCGTCTTCCATGAAAACGGCGCAACCACCACAGCTGCGCCGTATAGACAGATTGGCAGATTTTAGTTTTTTCAGCCGCGTCTTGCACGTTGGATATCGCGTATCCGTTGTTTTTCTGTTCGCGCCATCAGATACCACGCGATAAATCCGATAATTCCTACCACGCCAAGGATCAGCGTCGCCAGTGCGTTGATCTCCGGGTTAACCCCCATACGTACGCTGGAGAACACCAACATCGGTAACGTTGTGGCCCCAGGACCAGAGACAAAGCTGGCGATAACCAAATCATCCAGCGATAGCGTAAAGGCCAGTAACCAACCGGAAATGACCGCCGGCATAATCATCGGCAGCGTAATGACGAAAAAGACCTTCAGCGGCGTCGCGCCAAGATCCATCGCCGCTTCCTCAATGGAGTGATCCAGTTCGCGCAAACGCGAGGAAATCACCACCGCTACATACGCCGTACAGAAGGTGACGTGCGCCAGCCAGATGGTCAACATACCGCGATCCGCTGGCCAGCCAATGGCGTGCGCCAGCGCCACAAACAGGAGCAGCAGCGACAAACCGGTAATGACATCCGGCATAACCAGCGGCGCGGTGATCATAAAGGCAAAACCATTCGAACCACGAAAACGGCCAAAACGCACCATCACCACGGCAGCTATGGTGCCGAGGATCGCCGCCATCGTCGCAGCACAGGCAGCAATCGTTAAACTCATGCCGACGGCACTCATCATTGCAGTATCGTGGAAAAGTTCACCGTACCAGCGTGTTGACCACCCCGCCCACACCGTCACCAGCTTCGAGCTGTTAAAAGAATAGATAACTAACATCAGCATGGGGGCGTACAGAAACGTAAACCCCACGACCAGGATAAAGATCCGCCACGGCGAGCGGACAACCGGTAAGTTATTCATCCGTGTTCCCCCACGCTTTTCTGCTGATACTTATGGAACCACATGATTGGCACAATCAGTAACAGCAACATGATGATGGCAACCGCAGACGCCACCGGCCAGTCACGGTTATTGAAAAACTCCTGCCATAACACGCGGCCGATCATAATGCTGTCCGGCCCCCCAAGCAGTTCCGGAATAACAAATTCCCCTACCGCCGGGATAAACACCAGCATTGAGCCAGCGATAATCCCGCCTTTGGTCAACGGCACGATCACGCTATAGAAGGTTTTTAATGGTCGGGCACCTAAATCCAGCGCAGCTTCCACCAGCGAATAGTCAATGCGCGTCAGTGCGGTATAAATCGGCAGCACCATAAAGGGCAAATAGGCATAAACAATGCCAATATAAACCGCCAGGTTGGTATGCAGGATCGTCAATGGCTGATCGATAACGCCCAGCCACATCAGAAAGTTGTTCAGCACCCCGTTATTTTTCAGGATCCCCATCCAGGCGTACACGCGAATCAAGAAAGAGGTCCAGGAAGGCAGAATCACCAGCAACAGCAAAATATTGCGCGTCGAGGGTTTGCTGTGCGCCACCGCCCACGCTAGTGGATACCCCAACAACAGACAGCAGATCGTCGAAATCCCCGCTACCTGCAAAGACTGCAGGTAAGCATCGAAATAGAGCGGGTCGTCCGTCAACTGCAGGAAGTTACCTAAATTGAGCGTAATAGATAGCTGACCATCGGCCCATGCCATAAGGTCAGTGTACGGCGGTATCGCCCGTGCCATTTCTGACAGGCTAATCTTAAAGACAATCAGAAACGGCAATAAAAACAGGAGAACCAGCCACACATACGGCAACGCGATCACCAGCTTGCGACCATGTTTCATTTGCAACTGCGACATATACAGCGTGAAACGGCTCGCTTTTTCGGCACGTGCCGGAGGTTCAAGTGTACTCATCTTTACTCCTTAAACCGTCAACACCACACAGCTGTCCGCATCCCAACACAAACGTACCTCGTCACCCCAGGTCGGTAGCCCCTTGCGATAGCGATGTTCGTTTTGCAGCTGGGCACTCAACATCTGGCCGCTTTTTAAACGCACGTGATACACAGACAAATCACCCAGGTAGGCAATGTGCACCACCTCACCCACCGCAAAGTTATAGCCATCCGGCGGAGGGGCATCACAGAGCATGATTTTTTCCGGACGAAGCGCGACATACACCGGTACGTTATCGACGATGGAAGTATCAGCATCCACTTTTAGCGGATGCACCAGCCCCGGAGAATCAATCACCAAACCGTCCTCCTGACGCTCCTTTAGCAGTCCCTCAAAAACGTTTACCGAACCGATAAATTCAGCGCTGTAGCGGGTGGTCGGGTGCTCGTAGATCTCTTCCGGCTCGCCAATCTGCACAAATTTCCCGCGGTTCATGATGGCTATACGACCCGCCATGGTCATGGCTTCTTCCTGGTCGTGCGTCACCATCACGCAGGTCACCCCTACACGCTCAAGAATATCAACCACTTCCAGCTGCATGCGGTCGCGCAGTTTTTTATCCAAAGCGCCCATCGGTTCATCCAGTAACAGCAGCTTAGGGCGTTTGGCCAGGCTCCGGGCCAGTGCCACGCGTTGACGTTGACCGCCTGAAAGCTGATGCGGCTTACGTTTGGCGAACTCCTGCATGTGCACCAGTCCCAGCATCTCATTCACCCGGCTGGCGATTTCCGCTTTCGGCAGCTTGTCCTGCTTGAGACCAAAGGCAATGTTCTGCTCGACAGTCATATGCGGAAACAAGGCGTAGGACTGAAACATCATATTAATTGGGCGCAGATAAGGTGGAACGTGCGCCAGATCGACACCGTCCAGCATGATTTGCCCGGTAGTCGGCAGTTCAAATCCCGCCAGCATCCGCAACAGGGTTGATTTACCACAACCGGACGCACCCAGCAGGGCAAATATTTCGCCTTTGTAGATAGTGAGATTGACGTCATCGACGGCGTGCTGACCGTCAAATGACTTCGTCAGGTTGCGAATTTCAAGCAGCGGGGTCAGCGCCTTGCGGATTTTCGCTTGTGGGCGTGGGGTTGCATCATTCACTCAAGTGCTCTCCGGCATAAATAAAGAAACAGTGCAAATAACGCACCTTATTGGTGCGTATTGCCGGGTTTTGTGTGTTCGGGATCGCGACATCCCCGGCAGGCACAAGCACCGCCGGGTCATGTCCCGAACATCGGGTTATTTCCCGCTTTTCACCTTCGTCCAGGCACGGGTGCGTACACGATCGATCTTCGGATCCTGTACTTTCAGTGTGAACAGTTTGGCGCGCACGTCCGCTGGCGGATAGATACCCGGGTTATCACGAACTTCCGGGCTAACCAGAGCCGTCGCTTCTTTGTTCGCATTGGCGTAGAACACGTGGTCGGAAATATGCGCAATCACATCAGGGCGCAGCAGGTAATTAAGGAACTGGTAGGCTTCGTCTTTGTTTTTCGCATCTGCAGGCATCGCGAACACATCAAAGAACGCCATCGCCCCCTCTTTGGGAATCGAGAAGGAAATATTGACGCCATTTTTCGCTTCTTTCGCACGGTTTGCCGCCTGCCATACATCCCCTGCCCAGCCAATCGCTACACAGGTATCTCCATTTGCCAGATCGTTAATGTATTGCGAGGAGTGGAAATAACGGATATTCGGACGCAGTTTCAACAACAAATCGGTTGCCGGCCCGGTGTAATCATCCGCTTTGGTACTGTTTGGATCTTTACCCAAATAGTTCAGCACAGTAGCAAACACTTCTTCAGGCGCATCGAGGAAAGAGACACCGCAGCTTTTGAGTTTTTCCAGATTCTCCGGTTTGAGGATCAAATCCCAGCTGTTAACCGGCGCATCCGCACCGAGCACCGCTTTAACTTTATCTACGTTGTAGCCAATACCGGTGGTTGCCCACATATACGGCATAGCAAACTTATTGTCTGGATCGTGTTTACCCACCAGTTTCAGCAGTTCAGGATCGAGGTTTTTCCAGCCTGGCAGTTTGCTCTTGTCCAGGGGCTGGAAAACGCCCGCGGTCAGTTGCCGTTCGAGGAAACTGGCTGACGGGACAACGAGGTCAAAACCGGTGCTGCCAGCCATGAGCTTACCTTCCAGCACCTCATTGGAGTCAAATACATCATAAATGACTTTAATGCCGGTCTCTTTCTCAAAATTAGCCACCGTGTCCGGAGCAATATAGTCAGACCAGTTATAAATATGCAGTGTTTTTTGTTCAGCAGCGAGCGTGCCGGCAGAGATGGCCATCAGAGCACCTGCAACCAGGCCTGATAACCATTTTTTATTTAAGGCGGTCATAATCTCTTTCCTTCTGAAAGTTCGTTAACAAACGAACAAAAAAGTCACACTCTAATGATATGCAAGAAACGTGCATATTATTTCATGCGGCATCAATGAAAGAGAGGTCTCTCTCCCCGCCGCTATTGCTCGCTGATATCCGCTGACTTATTCAACATGCATACAGCTACAGATAGCTCATAATAGGCAAATTGAACGGTGGCGTTTACAAGCCTTGCAAGAATAACTTTAGCCAGGATTCGAGGATATAGCCCAGATAAAAAAACGTCTTTTATCAATTTTTTATGCAGGTTTTGTCTATGACGTAAAGCGGAAGGGGCGGAACCGAAGTGAATAATTCTTTAAGAAAAGGTTAAATGCAGAATAAAAACGTGAAATACGCAACCGCTCTGGCAGCGGCTGCGCTATAAATACCCAAAATCAGGAACGATTAATGGAGGAAATGAACCTCTGCATTGCCGTTTTGCCCGTCTTCTTCGGCATTAAACAACAATTGATGTGCCCCCGCTTCAAGGATCACCATCGATATCTGTTCTTCGCTCTGACGCACAAAACATTCAAACTGTTCAAACGTCACACCCGGCATCACGGATAAAGACTGGCAAACCACCAGTTTTGGCAGATTATCATCCTGCATATCCAGAAAGGCTTTTACCGTCAGTGAGCTGGCATTGATAGCGGATAGATCGGCGGCCAGCGGCAGCAGCGCTGAAGGTCTGACTTCCGCCATCGCGGAAAATAGAATGACGTTATCCACCAGATCAATTTTTGCATCAAAAATGCCATCGAAGTTCTGCATGTGCGGTAGATGCAGCGCCTGACAGGTATCACATTCAAAAAAACTCATGCCCAGGTCGTCGAGCCATTGACGCAACGTATCCAGAGTGGGAACGACCAGTGATGTCATAATAATGTGCGACCTCTATTGATGAAAAAATTACCGGCACAGCTTACGCAAAAAGACCGTGTCATACCACGATCGCTATCGATATTGCGTTTAGCCGCCGATTTTAAGACAAAATTCAGGAGTAGCATGGCGCTCGATCCACTGGATCATCCGCGCAGCAATATCTATCCCTGTGGTTTTCTCCACGCCTTCCAGCCCTGGAGAGGCGTTGACCTCCATAACCAGCGGTCCGCGTTCTGCACGCAGGATATCGACGCCAGCAACATCAAGCCCCATCGTGCGGGCAGCTTTAAGCGCAATGTCCCTTTCCTGCAGCGTGATATTGGCAATCGTGGCAACTCCGCCGCGATGCAAATTAGAACGAAAATCGCCCTCTTTGGCCCGCCGCTCAATAGCCGCGACCACCTCATCACCCACAACGAAACAGCGAATATCTCGCCCCTTCGCCTCTTCGATATATTCCTGGACCAGAATATGGGCATTCAGACCACGAAATGCATCCACTACGCTCTCTGCGGCCTGGCGCGTTTCGGCCAATACCACACCGATCCCTTGAGTCCCCTCCACCAGCTTCACCACCAGCGGCGCACCGCCGACCATATCAATCATATCGCTGGTATCATCCGGCGAGTGGGCTATTCCGGTAGTGGGCAGGTCAATTCCCTGCCGCGCCAACAGTTGTAACGAGCGCAGCTTATCGCGTGCGCGGGTAATCGCTACTGACTCATTCAGCGGATAGCTACCCAGCATCTCAAACTGACGTAATGCCGCCGTACCGTAGAAGGTAATGGCTGAGCCAATTCTTGGAATGACCGCGTCAAAATGGGGAAGCTGGCGGCCTTTATAATGGATAGAAGACGCTGCCGGGCTAATGTTCATATAGCAAGAAAGGGGATCGATAATTTCTACCAGGTGACCGCGTTGCATCGCTGCTTCACGCAGGCGTTTGCAAGAATAGAGCGTTCCATCCCGGGACAAAATGGCAATTTTCACCCTGCACCTCTCTAAAAGACCTGGTAAAAGCTGGCGTATCATACACCGGGTTAAACGCTTTAGCGCGTCGCCCACCCCTGTTTATGCAAATATTCCAGGATAAAGGGACGGCTTTCTTTAATGATGGTGCGGCGAATGTGATCGCTCCAGGTATCGCGACGCGTGTTGCTGCCACGGGTCAGATAGTATTGCGCAAGCTGTTCATCATATTGCGACAAAATATCCTGATCGAGCGGCTGGTAATGGTTTTCATGCACCACCAGTGTTGCTGGCAGCCGGGGCTTGATGTCCGGGTTATCCGCAGGCCAGCCGAGACACAGACCAAACAGTGGCAAAACATGCTTCGGCAGCGTCAGTAATTCCGTTACCGGCTCAATATTGTTGCGCAGACCGCCAATGAACACACCGCCAAGTCCCAGCGATTCAGCCGCTGTCAGCGCATTTTGCGCCATCATCGCCGTATCAACCACGCCAAGCAACAGTTGCTCAGCCAGCCCCAGTTGCGCATCGGGGCAAATCTGCAAATGGCGATTAAAATCGGCGCAAAAAACCCAGAACTCGGCGGCCTGTGCGACATGCTTTTGTCCGCCGGATAAGGTCACCAGGGACTCCCGCAGACTTTGATCGGTAATACGAATTATCGTCGTGCACTGCAAAAAACTTGAACTTGATGTCCCTTGAGCGGCAGCAATGATCGCCTCACGCTGTGCGTCCGAAATACTTTCATCGGTGAAATGGCGAATGGAACGGTGGCTGCAAAGTAAATCAATGGTTGGCGTCATCTTTTTTTTCTCTGGCTGAATGGGAAGAAGCGTCGGGAGCACGCGACATCAGCTGCGGTGCCAACAGTTGCGCAATGCGCAACATCAACACCACCGCGGCGGGAAGCATTAACAGTACACCCAGAAATATCATTACCACACAGGCCAATGGCCCGTTCAGCGGTGCGGGTAAGGTGAGATAATCGTTAAGCGACAGCAGCGCCAGCGATAACAAAACCATCCCGATGATTTCCAGAATCAATACGCTTTTGGGTAACACGCCCACTGTGCGCATAGGTGCCTCCCGATAAATGGCGCTTAGTGTAAAACGTTCCGACAGCCCATGTTTAACAAAAATGCGGATTGAAAAACGAAGGCATAGACTAAGGATATCAAAGCAACAGGCTGAACCTGCTTTCCATCCGTCACAAATCGCGGCATCATAACAACATTCGCCATCCGGCCTGATAAGTTCGAGGAGATAGAGATGTTTGCCGTTATTTTTGGTCGCCCAGGGTGCCCGTATTGCGTGCGCGCAAAAGAATTAGCAGAAAAATTAAGCAATGAGCATGACGATTTTAACTTCCGCTACATTGATATCCATGCCGAAGGTATTACTAAAGCAGATCTGGAAAAAACGGTAGGAAAGCCAGTTGAGACCGTTCCGCAGATTTTCGTTGATCAACAACACATCGGCGGCTGCACGGATTTTGAAGCGTGGGCAAAAGAGAATATGAATCTGTTCGCCTGATAGCTGTTTCTACGCCCTCCGCTGGAGGGCGTAATCAGTTTTTTTTCCGCCGCTGACGCTGGTTGAATAAGCTACTGATAAATAAAAAACACAATGCCCCAAGCGCACACCAAAACACTGCACTGAACAGCCATGCCAGCTCTTGCCACAGCGAACGCGTCGGCATAAAAACGAACCGCATCAGTAACAAGCAGCACGGCGCTGCCAGTATTGCACCAAGAAGGGGTTTGAGCACCTCGCGACGGTGGGAGAAAAAGCTTGCCACAGCGCCAGGCAGTATAAAAAACAATAACCCGACCTCAGGATGCCCAGCCGCTCTAAATGCGCCTTTCATATTCAGCGTTAATGAAAGACACACTACAATAAAGAGCACAAAGCAGCAGATCGCACCCGCCCAACTTTGCTTATGTTTCAATCGTTCCTCCTGACATCTTCTCTATCGAACACTCTTTTCGCCCGCAGGCGTCCAGTCAGATAAAGTTACTCGGCATTCCATGCCAAAAACACACCCACACGATTCTTATAGCCGTTGATACGTAATGAGATTAAACTAGCCGCATATATTGTCATGCTGCATTATTTGGGGCTGTGTACGATGCTGTCGCCCCTTAATTTCTGGCAAAAACATTAGCGTAAATTGCCATTTCTTTCAATAGCTTACTAGTAAACAAGAAGTTAGCCTCCGTGAATATAAACGTCGCAGATTTGTTAAATGGGAATTACATCCTGTTATTATTTGTGGTCCTGGCTCTGGGCCTGTGTCTGGGTAAATTACGCCTGGGTTCAGTCCAACTCGGTAATTCCATTGGCGTTTTAGTGGTCTCCCTATTATTAGGTCAGCAGCACTTTAGTATTAACACTGACGCATTAAATCTTGGCTTTATGCTGTTTATTTTTTGTGTCGGGGTGGAAGCCGGTCCCAACTTTTTTTCGATTTTTTTTCGGGATGGGAAAAATTACCTGATGCTTGCACTGGTGATGGTCGGTAGCGCGCTGCTGATCGCCCTGGGACTGGGTAAGCTATTTGGCTGGGATATCGGCCTGACGGCAGGCATGTTGGCTGGTTCAATGACGTCTACGCCCGTTCTGGTCGGCGCGGGCGATACGTTGCGCCATTCAGGGATGGAAGGTACACAGCTATCCACCGCCCTTGATAACCTGAGTCTGGGTTACGCCCTCACCTATTTAATTGGGTTGGTCAGTCTGATTGTGGGTGCGCGCTATCTGCCAAAACTGCAGCATCAGGATCTGCAAACCAGCGCCCAACAAATTGCGCGTGAGCGCGGGCTGGACACTGACGCCAACCGTAAGGTTTATCTACCGGTGATCCGCGCCTACCGTGTCGGTCCAGAGCTGGTTGCATGGGCTGACGGGAAAAATCTGCGCGAGCTGGGCATCTACCGCCAGACTGGTTGTTATATTGAACGTATCCGCCGCAACGGTATTCTGGCCAACCCGGACGGTGACGCAGTGCTGCAAATGGGCGATGAAATTGCCTTAGTGGGCTATCCGGATGCACATGCTCGCCTCGACCCCAGCTTCCGTAACGGTAAAGAGGTGTTCGATCGCGATCTGCTCGATATGCGTATCGTCACCGAAGAGATTGTGGTGAAAAACCACAATGCCGTAGGTCGTCGTCTGGCCCAGTTGAAGCTGACTGACCATGGCTGCTTCCTGAACCGCGTGATCCGCAGCCAGATCGAAATGCCCATTGACGACAACGTCGTACTTAATAAAGGCGATGTATTACAGGTCAGTGGCGATGCGCGCCGTGTGAAAACCATTGCCGATCGTATCGGCTTTATTTCCATTCACAGCCAGGTCACCGATCTGCTTGCTTTCTGCGCATTCTTTATCATCGGCCTGATGATCGGGATGATAACTTTCCAGTTCAGTAATTTCAGCTTTGGCATTGGAAATGCGGCTGGACTGTTGTTCGCCGGGATCATGCTGGGCTTCCTGCGTGCTAACCATCCAACGTTTGGCTACATTCCTCAAGGTGCGCTGAACATGGTCAAAGAGTTTGGCCTGATGGTCTTTATGGCTGGTGTCGGTTTAAGCGCAGGTAGCGGCATTGGTAATGGCCTCGGCGCAGTGGGTGGCCAGATGCTGATTTCGGGTCTGATTGTCAGCCTGGTTCCAGTGATCATCTGTTTCTTGTTTGGAGCTTATGTATTGCGCATGAACCGGGCCCTGCTGTTCGGGGCGATGATGGGGGCGCGTACCTGTGCGCCAGCAATGGAAATCATCAGCGATACTGCGCGCAGCAACATTCCTGCTTTAGGCTATGCGGGCACATACGCGATTGCTAACGTTCTGTTGACGCTGGCGGGGACACTCATCGTCATCATCTGGCCCGGCATCGGTTAGAGCTGTTTTTTGCTTTTAATGAAAATTTTTTGCAGGTAAGCAGAACTTTTCTTAAAGGCGTCAGTCATAACTATTGCCACTGCTTTTCTTTGATGTCCCCAATTTGTGGAGCCCATCAACCCCGCCGTTTTGGTTCAAGGTTGATGGGTTTTTTGTTGCCTGGATTTTAACTCCCTCCCTCCTCCCCCGAAATTCCTCCCCAAATTTGCAGCATGCCGGTTATGGCACATACTTTTACTCGGTGCTAAATGGTGATGGGGGTTGCTATGTTACTCGCAGGCAAAGTCGCGGTGATCTTCGGCGGCAGCGGGGCTATTGGTAGTGCGGTTGCGCAGACCATGGCGCGCGAAGGTGCCCATGTGTACCTGGGCGCACGCCGTCAGGAAAAGCTTGATTGGGCAGCCAGTCGCCTGCGAATGGCGGGTGGCACTGTCGATACGTTTATCACCGATGTGCTCGACGAGCACGACACCTCAACACAAGTTACCCGCCTGGTACAGCGAATCGGTGGAATTGATGTGGTGGTTAACGCGACCGGCTTTATGCATGAACAGGGCAAGCGCATCGAGGCATTAGCCCTCTCTGAGTTTATGAGCGGTATCACTCCTTTCCTCTCGGCACAGTTCAATATCGCAAAATCCGTAACGCCGCACATGGGCGGCAATCGAGCGGGCGTTATTCTCACCGTTGTCGCGCCCGTGGCCCCGATGGCAATACCTGGGCATTTGGGGCACATCGTCGGCTGTGCGGGAACAGAGGCTTTTATTAAAGCGCTCGCCAGCGAACTGGGACCGGCAAATGTTCGAGTCGTCGGCGTGCGCTCACATGCGATTGTGGACGCGGTAGCGGCCGGTTCCTATACCGGGGAGATTTTCACCGCTAAAGCGCAATCAATGGGTTTAACCGTCGATCAATGGTTAGCGGGCGCGGCGCAAGGCACCATGCTCGGACGCCTGCCTACGCTTGCTCAAATCGCTGAGGTTACAGCCTTTCTGGCTTCAGACCATGCCGGAGCAATGACCGCTACGGTGGTAAATATTACCGGGGGCGCAACCGTAAGCTAATTTACCCGCTCTTTCACGCCGTGCGCTGCTGCGAGCTTTTTTTTGCACTCGTGCGGGAACACAATGCTATGCCACACATAATAACCAACGCGCTCACCAGATGATATGAATGCAGAGTGACGTGCATAAACATCACGCTAAATAATCCGCCACTCAGTGGAATCAAGTGTGAATAGATCTCTCCGCGCGTTGCGCCAATGGCGCTAATCCCTTTGTTCCATAACAGATATGACAGCCAGGAAGGAAAAATAACAAGGTATGCCAGCCCAGTAATAACGCCTGTATTTGCATAGCTATTCCAGCCCGGCATACCATTGCGTATCAACGCCAGAGCCAGTACCGGAATAAGTACAATCGCACCTAACAACGCGCTCACGGCAACAAATGCGTTTCCCTTCACCTCACACGGTTTAACGCGTAGAAAGGCACAATAAACAGCCCAACTCAGCGCTGACCCCATGGTCCAGACATCGCCCCGATTGAGATGTTCCAATACCTGTGCGTGCATCAACCCGCCTTGCGACACCAGCCAGATAACACCAACGGTACTCAGGAGCACACCTGCTATATTTCGCGCAGAGATCCGCTCTTTAAAAAAGAACTTATTGATTAACAGAACGAGTGCCGGTGTGGTGGACATATAAATCGCGGCATTGAGCGAGGTTGTATATTGCAGGCCGATATATAACGTTAAGGGGAAAAGAACCTGACCACAAAGCGCGAGGAAGACGATAGTACCAAAGGATTTTCTCATCGCTGGCCACTGCATGGCGATCTGTCGGAAATAAAGCGCCATCAATAGCAATGCGGTAAATACCCAGCGTGCTGCTGATAAAACGATGGGATTAACTTCGGCAACCAATATATGGCCGACCACATAGTTGCCGCCCCAAAAACAGGCAGCCAGACTGAGTAAAAGATAGGGCATATTTGCGCCTTATTGTCAGTTGTACGGTATGACCACAAGGCTACGGCGGCGTGAGAATGAATGCTAATATAACGTTTTCATCCATGTGCATAGATTAAAACTATGAAATTCACGCTAAGGCAACTTGAGTTTTACATCGCACTTGCAGAAACATTACAAATTTCCAAAGCTGCTGCGCGCTGCCATATTTCTCAGTCATCAATGACCATTGCCATGCGGAATCTGGAAGAATCATTAGACGTGCAGCTATTTGTACGTTACCCCAAAGGCGTGAAGCTCACCGCCGAGGGCGAGCGCTTTCTGGCACATGCCTGCAACATCATCAACAGTAGCCACTCGGCTGTTGACGCCCTGCATGACAGGAGTGAAATTCTCACCGGCACGGTGCGCATAGGCATTGCCGAAACGCTCTCAGCCTATCTCATCCCGGATATACTCAACGATCTTGAACGACGTTTCCCTTTGCTGGAGATCGTATTTTATGAAGCTACTGCACCGGAACTGGTACAGGCGCTACGGGAACAAAAGGTCGATTTTTGCCTGCTTCTGACCTCAAATATCAGCCATGATAACGACCTTGAGATCGAAACATTCATTCGTTCACAGCGCCGCCTGTGGACGTCTATTGGGCATCCGCTACAGAGCCGGGCATCGATCCGTTTAATAGACGTCGAAAAGCTACCATTTTTACTGCTGGAAACCGATAAGTACCCTGACGTAATCATCGATTACTGGCAGCAGCGTGGCTATACGCCCAATATCAGTTTTCGCAGCAACTCTTTTGAAGCAATAAGAAGCCTGGTTGCAAAAGGCAGAGGAATAACCATTTTATCCGACCTGGTGTATCGCCCGTGGTCACTGGATGGTCTGCGCGTCATGCACAGAACGATTGATGATTTTATTACTTATATGGATGTCGGGACGGTAAAAAAAGCCGCCCGTCCGTGGACGCCTGTGGCGATGAAAGTCATTGATTTTTTACGTCAGGCCGTTACCCGCCTCGACAAACCATTTTAATGATTTCATCTCTGAGGTAATCCGGCAATACGCTCCACCATCACCAGAATATCTTCCCGCGAGAGCGGTTTTTTATCTGTGACAAAATGCAGCGTCATCCCTTCAATAAATGCATCCAGCGCTCGTGCGGTTACCGGCTCGAACCACTGCTCCAGCGTTTGTTGGCTGCGTAGCATCCAGTTTTGCATCACTGTTTTTAGCGCCGGTTTACGGCTGGCGAAGGCATATAACTGATACATAAGCTCCATGTTGTCAGGCGTTGTGACCTGAGAGCTATAGATCATATCGGTAATCGCATGGCAGGCCTGTGGCGCATTTTCAACACCGGCAAAAAATGCCTGATATTGCACAGACATGGTGTCAGTAAAACGCTCGAATGCCTCCATTAAAAGCTCATCTATTCCCGAAAAGTAATAGGTCATTGAGCCCAGCGGCACCTCGGCAATCATGGCGATTTTCCGGTGTGTAACCCCATGAATACCATGGATTATAACCGCATCCAGCGTGGCCTGGACTATTTTATCCCGTCGTTGTGGGTCGTTCGCGCGTCGCACTGCTTTACCTCTTCTTGCATTTGTGTACAAATGTACACAACCTTGCTAATGTTGTCTTCTTCCCTCTTTTCTTTGGCTCGAATTCATGACTGGCATCTCATCACGCAAAGCCTTAAGACGTCGCACCTGGGCGCTGTTCACGTTCTTCTTTTTACCAGGATTATTAATGGCCTCCTGGGCAACGCGTACCCCTGCCATCAGAGATATTCTCTCCATCTCTACCGCCGAAATGGGTGCGGTGCTGTTTGGACTCTCAATTGGTTCGATGAGTGGCATTCTTTGTTCGGCCTGGCTGGTGAAACGATTTGGCACACGCAACGTCATCCGCGCCACCATGTCATGCGCGGTTCTGGGAATGACAATTCTCAGCCTCGCATTATGGTTGCATTCCGCCTGGCTGTTTGCGTTTGGTCTGTGCGTGTTTGGCGCCAGTTTTGGCGCGGCAGAAGTGGCTATCAACGTCGAAGGTGCAGCGGTTGAGCGTGAAATGAACAAAACTGTTCTGCCGATGATGCATGGTTTCTACAGCCTTGGAACGCTGGCTGGCGCAGGTGTTGGCATGGTACTTACCGCCGTCAGCGTCCCCGCGACAGCACATATTCTGCTGGCGGCGATGGTGGCTATTACCCCTATTTTTATCGCTATTAAGGCTATCCCCGACGGCACAGGTAAGAATGCTACTGACGGTTCGCACGCCGTTGAAAAAGGGTTGCCATTCTATCGCGATATGCAGTTGCTGCTGATTGGCGTCGTGGTGCTCGCAATGGCATTTGCCGAAGGTTCCGCCAACGACTGGCTTCCATTACTGATGGTTGATGGACATGGATTTAGCCCGACATCCGGATCGCTGATTTATGCCGGCTTTACGCTCGGTATGACCGTCGGGCGCTTCACCGGTGGCTGGTTCATCGACCGCTACAGCCGTGTGGCAGTAGTACGCGCCAGTGCACTGATGGGCGCGCTCGGTATCAGCCTGATCATTTTTGTCGACAGCTCATGGGTGGCAGGTGTCTCGGTGATCCTTTGGGGGCTAGGGGCTTCTCTCGGCTTCCCGCTGACCATTTCAGCCGCCAGCGATACCGGCCCTGATGCGCCAACCCGCGTGAGCGTTGTTGCGACTACTGGCTATCTGGCATTCCTGGTAGGTCCGCCGCTGCTGGGCTATTTGGGTGAACACTATGGCCTGCGCAGCGCCATGTTGGTTGTGCTGGCGCTGGTGCTTGTCGCAGCCATCGTAGCGAAGGCTGTGGCTAAACCGGATGTCAAAAATACCACTGTGATGGAGAACGGCTAATGGGTATCAAGTTAATTGCAGTAGACATGGACGGTACGTTTTTAAGTGACCAAAAGACCTATAACCGCGAGCGGTTTATGGCGCAGTACCGTCAAATGAAAGCACAAGGGATCCGCTTTGTAGTCGCCAGCGGCAATCAGTATTACCAGTTGATCTCTTTTTTTCCCGAACTGGCCAATGAAATCTCATTTGTGGCGGAAAACGGTGGCTGGGTGGTCAGCGAAGGGGAAGATATTTTTAACGGTGAACTGGCAAAAGACGATTTCCAGACCATCGTAGAATATCTGCTGACCCGCGCAGACGTTGATATTATCGCCTGTGGTAAAAACAGTGCCTACACCCTGAAGCAGTACAGCGATGAGCATAAATCCATCTCTGCCATGTATTATCACCGTCTTGAGTTTGTCGATAACTTCGACAACATCAACGATGTATTCTTCAAATTTGGCCTGAATATCTCCGACGATCGCATTCCCCAGGTGCAGGCAGATCTTCATGAGGCGATTGGCGACATTATGGTACCGGTGCATACCGGATACGGCAGTATCGATTTAATTATTCCGGGTGTTCATAAAGCCAACGGTCTACGCCTGCTGCAACAACGCTGGAATATTACCAACGATGAGGTTGTCGTGTTTGGCGATGGCGGAAATGATATCGAGATGCTGCGCCAGGCAGGATTTAGTTTTGCAATGGCCAACGCCCATGAGCCGGTTATCCAGGCGGCGAAATATCGCGCGGGTTCGAATAACGAAGAGGGCGTGCTGGATATTATCGACCGCGTGTTAAACAATGAAGCACCGTTTACACATTAACGCCTCAGCACAGACGGCAACAAAATGATGGCATGATCTATTCATAATCCGCCTCAAATTAACCCACTGGATTATTACTTCCAGTGAATATTTCAGGTGAGCAGATTATGAAGAAAAGTGTACTGATGGCAACAGTGTTGCTGGGATTTGCAGGAACAGCATTTGCACAGAATGTTACCGTTGATGTACCAAGCGGATACAAAGTAGTGGTTGTTCCTTCTTCCGTCAATGTTCCGCAGGCGGTCAGTGTCGCTACTGCCCCGCAAACGGTTTATGTTGCTCCGGCAGCCACTCCAGCCCCTGTTTACCGCGCACATCCGTATGCGCGTCATGTTGCCAGCGTAGGTGAAGGGATGGTCATTGAGCATCAGATTGATGACCATCACTAATGATTGCAAAGCCCGGAAACCGGGCTTTAACCTTCCCGGGAATTCCCTACCCGCTTATCTTTCAGAAAGATAACCATCAGAATCAGCCACAGCACACCGCTGGCCAGATTAAACAGACTGAACAAGCCGTTTCCACCCAGCAGATAAGCATGTTTGCTCAGCTCAATACCAACGGTAAATATCAGCATTTGCAGCATACCCATTGCAGCTGAAACTGTCCCTTTGCTCATTTCACTGGCAAACAGCGTCAGGCGCACCAACCCGGCATTCGCCACGCCAATGCCAAATGCATAAAGACTTAAACCTGCCGTCATCCACAGATACGCATGAGAAGAAACAACCGTGGCCGCGGCGGCAATGATCAATCCCACGGAGATTGGCCAGCCCCCCATGATGATCAGCGAGCGCACCGTGCGGCGGGATGTCAGACGCGCCAGCACCAGGTTACCTGCAATCAGTGCACCAAAAATCGGCACCTGCAGCAGGCCATATTCGTAGCTGCTGAGATGTTCGCCACTGATAATAATGATCGGGGACTGCGCAATCCACGCCAGCAATGGCAGACTGACAAAGCCCAATGCCAGTGCGCCTGCGACAAAACGCACATTCTTTAGCACCAGCTTATAATCTTTGCCCAACGCTTTGATAGAAAGCTTCTCGCCCAGACGGGTAGCCGTTTCCGGCATCGCGCGCTGCAGGCCAAAAAAGGCAATTGCAGCCAGCGCGGCAAACAGGACAAACATGCCTTCC
>NZ_RPOI01000041.1 GCF_003818115.1 Citrobacter youngae | reverse complement strand
TACAGATGACATCAGAACGCATAAAGCGGTCTGATAAACAGAATTTGCCTGGCGGCTGTAGCGCGGTGGTCCCACCTGACCCCATGCCGAACTCAGAAGTGAAACGCCGTAGCGCCGATGGTAGTGTGGGGTCTCCCCATGCGAGAGTAGGGAACTGCCAGGCATTAATTAAAGTGAAGAAGCCCATCCTGACGGATGGGCTTTTTTGCGTCTGTGCGGGGTGCACATTGCCGGATGCGGCGCAGCGCGTACCATCGGGGGCAAAGCAACATCCTGAGCCTCCATAACACAAGCCATCCTGCAGCATATGCGGTAAACTAAGCGCGATTTTGCATCAGGAAAGCGTCTATGAATCACTCCCTTAAAGCCTGGAACACCTTCGGTATCGATCAACAAGCTAATGAACTTGTCCGCGCCGAAAATGAGCAACAACTACTGAATGCCTGGCAATTAGCCAATGCATCACATCATCCAGTACTGATCCTGGGCGAAGGGAGTAACGTCCTGTTTCTTGATACCTTCCAGGGAACAGTGATCGTCAATCGTATTAAAGGTATAGAGGTTACAGAGAAGCCTGACGCGTGGTACCTACATGTTGGGGCTGGTGAGAACTGGCATCATCTGGTACAGCATACATTGCAGCTTGGCATGCCTGGACTGGAAAACCTGGCGCTTATTCCCGGCTGTGTTGGCTCATCGCCAATCCAGAATATTGGTGCTTATGGTGTGGAACTTCAGCGTGTTTGCGAATATGTGGACTGCATTGAACTGGCTACCGGTAAGCATCTGCGTGTAAGTGCCACAGAATGCCGATTTGGATACCGCGACAGTATCTTCAAGCATGAGTACCAGGATCGTTTCGCGATTGTAGCCGTTGGGCTGCGTTTACCTAAACAGTGGCAGCCCGTCCTCACTTACGGTGACCTGACGCGCCTGGATCCTGCAACGGTAACGCCTCAGCAGGTTTTTGATTCTGTTTGTCATATGCGCACCACAAAGCTGCCCGATCCAAAAGTAAACGGTAATGCGGGGAGTTTCTTCAAAAATCCGGTTGTCAGTTCGGATATCGCACAGGAACTACTGGCGAAATTTCCGATTGCGCCTCATTACCCGCAGGCTGATGGTTCTGTGAAACTGGCTGCTGGCTGGCTTATCGATCAATGCCAGCTTAAAGGCATGCGCATTGGTGGCGCAGCGGTACATCAGCAGCAGGCACTGGTGCTGATAAATGCAGAGCATGCGACGAGTCAGGATGTGGTGCAACTTGCGCATCACGTACGCCAAAAAGTCGGTGAGAAATTCAATGTCTGGCTCGAACCGGAAGTCCGGTTTATCGGCCCCCAGGGTGAGGTGAATGCCGTGGAGATCGTTGCATGAAGGATAATACCGTCCCCCTGACGCTTATTTCATTATTAGCCGATGGCGAATTTCACTCCGGTGAGCAACTCGGTGAAACGCTGGGAATGAGCCGTGCGGCAATCAATAAGCATGTCCAGACGCTACGTGACTGGGGTGTTGATGTATTTACTGTCCCTGGTAAAGGATATAGCTTACCTGAACCTATCCAGCTATTAGATTCATCACTTATTCATTCTCAGCTGGGTGGCGGAAACATTACTGTTCTACCCGTAATCGATTCAACCAACCAGTATCTGCTGGATCGAATTGGGCAACTGGAATCCGGAGATGCCTGCGTGGCGGAGTATCAGCAGGCTGGTCGTGGTCGGCGTGGGCGTAAATGGTTTTCGCCATTTGGTGCTAACCTGTATCTCTCTATGTTCTGGCGCCTGGAGCAGGGCCCGGCCGCTGCAATTGGCCTGAGTCTGGTCATTGGTATCGTCATGGCTGAGGTTTTACGCGATCTGGGTGCGGATAAAGTTCGTGTTAAATGGCCTAATGATCTCTATTTGCTCGATCGTAAACTGGCAGGGATCCTGGTAGAACTCACTGGTAAGACGGGTGATGCCGCACAAATCGTTATTGGTGCCGGAATTAACATGTCTATGCGCCGGGTCGAAGAGAATGTGGTTAATCAGGGGTGGATTAACCTACAGGAAGCAGGCATAAACATTGACCGTAATACTCTTGCGGCTCGACTGATCCGCGAGCTTCGTGCTGCACTGATACTGTTTGAGCAAGAGGGGTTAGTGCCTTATTTATCACGCTGGAAGGCACTTGATAACTTTATCAACCGCCCGGTTAAACTCATTATTGGCGATAAAGAAATATTTGGTGTCTCGCGGGGAATAGATACTCAAGGTGCACTATTGCTGGAGCAGAATGGTGAGATAAAGCCATGGATGGGTGGGGAAATATCGCTCAGAAGCGCTGAATAATAAAAAGAAGGGGAGCATCGGCTCCCCTTTTTTATTTATTTTCTTAACCTGACTTGCTCAACGGCATGATTGGCACTTTTAGTCATTATCAAGCTGGCTCTTTCACGCGTTGGTAAAATATTTTGCTTTAAATTCAGCCAGTTGATTTCTTTCCATAGCGATGTGGCAGTGTTGATAGCCTCATCTTCTGATAATTTTGCATAGTTATGGAAATAAGAGTCCGGGTTGGTAAATGCCCCTTCACGGAATTTCAGGAAGCGGTTGATATACCATGTCTGGAGTAATTCTTCTGGCGCATCAACGTAAATAGAAAAATCGACGAAGTCAGAAACAAATACATGATGCGGGTCGTGGGGATAGTCCATTCCGCTTTGTAATACATTTAACCCCTCGAGAATCAATATATCCGGCTGGGCAACGGTTTTGTCACCATCAGGGATCACATCATAGATTAGATGAGAATAGACCGGCGCTGTGACGTTAGGGACGCCTGACTTCAGGTCGGAAACAAATTTTACCAGACGGTGCATATCATAAGACTGAGGGAAGCCTTTCTTCTTCATGAGCCCGCGTTCTTTCAACACCTGGTTTGGGTGAAGAAACCCATCGGTCGTAATCAGCTCAACTTTGCGGTGCTCTGGCCAGCGGCTAAGCAGTGCCTGCAAAACGCGCGCTGTCGTACTTTTACCGACGGCGACGCTGCCAGCAATACTAATGATATAAGGAATACGCTCGCCATTCGTGCCTAAAAATTGCTCCAGCACTGCCTGACGTCGCAGGTTCGAACTGATGTAAAAATTTAGCAAACGCGATAGAGGCAAATAAATCTCGGCAACTTCTTCCAGCGATAAGTCTTCGTTAATGCCTTTAAGACGAGCAATCTCTTCCTCGGTCAGGGTCATCGGCACGGAATCACGAAGCGCAGCCCACTGGTTGCGATCAAACTGTAGGTAAGGCGACGTTAACGCTTGCTCTTTTATACTCATACGCATGGTCTGGCTGTCATTGCTATATCAGGTCTGCGGTAAAAAACGAAATCATCCCCGGCACGCAATGGCACGCACATTTCAGTTAATTTGGACAATGGGCAGGAGGGTAACACCAGATGAGGGGGAATAATAAGAAAAAATCGTCCCCTGAAAAGCATTGTGACGAGTATTCCAGATGTATAAAGATGTGCTTTCTCTCTGTCTGGACGTGAATAACGGAGCAAAACCCTCTCCGGTTATAACGCTCAACGTTGGAAATTTGTGCAATTCAGATAAGAAATAGATTATTTATCGGGCGTATAGTGCAAAATGTGAGCGGAAGAACATTTTATGCAATTTTTTAGTTGCATGAGCACGCAGGTATCCATAAAATGCGCGCTACTTGATGCCGACTTAGCTCAGTAGGTAGAGCAACTGACTTGTAATCAGTAGGTCACCAGTTCGATTCCGGTAGTCGGCACCATCAAGTCCGGTGGGGTTCCCGAGCGGCCAAAGGGAGCAGACTGTAAATCTGCCGTCACAGACTTCGAAGGTTCGAATCCTTCCCCCACCACCACTTTCTGGCAGCGTTATCGCCGCCTGAGTTGGTTAAAAAATTTAATCAGCTCAAACATAAAAGAGAGAAATCTCTTTTTTGTTACAGAAAGAACTGGGTAGCCGAGTTTCAGGATGCGGGCATCGTATAATGGCTATTACCTCAGCCTTCCAAGCTGATGATGCGGGTTCGATTCCCGCTGCCCGCTCCAGACGTGCTGATATGGCTCAGTTGGTAGAGCGCACCCTTGGTAAGGGTGAGGTCCCCAGTTCGACTCTGGGTATCAGCACCACTTCACTTCTCCCTCCCGTTTCTCTCTGTTTACTTTTAAAAGCATTCAACAGCTCAGGTATATTGCCTGGTTGATGTGGTGATATCACCGATTTATCCGTGTCTTAGAGGGACAATCGATGTCTAAAGAAAAATTTGAACGTACTAAACCGCACGTTAACGTCGGTACTATCGGCCACGTTGACCATGGTAAAACAACGCTGACCGCTGCAATCACTACCGTTCTGGCTAAAACCTACGGTGGTGCTGCTCGCGCATTCGATCAGATCGATAACGCGCCGGAA
>NZ_RPOI01000040.1 GCF_003818115.1 Citrobacter youngae | reverse complement strand
TGCGCAGCAACGGCCCGGAGGGTGGCGGGCAGGACGCCCGCCATAAACTGCCAGGCATCAATTAAAGTGAAGAAGCCCATCCTGACGGATGGGCTTTTTTGCGTCTGTGCGGGGTGCACATTGCCGGATTAAGCGCAGCGCATCAGGCAATTCTGACCGCCAACCTGGTTCTCTTCCTTCGAACATTTCTTAATCCTTTTCCTGCTAATTAAAATCGTGATCTATCTCTCATAATAAATTATAACAATTATATAACATTTAATTTACTAAAACAGACATGAAACGTCATTGATAGATTCATAAGATCCTGGCAGGGGTACAATTCTAATGGCTGATAGCAGTGTAACTGAGAACGGGGCGCTGGCAGATGGCGACACCCGTCGTCGTATATGGGCAATTGTTGGTGCATCGTCAGGGAATCTGGTTGAATGGTTTGATTTCTATATTTACTCTTTCTGCTCTCTCTACTTTGCTCATATCTTTTTTCCATCTGGAAACACCACCACGCAACTCTTACAAACTGCCGGCGTTTTTGCTGCAGGCTTTCTGATGCGGCCAATCGGGGGATGGCTTTTTGGTCGTATTGCGGATAAACACGGGCGTAAAAAGTCTATGCTGCTGTCCGTTTGTATGATGTGCATGGGATCGTTGGTGATCGCTTGTCTTCCGGGATATGAAACCATCGGCACCTGGGCTCCCGCGCTATTACTGCTGGCCAGATTATTCCAGGGGTTATCTGTTGGTGGGGAATACGGAACCAGCGCTACCTATATGAGTGAAGTAGCCGTTGAAGGTAAGAAAGGTTTTTATGCCTCATTCCAGTATGTGACGTTAATCGGCGGGCAGTTACTGGCATTGCTGGTTGTGGTCATATTACAGCAAACGTTAGAAGACTCGGCGCTAAGAGCGTGGGGCTGGCGTATTCCGTTTGCGCTGGGTGCTGTGTTAGCTATTGTGGCATTGTGGTTGCGTCGTCAACTGGATGAAACATCAAAACAGGATGTCCGTGCGTTGAAAGAAGCGGGTTCTCTGAAAGGGCTGTGGCGTAACCGCAGAGCCTTTCTTATGGTACTGGGATTCACCGCTGCTGGCTCGCTGTGTTTTTATACGTTTACGACCTACATGCAGAAATATCTGGTTAATACGGCTGGTATGCATGCCAACGTGGCCAGCGGCATTATGACAGCTGCATTGTGCGTGTTTATGCTGGTGCAACCGCTGTTCGGTGCGTTGTCAGATAAAATAGGCCGACGAACTTCAATGCTGTGTTTTGGCGCGTTAGCCGCGATTTTTACTGTTCCCATTTTGACCGCGTTGCAAAGCGTGACGTCTCCTTACATGGCGTTTGCTCTGGTGATGTGTGCCTTGTTGATCGTGAGTTTCTATACGTCAATTAGCGGTATTCTGAAGGCCGAAATGTTCCCGGCGCAGGTGCGTGCTCTGGGGGTTGGGTTATCTTATGCGGTGGCTAATGCTTTGTTTGGTGGTTCAGCCGAATATGTTGCGTTATCCCTGAAGTCTGTCGGCATGGAGACATCATTCTTCTGGTATGTCACCGTGATGGCGGTGGTCGCATTCCTGGTTTCGCTGATGTTACACAGTAAGGGAAAAGGTTTACGCCTCTAATGGTGTGCCAGTTGCCAAACGGTATAGCCGGTTGATGCGCCCGCCACATCCCAGGCAAAGTCTTTCCAGCTCCAGCCGCTCCCAGCGGGGCGGCTATCCCACAGCTCTTTTGATGCACCCAGGCTGACTGAGAACATCAAACCGATAGCTGCGCTACGATCGCGATTGTTTCCCTGATGCTGTGCATACTCGTTCCCCGCTGCGGCAAGCATGGCCGAGGCGATAAAGTGTTGAGCTTTGTCTTGCCCACTCCAGCTGTCGTTAGCCATGTGGCTACAACCGGAAAGAAGCAAAACACTGGCAATAATACACAGACGCATCGTTGCCTCCATAGGAAAAACCCCGTCGCTGGACGGGGTCTTGATTACAGAATACGGCTGATTAATCTGTCGATTCGAATACGGCGTAATCGACGGATGAGCTTACGTACTTTGACTGGATAGTCGGCAATGCTCTGCAGGTCGCGATAGTGTTTCACGACGGTGGTGTGCGTGCGGATAAGCTCCAGCTCTTTATCACGCTGAGGAGTCAGTTCCTGCTGGGGATCATGGATAAGAATGGCGTTTTCCAAATCCAGCCGCCAGGCGCGGGGGTTAAGATTATTGCCGGTAAGCAGCATCCATTTATCATCAACCCACATGCCTTTCAGATGATAGGTGTTGTCATCATCTTTCCATAAGCGCACGACCAACTGGTCGGTATTCACGTAATACTGCAGTCTGCTCAGGAAACGGCGCAGATTTATTTCATACAGATAAGGCAGCGCACCGATGATCTTGAATGGCTCATCTTCCGGAATGAAGAAGTCGTTGGCGGTTTTATCACCGACAATGATTTCGACCTTTTTCCCTTCACGCAGTAGTTGAATGATATTGCGCACCAGGATGGCTGGTAGGTTGAAATAAGGCGTACAAATGGTGAGTTTGTGCTCCGCGCAGGGCATGAGGTGGAAAATAGTCTTATTTAACAGACTGGATTTTCCGAGCCCAACCAGCGGCGTGACCGAAAGCTGTTCGTTATCCGCATCACCCTGAAAATGGAAGGATGCATCGCGCAATTCCTGACGGTACAGGCGGATATCATTTTTAATTTCCGGGCTTTTAGGACGATGGATATCATCGAGACGATTAACGCCGCGCCCATTCATCAGGTTCTGCGTAACCCAATCGTACATGATATCGGCCATCTTCGCGTTGCGAATCAGCTGATAGCGGTCATAGCGGTATTTATCATGTTGGTGTAAGTAAACATCGTTCAGACTGGCCCCGCTATACAGGACGCTATCATCAATGATAAAGCCTTTAAAATGCAGAACACCAAGCGCTTCACGGGTGTTAATTGGCACGCCGTAGACAGGGATATCGATACCAGGATTTTCTTGCGCCATGCGGCAATACCAGTCAGCGTTGGTATTGGATGCCGCAACACCAATGCGTCCACGCTGGGCTCGATGCCAGTCGACAAGCACCCGGATATCCAGTTCAGGACGCTGCCGCTTTGCCGCATAGAGCGCGTCGAGTATGCCTTTACCGCCGTCATCCTGTTCCAGGTACAGCGCAATAATGCAGATCCGTCGCGTCGCGCTGGCTATTTTCTCCAGCAGAGTCTCCCTGAAATTTGCGGGAGCATAAAAGAAATCTACATCATCAACTGACTGAGAAATCTTAGGTAGTTGGGCAAGGTGTTGTTGATGTTTATTACGCTTAAATTTTGACAACATCACAGTGCATTTCTTCTCTGTTCATTGAAGGGTCCTCTGTGCTTTGCAGACGACATAAGCGGGCAATGATACCACCAGTACCCATGAATGTGGTCAACATTTCCAGTACCTTACTCACGATTCCTCATATTGGGCCAGATTCAGCGTTAGCCCAACAATTCCCTCTTCGAGCTGGACATCGACATCAAACCCGAGTTTTCGGGCCAGGGCGACCATCCCCCGATTGTTTGGCATCGTAATACCATTTAAACGTCTAAGTCCGTGATCTCGGGTGTATGCAATCAACTTTTCCATCAACCGACGACCTAAGCCCAGCCCTTTGAGATCAGAACGAACCAGCACGGCAAACTCGGCGTCAACGTTATCAGGATCCGAGATTGCCCTCGTTACGCCGAGGATCTCTTGCTGATTATCTTTACAGCGTACTGCCACAAAGGCCATTTCCCGATCGTAGTCGATCTGTGTCATATTGGCTAAATCTTCGTGGGTAAATTCGTTTATCTCACTGAAATAGCGATAATAAAGATCTTCTTTCGTTACCTGAGATATGAACTGCTGCAGATGAGGCTCGTCCTCCGGCAAAATGGGACGGAACAGGCAGCGATCGCCATTTTTCAACTCCACCCATTCTTCAAGCTGATGGGGATAAGGGCGTACCGCCAGCCTGCTTTCGTTATCGCCCGTGAAAGGGGCAATATCCAGTGTGACGTCCAGTGCAGTAAATTCCCCAGCAGAGGCCAGTAGAGGATGGATATCCAGGCGCTGAATTTCCGGACAATCGACGATCAGGTTGGAGACCTGGACCAACAGTTGGCTTAAACCTGCAATATCTAAGGGCCGTAGTGCGCTGCGAGCGCGGATCTTTTTGTTTTTGATCCCCTGGATCACCAGATAACGCGCCAGATTCATGTTCAATGGCGGCAAGGCCACCACGGCTTGCTCGTCTGGACGCCACTCAACCCCGCCTTCGCCCAGCATAATCAACGGGCCAAACACAGGGTCATGTTCAACGACGACGCGCAGTTCCTGAGCGCCAGCGCGATTTGCCATACTTTGTACTAATAAACCGTGAATGCGCGCCTGCGGCCAGGCCATTTTTACCCGATCAAAAATCGCATTGGCTGCCTGCTGCACCTCTGTTGCCGTACGCAGATAGAGCATTACCCCCTGAACTTCCGATTTATGCGGGATATCAGGAGAACGCAGCTTCAGTGCTACCGGGTAACCGATTTGTTCTGCGATATGTACGGCTTCCGCACTGTCGCTGGCGATCCATGTCGGCAGTGTGTGTAAGCCATAGGCGTGTAAAATCGGCTGCACTTCATGGGTATCCAGCGATGTCGCTCCCTCAGCAATCGCCTGCTGTAACAGACTATGCGCTTCGGCGGTGTTAGTGGTCAGGCTATCGGGTAGGGCTGGTGTTTCTCGCAGTTGCTTCTGGTTACGCCGGTACTCCACCATATGCATAAATGCAGTGATAGTGCCTTCCGGCGTACGATAGGTGGGTAATCCGGCTTCACTAAACAGCCTGCGGGCTTCCTGGGATGAAAACTCGCCGCACCAGTTGGTCAGCAACGAGACGAACTTGCCGCGCGGATGACGCTTTACCGCTTCGATCAACACCTGCGCGCTTTCGGTTCCGGGGGCGGCTGCGCTGGGTGAGTGAATCACCATCAGTGCGTCGAAATCCTGACTGGCGAGTAAAATATCCAGTGTCTTGACGTAATGTTCGCTGCTGGCATCATCACGCAGATCCAGTGGGTTGGCGATATCCACGTGAGCAGGTAGGGCATCGCGTAATTTCTGGCAGGTTTCTTCACTCAGCGCGGCCAGCTTACCGTTTCGCGACCACAGTTCATCTAATGCCAGCGCCGCGGGAGCGGCCCCATTGCTGATGATCATCAGC
>NZ_RPOI01000039.1 GCF_003818115.1 Citrobacter youngae | reverse complement strand
TTTTATCAACGAAGAGAGCGTGGCATTTTGCTCTCCTGCTAGCGGAAATTCCCGCGTTTTACACAAACTTCGTGTTCAACTTTGGGATATTCTTAGCGTGGCAGCGAGATTTTACGTTCTTTAGTCGGGCGATACAGTACCAGCGTTTTGCCGATGACCTGTACATTGCAGGCGCCGGTTTCGCGTACGATAGCTTCCACGATCAAGGTTTTAGTATCGCGATCTTCCGAGGCGATTTTCACCTTGATAAGCTCATGGTGCTCTAACGCTTGTTCAATCTCGGCCAGTACCCCTTCGGTCAAACCATTATTGCCAAGCATAACTACAGGCTTGAGCGGATGTGCCAGACCTTTCAGGTGCTGTTTTTGTTTAGTACTCAGATTCATCGTATATTTTTGCTTACGTTGGGATTGAAAACGGGTCATTCTACCGCCATCTCCCATATATCGCCAAATAGCTGTGTAGATATTTACACCATTGGTTACGATGAACTGCCCGATGGGAAAGTGAAATGACAGGTAAAAAGCGTTCTGCCAGCTCGAGTCGCTGGCTTCAGGAACACTTTAGCGATAAATATGTTCAACAGGCACAGAAAAAGGGGTTACGTTCCCGTGCCTGGTTTAAACTTGATGAAATACAGCAAAGTGACAAAATTTTTAAACCGGGGATGACGATTGTTGACCTCGGCGCTGCACCCGGTGGCTGGTCGCAATATGCGGTTACGCAGATCGGAAACAGCGGCCGCATTATCGCTTGCGATCTTTTACCTATGGATCCAATCGTTGGTGTGGACTTCCTTCAGGGCGACTTTCGTGATGAATTAGTCCTGAAAGCGTTACTTGAGCGTGTAGGTGACAGTAAAGTACAAGTTGTCATGTCTGATATGGCGCCAAATATGTGTGGAACACCGGCGGTGGATATTCCCCGGGCCATGTATCTGGTTGAACTGGCACTTGGAATGGCTCGTGATGTATTAGCGCCAGGTGGTAGTTTTGTAGTGAAGGTGTTCCAGGGCGAAGGCTTCGATGAGTATCTAAGAGAGATTCGCTCCCTGTTTACGAAGGTCAAAGTTCGTAAGCCGGACTCTTCTCGCGCCCGTTCGCGTGAAGTGTACATTGTAGCGACCGGGCGTAAACCATAACCGGTAGATTTCAAACGAAAGTTTGAAAGACACTGGATATAGAGTATCCTGACGCTGTTTTTAACACAGTTGTAATATGAGGTTAATCCCTTGAGTGACATGGCGAAAAACCTAATACTCTGGCTGGTCATTGCCGTTGTGCTGATGTCAGTATTCCAGAGCTTTGGGCCCAGCGAGTCTAATGGCCGTAAGGTTGATTACTCTACCTTCCTGCAAGAGGTCAATCAGGACCAGGTTCGTGAAGCGCGTATCAACGGACGTGAGATTAACGTTACCAAGAAAGATAGTAACCGTTACACGACCTACATTCCGGTTAACGATCCGAAGCTGCTTGATAACCTGCTGACCAAAAACGTCAAGGTTGTTGGTGAGCCGCCTGAAGAGCCGAGCCTGCTGGCTTCTATCTTCATTTCCTGGTTCCCAATGCTGCTGCTGATTGGTGTCTGGATCTTCTTTATGCGTCAAATGCAGGGCGGTGGTGGCAAAGGTGCCATGTCGTTCGGTAAGAGCAAAGCGCGCATGTTGACCGAAGATCAGATCAAAACCACTTTTGCTGATGTCGCGGGTTGTGACGAAGCGAAAGAAGAGGTCGCTGAACTGGTTGAATACCTGCGCGAACCGAGCCGTTTCCAGAAGCTGGGCGGTAAGATCCCGAAAGGCGTCCTGATGGTTGGTCCTCCGGGTACAGGTAAAACCCTGCTGGCAAAAGCCATCGCGGGTGAAGCGAAGGTTCCATTCTTCACAATTTCCGGTTCTGATTTCGTGGAAATGTTCGTTGGTGTGGGCGCATCTCGTGTGCGTGACATGTTCGAACAAGCCAAGAAAGCGGCACCGTGTATCATCTTCATCGATGAAATCGACGCCGTAGGTCGCCAGCGTGGCGCTGGTCTGGGTGGCGGTCACGATGAACGTGAACAGACGCTGAACCAGATGCTGGTTGAGATGGACGGCTTCGAAGGTAACGAAGGTATTATCGTTATCGCGGCAACTAACCGTCCGGATGTTCTTGACCCTGCGCTGCTGCGCCCAGGCCGTTTTGACCGTCAGGTTGTGGTGGGGCTGCCAGACGTTCGCGGTCGTGAACAGATTCTGAAAGTGCATATGCGTCGCGTACCGCTGTCTCCGGATATCGATGCGGCAATCATTGCTCGTGGTACGCCTGGTTTCTCCGGTGCGGATCTTGCGAACCTGGTGAACGAAGCGGCACTGTTTGCAGCGCGTGGTAACAAGCGTGTTGTATCGATGGTTGAGTTCGAGAAAGCGAAAGACAAAATCATGATGGGTGCGGAACGTCGCTCCATGGTGATGACGGAAGCGCAGAAAGAATCTACCGCGTATCACGAAGCTGGCCATGCAATCATCGGTCGCCTGGTGCCGGAGCACGATCCGGTGCACAAAGTGACGATTATTCCGCGCGGTCGTGCGCTGGGTGTCACCTTCTTCCTGCCTGAAGGCGACGCAATTAGCGCCAGCCGTCAGAAACTGGAAAGTCAGATCTCCACGCTGTACGGCGGTCGCCTGGCGGAAGAGATCATCTACGGTGCTGAACATGTTTCTACCGGTGCGTCCAACGACATTAAAGTCGCGACGAATCTGGCGCGTAACATGGTCACTCAGTGGGGCTTCTCTGACAAACTGGGGCCGTTGCTGTACGCGGAAGAAGAAGGCGAAGTGTTCCTCGGTCGTTCTGTTGCGAAAGCAAAACATATGTCCGATGAAACCGCGCGTATTATCGATCAGGAAGTGAAATCACTGATTGAGCGCAACTATGACCGTGCTCGCCGTCTGCTGAACGATAACCTGGACATTCTGCACTCGATGAAAGATGCGCTCATGAAATATGAGACCATCGATGCACCGCAGATTGATGATCTGATGGCTCGCCGCGATGTGCGCCCGCCAGCGGGTTGGGAAGAGTCTGGTTCATCTAACAACTCTGGCAACAATGGCACCCCGAGTGCACCGCGTCCGGCTGAAGAGCCGCGTACGCCGAACCCGGGCAACATGTCAGAGCAGTTAGGCGACAAATAAGTTATCGTCATCTGATGACCATGTTTTAATTGAAAACCCTGGGGCTTGCTCCGGGGTTTTTTTATTTATCAACTTATACCCAATGAATTTCGAATTGCATCAAGGCGGCGACGCAGGGAATCCCCTGGAGCGTACATCAGTACGTGACTGGGGTGAGCGAGGAAAGCTAATGCAGATGCAATTCGAAATTCATTGGGTATATACCAGGGATAACACTATGAAACTCTTTGCTCAGGGATCTTCGCTGGATCTCAGCCATCCCCACGTCATGGGGATTTTAAACGTCACACCAGACTCTTTTTCTGATGGCGGGGCGCACAACTCTCTGGTTGAGGCGGTAAAACACGCAAATCTGATGATTAACGCAGGGGCGACTATCATTGATGTGGGTGGTGAGTCTACGCGACCGGGAGCGGCGGATGTTAGCGTGGAAGAAGAACTGCAGCGAGTGATCCCGGTGGTGGAGGCAATTGCTCAACGTTTTGAAGTGTGGATTTCGGTAGATACCTCAAAACCAGAGGTCATTCGTGAGTGCGCCAGAGTGGGCGCACATATCATTAATGACATTCGCTCACTCTCGGAGCCGGGCGCGCTGGAAGCTGCGGCAGAAACTGGATTGCCGGTTTGCCTGATGCATATGCAGGGGCAGCCGAAAACTATGCAGGAAGCACCGAAGTATGAGGATGTATTTGCTGAGGTAAATCGTTACTTTGTTGAGCAAATAGCACGTTGTGAACGGGCCGGAATCACAAAAGATAAATTGCTACTCGACCCAGGATTCGGATTCGGTAAAAATCTTACTCACAACTACACATTGCTGGCACGTCTGGCGGAATTTCATCATTTTAATCTGCCGCTGCTGGTAGGGATGTCACGAAAATCAATGGTTGGCCAATTGCTCAATGTGGGTCCATCTGAGCGTTTGAGCGGCAGCCTTGCATGCGCGGTCATTGCCGCAATGCAGGGAGCGCAGATTATTCGTGTCCATGACGTCAAAGAAACCGTAGAAGCGATGCGTGTGGTGGAAGCCACATTGTCTGCAAAGGAAAACAAACGCTATGAGTAATCGTAAATATTTTGGCACCGATGGGATTCGTGGTCGTGTAGGCGACGCTCCAATCACTCCTGACTTTGTGCTCAAGCTGGGCTGGGCGGCAGGAAAAGTGCTGGCACGTCATGGTTCACGCAAAATCATTATCGGTAAAGATACGCGTATTTCCGGCTATATGCTGGAGTCCGCGCTGGAAGCGGGCCTGGCTGCCGCGGGGTTGTCAGCTTCTTTCACCGGCCCCATGCCAACACCTGCCGTTGCTTATCTGACGCGTGCTTTCCGTGCTGAAGCCGGGATTGTTATCTCCGCTTCTCACAACCCATTTTATGACAACGGGATTAAATTCTTCTCCATCGACGGGACCAAACTGCCGGATGCAGTTGAAGAAGCAATTGAAGCGGAGATGGAAAAAGCAATCACCTGCGTGGATTCGGCCGAACTGGGTAAAGCCAGTCGTATTGTCGATGCTGCCGGTCGTTATATTGAGTTCTGCAAAGGCACATTCCCGAATGAACTGAGCCTGAACGAGCTTAAAATTGTGGTGGACTGCGCTAACGGTGCAACGTACCACATTGCGCCAAATGTACTGCGCGAGCTGGGTGCTAACGTCATTGCGATTGGCTGTGAACCGAACGGCGTGAACATCAATGAAGAAGTCGGCGCGACCGATGTTCGTGCGCTGCAGGCGCGCGTAATCGCGGAAAAAGCCGATCTGGGTATTGCGCTGGACGGCGATGGCGACCGCATCATTATGGTTGACCATGAAGGTAATAAGGTCGATGGCGATCAGATCATGTACATCATCGCCCGTGAAGCTCTGCGTCAGGGACAGCTGCGTGGTGGTGCGGTAGGTACACTGATGAGCAACATGGGCCTCGAGCTGGCGCTGAAACAGCTGGGTATTCCGTTTGCCCGTGCGAAAGTTGGCGACCGCTATGTGCTGGAAAAAATGCAGGAAAAAGGCTGGCGTATCGGTGCCGAAAACTCTGGTCATGTGATCCTGCTGGACAAAACCACTACCGGTGACGGCATCGTGGCGGGCCTGCAGGTGCTTGCGGCGATGGTGCGCAACCATATGAGTTTGCACGACCTGTGCAGCGGTATGAAAATGTTCCCACAGCTGCTGGTTAACGTACGTTACACCGCAGGTAGCGGCGATCCGCTGGAACATGAAAGCGTGAAAGCGGTGATGGCAGAGGTTGAAGCGGCACTGGGTAACCGTGGACGCGTACTGTTGCGTAAGTCGGGCACTGAGCCATTAATCCGTGTGATGGTTGAAGGTGAAGACGAAGCACAGGTTACGGAGTTTGCGCACCGCATTGCGGATGCAGTGAAAGCCGTTTAACCCTTTCCGTAAAGTGTAAGAGCCGGAGTCTGAGAGACTCCGGCTTTTTTTTACTGTACTGCCAGCGGCTGTTTACGTCGGCGCTGCCAGAAGTAGCCACCGACCATCAATAGCACGAGGACGCTCAGCCACGGGAGAACCGCCAACAAGTGCCCGGATCGGGCGAATGTCAGCGCAATCATCAGCAGCCATCCTCCCAGCATCGGAATTGCGGTGCGTTTAACGATATCCACCGGTGATACACCTGCGATCCCGGCGATGGCGATAATCACGCCGGCAATAGGCGACAATGTCCGTCCAATGCCCGCTGAGATCTGAATCGGTAGCATCATAACCGCCACGTCGCTGCCGATATGGCGGCTGATATCCGGCACCATCGGGGCGAAGGAGAAAAATGCTGCATTTCCGGAGCCCATCAACGCTGAAATCGCAAAGGTGATTAGCGTCATCAGCAAGATTATGGAAGCTGCGCTGAGGCCAAATTCTCCTGAGAGTGACAGCAGCGCATCAACCGCACCAATCGCTTTCAGACCGGCGGAGAAGACTTCACCGGCGATAATCAGCGTGACTACCGTGGCAAACACACTGCCCATGCTGTCGAAGACTTTTTGTACGCCAGCCATCACGTCGCGAGCTTTACGATGGCGGCAATATTCGCAAATCAGGGTAATGGCCAGGCTTATCAGTACGGCGGTATCGAGCGTAATTTTGAGTGAGCTGAATACTAAATCACTGCACACCAGCATCAACACCAGCGGTAACATCGGCAGGAATAGCCAGGCAACCGGCGCTTCAGCTTCTTCGGTTGAGGTTAATGTCTGCATTTGCTGCGCGGTATTGTCATCGCTCTCCCGGCGATCGAAAAAGCGTTGTACAACAATATGCAGCAGGGCGATGAACAGAATAACGGGGACAACGATCGGTAACTGATCCTGAACAAAATAGTTAACTACCTCGATACCCGCCGTTTTAGCGGCGAGAACTGAGTTCCCGGAACCCGGGCCAAATTCAACGGCACAGGTACTGGCGATAACTGCAGCAACGGCGGCGCGGCTGCAGCCAAGACGGGTCAGCAGGGGGTAAAGCGTTGCCATCAATAGCAGACCCAGTCCGGTGGCGCTACTGATAAATAGCGACAGAAATTGGCCCAGCAGCAAGGCCAGCCCTAGCAGCAGGTAAGGGGAGTTCAGACGTTGCAAGGGGCGGGATGTGACGCGCACCAGCACCTGACTTGCGCCAATGGCCGACATATAGGTGGCAAAGCCACCTATCAGCATGATTTGTAGCCCGAGACCGCCGAGACGCACGCTCAGGGTGTCGCGAATAAACTCAAAGGCGTCAAAGGGGCCAAATCCGGTGCTCTTTTTTACCAGGCTACTGAGCGTGGTCATCCCGCTAAAATGCGCGACAAGCAGTAGTACGATCCCGGTTAAGAGCAACACCGACTGAGGGTGGTACTTTTTCAGGATCAGACGTCCGGCAAAAATGATGGCGAGTAGCGCCAGTAATAATGACATTCTCGCCCCCTTACTCGAAGTTGCCGGTAACCAGACACTCACCATCACGCAGTAGCGGCTTTCCAGCGGCAAACAGGTGGGCCAGTGAGAGGTCGTCATTGAGCACGCAAATATCAGCACGTTCTCCTGCGCAAAGTACGCCGCCAGAAATACCCAGTGAGCGTGCGACGTTCGCCGTCAACATCGCGATCGCCTGAGACACTGGAATACCGACATCAATCAGACGAGGCAGCAGGTTGAGGTTGCCAGCTACCGGCGCGGCGCTTAACCCTTCTACGATGCCTTGCGCATTAAAGCGCGGCACGCTGCCATTGCCATCAGAGCTAATGGTGATGCGATCAGCCGGAACCTGTGATTCCAGCGCGTGGAGAATCGCTTGCTCCTGGGGCATAAATCGACTGCCGCCAGACGTCACGTCGATATGGCCACCGCGATGTGCGAAAGCGATAGCCTGTTCGAACAATGCTTCTGTCCTCGCGACATGCGTCGGTGAAATGTGATGAATTGGAATACCGGCATCACACAGTTCTATCAGCTGTGACATCCCTTCCGGCAGATTGCCCAGGTGTACGTGCAGCAACCCTTTTTTTCCGGCCAGCAGTGAAGCCACGCGGATATCACTGACTATCCTCAATAATTCCTGGAAAGAGGGGTAAGAGCCACGGTGGTCGGCGAGGGCGATTTTGACACCCAGGATTGCCGGGATAAATGCCATATCATCGCGAATGGATCGTGTAATTGTCGGGCTGGGTACCGCGTAGGCTCCGGTATGCATATACGCACGCAGGCCTTCCAGATTGAGGGACTGCATTTTGGCGTAAAGATCTTTCGGGGAGCGGGATATCGCATCAGTACCCAGCACGCCGACGACCGTCGTAATACCGGCCTGAATCAGATCGCGCAGCTTGACGGCTGGTGTCCGGCTGGCAAAGCCGGCTTCACCGCCGCCGCCGGTAAGATGAACATGCTGATCGATAATTCCGGGAATTACCCACTTACCGCGGCAATCGATGACCTCTTTGACACCATCAAAGAGTGCAATATCTTTTTCAACAGCCACAATGCGATCGGCATGTATGAGCAGGGAACAGAGGCCTAAATCCTCCGGAGAAAAAACGCGGGCATTGGTCAGTAAAGTAAACATATCGGTCCTGTCAAACGTCGAGGGTGAGAGTCGGCAGGTGAAACGGAATATTGTTGTTATGATGCCCACATTAAAGCCATTACTATAACTGTGACTATTGCCGATTTGTCATCGGTGGATACGGTTATGGCATGATGGGGAATGAGACGTGGATTCGAAGTGGTTAGAAGATTTTCTGGCGTTGAGCCAGTATGGGAATTACTCCCAGGCAGCGATACAGCGGCATATCACCCAACCCGCGCTAAGCCGACGTATAAAGGCTCTGGAGGAGATGTTGGGGGTCCCGCTGTTTGACCGCACCACGACGCCCGTTACACTAACCTGTTATGGCGAACGCTTTGAACCTTATGCCAGGCACGTCCTTAGCACGTTAACAGAGGCGCGCCACGAGCTGTCGGCGATGATGCCAGCAACGGACAATACGCTGGTAATGGTTAGCCTGCATACGCTGTCGGTGAATATCTTGCCGGATATGATCAACTATTTGCGCCAAAGTGAACCGCAATTAAACTTCACGGTAAATGCCAGCATCCAGGGGATTGATAATCACTTTAATGCCCTGATAAACCGGCAAATTGATATGCTGGTGACGTACGATTTACCCTCTTCACAACCGGGGCTGGAGATTGCCGGAGGGCTGAAACGTTCTTTATGGCGATATGAGCGTTTTATCCCGGTGGTTTCTGCGCAACTCGCGGACAAACTGGATGATCCGCATACCGCGATCCCCTGGCTATGCTACAGCGACTATACCTTTGTCAGACGTATTATTGATCCGGCAGAACAACGAGTGCGCCCACGGTTGAAAAAAGTGTTTGAGACTGGGCTAAGCGAAACAATACGAGAAATGGTACTGCGCCATATGGGAATGGCGTGGTTACCTGAATCAATGGTGGCTGAGGAGTTGGTGAATCAGGAGATCATTCAGTGTTGGCCAGAAAATTCGGATCTGGTTTGTGAGATCCCAATTGTTGTTTGGGCAAACCTTGACGATCAGCGGTCAGTAATGCAGCGATGCTGGGAGAAGTTGCTGCGTTTTTGATTGATATGGCGATTTTTTCCGCAGTTGATACAATGCTAACAAATTGCCCTTGCGAAGGTTATTCGCTTTGGTTAGTATTCACACCCGCTTCAGTGGGAAACAGTAAATATTCCCGCTTTAATGGTCGAAGCATTGTACGCGGCAACTCCGCAAGGAACAGGTTGATTATGCACGAAGCTCTTTTAGTAGTTTTCCTTATTGTGGCAATTGGCCTGGTAGGCTTGATCATGCTGCAGCAAGGCAAAGGCGCTGATATGGGAGCCTCTTTTGGCGCAGGCGCTTCTGGTACACTGTTTGGTTCAAGTGGTTCTGGCAACTTCATGACCCGTATGACAGCTGTGTTAGGAACTCTGTTCTTCATTATCAGTCTGGTGCTGGGTAACATGAACAGCAATAAGACCAATAAAGGAAGTGAGTGGGAAAATCTGAGCGCACCGGCGAAAACCGAGCAAACTCAGCCAGCTGCTCCGGCTCAGCCGACCAGCGATATCCCGCACTAAGTATTCTGTACCGAGGTGGTGGAATTGGTAGACACGCTACCTTGAGGTGGTAGTGCCCTAACGGGCTTGTGGGTTCGAGTCCCATCCTCGGTACCAAATTCCGAAAAAAGACGCTGAAAAGCGTCTTTTTTTTCGTCTGTCATTTGTGGCTGTAGGCCTGATAAGCGTAGCGCCATCAGGCGTTGTAATAATGTCGGATGGCGGCGTAAACGCCTTATCAGGCCTACATCTCTCATATTCCGCGCATAAAAAAGGCCGCTTTCGCGGCCTTAAGACGATGAATGATTATTTCGCCTTGTTTTCCAGATTCTCAACCTGCGGCAGGCCGGTTGCGGAAGAGGCGGTGAGCAGGCCAGACTGCGCGTAGCCAAACAGCTTCTCGCGGGTATCGGTGATATCCAGATTACGCATAGTCAACTGACCGATACGATCGTCTGGCGAGAATACCGAATCACCTTTCTCCATGGTCAGACGTTCTGGCTTGTAGGTCAGGTTGTCAGACACGGTGTTGAGGATTGAATAGTCGTTACCGCGACGCAGTTCCAGCGTGACTTCACCGGTGATCTGGCTGGCAACCCAACGCTGCAGACCATCACGCAGCATCAGCGCCTGAGAGTCGAACCAGCGGCCCTGATACAGCAGACGACCCAACTGGCGACCATGTGCGTGATACTGCTCAATGGTGTCTTCGTTGTGAATACCGGTCAGCAGACGCTCGTAGGCGATGTGCAGCAGTGCCATCCCCGGGGCTTCATAGATACCGCGGCTTTTTGCTTCAATGATACGGTTTTCAATCTGGTCGCTCATACCCAGACCATGACGGCCGCCGATACGGTTGGCTTCCAGCATCATCTCAACGTCGTCGCTGAAGGTCTTACCGTTCAGGGCAACCGGATAGCCTTGTTCAAAACGCACGGTCACTTCTTCTGCCGGGATCTTCACGCTCTCATCCCAGAACTTCACGCCCATAATCGGGTTGACGATTTTGACGCTGGAGTTCAGGAACTCGAGGTCTTTAGCTTCGTGGGTCGCGCCGAGCATATTGGAGTCGGTGGAATACGCTTTTTCGACAGACATCTTGTAGTCGAAACCACAGGCAATCATAAATTCGGACATCTCATGGCGACCGCCGAGTTCGTCGATGAAGTCGGTATCCAGCCATGGTTTGTAAATCTGCAGTTCGGCGTTGGTCAGCAGGCCGTAACGATAGAAACGTTCAATATCGTTCCCTTTATAGGTGCTACCGTCACCCCAGATATTTACGCCATCTTCTTTCATGGCAGCAACCAGCATGGTGCCGGTGACTGCACGACCCAGCGGGGTGGTATTGAAATAGGTCAGTCCGCCGGTGGTGTTGTGGAATGCACCGCACTGAATGGCAGCGATCCCTTCGGCAACCAGCTGCTTACGGCAATCTACCAGGCGAGCATTCTCAGCACCATATTCCATTGCACGGCGAGGGATGGCGTCATAGTCATCCTCATCCGGCTGGCCCAAATTCGCAGTATATGCATATGGGACAGCCCCTTTTTGTCGCATCCACAGCAGTGCTGCACTGGTGTCCAGGCCGCCGGAAAAAGCGATACCAATACGTTGACCTACCGGGAGATGCTTGAGAATCGTCGTCATAAAATAAAACCCTGCTTGATAGACTGGTGAAGAGGTCGGCTTATTATACTAATTGCATTTTTATGCAAAATAAATGAGTTTTCATTTAATCATCTTTTCTGGATGACAGGAAGAGTTTAGTGATAATTTCGTTAAATAACGGCGTGGATGGCATATTTATCTTGCTGAACATCCACGGGCCAGCATTCATTGATTTGCATAGTCGTAACAAGGTTGACATAACGCATAGTGAATCAATATACTGTGCGCAGATTTTACGTCCCGTCCTCGGTACCAAATCCCAGCAGTATTTGCATTTTTTACCCAAAACGCGTAAAATTTGCCACGTTTCAGGCGCGGGGTGGAGCAGCCTGGTAGCTCGTCGGGCTCATAACCCGAAGGTCGTCGGTTCAAATCCGGCCCCCGCAACCACTTTCCCTTAGAGTTCTTTTTCAAATATACTGTGAAGACTTAGGCCTTCGTAGCTGGATTTGAAAAAAATTCTTTCGGAAGGTTTTCCGAACCGCAGGTGCGGTTATAGGGTTCAGTTATCTAAAGCCCCGATTTATCGGGGTTTTTTGTTATCTGACTACAGAATAACTGGGCTTTAGGCCCTTTTTTTATGTCTTGGGGGTGGGCTTGTCCACATTAGAGCAAAAATTAACAGAGATGATTACAGCGCCGGTTGAAGCCCTGGGCTACGAACTGGTCGGCATCGAATTTATTCGCGGTCGCACATCCACACTGCGCATCTATATTGATAGTGAAGATGGCATCAATGTTGATGATTGTGCTGATGTGAGCCATCAGGTAAGCGCCGTGATGGATGTCGAAGACCCAATCACCGTTGCCTATAACCTGGAAGTCTCCTCTCCGGGTCTCGACCGTCCTCTGTTCACAGCTGAACACTACGTGCGTTTCCTGGGTGAAGAAGTCACGCTGGTTCTTCGTATGGCGGTACAAAACCGTCGTAAATGGCAGGGCGTTATCAAAGCGGTGGACGGTGAGATGATCACGGTCACAGTCGAAGGCAAAGATGAAGTGTTCGCGCTGAGTAATATCCAGAAGGCGAACCTGGTTCCCCACTTTTAACAGTCTGGATTGAGGTGAAAAGCCCGCGATGAACAAAGAAATTTTGGCTGTTGTTGAAGCCGTATCCAACGAAAAAGCGCTGCCACGCGAGAAAATTTTTGAAGCGCTGGAAAGTGCGCTGGCTACAGCAACAAAGAAAAAATATGAGCAAGAGATCGACGTTCGCGTAGAAATCGATCGTAAAAGCGGTGATTTCGATACCTTCCGTCGTTGGGTAATCGTAGAAGAAGTTACTCAGCCGACCAAAGAAATTACGCTGGAAGCGGCACGCTTCGAAGACGAAAGTCTGAACGTGGGCGAATATGTTGAAGATCAGATTGAATCTGTCACCTTTGACCGTATCACTACCCAGACCGCGAAACAGGTTATTGTACAGAAAGTACGTGAAGCTGAACGTGCAATGGTTGTTGATCAGTTCCGCGAGCACGAAGGCGAAATCGTTACTGGCGTGGTGAAGAAAGTAAACCGCGACAACATTTCTCTGGATCTGGGCAGCAATGCTGAAGCCGTGATCCTGCGTGAAGACATGCTCCCGCGTGAAAACTTCCGCCCAGGTGACCGTATTCGTGGCGTTCTGTACTCTGTACGCCCGGAAGCGCGCGGTGCGCAACTGTTCGTAACTCGTTCCAAACCGGAAATGCTGGTTGAACTGTTCCGCATTGAAGTGCCAGAAATTGGCGAAGAAGTGATCGAAATTAAAGCGGCTGCTCGCGATCCAGGATCGCGTGCGAAAATCGCCGTTAAGACCAACGACAAGCGTATTGATCCGGTCGGCGCGTGTGTTGGTATGCGCGGTGCGCGCGTTCAGGCGGTTTCTACCGAACTGGGCGGCGAGCGTATTGATATCGTCCTGTGGGATGATAACCCGGCGCAATTCGTGATTAACGCAATGGCGCCAGCAGACGTCGCTTCTATCGTGGTGGATGAAGACAAACACACCATGGATATCGCGGTTGAAGCCGATAACCTGGCGCAGGCGATTGGACGTAATGGTCAGAACGTCCGCCTGGCTTCACAACTGAGCGGTTGGGAACTCAACGTGATGACCGTTGATGACCTGCAGGCGAAGCATCAGGCAGAAGCACATGCAGCCATTGACACCTTCACCAAATATCTCGATATCGATGAAGATTTCGCGACCGTTCTGGTGGAAGAAGGTTTTGCGACGCTGGAAGAACTGGCCTACGTGCCAATGAAAGAGCTGCTGGAAATCGACGGCCTGGATGAACAGACCGTTGAAGCGCTGCGCGAGCGTGCTAAAAACGCACTGACCACTCTGGCACTGGCCCAGGAAGAAAGCCTCGGTGATAACAAACCGGCTGACGATCTGCTGAATCTGGAAGGATTGGATCGTGAGATGGCCTTCAAACTGGCTGCCCGTGGTGTTTGTACGCTGGAAGATCTCGCTGAACAGGGCATTGATGATCTGGCTGATATCGAAGGGTTGACCGACGAAAAAGCCGGTGAGCTGATTATGGCTGCCCGTAATATTTGCTGGTTCGGCGACGAAGCGTAATAAACTGTAGCAGGAAGGAACAGTATGACAGATGTAACCGTAAAAACACTGGCTGCAGAGATACAGACCTCCGTGGATCGCCTGGTACAGCAATTTGCTGATGCAGGTATCCCGAAGTCTGCTGACGACTCTGTATCCGCACAAGAGAAACAAACCTTACTGGCGCACCTGAACCGTGAAAACGGCTCAGCGCCGGATAAGTTGACATTGCAGCGTAAAACGCGCAGTACTCTCAATATTCCAGGTACCGGTGGGAAAAGTAAATCGGTACAAATCGAAGTCCGCAAGACACGCACCTTTGTGAAACGCGATCCGCAAGAGGCTGAACGCCTTGCCGCGGAAGAGCAGGCGCAGCGTGAAGCGGAAGAGCAAGCCCGTCGTGAGGCAGAAGAAGCTGCCAAACGCGAGGCGCAACAAAAAGCCGAACGTGAGGCCGCAGAACAAGCTAAGCGTGAAGCCGCTGATAAAGCGAAACGTGAAGCTGCGGAAAAAGACAAAGTGAGCAATCAACAGACCGACGATATGACTAAAACCGCCCAGGCCGAAAAAGCCCGCCGTGAAAATGAAGCCGCTGAACTGAAGCGTAAAGCGGAAGAAGAAGCACGTCGCAAGCTTGAAGAAGAAGCGCGCCGCGTAGCGGAAGAAGCTCGCCGTATGGCGGAAGAAAATGAGAAAAATGGTGTGAATAACGCTGAACCTGTTGAAGATACCAGCGATTATCACGTCACCACTTCCCAGCACGCTCGCCAGGCTGAAGACGAGAACGATCGTGAAGTCGAAGGCGGCCGTGGTCGTACTCGCAGCACGAAAGCAGCGCGTCCGGCGAAGAAAGGCAACAAACACGCTGAATCTAAAGCTGACCGTGAAGAAGCGCGTGCCGCGGTTCGCGGTGGTAAAGGCGGTAAGCAGCGTAAAGGTTCCGCTCTGCAGCAGGGCTTCCAGAAGCCAGCTCAGGCCGTTAACCGTGACGTTGTGATCGGTGAAACCATCACCGTTGGCGATCTGGCGAACAAAATGGCAGTTAAAGGCTCTCAGGTCATCAAAGCGATGATGAAACTGGGCGCAATGGCGACCATTAACCAGGTCATCGACCAGGAAACCGCACAGCTGGTTGCCGAAGAGATGGGCCACAAAGTTATCCTGCGTCGTGAAAACGAGCTGGAAGAAGCGGTAATGAGCGACCGTGATACCGGCGCTGCGGCTGAACCGCGCGCACCGGTAGTCACCATCATGGGTCACGTTGACCATGGTAAAACGTCTCTGCTGGACTACATTCGTTCCACGAAAGTGGCCTCTGGCGAAGCAGGCGGCATTACTCAGCACATCGGTGCGTACCACGTTGAAACTGACAACGGTATGATCACCTTCCTGGATACCCCGGGTCACGCCGCGTTTACCTCCATGCGTGCTCGTGGTGCTCAGGCAACGGATATCGTTGTTCTGGTTGTTGCAGCAGACGACGGCGTGATGCCGCAGACTATCGAAGCAATCCAGCACGCGAAAGCGGCAGGTGTGCCGGTAGTGGTTGCAGTCAACAAGATCGATAAACCAGAAGCGGATCCTGATCGCGTTAAAAACGAACTGTCCCAGTACGGCATCATGCCGGAAGAGTGGGGCGGCGAGAGCCAATTCGTTCACGTTTCTGCGAAAGCGGGTACCGGTATCGATGAGCTGCTGGACGCTATCCTGCTGCAGGCCGAAGTACTGGAACTGAAAGCTGTGCGTAAAGGTATGGCGAGCGGTGCGGTTATCGAATCCTTCCTGGATAAAGGTCGTGGTCCGGTTGCTACCGTACTGGTGCGTGAAGGTACGCTGCATAAAGGCGACATCGTACTCTGTGGCTTCGAATACGGTCGCGTTCGTGCGATGCGTAACGAATTGGGTCAGGAAGTCCTGGAAGCAGGTCCATCCATTCCGGTGGAAATCCTCGGTCTGTCCGGTGTTCCGGCTGCAGGTGACGAAGTTACTGTCGTTCGTGACGAGAAGAAAGCCCGTGAAGTTGCACTGTATCGTCAGGGCAAATTCCGTGAAGTTAAACTGGCTCGTCAGCAGAAATCTAAACTTGAAAACATGTTCGCTAACATGACTGATGGTGAAGTTCACGAAGTGAACATCGTCCTGAAAGCCGACGTGCAGGGTTCTGTCGAAGCGATTTCTGACTCTTTACTGAAACTGTCTACCGACGAAGTCAAAGTGAAGATCATTGGTTCTGGCGTAGGTGGTATCACCGAAACCGACGCGACTCTGGCAGCGGCATCCAACGCGATTCTGGTTGGCTTCAACGTCCGTGCTGATGCATCTGCACGTAAAGTTATCGAATCTGAAAGCCTGGATCTGCGTTACTACTCCGTCATCTATCATCTGATCGACGAAGTGAAAGCAGCGATGAGCGGCATGCTGTCTCCGGAGCTGAAACAGCAGATCATTGGTCTGGCTGAAGTGCGTGATGTGTTCAAATCACCGAAATTCGGCGCTATCGCAGGCTGTATGGTTACCGAAGGTACGATTAAACGTCACAACCCAATCCGCGTACTGCGCGACAACGTGGTTATCTATGAAGGTGAGCTGGAATCCCTGCGCCGCTTCAAAGATGATGTCAACGAAGTCCGTAACGGCATGGAATGTGGTATCGGCGTTAAGAACTACAACGACGTTCGCGTTGGCGATATGATCGAAGTGTTCGAGATCATTGAGATCAAACGTACCATCGCATAATCTTCGTCGTCTTTTGGGCCGCAACTTGCAGCCCAAAATCCTGAGAAGATGATTAAGCGTAGGCCGGGTAAGCGAAGCGCCACCCGGCAAGAAATTTAAAAAGGGGCTTATTGCCCCTTTTTTGTCTTTATTCTGGAGAATTTATTATGGCGAAAGAATTTGGTCGCCCGCAGCGCGTCGCGCAGGAGATGCAGAAAGAAATCGCACTCATCCTGCAGCGCGAAATCAAAGACCCACGCGTGGGCATGATGACTACCGTGTCTGGTGTTGAGATGTCCCGTGATCTGGCGTATGCCAAAGTATTCGTGACGTTCCTGAACGACCAGGACGAAGCTGCCGTTAAAAATGGTATTAAGGCGCTGCAGGAAGCTTCTGGTTTTATCCGCTCTCTGCTGGGTAAAGCCATGCGTCTGCGTATCGTGCCGGAACTGACCTTCTTCTACGACAACTCACTGGTCGAAGGGATGCGCATGTCCAACCTGGTGACCAGCGTGGTGAAACATGACGATGAGCGTCGTGTGAACCCAGCGGACGACAGCAAGGAGGACTGATGAGTCGTCCTCGTCGTCGTGGTCGCGACATTCACGGTGTTCTGCTGCTGGACAAACCGCAAGGCATGTCCAGCAATGACGTACTGCAAAAAGTAAAGCGCATCTACAATGCCAACCGCGCGGGACATACCGGCGCGCTGGATCCGCTGGCGACAGGCATGCTGCCGATTTGCCTCGGTGAAGCGACGAAGTTTTCACAGTATTTGCTGGATTCTGATAAACGCTATCGTGTGGTTGCCCGTCTGGGCCAGCGTACTGACACCTCGGATGCTGATGGGCAAATCGTGCAGGAACGTCCGGTAACCTTCACCGCTGAGCAGCTTGCAAGCGCGCTGGAGACTTTCCGCGGCGATATCGAGCAGATCCCGTCAATGTATTCGGCGCTGAAGTATCAGGGTAAGAAGCTGTACGAATATGCGCGTCAGGGCATTGAAGTGCCGCGTGAAGCGCGCCCGATTACCGTCTATGAGCTGCTGTTTATTCGCCACGAAGGTAACGAGCTGGAGCTGGAAGTTCACTGCTCCAAAGGCACCTATATTCGCACCATCGTTGACGATCTCGGTGAGAAGCTGGGCTGCGGCGCGCACGTAACGTATCTGCGTCGTCTGACGGTCAGCAAGTATCCGGTGGATCGTATGGTCACGCTGGAGCATCTGCGTGAACTGGTTGAGCAGGCAGAACAGCAAAATATTCCGGCGGCGCAGTTGCTTGATCCTTTGCTGATGCCAATGGACAGTCCGGCATCAGACTATCCGGTAGTTAATTTACCTTTAACATCGTCGGTTTACTTTAAAAATGGTAATCCGGTACGGACGTCAGGCGCGCCGCTGGAAGGACTGGTGCGCGTGACGGAAGGTGAAGAAGGCAAGTTTATCGGCATGGGGGAAATGGACGATGAAGGTCGTGTTGCTCCCCGCCGCCTGGTGGTTGAGTATCCTGCATAGCGCTCTCTGTCTTGCGATAAAAGGGCGCTGCGAGTAGAATACTGCCGCTTAACGTCGCGTGAATTGTTTAACAATCTGCGTGGCGTATACACAAAATCATTCAAGCTGCATCAAGGCGGCAAGTCTGAGAATCCTCAGGAGCTTACTCAGGTAAGTGACTGAGGTGAGCGGACGCAGCCAACGCAGAGTCAGCTTGAAGGATGAAGTGTATACACTGGGATAGCTGAATTAGAGATCGGCATCCTTTCATTCTTAACACTTTGGAGTTTTAAAATGTCTCTAAGTACTGAAGCTACCGCTAAAATCGTTTCTGAGTTTGGTCGTGATGCAAACGACACCGGTTCTACCGATGTTCAGGTTGCTCTGTTGACTGCACAGATTAACCACCTGCAGGGCCACTTTGCAGAGCACAAAAAAGATCACCACAGCCGTCGTGGTCTGCTGCGCATGGTTTCTCAGCGTCGTAAACTGCTCGACTACCTGAAACGTAAAGATGTTGCACGTTACACCGCGCTGATCGAGCGTCTGGGTCTGCGTCGCTAATTCTTTCGAGTTTCAGAAAGAGGGGGCCTTCATGGCCCCTTTTTTCCAGCAGATGGCAGCAATTCGCTGGAAACTAATGTATTGTTGCTATGAATGATCTTCCGTTGCAGAGGTTCGCGCGGCTAATGAGAGGCTTTACTCATGCTTATGGGTTAGGGTTGTCATTAGTCGCGAGGATGCGCAGAAGATCGGGTATTAACGATGGCGCAAAAATGTGCCGTCAAAAAATAGAGAAAGGATATTATTTTGCTTAATCCGATCGTTCGTAAATTCCAGTACGGTCAGCATACCGTTACGCTGGAAACCGGCATGATGGCGCGCCAGGCGACTGCCGCTGTTATGGTTAGCATGGATGACACTGCGGTATTTGTTACCGTTGTTGGCCAGAAAAAAGCGAAACCAGGCCAGGATTTCTTCCCGCTGACCGTTAACTATCAGGAGCGTACCTACGCTGCTGGCCGTATCCCAGGTAGCTTCTTCCGTCGTGAAGGCCGTCCGAGCGAAGGCGAAACCCTGATTGCGCGTCTGATTGACCGCCCGGTTCGTCCGCTGTTCCCGGAAGGCTTCGTTAACGAAGTTCAGGTTATCGCCACCGTTGTTTCCGTTAACCCGCAGGTTAACCCGGACATCGTGGCCATGATTGGTGCATCTGCTGCGCTGACGCTGTCTGGCATCCCATTCAACGGCCCGATCGGTGCTGCACGTGTTGGTTACATCAATGACCAGTACGTACTGAACCCGACTCAGGACGAACTGAAAGAAAGCAAGCTGGACCTGGTTGTTGCGGGTACAGAAGCTGCCGTACTGATGGTTGAATCCGAAGCTGAACTGCTGAGCGAAGACCAGATGCTGGGCGCTGTGGTATTCGGTCACGAACAGCAGCAGGTTGTTATTCAGGCCATCAACGAGCTGGCGAAAGAAGCTGGCAAACCGCGTTGGGACTGGCAGCCAGAAGCCGTCAACGAAGCGCTGAACGCGCGCGTTGCCGCACTGGCAGAAGCTCGCCTGAGCGACGCTTACCGCATCACCGACAAACAAGAGCGTTATGCTCAGGTTGACGTAATCAAATCTGAAACCATCGCGACTCTGGTGGCTGAAGACGAAACCCTGGACGCTAACGAGCTGGGTGAAATTCTGCACGCTATCGAGAAAAACGTTGTTCGTAGCCGCGTACTGGCAGGCGAGCCGCGCATCGATGGCCGTGAAAAAGACATGATCCGTGGTCTGGACGTGCGTACTGGCGTTCTGCCGCGTACTCACGGTTCCGCACTGTTCACCCGTGGCGAAACTCAGGCGCTGGTTACCGCGACCCTGGGCACCACTCGTGATGCACAGAACCTCGACGAACTGATGGGCGAGCGTACTGACAACTTCCTGTTCCACTACAACTTCCCTCCGTACTGCGTAGGTGAAACCGGTATGGTCGGTTCTCCGAAGCGTCGTGAGATTGGTCACGGTCGTCTGGCGAAACGTGGCGTACTGGCAGTGATGCCGGAACTGGATAAATTCCCGTACACCGTGCGTGTGGTTTCTGAAATCACCGAATCTAACGGTTCTTCTTCTATGGCTTCCGTATGTGGCGCTTCCCTGGCGCTGATGGACGCAGGCGTGCCAATTAAAGCCGCCGTTGCGGGTATCGCGATGGGGCTGGTGAAAGAAGGCGACAACTATGTTGTTCTGTCTGACATCCTGGGCGACGAAGACCACCTGGGCGATATGGACTTCAAAGTGGCGGGTTCCCGCGACGGTATCTCTGCACTGCAGATGGATATCAAAATTGAAGGTATCACCAAAGAAATCATGCAGGTTGCTCTGAACCAGGCTAAAGGTGCGCGTCTGCACATCCTGGGTGTGATGGAACAAGCGATCAACGCACCGCGTGGCGATATCTCTGAATTTGCTCCGCGTATCCACACCATCAAGATCAGCCCGGACAAGATCAAAGACGTTATCGGTAAAGGCGGTTCTGTTATCCGTGCTCTGACCGAAGAAACCGGCACCACCATTGAAATCGAAGATGATGGTACCGTGAAGATTGCTGCGACCGACGGCGAAAAAGCGAAATATGCTATCCGTCGTATCGAAGAGATCACCGCAGAGATCGAAGTAGGCCGTATCTACAATGGTAAAGTGACCCGTATCGTTGACTTTGGCGCATTCGTTGCCATCGGTGGCGGTAAAGAAGGCCTGGTACACATCTCTCAGATCGCTGATAAGCGCGTTGAGAAAGTGACCGATTACCTGCAGATGGGTCAGGAAGTACCGGTCAAAGTTCTGGAAGTTGATCGCCAGGGCCGTGTACGTCTGAGCATTAAAGAAGCAACTGAGCAGTCTCAGCCTGCAGGCGAACCGGAAGCTCCGGCAAGCCAGGGCGAGTAAGGTTGCCATTGCCCTCCGTGAGAGCGGAGGGCCTTTAACCCGGCAGGATGCCTTGTTAGCAACCGGGGAACCTGGACGTTCATTCAATCGTTGTCTTCGGGAGTGGGAAATGAAGCCTTTTTTGCGCTGGTGTTTCGTTGCGACAGCACTCACGCTGGCTGGATGCAGTAATTCCACCTGGCGTAAGAGTGAAGTCCTCGCAGTACCATTGCAACCGACTTTGCAGCAGGAAGTGATTCTGGCACGTATGGAACAAATTCTTGCCAGTCGGGCTTTAACCGATGACGAACGCGCACAGCTTTTATATGAGCGCGGAGTGTTGTATGATAGTCTCGGTCTGAGGGCACTGGCGCGAAATGATTTTTCACAAGCGCTGGCAATCCGACCAGATATGCCTGAAGTATTCAATTACTTAGGTATATATTTAACGCAGGCAGGCAATTTTGATGCTGCCTATGAAGCGTTTGATTCTGTACTTGAGCTTGATCCAACTTACAACTACGCGCACTTAAATCGCGGTATCGCATTGTATTACGGCGGTCGCGACAAGTTAGCGCAAGATGATCTGCTAGCGTTTTATCAAGACGATCCCAATGATCCTTTCCGTAGTCTGTGGCTTTATCTCGCCGAGCAGAAGCTCGATGAGAAGCAGGCTAAAGAAGCGTTAAAGCAACGCTTTGAGAAATCAGATAAAGAGCAATGGGGATGGAACATTGTCGAGTTCTACCTGGGCAACATTAGCGAAGCAACGCTGATGGAACGCCTGAAGGCGGACGCAACGGATAACACCTCGCTCGCTGAGCATCTCAGTGAAACCAACTTCTATTTAGGTAAGTACTACCTAAGTCTGGGGGATTTGGACAACGCTACGGCATTGTTCAAACTGGCGGTGGCTAACAACGTTCATAACTTTGTTGAGCACCGATACGCATTGTTGGAATTATCGCTCCTGGGCCAGGACCAAGATGACCTGGCAGAATCGGACCAGCAATAGCTGACGTACACATCAGCCCGTAATCTTTTTTGATTGCCATCACCTTCACGGGTGAGGGCGTTGTTGTTCGTTAATACACCTACTTTGAGCCGGTTCACACTTTTCAATGAAAATTGCAGATCAATTTCATGATGAGTTATGTAGACTGGCCGCCATTAATTTTGAGGCACACGTACTACATGGCTGAATTCGAAACCACTTTTGCAGATCTGGGCCTGAAGGCTCCTATCCTTGAAGCCCTTAACGATCTGGGTTACGAAAAACCATCTCCAATCCAGGCAGAGTGCATTCCGCATCTGCTGGGCGGTCGCGATGTTCTGGGTATGGCCCAGACAGGTAGCGGCAAAACTGCAGCGTTCTCTTTACCGCTGCTTAACAATCTTGATCCTGAGCTGAAGGCACCTCAGATTCTGGTGCTGGCACCGACCCGCGAACTGGCGGTTCAGGTTGCAGAAGCCATGACGGATTTCTCTAAACACATGCGCGGCGTGAACGTGGTTGCCCTGTACGGCGGCCAGCGTTATGACGTGCAATTACGTGCCCTGCGTCAGGGACCACAGATCGTCGTCGGTACGCCGGGCCGTCTGCTGGATCACCTGAAGCGCGGGACTCTGGACCTCTCTAAACTGAGCGGTCTGGTACTGGACGAAGCAGACGAAATGCTGCGTATGGGCTTCATCGAAGACGTTGAAACCATCATGGCGCAGATCCCGGAAGGTCATCAGACCGCTCTGTTCTCGGCGACTATGCCGGAAGCGATTCGTCGTATTACCCGCCGCTTTATGAAAGAGCCGCAGGAAGTACGCATTCAGTCCAGCGTTACCACGCGTCCTGACATCAGCCAGAGCTACTGGACTGTATGGGGCATGCGTAAAAATGAAGCGCTGGTGCGTTTCCTGGAAGCAGAAGATTTTGATGCGGCGATTATCTTCGTTCGTACCAAAAATGCGACCCTGGAAGTGGCAGAAGCGCTGGAACGTAGCGGTTATAGCAGCGCTGCACTGAACGGCGACATGAACCAGTCCCTGCGTGAGCAGACTCTGGAACGTTTGAAAGATGGCCGCCTGGATATTCTGATTGCAACCGACGTTGCGGCCCGTGGCCTGGACGTTGAGCGTATCAGCCTGGTTGTTAACTACGACATCCCGATGGATTCCGAGTCTTACGTTCACCGTATCGGCCGTACTGGTCGTGCGGGTCGTGCTGGCCGTGCGCTGCTGTTCGTTGAGAACCGTGAGCGTCGTCTGCTGCGTAACATCGAACGCACCATGAAGCTGACGATTCCGGAAGTAGAACTGCCGAACGCAGAACTGCTGGGCAAACGCCGTCTGGAAAAATTCGCCGCTAAAGTACAGCAGCAGCTGGAAAGCAGCGATCTGGATCAGTACCGTGCTCTGCTGGCGAAAATGCAGCCGGAAGAAGAGCTGGATATCGAAACGCTGGCAGCCGCACTGCTGAAAATGGCTCAGGGCGAACGTCCGCTGATCCTGCCGCCAGATGCGCCGATGCGTCCGAAACGCGAATTCCGCGACCGTGACGATCGTGGTCCGCGTGACCGCAACGATCGTGGCCCGCGTAATGACCGTGGTGGTGAAGATCGCCCGCGTCGTGAACGTCGTGACGTTGGCGATATGCAGCTGTACCGCATTGAAGTGGGCCGTGATGACGGTGTTGAAGTCCGTCATATCGTTGGTGCTATTGCTAACGAAGGTGATATCAGCAGCCGTTATATCGGTAACATCAAGCTGTTTGCTTCCCACTCCACCATCGAGCTGCCGAAAGGTATGCCGGGCGACGTGCTGCAGCACTTTACCCGTACTCGCATCCTGAACAAGCCGATGAATATGCAGCTGGTTGGCGATGCCGTTCCACACACCGGTGGTGAACGTCGTGGCGGTGGCCGTTTCAGCGGCGAGCGTCGTGAAGGTGGTCGTGGCGAAGGTCGTGGTTTCAGCGGTGAGCGTCGTGAAGGCGGTCGTGGCGATGGTCGTCGTTTCAGCGGCGAACGTCGTGAAGGCAACCGTGGTCCGCGTCGTGACGATTCTTCTGCTCCGCGTCGTGATGACTCCGCTGGTCGTCGTCGTTTCGGCGGTGACGCATAAGCCTCACGGTATAAAAGCGTAAAGTAATATATACAGCCCCGATCTCAACAATCGGGGCTTTTTTTATTTCATTTGTACTCGTGTACTGGTACAGTGCAGCACATTGAGATGTAGTCACAATATAAATGACTGGAGAGATGGCTAAATGGCAACACTAACCACCACCCAAACATCACCTTCGTTGCTCGGCGGCGTGGTGATTATCGGCGGCACCATTATTGGCGCGGGGATGTTTTCTCTGCCAGTGGTCATGTCCGGGGCGTGGTTTTTCTGGTCAATGGCAGCGCTGATCTTCACCTGGTTCTGCATGCTGCACTCCGGGCTGATGATCCTTGAAGCTAACCTCAATTACCGCATTGGTTCCAGCTTTGACACCATCACGAAAGATCTGCTGGGCAAAGGCTGGAACGTGGTGAACGGCATCTCGATTGCTTTCGTTCTCTATATTCTGACCTACGCGTATATCTCAGCGAGCGGGTCGATTCTGCATCACACCTTCTCGGAGATGTCGCTGAATGTTCCGGCGCGCGCGGCGGGTCTTGGCTTTGCGCTGTTGGTGGCATTTGTGGTGTGGTTAAGCACCAAAGCGGTTAGCCGCATGACGGCGATTGTGCTGGGTGCGAAGGTAATTACCTTTTTCCTGACCTTCGGCAGTTTATTGGGACACGTTCAGCCCACAACGTTGTTTAACGTGGCGGAAAGCAATGCTTCTTATACGCCGTACCTGCTGATGACGCTGCCGTTTTGCCTGGCGTCGTTCGGCTACCACGGTAACGTCCCGAGCCTGATGAAGTACTACGGTAAAGATCCGAAAACCATTGTGAAGTGTCTGGTGTATGGCACGCTGCTGGCGCTGGTGCTGTATACCGTATGGTTACTGGGAACGATGGGGAATATTCCACGTCCGGAGTTTATCGGTATTGCGCAGCAGGGCGGTAACATTGATGTGCTGGTACAGGCGCTGAGCGGCGTACTGAACAGCCGCAGCCTGGATCTACTGTTAGTGGTGTTCTCTAACTTTGCGGTGGCGAGTTCATTCCTCGGCGTCACGCTCGGTCTGTTTGACTATCTGGCGGATCTGTTTGGCTTTGATGACTCGGCAATGGGGCGTTTTAAAACGGCATTGCTGACGTTTGTGCCGCCAATTGTGGGTGGATTGCTGTGGCCGAACGGTTTCCTGTACGCCATTGGCTATGCAGGACTCGCGGCAACCATCTGGGCTGCCATTGTTCCGGCGCTGCTGGCCCGTAAATCCCGCGAGCGTTTCGGTAGCCCGAAATTCCGCGTCTGGGGCGGCAAACCGATGATTGCGCTGATCCTGGTATTTGGTATCGGCAACGCGATTATCCATATTCTGTCGAGCGTTAATTTGTTGCCTGTATACCAGTAAAACCGTTGCCCGGTGGCGCTGCGCTTACCGGGCCTACAGTACCGTGTAAGCCGGATAAGGCGTAGCCGCCATCCGGCACAAACCGCGCTACCCCAACAATTCCTGCTTCACATCCATCGCCAAATCAAACGAATGAAGACGTGCCTGATGATCAAAAATCTGGCCGTTAACCATAATTTCATCGGCCTGGGTTTCACGCAAAATGGCATCAAGACCGTGACGCACTTTTGCCTTATCACCAACCAGCGACATGCTCAGCGCCTGTTGTACGCCGTACTGTTCAGAAGCGGACCACAGCTGATGCATATTCTCTACCGGCGGTGGTAGCTGGCCGGTTTCGCCACGACGCAGTTTCACAAACGCCTGCTGCATCGAGGTGAAAAGAAACTCGGCGTCGCGATTGCTGTCAGCGGCAATGATGTTGATGCACACCATCGCATACGGCTTTGCCAGCCGCGCTGAGGGTTTGAACTGGGTGCGATACAGATGCAGCGCCTGATGCAGCATATCCGGAGCAAAGTGTGAGGCGAAGGCAAACGGCAGGCCGAGCTGGGCTGCCAACTGTGCGCTGTACAGGCTGGAGCCCAATAACCAGACCGGGATCTGCTCGCCGTAGCCGGGAACCGGGCGCACATGAGGGTTAGGATCGCGGGCGTCGAACCAGTCCACCAGTTCAGCTACGTCGCGTGGGAAGTTATCGATATCACCGCTCATGTGGCGGCGCAGCGCACGCATCGTTGGCTGATCGCTCCCCGGCGCGCGGCCAAGCCCAAGATCGATGCGTCCCGGATACAGCGTATTCAGGGTACCGAACTGCTCGGCGATCACCAGCGGCGAATGATTAGGCAGCATAACGCCACCGGAACCGAGATGCAGTGTGGTGGTATTGGCAGCCAGATAGCCAATCAGCACTGAAGTTGCCGCGCTGGCGATACCGACCATGTTGTGATGTTCTGCCAGCCAGTAGCGGTGGTAGCCGCGCTTTTCGGCCAGTCGGGCGAGATCAAGCGAGTGTGTGAAGGCCTCTTTTGCCGAAGAACCTTCAGGGATCGGTGCCAGATCCAGCACCGAGAACGGAATAGTTTTGTCAGTCATAACGGCTCACTTTGTTACCGGTTAATCTTTTAATACTGCATTAAAATTTGATTACCGTTGTTAACAAAGTGAGCTTTTTTACGCCCGCAGCTCCAGACCAGCCAGTCGCTTCCAGTAGCCATTGCAGTCACTGTGGGCGGCAAGAGGTAATGGGGCCGTGCCATTTTCATTGGCGCGGAAGGCGTCGAGCATGGCGAATGTTTCAGTGCCTGAAGGGGACAGACGCACAATATCAACCAGACCCTGCATCGATGTCAGCTCGTTGCCGAGGTTGTAGACATAGCCGCTCATGGTCTGGATCCCGTTGAGGACAAAGACCTGCTGATTCTCCTGCGACAGCACATCGCGTCCGTTCGGGTATTTGATGCAGCAGGTTTCACATTCGTCTTTGGGACGATCTTCAGAGCGTGCGGTAAAGCAGCGGGCGGAGTATGCCAGCGGCAGATGCCCGTAGCTCAGCACCTCTACTTCAAACTGATTGCGAATACCCAGCTCATCACACTGGTTGAGCAGGTTTACCAGCCAGTCGCGGGACAACTCTACCGGCATACACCAGCGCACCATGCCCTGCTTGAGCAGTAAACGCAGGGTTACCGCGTTGTAGCAGTTGAGCGCATGCCCGGCGACAAACGGCAGCTTACGCTCGGCGCACATGTTTACCACGCCGAGATCGCTGGCTTCCAGCAGGAAGTCGCCATTTTCAACATAGCGCTTCAGTTCTCCCAGCTCAGAGGAAGCTTGCACCAGCGCCAGCGTCGACAGCACCACCTGTTTACCGCTGCCCGCGAGTGATTTCGCCATATCCAGCCAGTCGCCCACTTTGGTGGCGCGACGTTTACTGCATACCGCTTCGCCAAGATAGATAACGTCGGCCTGGCTTACGGCGGCCTGCTGATAAAAATCTTCCAGCGTTTCTTTCGGCCAGTACCACAGCACCGGCCCTAAGGAATATTTCATTGCTTCTCTCACTGCCATTTACGGTGATACGCGCCAAGCGTGGTCTGCGTGCCTTCGGACATTGAACCGAGCGTTTCCATCCACGCGTCCTGCGGGGCGTAGTTTTGCGGGTCGGCCATACAGCGGTCGATCGCCTGACGCCACACTTTCGCCACCTGGCTGACATAAGCCGGGCTGCGCTGACGTCCCTCGATTTTGACCGAAGCAATATTGGCGGCCAGTAAGTCGGGCAGCAGTTCCAGCGTGTTCAGACTGGTAGGCTCTTCCAGTGCATGATAGCGTTCGCCATCAACCAGATAGCGGCCTTTGCATAACGTCGGATAACCGGCGTTTTCTCCATCCTGATAGCGATCGATCAGAACTTCGTTTAGGCGGGATTCCAGCCCTTGCGGGGTCTGTTGCCAGCGCACAAAGCGAGCAGGGGAGCAGGCACCCACGGTGTTTGGCGATTCGCCTGTCAGATAAGAAGATAAGTAGCAACGACCTTCTGCCATAATGCACAGACTGCCGAAGGCAAACACTTCTAACGGAACTGGGGTTACGCGGGCTAATTGCTTCACCTGATGAATCGACAGCACGCGTGGCAGTACGACCCGCGCAACGTCAAAGTTGCGATGGTAGAAATTAATTGCCTCTTCGTTAGTCGCAGATGCCTGAACGGAGACATGGCGCTCAATATGGGGATAGCGCTCTGCGGCATACTCAAGCATGGCGAGGTCGGCGAGGATCAGCGCATCCGCCCCCAGTTGCGCTGCCATATCAACGGCACGCTGCCAGCGTACATACCCATCCGGATGGGCAAAGGTGTTAATCGCAATGTGCAGCTTACGGCGGTGCTGATGAACGAAACTCACCGCTTCCTGCAATTTTTTCTCGGTAAAATTAAGGCCGGCGAAATGACGGGCGTTGGTATCATCTTTCAGCCCGATGTAGACAGCATCAGCGCCGTTCTCGATGGCCGCCTTAAGCGCCGGGAGGTTTCCGGCAGGGCAGAGCAGCTCCATAATTTATCCTGAACGTTGCGCCATGTCGGGCGCAGAAATGTTAACGAAGAGGGATTTTAGTTAACCTTGCTGAGACAATTTTTGATTTGAGGCAGTTAAAGTCGTATTGGTGACACCAATAAAGAGGTAACAATTTCGTAGCGAATTGTTGATTTATGCCGCTATGTCGTTTATTTGATATGGCAAAATAGCAGGACTATTGAAACAGGGAGTAAAGCTCGTGTTGGATAAACTGCGTTCACGCTTAGTACATTTAGGTCCTTCTCTGATGAGTGTACCGGTTAAACTGACGCCCTTTGCGCTGAAGCGCCAGGTTCTGGAGCAGGTCCTGAGCTGGCAGTTTAGTCAGGCGCTGGCCGATGGGGAGCTGGAGTTTCTCGACGGTCGCTGGCTGAGCATTCATGTGCGTGACATCGGCCTTAAATGGTATACCTCTGTTCAGAACGATAAACTGATCGTCAGCCAGAATGCAGATGCGGATGTCAGTTTTAGCGCCGATGCCAGCGATCTGCTGATGATCGCGGCGCGTAAGCAGGATCCAGATACGCTTTTCTTCCAGCGTCGCCTGGTGATCGAAGGTGATACAGAATTAGGGCTGTACGTAAAAAATCTGATGGATGCCATCGAACTGGAGCAGATGCCTAAAGCGTTGCGCGTCATGCTGATGCAGTTGGCGGATTTTGTTGAGGCGGGTATGAAAACGTCGCCAGAAACCAAACAGACCTCGGTAGGTGAGCCATGCTGATTCGAGTTGAGATTCCCATTGATGCCCCTGGTATTGATGCATTGCTGCGCCGTTCATTTGAGAGCGATGCGGAAGCAAAATTAGTCCACGACCTGCGTGAAGATGGTTTCTTAACGCTGGGTTTGGTTGCTACCGATGATGAAGGTCAGGTAGTGGGTTACGTCGCGTTCAGCCCTGTCGATGTGCAGGGTGAAGATCTGCAATGGGTCGGCATGGCGCCGCTCGCGGTGGATGAAAACTACCGGGGACAGGGCCTGGCGCGTCAACTGGTCTATGAAGGACTCGATTCCCTGAACGAGTTTGGCTACGCCGCGGTGGTTACGCTGGGCGATCCGGCACTGTACAGCCGCTTTGGCTTTGAGCTGGCAGCGCATCATGACCTGCGTTGTCGCTGGCCGGGCACCGAAAGCGCGTTCCAGGTTCATCGCCTGGCGGATGATGCGCTGGAGGGCGTGACAGGCCTGGTGGAATACCACGACCACTTCAATCGTTTTTAACATGCGGGGCTTGCAGGCTGCTCAGTAGAGCCTCAAGCCCTTCGCCTTCTACAAGGCGCTCTTTCTGGCGTTTTGTAAGCTGCTTGACCCGATACTCTATGCGCAGGGCCAGCGAACGGTCGCCAACCTGCGCCGCAAATGCCAACGTGAGTTCCCCCTTTCCACGTAGCGCCTTCGCGCCTTTCCCACTTTGATGCTGCTTATAGCGGCGCTGCACATCGGTGGTTATTCCGGTGTATAAGGCGTTGTCAGCGGTACGGATCAGGTACAGATACCAGGGTGTCATTGTCACCATCGACGTGATAATTTTCAGGCCTACAGTATAAAAGAGAACAGAAATGGAAACACTGACTGCGGTGTCTCGCTGGCTGGCAAAACAGCACGTCGTGACCTGGTGTGTACACCATGAAGGTGAATTGTGGTGCGCCAATGCGTTTTACCTGTTTGATGCGCAGAAGATGGCATTCTATGTGCTGACCGAAGATAAAACGCGCCATGCGCAGATGTCGGGACCGTGTGCACCGATTGCCGGCACGGTAAATGGTCAGCCCAAAACGGTCGCCCTGATTCGTGGCGTGCAGTTTAAGGGGGAAATTCGCCGTCTTGAAGGGCAGGAGAGTGAAACCGCGCGTAACGCCTACAACCGCCGTTTCCCCGTCGCCAGAATGTTGCCAGCGCCCGTGTGGGAGATTCGACTGGATGAAGTCAAATTCACGGACAACACGCTGGGCTTCGGTAAAAAGATGTACTGGCTACGTGATCTATAGTTAAAAGAGTGATTGAAGCGTCAGGGGAAAATAAACGATGAGCCAGGTGTTAATAACCGGTGCAACGGGTCTGGTGGGTGGACATTTATTGCGGATGCTACTGAATGAACCCCGGATCAATGCCATTACGGCGCCGACGCGTCGACCGCTGGCTGATACGGTTGGCATCTATAATCCCCACGATCCGCAGCTAACCGATGCTCTGGCGCAGGTTACCGATCCGGTCGATATTGTCTTTTGTTGTCTGGGAACGACCCGACGTGAAGCGGGCAGCAAAGAAGCATTTATCCACGCTGATTATACGCTGGTAGTGGATACAGCTCTGACGGGGCGTCGACTGGGGGCACAGCATATGCTGGTGGTGAGTTCGATGGGCGCTAATGCCAATTCACCGTTTTTTTATAACCGGGTGAAAGGTGAAATGGAGCAGGCGCTGATCGCGCAGAATTGGCCTCGGCTTACCATTGCCCGGCCTTCCATGCTATTGGGTGATCGGGATAAACAGCGGGCTAATGAGATGTTTTTAGCACCGTTGTTCAGGCTGCTGCCGGGTAACTGGAAGTCGATTGAAGCGCGCGATGTTGCGCGGGCAATGTTGGCAGAAGCGCTGGCGCCTGGGCATGAAGGGGTTTCGATCCTGACCTCTTCCGAGTTACGCGAAAGGGCTAAATAAAATGTCGGATGGCGCTGACGCTTATCCGACCTACAAACGATAACGTCCTGTAGGCCGGATAAGACGCCCATGCGTCGCTATCCGGCATCAGTATTACTTAATAAACGTAAAGGCCGTCGTGACGCGTTTCACGCCGCTTACCCGGCTGGCGATGTCTGCCGCTGCCTTCGCTTCGCGTTCGGTCACCAGACCTAACAGGAACACTTCTCCATTCTCGGTCGTGACTTTCACGTTAGAGGATTTCACCTGATCGCTGGTCAGTAACTGGGAACGTACTTTGGTGGTTATCCAGGTATCGTTGGACGCATCGCCCAGACCGATTGGCTGGCCCTGACGGATCTCATTAAAGACCTCAGTCGTACCTTCTACGCCCATCGCAATCTGTTTTGCTCGTGCAGACAGTTCGCTATTCGGCGACTGACCGACCAGTAGCACTTTACCCTGATATGCGCTCACGTTGATTCGCGCTTCTTTCTTGATCTGGGCATCTTTCGACAACGCCGTATTGACGCGTAATTCCAGGGTTCCATCATCTACCTGGGTGCCGACGCTGCGAGGATCCGTCGCGGCTTTGGTGCCGACAGCAGCAGTTCCGACAACGGCAGCAGCGACACAGCCTTGCAGCAGCAGTGCAGCGATAATCACAGCAAGCGGCGAAAATGCCTTCATGTGTACTCCTTAATCATCCTGGTGAGGGAAAAGCGTGTTATCGATGAGATCGCAAAGGCAGTTGACCGTCAGCATGTGCATTTCCTGAACGCGGGCGCTGTGGTGTGAGGGGATACGGATTTCAACATCCTGCGGCCCCAGTAATCCGGCCAGTTCCCCTCCGTCATACCCGGTCAGCGCGACGATTGTCATGTCGCGTGTCACGGCGGCTTCAACGGCTTTTACGATATCGCGGCTATTACCACGCGTAGAGATTGCCAGCAGAACATCTCCTGCATGTCCCAGCGCACGGACTTGTTTTGCATAAACTTCGTCGTGCAGGCGATCGTTGGCAATCGCAGTTAAGACCACATTATCAGTGTTTAGTGCAATCGCAGGTAAACTTGGGCGTTCTATTTCAAAACGATTGATCATGCTGGCAGCAAAATGCTGTGCGTTGGCAGCGGACGTCCCATTACCACAACAGAGAATTTTGTTGCCATTGAGCAGGGACTGAACCAGCGTCATGGCGGCACGGGAGATCGCATCCGGAAGTGCTTCAGCCGCAGCTATCTGAGTTTGAATGCTTTCTGTAAAGCAGACTTTAATTCTATCTAACACGCTAATCCTTAAGAACCAGGCTCTGAATCTTCAACTATGAGCGGTCGTTGAACGCGTCCTTAAACCACTCAACATCATTTCCGGTGAAGGCTAACACATCGAACCGGCAATCCACAGTATCAAAACTCCCATTGTGGCGCGCAAGCCACAAGCGGGCGGTCTGTAATAATTTGTGTTGTTTGCTCCGGGTCACACTCGCCGCTGCGCCGCCAAACTGGGCCGAGCGCCGATAGCGAACCTCAACAAAGACGGTGGTGTTGCCTTCACGCATTATCAGGTCGATTTCGCCGCTACGCTCACGCACGTTAGCGGCGATAAAATGCAGTCCCTTGCTTTGCAGCCAGTCACGCGCGGTGGATTCCCACGCGTCACCGGTCTGTTTACTCGTTAACTGGCGGGGACGACTTGTCCTTGCTGGTATTTGAGCCATGATAACTTCCTGTTAATCACACAATCCGGCGTTGCGGTTAAGGCCCCGGTGTTGCCGTTAATTTCGAAACCCTGTACCTGACGCATTTGCGAGAAGTGGTTGGCAAGTGACCAGGCATCGACGCCCATGGCATACATACGTGCCAGTGAGTAGTCGTTACGAACCGCGCCAAGCGCCTGCTGCATGAGAGGAGCGTTAGCACCTGCCAGCATCGGTATTTCGCTGTACTGCAAGCCTTCCATCTCCAGACGGAAATCCGGGCCAGCAGTTCCCTGCGCGCTACGGGAGCTGGCGTACAGCGTTGCGCCGCTCTGGCTGCCGTTGCGCATAGCGATCATCGGCTTAATAAAGGCAATTTCTTCCGGCGTCGCCAGAATATACACGGCATCAACACGGCCGCTGCCGCCGGTGATCTGCGCATCTGTAGGCGCAGCCGGAATCGTCAGACCGCCAATCGTCACGCCAGGTTGCGCAGGTACAGAGGAGGCCACCGGGCTGCCCGTCAGGGAAATTCCCGAACCGCCGTTGACGCCCATTTTCAGCTCGGCGGTGGAGCCAAACTTCTGCTGCAACACTACGCCACCGCCCAGCTTTTGCCATTCCTGTGCAAAGGCGTTGGCAACGCGATCGCCTAATGAACTCCGCGGGATCAACAGCAGTGGTGCTTGTTTTCCTTGTTCACGGATGTGGCGTGCGGCATCGCGCGCTTCATCTTCTGGCGACAAAGCGAAGTAGCAGACGTTCGGCAGGTTTTTCACCGACTCCGGCTGATTAAGCGCCAGCACATTTAATGGCGTGTTGCTTTTCATCAGCTCTTCAACATTGTTTTTCAACAGCGGACCAACCACGATGCTGGCGCCATCTTGCTGAACCTGAGTCAGGATCTGATTCAGCGGCTGTGACGACGTGTCGTAGATTTTCAGCTCTGCAGACGGATTCGCCGGTGCGCTGGCGGTTGTTGGCTGAGCGGATGCTGCGGGCTGCGCAGCAGGTGTTTCTGGCTGAGCTGGCGTCTCGTTGGTCAGATCGCTTACTGACGCCTGAGAAGGGCTGGCAACACCGTCAGTCGTTTGCGGCTGTTCCGTGGTCGTCGCAGCAGTTGTATCCACAGCAGGCGCAGCTACAGCAGGGGCCGATACGGGTTGAGTACCCATATTTTTCGCCGCTTCAAAGCCTTGCTGAATAGTCCGGCCAAATACAGCGGCCTGACCGTTCAGCGGCAGCAGCAGCGCAATTTTGCTGGTGGAGGCGGGCTTAAAGCTCTGCACGTTAACCAACTGCGTTGGCAGCATTTTTGCGCCCGGGTTTTGCGGATAACGTTTCTGCCAGTCAGCAATCCCGGCTTTCATCATGTCCGGATCGTTACGGTTATCGAACCAGACGCGCTGGAGATCCAGCCAGCCTTGCAGCACGTTTTCATCCGCATTGATGACCAGCGCCTGCGCTTGTTCCTGGGTCATGGATGACAGCGCCTGCCATGTGGCATCGATGTTTTTCTGCTTAGCATTCGCGGGCAGCAGCGGTTCCTGGGCGATCAGGGCGCGCAGTAGCGTCAGTGATGGGCGCCCCTGGTTGACGTCGATTTGCGCCTGCCAGTATCTGGCCTGCTGGTTTTGATCGAAATCGGCAGGAGTGAGTTTATCCAGCAGGGCCTGAGCGCCAGCGATATCTTTCTGCGCGAGCTTGATCTCGACGGCGAGCAACGACTGCTCACGACGCTGAGTATCGCTGAGTTTCTGCGGTAGCTGGTTGAACAGCTCGGTAGCCTGCTGGCTCTTGCCTTCTTTCAGCAGTGCACGAATGGCGAGTAATTGCCAGTTGGTCTTGCTATCATCTGAGCTTTGCTGCATTTGTTGCAGATAAAAGCCGGAATCAGCCTGCGCAGTGCCCTGCATATGGGCTGCACTCTGGTCTGGTGCCTGGGTGCCACAGCCTGCGAAAATCAGTGCTGCCAGAATGACTGGTAGCGCGCGTGCGGCTTTCAAACGAGAAAATGTTGAGGGTACCATACTGTATCCAGTGATATTTTTTTACTCAATGCTCAATATTAAATCGGCAATACGGACGACACAATGAAACAACACGAATCGGCGGATAATTCTCAAGGCCAACTCTTTATTGTACCTACTCCTATAGGAAATTTGGCTGATATTACCCAACGAGCGCTCGAAGTTTTACAAGCCGTTGATTTGATTGCCGCTGAAGACACTCGTCATACAGGATTATTGTTACAACACTTCGCGATTAACGCGCGTTTGTTCGCGCTACATGACCACAACGAGCAGCAAAAGGCTGAAACGCTGGTTGCGAAGCTCAAAGAAGGGCAAAACATTGCGCTGGTTTCCGATGCCGGAACGCCGCTGATTAACGATCCTGGTTACCATCTGGTGCGCACCTGTCGCGAAGCGGGGATCCGCGTTGTTCCTCTGCCGGGCCCTTGCGCGGCGATTGCTGCCCTAAGCGCTGCTGGTTTGCCTTCAGACCGCTTTTGCTATGAAGGTTTTCTGCCTGCCAAATCGAAAGGGCGTCGTGATGCGATGAAAGCCATTGAGGCAGAGCCGCGTACGCTTATTTTTTATGAATCTACCCACCGCTTGCTGGATAGCCTGGAAGACATGGTTGCCGTCTGGGGCGAATCCCGTTACGTGGTGCTGGCGCGAGAGCTGACCAAAACCTGGGAAACCATTCACGGCGCACCGGTCGGCGAGCTGCTGGCGTGGGTAAAAGAAGATGAAAACCGTCGCAAAGGTGAAATGGTGCTGATTGTCGAAGGGCATAAAGCGCAAGAAGACGACCTGCCTGCCGATGCGCTGCGAACCCTGGCGCTGCTGCAAGCCGAACTGCCGCTGAAAAAGGCCGCCGCGCTGGCCGCTGAAATCCACGGCGTGAAAAAGAATGCATTGTATAAGCACGCACTGGAACAACAGGGAGAGTAAGAGGGGCTGGATTTATCGCCGGCTTGTCGGAAGAACGCGCCAACGCGTTGCAGCTAAAAGGCAAACTGCAACGCATTGGCGCGACGAAACGGGAGATGTGGCGGGTAATTTAAACGACCAGCAGTTCAACGCCTGTTTTAGTCAGCGCTGATTTATCCTGTTTGCTGATGCTGTCGTCGGTTATTACGCAGTTAATCTTCTCCATGGGAAGTACCTGATTAAATCCACGTCGGTTAAATTTTGTCGCATCCAGTACGGCAATGACCTTATGTGCAGCCGCCGCCATTACGCTACTAATCGAATAGCCTTCATTGAATGTCGTAATACCATTAGTGGCATCAATCCCGTCAGCGCCCACAAACATCAGGTCAGCGCTTATCCCTTGTAGGGAACGTTCAGCGATAGTGCCATGCATTGAATGCGTTTTGTGACGCACCGTGCCACCGCAGACGACCAGCGTAATATCTTTGTTTTCCGATAACGTAAACGCAGCAGGCAGGCTATTGGTAATAACAGTGATATTACTTTTTCGGTTTAGCGCCTCAGCGATCAGTAAGGTCGTGCTTCCGCTATCGAGAATGACGGTCATGCCTTCTTCGACCATTGCGGTCGCGGCCTGGGCGATCCTTTTTTTCGGATCGCTGGCAAGTTGATACCGCTCTTCCAATATCACTTCCTGATTGTCGCCTTCAGCCAGGTGGCTTCCTGGTTTTGCCGCTCCGCCGTGAAAACGGGTGACAAGACCTTTCTCCTCTAATAACCGCAGGTCGGCGCGAATAGTCACTTCAGAAATACCAAAGGTATTCGAAAGGTCCATTACCAGCACGCTGCCTTGCGTATTAATCAGGTCGACAATTTTGTTCCTTCTCTCAAATGAGTTCATATTGATTTACCTGATAATTTAACTATCACTAGTTTAATCGAAGGATTGCGAAAGGTGAACGCTAAATTTCGAAAGGAAATGTGAGCCAGCGCAGGTTGCTGGCTCGTGAGGTCAGGAGAGTTTGAGCAGAATTTTACCCTGCATCGGCGCGCCATTGAGTGACTTGACGGCGCTGGCAAAGCTCTCGGCATCACCACTGTGGGCAATTAATGGCTCAAGCTGTAAGCGTTTTTCCGTCAGTAAACGCGCTGCAGTTTCCCATTCTTCTCCAGGCCATGGGCTGGAATAGTTCATCCAACTGCCAAGAATGGTTAACTCTTTACGTAATATTTGTCCAAAGACACCTGAAGCCAGCGCCAGATCGTGATGCAGCGTACCCACTAACGCCAGTTGAGCGCGAGGGCCGGCAATTTCGATCGACAGCGTCACAGTTTGTGGGGTTCCCGCAGTTTCCAGTATGAGTTGGTCAAACTGAACGTTCTCCAGACCAGAGTGAATCTCAGTCGCACTCATCTCCCGACTGTTAAACACATAGGTTGCCCCCAGTTCTTTCGCTAACGTCAATTTTTGCGGGTTGATATCAATCGCCGTGATGCTTTTGGCGCCGAGTTCGCGGGCGCATTGCAGTGCCAGTAAACCGATAGTACCCGCGCCCACAATAATCACGTTTTTATCTTCGCAGCCCTGGGCCAGATGGAAGGCATGCAAACCGACGGTAATCGGTTCGATGAATGCCCCGTCATCAATCGGCATATCTGATGGCAGTCGGAACAGATTGGCGCGTTTTACGACCACATATTCCGCATTGCCCCCTTCGCTACGCGAACCGACAAACTGATATTGCTTACACAACGAAAAGTAACCACGCTCACACTGAGGACAGTGGAAGCAGGGGAGCAGCGGCACACAGGCAACGGCGTCGCCTGGTTGCATATCAGTAACGCCAGTGCCGTAGGATTCAACATAACCACTAAATTCATGACCCAGCGTTATTGGGTAATAATGCGCACCATGAGAGAAAATACGCGGGATATCAGAACCGCAAAGTCCTGAACTAACCACCCTGACCAATACATCGTTATCGGCTTGCAGTTGGGGCATGGGACGTTCTTCAACGCGTACGTCTCCCTCAGCGTGAATAACCACTGATTTCATAAGAGTCTCCAGAAATGTGAAGGGGAGCAAATGCTCCCCAGAAATTAAGATGTGGGCTGGCTTTCTGAGATAGCGGCTGCTTTTTCGGCGGCGACGAAATTACGTGCCCGGCGCCAGGTCAATAGCACACCTGCGAAGTAAATGATGGCAATAACTGCAAACGCCACGACGTTTTGCCAGGTAAAGAGCTGAATCAGTAACCAGGTGATCGGCGAGCCCCCCTGGTCCAGAGAGGCGACCATTCCACCTGCTTTCAGTGCCCCGGCGTTGGCGGCAAGCTGAGTGTGTAAGCCGATGGTCTGGGTGGCGATCCACAAGGTGATGCCCATGATGATGACGCCAGAGATCAGCGTGCGGAATAGATTTCCCTGATGAACGGCTACCGCCATTGCGACGAAGAACCCAATAGTGGCAAGATCACCGAAGGGCAGAACCTGATTACCTGGGACCAGCACGGCAATCAGAATGGTCAGCGGAATAAAGATCAGGCTGGCGGAAACCACCGACGTATGGCCGAGCAGCAATGCGGGATCCAGACCAATTAAGAACTCCTGACCGCCAAATTTCGCCTGCAGGCGTTTGCGGGCATGCTTCGCGATAGGTGTTAAGCCATCCATAATCGGTTTAATGACGCGCGGCATGAGCAGCATGACGGCAGCAGTTTTTACCGCCAGTTGCAATACTGCTTTGATGTCATACCCGGCTAACAAGCCGATCACTAAGCCCATAACAAAACCGACGGTGACTGGCTCACCAAAAGGACCGAAGCGTTTCTGTACATCATCTGCACTGAAATGAATGCGATTCAGACCCGGGATTTTTTCAATGATCGTATCAACCAGGACCGCTATTGGCCCCAGATAGGCTGATGAGCCGTGTGGAATGGCAATACCTTCGAGACCGAAAAAGTCGCGCGTGTCTTTCGCAAACCAGTCGCCAAGTTTGTAGACAAATGCGGCGTGAACAACCACGCCGAGAATGCCCAGCCAGTATGAACCGGTTGCCAGATGCAACATGGCGCCGGTAAACGTCATATGCCAGATATTCCAGATGTCGACGTTCACCACGCGGGTCATGCGGGTAACCAGCATCAGGATATTCACACCAATGGCGACAGGAATCGCAATTAGCGCAATTTGCGAAGCCCAGGTCATTGGTGATGAACCCGGCCAACCAACATCAATGACATGCAGGTTGATTTGAAACTGCTCCGCCATTGCTTTTGCGGCAGGCCCGATAGAATCCAGCATCAGGCCAATAACCAGACCAATGCCGACGAAGCCGATCCCAATATGCAGACCAGATTTAAAACAATCCCCGAGCTTCATCCCCAATAGTTTTGAGAAGATGATGATCACGAGCGGCAGCATAACCGTTGGACCTAAATCGAGGATATAACGCATTATTTCGCTAAACATGGCGTTACCCCACGAGGATAGTCAGTATTTTTTGCTGCAACGCTTCGATACCTACGCCTGAAACAAAAGGCATGCCGTGGACCACAGGGATATCGCCAAAAGTACGGTCAACACGGGCGGTGGTACAGATAAGATCTGCTCCATCCATATAGGTTTCGATTTCCGTTACCCGGCACTGAACCAGGTCGAGTTGGATATTGTTGGCTTCACACAATTCTTTAATTTCTTCTGCTGCCATTGTTGAAGTTGCTACAGCACCGCCGCAAGCCACAATTACTTTACGTTTCATAGGGTATTCCTTTTATTATCAGTTTTTTATCAAGCCTGGGCGCAAGGCTCAGACTCAAGGATTTTTTCCCGAAAGAGCATTGCCAGTTCAGCATCTGGCGCATTCAATAATGCTTCAATGGTGTTCGGGTTTTGCAGCTCACTAAACAGACGACGCAGGAGCTTCAGCTGCGCCGTCGGGTTCTCAACGATTAAGGCAATAATTAAAGAGACCGCTATCTCTTCATCATCATCTGCCTGCTGAAAGTTGACAGGCGTCTCTGGGCGAATCAGATAGATAGCTGGCGATTTCGCATGAACGGCTTCACAGTGCGGGATCGCAACGGCATGATGTTCCAGCGCGATTCCAGTTGGAAAGGTTGCTTCACGCTCAATCAGGGCCTGCGGGTAGCTTTCATGCACGACCCCTTTGGCCAGCATCTCTTCCCCAATGTGCACCAGCGCATGCTGACACGAGCTAAAATTAATTCCGGTTCGGACAAAGAGTTGGCTCATATATTCTCCAGATTTCAGGCGATAACTGGCGCGCAGCCAAAGCGATAGGCACGCAGAACGTCCTGGATTTTGTCGATAATCAGATTATGTGGTGTAGCTGTGAGCGTTCCTTCTGACAGGCGCTCAAACTGCACGGGCATAAACTGGCTAATTAGTCCCAGCGGTAATGCCACACCGTTCAGGTTGGCAATTAACTTTTCCACGCTTTGACGAATACGCGGATGAGGCCAGTAGTAGCGAATACGGTCAGACAAGCTGAAGTGAATATCGACCATCGCCTGGCTCCAGGTTGGACGATAGTATTTTTTCCAGTAGTCCGGCTCATTCAGCATGACTTCATCAATCACCTCCAGCACCCGGCTCCGTTGTTCCGGAGAGATCAGCTCATTTTCCATTTGTGCCAGCGCAAAAATAGCTTCGCGAAGGGCGAAAGTCAGCGCGGGACCGACTTTCAGAATCGCATAGTGGTCACGTACCAGGTCACGATAGGCCTGACGGGTTTGATAATCTGTGGAGTGCGCCTCGTAGACCATCGGCGTCTCTTTGATCCAGGCGGAAAGCGCTTGTGCGGCTTGTGGTTGATAGTGAATGATCTGTGTGTGATCAAACTCTACGCCTGGCTGGACGACAATGGCGATCACACGGGTTAATGCTTCTTCAAGCCCTAATGCGCGAAAAGCGACCTGGTGTGTTTCCAGAGTACGGGCAGCATCTTCTTCGCGGGTAACATGTACGGTACCAATAGTACTGGCTTCTCCGCCAGGTACAGGAACTTCTGTCCCTATAACGTAAGTTAATTGGCGTTTCTGTTCTTCAGTGGCTGTTGCTTCTGCGGCCTGGCATAACACAGCGGCGCGCTCGGCGACAACCATTGGATCCAGCGGTGTGGGATCGTCAGCACAGGACATAGAGGCATCAAGATGGATTTTACTGAATCCAGCGGCGACATAAGCTTTAATTAAATCTACGGATTTCGCCATTGCCTCTGCTGCCGGTTCATTTTGCCAGCAGTTAGGACCGAGGTGATCGCCCCCGAGAATCAGTCTTTCACGAGGGAAACCGACTTGTTCTGCAATGTTATACACAAAGTCACGGAAATCGGCAGGCTTCATCCCGGTATAGCCGCCAAACTGATTTACCTGATTAGATGTCGCTTCGATCAGCACTTTACTGTCTGTATTGAGATCAAAACGTAATGCGGATTCAATCACCAGCGGATGGGCTGAACAAACAGAACAAATGCCCAAATGTTCACCCGCTTTATGACGAGAGATTATTTCTTTCACTTCTATCTCCGATATCTTTTGTTTATCTTCATAATATTTTTGGATTGAAGGCAAGGGTAAAAGCATCTTTCGTGATCCAGCTTTAAAAACAAACCTTTGTCAGCACCCGTGCAATTCAAATTAATGAAGGACTTACAGCTTTCCTTCGCAGCCGCAGTCGGCAATGACTTTACGTACCACCTCTTTCATCGCTGTTTTTGCTGGCACCATGTAGTGCCGTGGATCGTTCGCATCGATGTGGGCGCTCAGGTAGTTTTTGAGTGCGTCAGCAAAGGCGATTTTGAGTTCGGTAGCGACGTTGACTTTGCAGATCCCGAGAGTGATTGCGCGTTTAATATCCTGAGGGGGCAGGCCGGAAGCGCCATGTAAAACTAAAGGAATATCAACGCATTGACGAATTTCCGCTAACCGTTCAAAGTCCAGTTTTGGTTCTGCGGTGTACAAGCCATGGGCAGTGCCAATGGCGACTGCCAGTGAGTCGATACCTGTTTTTTCTACGAACTCTCGAGCCTGCTCAGGGTGGGTATAAAGTGCATCCTTGCCATCCACGATCAGATCATCTTCTTGCCCGCCCAGGCGTCCCAGTTCTGCTTCAACGCTGACGTCATAGCGGTGGCAGTAATCCGTCACGCGTTTGACTAACGCGATGTTATCGGTAAACGGTAAATGGGAGCCGTCGATCATGACAGAGCGAATCCCTGCGGAGACTTTCGCTTCAATATCGCTGACGCTTTCATGGTGATCGAGATGAATTGCCAGGGGGTGGTTCCAGCTTCTGGCCAGCTCGCTGGCGATAGCGACTATATTACCTACACCAGCGTAGCTAAACGTACCTGGCGTTCCGGCGACGATCAACGGAGAACGTAGCTCGGCAGCCGTTTCCACGACAACCTGTAAGGTCTCGAGATTGTGGATGTTAAACGCGGGGACGGCGTAGCCTTCTTGTTGAGCCTTCTTCAGCATCGTTTTGCTTGAAATGATAAACATACTTCCTCCGAAGTCTTTCGATTTCTTTCTTCGAAATAAAGTATAGGGTTTCGTAATGTTTTTTTGTGATTTCGATCTGAAAAATGAAAGTTTCGAAAGTAATGGGAGGGTTGCGAAAGTTTATGCCAAAAAAAAGAGCATGCCCGTAGACATGCTCCTGAAGAAAAAACAGTGAAAAATCAGGTTACCGGTGCCGGGTTAAATACCGCCAGCTGGTTATGTAATCCCCACTGATCTGAGAAGGTTTTCTTACGACCGCTGGCCACGTCGAGAATGAACTCGAATAGCTTTAACCCTACTTCTTCGATGGTTTCTTCTCCGGTCGCGATGGTGCCTGCGTTGATGTCCATCAGGTCAAACCAACGATTAGCCAGTTCAGTTCGCGTCGCCATTTTTATCACCGGCACGGCCATCAGACCGTACGGCGTACCGCGACCGGTGGTGAACACCTGCACGGTAATGCCGGAAGCAACCTGCTGCGTACCACAGACAAAATCGCTTGCCGGGGTGGCGGCATAAATCAGGCCGCGCCTGGTTGGACGCTGACCCGGCGACAATACTTCGACAATCGCGCTCTTGCCTGACTTGGCAATAGAACCCAGCGCTTTTTCCACCACGTTTGCCAGACCGCCTTTCTTGTTACCCGGAGAGGGGTTAGCGCTGCGGTCAGTTTTTCCCATATCGAGATAGTTGTCGTACCAGGCCATCTCTTCGAGCAGACGCTTGCCCACCTCTTCGTTAACTGCCCGTGGGGTCAGAAGATGGATCGCATCGCGGACTTCGGTCACTTCCGAGAACATCACGGTCGCACCGCAGCGAACTAGCAGGTCGGAGGCATAACCTACCGCCGGGTTGGCCGTTACGCCAGAAAACGCATCGCTGCCGCCGCATTGCATGCCGACAACCAGTTCTGATGCCGGACAGGTTTCGCGCTGGCGCTGATTGAGCTTTGCCAGGTGGCGCTCAGCGACCTGCAAAATGTCTTCTACCATGGATTTAAAGCCAACGTGTTTTTCATCCTGCAGGCTGACGATACTGGCGCTGTCTACCGGAATACTTTTCACATCGTGAGTACCTTCCAGCAGGCGCTCAGGCTGGAGTTTTTCGCAGCCAAGGCCGATGACCATTACTTCACCGCCGAAGTTCGGGTTCAGCGCAATATTGTGGATTGTACGAATCGGCACGATGGCGGCAGGGGCATTGATCGCCACGCCGCAGCCGTACAAGTGATTGAGCCCCACCACGCCGTCGACGTTCGGATATTTGGGCAACAGATCGCGCTCAATGATTTTCACTACATAGTCCACCACGCCCGCCACACAGTGCACGCTGGTGGAGATGCCGAGCAGATTCTTGGTGCCGACGCTGCCGTCAGCATTGCGGTACCCTTCGAAGGTATACCCCTCCAGCGGCGGCAGCGGTTCCGGGACTTTGGTTGCCAGCGGTAATGTTTCCAGCGGCGGGGCTTTTGGCAGTTCAACCATCGATTCATCGATCCAACTACCGCGGGGGATATCGCGAACGGCATAGCCTATCACTTCGCCATAACGCACGATTTCGCCGTGAACAGGAATGTCCAATAGCGCCACTTTATGACCCTGGGGAATATGTTCAATTAGCTCCAGTCCGTCCGGAAAACGTGTCCCGGCTTTCAGACCATTGTCATTGACAATAATCGCCACATTATCTGTGTCGTGAACTTTAATATAAAACGCCGTTGGCGATTCTTGTCTAATTTCGATGTCGGCCATTGTCCAGTATTCTCCAGCCAGGTGGTGATAATAATTGTATGGGTGTTGTTATATTGCAGCTAATTAAAAGCAATAAAAACTTGGTATTGTGAAATAAGAATGTCAGGAGATTAAATCTGAGAATGTGACCATGATCACTTAAACTCAGGTACATCATGCTGCCAGAGGTGGCAATACGTAAATGTGTGCATTAGCGCCCATGCTTATGTGCATTTGCCCAGGATAATATTCTAACGCATTTTCTTTAGTGAGCATTTGCACAATGATTAACCTTGTCGTGCTGATTATACTAAATCACGGTTTCATAGCACCTGATAAATTATTGCGTATTTTTATTGGTGGTAATTAATTCTTAAAAATGCCTGCCGAATAATAAAAGACATGTACCCGAGGTAACCTGAGGTAAATAGTATGATACTGGATACGGTGGTAGAGAAAAAGAAAGGTACGCACACTCGTTATTTAATATTGCTGATAATCTTTATTGTTACCGCCGTTAACTACGCGGACCGTGCGACGTTGTCTATTGCCGGTACGGAAGTGGCGAAAGAGTTGCAGCTCAGCGCCATCTCAATGGGTTACATTTTCTCCGCCTTCGGCTGGGCTTATCTGTTGATGCAAATCCCCGGCGGCTGGCTGCTCGATAAGTTCGGCTCGAAGAAAGTCTACACTTACAGCCTGTTTTTCTGGTCGCTGTTTACCTTCCTGCAGGGATTCGTGGATATGTTTCCGCTGGCCTGGGCGGGTATTTCAATGTTCATCATGCGTTTCATGCTGGGCTTCTCGGAAGCGCCGTCCTTCCCGGCGAACGCCCGTATTGTGGCGGCCTGGTTCCCGACGAAAGAGCGCGGTACGGCATCCGCAATTTTTAACTCCGCACAATATTTCTCTCTGGCGCTGTTTTCGCCGCTGCTGGGCTGGCTGACCTTCGCCTGGGGTTGGGAGCACGTCTTTACCGTGATGGGCGTTATCGGTTTTGTGCTCACCGGCCTGTGGGTAAAGTTTATTCATAACCCAACCGATCACCCGCGTATGTCGCAGGAAGAGCTGAAGTTTATCTCTGACAACGGCGCGGTTGTGGATATGGATCACAAGAAGCCGGGCGCTGCGGCATCTGGCGGTCCTAAGCTGCATTATATCAAGCAGTTGCTGACTAATCGCATGATGCTTGGGGTGTTCTTCGGACAGTATTTTATCAATACCATCACCTGGTTCTTTCTGACCTGGTTCCCGATCTACCTGGTGCAAGAAAAAGGCATGTCGATTCTGAAAGTGGGTCTGGTGGCGTCGATTCCTGCGCTGTGCGGATTTGCCGGTGGCGTGCTCGGCGGTGTGTTCTCTGATTATCTGATTAAACGCGGCTTCAGCATCACCCTGGCACGTAAGCTGCCGATTGTGCTCGGAATGTTGCTCGCGTCGACCATTATTCTGTGTAACTACACCGATAACACTACCCTGGTTGTCGCGCTGATGGCGCTGGCGTTCTTCGGCAAAGGCTTCGGCGCGCTGGGTTGGCCGGTGATCTCCGATACCGCACCGAAAGAAATCGTCGGTCTGTGCGGGGGGGTATTTAACGTATTTGGCAACGTCGCTTCCATCGTCACCCCGCTGGTGATTGGTTATCTGGTGAGCGAGCTGCACTCATTTAATGCTGCGCTGATGTTTGTAGGATGCTCGGCGCTGATGGCGATGGTTTGCTACCTGTTTATTGTCGGTGACATTAAACGTATGGAATTGCAGAAATAAACAAAGGTATAGGCGATGAATAACACGATTTTTCCGAATAAGTTTAAAGCGGCCCTCGCGGCGCAACAGATTCAGATTGGCTGCTGGTCTGCATTAGCCAACCCAATCAGTACCGAGGTTTTAGGCCTGGCAGGTTTTGACTGGCTGGTGCTGGATGGCGAACACGCGCCGAACGATATCTCGACGTTTATCCCGCAATTGATGGCGCTGAAAGGCAGCGCCAGCGCGCCAGTCGTGCGCGTACCGACCAACGAGCCGGTGATTATCAAGCGTCTGCTGGATATTGGGTTTTACAACTTCCTGATCCCGTTCGTTGAGACACAAGAAGAGGCGGTGAACGCCGTGGCGTCGACCCGCTATCCGCCGGAAGGTATTCGCGGCGTGTCCGTCTCCCATCGCGCCAATATGTTTGGCACCGTACCGGACTACTTTGCGCAGTCGAATAAGAACATCACCATCATCGTGCAGATCGAAAGTCAGCAGGGCGTTGATAACGTTGACGCTATCGCGGCGACCGAAGGCGTAGACGGTGTCTTCGTCGGCCCAAGCGATCTGGCTGCGGCGCTAGGCCACCTCGGCAATGCGTCGCATCCTGATGTGCAGAAAGCTATCCAGCACATTTTTGCCCGCGCGAAAGCACATGGCAAACCAAGCGGAATTCTGGCCCCGGTAGAGGCGGATGCGCGTCGTTATCTGGAGTGGGGCGCGACCTTTGTTGCTGTTGGCAGCGACCTTGGCGTGTTCCGTTCAGCCACGCAGAAACTGGCTGATTCTTTTAAGAAATAACCACCATCGACAGTAGAGAGATAAAGACATGACAATGAAAGTTGGTTTTATTGGCCTCGGTATCATGGGTAAACCAATGAGTAAAAACCTCCTCAAGGCAGGTTACTCGTTGGTGGTTGCTGACCGTAACCCGGAATCCATTGCACAAGTCATTGCCGCTGGTGCAGAAACCGCCGCCACGGCGAAAGATATTGCTGAACAGTGCGATGTGATCATCACCATGCTGCCGAACTCTCCGCATGTTAAGGAAGTGGCGCTGGGTGAAGGCGGAATTATTGAAGGGGCGAAACCGGGCACAGTGCTTATCGACATGAGCTCCATCGCGCCGTTAGCCAGCCGTGAAATCAGCGACGCGCTGAAAGCGAAAGGCGTGGATATGCTGGATGCACCGGTAAGCGGCGGCGAGCCAAAAGCGATTGATGGCACGTTGTCGGTGATGGTTGGCGGTGATAAAGCGATTTTCGACAAGTACTACGATCTGCTGAAAGCGATGGCAGGCTCCGTGGTGCATACCGGTGACATTGGCGCGGGTAACGTCACTAAGCTGGCGAACCAGGTGATTGTGGCGCTGAACATTGCCGCGATGTCTGAAGCGCTGACGCTGGCGACCAAAGCGGGTGTGAACCCGGATCTGGTGTATCAGGCGATCCGTGGCGGATTGGCGGGAAGCACCGTACTGGACGCGAAAGCGCCGATGGTCATGGACCGCAACTTTAAGCCGGGTTTCCGTATTGACCTGCATATCAAAGATCTGGCCAATGCGCTGGACACTTCTCATGGGGTCGGCGCGCAGTTGCCGCTGACTGCTGCAGTCATGGAGATGATGCAGGCGCTGCGTGCAGATGGGCTGGGCACCGCCGATCACAGCGCGCTTGCATGCTACTACGAAAAACTGGCGAAAGTGGAAGTCACACGCTAACAAGAAGGGCGCGGATGTGCGCCCTGTATTTCTTGCCTTGCGCGGCACAGTCAGGCTACATAACTATGAAAATCGTAATTGCCCCAGACTCTTATAAAGAAAGTCTATCTGCCACTGAGGTCGCTCAGGCAATAGAAAAAGGATTTCGGGAAATATTTCCCGATGCGCAATATGTTTCAGTTCCGGTGGCCGACGGCGGCGAAGGAACGGTCGAAGCCATGATTGCCGCCACGCAAGGGAGTGAATATTCCGCGTGGGTGACGGGGCCGCTGGGTGAAAAAGTGAATGCCTGCTGGGGCATGTCCGGTGACGGTAAAACCGCGTTTATTGAAATGGCTGCAGCCAGCGGCCTGGCGTTGGTTCCTCCTGAAAAACGCAATCCATTAGTGACAACGTCTTGTGGTACCGGAGAGTTGATTTTGCAGGCGCTGGAAAGCGGTGCGAAAAGTATCATTATCGGCATTGGCGGTAGCGCGACCAATGACGGCGGCGCGGGTATGGTGCAGGCACTGGGAGCAAAACTCTGTGATGCCAACGGTACTGAAATCGGTTACGGCGGCGGTAGCCTGATTTGCCTCAATACCATCGATGTTTCGGGGCTGGATCCGCGCTTAAAAACCTGTTCAATCCGTGTTGCCTGTGATGTGACGAATCCTCTGACGGGCGATACTGGCGCATCCCGCATCTTTGGGCCTCAGAAAGGGGCGACTGAGGAGCACATTGTCGAGCTGGACCGCAATCTTTCCCACTATGCCGATATCATTAAAAAATCGCTCAGGGTGGATGTGAAAGACGTACCTGGCGCGGGAGCGGCTGGTGGAATGGGGGCCGCGTTAATGGCTTTTTTAGGCGCGGAGCTGCGCAGTGGTATCGAGATTGTGACTCAGGCGCTCAATCTGGAAGAACATATTCACGATTGTACGCTGGTGGTCACCGGTGAGGGACGTATCGACAGCCAGAGTGTGCATGGCAAAGTGCCGATTGGTGTGGCAAATGTAGCGAAGAAGTACCATAAACCAGTAATTGGTATTGCCGGTAGCCTGACACGCGATGTGGACGTGGTACACCAATATGGCATTGATGCGGTGTTTAGCGTATTAACCCGGATCGGCACGCTGGAGGACGCTTTCCGCGGGGCATCGGATAATATTTACCGCGCTTCAAGGAATATCGCTGCCACGCTGGCGATCGGAATGCGTAGTGCGGGGTGACAAAGGCGCACGAACCCTCTATACTGCGCGCCGAAGCTGACCAGACAGTCGCCGCTTCGTCGTCGTCCTCTTCGGGGGAGACGGGCGGAGGGGAGGAAAGTCCGGGCTCCATAGGGCAGGGTGCCAGGTAACGCCTGGGGGGGAAACCCACGACCAGTGCAACAGAGAGCAAACCGCCGATGGCCCACGCAAGTGGGATCAGGTAAGGGTGAAAGGGTGCGGTAAGAGCGCACCGCGCGGCTGGTAACAGTCCGTGGCACGGTAAACTCCACCCGGAGCAAGGCCAAATAGGGGTTCACAAGGTACGGCCCGTACTGAACCCGGGTAGGCTGCTTGAGCCAGTGAGCGATTGCTGGCCTAGATGAATGACTGTCCACGACAGAACCCGGCTTATCGGTCAGCTTCACTCTTTATAGAACCCCGCTCCGGCGGGGTTTTTGCTTTGTGAGACAGAATAGATGAATGACTGTCCACGACGCTATGCTCAAAAGAACGTGGCTTATCGGATAGCTTCACTCTTTATAGAATCCCGCTCCGGCGGGGTTTTTGCTTTGTGAGACAGAATAGATGAATGACTGTCCACGACGCTATGCTCAAAAGAACGCGGCTTATCGGTCAGCTTCACTCTTTATAGAATCCCGCTCCGGCGGGGTTTTTTGCTTTCTGTGGCGTAGCCCTAACAGGAAGTCCATCATTCTGTCCGTTGTAACATAAAT
>NZ_RPOI01000038.1 GCF_003818115.1 Citrobacter youngae | reverse complement strand
TTTTTTCTTCTGTAATTCGCTGTAGCTGGCTACCGTTGATCTGCCCTGCAGAAAGCTGATGCTGCTCAGCATCCATCACCGTTTTCAGGTCATTGAGGACGGTCGTCATCTGATCAAGTATTTCTGACAAACGAGTCATACTTTATTTACTCTGTAGGTAGCTCTGTGCCTCGCGGATCAGCGAGTCGGCAATTTTTCCGGTATCCATTTTCAGCTCGCCGTTACGGATCGCGGTTTTCAGCGCTTCGACACGTTCCATGTTGATGTCATTGGTGCCGGGCTGCATCAGTTTGGCCTGAGCGTCACTCAGCATTACGCTGGTGCTGTTTGTCGTCGCTGTTTTTTCCTTCCGCGCTTTTTGTACCGGCGAGTCGCTGGTTTCGCGTGGCTGGACAGTGCTTACTGGCTTCAATGGTGAGGTACGATCAATACTCATTTTTTCTATCCTCATCGAGGGGTTACGCTATAGCGACCCGCTTTAATCATTGGTTGATTATCTATCGGCACTCGCTAAAAAATCTTTAACCTATTATAGGTTAATAAGAATATTCCCATCAGAATCGACGATTCCACTCACCACCTGACCCGAAATCATCCGCACTCGTGCGTTTTGCGCGACGGCTGCATTGTTGAGCGCTTTACCTTCGGCATTGACCCGAAAGCCGTCTCCGTTGGCGATAACCATCACGCGTTGACCCGCTTTTATCCGCCATGCCTGGCGCAACATTGTGAGCTGGATTGGCTGACCCGGAACCAGGTCGCGCAGGCTCACGGCATCCTGAACCTGATTAATGTCCAGTACGGCGCGAGGCGGCAGTTGATCCAGACGACCTCGTTTTAGCGTTACGCTGGCCGCGTTCAGGGCGCTTCCTCGGGCAACAGGGGCTGCTGCGACAACATAGTTGCCGGTGGCTTGCACAGTGACCTGCAGATAGCGTTTTTCATTGGCGCAGCGGGCCAGTACGTTCACGTTACCCCACAGTTTCGCACTGCCGGACACGCTCAGCGCAGGCTGGTCACAGCTGGGCTGCAAGTTTGGCGGCGTACGGACAGTGACGACCACCTCATCGCTAAACCCGGCCAGGCGCTGGGAAAACCACGCGGTTAACTGCGAATTCAGGTCTTGTGCCAGCGTCATAGGGCTGAACAGCAGTGCTGCCACAACTATTCCACGTTTAAACGTTTGCATCAAAACCTCGCGCTTTTTCAGGTAGTGGCAGGATTCTACCTGTGTGACGCAGTCATCAACGCAACAAATAGCGACGCATTTTGCGTTTATTCCGGCGATAACGCGCGCGTGATGGGATTTAAGCTGTCGGCTGAATTTTGTCATTTGCGGAGGAGATATGCTCGATAAGCTCGACGCCGCCTTACGTTTTCAACAGGAAGCGCTGAATTTGCGCGCCCAACGCCAGGAAATATTAGCGGCCAACATTGCCAATGCCGACACGCCGGGGTATCAGGCGCGCGACCTGGATTTCGCCAGTGAATTAAAAAAAGTCATGGTGCGCGGGCGGGAAGAAACCGGCGGTGTTTCGTTGACGCTGACCTCTGCACAACACATTCCTGCCCAGACTGTCTCGGCGCCATCTACGGAGTTGCTCTATCGCATTCCTGACCAGCCGTCTCTGGATGGCAACACGGTGGATATGGACCGGGAGCGTACGCAGTTTGCGGATAACAGCCTGAAGTACCAGATGGGGCTTACCGCGTTAGGTGGGCAAATCAAGGGCATGATGAACGTGCTGCAAGGAGGGAACTAACCCGTGGCGTTGCTCAATATTTTTGATATCGCAGGTTCTGCGCTGACGGCTCAGTCTCAGCGTCTGAACGTGGCTGCCAGCAACATGGCGAACGCCGATAGCGTGACCGGACCTGATGGTCAGCCGTATCGCGCAAAACAGGTTGTTTTTCAGGTCGATGCAGCGCCAGGCGCAGCAACCGGTGGCGTAAAAGTCGCTGACGTCATTGAAAGTCAGGCGCCGGACAAGCTGGTTTATGAGCCGGGCAATCCGCTGGCGGATGCGAATGGCTACGTAAAAATGCCGAATGTCGACGTGGTCGGCGAGATGGTTAACACCATGTCTGCTTCACGCAGCTATCAGGCAAACGTTGAAGTGCTCAATACCGTAAAAAGCTTGATGCTTAAAACGCTGACGCTGGGCCAGTAAAGGAGGCGCACATGTCCGTTGCTGTAAAAATGAATGACCCGAGTACGTCGGGTGTTAATGCTGCCACTGGCAAAAGTTCGCTGACAGGGAGCAACGCGGCTGATCTGCAAAGCAGCTTTCTGACGCTTCTGGTCGCGCAGTTAAAAAACCAGGACCCGACCAACCCGCTGCAAAACAATGAGTTGACTACCCAGTTAGCGCAAATTAGTACCGTAAGCGGCATTGAAAAATTGAATACCACACTGGGATCGATCTCCGGACAGATTGATAGCAGCCAGTCGTTACAGGCCAGTACGCTGATTGGTCATGGCGTCATGATCCCAGGGACCACCATTCTGACCGGTAAAGGTGCAGAAGAAGGGGCAACGACGACCACGACGCCGTTTGGCGTTGAGCTGCAGCAACCGGCAGATAAGGTTACCGCAACCATTACCGATAAAGACGGCAAGGTGGTACGCACCATTGATATTGGCGGGTTGAAAGCGGGCGTTCACACCTTTACCTGGGATGGCACCATGACGGACGGCACGGATGCGCCGAGCGGTTCGTATAACGTTTCGATTGCGGCCAGCAACGCCGGAACGCAACTTGTGGCGCAGCCTCTACAGTTTGCGCTGGTGCAGGGTGTTATCCGCAGTAACGGCGGTAATACGCTGGACCTGGGCACCTATGGAACCACCACCCTCGACGAAGTACGGCAGATAATTTAAGCCTTCACACTTATCAGGAGTAAGTCATGGCCTTTTCACAAGCGGTCAGCGGTCTGAACGCTGCAGCGACCAACCTCGATGTCATTGGTAACAACATCGCCAACTCCGCCACTTACGGTTTTAAATCCGGTACGGCATCCTTTGCCGATATGTTCGCCGGTTCTAAAGTGGGTTTGGGCGTTAAAGTTGCGGGTATTACCCAGGACTTTACCGATGGTACCACCACCAACACTGGACGTGGGCTGGATGTGGCTATCAGCCAGAACGGTTTTTTCCGTATGGTTGACAGCAATGGTTCTGTTTTCTTCAGCCGTAACGGTCAGTTCAAGCTCGATGAAAACCGTAATATCGTTAACATGCAGGGACTGAAACTGACGGGCTATCCGGCGACCGGTACGCCGCCGACAGTTCAGCAGGGTGCGAACCCGGGGCCGATCACGATCCCCAATACATTGATGGCGGCACAGGCAACCAGCAAGGCCTCAATGCAGATCAACCTGAACTCGTCGGATAAAATCCCGACAACGACAAAGTTCGATCCGAAAGATGCTGACAGCTATAACAAAAAAGGCCCTGTCACCGTTTATGACAGCCTGGGCAATGCCCACGAAGTTAACGCCTATTTTGTAAAACAGCCTGATAACAAATGGGCTGTCTATACCATTGATAGCAGCGATCCTAAGGCTGCTGTACCAACCGCACCGACGTCCACGCTGGAATTTGATACCAATGGGGCGCTAATCGGCGGCGGTACATTCAATATCACCACAGCTGCGCTCAATGGCGCACCGGCCGTCACCTTCGCAATGAGTTTCCAGAACTCCATGCAGCAGAACACCGGTGCAAACAACATTGTGGCCACTAACCAGGACGGCTACAAACCGGGCGATCTGGTGAGCTACCAGATTAACAATGACGGTACCGTAGTCGGTAACTACTCCAACGAACAGAAACAGGTTCTGGGACAGATCGTGCTGGCAAACTTTGCCAACAACGAAGGTCTGGCGTCTCAGGGCGATAACGTCTGGGCAGCAACTCAGGCTTCCGGTGTGGCGCTGCTGGGTACCGCGGGTACGGGTAACTTCGGCAAGCTGACCAACGGTGCGTTGGAAGCTTCTAACGTGGATTTGAGTAAAGAACTGGTGAATATGATCGTCGCTCAGCGTAACTATCAGTCGAATGCGCAGACCATCAAAACCCAGGATCAGATCCTTAACACGCTGGTCAACCTGCGCTAAGCGCCTGACGGGATGGCTTAATGGATCACGCAATATATACCGCCATGGGCGCGGCCAGTCAGACGCTGAATCAACAGGCGGTGACGGCCAGCAACCTGGCAAATGCCTCCACACCGGGTTTTCGTGCTCAGCTCAACGCGCTGCGTGCGGTTCCCGTAGAAGGGCTTTCGCTGCCAACGCGTACGCTGGTGGTCGCCTCAACGCCTGGGGCCGATATGACGCCAGGCCAGATGGATTATACCTCCCGTCCGCTGGATGTGGCTTTGCAGCAGGATGGCTGGTTGGCTGTGCAGACCGCCGATGGTAGCGAAGGATACACCCGCAATGGCGCAATTCAGGTGAGTCCAACCGGTGAACTGACCATTCAGGGACATCCGGTGATCGGCGAAGCTGGGCCTATAGCGGTACCGGAAGGGTCGGAAGTGACTATCGCCGCTGACGGAACGATTTCGGCGCTCAACCCCGGCGATCCTGCGAATACGGTGGCGCCAGTAGGACGTCTGAAGCTGGTTAAAGCGACGGGAAGTGAAGTGCAACGTGGTGATGACGGTATGTTCCGTCTGAGTGCGGCAGCGCAGGCTACCCGGGGACCGACACTGCAAGCCGACCCCAGCATCCGCGTGATGTCGGGCGTACTGGAAGGCAGTAACGTCAAACCGGTTGCCGCGATGAGCGATATGATCGCCAGCGCTCGCCGCTTCGAAATGCAGATGAAGATTATCAGTAGCGTGGATGATAACGCAGGCCGTGCCAACCAACTGCTGTCGATGAGTTAATACAGGACATTTTATGATCAATTCATTATGGATCGCCAAAACCGGCCTGGACGCGCAGCAAACCAACATGGATGTGATTGCCAACAACCTGGCAAACGTCAGTACTAATGGTTTTAAACGCCAGCGTGCGGTGTTTGAAGATCTGCTGTACCAGACGATTCGCCAGCCTGGCGCTCAGTCTTCTGAACAGACAACGCTGCCGTCTGGTTTGCAGATTGGTACCGGTGTGCGTCCGGTTGCGACCGAACGTTTACACAGTCAGGGCAACCTGTCGCAGACCAACAACAGTAAAGATGTGGCGATTAAAGGCCAGGGGTTTTTCCAGGTCATGCTACCAGATGGCACGTCAGCTTATACCCGTGATGGCTCTTTCCAGGTGGATCAGAACGGTCAGTTGGTAACGGCGGGGGGGTTTCAGGTGCAGCCTGCAATCACTATTCCGGCTAACTCGCTGAGCATCACGATTGGACGCGACGGTATTGTCAGTGTGACTCAGCAGGGCCAGGCTGCGCCTGTTCAGGTGGGACAGCTCAACCTGACGACCTTCATGAACGATACCGGTCTGGAAAGTATTGGTGAGAATCTGTACACCGAAACGCAATCGTCCGGCGCACCGAACGAAAGCACGCCGGGGCTGAACGGTGCGGGCCTGTTGTACCAGGGTTATGTGGAAACCTCTAACGTCAACGTGGCGGAAGAACTGGTCAACATGATCCAGGTTCAACGTGCTTATGAAATCAACAGTAAAGCGGTATCGACCACCGATCAGATGCTGCAGAAACTGACGCAACTCTAAAGTGACGTCCGGTGGGGTGAAAGCCTCACCGGCGCACTGATTTTGAAGATGAAGGCAATGCGAAAATACGCGCTTCACCCATACCCGATTTTGGCCCTGCTGGTGGTTTCACTGACAGGATGCGCCTGGATCCCGGCCACTCCGCTCGTGCAGGGCGCGACGACTGCCCAGCCAGTTCCAGGCCCGACGCCGGTGGCGAATGGATCAATATTTCAGTCTGCGCAGCCGATTAATTATGGCTACCAGCCGTTATTTGAAGACCGCCGTCCGCGCAATATTGGCGATACGTTGACTATCGTATTGCAGGAAAACGTCAGTGCGAGCAAAAGCTCCTCGGCGAATGCCAGTCGTGATGGCAAAACTAACTTTGGGTTTGACACGGTACCGCGTTACCTGCAGGGATTATTTGGCAATGAGCGTGCCGACGTAGAGGCTTCTGGCGGCAACTCGTTTAACGGCAAAGGCGGCGCGAACGCCAGGAACACCTTCAGTGGTACGTTGACTGTGACGGTTGACCAGGTACTGGTGAATGGCAATTTACATGTCGTGGGTGAAAAACAGATCGCCATTAACCAGGGCACTGAATTCATTCGCTTCTCTGGGGTTGTTAACCCGCGCACCATTAGCGGCAGCAACTCTGTACCGTCAACGCAGGTTGCGGATGCGCGTATTGAATATGTCGGTAACGGCTATATCAATGAAGCGCAGAATATGGGCTGGTTGCAGCGTTTCTTCCTTAATTTATCGCCGATGTAAGCGAGGTATCCAGTGTTTAAAACTCTTGTTGGAATGGTACTGGTACTGGCTACCACCTTTGCGCATGCCGATCGCATTCGTGATCTGACCAGCGTGCAGGGCGTGCGGGAAAACTCGCTGATAGGCTACGGGCTGGTGGTCGGGCTGGACGGTACGGGTGACCAGACCACCCAGACACCGTTTACGACACAAACGCTGAATAACATGCTGTCGCAGTTGGGGATCACCGTGCCTACCGGCACCAATATGCAGCTGAAAAACGTGGCAGCGGTAATGGTCACCGCGCAGTTCCCGGCCTTTGGTCGTCAGGGGCAAACCATTGACGTAGTGGTCTCTTCAATGGGTAACGCCAAAAGCCTGCGCGGCGGAACGCTGCTGATGACGCCGCTGAAAGGGGTCGATAGCCAGGTGTATGCGTTGGCGCAGGGGAATATTCTGGTCGGTGGTGCAGGCGCCGCAGCGGGTGGTAGCAGCGTGCAGGTGAACCAGCTCAATGGCGGACGTATTACCAACGGCGCGACCATCGAACGCGAATTACCCAGCCAGTTCGGCGGCGGTAACACCATTAATTTGCAGCTGAATAATGAAGATTTCACCATGGCGCAGCAAATTACCGACACCATTAACCGCTCGCGCGGCTTTGGCAGCGCAACAGCGCTGGATGCACGCACGATCCAGGTACGCGTCCCGAATGGCAATAGCTCGCAGGTACGTTTCCTCGCGGATATCCAGAATATGGAAGTGAACGTCACGCCGCAGGACGCGAAGGTGATTATTAACTCCCGTACGGGATCGGTGGTCATGAACCGCGAGGTGACGCTGGATAGTTGCGCTGTTGCACAAGGCAATCTGTCGATTACGGTTAACCGCCAGGCGAATGTCAGCCAACCGGATACACCGTTTGGTGGTGGACAAACCGTGGTGACGCCACAAACGCAGATCGATCTGCGCCAGAGCGGTGGTTCGTTGCAGAGCGTTCGTTCCAGCGCCAACCTGAACAACGTCGTACGTGCATTGAATGCGCTGGGAGCAACACCGATGGACCTGATGTCTATCCTGCAATCCATGCAAAGTGCGGGTTGTCTGCGCGCCAAACTGGAAATCATCTGATGATTGGTGATAGCAAACTGCTGACCAGCGCCGCCTGGGATGCACAATCACTGAACGAACTGAAAGCGAAAGCGGGTCAGGACCCGGCGGCAAATATCCGCCCGGTCGCCCGCCAGGTTGAAGGGATGTTCGTGCAGATGATGCTGAAAAGTATGCGCGAGGCGTTGCCAAAAGACGGTGTGTTTAGCAGCGACTCCACGCGTTTATACACCAGCATGTATGACCAACAGATCGCCCAGCAGATGACGGCAGGAAAAGGTCTGGGGCTGGCTGAAATGATGGTCAAGCAGATGACCGAAGGGCAGGCGCAACCTGCGGATGATGCGCCGCAGGTGCCGATGAAGTTCTCGCTGGAAACGGTGACCAGCTATCAAAATCAGGCGCTGACGCAACTGGTGCGTAAAGCCATTCCCCGGGCGACGGAAAGCAATGATGAGCCGCTGTCGGGTGACAGTAAAGACTTTCTGGCTCAACTTTCTCTGCCGGCAAAACTGGCCAGTCAGCAGAGTGGGGTTCCTCATCATCTGATTCTGGCGCAGGCGGCGCTGGAGTCCGGGTGGGGGCAACGACAAATTCGACGGGAGAACGGCGAGCCGAGTTTTAACATTTTTGGTGTGAAAGCCTCGGGAAGCTGGAAAGGGCCGACCACTGAAATCACCACCACCGAATACGAAAACGGTGAGGCGAAAAAAGTGAAAGCGAAATTCCGTGTTTATAGCTCCTATCTTGAAGCACTGTCGGATTATGTCGGTCTGATATCCCGCAATCCACGTTACGCAGCGGTGACCGGTGCCGCGACCGCAGAGCAGGGTGCCCAGGCATTGCAGAATGCGGGTTACGCCACTGACCCTAACTATGCGCGCAAATTAACCAGCATGATCCAGCAGCTAAAATCGATGAGCGAAAAGGTGAGTAAAACCTACAGCACGAATCTCGATAATCTCTTTTAAATAGCTCAAGTCTGCTGACCTGCTGCCGATAATACCGAGTATTGAAGGATTACAAGGAACCTCCATGTCCAGCTTGATTAATAACGCGATGAGTGGACTCAGCGCAGCGCAGGCCGCGTTGAACACTGCCAGTAATAACATCTCCAGCTATAACGTTGCCGGCTATACCCGACAAACGACAATTATGGCGCAAGCGAACAGCACGCTGGGTGCGGGGGGCTGGGTCGGCAATGGTGTCTATGTTTCTGGCGTACAGCGTGAGTATGACTCATTTATCACTAATCAGTTACGTGCGGCGCAGAACCAGAGCAGCGGTCTGACGACACGTTACGAGCAAATGTCAAAAATCGACAACCTGCTCGCCAGCAAAACCAGTTCGATCTCAACGTCGATGCAGGGCTTTTTTACCAGCCTACAGACGTTGGTGAGTAACGCAGAAGATCCGGCGGCGCGTCAGGCACTTATCGGTAAAGCTGATGGCTTAGTCAATCAGTTCAGAACGACGGACCAATATCTGCGCGATCAGGATAAGCAAGTCAATATTGCGATTAAGGCCAGCGTCGATCAAATCAACAACTATTCGAAGCAAATTGCCAGCCTTAACGACCAAATCTCCCGTTTGACCGGCGTTGGTGCGGGTGCATCACCTAACGATCTGCTCGATCAGCGCGATCAACTGGTGAGTGATCTGAACAAGATTGTCGGTGTGGAAGTCAGCATTCAGGACGGCGGCACCTACAACGTGACCATGGCGAATGGCTATTCGCTGGTGCAAGGCAGCAATGCTCGCCAACTGGCTGCTGTACCTTCCAGCGATGATCCCTCTCGCACGACCGTCGCTTATGTTGACGGCGTGGCCGGAGAAGTTGCCATCCCGGAAAAACTGATCACGACCGGTTCGCTGGGCGGGCTGTTGACGTTCCGTTCGCAGGAACTCGACCAGACGCGTAATACCCTTGGTCAGTTGGCCCTCGCCTTTGCTGATGCGTTTAACACGCAGCACAAAGAAGGTTTTGATGCCAACGGCGACCCGGGCAAAAACTTTTTCGATATTGGTGGCCCGGCAGTCCTTAGCAATACGAAGAATAAAGGGACCGGTGCGCTTGATGTTAAAATGACGGATAGCTCGTCGGTGCAGGCAACCGACTATAAAATTACGTTTGATGGTACTGACTGGCAGGTAACCCGTCTGGCTGACAATACCAGCTTTAAGCCGACGGTTACTGGCGGAAAAATGTCCTTTGATGGGCTGGAAATCACCGTCAAAAATGGTGCGCTGGCAAATGACAGCTTTACGGTGAAACCCGTGGGTGACGCCATTATTAATATGAAAGTGGCGGTGACCGATGAGTCGAAAATCGCCATGGCTGAAGTGTCCAAAAATGACACTGATCCCAATGTTGATAAAGGTAAAAGCGATAACCGTAACGGCCAGAAACTGCTGGATCTGCAAACCAAGGCAACCATCGGGAATAAAACCTTTAACGATGCTTACGCTACGCTGGTGAGCGATGTCGGGAACAAAACGGCGACCTTAAAAACCAGCAGCACCACGCAAAACAACGTGGTCACGCAGCTTTCAAATCAGCAACAGTCTATTTCCGGGGTTAACCTCGACGAAGAGTACGGGAATTTGCAGCGTTATCAGCAGTATTACCTGGCCAACGCTCAGGTACTGCAAACGGCGAATTCGCTCTTTGATGCACTGCTGAATATTCGCTAAGGGAGAGGAACTCAATGCGTATCAGTACTCAGATGATGTACCAGCAGAATATGCGCGGCATCACCAACTCTCAGGCTGAATGGTTGAAATTTGGCGAGCAGATGTCAACGGGGAAACGCGTGAACAACCCGTCTGACGATCCGATTGCCGCATCACAGGCCGTGGTGCTTTCACAGGCTCAGGCACAGAACAGCCAATATACGCTGGCGCGTACTTTCGCGACGCAAAAAGTGTCACTGGAAGAGAACGTGTTAAGCCGGGCGACGACCGCTATTACCGCGGCACAGGAAAAAATTGTCAATGCTGGCAATGGGACATTGAGTGATGATAACCGGGCATCGTTGGCAACTGATTTGCAAGGGATCCGCGATCAGTTAATGAATCTGGCGAACAGTACCGACGGTAATGGTCGTTATATCTTTGGCGGCTACAAAACGGAAGCCCCACCATTTGCCCAGACTGATGGTGCCTATAGTGGTGGAACGCAAAATATTACCCAACAGGTCGATGCCGCTCGGTCAATGGTGATTGGTCATACCGGGGATAAGATTTTTGACTCGGTGACCAGCAACGCGGTTCCGGAGCCAGATGGAAGCAAGTCAGAAACGAACTTATTCGCCATGCTGGATTCCGCTATTGCGGCCCTGAATACGCCGATTGAAAGCGATGATGCGGCAAGAGATGCAGCCAAAGCAGCCATCGATAAATCCAACCGTGGTCTGAAGAACTCACTGAATAACGTGCTGTCTGTTCGTGCTGAACTCGGTACGCAACTCAGTGAACTTAGCGCTCTGGACTCGCTGGGGGCCGATCGCGCGTTGGGTCAAACGCAGCAGATGAGCAATCTGGTTGATGTTGACTGGAATGCGGCGATTTCTTCGTATGTTATGCAGCAGGCTGCGCTACAGGCATCGTATAAAACGTTTACCGATATGCAGGGAATGTCACTGTTCCAGCTCAACCGGTAACGATCCTTTTTGAAACATATCATGAAACTGGATATGTTTGTCTGCCCGCTCCACATACACCCCGGAGCGGGCATTTTTTTAGGCTGCAGTTGTCTGGCTAACAGGCAATTTACCGGTCAGTCTAATTACCAGCGCAACAACGCCGCTGAAAGTGGCCAGTGTCACCACGCCTTCCCAGTTTGCCAGCGCATAGGCCTGACTTCCGAGTACAGAACCCAGCGCCATGCCGATAAACACCATGGTAAATAGCAACGCATTCAGACGACCTCTTGCCTGAGGCTCCAGGCTATAAACCAGGTTCTGGTGGGCGACCAGGCTGGATTGCAGTCCGAGATCAAAGCCTATCGCTGACAGGGCAATCAGCAGCCACTGCCCCTGTACTGGCAGGGCCGGAAGCAAGAACATCAGGGCAAATGAAAGCGTGACTAACAGCGCCCCCAACTGTGTTACCCGTCCGGCACCTACTTTATCTGCCAGATGACCTGCCATAGGGGCTGCCAGCGCCCCGGCTGCCCCTGCAATACCAAATGCTCCCGCCATCGCACTGCCCATGTGGTAATGCTCAGAGAGCATAACCGCCAGTGTTGACCAGAAGGCGCTAAAGGCAATGGACAGGAAGCCCTGAGCCAACGCCGCCCTGCGCAGTGCAGGATAACGCTGCCACAGTTGCGCCATGGAGAACATTAATGCCGGATAACTCAGCGTGGAATGGACCGTAAAGCGGGGCAGCATTTTCCACATCAGTACGGCAATCACGGCAATACTGACGGCGGCAAGTTGATACATTTCCCGCCAGCCATAGGCTTCACCTACCATCCCGCTGATGGTCCGCGAGAGTAGGATCCCCAGCAGAAGACCGGTCATGACGGTACCTACTGTTTTTCCCTGCTTGCCCTCAGGCGCAAGGATGGCTGCGGCCGGCACGATATCCTGAGCCATGGTCGCTGCCATCCCCATCAGTAAGCTAACCAGCAGTAGCGAATGCAACTGACCGGTAAAGCTGCAGGCCAACAGCAGCGCGGCAAGAGAGACGCTTTTTAGCAGGATTAATGTCCGGCGGTCATAACGGTCGCCCAGCGGCAACAAAAACAAAATGCCCAGCGCGTATCCTGCCTGGGTGAGCGTTGGCACCAGCCCCATGCCGGTGACGCTTAAGGCCAGGTCCTGACCCATTAAAGGTAAAAGAGGCTGGGCATAATAGATTGCGGCAACGCTGAACCCAGCGCCCAGTGCCAGAACAAAAATAACCCAACGGGAAAGTGCGGTGTGTGTGTTCACAAATGATTCCTCAATCACGGGATGTGTGGCTATTTTTATCCTTCAACCGGTAGCACGGTAGCGAGCGCAGTGGTAAAACAGTTATACGTTACACGTATGAATAACGACTAAATGATAAAAACTGAACGTATAGATAGGGTGGAATTGATGCGCACGTTTGTGCGCATCGTCGAGGCCGGTTCGCTTTCAGCGGCGGCCAAGCAAATGGGCACCACCCAGGCAACCGTCAGTCGGCGGTTACAATCCCTTGAGACGCTGTTGGGCGTTAAGCTGATTATGCGTACCACCCATGCAATGAAGCTGACTGATGATGGTGAGCGAGGGTATCAGCATGCCAAACACATTATTGATGCCTGGCTGGCGCTGGAGGACGGACTGAACATCACGGAGGATGAACCGGTGGGGACGTTGCGGGTTCGGGCGCCACATGCGTTCGGCCAACAACAACTCCTTGAGCCGCTTCTGCAGTTCCTTTCCCGCTATCCACAGTTATCTGTTGAGTGGATGCTGAATGATAAGACCGTTGATTTTCTCAGCGACAATATCGACTGCGCTATCCGGGTTGGGGCTGAGGTTGATCCTGCTACGGTCTCGGTTTTACTGGCTGAAGTCCCGCGAAGTATGGTGGCAAGCCCTGAGCTTCTCGCGCAATTTGGGATTTTGACTCACCCTGAACAGCTATCGGCGCTGCCCTGGATCGCGGTAAATACATTTTATCAGCACAGCGTGTCGTTACTTCACCACCGGCGTAACGAAGCTATCACGTTAAATATTTCTCCCAGATTAAGTACCGACAGTATTTATGTCGCCAGAAATGCTGCACTTGCGGGGCTGGGGGTTACGCTTGTCTCAAGCTGGATGGTTGAAGACGATATCGCCAGCGGAAGATTGATTACGCTATTACCTGACTGGCATGCGTCGTCATTGCCCGTGCATTTGGTTTATCCCTGGGCTCGTTATTATCCAACCCGCTTACGCAAATTTCTGGCGTTGATGAAAGATGTTATGCCACAGGTAGCAGGGATGAGGGGCGTTCACGACGTATAAAAAAAGCCGACCCTGAGGTCGGCTTTTTCATTGCTTAGGACTTACTCAACAGACTGCGGTCGCGTTGCTGGCGCGGTTGCCTGATGGCTGGCACTGTGTCCGCCTGCAGCACCTTTGCCTTCAAAGGCGAATGCCGGGCGCTGCCACTCGCTATGACGCGGCGCTTCAGGCACATATTCCGGAGCCGGAGCGCGGGTCATCGGTGCGGTCGCATGGCTGTGAAGATGTTCTGCGTCAACACGGGTTGCGACAGCGTCAGACTTAACGACTGCAGTTTCGACGACAGGTGCTGCAACAACTTCTTGCGACGCTGCGACTTCTTCAACAACAGGCGCTGTTTCCACAACCTCGACAATCTCTTCAACCGCTTCAGGCTGGGAGACAACGACATCCGCAGGTTCTTCGATAACCGGTGAAGCCACAACTTCAGCCACAGGTTCGGCTTTCGCAGCGATCTCTTCGGCAACCGGTGCGTCAGACTCAGCGATAATTTGCGGTTGCTGCTCGACCGGAGTAGCAATAACTTCCGGATGCGTGGTTTCAACAACGACGGACTGCGTTTCCGCTACGCTAACATCGGATTGCGCGACGTCTGCCTGTGCAGGGACATCCACAATGTGCTCAACGACAGCTGCAGCGGCTTGAGGCTCTACTGCCACAGATGCGTTTTGTTCCAGCTCCAGTTTCTGTTCGCGCTGTTCTTCAACCTGCATGTCCTGAGTACGGGCAACAGGGTAGCTAATCCAGACTTTGCCGGACGCTAATTCCGGAGAAGCACAGGCAACCGTTAACGGCATCGGCGACTGAACCGGATAGCGTTCGTCACGATAGCGACGACGACGCTGCCCGCTTACGCGCAGATGGCGAGGAGAACGACGTGAGCGACGAGGCATACCGTTATTATCACGTGCTTCGTTGTTGTCTTCTTGCTCTGATGCAACGACTGCGGGTAAATCGACTTTAGCCAGTTCGGTACGTTGAGCCGGGGCGGACTGTTCAACAGATTGAGCAACGGCGGTTTCAGCAACAATGGCTGCGGTCGCCACTTCGGCGTCAACCGGCGCGCTGTCAGTGAATCGAACTTTCTGATTCAACTGACGCTGTTTACGACGAGTCTGCGGCTGACGCACGCGTTCTTCCTGCTCGGCATCCTGCACAGGTTGTTCAGCCTGGTTCAGCTCTTTAACTTCCTGCTGAGCCTGACGCTTGTCATCGTTACGACGGCGGTTGCGTTCGCGACGCGGAGCCTGCTGCTCATCGCCAGATTTCGCTTTGTCTGCAACGTCAGTAGTTTGCTGGCGGTTATCACGAGTTTCAGCAGTCTGCTGCTGCGCCTGACGACGATTACGACGATTTTCATCGCGGTTTTCGCCGTTTTCTGAACGCTCATTACGGTTGTCACGGTCACCACGGTTGTCACGATTATCACGACGCTCGTTACGGTCACGACGATTGTTCTGACGCGGTTTGCGACGATCCTGCTGGCGTTCCGTTTTCTCTTCAGCTTTCGGTGCCGGTTGTTCAACCGGTTTCACTTCTTCATTGCTACCAAAGATGGACTTCAGCGCGCCGAAGAAACGGCTAATCAAACCCGGCTGCGTAGCGACAGGTGCGGTCGCGGCAGCAGCTTTAGGCGCGGCAGCTTTCACGGCTGGCTCCTGCAGTGCAGGGGCAGGCGGAACATCAGGCATCGCGAAAGTGGCGAGTGCCGGTTGTTCAGGTTGCTTACGCTCAACGTATTCTTCTTCCGTCGGCAACGCCATCGCTTCTTCGTGCAGTTTCGGCAGCAGGTAGCTCAGGGTAGGCGTTTCTTCCCCTTTGCGTACACGCAGCACGGAGTAGTGCGGGGTTTCCATCTGATCGTTTGGCACGATCACACAGCGCACGCCGTTCTGACGCGTCTCGATGGCATTGACCGCGGTACGTTTTTCGTTAAGCAGGTAGGATGCGATCGGCACAGGAACAATAGCGTGAACTTCCTGCGTATTTTCTTTCAGCGCCTCTTCTTCGATCAGACGCAGAATAGACAGCGACAGTGATTCGTTATCACGTACGGTACCGGTGCCGGAGCAACGCGGGCAGACGTGGTGACTGGATTCACCCAGCGACGGGCTCAGACGCTGGCGGGACATTTCCAGCAGACCGAAGCGAGAAATATGGCTGATCTGAATACGCGCTCTGTCCTGGCGAACCGCTTCACGCAGACGGTTTTCTACCGCACGCTGGTGGCGAACCGGGGTCATATCGATAAAATCGATGACGATCAGGCCACCAAGGTCACGCAGACGCAACTGACGCGCAATTTCATCAGCAGCTTCAAGGTTAGTGTTAAACGCCGTTTCTTCAATATCGCCGCCGCGGGTTGCGCGAGCGGAGTTGATATCGATAGCAGTCAGCGCTTCAGTGCTGTCGATAACGATTGAGCCGCCGGAAGGCAGACGCACTTCACGTTGGAAGGCGGATTCAATCTGGGATTCAATCTGGTAGTGGCTGAACAGCGGGATTTCACCGGTGTACAGTTTGATTTTGCTGCTGAAATCCGGACGACCCAGCGCAGCGATGTGCTGACGCGCCATCTCCATGACTTTTGGGTTGTCGATGAGGATTTCGCCGATGTCCTGGCGCAGATAGTCGCGGAAGGCACGCACGATAACGTTGCTTTCCTGGTGGATCAGGAACGGGGCAGGACGGCTTTCAGCCGCTTTTTGAATGGCTTCCCAGTGTTTCAGACGGAAGCTCAGGTTCCACTGCAGTGCTTCGGCCGATTTACCGACACCCGCGGTACGTACGATAAGCCCCATGCCATCAGGCAGTTCGAGGCTTGCCAGCGCTTCTTTTAACTCGGTACGGTCATCGCCTTCAATGCGACGAGAGATACCGCCCGCACGCGGGTTGTTTGGCATCAAAACCAGATAGCTGCCTGCCAGACTGATAAAGGTTGTCAGTGCTGCGCCTTTATTTCCGCGCTCTTCTTTATCTATCTGAACGATAACTTCCTGACCTTCACGCAACACATCTTTAATGTTGGGGCGGCCATGGGAACTGTAGTTTGCAGGAAAATATTCGCGGGCAATTTCTTTTAACGGGAGGAAACCGTGACGTTCAGCGCCGTAATCAACAAAAGCAGCTTCCAGACTCGGTTCAATACGGGTAATTTTACCTTTATAGATGTTGGCTTTTTTCTGCTCGTGTCCAGGACTTTCGATATCCAGATCGTACAGACGCTGCCCATCTACAAGGGCGACACGCAACTCTTCCTGCTGAGTTGCGTTAATTAACATTCTTTTCATCGTAACTTACTCATTATTCTTACATTGACGACTAAGCTGCGGGCAGAGAAATGCCTTTCCGGGTGTGAACCGATGGCCTCGTGTCTATTCGCGTCGCCAACCTCACGGTTATCGTCAGCTCAAAGAGGCGCAGAGTGTCGGTTGCCTGTATTTCATACGGAAACACAGCGCAATTATCAGGGGAACAGTCTGGGTATTACTCTCCAGAGAAGCTTCCATTGTGCTTGTCGTCTTTCACGCTGTTGGTGCGTTGGCTTCATCTTCTCACCCCAGACACTTACAGGAGTAAGCTTCTGGGGGTTCCCAGACTTGCCGCCTTCCTACAACGCGAAATCCATAGAGCACTTACCGGTAAGGACTGCAACCCGCAGCCCGCTAACTGCCTGAAAGATCAATACGTCTTACGCCATTGCTGCGTTGATGATCGGTCGGGCAAAATTGGGTCATTCCGGAAAAGTTCTTGTTTTAACAAGATTCAACACGGAAACAAGCTCATTATTCCACTGCTAACCTTGTTATAGCAAGATGACTTTTGCCATTTATCACCCGGTTACTCACAGTTTTTACACTTCCGCCTGGTGATTGCTTTAATAACCACCAAATCGGTTCTGTCAAACTTAAGTAATCAGGTATAGCAGTTAATATAAGCATAGAAAAATGTGTGGCGCGAATCTTGATGGCTATTTAAAATCGGCCCCCATGAAAACAGAGACTCCAGCCGTAAAAATAGTTGCCATTACTGCCGATGAAGCAGGGCAACGCATCGACAACTTTTTGCGCACCCAGCTCAAAGGCGTGCCGAAAAGTATGATTTATCGCATTTTGCGTAAAGGCGAAGTGCGGGTGAATAAAAAACGCATCAAACCCGAGTACAAACTCGAAGACGGGGATATTGTGCGTATTCCGCCAGTGCGTGTCGCTGAGCGTGAAGAAGAAGCGATTTCTCCGAATTTGCAGAAGGTCGCTGCGCTGACGGATGTCATTTTGTATGAAGATGACCATATTTTGGTGCTTAACAAACCTTCTGGCACCGCCGTCCATGGCGGCAGCGGATTAAGCTTTGGTGTGATCGAAGGTTTACGTGCCTTACGTCCGGAAGCGCGTTTCCTTGAACTGGTGCATCGCCTGGACCGTGATACCTCCGGTGTGTTGCTGGTCGCCAAAAAGCGCTCGGCGCTGCGTTCACTGCATGAACAATTGCGTGAAAAAGGGATGCAAAAAGACTATCTGGCGCTGGTAAGGGGTCAGTGGCAATCGCATGTCAAAGCTGTGCAGGCACCTTTGTTAAAGAACATTCTGCAAAGCGGCGAGCGTATCGTGCGGGTAAATCAGGAAGGGAAACCGTCGGAAACCCGTTTTAAAGTGGAGGAGCGCTATGCGTTTGCCACGCTTGTGCGCTGCAGCCCCGTGACCGGACGCACGCACCAGATTCGTGTGCATACGCAATATGCCGGACATCCGATTGCTTTTGATGACCGCTATGGCGACCGTGAGTTCGATAAGCAACTGGCGGATACGGGGTTGAACCGTCTGTTTCTGCACGCTGCTGCGTTGAAGTTTACTCATCCCGGTACGGGTGAGGTTATGCGTGTTGAAGCGCCGATGGATAATCAACTGAAACGCTGCCTTGAGGTATTACGCAGCAAAGCCTGATGCGCGTTGCGATTTTATCGCGTTAAACCCGTAGGCCGGATAAGACGTTTACGTCGCGCCTGATGGCGCTGCGCTTATCAGGCCTACTTGATTACGCCTGTACAGGAGTTCTTTAATCAGGCGTTCAGCGGGTTCATGTCTTCCCTGCGCAGCATCTGACACAACGCGATCAGCGGCAAGCCAATCAGTGTGTTAGGATCGCGGCCCTCCAGACGCTCAAAGAGTGCAATACCTAACCCTTCACTTTTGAAACTACCTGCACAATGGAGCGGACGCTCTTTGCGCAGATAATCATCAATTTCCGCCTCGCTTAAATGACGGAAATGGACGTCAAAAGGTTCTACTTCAGTTTGTAAATGTCCGGTTGCAGAATTATACAGCGCCAGTCCGGTGTAAAACGTCACAATATTGCCACGGGCTTTGAGTAACTGTTGGCGCGCATTTTCTTCTGTTAATGGTTTGCCGGTTATTTCACCATCAAGAACACAAATTTGATCGGAGCCAATAATCAGATGCGAGGGATAACGGTGGGCGAGTGATTGTGCTTTTTGCTGCGCCAGTCGCAACACCAGATGACGCGGCGCCTCGCCTGGTAATGGTGTTTCATCAACCTCTGGTGCTGCGCATTCGAACGGAATTGCCAGTTTTTCGAGTAAAGCGCGACGCCAGGGAGAGGTGGAAGCAAGAATAAGTTGAGGCATATTTTTTCCCTCGCATATAGCGTATTGATGAGAGCCATTTTAAACTATGGACTTCGACCTACAAGCTGGCTGTAGTGGCTTGTCTTGAGCGATTTTAAGTCGATGACCCGCAATGTGTGCGAATTATTGGCAAAAGGCAACCACAGGCTGCCTTTTTCTTTGACTATATGACGTTACAAAGTTAATATGCGCGCCCTATGCAAAAGGTAAAATTACCCCTGACTCTTGATCCGGTTCGTACGGCTCAAAAACGCCTCGATTATGAAGGTATCTATACTTCTGATCTGGTTGAGCGCGTCGCCGATTCTGTAGTCAGTGTGGACAGTGATGTGGAATGCTCCATGTCGTTCGCTATCGATAACCAGCGTCTCGCCGTTATAACCGGTGATGCGAAGGTATCGGTTACGCTCGAATGTCAGCGTTGCGGGAAACCGTTCCCACTTCATGTTCACACAACATATTGTTTTAGTCCTGTCCGTTCTGACGAGCAGGCTGAAGCACTCCCGGAAGCGTATGAGCCGATTGAGGTTAACGAATTCGGTGAAATCGATCTGCTTGCAATGGTTGAAGATGAGATTATCCTCTCCTTGCCGGTAGTTCCGGTGCATGATTCTGAACACTGTGAAGTGTCCGAGGCGGACATGGTCTTTGGCAAATTGCCTGATGAAGCGCAAAAACCAAACCCATTTGCCGTATTAGCCAGCTTAAAGCGTAAGTAATTGAGGAGTAAGGTCCATGGCCGTACAACAGAATAAACCAACCCGTTCCAAACGTGGCATGCGTCGTTCTCATGACGCTCTGACCGCAGTCACCAGCCTGTCTGTAGACAAAACTTCTGGTGAACAACACCTGCGTCACCACATCACTGCCGACGGTTTCTACCGTGGCCGTAAGGTAATCGCTAAGTAATCACGCATGACTCAATGGCTTTCCCACCCCTGGTGAGAAAGACAAAGAGTGAACGCGTGATGAAGCTTAGTGAGGCTTTCCCCGGGTAACTGGGGAAACACCTAACCGGGCAGCGACGATACCTTGACACGTCTAACCCTGGCGTTAGATGTCATGGGGGGAGATTTTGGCCCTACCGTGACAGTGCCTGCAGCATTGCAGGCACTGAATTCTAATTCGCAACTCACACTTCTTTTAGTCGGGGATCCCGATACAATCACGCCATTACTTGCCAAAGCTGACTTCGAACAACGTTCGCGTCTGCAGATTATCCCTGCTCAGTCAGTTATTGCCAGTGATGCCCGGCCCTCGCAAGCTATTCGCGCCAGTCGTGGAAGCTCAATGCGTGTTGCCCTGGAGCTCGTGAAAGAAGGTCAGGCACAAGCTTGTGTCAGCGCCGGTAATACGGGCGCACTTATGGGACTTGCGAAGTTATTGCTCAAACCCCTTGAGGGGATTGAGCGTCCGGCGTTGGTGACGGTTTTACCACATCAGCAAAAGGGCAAAACGGTGGTGCTGGATTTGGGCGCCAACGTAGATTGTGATAGCACGATGTTGGTGCAATTTGCCGTCATGGGTTCCGTGCTGGCAGAAGAGGTTGTTGGCATTGCTAATCCTCGCGTAGCGTTACTCAACATCGGCGAAGAAGAAACGAAAGGTCTCGACAGTATTCGAGATGCTTCAGCTGTGCTAAAAACAATCCCTTCCATTAATTATATCGGCTATCTTGAAGCCAATGAGTTACTGACTGGCAAAACCGATGTGTTGGTCTGTGACGGCTTTACAGGTAATGTCACATTAAAGACGATGGAAGGTGTTGTCAGAATGTTCCTTTCACTGCTGAAATCTCAGGGTGAGGGCAAAAAACGGTCGTGGTGGCTGCTGTTATTAAAACGTTGGTTACAAAAAAGCCTGACAAGGCGATTTAGTCACCTCAACCCCGACCAGTATAATGGCGCCTGTCTGTTAGGATTGCGCGGCACGGTGATTAAGAGTCATGGTGCGGCCAATCAGCGAGCATTTGAAGTCGCGATTGAACAGGCAGTGCAGGCGGTGCAGCGACAAGTTCCTCAGCGAATTGCCGCTCGCCTGGAATCTGTATACCCAGCTGGATTCGAACTGCTGGACGGTGGCGAAAGCGCAACCTCACGAGCACACAGATAACGGTGCGTTTGTGAATGTGGCCAACGTATCAGCGATTTGCTCGTGGCGGTATATAACCTAAAAGTGACTGAGCGTACATGTATACGAAGATTATTGGTACTGGCAGCTATCTGCCTGAACAAGTGCGTACTAACGCCGATTTGGAAAAAATGGTTGAGACATCTGATGAGTGGATCGTCACTCGTACAGGTATCCGTGAACGCCATATTGCAGCGCCAAATGAAACAGTTGCGACGATGGGCTTTGCCGCCGCAAACCGTGCGATTGAAATGGCGGGCATCGACAAAGAGCAAATTGGTCTGATTGTGGTTGCTACCACATCATCCACTCACGCATTTCCAAGCGCGGCGTGCCAGATCCAAAGTATGCTAGGGATCAAAGGCTGTCCGGCGTTTGACGTTGCAGCCGCTTGCGCTGGTTTCACTTACGCCCTGAGCGTTGCCGACCAGTATGTTAAATCTGGCGCAGTTAAGCATGCTCTGGTCGTTGGTTCTGATGTTCTGGCGCGCACCTGTGATCCAACCGATCGCGGAACGATCATCATTTTCGGTGATGGGGCGGGCGCGGTTGTACTGAGCGCATCAGAAGAGCCAGGCATTCTCTCCACGCATCTGCACGCTGACGGTCGCTATGGCGAACTGTTGACGCTGCCTAACGCCGATCGCGTGAACCCAGAAAACCCGATTCATCTGACGATGGCGGGTAACGAAGTATTTAAAGTCGCGGTGACCGAGCTTGCGCACATCGTTGATGAAACGCTGGAAGCCAATAATCTCGACCGTTCTGCGCTGGACTGGCTGGTACCGCATCAGGCTAACCTGCGCATTATCAGCGCGACGGCGAAAAAGCTGGGTATGTCGATGGATAATGTTGTCGTGACGCTCGACAGACATGGTAATACCTCTGCTGCCTCCGTACCGTGCGCGCTGGACGAAGCCGTCCGCGACGGGCGTATTAAAGCTGGGCAGTTGATATTGCTTGAAGCCTTCGGGGGTGGATTCACCTGGGGCTCCGCGCTGGTTCGTTTCTAGTATAAGGATTTAAACATGACGCAATTTGCATTTGTGTTTCCGGGGCAGGGTTCCCAGACCGTTGGGATGTTGTCTGAAATGGCAGCAAACTACCCAATTGTTGAAGAAACATTTGCTGAAGCATCAGCTGCGCTGGGCTATGATCTGTGGGCGTTGACTCAGCAGGGTCCGGCAGAAGAACTGAACAAAACCTGGCAGACGCAGCCAGCGCTGTTGACCGCATCTGTCGCGCTGTATCGCGTATGGCAGCAGCAGGGTGGTAAAACGCCTGCGCTGATGGCAGGTCACAGCCTGGGTGAATACTCTGCGCTGGTATGTGCGGGTGTTTTCGGTTTTGCCGATGCCGTACGTTTGGTTGAACTGCGTGGCAAATTTATGCAGGAAGCCGTACCGGAAGGCACAGGTGGCATGTCTGCTATCATCGGTCTGGATGATGCCGCTATCGCGAAAGCGTGCGAAGAGTCTGCTGAAGGTCAGGTGGTTTCACCGGTAAACTTTAACTCACCGGGTCAGGTGGTTATTGCCGGGCACAAAGAAGCTGTAGAGCGTGCAGGTGCAGCTTGTAAAGCTGCTGGCGCTAAGCGTGCGTTACCGTTACCGGTTAGCGTTCCATCTCACTGTGCGCTCATGAAGCCTGCAGCCGAGAAACTGGCTGTTGAACTGCAAAAAATTACCTTTAACACGCCGACTGTTTCCGTTGTGAACAACGTTGACGTGAAGTGCGAAACCACTGCCGATGCTATCCGCGATGCGCTGGTTCGTCAGCTTTATAGCCCGGTTCAGTGGACTAAAACCGTTGAATTTATGGCATCCCAGGGCGTAGAGCACCTGTATGAAGTCGGTCCGGGTAAAGTTCTGACCGGTTTGACGAAACGTATTGTTGACACCCTGACTGCTTCGGCACTGAATGAGCCGGCGGCACTGTCTGCGGCGCTAGAGCAATAAAAGAGGAAGACCATGAGTTTTGAAGGAAAAATCGCGCTGGTTACCGGTGCAAGCCGTGGCATTGGCCGCGCAATTGCTGAGACACTCGTTGCCCGTGGCGCGAAAGTTATCGGTACTGCTACCAGCGAAAGCGGCGCGCAGGCCATTAGCGATTATTTAGGTGCAAATGGTAAAGGTCTGATGTTGAATGTGACCGATCCTGCATCTATCGAATCTGTTCTGGAAAATATTCGCGCAGAATTTGGTGAAGTCGATATCCTGGTCAATAATGCCGGGATTACTCGTGATAACCTGTTAATGCGCATGAAAGATGACGAGTGGAACGATATCATCGAAACCAACCTGTCATCTGTTTTCCGTCTGTCAAAAGCGGTAATGCGAGCTATGATGAAAAAGCGTCATGGGCGTATTATCACTATCGGTTCTGTGGTTGGTACCATGGGAAATGCGGGTCAGGCTAACTACGCTGCGGCGAAAGCGGGTCTGATCGGCTTCAGTAAATCACTGGCGCGCGAAGTTGCGTCTCGTGGCATTACTGTAAACGTTGTTGCTCCGGGCTTTATTGAAACGGACATGACGCGTGCGCTGTCTGATGATCAGCGTGCGGGTATTCTGGCGCAGGTTCCTGCGGGTCGCCTTGGCGGCGCTCAGGAAATCGCCAGTGCGGTTGCATTTTTAGCTTCTGACGAAGCAAGTTACATCACAGGTGAGACTTTGCACGTCAACGGCGGGATGTACATGGTTTAACCACGATTGAAAAATATTTGCGTTATTAGGGTGAATGGCCTCAAAATAGCGCAAAATCGTGGTAAGACCTGCCGGGATTTAGTTGCAAATTTTTCAACATTTTATACACTACGAAAACCATCGCGAAAGCGAGTTTTGATAGGAAATTTAAGAGTATGAGCACTATCGAAGAACGCGTTAAGAAAATTATCGGCGAACAGCTGGGCGTTAAGCAGGAAGAAGTAACCAACAATGCTTCCTTCGTTGAAGACCTGGGCGCGGATTCTCTTGACACCGTTGAGCTGGTAATGGCTCTGGAAGAAGAGTTTGATACTGAGATTCCGGACGAAGAAGCTGAGAAAATCACTACCGTTCAGGCTGCCATTGATTACATCAACGGCCACCAGGCGTAAGTGAACATCTCCAGGCGGTCATTCGACCGCCTGAGTTTTATCTTTTTTTCCCACTTGAATTATTTTTCCCTCCCTGGAGGACAACCGTGTCTAAGCGTCGTGTAGTTGTGACCGGACTGGGCATGTTGTCTCCTGTCGGCAATACCGTAGAGTCTACCTGGAAAGCTCTCCTTGCCGGTCAGAGTGGCATCAGCCTGATCGACCATTTCGATACTAGCGCCTATGCAACGAAATTTGCTGGCTTAGTAAAGGATTTTAACTGTGAAGACATTATCTCGCGCAAAGAACAGCGCAAGATGGATGCTTTCATTCAATATGGAATTGTCGCTGGCGTTCAGGCCATGCAGGATTCTGGCCTCGAAATAACGGAAGAGAACGCCCACCGTATTGGCGCTGCTATCGGCTCTGGTATTGGCGGTCTCGGTCTTATTGAAGAAAACCATACCTCTCTGGTAAATGGTGGACCGCGTAAGATCAGCCCGTTCTTCGTTCCGTCGACGATTGTTAACATGGTGGCAGGTCACCTGACCATCATGTACGGCCTGCAAGGGCCAAGCATCTCCATCGCGACCGCCTGTACTTCAGGCGTACATAACATCGGTCATGCTGCACGTATCATTGCATACGGCGATGCGGACGCGATGGTTGCGGGTGGTGCAGAAAAAGCCAGTACGCCGCTGGGCGTGGGTGGTTTTGGCGCGGCACGTGCGCTGTCTACACGTAATGATAACCCGCAAGCGGCAAGCCGTCCGTGGGACAAAGAACGTGATGGCTTTGTGCTGGGCGACGGCGCAGGCATGGTTGTACTGGAAGAGTACGAACATGCGAAAGCGCGCGGTGCAAAAATCTATGCTGAAGTCGTTGGCTTCGGTATGAGCAGTGATGCTTACCACATGACGTCACCACCGGAAAACGGTGCAGGCGCTGCGCTGGCAATGGTCAACGCGCTGCGTGATGCGGCTATCGAAGCGGGTCAGATTGGCTATGTCAACGCGCATGGTACGTCTACGCCTGCAGGCGATAAAGCAGAAACCCAGGCCGTGAAATCGGTGTTTGGTGATGCTGCACGTAGCGTGATGGTTAGTTCAACCAAATCCATGACCGGACACCTGTTGGGTGCTGCGGGCGCGGTAGAGTCTATTTTCTCTATCCTGGCGCTGCGCGATCAGGCTATTCCGCCAACCATCAACCTGGATAACCCGGATGAAGGTTGTGACCTGGACTTCGTACCTCACGAAGCGCGTCAGGTTAGTGGTCTGGAGTATGCGCTGTGTAACTCCTTTGGCTTCGGTGGTACCAACGGCTCTTTGATCTTTAAAAAGATTTAAGCCCGTTAGGTGATGCGCTAGCATCGATAGCAAATTGAAAAGGTCCGCTTGTCGGGCCTTTTTTTATTCGGTTTTCCGCCCTTGTCCTGTGTTACTCATCCTGCCAAACTAGCGGACCAGAAATAAGGAGCCACCATGTTCTTAATTAATGGCTGCGAGCAAAATATGCTGGCAGCAAGCGATCGAGCGACCCAATTTGGTGATGGCTGTTTTACCACTGCCTGTATTATCGACGGCGAAATCCCTCTCTTTGCAGCGCATCTTGAGCGTTTACAAGACGCTTGCCAAAAACTACTGATCTCTTTTGAAAATTGGTCCGAGCTGCAAAATGAAATGAAAATGCTGGCGAAAAGGCACGTACGCGGGGTGTTGAAAGTGATTATCAGCCGTGGCAGTGGAGGCCGGGGTTACAGTGGCAAAAGTTGTCACAGCGCCACACGTATCCTCTCCGTTTCAGCCTGGCCCGATCATTACGATCGTTGGCGGCAAGAGGGGATTTCGCTGGCGCTAAGCCCAGTGCGACTGGGGCGTAATCCACTGCTTGCCGGACTTAAGCATCTGAATCGACTGGAGCAGGTGTTGATTCGCTCTCATCTTGAACAGACAGACGCAGATGAAGCACTGGTTCTTGACAGCGAGGGATGGGTTACGGAATGCTGTGCGGCTAACTTGTTTTGGCGTAAAGGTGATGTGGTTTACACGCCTCGCCTGGATCAGGCCGGAGTAAACGGCATTATGCGACAATTCTGTATCCGGATGCTGGCACAATCGCCATTCAGTATTGTCGAAGTGTATGCCGGGTTGGAGGAGGTTATGCAGGCTGATGAAATCGTCGTCTGTAACGCGTTAATGCCCATTATTCCCGTGCGTGCCTGTGGCGACACATTGCTGTCTTCACGTTTGTTATTCGATTTTTTAGCCCCACTTTGTGAGCACCCGAATTAGTCATGAAAAAACTGTTACTCGTTGTCCTGTTATTGCTGGTTGTGCTGGGCATTGCCGCGGGAGTGGGAATGTGGAAAGTTCGCCATCTGGCGGACAGTAAATTATTGATTAAAGAAGAGACGATTTTTACGCTGAAAGCGGGGACGGGCCGCCTGGCCCTTGGCGAACAGCTGTATGCGGACAAGGTTATTAACCGTCCGCGCGTGTTCCAGTGGCTGCTGCGTGTGGAACCCGACCTGTCGCATTTTAAGGCCGGAACCTACCGTTTTACACCCGACATGACGGTTCGGGATATGCTGCAACTGCTGGAAAGCGGCAAAGAGGCGCAGTTCCCGTTACGTCTGGTTGAAGGGATGCGCCTGAGCGATTACCTGAAACAGCTGCGCGATGCCCCGTATATCAAACATACGTTAAGCGACGATAGCTATGAGACCGTAGCCCAGGCGCTGAAGCTGGAAAACCCGCAATGGGTGGAAGGTTGGTTCTGGCCAGATACCTGGATGTATACCGCCAATACTACTGACGTAGCGTTGCTAAAACGCGCGCATCAGAAAATGGTTAAAGCGGTGGATACTGTCTGGGAAGGGCGCGCTGATGGCCTGCCTTATCAGGACAAAAATCAGCTGGTAACCATGGCTTCTATTATTGAAAAAGAGACTGCGGTTGCCAGCGAGCGTGACCAGGTGGCTTCGGTGTTTATTAACCGCTTACGTATTGGCATGCGTTTACAAACCGATCCGACGGTGATTTACGGTATGGGGTCACGGTATAATGGCAAATTATCGCGTGCGGATCTGGAAATGCCGACAGCCTATAACACTTATACCATCACAGGTTTGCCGCCGGGCCCGATTGCCATGCCGGGTGAGGCTTCGTTGCAGGCCGCAGCGCATCCGGCCAAAACGCCGTATCTCTATTTCGTGGCTGACGGTAAAGGCGGCCACACGTTTAACACTAATCTTGTCAGCCACAACCGCTCCGTGCAGGATTATCTGAAAGTGCTTAAGGAAAAAAATGGGCAGTAACTATATCGTTATCGAGGGCCTGGAAGGCGCCGGAAAAACTACTGCGCGTAATGTGGTGGTAGAGACTCTTGAGCAACTCGGGATTCGCGACATGGTATTTACCCGCGAGCCCGGTGGAACGCAGCTTGCGGAGAAATTAAGAAGTCTGGTGTTGGACATTAAATCGGTCGGCGATGAGGTGATTACCGATAAAGCCGAAGTCCTGATGTTTTATGCCGCGCGCGTACAACTGGTTGAAACGGTGATTAAGCCGGCGCTGGCAAAAGGCGCATGGATTATTGGCGATCGTCACGATCTGTCGACCCAGGCGTATCAGGGCGGCGGTCGTGGCATCGATCAACACATGCTGGCAACACTGCGTGATGCCGTGCTTGGTGATTTTCGCCCTGACCTGACTCTGTATCTGGATGTGACACCTGAGGTAGGACTAAAACGCGCTCGAGCACGTGGCGAACTGGATCGTATTGAACAGGAGTCTTTCGATTTCTTTAATCGCACCCGCGCACGCTACCTTGAACTGGCTGCCCAAGACGCCAGCATTCGTACAATTGATGCAACACAGCCGCTTGATGTCGTGATGGAGGATATCCGCACTACCATCACCGAGTGGGTGAAGGAGCAGGGCGCATGAAATGGTATCCATGGTTACGACCGGATTTTGAAAAACTGGTAGCCAGCTACCAGGCGGGTCGTGGTCACCATGCGCTACTGATTCAGGCGTTACCCGGCATGGGTGACGACGCGCTGATTTACGCTCTTAGCCGCTATTTAATGTGCCAGCAGCCAGAAGGACATAAAAGCTGCGGACAGTGCCGTGGCTGTCAATTGATGCAGGCAGGTACACACCCGGACTACTATTCGTTGCTGCCGGAAAAAGGCAAAAGTACGCTGGGTATTGATGCGGTACGTGAAGTCAGCGAGAAGCTGTACGAGCATTCACGCCTTGGCGGTGCGAAAGTGGTGTGGATCCCGGATGCCGCTCAGTTAACCGATGCCGCCGCCAATGCGTTGCTGAAAACGCTGGAAGAACCGCCCGCGCAAACCTGGTTTTTCCTTGCCAGCACAGAGCCAGCTCGCCTGCTGGCGACATTACGTAGCCGCTGCCGGTTACACCATCTTGCGCCGCCGCCTGAGTCGTATGCAATTTCCTGGCTTGCCCGTGAAGTAACAGCGTCGTCAGAAGCGTTGTTGAGCGCGTTACGACTTAGTGCAGGTTCGCCCGGTGCGGCACTCTCGCTGTTACAGGCGGAAAGCTGGGCGCACCGGACCGACTTCTGTGCGGCACTGGCGAACACATTGCAGTCCGACGACTGGTATATCCTGTTGGCAGCACTCAACCATGAGCAAGCTGCGACCCGTTTACACTGGCTGGCAACGTTGTTTACAGATGCCCTCAAACGTCCGTATGGTGTTGCCCATTTAACCAATCCTGATGCTCTGACGTTGATATCGTCCATCGCTGAGCGGTTATCCGTCGCGCAGATACAGGCGATACTCGGTGACGTTTGTCACTGTCGTCAGCAATTGCTGAACGTGACAGGCGTAAACCGTGAACTGGTATTAACCGATCTTATTCTCCGTACTGAGCATTATCTGCAACCAGGCACCATACTGCCTGTTCCCCATCTTTGAGAGAGACATTATGTTTTTAGTCGACTCGCACTGCCATCTTGATGGCCTGGATTATCAATCTCTGCATAAGGACGTGGATGACGTGCTGGCGAAAGCGGCCGCACGCGATGTGAAATTCTGCCTTGCCGTTGCCACCACGCTACCGGGGTATCGCAGTATGCGCGAACTGGTTGGTGAGCGTGACAATGTGGTTTTCTCATGTGGTGTTCATCCGCTAAACCAGGATGAAACCTATGATGTCGAGGATTTGCGTCGTTTTGCCGCCGAAGAGGGCGTAGTTGCGATGGGTGAAACGGGGTTGGACTATTTTTACACCCCGGAAACTAAAGTTCGCCAACAGGAATCATTCATCCACCACATCCAGATTGGCCGTGAGTTACACAAGCCGGTTATTGTTCATACCCGCGATGCGCGTGCTGATACGCTGTCAATTCTGCGCGAAGAAAAAGTGACGGATTGTGGCGGCGTACTACACTGTTTTACAGAGGACAGGGAAACTGCGGGTAAATTGCTGGATCTCGGATTTTATATCTCGTTTTCTGGCATCGTCACGTTCCGTAATGCTGAACAGCTTCGTGATGCGGCGCGTTATGTTCCGCTGGATCGTTTGTTAGTTGAGACTGATTCCCCATACCTTGCGCCCGTGCCGCATCGCGGAAAAGAGAATCAGCCAGCCATGGTTCGTGATGTCGCCGAGTACATGGCCGTATTGAAAGGTGTTGCCGTTGAAGAACTGGCGCAAATCACCACAGATAACTTTGCCCGCCTGTTTCACATCGACGCCTCTCGCCTGCAATCAGTACGCTAACTGAGTTTTTTTAAAGCTCGTAATTAATAAACAAAGCGAGTAAAGTTCACCGCCATTAAATGGGCGGTGAATAACCAGTTGGAAACATTCAGATACTCATTTTATCGGAATGTGCGAGTTTTTCGGCCATCCACAGCTGAATTGTGATAGCCGTCAAACAAAAACGAACTGAATTATTTTACTCTGTGTAATAAATAAAGGGTACTTAGATACCCTGTCCACGGCGAGGTTCTCCCCCCTCGCCAATGCGTGAGAACGTAGAAAAGCACAAATACTCAGGAGCACTCCTAATTATGTTTAAGAATGCATTTGCTAACCTGCAAAAGGTCGGTAAATCGCTGATGCTGCCGGTATCCGTACTCCCTATCGCAGGTATCCTGCTGGGCGTCGGTTCCGCTAACTTCAGCTGGCTGCCAGCCGTTGTATCGCACGTAATGGCAGAAGCCGGCGGTTCTGTTTTTGCGAACATGCCGCTGATTTTCGCTATCGGTGTTGCGTTAGGCTTCACCAACAACGACGGCGTATCCGCTCTGGCATCCGTTGTTGCTTACGGCATCATGGTCAAGACCATGGCTGTTGTTGCGCCGTTGGTTCTGCATTTACCTGCTGAAGAGATCGCCGCTAAACACCTTGCTGATACGGGTGTTCTCGGGGGGATTATCTCCGGTGCGATTGCAGCGTATATGTTCAACCGCTTCTACCGTATCAAATTGCCTGAGTATCTGGGCTTCTTTGCCGGTAAGCGCTTCGTTCCTATTATTTCTGGTCTGGCTGCCATCTTCACAGGTGTGGTTCTGTCCTTCATTTGGCCGCCGATCGGTACTGCTATTCAGACGTTCTCCCAGTGGGCTGCATACCAGAACCCGGTCGTGGCGTTCGGTATCTATGGCTTCATTGAACGCTGCCTGGTGCCGTTTGGTCTGCACCATATCTGGAACGTTCCATTCCAGATGCAGATCGGTGAATACACCAACGCTGCAGGCCAGGTTTTCCACGGCGACATCCCTCGCTATATGGCGGGTGACCCGACTGCGGGCAAACTGTCCGGTGGCTTCCTGTTCAAAATGTACGGTCTGCCGGCTGCTGCTATCGCTATCTGGCATTCTGCTAAACCAGAAAACCGCGCGAAAGTGGGCGGTATCATGATCTCCGCTGCGTTGACCTCGTTCCTGACCGGTATTACCGAGCCGATCGAGTTCTCCTTCATGTTCGTGGCGCCGATCCTGTACATCATCCACGCTATCCTGGCTGGTCTGGCATTCCCGATTTGTATTCTGCTGGGTATGCGCGACGGTACATCATTCTCCCACGGTCTGATCGACTTTATCGTTCTGTCCGGTAACAGCAGCAAACTGTGGCTGTTCCCGATTGTCGGTATCGGTTATGCGATCGTGTACTACACCATTTTCCGTGTGTTGATCAAAGCGCTGGACCTGAAAACGCCGGGTCGTGAAGATGCGACTGAAGACAACAAAGCGGGCGCGACTGGCGAAATGGCGCCGGCCCTGGTTGCCGCGTTCGGCGGTAAAGAAAACATCACTAACCTCGACGCGTGCATCACGCGTCTGCGCGTCAGCGTTGCTGATGTTGCCAAAGTGGATCAGGCTGGCCTGAAGAAACTGGGTGCGGCGGGCGTTGTTGTCGCGGGTTCTGGTGTTCAGGCTATTTTCGGTACCAAGTCCGATAACCTGAAAACTGAAATGGATGAGTACATCCGTAACAGCTAAGCAGTAATACGTTGGGGAGAACTAAGGCAGCCTGCGGGCTGCCTTTTTTATTGCCTTAATTGGCCTGAACGCGAATCGGCGCGGTGGCGGCGAACAGCCACGGACGAGCCTCTGCGTTCACGCGGGGGGATAACGTCTCTCTGACCTGCTGGTGGTAATCATCAATCCACTGTTTTTCTGCATCGCTGAGCAAATGCAGTTCAACCAGATTCAAATCAATCGGCACCAGCGTCAGCGTTGAGAAACGACAGAAGCCAGGGCGACTGTTGATAATCTCAACCTGATTCTCAATACGGATCCCATATTGTCCGGCCAGATAATAACCCGGCTCGATGGTAATGATATTGCCCGCAACCAGAGGCCAGGGGTTTACTTTTTTGGCGATGCGATGGGGTTGCTCATGGATGAGTAACTGATGACCCACACCGTGGCCGGTACCGTGATCAAAATCCAGACCTAAATCCCACAACGCCCGACGACTAAAGGCATCCAGTTGATGTCCCTGAGTACCGGTGGGAAACTGCAGTGAGATAAGCGATAAAAAGCCTTTCAACACGGCGGTGTAATGCAGACGACGCTGCGGATCCTGTGGACCAAAGGCGAGCGTTCTTGTTGTATCCGTAGTGCCATTTTGATACTGGCCGCCGGAATCATTCAGGTACATTGCCTGTGTGGTGATGGGGGTGTTTGTTTTCTCGCTGGAATGGTAATGACACATCGCCGCATTGCTGGCAGAGGCGGAAATAGTACTGAAACTTTGCTCTATAAATCCTGGCTGCTGCTGGCGAAACGCCAGCTGCTTGGCTTGTGCTTCCAGTTCAGTGACAGGATTACCTGCTGCCTCGCGCAGCGGAACCTCATGCGCCAGCCAGGCCAGAAAGTTTACCCATGCGGCGCCATCCTGTTCATGGCATTCCCGATACCCTGCCAGTTCAACATCATTTTTATGAGCTTTAATCAATGTGATGGGGTCGGGGGTCCAGAGAACCTCTCCTCCGTTTTGTTCAATGGCGAACCGCAGCGCGACTGGCGCATAGTCTTTATCAACCAGGAAACGCTTTCCTTGGGCAAGTTGCTGGCAGCGCGGAAGAAAGTTTTCTTGCGGGGCCAGCGTGATCGTCTCCAGCAACGATGCAGGCAGCTGCTGCGTCTTATTATTATCAACAAACCACTCCAGTTCGCCGCTGCGATGGAGCAGGGCAAACGAAAACGGCACTGGCACCATAGCCAGATCCGAACCGCGCACATTCAGCAGCCAGGCGATGTTATCCGGCAGCGTGATCGCCAGCACGTCGGCCTGATGCTGGGCCAGTTGTTCCACTATTCGTTCGCGCTTATGTGCGCTGCTTTCGCCGCTTATCTCAACGGGCATTTCACGAATTACACCACAGGGGGCGGCTGGACGGTCGAGCCAGATCTGGTCGAAGGGATCGCGTTCCATCGGAACCAGTTTGCAGTGAGTGGCCGACAGTGCTTCAAATTGGCTGTTGACCATCAGCAGAGGTTCAAAGCCGATACGCGCACCAGAGGTGACGTAAGCCTGCAAGTAGTCGGCCAGAGGTTCCTCGTGCAAATGATGGATTTCAAAATCATCGAGAGAGACTTCGTTACGCACCTGGACCTGATAGCGCCCATCGACAAACATCAGCGCGCGATCGCGAAGTACCAATGCAAGACCAGCGGAACCGCTAAAGCCGGTGAGCCAGGCCAGTTTATTGTCATGTGGCGTACAATCTTCACTTTGGTGAGCGTCGGCGCGCGGAACAATCATGCCATCCAGTCCCTGCGCTAACAGCAGACTGCGCAGGGCGGAAAGAGGAGTTGAGTTGTGCATAGTTACCTTCAGGCCTTAACGGAACGGCGGTTCGTTGAACGTACGTAATTTACGGGAGTGCAGTCGGTCGCCTTCAGCACGCAGACGGTCGATAGCCCGGATACCTATTTGCAGGTGTTCAGAAATGGCACCTTCATAAAAACGGTTGGCCTGACCAGGCAGTTTGATCTCGCCATGCAGTGGTTTGTCGGAAACACATAGCAGCGTGCCGTAAGGGACGCGGAAGCGGTAGCCCTGAGCGGCGATGGTGGCACTCTCCATATCGATAGCTACCGCGCGGCTGAGGTTAAAACGTAGCGCAGAAGCGGAATAGCGTAGCTCCCAGTTACGGTCGTCGGTGGTGACGACGGTTCCGGTACGTAAACGCTGCTTAACCTCTTCGCCGGGCATGCCGCTGACTTCTTTGGTAGCGTCATACAGGGCGCGTTGCACTTCCGCAATGCTCGGAATCGGAATGTCCGGCGGCAATACGGCATCCAGTACATGGTCGTCACGCAGATAAGCGTGGGCCAGAACATAGTCGCCAATTGCCTGACTTTCACGCAGACCGCCGCAATGTCCAATCATCAGCCAGACGTCAGGACGCAGTACGGCCAGATGATCGCAAATGGTTTTGGCGTTAGAGGGGCCGACGCCGATATTAACCAGCGTGATCCCCTGACCGTCGGCGGTAATTAAATGCCAGGCGGGCATCTGGTGTTTTTTCCACGCCAGATCGGAGATGGCCTCTTCCGGCGCTTCAGTTTCCGCGGTGATCCAGATCCCGCCCGCGCATGACAGCGCGATATACGGGCTGTCCGGATCGAGGATCTGGCTGCAGCCCCAGCGCACGAACTCATCGACGTAGCGGGTGTAGTTGGTGAACAGTACAAAGGGCTGAAAGTGCTCAACCGGCGTTCCCGTGTAGTGACGCAGTCGCGCCAGCGAGAAATCGACTCGTCGCGCGTCGAAGTGCGACAACGGGGAGAACTCCGCCGGATGATAGGTACCATCCGCAGTTTCATCGCCAATCTGTGACAACTCGGTGGTCGGAAAATGGCGCGTCAATCCGGCGCTCATCGAGCGGTCGAGCGTCAGTTCAGAGCCGTCAATGACATACGGATAGGGAATTTCATGTTGCGACGGCTCGACGGAAATATGCGCATCATAATCCTGATACAGCAGCGTCAGTTGTTCTTCAAGATAAGGGCGAAAAAGCGACGGGCGGGTGATGGTTGTGGTATAGCAGCCTGCATGGGTAAAACGGCCATAGGCGCGGGTTTTGGGGGGATTGGTGGCGCTGCCATCCCAGGTGACACAAAGCGATGGGTAAACAAAAAGACCGTTTTGGCGGGCGATGTCGTCAGGGAGCGTCCCTGTTTCAATATACTTACCAATGGCGCTACGCAGTGCTTTAACCGACTGCTCGTACAGCGCGTCCAGTTTATCCAGTGCCTGAGCCGGGGTCAGGCTGGAGCCCTTATTGTTCATGTCTGTCTCCTTGTTCCACAGATGTACTGCTCTCCCGATAGTATGTCACAGGAATGTGAAACAAAAGTCAGACGTTGAGGAAGATTATGCGAAGACCGGACGGCCTTCGCACTCAGACTTAACCGTGCTGCTTATCTCTCATCAGCATTGCGGTCACGGCCGAAATAAGGCATCCGGCCATCAGGTAAATGGCAACGCTGTGCCAGTCGCCACCGGAGAAAGTCACTAATGCAGCGGCAATAAAAGGCGTAAAACCACCGCCGACAACGCTGGCAACCTGATAACCCACGCCTGCGCCACTGTAGCGATAGCTTGCGCCAAACAGGCCGGTAAACATAGGCTGCTGTACGCAGACCACCATATCGTGCGCAATGTTGGCCAGCATAATCGCGAAGAACACTATCCAGAAAATGGACTGCGCTTCCAGCGCCATGAAGAATGGGAAGGCGCTCAGCGTACCGACCAGCGCACCGGTAATATAGACGCGCCGACGGCCAAAGCGATCGGCAAGCCAGGCAAAGCAGGGGATGGTCAAACAACTCAGCCCACCAACCAGTAACCCGATATTCAGAAACAATTCGCGCGGCAGCCCCAGGTTCTGCGTGGAGTAGTTGAGAGCAAACGCGGTAACAATGTACATCGTCAGGAGCTCACACAGACGCAGGGCGATAATTTTCAGAAATGCTCCTGGGTGACGGGTGAGCGCCTCGATAACCGGCAGTCGCTTTTTCACCGGTTGAGGGGCCTGTTTTTGCTGTTCGAATTCAGCCGATTCATCCATTCTGTTGCGCATCCACAACGCGCCCAGAACCAGCACAATGCTGAACAGGAACGGAATGCGCCAGCCCCAGCTCAGGAACTGCTCATCGGTTGTTTGCGAGCTAATCAACGAGACCAGCCCCGTAGAGAGCAGTAGCCCGACGCCGTAACCGACCTGAACGCCGCTACTGTAGAAGGCTTTTTTATTTTTCGGCGCGCTTTCGACCGAGAGCAACGCCGCGCCACCCCATTCACCGCCAACGGCGAATCCCTGAACGGCGCGCAGCGTCACCAGTAGCACAGGAGCCCACCAGCCAATGGTGTCAAAAGAGGGAATAATCCCGATCAGCGCAGTGGCAATACCCATCATCCAGACGGTAAGCATCAACATACGTTTGCGGCCCAGGCGATCGCCGAAGTGGCCGAAGATTATCCCGCCTAACGGACGGAACAAAAATCCGACGCCAAAGGTGGCGAATGCGGCAAGTGTTCCCATCGCCGGACTAACCTGCGGGAAAAACTCGCGATTAAAGACCAGCGCGGCGGTGATGCCATAAAGCAGAAAATCATACCAGTCGACCACGGCACCCGCGAAGCTGCCGAGTGCGGCACGTCGGGCACGGTTAAGCGATGAGGTGTCCTGCTGGGGACCCGTGGAGGTGAGGGTGGAATCCATAGTTATCCTGTCTGTACTGTTTTTTAATTATTAGTATTGGAGTTAGGTTACGCACATTGCAGTCGAGGTATAAACGACTGTAATGAGACTACCGCGACAGACGAGAAGATAAAACGATTTTATCCCTTACAAGAGGACAAGATGAAAAATAAGACGATTGAAGAAATTAATAAGCAAAAAGCCCGCTTAAGTTTCCTTAAGCGGGCTTCTCTAAATATGGCTCCTCTGACTGGGATCGCCTTAGCCATTAACTGACTGATTAGTAAGCTAAACCTAAAAATTGGGGTTGTCAAGACCACCAGAATGACCACCTTTTGTACATGGGCATTCTGGTCGAGGAGCCTTGGTATGACATCATGATTGATACGCTTGTGTACTTACTATTGAGCATGTTTTTCTAGGATAATCAGTATGAGAGGTCCATGTGTCGTTGTATTTACTACCTGTCGTTTAGTATCTTTACTTTAACATCCATAGTGTTAGCATGGCCTTGTTTGTCTTAGGAGAATGGTTATGGTCAACAGGAAGTCAAAAAAGAATCGGAATAAGCAACAACGGCAGAAGAAAAACGAAAAGCCCCAACGAAGAGGAAATAGTGAATATTTATTCAACAATACTATACTTCCAACTAATATTCCATTGATTGATTTTTGTTCACTTATTATTGATCAGGTTAAATTAAACCCAGAACTAGAAAATAGCCCAGATTATCATTTTTCCAATATGATTGTTTGTTGGGAAAATAAAGACTATGAATCACACAGGATATCTGCATTTTTATTACTGATGACTATTTATGATGAAGTCCCCTCATATATAATAAGATTGATGACTGAAGAAAATGAATTAATTTTATCTGAGAGGCTATCATTTATTCATTTAGATAACATAAGTGAAGGGCTTAAGCTAGCACATGTTTATTATAAACTAATTGATTGCTTTATACGTACTGGTGCTAAAGGACGTAACTCAACATATTTTAAAACCTTTATGAAGGTAATCATAAATACAAAAGAGAATGCCAATTATCCTTTGCATTATTATGACGATATTTTATTACGGTTTTATGAGTACTATCATCGAGTATTTATTAGAAATGATAATGAGTTGAATAATCTTACACTTTTTATTTATCAATATATTGAGGGCGAAGGAAGTCAGTCATTATATTTCTTCTTATCTTATTTCTGTCTAAATAAAAATGATCAACAAGCGATAGACTATGCTTTAAAGTGTTTGGACTCAAAAAATTATGCAGATGGGGCATCGTATAATGTCTCATTATGTAAGAATACAATAAGAGCAACTATTCGCTGCAATCTTTGGCATGAATATGATAAGTGGATGGACATTTTAGAATCGGCAGTTGGTGGTGATAATGCTGAGTTTTTACAGCTACGGGAGCAAGGTGAATGTGCAATAAATAAAGCACTAGCTCGACATGAACATCCAATAAATCCGACTAATGTAACTCCAATTACCCTAGATTCTGTGAAGACAGAAGAGTTATTGATATTATTATCAATAATTGATGGATGTGGTGGGGACTGGGGAATTGTTGCTACAGAAGAACTTTTACGCTATACGTTTCCATCAAAGGAAATTGCAAATAAGCAGCTAATAAATCTGCTCACTCAGAACATTCTCAAAATTTCAGTTTCTGATTTTTCTTCACTGAAAGATGAAGATTTATATAACTTTGACTCGTTCATCAACATCTGCCGTTTTCACCTAAATGTAATTGGGATAAGTGATACGAAAACTATATCGTTAAAAGTTTTACAAGAAGAGGTTTTGAAGAGAGATGATATAAAAGATAGTATTATCAATCTTTGGCGTAAAATTAATCTAGGGTATTTCTACAATACGCTAGAATATTATCTTTCTAAAATATCTGAGCGATGGGCTCAGGAGTTTTTTCTTAATGAAAATACTAAGCAGAGACTAGAAAATACTATAACCAGTGCTAGGCGATTGTCTTTTTCTGCATATAAGTCGGTGAATTCGACAGTAGGATTTCATGAATTACAAAGTACGGGAACAAAACACACGCAAAATATGCTTTTGCATGAGATAAATAAATATATCAATTTTATTGAGCAAAGTGATGTTGATTATTCAAAACCACGTTATGATAAAATGCCCGTACTGTCAGTAGAAAGGCAGTTATATGATTTATTTAATCTTGAACCGGCGGTTTTGTATAATGAAGTTCCATCTATAGGTATTGTTGAAAACTGTATGTTGCTTGATGAGATTTGATAGTTGTCTATGGATAGTCTAAATAAACTCCATTTCAGTAGTATTATATTTAGATGAAAATAATTGGGGGGTATTACATGTTAAACAGGCAAGTCAGGCAGATTTACCCCCAAGAGGCTAAAGATAGCCAAACTAAGGCATTTGGCGATTATTCGGAGTCTCCTAACATTGTTCTGCTTGGCGATCCTGGTGCTGGAAAAACTTATCTTTTCAAGCAATTTTCGGCATTTCATGGGGCAAACTATCTGACGGTACGACACTTTCTAAGTGGTGTCCCGATAGATAACCAAAAAGCCTTATTTATTGATGCATTAGATGAAAAAAGGAGCAGTCATAACAGTAGCGATGTTATAGATGGCATAGTTCAAAGGCTTTTTTCCCAAACTCCGCAAAAGGTCAGAATCTCCTGTCGATCTCAGGACTGGTTGGGCGAATCAGACCTGTCGGCATTTTTACCCTATTTTGAGCAGACAGGGGGATATGTCGTTTTACATTTGCAGCAGTTATCAAGGGAAGAGCAGACAGCTATTCTGCATGCTCATGGCATAGAGCATCCCGAGAAGTTTCTGGAGGAAGCAGAAAAACACTCTGCTTATGAGTTTCTTCACAACCCACAAAATCTGCTTATGCTGGCTGAGGTTGTCAAAGAAGGAAACTGGCCCCGGACGAGGTCCGAGCTTTTCCACTCAACGACACAGCTTCTTTTAACTGAACATAGTAAAGAACACTCGCGGCAAAATGCGGGAATTTATGCCAGCGACGAGTTAGAACACTCTGCTGGGTCTATTTGCGCGTTGCGTATACTGAGTGATGTTTCCGGGATTTCTCTGCTTCCAAATGATATCCGATCAGAATATCCTAGCTATAGAACCATACCGTTCTTTTCACGTGAAATAGTAAGAGCGACGTTATCCCGACGTGTTTTTTCCGCCGGGGATGAACTTGAGACGGTTGATTACAGCCACAGGACAATTGCCGAGTATTTGGCAGCGAAGTGGTTAGCGAGTATTGTTGAAAAGGGATTACCCTTGGGACGTTTGAGAAGCCTGCTGGGATTTGAAGGTTATCCGTCTTCAGAGTTAAGAGGATTACACGCATGGCTGGCGGTCTTTTTACCACAATACACCAACGTCTTCATTCAGGCCGATCCTTATGGTGTACTGACTTATGGAGATGCGGCTTCGTTATCCACTGTAGATAAACAAAGTTTACTTGTGGCACTGTCTAAACTTTCGGAAAGGGATCCTTGGTTTAGAAATCATGGTTTTTCTTCTAATTTGAATGGCTTTGTGAGCGAGGAGATGGAAGCACACTTGCGCCTGATTATCCATGATCACAAATCGCGATTTTCTCTGCGTATGCTTATTCTCGAATCTCTCTCCGTTACAACCCCAATATTGTCATTGAATCAGGATTTAATTGATATTGTTAAATCTGAGCGTCATTCATATGCCGAGAAGGAAGAAGCGATAACGGCATTGATACACTCGGGCCTGTCAGGTATTAAAGATGTCATCGGAATTTACTCTGAATTGAAAGAGATAAGTCACGATAATATTCGATTGCGTAACCACATTATTCAGTTACTTTATAAAGATTATTTCTCCGCATTAGATGTAGCACAACTATTGATTGATACTTTAAGTATAACTAAGGAACGTTTACCAGTAGGGTCTCTATGGGGAATAATGGATGTTGTTTCTGTCGAAGATATGATGACAATATTTGAATGCCTCTATCAATACCAAAATGAAAATAGAGATAACTGGTATTCATCACCAAGAAATCGCCATGAAGTCCTATATTATATTGAAAGTGGCCTGGTGACTATTCTCAATACGAAAGATCAATATACTGCTGAACAGATATGGATATGTCTGAATGTTCATCACTGGTATAAAGAGCATTATAGTCATTTTGAAAGTAAAACAACTCAGATTGTTCAGTTGCTAAAAGAACGTGATTGGCAGTATGAGGATATTATAGATGCCGCAATATCATCTTTTACTAGATATAATACAGGATATCTGTTTTTACATGAGTTTGGACAAAGTACATTTGGCGTCATTCCTCGTGAGTTTTTATTATCCCGATTCATACACTATTTATCGAGTAAGGAATGTATTCCAGATAAGACGAGCTTTATTTATCGATTAGCATTTCCTGCTCTTTGGAGTTGTGATATGCCGTCACAGCAGGTATTTGAGTTTCTTATTACGTATGGCAAAATGAATAATGAGCTTTTATTTATTTTAAAAGATGCCTTAGTCTGTGATATTGATGATTGGCGGGTAAAGATCAATATCAGCAGAGTAGAAGGTGAGAGAGAAAGACAGGATATTATAGATTCAAATAAAGTGGAGTTTCAGCAATTAAGAGAAGAGATTGTTTCGGGTGAACATTTAGGATGGCTTAGACATATTGCGTATATCTATTATGCGTTATATAGCGATGTAGATGAAAAACTGTTCTGCTTTGAGCGTCTTTCTTCAAGTCTTGGAGATAAAAATGCTATAGATGCCATTTCTGGTCTTGTGGCTTTATTAGGTCGTGCAGATCTCCCGTCTATAGATGATATCAATAACTCATTGATAAAAGGTGAATATTATGAATGGTGGTATGCGATATTGGCGGGAAGTGACGAACTATGGAAACTGGAAGATGACATAACTCTTTGGGATAGTGAGTTATTAAAAATGTTAATAGCATTAGATGCAAGATTATCAATCCATATTAAAGAAGATAATGCTATCACTACATATTCACTGCCATGGAAGAAGTATGTAATTCTTTATCGAGGAGATCTTTTTATAGAAACATATGGTTATATAATAGACTTTTGTATGAAAAATAAGTTTCAGCATATTGTTGCGTTGAGCTTTATTCTACATGAAAAATCCCTACCAGATTATCTCGTCATCCCTTTAGTTATTCACTTCGCTAAAAAATATCCTGATGATATTAATCATACGCAAAGCTTAGTTGAATGGTTGCTGGCACGTCCGCAGATACATAGAGACCTTCTGGAACTGTCTCAACTTATGGTTAATCAACGGAATGTGTTAAATAAAATTAGCTATAATGTTTGGTTAGTATGTTATTATTTTCTGGAACCAGAAAAAGCTTATGAATTATTTGTATCTGAAGCGAAGTCAGATTCAGAAATAATCTGGTTTTTGCGTGAGTTAAGAAGGCAGAGGAAAAATAATAACCAAGAGCTTTCTTTAATTCAATTAGAAACCATCATTAGAGTTTCAGCAATACATTTCCCTAATGCTTATCATCCAATGGATGGGAGTCATGGTTCAAGAAATAGCTGGGATTATGCAGAGTTTATCAGAGCATTGATTAACGAAGTTTCTGCTATTTCTTCATACGATGCCAGTGAAGCACTTGAGCGTTTATTATTGCTGCCTGAATGTGAAAGCTATTGGGATCATCTCTTACATGCCCAAAGCAATCAGAGGATTCGTTATAGAGAGGCACAGTTTCATCATGCGGACTGGAAGCAGGCGGTAAGTACATTGGTGAATGAAACACCTGCCAACGTAATGGATCTTTACTCATTGTTGCTCGATCATATACGGGATATTTCAAATCGAATTACTTACGAAAATACCAATATTTATAAACAATTCTGGAATGAAGACAGTTATGGACGTCCCTTGGCACCGAAACCTGAAGAGAGTTGCCGTAATATTTTTCTGGATTTACTCCGTACCCGGCTTAATCCATTAAAAATAAGCTGTGAACCAGAAGGACACATGGTTTCTGATAAAAGGGCAGATATCATTGTTTCACTACCGGGTATTAAAATACCTATTGAGATAAAGCGTGATTATCACCGTGATGTCTGGACTGCGCTTAACGGACAGTTGGATAAGCTTTATACTAAAAACCCTGATTCTGCTGGTTACGGTATCTATCTGGTTTTTTGGTTTGGTTCTGCTCGACCGAATCCCCTACCTCGTTTGGCTAAAAACATGCCTCAACCTGAAAACGCCAGTTCAATGGAAAATATGCTTAATGAAACTGTACCGGTTGAAAAAAGAGACCGTTTATCAGCGATAGTGATTGATGTCTCCGGTGCGGCTATACCTCTTGTTGAAACGTCGAAATCAACTGTATAAGGAAGATTTATTTTGATAACAAAAGAACTTGTCGATGAAAGTGATTTTATTCGCCAACTGGTAGATATCGGAAAATTTGACGAATCTTATCAACAGTCTATTGCATTCCTGAATAAACTGAAAAGAATAAAAATCAGGAACGATAACTATTTTATAGTATTGGCGAATATTGCGGGTACTCTTGTTGATATAGGGCAGATGCAAAATAATAAATGTGCATCAGAGCTTGGTTGCAACCTGATGGAAGATAACAAAGAAGCATTTATCTCAGTTCTGGGAGAGTGCCTTTACTATTATAATTATGGCAATGCGCTATCTAATCTGGTAAGCATTACTAACCCCAATGACCATACATTCAAATCGATAGAAGAATTAGTTTCTTTAAAAAATATCTACTGGCGTTCTTTTAAGCTATCTTCTGAGGAACAGGAGGAATTTCAGGCTGAACTTTCCGTTAATTTGGCGAATTCGTTAAGAAGTCAATTTCGGCTCAGTGAGTCACTGCGATATTATGATCTTACTAATCGTAAGGGATTGGATATACCACAGGCTTGGGTCAATCGTTCGATGTCACTTATGGTTCTCAATCTTATTTCATCTTCATTCTCAATCAAATTATTAAAAGAAGTGAGAGCCGGATATATTAAAGCATCTGTTTCAAAAAATATTCCACCACAATGGGAATCATTCTATTTAGGTCGCATAGCACAGACTAACGATAAAATCGCAGAATATGCAGTTGATGATGAAACGGACGATCACGATGAAGCACTTACGCAACAAGAGTTCGAAGCGCTAAGCCCATACCGACAGTTTTGTCTTAGAAATCATCTTACTTTATCAGAACATGGCCTGTATTGCCCATGTGTAGGAAGTGCTACAGATGCTCTTGTCATTTCTTCGGGAGGCGGCGTAACAGGTGATTTTATCATTCCCATGGAGATGGCATTAAACCGCCTTAAATCGGAGTTTTCACTCGCACGTCACCTTTATTTTGATTATCTTCATCCACAAAATACCGATTACATTAAGTACGAAAGTCATTTTCTGGAATTGTATAATGACGAAGTTTTAGGGATAGAAATTGAAAAGATCAGGACTGCATTTCGTCTTTGCTTTGGCATTCTTGACAAAATTGCGGTAGCCATATGTGAACTTTATAATCTTTACCCAATAACAAAAAAAGGGACACCTCAGAAGAATATCTACTTCCAGAATTTCTGGCAATTAGATGTTGATAACAGAAGACAATTATTTGAAAAGGTAAAATCACCCGGGCTTCTGGCATTATACAGTATTGCTACCGATCTGAATAAAGATAAGGGCGGGGAGTTAGCCTTCTATAAAGAATGGCGAAATGGTTTGGAGCATAAGTTTTTAGTTGTACATAAAAGTGATAAACCTGAGGATATTTACGAATCTTATCAATTAATCAAAGATATTCTTTTTATCAAAGAAAGTGATTTTATTCGCCATTTTGAGCATTTACTTCAGATAACTCGTTCAGCAATTTTTTCGTTTGCTTTTATGGTCAGGCATGAAGGAATGAAAGAAAAAAAGGAGGGTATTCACTATACGACACGAGAATTACATACCAAAAACTATTCAGCAGATTGAGAGTAAAGTTACTTTATGTGCCGCTTTCGTCGACAGTAACTATTGTGCATATTTATAACAATCTGCGATCTCTATTCCACGACTTCCCCTTGCCGTTTTTGACAGAAAGCGGTATCTTTTACCCGCACCTGCAAAATCAGGTGCCGGGATTGGAACCCTGAAGAATGTTACAGGCGACATACGACGCGCCCCGCGTCTTTTTTTATGTCGTGCGCTCGGCTATACCTCAATGGTGGGCTGGGCGGGGGCACCAAAAGGTGCGCCGGTTGCCTGTAACGCCGGTAGTTCCAACCCCGTTCAGTCCACCACCATGAGATTGGAACCTCTGGTGGTGGGTTTTTAACCCGTTACAGGAGGATGCCTTTATGGCTACGATCCCCACTCAGACACACCCGTCACTTGCTGTTCCCTTTAATGCCACTACGGATTTCACCATACTCGCCAGTCACTGCGAAACCTTTGCCGAAACCCTGATTGAAAGCAACGATCCCGCGTTGAAAATGGCGCTTTGCGGCAGAATCAACACCTGTCTGACGCTGCTGCAACCCACTCTGTTAGAGCCTGTTCCTCCTCATCTGGTTGAAAGTCTAACCGTTGACACGCTGCCTGCCAGTTCTCCCCGTTTCGATCCTGAATGTACTGAGCTTTGTCGTTACTGCCTTGCTATCACGCAAACCCTGTCGGGGCTGGGATTTGCCTCTGAAACGGAGAAGTACCTTAGCTGGCTGCTGTACGACCTGATTAACTACTTCGCTGCGGAAATGAAAGCTCCGCGTTGGCTGCGTACCGCTGGCGGCGTGAAGTTTATTGACGGTGTGGAGATCAAAGCATGATGCAGTCTGACTGGCATCCCGCCGACATTATCGCCGGGCTGAAAAAACGTGGCACTTCGCTGTCAGCGCTTTCGCGTCAGGCAGGGCTGGCATCCTCCACGCTGGCAAATGCGCTTACCCGCCGCTGGCCTAAAGGCGAAAGATTGATTGCTGAAGCGTTAGATGTTGCGCCTGAAAAAATCTGGCCTTCACGCTATCTCTGATGTCCCTACGGCGCAGCCCATATACGGAAGTTGCGCCGCATTTCGTTTATCTGATCCGTCATAATCCTTTGAATCGCAAAAACAGTTTTCTATTATCGGCCTTCTTACCACGAACTAAGCTCCCGCCTGCACGAAATGCTTCATGACCTGAAAGAAGCGCCTGATATATCAGGATGGTCGCCTTTTTACCGGCAATGCTGCCTTTGAAAACTGCCGGATCCGTCCTTCGATGGATTAAGGCTTTCTTCACACATTATTACGCTAAGGAAATCGCAATGAATCTGATGAATAATTGTGCATCGCCTGCCGTAGATGTTATATTAAAATATAATATTCGGAGGTGCTCTATGTATACCACTCGCCTGAAAAAGGTTGGCGGATCCGTCATGCTGGCGGTTCCTCCTGCCGTGCTGAAAACTCTTGGGCTGTCAACCGACAGCGACGTGGGCATGACCATTGATAATGGCTGCCTGATTATTGAACCCCAGAAACGGCCCCGCTATTCGCTTGAGGAACTGCTGGCGCAGTGCGATCCGCACGCCGAAATGAGCGAAGAGGATCGGGAATGGATTGATGCGCCTGCGGTGGGCAAGGAGATCCTGTAAATGGACAGAGGGGAAATCTGGCTTGTTTCACTGGATCCGATTGCCGGTCACGAGCAAAGTGGAAAACGTCCGGTGCTTATCGTATCGAAGGCATCGTTTAACAAGCTGACCCAGCTACCCGTTGTTGTTCCCGTCACCAGCGGTGGAAACTTTGCCCGTGCAGCCGGTTTTACTGTCTCCCTGGACGGCGCGGGAACAAAAACAACGGGCGTTATTCGCTGCGACCAGCCCAGAACAATTGATATGGGTGCCCGGAACGGTAAGCGACTGGAACGCATACCCGATGCTGTCGTGAATGAAGTGCTGGCCCGACTGGAAGCCATTCTGAGCTGATGCTTTTTGTGTAAACTGAACGGGGGCGCTGTCACATACAGCGCCCTCATTTTTTATAATAGCAAGTGATTAAAAAATCCTTTCGCAGGTAAAAACAGTTCTTCCTTTCTGCGCCAGCGGCACTGGCATAGTCTCCCCCTTGCCCTATGCTGTCGTTGACAGTGCCTAAAGCTTCATGACCTGAAAGAAGCGCCTGATTTATCAGGTGGTTGCCTTTTACCGGTGCAGACCTCTGCAAACACCGGGTCGCAGACCACCGCGACGGAGGCCGGAGTTTATACACGATACCGCTTTTACTGCGCCAGCCTGCTGGCCCTGTCTGCACTGCGCCGGAATTCTTCCGACCAACCATTCCGGCTGATATCCGCGTCCTTTACCTGACGGGCTGCGGTCTGCATTGCCGCAAGGCATTTGCTGCCGAGTGACCGTAAAACTGCACCAGAAACGCAACGTTTAAACACTGCACCAGTCCAGTGCGTCACTTTAACCGCGAAGTCGCGGGAAAGTGACGCTCGCAGCCTTTTCGACCTGCACCAGACAACTCAACTGCGCCAGCTACTGGCTGGATTCTGACACTGCCTTTTCAGGCCATTTGACCCATAAGGAGAACATGAACCGATACCGAGGCGGATCAGGACGATCCGGGGGATAACCCGCTAAGGCGGGCGGCTGCTCAGAGAGCACAACCGAAGCCCCACCACACCTCAACGGCTGCCGCCCCGGCGCTCAGGTATCGTTCGCAGCCCCGACAAAAAACAGGGGCTATCGGCCTGTGCGCCGGGGAAAGCTGTATCAGTGTTGGTTTTTGGGATGAGTTTGCGGCATTCATGAAAAGGGGAATGTATGGGAATACTGGAGCAGGAAATGAAGCGGCTGGCGCAGCAGGCGGGTGGCAGCTACAAAACGGTGGATGACCGGATCAGGCTGGCGCAGCGTTTTTGTGAGCGTCTGGTGCTGGCGCAGAATGTGCAGATCCGCCGGGTGGAGCAGCTTAAGGCCCGGCATATTGAAGGCTATATCCGTGAACGGCTGGCGCAGGGTATCACGAAGCGTTCCCTGCAAAACGAGATGGCGGCGGTGCGCTGCATCCTGAAACAGGCCGGTCGTGACAGGCTGGCGCAGAGTGAGCGGCTGAATAACCGCTCGCTGGGATTGTCCGGTGCATCCCGTAGCGGTACGAAACGGGCCATCACGCCGGAGCATTATCGCCATATGCTGGAGACCGCCCGCGCAAAAGATCCGGGGCTGGCGGCAGCGCTGGAACTCTCAAGGCTGATGGGGTTGCGCTCTCAGGAAGCGGTGCAGAGTGCGCAGTCGCTGAAAACGTGGAAACAGGCGCTGGAGCGGGGGGAGTCCCGGCTAACCGTGGTGTTCGGCACCAAAGGCGGCCGCCCGCGTGAAACCGTTATTCTTGATGCTATAGCTGTCAGAAAAGCGCTGGATAATGCTCTGGCTGTGGCAGAAGATCGTCACGGCAGGCTGATCGATAAGCCGGACCTGAAAAGTGCGATGAAATGCTGGCACAGTCAGGCGTCACGTCTCGGGTTAACTGGCGCATATTCTCCGCACTCATTGCGCTATGCCTGGGCGCAGGATGCCATTCGTCATTACCTGGCGCAGGGATTCAGCGAGAAAGAGGCGCTGGCAATGACGGCAATGGATTTAGGCCACGGTGACGGGCGTGGACGGTATGTGGCGCAGGTTTACGGGCGAAGGGTCGAGGCCGATTGATAGCCTCGGGCTTGCAATATGATGGTTATTCATCGTTTTTCACCTGATGATATTTGAGGTCAAATATCATCAGGCTGTTTCCTATAGATTTCTGGTTATTAATAGGTTTTTGAACAAAATTATTTGCCCCAAATAATTTGCGGTGGTTTCCTATTAATCTCAGGTTATCAATCGGTTTTCATACAAAAAATTTTGGATC
>NZ_RPOI01000037.1 GCF_003818115.1 Citrobacter youngae | reverse complement strand
AATCCCAGTGTACGTTTCGACACACTATCATTACGTGAATCCATAGCGTAATGAAGCGAACCGGGGGAACTGAAACATCTAAGTACCCCGAGGAAAAGAAATCAACCGAGATTCCCCCAGTAGCGGCGAGCGAACGGGGAGCAGCCCAGAGTCTGAATCAGCTTGTGTGTTAGTGGAACGGTCTGGAAAGTCCGACGGTACAGGGTGATAGTCCCGTACACCAAAATGCACAGGTTGTGAACTCGAAGAGTAGGGCGGGACACGTGGTATCCTGTCTGAATATGGGGGGACCATCCTCCAAGGCTAAATACTCCTGACTGACCGATAGTGAACCAGTACCGTGAGGGAAAGGCGAAAAGAACCCCGGCGAGGGGAGTGAAAAAGAACCTGAAACCGTGTACGTACAAGCAGTGGGAGCCTCTTTATGGGGTGACTGCGTACCTTTTGTATAATGGGTCAGCGACTTATATTCTGTAGCAAGGTTAACCGTATAGGGGAGCCGAAGGGAAACCGAGTCTTAACTGGGCGTTAAGTTGCAGGGTATAGACCCGAAACCCGGTGATCTAGCCATGGGCAGGTTGAAGGTTGGGTAACACTAACTGGAGGACCGAACCGACTAATGTTGAAAAATTAGCGGATGACTTGTGGCTGGGGGTGAAAGGCCAATCAAACCGGGAGATAGCTGGTTCTCCCCGAAAGCTATTTAGGTAGCGCCTCGTGAACTCATCTTCGGGGGTAGAGCACTGTTTCGGCTAGGGGGTCATCCCGACTTACCAACCCGATGCAAACTGCGAATACCGAAGAATGTTATCACGGGAGACACACGGCGGGTGCTAACGTCCGTCGTGAAGAGGGAAACAACCCAGACCGCCAGCTAAGGTCCCAAAGTCACAGTTAAGTGGGAAACGATGTGGGAAGGCACAGACAGCCAGGATGTTGGCTTAGAAGCAGCCATCATTTAAAGAAAGCGTAATAGCTCACTGGTCGAGTCGGCCTGCGCGGA
>NZ_RPOI01000036.1 GCF_003818115.1 Citrobacter youngae | reverse complement strand
GCTATGCGGCCTTTTTCCTTTCTTTACAATACATCAACATCTTGAGTATTGGGAAATTCTTACAGGTATTCGACCTTCGTCACTTCATACTCAACTTCGCCGCCCGGCGTTTTGATAACCACCACGTCATCCTGCTCTTTACCAATCAGGCCACGAGCAATAGGTGAGTTCACCGAAATCAGGTTTTGTTTAAAATCGGCCTCATCATCGCCCACAATGCGCCAGGTCTGCTCTTCATCGTTATCAAGATTCAGAACGGTAACCGTCGCACCGAACACAACGCGGCCGTTATTTGGCATTTTAGTGACGTCAATAACCTGCGCGTTAGACAGTTTGGCTTCGATATCTTTAATGCGACCCTCGCAGAATCCCTGCTGTTCACGCGCCGCGTGATACTCCGCGTTCTCTTTCAGGTCACCGTGTTCACGCGCTTCCGCGATCGCGGCAATAATTTCAGGGCGACGCACAGATTTAAGAAAATCCAGTTCTTCGCGCAGTTTTTCAGCACCACGTAAGGTCATCGGGATAGCTTGCATTTGTTATACCTCTTGAACATTCCTGTAGGGGGTGGTTGTCCTCACCCCGGCTGCTAAGCCCACCCTGGCATACGCCATGCCAGAGTCAGAAGCAAAAAAATACCGACCCGGGGCACGAGGTCCCAGGTCAGCTACAATTCTCCATTTGATGTTCATTTTACCCTGGAGTTCCCTATGGGTCATCGTTTACTTTTTGGGGCGTTGCGCCGTAGTATGACGGCCTGTTTCCAGGTTGTTAGCGCGAGATTATGCGATTTTCCAGATTTACCATTGGATTGACTGCCAGTATAGCGTTCAGCGTTCAGGCTGCGAACGTCGACGAGTATATCAATCAACTCCCTGCCGGGGCCAACCTCGCCCTTATGGTACAGAAGGTTGGCGCTCCTGCTCCTGCTATTGATTTTCATAGCCAGCAGATGGCACTCCCCGCCAGTACCCAGAAAGTGATCACCGCGCTGGCGGCATTGATTCAGCTCGGGCCGGACTTTCGTTTTACCACCACGCTTGAGACGAAAGGCAACGTGGAAGGCGGGGTATTAAAAGGTGACTTAGTGGCGCGATTTGGTGCCGATCCGACGCTAAAACGTCAGGATATCCGCAATATGGTGGCAACCCTGAAAAAATCAGGCGTGACGCAAATTGCCGGAAATGTCCTGATCGACACCTCTATTTTCGCCAGTCATGATAAAGCCCCTGGCTGGCCCTGGAACGACATGACGCAGTGTTTTAGCGCACCGCCCGCAGCAGCCATTGTCGATCGTAACTGTTTCTCTGTTTCACTCTACAGCGCGCAAAAACCCAACGATCTCGCCTTTATTCGCGTGGCATCTTATTACCCGGTCACCATGTTCAGCCAGGTGCGTACTCTCGCCCGAGGTTCTGCGGAAGCGCAATATTGTGAACTGGATGTGGTTCCCGGCGATCTCAACCGCTATACGCTGACCGGATGCCTGCCCCAACGAGCCGATCCGCTGCCGCTGGCGTTCGCCATTCAGGACGGAGCCAGCTATGCCGGGGCGATTATCAAAGATGAGCTAAAACAAGCAGGGATCACTTACAGCGGTACTCTGCTGCGCCAGACGCAGGTCAACGAACCGGGAACCGTAGTCGCCAGCAAACAATCAGCACCGTTGCATGATCTGCTTAAGATTATGCTGAAAAAATCAGACAACATGATTGCCGACACCGTTTTTCGCATGATTGGCCATGCGCGATTTAACGTACCGGGCACCTGGCGGGCAGGTTCAGATGCCGTACGTCAGATCCTGCGTCAGCAGGCGGGCGTCGATATTGGCAACACGATTATTGCCGACGGCTCTGGCCTCTCTCGCCATAACCTGATTGCCCCCGCCACCATGATGCAGGTGCTGCAATATATCGCTCAACACGATGACGAGCTGAACTTTATCACTATGCTGCCGCTGGCGGGGCACGATGGCTCCCTGCAATACCGTGCAGGCCTGCATCAGGCTGGTGTTGATGGTAAGGTTTCAGCGAAAACAGGCTCACTTCAAGGGGTGTACAACCTCGCGGGGTTCATCACCACCGCCAGCGGGCAACGCATGGCGTTCGTGCAGTATCTGTCTGGCTATGCGGTAGAGCCTGCAGACCAGCGCAACCGACGTATTCCACTGGTGCGCTTCGAGAGTCGGCTGTACAAAGATATATATCAAAATAACTGAGTATGTTTGCCGGATGGCGGCGCAAACGCGCCTTATCCGGCCTACAGCGCGTCCTGGAAACAAAAACCCCGGCAACATGGCCGGGGTTTTTATTGGGATTAACGCTTGTAAATGAACTCAACGCCTTCTTCGTCGTCTTCGTCCCAATCATCATCCCAGTCATCTTCCGCTTCGTCTTCGACTTCAGCGAGCTGCTGGCGGTGATAATCATCCCACATGAACTCAACTTTCTCCGGCTGTTTCGCTTCTTCAGCCTGAACGATTGGGTTCTCAATGATAAAGGTCATTACATCCCAGCAAAGATCCTTCACACCCAGCTGGCTGGCAGCAGAGATCAGGTAATATTTACCTTCCCAGCCCAGCGCTTCAGCGATGGCTTTCGCTTTTTCTTCCGCTTCAGCTTTGTCCATCAAATCAATTTTGTTGAACACTAACCAGCGTGGTTTAGACGCCAGATCCTGACTGTATTTTTCCAGTTCGCCAATAATGATACGGGCGTTTTCTACCGGATCGGAACCGTCAATCGGATCGATATCAATGAGGTGCAGCAACACGCGGCAACGCTCCAGGTGCTTCAGGAAGCGGATACCAAGACCAGCGCCTTCAGCCGCGCCTTCAATCAGACCCGGAATGTCGGCAACCACGAAGCTCTTTTCGTTGTCCATACGCACAACGCCGAGGCTCGGTACCAGCGTGGTGAACGGATAATCCGCCACTTTCGGTTTCGCCGCAGACACTGCACGGATAAACGTCGATTTACCGGCGTTTGGCATACCCAGCATACCCACGTCTGCCAGCAGCATCAGCTCCAGCATCAGGTCACGCTTATCGCCAGGTGTACCCATCGTTTTCTGACGCGGGGTACGGTTGACCGACGATTTAAAACGGGTGTTACCCAGACCGTGCCAGCCGCCTTTAGCGACCATCAGACGCTGACCGTGTTTGGTCATGTCGCCCATAGTTTCGCCCGTGCCCTGATCGATAACACGCGTACCGACAGGCACTTTAATCGTGACATCTTTACCACGCTTACCGGTGCAATCACGGCTCGCGCCATTCTGACCACGTTCCGCACGGAATGATTTTTCAAAACGGTAATCGATCAGCGTGTTCAGGTTTTCGTCGGCTTCCAGCCAGACGTCACCGCCATCACCACCGTCACCACCGTCCGGACCGCCTTTTGGGATGTATTTTTCGCGGCGGAAGCTGACACAACCGTTACCGCCATCGCCTGCAACGACCAGAATCGATGCTTCATCAACAAACTTCATTTTACTCTCCGTAAATCATTCGCCTGAGCGGGGTTGCGAAACCACCGTTTCATGCTTACGTAAACCGCCCCAAATTCGATGACCAATGGCGGAATACATCGCGCCCGCAACCACGATAAACGCACCGAGATAACCTAAAAGGTTTAGCATCGGTCTGGCGAAGAAATCGGGCCAGGCCAGTGATAATAAATCTGAAAATAACAACGTAAACAGCGGCGTGAGCGTAATTATGGCGCTCACCTGCGCCGCCTGCCAGCGAGCCATTGCTTCCGCAAGGGCACCGTATCCTACCAGCGTATTCAGGCCGCAGAACACGAGGCATGCCAGCTGCCAGTCGCTGAGTTGCGCTATTACACCGGGTTTAGCCAGCGGCAACAACGCTATCGTACATAAAGTGTACAGCAAAAACAGGATCTGCGGTGATGCCAGGCGGCGCAATAACACCTTTTGCGCGACCCCATAACACACCCAAACCGTCGCGGCACCGACACCAAAGATCACACCCCAGGTGTAATCGGTCAGCCGGGTAAAAATTTCGATCAGACTGGTATTAAAAAACAACACCAATCCGCTCAGAAGCATAATAGCGCCAATAATCTGCGTGCCGCGCATCTTCTCCTTCAGGATAAAGACGCTGGCGATCATCATGCCAACCGGTGACAGTTGACCGATAACCTGCGAAGCCGTTGGGCTCAAATATTGCAAGGATGAACTAAACAGAATGAAGTTACCGAACAGCCCACCGGTAGCGATAGCCAGCAGTACCAGCCAACGCGCTTTGCGAAAAATACGCAATGGAGGGAGCTTTTTTTTAACCGCAAGAATAGCGCCAAGGCCAATACTTGCCATTAAAAAACGGTAAAACACCACGGTAGGAGGCTCCATCACCTCCAGCACTTGCTTCATTGCTATTGGCAAGGCCCCCCAACATACTGCCGTTGTGAGTGCTAACAGAATACCAATGCCTGCCTGCTGCTTCATGCCGTATTCCCTGCAAGGGCTCGTTTCCGGGTTGTCACGCGCGACGAGCGTATTTACCGGCCGTCGAATGTAAAAAGCCCCGCAACGTGTTGCGGGGCTTTTATCCGTTACCGGGACGCGAAAAACTTATTCAGCAACGATGCTGATGAATTTACGGTTTTTCGGGCCTTTCACTTCAAATTTCACTTTACCGTCTGCTTTAGCAAACAGAGTGTGGTCTTTGCCGCAACCAACGTTGGAGCCAGCGTGGAATTTAGTACCACGTTGACGAACGATGATGCTACCAGCCAGAACTGTTTCACCGCCGAAGCGTTTTACGCCCAGACGTTTAGCTTCTGAATCGCGACCGTTACGAGTCGAGCCGCCAGCCTTTTTATGTGCCATTTAATCTGCTCCCCTTAACTTAAGCGCTGATGCCAGTGATTTTCACATCAGTGAACCACTGACGATGGCCCTGCTGCTTACGGTAGTGTTTACGACGACGAAACTTAACAATTTTAACTTTCTCGCCACGACCGTGAGCAACGACTTCAGCTTTGATAACGCCGCCATCAACGAAAGGAACGCCGATTTTGACTTCTTCACCGTTTGCGATCATCAGAACTTCAGCGAACTCAACAGATTCGCCAGTTGCGATGTCCAGCTTTTCCAGGCGAACGGTCTGACCTTCGCTTACTCGGTGTTGTTTACCACCACTTTGGAAAACCGCGTACATAAAAAACTCCGCTTCCGCGCACACCTTTTTGATGATTCAGAGTGCGCTATAAATATTCACAATAGGGCGCGAATATTACGCAAAACGCGAGCCTTTGACAAGTGCTACCGTCAATACATGAAGAAAAAAAACACAACGTGTACCGTAACGTTTATCTGCGGCGTTTTTTCAGTACAATCAGCATATATTTCTAACCCTAAACCCGACGTTACCTTCTCAAATAGTGAGGTAATCGGGGCGAGAAGCCCGGCTTTTGCGATGAATTTAGAAAAAATCAATGAGTTAACCGCGCAAGATATGGCGGGGGTCAATGCGACAATCCTTGAACAGCTCAATTCCGACGTCCAGTTGATCAATCAATTGGGGTACTACATCGTGAGCGGCGGCGGAAAACGCATTCGTCCAATGATCGCTGTACTCGCGGCGCGCGCTGTTGGTTATCAGGAAAATGCCCACGTCACGATCGCTGCCTTAATCGAGTTTATCCACACCGCGACCCTGCTTCATGACGATGTAGTGGATGAATCCGATATGCGCCGTGGGAAAGCCACGGCGAATGCAGCCTTTGGTAATGCGGCCAGCGTTCTGGTCGGCGATTTTATCTATACCCGCGCCTTTCAGATGATGACCAGCCTCGGTTCGCTGAAAGTGCTGGAAGTGATGTCTAAAGCGGTCAACGTTATTGCTGAAGGCGAAGTCCTGCAGTTAATGAACGTCAATGACCCGGATATCACCGAAGAAAACTATATGCGTGTTATCTACAGCAAGACGGCTCGTCTGTTTGAAGCCGCGGCCCAATGTTCAGGTATCCTTGCAGGTTGTAGCGATGAGCAAGAGAAAGGCCTGCAGGATTATGGCCGTTACCTTGGCACCGCTTTCCAGCTTATCGACGATTTACTGGATTACAGCGCAGATGGCGAGCAGTTGGGTAAAAACGTCGGGGATGACCTCAACGAAGGTAAACCTACGCTACCGCTACTGCATGCGATGCGTCACGGCACTCCTGAGCAGGCGCAAATGATTCGCCAGGCGATTGAGCAAGGTAATGGTCGCCACCTTCTGGAGCCGGTTCTGGAAGCAATGAACGCTTGCGGATCACTGGAATGGACCCGTCAACGTGCAGAAGAAGAAGCCGATAAAGCCATCGCGGCGCTTCAGGTACTTCCAGATACTCCGTGGAAAGAAGCCCTGATTGGCCTGGCGCATATCGCCGTACAGCGCGACCGTTAATTTCCCTCGTCTCGCTTCCCAGCATCCCGTGCAGCACACGGGATGTTCTTATAAGCTCTCAAAAAATCACAAAAACAATCAAACAACATGTATGACCTTGGCATATTCTGAATATGTAAGCACTTTACGAGAACATTTTAGAACATTCGTTCTCGAGGCGTATAGTAACTCCACAGGCTGATTGTGAAACCGTAACTGGTTAACCAAAGGAGATGTGGAACTATGGAAAGCAAATTCATTGACTGGCATCCGGCTGACATCATCGCGGGGCTACGTAAGAAAGGCACGTCAATGGCCGCTGAGTCACGTAAGAATGGCTTGAGTTCATCAACGCTGGCAAATGCGTTAACCCGGCCATGGCCGAAAGGTGAATTGATTATCGCGAGAGCACTGGGAACAGACCCGTGGGTAATTTGGCCGTCACGCTACCATGACACCAGGACGCATGAATTCATCGACAGAACGCGGATGATGAGAGTACGGAAAGAAAAAAAGCGTCTTGAGTAGTGGTGAAACAGCAACCCCCGGATCAACGATCCTGGGGGTTACAACACGCGTAGGCGATTACTCGCCTTTAATGCGCTCTATGTTTGCGCCCAGCGCACGCAATTTATCCTCGATGCGCTCATAGCCGCGATCGATGTGATAAATGCGGTCAACAACCGTTGTGCCTTCAGCGATACATCCCGCTAACACCAAACTTGCTGACGCGCGCAGATCGGTCGCCATTACCTGTGCACCGGAGAGCGTTTCAACGCCGTGACAAATCACAGTATTGCTTTCGATTTCCGCGTGAGCCCCCATACGGCTCAGTTCAGGCACGTGCATAAAGCGGTTCTCAAACACGGTTTCCGTAATGAAGCCTGTCCCTTCGGCCACCAGGTTCAACAGCGTGAACTGGGCCTGCATGTCGGTCGGGAAAGCCGGATGTGGCGCAGTGCGCACATTAACCGCTTTAGGGCGTTTGCCGTGCATGTCGAGGCTAATCCAGTCTTCACCGACTTCGATATCCGCACCGGCATCACGCAGCTTCGCCAGAACAGCATCCAGTGTGTCTGGTTGCGCATTACGGCAGATAATTTTGCCGCGAGAAATCGCCGCCGCCACCAGGAACGTCCCGGTTTCAATACGATCAGGCAGAACGCGATACACCCCGCCGCCGAGGCGTTCAACGCCTTCAATGGTGATACGGTCGGTACCCTGCCCTGTGATCTTCGCACCCAGCGCAATCAGGAAATTCGCGGTATCCACAATTTCCGGCTCACGTGCGGCGTTTTCGATGATGGTCGTGCCTTCGGCAAGCGTTGCCGCGCACATGATAGTGACCGTCGCACCGACGCTTACTTTGTCCATCACGATGTGCGCGCCTTTCAGGCGGCCATCAACGGACGCCTTCACATAGCCTTCTTCCAGCTTGATGGTGGCACCTAACTGCTCCAGACCGGTAATGTGCAGGTCAACCGGGCGCGCGCCGATAGTACAGCCGCCCGGCAGAGAAACCTGACCCTGACCAAAGCGAGCGACCAGTGGCCCCAATGCCCAGATAGACGCACGCATGGTTTTCACCAGATCGTACGGTGCACAGAAGACGTTAACGTCACGCGCATCAATGTGCACAGACCCATTACGCTCTACTTTCGCCCCCAACTGGCTCAGCAGTTTCATGGAGGTATCTACGTCCTTCAGTTTTGGGACGTTTTGAATTTCTACAGGTTCTTCAGCCAGCAGCGCCGCAAACAGGATCGGCAGTGCGGCATTTTTAGCGCCTGAAATTGTGACTTCGCCCTGGAGCTTGGTTGGCCCCTGAACACGGAATTTATCCATTATTCTGTTCTCTGTTAAGAATTCATCTTCGCTACCGGCATATCACCCGTAGCTCAAAAACCGTTAAGTTTGCGATCGCGCGCCCATTCCGCTGGGGTAAACGCTTTAATCGACACAGCATGAATGCGGTTATCCGCAATATACTCCATCAATGGGCCATAGACCGATTGCTGCTTCTTTACCCGGCTCATGCCGTCAAACATCTCACCCACGGCAATAACCTGAAAGTGACTGCCGTCACCAGAAACGTGGACTTCCTGGAGGGAGAGTGCGTTCATCAGCACGCTCTGAATTTCATTATTTTCCATGGGCTCTTCATTCGTCAGATAGTGAAAACAGCCCAACATCTTAGAGCAAAGTGGCGCTGTCATAAATAAGCAAAAAGCCTCGCTGATAAATCAGACAAGGCTTTGGCGGCAGATCCCCTTCAGGGGTTTTGCCGGATGGCGGCACAAGGCCTTATCCGGCCTACAAAAATTAACGCGGAAGGACGTCGTCAGGCAAATTGTAAAGCTGTGCCAGGGTGTAAACCTTATCGTTAACACCGGTAAGCGAAACGCGATTCCCCTGTTGCTTGCCCTGGTCAACCAGATGCAACAGCAATGCCAGACCACCGGTATCAACCCGGGAAACCTGGCTCAGATCGATGCAGGTGACCCCTTTCATCGCCTCAATACGTGCATCCCATAACGGATTTAACACGTCCTGATCCAGCTCTCCCGCGAGCGTCAGCTTGTCACCTTCACGCGTCCAGGTGAGTGACTGCGTCATTATTTCTTCTCTTCCAGGGTGATTTTCTGCTGAGAGATAGATTTCAGCTGCGCGGTCAGGCCATCAATACCTTTCGTGCGCAGCAGGTCGCTCCACTCATTTTGCTTAGTGGTGATCATACTTACGCCTTCGGCGATCATGTCATACGCCTGCCAGTTACCGGTCTGAGAATTTTTACGCCACTGGAAATCCAGACGCACCGGCGGACGTCCGTTTGGATCGATGATGGTTACGCGGATAGGCACAATCGTCGCATCACCCAGCGGCTGTTCCGGCGCGATCTGATAGGTCTGACCGTGGTACATCGCCAGCGCCTGACCGTAAGCCTGCTTCAGATATTCACGGAATGCGGCGAAATAGGCGTCACGCTGAGCGGGAGTGGCATCTTTGTAGTAACGACCCAGTACCAGCGCGCCAGCATATTTAACCTGCACATAAGGCAGCAGTTCCTGATCGACAACCTGACGCAGATAGTCCGGGTTGGAACGAATTTTAGGTTGCTCGTTTTTCAGACGATCGAAAGTTTTCTGCGCCGCCTCATTCATCAGTTTATACGGGTTAGTCTGGTCCGCTGCGGTTGCCACGCTAAGTGGGGCAATGACCAGCATAGCCACCATCATCAATCGTTTAAACATACGTCGATTCTCCTGAGATTATTTCGTTGCGCCCGCAGGCGTAGTGGCTTCATTATTGCCTTCAGTTGCGGCTGGCGCATCGCCAGAATTCTTATTGTCATCACCTTTACTGTTGCTGTTGTAGAGGAATTGACCAATCATATCTTCCAGCACCATCGCAGATTTCGTGTCCTGAATCGTACTGCCATCTTTGAGGATAGACGTTCCCAGCTCAGGATCTTCAAAACCCACGTTTAATGCCAGATACTGCTCACCCAGCAGACCAGAGGTGCGGATGCTCAGCGAGCTGGTGTCCGGGATATGGTTAAAGCGCGATTCGATGTCCAGCGTTACGCGTGGCAGGTAAGTTTTGGGATCTAACGAGATATCCGAAACTCGCCCCACAACAACCCCACCAATCCGCACGGGAGAGCGCTCTCTCAGGCCGCCGATATTATCAAAGGTCGCATAAACCGTGTAGGTTGGTTCAGTACGCATGGAGGTCACATTAGCCGCTTTCAGGCAGACAAATAGCGCCGCCAGCAGCGCAACCAGCAGGAATACCCCAACCCAAATTTCATTTTTTTTCGTTTGCATGAACTCAATTCCCAAACATCAGTGCGGTCAGCACAAAATCCAGCCCCAGAACGGCAAGAGAGGCGTGCACAACGGTGCGTGTCGTAGCCCGGCTAATTCCGGCGGAGGTCGGAATCGCATCATAACCATTGAACAATGCAATCCAGGTGACCGTAATGGCGAACACCACGCTCTTAATCAAACAGTTGACCAGATCCAGACGCCAGTCGACGGCATTTTGCATAGCCGACCAGAAAAAGCCGGCATCAATACCTTTCCAGCTTACGCCAACCAGTGAACCACCCCAGATCCCCACGGCGACAAAAATAATCGTCAGCAGCGGCAATGAAATGACACCCGCCCAAAAACGCGGAGAGACCACTCGACGCAGAGGATCAACCGCCATCATTTCCAGGCTGGAAAGCTGTTCGGTTGCCCGCATCAGGCCGATTTCCGCGGTTAACGCCGATCCGGCTCGCCCGGCGAACAGCAGCGCCGCAACAACCGGCCCCAGTTCTCGCAGCAAGGACAGCGCCACCAGCATACCGAGACTGGTTTCTGCGCTGTAGGTTGTCAGGACCAGGTATCCCTGCAATCCCAGCACCATCCCGATGAACACGCCAGAAACGATAATGATCAGCATCGACAGGACACCGACATTATAGAGCTGGCGGATCAGCAGCGGCGCATGTTTGCGAAACTCCGGCTTGCCGACTACCGCATTGAACAACATTAATCCGGCTCGCCCGAACGTCCTGAGGGTTTTTATTCCCCGATGTCCGAGTGATGCCAGCGCATTTAACAACATGGGTGGCTTAACTCCCTGTTTTGAGTAAATCGGTGTGGTAGTCGCCCGCTGGGTAGCGGAACGGAACTGGCCCATCGGCAATACCATCGAGGAACTGACGCACGCGCGGATCGGCATTTTCTTGTAGTGCCTGAGCACTACCGTAGGCCACTATCTTTTTGTCCGCCATAATATAGGCGTAATCCGCAATACTCAGTACCTCTGGCACATCATGAGAGACCACCACGCAGGTGACGCCCAGCGCGTTGTTCAGTTCTGAAATCAGCTTCACCAGCACACCCATGGTGATAGGATCCTGACCGACGAACGGTTCATCAAACATAATGAGATCTGGCTCCAGCGCAATGGCGCGTGCTAATGCCGCACGTCGCGCCATCCCCCCGGATAATTCAGAAGGCATGAGTTTTGCCGCACCACGCAGGCCGACAGCTTCCAGTTTCATCATCACCGTGCTCTTGAGCAACGCCTTGGGCAGCGTCGTATGCTCACGCAGTGGATAAGCGACGTTGTCAAACACGTTCATGTCGGTAAACAGCGCCCCGGACTGAAACAGCATACTCATGCGCTTACGCACGGTGTACAAACGTGAACGAGACATGGCTGGGACGTTTTCGCCGTCAAACAGGATTTCGCCCTTATCTGGCGGGATCTGCCCGCCAATCAGACGTAACAGCGTCGTTTTGCCGATGCCTGATGGCCCCATGATCGCCGTCACCTTACCGCGCGGCACCGTCAGGGAAATATTATCAAAGATGCAGCGGTCACCTCGGGAAAAGCTGACATCGCGCATATCGACTAGATTCGCCACAGACTGACCCATTGATTCATCCTTTACTATTGCCTCGTTGATCGAAGAGTTGGCGCTCAATTTAGCCCTGAACTCGACATATTTACAGATTATTGCCTGTCCTGGTTAGCGAAAGCTGGCATTTGTTTTACTTTTTAGCCGCATAAAGTCAAAATTAAGAATTCGTTACGGCTTCCGGAAGATCCTTCAAGTGGACCGGCGAGTATACCTGAAGAAAGGACTTTAGATGCTTTTAGCGACGGCACTGTTAATAATTGGTTTACTTCTGGTGGTCTACGGTGCCGACCGTCTGGTATTTGCTGCATCTATTTTATGCCGCACCTTCGGTATCCCCCCCATCATTATTGGAATGACGGTCGTCAGCATCGGCACATCCCTACCTGAGATTATTGTCTCTGTTGCGGCATCAATGAATGGGCAGCTCGATTTAGCCGTCGGTACCGCCATCGGCTCCAACATCACCAATATTCTTCTTATTTTAGGCCTGTCAGCACTCATTCATCCTTTTACCGTGCATTCCGATGTTCTGCGTCGTGAATTACCGTTAATGTTGCTGGTAAGCATTTTGGCCGCGTCCGTTCTGTATGACGGGCAGTTAAGCCGCAGTGATGGCCTCTTTCTTCTGCTTCTGGCCGTGCTATGGCTGCTATTCATTGTTAAAATCGCCCGTCTGGCAGAACGCCAGGGCAATGACAGCCTGACTCGGGAGCAAGTTGCGGAACTGCCTCGCGAAGGCGGATTGCCTGTCGCATTTTTATGGCTGGGGATAGCGCTGATCATTATGCCAATGGCAACGCGTATGGTGGTTGATAACGCCACTGTACTGGCAAATTACTTTGCCATGAGCGAGCTTACTATCGGTTTGACGGTCGTCGCCATTGGTACCAGCCTGCCAGAACTGGCAACCGCCATTGCAGGTTTGCGTAAAGGTGAAAGCGATATTGCCGTCGGTAACATCATCGGCGCTAACATTTTTAATATTGTTATCGTTCTTGGGTTACCTGCACTGATTACACCGGGCGAGGTCAACCCGATGGCCTTCGTCCGGGACTACAGCGTCATGCTGCTGGTGAGCGTTATTTTTGCATTACTCTGCTGGCGACGTCCGCGCCAGATTGGTCGTGGCGCAGGGGCGCTTCTGACCAGCGGTTTTATCATATGGCTGGCGATGCTGTATTGGTTATCGCCACTTCTCGTTGGATAACTGGAAACGCATTATGTCGCACTTAGAGTTGCAACCGGGTTTTGACTTTCAGCAAGCAGGCAAGGAAGTCCTGACAATTGAACGTGAAGGCCTGGCGGAGCTTGATCAGTACATCAACCAGAACTTTACCCTCGCCTGTGAAAAGATTTTCAGTTGCCCGGGCAAAGTCGTGGTGATGGGAATGGGAAAATCAGGGCATATCGGGCGCAAAATGGCCGCTACGTTTGCCAGTACCGGCACGCCCTCATTTTTTGTGCATCCTGGCGAAGCCGCACATGGCGATCTGGGTATGGTGTCACCGCAGGACGTCGTGATTGCCATTTCTAACTCCGGTGAATCTAATGAGATTGCAGCGTTAATTCCGGTGTTAAAACGCCTGCATGTCCCCCTTATCTGCATGACGGGTCGTCCGGAAAGCAGTATGGCGCGTGCAGCAGATGTCCATCTGTGTGTTAAAGTGCCCAAAGAAGCCTGCCCATTAGGTCTGGCACCGACCAGCAGCACGACCGCAACGCTGGTGATGGGCGATGCGCTTGCCGTTGCGTTACTAAAAGCACGCGGCTTCACCGCAGAAGATTTTGCGTTATCTCATCCTGGTGGCGCATTGGGGCGTAAGCTTTTGTTGCGCGTTAACGATATTATGCATACGGGAGACGAAATCCCGCATGTGACCAAAAGCGCCAGCCTGCGTGACGCCTTACTGGAGATCACGCGGAAAAACCTCGGCATGACCGTCATTTGCGATGACGCGATGAAGATTGACGGCATCTTTACGGATGGCGATTTACGTCGTGTCTTCGATATGGGCGTTGATGTACGCCAGTTAGGTATTGCGGATGTGATGACCCCTGGGGGCATTCGCGTGCGTCCAGGGATTCTTGCCGTTGATGCCCTGAACTTAATGCAGTCCCGCCATATCACCTCGGTAATGGTTGCTGATGGCGACCAGTTACTGGGTGTGTTACATATGCATGATCTGCTGCGTGCAGGTGTAGTGTAAGAAACTCAAGGATAACGAAAATGAGTAAAGCAGGTGCGTCGCTTGCGACCTGTTATGGACCCGTCAGCACTGACGTCATCACCAGGGCAGAAAACATCCGTCTGCTGATCCTTGATGTGGATGGCGTACTGTCTGATGGTCTGATTTATATGGGCAACAACGGTGAAGAGCTGAAGGCGTTTAACGTCCGCGATGGCTACGGAATTCGCTGCGCGCTCACTTCCGGCATTGAGGTTGCCATTATTACCGGACGAAAGGCTAAACTTGTAGAAGATCGCTGTGCCACATTAGGGATCACACATCTGTATCAGGGGCAGTCGGACAAACTGGTTGCCTTTGGCGATCTGCTTAGCAAACTGGCGATCGCGCCTGAGAATGTGGCGTATGTTGGCGATGATCTGATCGACTGGCCGGTGATGGCAAAAGTGGGATTAAGCGTAGCGGTAGCGGATGCTCATCCGTTGCTGATCCCGCGGGCCGATTACGTCACCCGTATCGACGGGGGACGCGGCGCAGTGCGCGAAGTCTGCGACTTATTACTGCTGGCGCAGGGCAAACTGGATGAGGCCAAAGGGCAATCGATATGAGCAAAACCAGACGTTGGGTTATCATTCTACTGTCGCTGGCTGTCCTTGTGATGATTGGTATTAACCTGGCAGACAAAGACGACACCGCTCAGGTTGTCGTTAATAACAACGAGCCAACCTATAAGAGCGAGCATACCGACACCGTCGTGTACAGCCCTGAGGGCGCGCTGAGCTATCATTTGATCGCGCAACACGTTGAATATTATTCAGATCAAGCAGTTTCGTGGTTCACTCAACCGGTGTTAACCACGTTTGATAAGGACAAAGTACCGACCTGGTCAATCAAGGCCGATAAAGCCAAATTGACCAACGATCGGATGCTGTACCTGTATGGCCATGTTGAGGTTAACGCGCTGGTGCCTGACTCTCAACTACGCAGAATTACTACCGATAACGCGCAGATCAACCTTGTGACGCAAGATGTCACTTCCGATGATCTGGTCACGTTGTATGGAACAACATTTAACTCCAGCGGACTGAAGATGCGCGGCAACTTACGCAGCAAGAACGCCGAGCTGATTGAAAAGGTTAGAACCTCATATGAAATCCAAAACAAACAAACTCAGCCTTAATCTTGTGCTTGCCAGCTCACTTCTGGCCGCCAGCATTCCGGCATTCGCCGTCACTGGCGATACCGAGCAGCCGATCCACATTGAATCGGACCAGCAGTCTCTGGATATGCAGGGCAACGTGGTGACGTTTACCGGCAATGTCATCGTGACTCAGGGCACGATCAAAATTAATGCCGATAAGGTCGTCGTCACGCGTCCGGGCGGTGAAGACGGTAAAGAAGTGATTGACGGTTATGGCAATCCGGCGACCTTTTACCAGATGCAGGACAATGGTAAACCGGTTAAAGGCCGCGCCTCACAGATGCACTATGAGCTGGCAAAAGATTTCGTCGTCCTTACCGGTAAGGCTTATCTGGAACAACTCGATAGCAACATCACGGGCGATAAGATCACCTATCTGGTAAAAGAACAGAAAATGCAGGCCTTCAGTGAGAAAGGCAAACGCGTCACCACCGTTCTGGTTCCGTCGCAATTGCAGGACAAAAACAAGACCAAGGCTCCGGCAGAGAAAAAAGGTAACTGATTCGTTATGGCAACATTAACTGCAAAGAATCTTGCAAAAGCCTACAAAGGCCGTCGTGTGGTGGAAGATGTCAGCCTGACCGTCAACTCCGGGGAGATCGTCGGTCTGCTCGGCCCTAACGGTGCGGGCAAAACAACAACCTTTTACATGGTTGTCGGCATTGTCCCGCGCGATGCGGGCAACATTATCATTGATGACGAAGATATCAGTCTGTTACCCCTGCATGCGCGTGCCCGTCGCGGTATCGGCTACTTACCGCAGGAAGCCTCTATTTTTCGTCGCCTGAGCGTATTTGATAACCTGATGGCGGTACTGCAAATTCGTGACGATCTTTCCAGCGAGCAGCGTGAAGATCGCGCCAATGAGCTGATGGAAGAATTCCATATCGAACATCTGCGTGACAGCCTTGGACAGGCACTCTCCGGTGGGGAACGCCGCCGTGTGGAGATCGCCCGCGCACTGGCCGCTAATCCTAAATTTATCCTGTTGGATGAACCCTTTGCCGGTGTTGACCCAATTTCCGTCATTGATATCAAACGTATTATTGAACACCTGCGCGACAGCGGGCTTGGCGTGCTGATTACCGACCATAACGTGCGCGAAACGCTGGCTGTTTGTGAGCGCGCCTACATTGTGAGCCAGGGACACCTGATTGCACACGGTACGCCGACAGAAATCCTGCAGGACGAGCACGTTAAACGCGTATACCTTGGGGAAGACTTCAGACTCTGATAGGGTAGTAGACTTCACGTCACCGCAGGAGACAACAACTCTGAACATGAAGCAAGGTTTGCAACTCAGGCTTAGCCAACAACTGGCGATGACGCCTCAGCTACAACAGGCTATCCGTCTGTTGCAGTTGTCCACGCTGGAACTTCAGCAAGAACTTCAGCAAGCGCTGGAAAGTAACCCACTGCTCGAGCAAACCGATCTTCACGACGAAATTGATACCCAGGAAAAGCAGGATAGCGAATCCCGCGATACGGCTGACGCACTCGAACAAAAAGAGATGCCAGAAGAGCTGCCGCTGGATGCCAGTTGGGATGAGATTTACACCGCAGGGACGCCGTCTGGCACCAGCGGGGATTACATTGACGACGAACTGCCTGTGTATCAGGGTGAAACCACGCAATCGCTGCAAGATTACCTGATGTGGCAGGTGGAACTGACCCCATTCTCAGATACCGATCGTGCTATTGCCACGTCAATTGTGGATGCAGTCGACGAAACGGGCTATCTCACCGTCACGCTGGACGACATTCTCGACAGCATGGGCGATGACGACATCGGTATCGATGAAATCGAAGCCGTGCTTAAACGCGTTCAGCGTTTTGATCCCGTGGGCGTAGCAGCCAAAGATCTCCGCGACTGCTTACTGATCCAACTTTCACAGTTTGATAAAGTCACGCCGTGGCTGGAAGAAGCACGCCTGATCATCAGCGATCACCTTGATCTGCTCGCCAACCACGACTTCCGCACCCTGATGCGCGTAACCCGACTGAAAGAAGATGTGCTGAAAGAAGCCGTCAATCTTATCCAGTCGCTTGACCCAAGACCTGGACAATCTATCCAGACCGGTGAACCAGAGTACGTCATCCCGGATGTGCTGGTGCGTAAGCATAACGATCGCTGGGTAGTCGAACTCAACAGTGACAGCATTCCGCGTTTACAGATCAACCAACACTACGCCGCCCTGTGCAATAACGCGCGCAATGATGCTGACAGCCAGTTCATTCGTAGCAACCTGCAGGATGCAAAATGGCTGATTAAAAGTCTGGAAAGCCGCAATGACACGCTATTGCGCGTTAGCCGCTGTATCGTTGAGCAACAGCAAGCCTTCTTTGAGCAAGGCGAAGAGTATATGAAACCGATGGTTCTGGCCGATATCGCCCAGGCCGTCGAGATGCATGAATCGACCATTTCCCGAGTGACCACGCAAAAGTATCTGCACAGTCCGCGCGGCATTTTTGAATTGAAGTATTTCTTCTCCAGTCACGTTAACACTGAAGGTGGAGGCGAAGCCTCTTCTACAGCTATCCGCGCATTGGTGAAGAAATTAATTGCTGCGGAAAACCCCGCGAAACCGCTGAGTGACAGCAAGTTAACCTCTATGCTGTCAGAACAAGGTATCATGGTGGCACGCCGCACCGTTGCGAAGTACCGAGAGTCTTTATCCATTCCGCCGTCTAACCAGCGCAAACAGCTGGTTTGACCCAACCGATAAGGAAGACACTATGCAGCTCAACATCACTGGAAATAACGTCGAAATCACTGAGGCCCTGCGCGACTTTGTCACCACAAAGTTTGCCAAGCTTGAGCAATATTTCGACCGGATTAATCAGGTCTATATTGTGTTGAAAGTGGAGAAGGTCACACACATCTCGGATGCAACACTGCATGTGAACGGTGGCGAAATTCATGCCAGCGCGGAAGGTCAGGATATGTACGCCGCCATTGACGGTTTAATTGATAAACTGGCTCGGCAGTTAACAAAACATAAAGATAAACTGAAACAGCACTAACTTGTCCGGGCAGTTAGCGGGTGCAGGACGGCCTGTTGTGCAGCACAACGGGCCATTTGTACAGTTAGCGCTTAGGTGAAATTATGACAAATAACGATACGACTCTACAACTGAGCAATGTTCTTAACCAGGAATGTACGCGCGCGGCCGTTCACTGCCAAAGCAAGAAACGCGCACTGGAAATCATCAGTGAACTGGCGGCCAAACAACTCAGCTTGCCTCCTCAGGTGGTATTTGAAGCCATTCTGACGCGCGAAAAAATGGGCAGTACCGGTATTGGCAATGGTATTGCCATTCCGCATGGAAAGCTGGAAGAAGACACCCTGCGTGCGGTTGGTGTATTTGTTCAACTTGAAACGCCAATCGCGTTCGATGCCATTGATAATCAACCCGTCGATCTGCTTTTCGCCCTGCTGGTCCCGGCGGACCAAACCAAGACGCATTTGCATACATTGTCACTGGTTGCCAAACGCCTGGCAGATAAAACCATCTGTCGTCGCCTGCGCGCCGCACAGAGTGACCAGGAGTTGTATCAAATCATCACTGACACCGAAGGTGGACAGGATGAAGCATAACAACCCAATGGCATCCTTTTCTGTCGTTGTGAGGAGAAACAGTACATGGTACTGATGATCGTCAGCGGTCGTTCAGGGTCAGGTAAGTCTGTCGCCCTGCGTGCGCTGGAAGATATGGGTTTTTACTGCGTGGATAACCTTCCCGTCGTGTTGTTGCCCGAACTGGCTCGAACCCTCGCCGATCGCCAGATATCTGCGGCTGTCAGCATTGATGTGCGCAACATGCCCGAATCCCCGGAGATTTTTGAGCAGGCCATGAGTAACCTGCCTGAAGGCTTCTCACCGCAACTGCTGTTCCTTGATGCCGACCGTAACACGCTAATTCGCCGCTACAGCGATACGCGCCGTTTACACCCGCTGTCCAGCAAGAACTTGTCTCTGGAAAGCGCTATCGATAAAGAAAGCGATTTACTGGAGCCGTTGCGTTCACGCGCTGACCTGATCGTAGACACCTCTGAAATGTCTGTGCACGAGCTGGCGGAAATGTTACGTACCCGACTGCTGGGCAAACGTGAACGTGAATTAACGATGGTATTTGAGTCCTTTGGCTTTAAACACGGAATCCCTATTGATGCGGATTACGTCTTTGATGTCCGTTTCCTGCCTAACCCGCACTGGGATCCAAAGCTACGTCCGATGACCGGTCTGGACAGGCCCGTCGCGGCCTTCCTCGACAGACACACAGAAGTACACAATTTTATCTACCAGACTCGCAGCTATCTTGAGCTATGGTTACCCATGCTGGAGACCAACAACCGCAGCTACCTCACTGTAGCCATCGGCTGTACCGGCGGGAAACACCGTTCGGTGTATATTGCAGAGCAACTGGCAGACTACTTCCGCTCACGCGGTAAAAACGTGCAGTCACGCCATCGTACGTTGGAAAAACGCAAATCATGACCGTGAAGCAAACTGTTGAAATCACGAATAAGCTGGGCATGCATGCCCGGCCGGCAATGAAACTGTTTGAGCTAATGCAGGGTTTTGAAGCAGAAGTTCTGCTGCGTAATGATGAAGGGACGGAAGCCGAGGCAAACAGTGTTATCGCTCTGCTGATGCTGGATTCCGCCAAAGGACGCCAGATTGAAGTTGAAGCCACAGGTCCGCAGGAGGTTGAGGCTCTGGCAGCCGTGATTGCGCTGTTTAATTCGGGGTTTGATGAAGATTAGGGCAGCATCGACTAATACAGCTTATTTTCACGCATAAACGACTCACCGCCCAGCTGGCGCATTTGGCGCATGATCCACGCCTGACGACTGCGTACATAGCCGGAAGGCGCACTCGCCTTAAAACGTAACGGATTGGGCAGCACCGCCGCCAGCAATGCCGCTTCAGACGGGCTAAGACGGCTGGCGGGTTTACGGAAATAGCGCTGTGATGCAGCCTCTACACCGAATACTCCATCGCCAAACTCCGCAATATTCAAATAAACCGTCAGGATTCGTTTCTTGCTCCAGACGGTTTCTATCCCCAGCGTTAACCCGGCCTCGAGCCCTTTGCGCACCCAGCTACGCCCATCCCACAAAAAGAGGTTTTTTGCCGTTTGTTGCGATAACGTCGAAGCGCCCCGAATACGGTTTTCATTACGTTCGTTATGCGCCAGCGCTTTCTCTATCGCTGAGACATCAAATCCCCAGTGATCGGGAAATTTCTGGTCCTCAGCAGCAATGACTGCCAGCCCCATCCACGGTGATATCTCATCCATACTGACCCAGTCAGAATGCGCCACATAGCCGAAATTACCCTGTATCCAGGCACCAAGCTGCCGTTCAACCATCACCGCTGAGAAAGGAACGGGCATCACGCTGAAGAGCGCTATACCCCCGCCCCAAAACACGGCGAGGACAATAACCGCCCGCAGAAACAGACGTCGCAGAAAGGCGGTAGCCCCTTTTCTCATTCAGTCAGTACCAGAACACGCGAGACCAGTTTGTCGATCCCACTCGCCGCCTGAGCGATATCCTGCGCCAGCATGTAAGCAGGCGTGGTGACAACTTTATTATCTTCATCAACCACAATGTCATCGACCGGGCAAGGCACATGTTCAGCGCCCATCTCTTCCAGTACTTCCGCTGTATCGATGTCAGTGCCAATGGTCAGACGCAGCGGGAAGTCAAAAATCTTAGGTAACATAGCAGGAGCAATACACATGAATCCAAGAGGTTTACCGGCCTGATGCAGCGCCTTCGCCAGAGCAGCTAAGTCGCTATCAATCCGACACTCACTGCCCTGGCTGGCAAAATTGCTCAGATTTTTTGCTGCGCCAAACCCGCCAGGCACAATTAGCGCATCCAGCTCCGTTGCGACCGCCTGGGCCAGGGGGCGAATATCACCACGCGTAATACGCGCAGCTTCAATCAGGACATTGCGCGTTTCCGGCATCGGCTCGCCCGTCAGATGATTAATCACATCCGCCTGCTGTTTATCTGGGGCAAAGCAGATAGCTTGAGCGCCATTGCGGGCAATAGCCAGCAGCGTGAGTACGGCTTCGTGAATTTCTGCACCGTCATACACGCCACATCCGCTGAGCACTACGCCAACTTTTTTCATCGTGATACTCCTTTCGCAACTGACTGAAGCATATTAATAATTCTGATTAGAATGCCACGCTTCACACATTTAACTGATTCATGTAACAAATTATTTAAGATTTGCTATCTTAACTGCGTGCGGCCTGAAAATTAGGGCTGCGCCCTTGTAAACAATGATAATAATTTACGGCGCAGCCACGATTTCCCTGGTGTTGGCACAGTATTCGCGCACCCCGGTCAAGCCGGGGTCATTTTTTTTCCACGCTCGCAACCCAGGCTCTTAACACCGCCACGTCGTGCTGCCACTCCTGCTTCATCTCTTCAATCCATTCAGCCACGTTATCTTCCCAAGCAGGAAGGTCGGGTGATTGAATTTGCTGACCCAACTGTTGCAGGTGGCGCAGACCGACAGATCCGGCTGCACCTTTAATTTTATGGCCTTCCTCAACCACGCCTTTTTTATCACGGGCAGTCAGATTAGACTCCAGCACGCTCAAATATCCTGGCATCATTTTCTCAAACACCGCCAGACCGTCGGTGATCAACTTCGGCCCGACCAGTTCGAGGTATTGTTCCAACATGGGAATATCTAACAGCGCTTGCGATTTACTGCTTTCTTCAGACGTCACAGTGCTCTCCTCTTCGTTTCGGGTATCCCAGTATTTTTTGATCATGGCGGTTAACGCCGGAACTGACAGCGGCTTACTCAGCACGTCGTCCATTCCTGCATCCAGATATTCTTTTTTATCTTTCAGTACGTTGGCGGTGAGAGCCACCAGCGGCGGCAGATCTTCACGGGCGTATTTTTGCGTCAGTTCGCGTGAGATATCCAGACCGGTCATATCCGGTAGCTGAATATCCAGCAGCACCAGGTCATATTCACCCGGTTTGAACATGTCCAGCGCGGCTTTCCCGGTCATGGCGACATCCACGCTGTTGCCCAGCTTTTCCAGCACCGAACGCGCAACAATAACGTTCAGTTCAATGTCTTCCACCAGCAGCACATTCAGGGCTGGTAACGGCATTTCATCGTCTTCAAAAGCATCTTCAATTTCTTCTGCCACGGCAGGAGCATGCACGGTTAGCGTAAAGATGGAGCCTTTTCCGGCCTGGCTGGAAACCGTAATATCACCGCCCATGTTTTTCGCCAGACGCTTCGAGACGGCCAGTCCAATCCCGGTTCCCGTTGCCGGTTTACCACCATGGCTGTCCTTCACCTGATAGTACATGGCGAAAATTTTATCCTGCTCATCCTGTGGAATACCGATCCCGGAATCCTCCACCTCAAAATGCAGTATGTCTCCCTCGTCATAGCGCGCCCGTACGGTCACCTGCCCCTGCTGAGTAAACTTCACGGCGTTGCTGATCAGATTCCACAGAATCTGGCGCAAACGCGTTCCGTCGGTGATGACCTTATGTGGCAGCGGTAGCGTCGGCTCAAGCACAAAGCGCAATCCTTTTTGTTGCGCCTGCAAGCCGGAGAGGTTTTCCAGATCCGCCATAAAACTGGTGAAATCAACAGGCTGGTTATCGAGCTGGACTTTACGCCGCTCCATCTTATCCATGTCAATAATATCGTTGAAAATATTCCCCAGCGTCACGGCGGAAACATGGATAGTTTTGAGATATTTTTCCTGCTCAGCGGTTAAATCTGTATCCAACAGGATCCGGCTTAAGCCGACAATGCCGTTAAGCGGAGTGCGCAGCTCGTGGCTGATGGTGGAAATGAAAGTGGTCTTATCACGGCTGGCGCGCTCAAGCGCGTCCTGATAACGCTTCCGCTCGGTAATATCGCGCCCAAAGCCCATCAGGCCATGTCGCTTACCTACGCGGTCATAGTAAGGCACTTTACGAATTTCAAAGCAGGCTTTGCGCCCATCCGGGTAGTCCAGCCACTGTTCATAGGTGAGCGAGACGTTATGACGGAATACCTTCTCGTCGGTTTCAATCACCTTTTCAGCCGCCTCTGGCGAATACACATCAGCCGGCTTTAGATTCACCAGTTGCTTTTCGCTCTTACCGGTCAGCAGCTCCATAGCACGGTTACAGCCGGAAAATTCTTTATCTTCATTGCGATAAAAAACCAGGTCCGGTGAAGCATCAAGGAAAGAACGTAAAAATGAAGATTGTTGCTCGAGCTGGATCTGCGCTTCTTCGCGCTCTTTGATTTCAACCTTCAGTTGTTCGAACGTTTCCTGGCGCTCCGCTTCGGCTTTTTCGCGCTCGACAATTTCCTGGTTGAGCTGGGCAATATTATCTTTCAACTGCACATTGAGCTTGAGATCGCGCTCGCGCATCTCTTCCAGCTTTTGTACCAGTCGTGACAAGCGTTGCCGGGACTCTTCCAGTTGCTCCACCACCACAGAAAGGAAGTAGACGGCCCAGGGGGTAATTAACAGGCCAAAAAAGATAGAACGGATGACATCAATGCTTTCTACCTGGCCATGTAGCACCATGGTGACAGCCATCTGCACCACAATTGCCAACACAACCAAAGCCAGCGCCAACAGCAGCGAAAAGCGCACCAGACCTAACTTCATCATCAGGTCGACATAGTATTGCGCCAGCATACGAATTTGCTTCATAGAGGGTTCCTTCACGACAACTTGGCACAATAATACTCAATTCTCAGCGTGACGTTGAAGATTGTGCAAGAAATGCGGGGGTTATCGGTGAAATGACTGGGTAGGCGGTAGGCCGGATAAGGCATAGCCGCCATCCGGCAATGTGCGCCGGGCCACCTGATGGCGCGCAGCTTTCAGGCCTACATGACTACGGAGGGTTAGATCCCCGGCTGAATCCACGGCGTACCCAGCGCCGAGCCTTGCACGCCGTGCTCATTAAGGTACTTATCCAGTTCAACCATCCCGGTCCAGCGGTTTTCACACCATAGCGGTGCCAGCAGCGTTGGGCGACGCGCGCTGGCAGAAATGCGATGATAAATCACCTCTGGCGGCGTATGGCGGATCATCTCTCCGGCGGTAACCGTATAATCGTCCAGTTCAATTCCGTTCAGCCGCCCGGCTTCCCAGGCTTTCGCCATCGTACTGCCTTTCACAATATGCAGCGGATGCAGCTTAATACCGTCAACACCCGTCTCCACCACACGCTCCATGGTTTGCAGGCATTCTGCCTGCCCTTCTCCCGGCAGACCGACAATCAGGTGCGAACAGACTTTCAGCCCGCGTTCACGCGCCAGTTGGGTCGTTCGCTGATAACAGGCAAAATCATGCCCACGATTAATGCGATGCAGCGTCTTGTCATGGGCCGTTTGCAAGCCCAGTTCCAGCCACACTTCGTAGCCCTGATCCTTGTACTCGCATAGCAGATCGAGCACGGCACCCGGCACACAGTCAGGGCGCGTGCCAACGCATAACCCGACGATGCTGGCCTGACTAACCGCCTGTTGGTACATCGAACGCAGCACCTGTACTTCCGCAAAGGTACTGGTATAAGCCTGAAAATAGGCCAGATAGCGCTTCGCGCGATTCACTAATTGCGCCTGATGCTCAAGCTGTTCAGCGATAGAATGATGCTGCTGCGCTTCGTCAGCAAAGGAGGCGACATTACAGAAGGTACATCCGCCACGTCCAATGGTGCCATCGCGATTTGGGCAGCTAAAGCCGCCGTGCAGCGTGAGCTTATGAACCTTTTGCCCATAACGGCGAGAAAGATCCCCACCAAACATATTGACTAATTTCTGTAACTGCATAATCTGGTAGACCGCGCCTTGAAAAGAGGCCAAAGCCTGCCATTTTTTGCCCCAGTCGGCGATGACCTGGATCAATCGCCCTGGCGAGCCTTTATTTATTGCATAACAAATCAAAATAATTGAAATTTCATTCACTCTAAATCTAATTACTTTTCCTTATATTCAGCGGTTTTTTTTATCTTCTTATACTCTCAGCGCAAAAACAGTATCTTTAAGACGCCGGAACTCTAAAAACCAGCATAAAATGCCAGTCATCTCGATAAATAAAGGGAGGACGAGGGATATCAGGCCTTTCTGACAGTGAGACAGATCACACTTCCAGGGGTATACTCCTCAGGTTAAATCAATGTAAAAAATCCTTTTATTTCAACATTTTCATAAAGTTAATCGCCCTATAGCACATTTTTGCATAAATAAGATTGCCATTTGACCTGTGTGTGGATTCCCGATAACTTGGAAATCCGCTGGAAGCTTTCTGGATGAGCAGTCTGCTCATCATATTTATGCAGTAATTGAGATTCCCTCTGAAGCAAGTCCTCAAACTTGTTTGACCTATGCGAAAAGGATAAAGAGGGCGAATGCGAGGTGAGCGTATGAAACGCAAACCCCGTCGCCATGCTCTTGGTGTGCCCGTGCGCAAACGGTATCGGAGAGGTGTCCCGCAGAGCCTGGGGAGGTTCACTGATATGTTGTACGATAAATCCCTTGAGAAGGATAACTGTGGTTTCGGCCTGATCGCCCACATAGAAGGCGAACCTAGCCACAAGGTAGTGCGTACCGCCATACACGCACTGGCACGTATGCAGCACCGTGGCGCAATTCTTGCCGATGGCAAAACCGGCGATGGTTGCGGCTTGCTGTTACAAAAACCTGACCGCTTTTTCCGCATTGTTGCGCAAGAGCGCGGCTGGCGTTTAGCCAAAAACTACGCCGTCGGCATGATCTTTTTAAATAAAGACCCTGAGCTGGCTGCGACTTCTCGTCGCATTGTTGAAGAAGAATTACAGCAGGAGACCCTGTCGATTGTCGGCTGGCGCGACGTGCCGACCAACGAAGGTGTTCTCGGTGAAATTGCGCTCTCCTCCCTGCCTCGTATCGAGCAAATTTTTGTTAACGCCCCTGCGGGCTGGCGTCCGCGTGATATGGAGCGTCGCCTGTTCATCGCGCGTCGTCGTATCGAAAAACGCCTCCTGCAAGACAAAGACTTCTACGTCTGTAGCTTGTCGAATCTGGTCAATATCTATAAAGGTCTGTGTATGCCGGCAGATCTGCCGCGCTTCTACCTGGACCTGGCAGACCTGCGTCTGGAATCGGCCATCTGCCTGTTCCACCAGCGCTTCTCCACCAACACCGTGCCGCGCTGGCCGCTGGCGCAGCCGTTCCGCTATCTGGCGCACAACGGTGAAATCAACACCATCACGGGCAACCGCCAGTGGGCGCGCGCCCGTACCTATAAGTTCCAGACCCCGCTGATCCCGGATCTGCACGACGCCGCGCCATTTGTTAACGAAACCGGCTCAGACTCCAGTTCGATGGATAACATGCTGGAACTGCTGCTGGCAGGCGGGATGGACATCATCCGCGCCATGCGCTTACTGGTTCCACCGGCCTGGCAGAACAACCCGGATATGGACCCGGAGCTGCGCGCGTTCTTTGACTTTAACTCCATGCACATGGAACCGTGGGACGGCCCGGCGGGCATCGTGATGTCCGATGGTCGCTTCGCCGCCTGTAACCTCGACCGTAACGGCCTGCGTCCGGCACGCTACGTCATCACCAAAGACAAGCTGATTACCTGCGCCTCTGAAGTCGGGATCTGGGATTATCAACCGGATGAAGTGGTAGAGAAAGGCCGCGTCGGCCCTGGCGAGCTGATGGTTATCGATACCCGCAGCGGGCGCATTCTGCACTCAGCCGAAACCGATGATGACCTGAAAAGCCGTCACCCATACAAAGAGTGGATGGAGAAAAACGTCCGCCGCCTGGTACCGTTCGAAGACCTGGCTGACGATCAGGTCGGCAGCCGTGAACTGGACGATGACACCCTCGCCAGCTATCAGAAACAGTTTAACTACAGCGCTGAAGAGCTGGATTCCGTGATCCGCGTGCTCGGCGAAAATGGCCAGGAAGCGGTCGGTTCAATGGGTGACGATACCCCGTTTGCCGTGCTCTCCAGCCAGCCGCGCATCATCTATGACTACTTCCGCCAGCAGTTCGCGCAGGTCACCAACCCGCCGATCGACCCGCTGCGTGAAGCGCACGTCATGTCGCTGGCCACCAGCATCGGTCGTGAGATGAACGTCTTCTGCGAAGCCGAAGGTCAGGCACACCGCCTGAGCTTTAAATCGCCGATCCTGCTGTACTCCGATTTCACCCAGCTCACCACCATGAAAGAGGAGCATTATCGCGCTGACCGTCTGGATATCACCTTCGACGCGACCGAAACTACGCTCGAAGAGACCGTCAAAGCATTGTGCGATAAGGCGGAACAGATGGTGCGCAACGGCACGGTACTGCTGGTACTCTCTGACCGCAACATCGCCAAAAATCGTCTGCCGGTTCCGGCGCCGATGGCCGTGGGCGCAGTGCAAACGCGTCTGGTAGAACAAAGCCTGCGCTGCGACGCCAACATCATCGTTGAAACCGCCAGTGCCCGCGATCCGCACCATTTTGCCGTCCTGCTCGGCTTTGGCGCGACGGCCATTTATCCATACCTTGCGTATGAAACGCTGGGACGGCTGATCGACACTCAGGCGATTGCCAAAGATTACCGGACCGTGATGCTGAACTACCGTAACGGCATCAACAAAGGTCTGTACAAAATCATGTCCAAAATGGGCATCTCGACCATTGCCTCCTACCGCTGCTCGAAGCTGTTTGAAGCCGTCGGTCTGCACGATGATGTCGTGGCGCTGTGCTTCCAGGGCGTGGTCAGCCGTATTAGCGGCGCAGGATTTACCGACTTCCAGCAGGATCTGCTGAACCTCTCCAAACATGCATGGCTGGCGCGTAAACCTATCAGCCAGGGCGGTTTGCTGAAGTACGTCCACGGCGGCGAATACCACGCCTACAACCCGGACGTGGTACGCACTCTGCAGCAGGCGGTACAAAGCGGCGAGTACAGCGACTATCAGGAATACGCCAAGCTGGTTAATGAGCGTCCGGCGGCTACGCTGCGCGATCTGCTGGCGATTACGCCTGGCGATGAAGCCGTAAGCATTAGCGAAGTAGAACCCGCGACCGAACTGTTTAAACGCTTTGATACCGCCGCCATGTCTATCGGCGCATTAAGCCCGGAAGCACACGAAGCGCTGGCCGAAGCCATGAACAGCATCGGCGGCAATTCGAACTCCGGTGAAGGCGGCGAAGACCCGGCGCGCTATGGCACCAATAAAGTGTCACGGATTAAGCAGGTTGCTTCCGGTCGCTTTGGCGTAACCCCGGCATACCTGGTCAATGCCGATGTCATTCAGATTAAAGTCGCTCAGGGCGCGAAACCTGGCGAAGGTGGTCAGTTACCGGGTGATAAAGTCACCCCGTACATCGCCAAACTACGCTATTCCGTACCGGGCGTGACGCTGATCTCCCCGCCGCCGCACCACGATATCTACTCTATCGAGGATTTAGCGCAGCTGATTTTCGACCTGAAACAGGTCAACCCGAAGGCGATGATCTCGGTGAAACTGGTTTCCGAACCAGGCGTTGGTACCATCGCCACTGGCGTAGCGAAAGCCTATGCGGATCTGATCACCATTGCTGGCTACGATGGCGGCACTGGCGCAAGCCCGCTCTCCTCCGTGAAATATGCGGGCTGTCCGTGGGAACTCGGCCTGGTGGAAACCCAGCAGGCGCTGGTGGCTAACGGTCTGCGTCACAAGATTCGTCTGCAGGTCGATGGCGGTCTGAAAACCGGCGTCGATATCATTAAAGCGGCAATTCTGGGTGCAGAAAGCTTTGGCTTCGGTACCGGCCCGATGGTGGCGCTGGGCTGTAAATATCTGCGTATTTGCCACCTGAACAACTGCGCAACCGGTGTTGCAACTCAGGATGAGAAACTGCGTAAGAACCACTATCACGGCCTGCCGTTTAAAGTGACCAACTACTTTGAATTTATCGCCCGTGAAGTGCGCGAGCTGATGGCCTCGCTGGGCGTTACCCGCCTGGTGGATCTGATTGGTCGCACCGACCTGCTCAAAGAGCTGGATGGCTTCACCGCCAAGCAGCAGAAGCTGGAGCTGTCTCGTCTGCTGGAAACAGCCGAACCGCATCCTGGTAAAGCGCTGCATTGCACCGAGAACAACCCGCCGTTTGATAATGGCGTGCTGAACGCCCAGTTGTTACAGCAGGCGAAGCCGTTCGTCGACGAGCGCCAGAGCAAAACCTTCTGGTTCGATATCCGCAACACCGACCGTTCCGTCGGCGCATCGCTGTCGGGCTATATCGCTCAGACGCATGGCGATCAGGGGCTGGCGTCTGACCCGATCAAAGCGCACTTCAGCGGTACTGCAGGCCAGAGCTTTGGCGTGTGGAACGCGGGCGGCGTGGAGTTGTATCTGACCGGCGATGCCAACGACTATGTCGGTAAAGGCATGGCGGGCGGTCTGCTGGCGGTACGTCCTCCGGTTGGCTCAGCTTTCCGTAGCCATGAGGCGAGCATCATCGGTAACACCTGCCTGTATGGCGCCACCGGTGGTCGCCTGTTCGCGGCAGGTCGTGCGGGTGAGCGCTTTGCGGTGCGTAACTCCGGCGCAATCACCGTGGTTGAAGGAATTGGCGACAACGGCTGTGAATACATGACCGGCGGCATCGTCTGTATTCTCGGCAAAACCGGCGTTAACTTCGGCGCGGGCATGACCGGCGGATTCGCCTACGTGCTCGACGAAGACGGTGAATTCCGCAAACGCGTAAACCCGGAACTGGTCGAAGTGCTGAGCGTGGACTCGCTGGCGATCCACGAAGAGCACCTGCGCGGCCTGATTACCGAGCACGTACAGCATACCGGCTCTTCTCACGGCGAAGAGATCCTGGCGAACTGGCCAGCATTCTCGGCGAAATTCGCGCTGGTAAAACCAAAATCCAGTGATGTGAAAGCACTGTTGGGTCACCGTAGTCGTAGCGCAGCAGAGCTGCGTGTGCAGGCGCAGTAAGGGGTAGCAGCAATGAGTCAGAACGTATACCAATTTATCGACCTGCAGCGTGTTGATCCGCCGAAGAAGCCGCTGAAGATCCGCAAGATCGAGTTTATCGAGATTTACGAGCCGTTTTCCGAAGGCCAAGCCAAAGCACAGGCAGATCGCTGCCTGTCCTGCGGTAACCCGTACTGCGAGTGGAAGTGCCCGGTGCATAACTACATCCCGAACTGGCTGAAGTTGGCGAATGAGGGACGTATTTTTGAAGCGGCTGAGCTGTCACATCAGACCAACACCCTGCCGGAAGTCTGCGGGCGCGTGTGTCCGCAGGACCGTCTGTGTGAGGGTTCCTGTACGCTGAACGATGAGTTTGGCGCGGTAACTATCGGCAACATCGAGCGCTATATCAACGATAAAGCCTTCGAGATGGGCTGGCGTCCGGATATGACCGGCGTTCGCCAGACGGACAAGCGCGTGGCGATTATCGGCGCGGGGCCAGCGGGCCTGGCCTGTGCCGATGTGCTGACCCGCAACGGCGTGAAAGCGGTAGTATTTGACCGTCACCCGGAAATCGGCGGCTTGCTGACCTTCGGTATCCCAGCCTTCAAGCTGGAAAAAGAGGTCATGACCCGTCGCCGTGAAATCTTCACCGGCATGGGCATTGAGTTCAAACTCAACGTGGAAGTGGGCCGTGATGTGCAGCTCAACGATTTGCTGAAGGATTACGACGCCGTGTTCCTTGGCGTAGGAACCTATCAGTCGATGCGCGGCGGGCTGGAAAACGAAGACGCTGAGGGCGTGTTTGATGCCCTGCCGTTCCTGATTGCTAATACCAAGCAATTGATGGGTTTTGGCGAAAGCAGCAACGAGCCATACATCAGCATGGAAGGCAAACGCGTCGTCGTACTCGGCGGTGGCGATACCGCGATGGACTGCGTGCGCACTTCGGTTCGCCAGAATGCTGCACACGTCATTTGCGCCTATCGTCGCGACGAAGAGAACATGCCGGGTTCGAAACGCGAAGTGAAAAACGCGCGCGAAGAAGGCGTCGAGTTCCAGTTCAACGTCCAGCCGTTAGGTGTGGAAGTGAATGCCAACGGGAAAGTGTGCGGCGTGAAAATGGCGCGCACTGAAATGGGCGAACCGGATGCGAAGGGACGTCGCCGTGCGGAGATCGTCGCTGGCTCCGAGCACGTTGTTCCGGCTGATGCCGTGGTCCTGGCGTTTGGTTTCCGCCCGCACAGCATGGAATGGTTGAAAGAGCACAGCGTCGAACTGGATTCACAGGGCCGCATCATTGCCCCGGAACGTAGCGACAACGCTTTCCAGACCAGCAACCCGAAAATCTTCGCCGGTGGCGACATCGTGCGCGGTTCGGATCTGGTGGTCACCGCGATTGCCGAAGGTCGTAAAGCGGCAGACGGGATCCTGAATTACCTGGAAGTGTAATACTTCTGGCTCCCCTGACGCTGATGGATGGGGAGCCAATATTCCTCCACTAAATACATGCGGAATCATTTTTCGAAAGCCGCTCACAAATACAGCTGTATATTCAGTACATTGAAATTCCGCAGACAGTGTCTGCAGAATCTTACCATTTGGCGTAACTGACTTAATCTTTTCCACTACCCTGGTCGGCGTTTGTCCGCTTCTTATCGGTTAAAAATGTCGAGCCCAAAAATCAACGCAATCATCAACACCATAAATAATAACCATGTAAAGATTATACGTAATCGTTTGCTTTATTCTGAGAACTGTATATTATGCGGCGGATTTTTTGGGCAAAATTCATGGAGGCGTTGTGTCGCAGGACAACAATTATAGCCAGGGCTCCGTCCCTCTGGCGGCGCGGAAAGGCGTGGTTCCACTAACATTTGTCATGTTGGGGCTTACATTTTTTTCCGCCAGTATGTGGACCGGTGGCACACTCGGTACCGGTCTTTCCTATAATGATTTCTTCCTGGCAGTTCTCTTCGGTAATCTTCTCCTCGGTATTTACACTGCATTTCTCGGCTTTATCGGCGCAAAAACAGGGCTCTCAACCCACCTTCTGGCGCGTTACTCATTTGGTTTGAAAGGTTCATGGCTTCCCTCACTGTTGTTAGGCGGTACGCAGGTAGGCTGGTTTGGCGTGGGTGTGGCTATGTTTGCTATCCCGGTGGGCAAAGCGACGGGAATTGACGTCAATATCCTGATTGCGGTTTCCGGTCTGTTGATGACCTTGACCATCTTTTTGGCATCTCAGCGCTGACCATTTTATCTATTATCGCCGTCCCCGCCATCGTCGTTCTTGGCAGCTACTCCGTCTGGCTGGCGGTGAGTGATGTCGGCGGTTTAGACCATTTAAAAGCGATAGTGCCGCAGACGCCGCTGAATTTCTCCACCGCCCTGGCGCTGGTGGTCGGTTCGTTTGT
>NZ_RPOI01000035.1 GCF_003818115.1 Citrobacter youngae | reverse complement strand
TAACCTTACAACGCCGAAGATGTTTTGGCGAGGAGACATCAGATTCAGCTTGATTACAGATGACATCAGAACGCAGAAGCGGTCTGATAAACAGAATTTGCCTGGCGGCTGTAGCGCGGTGGTCCCACCTGACCCCATGCCGAACTCAGAAGTGAAACGCCGTAGCGCCGATGGTAGTGTGGGGTCTCCCCATGCGAGAGTAGGGAACTGCCAGGCATCAAATTGCAGTAAACCGGGATGAATAATCCGGGTAGTGACAAAGAAATTCGGTGGAGCGGTAGTTCAGTTGGTTAGAATACCTGCCTGTCACGCAGGGGGTCGCGGGTTCGAGTCCCGTCCGTTCCGCCACTTATTAGAAAATTAAGCCTGCTTAGTAGCAGGCTTAATGATAAGAAAATTTAGGGGCGTAGCTCAGTTGGTAGAGCACCGGTCTCCAAAACCGGGTGTCGCGAGTTCGAGTCTCTCCGCCCCTGCCAGAAACAATCCTTAGCATCCTTGCTAAGGATTTTTTTTTACCTGAACATCATATTCTGGATCTTCCAGTTCATTTTTTCCCGGCATCCTTGCCAGCGTTTTCATTAATCTTCCAAAATATTTGTTTTCAGCAGATCGCGAATAAGTGCATGTTTGTCGCTATTTTGCAGCCAAACCGCATATAACGGACGTGAAAGAGTCGCACTGTCAGTAACTGTATGAAGATCGCTTTTGGTTCTGGCCCAACTGACGGGAAGCCAACTAAACCCTTTAATTACAGAAAGTTGCTGTCTTGCCAGTTCTGCAGAACTGGTGGTAAGTACCGGCACTTCATCTCCAGCAATCAATCCCGCTTCGTGCTGCTGAAAATCCGGTCCCCATTCCAGGCGTAGGTAATTCAGTTCATCTTTGGTTTGCGATGGAGAGCTACAATAGAGCGCCAGCGTGAAATATCCCAACAGTTGGCTGCTAAATTCGTCCATTTTTGGGGTTTCGGTCGTAATTAACAGATCCAGCTGTCGTTCATGGAGCTGCTTTACTAGCGACTGGCGCTGAGCGATCCTCGCTTCAAACTGCAGGCTGGATTGTGGCTCCTGAGATTGGTATAAACGCCGCAACCAGTCATTGAGCATGCATTCCCAAAGGGATGCACTGGCACCGATCGAAAACTCGTTGTGCCGTGAGGTATTCGCGACCTCCTTACGTGCTGCTTGCCATGTATTCATCAGCGTTTCAGCGTAAGGCAATAATTTTTCACCTGCAGCGGTCAAACGAATATTGTTTCTGTGTCGGGTGAACAGGTTCACACCCAGTTGATTTTCCAGTTGTCTGATCCGAAAACTCACCGCTGACTGGGTCAGGTAGAGCGCTTCAGCTGCCCGACCAAAGTGGCGTGTCCGGCTAACTTCCAGGAAAGTTTTTAACAATTCCGTATCCACAACGCGCTCCATAAAATTATTTGTCGTGATGATTTAAATCTTTTGTTTGACGCTCTGTCAAGCGTAACTAATACTCCGCGCCATAAATAGCTCGGCCAAAGAATTAGGAGCGTGCAGGATGGCGGAAAGCTTTACGACGACTAATCGATATTTCGACAATAAATATTACCCCCGTGGATTCTCCCGTCATGGTGATTTCACCATTAAAGAGGCACAGCTGCTTGAGCGTCATGGCTATGCCTTCAACGAGCTGGATCTGGGTAAACGTGAGCCAGTAACAGAAGAAGAAAAATTGTTTGTTGCGGTATGCCGTGGTGAACGTGAGCCAGTTACCGAAGCTGAACGCGTGTGGTCTAAATACATGACGCGCATTAAGCGTCCAAAACGCTTCCACACGCTGTCTGGTGGGAAACCTCAGGTGGAAGGTGCAGAAGACTACACCGAATCTGATGATTAATAAAAAAAGGGCGTAAGCCCTTTTTTTATGTCAGTAATTTCTGCAGGTGAATTAATAACCTGTCTATCGCCCGATAAGCAACGGCCTCCTGCAAGTGCTGGCGGGTGATATGGTCGCACTGTTCAATATCTGCAATGGTACGTGCGACTTTTATCAGGCGTAGCCAGGCGCGGATGGACAATCCAAGACGAGCTAACGTGTCCTCAAGCCAGTGCGCATCATCGCTGCGCAGTACACAGTATTTATGGATATCCTGGCTGTCCAGATACGCATTTAACTTATTTTGCCGCCGATACTGACGCTCTCGTGCGGCGATGACGCGTTGCTTCACCGTTGCGCTATCTTCACCTTTCACTACGCTCTGGCTGAGTATGCCGGGTGGCGGTAAGGGAATTTCGAGGGAGAGGTCAAAGCGGTCAAGAAATGGACCTGATAATCGATTGAGGTAGCGCAGAGTCTGTTCTGGGGTACAGCGGTTATGATTCCCCTGATAATGGCCTGTCGGGCTTGGATTCATTGCAGCAATGAGTTGAAAGCGCGCGGGATAGGTTATTTTTGCTCTGGTACGGGATAGATGTATCTGCCCGGACTCAATGGGTTCGCGCAGTGCATCCAGCGTGCGTCGCTCAAACTCAGGTAATTCATCCAGAAATAATATACCGTTATGTGCCAGGGAGATCTCGCCTGGCGCAGGAATAGAGCCTCCACCGACCATTGCGGTTAATGAAGCACTATGATGGGGAGAACGAAAAGGGCGTTGCTTCCACTGTTTTTGTATCGTATCGGAATTAACCAGACTGAGGATCGCTGCACTTTCCAGCGCCTCATCGTTGCTAAGTGGAGGAAGCAGTCCTCTGAGACGGCTGGCCAGCATGGTCTTGCCCGTACCAGGCGGGCCGATAAACAGGAGGTTGTGACCACCAGCGGCGGTGATCTCCAGCCCTCGTTTACCCTGTTCCTGACCGATAACATCGCTGAGATCCTCTGGTGAAGGTTCGGCGGTAAAGTCTGCAGATTGCGGTTTGTCTAAATCATGCTTTCCTTCCAGGAATGCGCATACCGCCTGCAGGTGATCGGCAATCAGGCACCCTTCGCCGTGTATTAGACCAACCTCTGCGGCATTCTCTTTAGCGACAATGATTCGCCGGCCTGCACGAATCGCTTCGGTTGCGCTTGATATAGCGCCTGGAACGCCGCGTAAAGCGCCTGTAAGCGCTAATTCGCCTACCAGCTCATAGGTATCGAGATTATGGGGTGTAAGCTGCTCAGAAGCGACCAGAAGCGCAACAGCGATAGGTAAATCATATCGCCCCCCTTCTTTGGGGAGGTCAGCCGGAGCCAGGTTGATGGTTATCTTCCTGGCCGGGAATTCATACCCGCTATTAATAATTGCACTGCGTACCCGATCGCGAGCCTCTTTCACTGTCGTTTCAGGTAACCCCACCATGGTTAAACCAGGCAGGCCATTACTAATATGTACCTCGATGGTAATGGCTGGTGCATTCACGCCGAGGGCGGCGCGTGTGTGAACAATCGATAGTGACATAACCCCTCCTGATGGGAATATTATGTCGCAATAGATATCAGCAAGATTCTGCATAATTGATGTTTTTAGACGCTTATTCCTGTGTTTTTGTGTAATCAGGAATTGCTTGCCCCATGTCTGGAATCTCGCTCGCAAATGCGTATAAGTGTGCCGAGGAAAGAGATCGCAGGTGGTGCTGATGCGCTGAAACGTGAAATATTTTCATTTTATATTTTTTGTATAAAAAACAACGATATTTATCTAAACCGTTAACGGCGTCAGAAAAATGAAAACAAAAATATCTTGTGCTATTCGCAAATTCTATGGTAACTCTTTAGGTATTCCTTCGAACAAGATGCAAGAAAATACAAAAATGACAGCCCTTCTACGAGTGATTAGCCTGGTCGTGATTAGCGTGGTGGTGATTATTATCCCACCGTGCGGGGCTGCACTTGGACGAGGAAAGGCTTAGAAAACAAGCCTTAACGAACTAAGACCCCCGCACCGAAAGGTCCGGGGGTTTTTTTTGACCTTAAAAACTTAAACGAGGAGCAGAAAGTGAACGACAGCATAAAATTCTGTTTCTCAAGATTTACGACGGGGATGTAACTATGAATGGGGCACAGTGGGTGGTACATGCGTTGCGTGCACAAGGGGTTCAAACCGTCTTTGGTTATCCCGGTGGCGCAATTATGCCGGTTTACGATGCATTGTATGACGGCGGCGTAGAGCACCTGTTGTGCCGACACGAGCAGGGTGCGGCGATGGCGGCGATTGGTTATGCCCGTGCAACGGGTAAAACCGGTGTTTGTATCGCCACTTCCGGTCCTGGTGCTACCAACCTGATCACCGGACTTGCCGATGCGTTGTTAGATTCTGTTCCAGTGGTCGCGATCACCGGCCAGGTGGCATCACCTTTCATCGGAACGGATGCGTTCCAGGAAGTGGACGTGCTTGGTATGTCGCTGTCCTGCACCAAACACAGCTTCCTGGTGCAGTCACTGGAAGAGCTGCCGCGCATCATGGCTGAGGCCTTCGCCGTGGCGAATTCCGGTCGCCCGGGTCCGGTTCTGGTGGATATCCCGAAAGATATCCAATTAGCCAGCGGTACGCTGGAGCCGTATTTTACGACCGTCGAAAACGTTGAGGCTTTTCCGCATGCTGACGTTGAGCAGGCGCGTAACATGCTGGCGCAGGCGCAGAAACCCATTCTGTACGTTGGTGGCGGCGTAGGTATGGCACAGGCGGTTCCGGCCCTGCGTGAGTTTATTGCGCTTACTCAAATGCCTGTCGCTTGCACGCTGAAAGGTCTGGGCGCAGTAGATGCTGACTACCCCTACTATTTGGGCATGTTGGGAATGCACGGGACTAAAGCGGCAAATTTCGCGGTGCAAGAGTGTGATTTACTGATTGCAGTTGGCGCGCGTTTTGATGACCGGGTGACTGGTAAGCTGAATACTTTCGCACCGAACGCCAGCGTGATCCACATGGATATCGACCCGGCAGAAATGAACAAACTGCGCCAGGCGCATGTGGCCCTGCAGGGCGATTTAAATTCGCTGCTGCCGGCATTACAGCAGACGTTGAAGATTGACGAATGGCGTCAGCACAGTGCAGAACTGCGAGCAGAGCATACCTGGCGCTACGACCATCCGGGTGAGGCCATCTATGCACCGTTGTTGTTAAAACAACTGTCGGACCGTAAACCAGCGGATAGCGTTGTTACGACGGATGTTGGCCAGCATCAGATGTGGTCTGCACAGCATATGACCTATACCCGCCCGGAAAATTTCATCACCTCGAGCGGCTTGGGTACGATGGGCTTTGGTTTACCTGCCGCGGTTGGCGCACAGGTTGCTCGCCCGAACGATACGGTAATCTGTATCTCCGGTGACGGTTCCTTCATGATGAATGTACAGGAACTCGGCACCGTAAAACGCAAGCAGTTGCCGCTGAAGATAGTTTTACTCGACAACCAGCGGTTAGGCATGGTGCGACAATGGCAGCAGTTGTTTTTCCTGGAACGTTATAGCGAAACCACCCTTACCGATAACCCCGATTTCCTCATGTTGGCCAGCGCCTTCGGCATACCTGGTCAGCACATCACCCGTAAAGACCAGGTTGAAGCGGCACTCGACACCATGCTGAACAGCGAGGGGCCATACCTGCTTCATGTCTCAATCGACGAACTTGAGAATGTCTGGCCTCTGGTACCGCCAGGTGCCAGTAACTCAGAAATGCTGGAGAAATTATCATGATGCAACATCAGGTCGCCGTTGAGGCTCGTTTCAATCCGGAAACGTTAGAACGTGTTTTACGCGTGGTACGCCATCGTGGTTTTCAGGTGTGCTCCATGAATATGGAAGCCGCCAGCGATGCGCAGAATATAAATATCGAATTGACCGTTGCCAGCCCCCGGTCGGTCGACTTACTGTTTAGTCAGTTAAGTAAACTGGTGGACGTTGCACATGTTGCCATCTGCCAGAGCACAACCACATCACAACAAATCCGCGCCTGAGCGCAAAAGGAAGAAAAATGACGACGAAAAAAGCTGATTACATTTGGTCTAATGGCGAGATGATTCGTTGGGAAGACGCGAAGGTTCACGTGATGTCCCACGCGCTGCACTACGGTACTTCTGTATTTGAAGGCATCCGTTGCTACGATTCTCACAAAGGGCCGGTGGTGTTCCGTCATCGCGAACATATGCAGCGTCTGCGTGATTCAGCCAAGATCTATCGTTTTCCGGTTTCTCAGAGCGTTGATGAGCTGATGGAAGCTTGCCGTGAGGTGATTCGTAAAAACAATCTGACCAGCGCCTATATCCGTCCGCTGGTGTTTGTTGGCGACGTGGGGATGGGCGTTAACCCGCCAGCGGGTTACACCACCGACGTGATTATCGCCGCGTTCCCGTGGGGGGCTTACCTCGGTGCTGAAGCGCTGGAACAGGGGATCGATGCGATGGTTTCTTCCTGGAACCGCGTTGCGCCAAACACTATCCCTACCGCTGCTAAGGCTGGTGGTAACTATCTGTCTTCGCTGCTGGTGGGTAGCGAAGCGCGTCGTCATGGTTACCAGGAAGGTATTGCGCTGGATGTGAATGGTTACATCTCTGAAGGCGCGGGTGAAAACCTGTTTGAAGTAAAAGACGGCATTCTGTTTACCCCGCCGTTTACCTCCTCCGCGCTGCCAGGTATCACCCGTGACGCAATCATTAAGCTGGCGAAAGATCTCGATATCGAAGTGCGTGAGCAGGTGCTGTCCCGTGAATCGCTGTACCTGGCCGACGAAGTGTTTATGTCCGGTACTGCGGCCGAAATCACGCCCGTACGCAGCGTCGATGGTATTCAGGTGGGCGAAGGCCGCTGCGGCCCTGTCACCAAACGCATCCAGCAGGCCTTCTTTGGCCTCTTCACCGGTGAAACGGAAGATAAATACGGCTGGTTAGATCAGGTTAATCAATAAACATAAATTTGGGACGGCACGCACCGTCCCAATTATTAGACAGACGGGAGTTAATCAAGCATGCCTAAGTATCGTTCTGCTACCACCACCCACGGCCGTAATATGGCGGGTGCCCGCGCACTGTGGCGCGCCACCGGGATGACCGATGATGACTTCGGTAAACCGATTATCGCTGTGGTGAACTCCTTTACCCAGTTTGTGCCGGGCCATGTCCATCTGCGCGATCTCGGTAAGCTGGTTGCCGAACAAATCGAAGCCTCTGGCGGCGTAGCGAAAGAGTTCAACACCATTGCTGTGGATGATGGTATCGCGATGGGCCACGGGGGCATGCTGTATTCACTGCCGTCACGCGAGCTGATCGCTGACTCCGTTGAGTACATGGTTAACGCCCACTGCGCCGATGCGATGGTCTGCATCTCCAACTGCGACAAAATCACCCCGGGGATGTTAATGGCCTCCCTGCGTCTGAACATTCCGGTGATCTTTGTTTCTGGTGGCCCGATGGAAGCCGGGAAAACCAAGCTCTCTGACCAAATCATCAAGCTCGATCTGGTTGATGCAATGATTCAGGGCGCGGACCCGAAAGTCTCTGACTCACAAAGCGAACAGGTTGAGCGTTCCGCCTGCCCGACCTGCGGCTCATGCTCCGGGATGTTCACCGCAAACTCGATGAACTGTCTGACCGAAGCGCTGGGTTTATCGCAGCCGGGTAACGGTTCGCTGCTGGCGACTCACGCCGACCGTAAAACGCTGTTCCTTAACGCGGGTAAACGCATCGTTGAGCTGACTAAACGCTACTATGAGCAGGATGATGCTTCTGCGCTGCCGCGCAACATTGCCAGCAAGGCGGCGTTTGAGAATGCCATGACGCTGGATATCGCCATGGGCGGCTCCACCAACACCGTTCTGCACCTGCTGGCGGCGGCGCAGGAAGCGGAAATCGACTTCACAATGAGTGATATCGACAAGCTGTCCCGCAAAGTCCCACAGCTGTGTAAAGTGGCGCCGAGCACGCAGAAATACCATATGGAAGATGTGCACCGCGCAGGCGGCGTATTGGGTATTTTAGGCGAACTGGATCGTGCCGGACTGCTGAACCGCGACGTGAAAAACGTGCTGGGGCTGACGCTGCCGCAAACGCTCGATCGGTATGACGTGATGCTGACCAAAGATGACGCGGTGAAAAAGATGTTCCGCGCTGGCCCGGCGGGCATCCGTACCACTCAGGCGTTCTCGCAGGACTGCCGCTGGGACACGCTGGATGACGATCGCGCCGAAGGCTGTATCCGTTCTCTGGAACATGCTTACAGCAAAGATGGCGGTCTGGCAGTCCTGTACGGTAACTTCGCGGAAAACGGCTGTATTGTGAAAACCGCAGGTGTGGATGACAGCATCCTGAAATTTACCGGCCCGGCGAAAGTGTACGAAAGCCAGGATGACGCGGTTGAGGCGATCCTTGGCGGCAAAGTGGTGGCGGGCGACGTGGTGGTGATTCGCTACGAAGGGCCGAAAGGCGGGCCAGGTATGCAGGAAATGCTCTACCCAACCACCTTCCTGAAATCGATGGGGCTCGGCAAGGCCTGTGCGCTGATAACAGATGGCCGTTTCTCCGGCGGCACATCCGGCCTGTCTATCGGCCACGTTTCCCCGGAAGCGGCCAGCGGCGGTAATATCGCGATTATCGAAGATGGCGACATGATTGCTATCGATATCCCGAATCGTGGTATTCAACTGCAGTTGAGCGATGCGGAAATCGCGGCACGCCGCGAAGCACAGGAAGCACGCGGTGACAAAGCCTGGACGCCTAAAGATCGTCAGCGTCAGGTCTCCTTTGCGCTGCGCGCCTACGCCAGTCTGGCAACCAGCGCCGACAAAGGCGCGGTGCGCGATAAGTCGAAACTCGGGGGATAATGACCATGGCGGATTCACAACCTCTATCTGGTGCTCCTGAGGGCGCCGAGTATCTCAGAGCGGTATTGCGTGCGCCGGTCTACGAAGCGGCGCAGGTAACGCCGCTACAAAAAATGGACAAGCTCTCTTCGCGCCTCGATAACGTAATTCTGGTCAAGCGCGAAGACCGTCAACCCGTTCATAGCTTCAAGCTGCGCGGAGCCTACGCCATGATGGCGGGCCTGACCGAAGAGCAAAAAGCGCATGGGGTCATCACCGCATCGGCGGGTAATCACGCCCAGGGCGTCGCGTTCTCTTCTGCACGACTAGGCGTGAAGGCACTGATTGTCATGCCAACGGCCACCGCCGATATCAAAGTCGATGCCGTGCGTGGCTTCGGCGGAGAAGTGCTGCTGCATGGCGCGAATTTTGATGAAGCCAAAGCCAAAGCGATTGAGCTATCGCAGCAGCAGGGTTTTACCTGGGTTCCGCCGTTCGATCATCCGATGGTGATTGCCGGGCAGGGTACGCTGGCGCTGGAGTTACTGCAGCAGGATGCTCACCTCGACCGTGTTTTTGTCCCGGTGGGCGGCGGCGGTCTGGCGGCGGGCGTGGCGGTGTTGATCAAACAGCTGATGCCGCAGATCAAAGTGATCGCCGTTGAAGCTGAAGATTCCGCCTGCCTTAAAGCGGCGCTGGATGCCGGTCATCCGGTTGATCTCCCGCGCGTCGGTCTTTTTGCTGAAGGCGTGGCGGTCAAACGCATTGGTGATGAAACCTTCCGTCTGTGCCAGGAATACCTCGACGACATTATCACCGTTGATAGCGATGCTATTTGCGCAGCGATGAAAGACCTGTTTGAAGATGTGCGAGCCGTGGCTGAGCCATCGGGCGCGCTGGCGCTGGCGGGAATGAAAAAATACATCGCCCAGCACAATATTCGCGGTGAGCGGCTGGCGCATGTTCTTTCCGGCGCTAACGTTAATTTCCACGGCCTGCGCTACGTTTCCGAACGTTGCGAGTTAGGGGAGCAGCGCGAAGCCTTACTGGCAGTAACCATTCCGGAAGAAAAGGGCAGCTTCCTGAAATTCTGCCAACTGCTGGGTGGGCGCTCGGTTACTGAGTTTAACTACCGTTTTGCTGATGCCAAAGATGCCTGCATTTTTGTCGGCGTACGCCTGAGTCGAGGTCTGGAAGAACGTAAAGAAATCCTCCAGTTGCTTAGCGACGGCGGCTACAGCGTAGTGGATTTGTCCGACGACGAAATGGCGAAGCTGCACGTGCGCTATATGGTCGGTGGACGTCCGTCGAAACCCTTACAGGAGCGACTGTTCAGCTTCGAATTCCCGGAATCGCCGGGGGCGCTGCTGAAGTTTCTGCATACTCTGGGGACGCACTGGAATATTTCATTGTTCCACTATCGCAGTCATGGAACTGACTACGGCCGTGTTCTGGCAGCATTTGAACTGGGTGAACATGAACCTGATTTCGAAACGCGACTAAATGAACTGGGCTATGACTGTCATGATGAAACACATAACCCCGCGTTTCATTTTTTTCTCGCGGGGTAATGTTTGGGGAGCCTGACTCTCTGCCGGTTAAGGTGCTTGCGCCGCCGTTCGGCGGCTAGTGATTTGGCAATATCTTCCAGAAAGCATCAATAAGCGGCTCATGCAGCCGCTTTTTTTGTGCGCATACGCCCAGCTCGAACGGTGTTTTTTCGTCGCTACGTTCCAGAATCATCACGCGGTTACGTACCGGCTCCGGGCTATTCTCCAGCACCACTTCTGGCAACAATGCTACGCCGCAGCCCAGCGCCACCATCGACACCATCGCCTCGTGGCCGCCCACGGTGGCGTAAATCGACGGGTTGCTGATTTTATTGCGCCGGAACCACAGCTCAATGCGGCGGCGCACCGGCCCCTGGTCGGCCATGATAAACGGCACCGTTGACCAGTCTGGCTCATCCACCGAAATCTGGTTGCGCACCGGGCAGGGCAGTGCTGGCGCTATCAATACCACAGCCAGATTCTCCAGCATGGAAAAGGCCACCGCGCCGGGCAGTGTCTCGGGCTTACCGGCAATTGCCAGATCGGCCTCGCCGGTGACGACTTTTTCCATTGCATCGGCCGCGTCACCGGTGGTGAGCTTGATTTCCACCGACGGATGCTCGGCGCGGAAGCGGTCGAGGATCGGTGGTAAATGGCTGTAGGCGGCAGTCACTGAGCAGAAGATATGCAGTTCACCGGACAACGACGGTCCTTGTTGATCAATGGTATGGCGTAATTGCTGATACTGCAGCAGCGTCTGCTGGGCAAACACGCGCAGCTCCTCACCGGCTTCGGTGAGCGTCACCGTGCGGTTATCGCGGACAAACAGCGGCTGGCCGAGGTCTTCTTCGAGACGCTGAATTTGCCTGGAGAGCGTGGAGGGGCTGACGTGCATCGCCCGCGCGCTGCGGCCAAAATGGCGGCTTTCCGCCAGATGCAGGAAGGTTTTCAGATCGCGTAAATCCACAGACGAATCTCCGGTTTTCGACGTTGCATAAATTGCAATGTGACGTTGTGAATATATCAATTTCCGCAATAAATTTCCTGTCATATAGTGGGTTCATTCTCGCAAAAGCGAACCGAATAATAAGCACCACAACACAACATTACGGAGTACACCATCATGGCTAACTACTTTAATACACTGAATCTGCGTCAGCAGCTGGCTCAGCTGGGCAAATGTCGCTTCATGGGCCGCGAAGAATTCGCCGACGGCGCAAGCTACCTTCAGGGTAAAAAAGTGGTCATCGTCGGCTGTGGCGCTCAGGGTCTGAACCAGGGCCTGAACATGCGTGACTCCGGTCTGGATATTTCCTACGCACTGCGCAAAGAAGCGATCGCTGAGAAACGTGCTTCGTGGCGTAAAGCGACCGAAAACGGCTTCAAAGTAGGTACCTACGAAGAACTGATCCCGCAGGCTGACCTGGTAGTTAACCTGACGCCAGACAAACAGCACTCGGACGTTGTGCGTTCCGTACAGCCGCTGATGAAAGACGGCGCGGCGCTGGGTTACTCCCACGGTTTCAATATCGTCGAAGTGGGCGAGCAGATCCGTAAAGACATCACCGTTGTGATGGTGGCACCGAAGTGCCCGGGTACCGAAGTGCGTGAAGAGTACAAACGTGGTTTCGGCGTACCGACGCTGATCGCCGTCCACCCGGAAAACGACCCGAAAGGCGAAGGCATGGCGATCGCTAAAGCCTGGGCTGCGGCAACCGGCGGTCACCGTGCTGGCGTACTGGAATCCTCCTTTGTTGCAGAAGTGAAATCTGACCTGATGGGCGAGCAGACTATTCTGTGCGGTATGCTGCAGGCGGGCTCTCTGCTGTGCTTCGACAAGCTGGTGGAAGAAGGTACTGACCCGGCTTATGCGGAAAAACTGATTCAGTTCGGCTGGGAAACCATCACCGAAGCGCTGAAGCAGGGCGGTATCACGCTGATGATGGACCGTCTGTCTAACCCGGCAAAACTGCGCGCTTATGCGCTGTCCGAACAGCTGAAAGAGATCATGGCACCGCTGTTCCAGAAACACATGGACGACATCATTTCCGGTGAATTCTCCTCCGGCATGATGGCTGACTGGGCCAACGACGATAAGAAACTGCTGACCTGGCGTGAAGAGACCGGCAAAACCGCGTTCGAAACCGCCCCGCAGTATGAAGGCAAAATCGGCGAGCAGGAGTACTTCGATAAAGGCGTTCTGATGATTGCGATGGTGAAAGCGGGCGTTGAGCTGGCGTTCGAAACCATGGTTGATTCTGGCATCATCGAAGAGTCTGCTTACTACGAATCACTGCACGAACTGCCGCTGATCGCGAACACCATCGCGCGTAAGCGTCTGTACGAAATGAACGTGGTTATCTCCGATACCGCAGAATACGGTAACTACCTGTTCTCTTACGCTTGCGTACCGCTGCTGAAAGAGTTCATGACCACTCTGCAGACCGGCGATCTGGGCAAAGCGATTGCTGAGGGTGCGGTAGATAACGCGCAGCTGCGTGATGTGAACGAAGCGATTCGCGGCCACGCTATCGAGCAGGTTGGTAAGAAACTGCGTGGTTATATGACGGATATGAAGCGTATTGCGGTAGCGGGTTAAATAGATTGTCGGGTGGTGCTAGCGCTTACCCGACCTACAATTTAGCCAAGAATGTAGGCCGGGTAAGGCGACAGCCGCCACCCGGCTTTTTTATTAGTTACGGTACAGCACTTTAATGATGTGGTAACCGAACTGCGTGTGCAGCGGGCCAGTTGGCTCCAGCACCGGGCAAGAGAAGACCACTTTGTCGAACGCCGGAACCATCTGGCCCTGGCGGAATTCGCCTAAATCACCGCCGCGTTTGCCTGATGGGCAGATTGAGTGTTTCTTCGCCAGCTTGCCAAAGTCGGCACCGTTTTTAATTTGTTCCAGAAGATCCAAAGCCAGTTTCTCTTCTTTAACAAGGATATGCACTGCTGCTGCTGTTTTTGCCATGATCGTGCCTTGAGTGGGGTGGTTGAGGCTGGCTATACTACCATGCTCTAAATTTCCCCTCCTGACTTTCATTGAGTGATCTTTATGCGTTTGAATCCCGGACAACAACAAGCCGTCGAATTTGTCACAGGACCTTGCCTGGTGCTGGCGGGGGCGGGTTCCGGAAAGACGCGCGTTATCACCAATAAAATTGCGCACCTGATCCGCGTTTGTGGCTATCAGGCGCGGCATATCGCGGCGGTGACTTTTACCAATAAGGCCGCGCGTGAAATGAAAGAGCGTGTGGCGCAGACGCTGGGTCGTAAAGAGGCGCGTGGATTGATGATCTCCACGTTCCACACGTTGGGGTTGGATATCATCAAGCGTGAATTTGCGGCGTTGGGGATGAAGTCGAACTTCTCGCTGTTTGACGATACCGACCAGGTGGCTCTGCTTAAGGAACTGACCGAAGGGCTAATTGAAGACGATAAACTTATCCTTCAACAGCTGATCTCAACGATCTCCAACTGGAAAAACGATCTGATGACCCCGGCGCAGGCAGCGGCCAGCGCTAAAGGCGAACGCGATCGTATTTTCGCGCACTGCTATGGTTTGTACGACGCGCATATGAAGGCGTGCAACGTGCTGGACTTTGACGATCTGATCCTACTGCCGACGTTGCTGCTTCAGCGTAATGAAGAGGTGCGCGAGCGCTGGCAGAACAAAATCCGCTACCTGCTGGTGGATGAATACCAGGATACCAACACCAGCCAGTACGAGCTGGTGAAGCTGCTGGTGGGGCAACGTGCGCGCTTTACCGTGGTGGGTGATGACGATCAGTCGATTTACTCGTGGCGTGGTGCGCGTCCGCAAAACCTGGTACTGCTGAGCAAAGATTTTCCGGCGCTGCAGGTGGTTAAGCTGGAGCAGAACTATCGCTCTTCCGGACGTATCCTCAAGGCCGCAAATATTCTCATTGCTAACAATCCGCACGTATTTGAAAAGCGGTTGTTCTCTGAGCTGGGCTACGGACCTGAGCTGAAAGTACTGAGTGCCAACAACGAAGAGCATGAAGCGGAACGCGTGACCGGGGAGTTGATTGCTCATCACTTTGTGAATAAGACGCAGTATAAGGACTATGCGATCCTGTATCGCGGCAACCACCAGTCACGGGTGTTCGAAAAATTCCTGATGCAAAACCGCATCCCGTACAAAATTTCCGGGGGGACATCGTTTTTCTCGCGTCCGGAAATCAAAGATCTGCTGGCCTACCTGCGTGTGCTGAGCAACCCGGATGACGACAGCGCGTTTTTGCGTATCGTCAATACGCCGAAGCGTGAGATCGGCCCGGCGACACTGCAAAAGTTGGGTGAGTGGGCGATGACGCGTAATAAAAGCTTGTTTACTGCCAGCTTTGATATGGGTCTAAGCCAGACGCTGACCGGCCGCGGTTATGATTCTCTAACCCGCTTTACGCACTGGCTGGGGGAAATCCAGCGCTTCGCGGAGCGTGAACCGATTGCTGCCGTGCGTGACCTGATCCATGGCATTGATTACGAATCCTGGCTGTATGAAACCTCGCCGAGCCCGAAAGCGGCTGAAATGCGTATGAAAAACGTCAATACGCTGTTCAGCTGGATGACGGAGATGCTGGAAGGCAGTGAGCTGGAAGAGCCAATGACCCTGACCCAGGTCGTTACCCGCTTTACCCTGCGCGACATGATGGAGCGTGGAGAGAGTGAAGAAGAGCTGGACCAGGTGCAGTTGATGACGTTACATGCCTCAAAAGGGCTGGAGTTCCCCTATGTGTTTATGGTGGGAATGGAAGAGGGCTTCTTACCTCATCAGAGCAGCATCGATGAAGACAACATTGATGAAGAGCGTCGTCTGGCCTACGTCGGCATTACCCGTGCACAGAAAGAGCTTATCTTCACGTTGTGCAAAGAACGCCGTCAGTACGGTGAACTGGTGCGTCCGGAGCCAAGCCGCTTCCTGCTGGAACTGCCACAGGATGACGTTATCTGGGAACAGGAGCGTAAAGTGGTGAGCGCTGAGGAGCGGATGCAAAAGGGGCAGGCCAGCATTGCGAATATCCGGGCAATGATGGCGAAAGCCAAAGAGAAGTAATATTTATTTGGTAGACCGGATAAGCGTGAGCGCCATCCGGCAGCCAGCATCTAACGCACTTCCAGCGGCCAGTGGACATAGCTTTGCCACTGGATTTCCTGATCGATCAACTCTTTACCTAATGGATGATGTTCCAGCCAGCTTTCCGGCAACGTTAGCGTCAGATCTTCATCCTGAGCTTGCAGGGTGATATGTGGCACTAAATCGTCACGGCGGCGGCTTGCGAAGATGATCGCCAGGCGTAGCAAACGGCAAAGGTGCTCCGCGATGCGCGGCGGCACGGCGTTTTGCTGGTGGAGCGAAGAGAGATCGACTGGGTTGGTCTGATTTAATAACAGCGTGGCTAACAGCTTTTTCTGCGCGGGAGTGAAGCCCGGAAGATCGAGATTACGCACCAGCCAGGCGGCATGCAGCGGTGCCTGCTTATATTCCACGCTCAGCCCTATTTCATGCAACTGACAGGCACTTTGCAGCAGTTCACGGCTAATGGCCTCAAGATGCCACTCATCTTTCACCTGATCGAATAAATGTACAGCCAACTGTGCGACGCGGTTCGCCTGATCGGTGTCAACCATAAAGCGACGCTGAATATTACGCAGCGTACGGCTGCGAATATCCTGATCGACAGGCAGGTGCAGCATACCGTAAACCAGACCTTCACGCAGTGCGCCGCCGGCCAGGGTCATGCATTGAATATTCAACTCAGTGAAAATCGCGATCAGGATTGCCAGCCCGCTGGGGAACACCAGTGCGCGTTCCAGCGTTAACCCTTCGATTTCCAACTCTTCCAGACGACCGCAGTGGATAGCGCGCTGCTTAAGCTGCTGAAGTTTGGCCAGCGTAATGCGCTCATCCATACCCTGCGCCATCATGATTTCCTGCAACGCCTGGACGGTACCGGAGGCACCAACGCAAACTTTCCAGCCATGAAAACGCAGTTTGTCGGCGACCGGGCGCAGAACCTCACGCGCCGCTTTCTCGGCTTCGTCAAAATTTTCCTGCGCCAGATTACGATCGGTGAAGTACCGTTCGAGCCAGGTAACGCAGCCCATTGACAGGCTGAACAGAGAGGTTGTTTGGGCGCCGGAGCCGGTAACCAGTTCCGTACTGGCGCCGCCAATATCAACGACCAGACGCTGATCGGCACCGCCAGTGGTGTGGGCAACACCCTGATAAATCAGTCGTGCTTCTTCTTCACCACTGATGACCTGGACAGGGCAGCCGAGGATCTCTTGCGCTTTGGCGATAAAGACATCGGCGTTTACCGCGATGCGCAATGTTGCCGTGGCGACCACGCGGATTTGCGGTTGCGGGATATCCTGCAGACGTTCAGCAAACAAGCGCAGGCATTGCCAGCCGCGTTCCATGGCTTCAGCGGAGAGAATGTTGTCGCTGTTGAGTCCAGCGGCCAGACGCACCTTGCGTTTAATACGCGTGAGCGTCTGGATGCTTCCCGCCACTTCGCGTACAACCAGCATATGAAAACTATTCGAGCCTAAATCGATTGCGGCGTACAGCGAAGTGGTTGTGAGCATATCTTACGTTAACCTGAACGACGACGATTACGCGGAGCACCACCGGTACGACGCGGGCCATTGCCTGGGCGTGGGCGCGTCATGCGCAGCGGCTTTGGCAGGTCAGTCATTAGCGCGTCCGGGTTGTACTTGCTGACCGGAATCGAGTGGCCAATGTAGGTCTCGATTGCAGGTAAATTCAGCGCGTACTCTTCACAAGCCAGGCTAATAGAATGACCACTTGCGCCTGCACGACCTGTACGACCAATACGGTGGACGTAATCTTCACAGTCATCCGGCAGGTCATAGTTAAACACGTGCGTTACGGCTGGGATGTGCAGGCCACGCGCCGCGACATCGGTTGCGACGAGAATATCGAGATCGCCACGGGTGAACTCATCAAGGATACGCAGGCGTTTTTTCTGCGCCACGTCACCGGTAAGCAGGCCTACGCGATGTCCGTCAGCAGCAAGACTGCCCCAGATCTCTTCACAGCGATGTTTGGTGTTAGCAAAAACAATGGCGCGATCTGGCCACTCTTCTTCAATCAGCGTTTGCAGTAAACGCATTTTCTCTTCGTTGGAAGGATAGAAGAGTTCTTCTTTAATACGGTGGCCCGTCTTCTGTTCCGGTTCGACTTCAACGTACTCGGCGTTATTCATTTGTTCAAACGCCAGTTCGCGAACGCGATAAGAGAGGGTTGCAGAAAACAGCATGTTCAGACGTTGGGTGGTTGGCGGCATACGACGGAACAGCCAACGGATATCTTTGATAAAGCCCAGATCGTACATACGATCGGCTTCATCCAGCACCACGACCTGAATCGCGCCCAGGTTGATATGGTTCTGTTTTGCGTAGTCGATAAGACGACCGGTCGTGCCGATAAGAATATCGACGCCGCTTTCCAGCACTTTCAGCTGTTTGTCGTAACCGTCGCCGCCATAAGCCAGGCCTAATTTCAGACCGGTGGTCTGTGCCAGCGGCTCGGCGTCGGCGTGGATCTGCACGGCTAACTCACGCGTTGGCGCCATAATTAACGCACGCGGTTGGTTCACCTTGCGATCGTCAATCGCGGGATGAGAGAGAAGATAATGAAACGTTGACGTCAGGAACGCCATCGTTTTTCCGGTACCGGTTTGCGCCTGCCCTGCAACATCACGGCCTGCCAGCGTAAGCGGCAGCGCGAGAGCCTGAATGGGCGTGCAGTTATGAAACCCTTTATTTTCAAGGGCTTCTATCACCTTCGGGTGCAGGGCGAAGTCGGAAAACTTCTGTTCTGTTAAATGTGTTTTGCTCATAGTGTGGTAGAATATCAGCTTACTATTGCTTTACGAAAGCGTATCCGGTGAAATAAAGTCAACCTTTAGTTGGTTAATACTGTACACAATTCATTCATGATGCGTCGAGATGGCAAGTGAATGGGTCCAAAGAAGCGTATTGAGTACGTGACCAGGACGCAGCGCACAGCCAACAAAAAGGCGGCTTGAAGGATGATGTGTAAACACCAACACACCAGGCTTATTCCTGTGGAGTTATTATGAGCGATAAAATTATTCACCTGACTGACGACAGTTTTGACACGGATGTACTCAAAGCGGACGGAGCTATCCTCGTTGATTTCTGGGCAGAGTGGTGCGGTCCGTGCAAAATGATCGCTCCGATTCTGGATGAAATCGCTGACGAATATCAGGGCAAATTGACGGTTGCTAAACTGAACATTGACCAAAACCCAGGCACCGCGCCGAAGTATGGTATTCGTGGCATCCCGACCCTTCTGCTGTTTAAAAACGGCGAAGTTGCGGCGACTAAAGTCGGCGCGCTGTCCAAAGGTCAGTTGAAAGAGTTCCTCGACGCTAACTTAGCGTAAGGAAGTATCATGATCGGGCGGCCATACTTCGAAATGATTCGGATGACTGGACGCCCGACTTGAGTCGTGCTAAGTTAGTGTTGACTTCGTATTAAACATACCTTATTAAGTTTGAATCTAGCTTTATCCAATACTTCCCGTTGTTTCTCGTGCGAGAAGTAGACAGATTCAGGGCCTTGTCACTCAATCCGTCTTGTCGTTTCAGTTCTGCGTACTTTCCTGTGACCAGACAGCGAACAGACATGAGTCGATGGCCGTAAACAGGCATGGATGACCCTGCCATACCATTCACAACATTAAGTTCGAGATTTACCCCAAGTTTAAGAACTCACACCATTATGAATCTTACCGAATTAAAGAATACGCCGGTTTCTGAGCTGATCACTCTCGGCGAAAATATGGGCCTTGAAAACCTGGCTCGTATGCGCAAGCAGGACATTATTTTTGCCATCCTGAAGCAGCACGCAAAGAGTGGCGAAGATATCTTTGGTGACGGTGTGCTGGAGATATTGCAGGATGGATTTGGTTTCCTCCGCTCTGCAGACAGCTCCTACCTCGCCGGTCCTGATGACATCTACGTTTCTCCAAGCCAAATCCGCCGTTTCAACCTCCGCACTGGTGATACCATTTCTGGTAAGATTCGCCCGCCAAAAGAAGGTGAACGCTATTTTGCGCTGTTGAAAGTTAACGAAGTTAACTACGACAAACCGGAAAACGCCCGTAACAAGATCCTCTTCGAAAACTTAACGCCGCTGCACGCAAACTCCCGTCTGCGTATGGAGCGTGGTAATGGTTCTACCGAGGACTTAACGGCGCGCGTACTGGATCTGGCATCGCCGATCGGTCGTGGCCAACGTGGTCTGATTGTGGCACCGCCAAAAGCGGGTAAAACCATGCTGCTGCAGAACATTGCGCAGAGCATTGCCTACAACCACCCGGACTGTGTGCTGATGGTGCTGCTGATTGACGAACGTCCGGAAGAAGTGACCGAGATGCAGCGTCTGGTTAAAGGTGAAGTTGTGGCTTCTACCTTTGATGAACCCGCATCTCGCCACGTTCAGGTTGCGGAAATGGTAATCGAGAAGGCGAAACGTCTGGTTGAACATAAGAAAGACGTTATCATCCTGCTCGACTCCATCACGCGTCTGGCGCGTGCGTACAACACCGTGGTCCCGGCTTCCGGTAAAGTCCTGACCGGTGGTGTTGATGCCAACGCCCTGCACCGTCCGAAGCGTTTCTTCGGTGCGGCACGTAACGTGGAAGAGGGCGGCAGCCTGACCATCATCGCGACTGCGCTTATCGATACCGGCTCTAAAATGGATGAAGTTATCTACGAAGAGTTTAAAGGTACCGGCAACATGGAACTGCATCTCTCTCGTAAGATCGCTGAAAAACGCGTCTTCCCGGCTATCGACTACAATCGTTCCGGTACCCGTAAAGAAGAGCTGCTTACCACCCAGGAAGAGCTGCAGAAAATGTGGATCCTGCGCAAAATCATCCATCCGATGGGTGAAATTGATGCAATGGAGTTCCTCATTAACAAGCTGGCGATGACGAAGACCAATGATGACTTCTTCGATATGATGAAGCGCTCATAATTCAGGCATCATCCGAAAACGCCACGTTTTTACGTGGCGTTTTGCTTTTATGCCTGTAATCTTAACGACACAATAACAATAATACGGTATGACATACCGCCAGGTTGAAAAAGATTCGTAATTTGTATCTTGTGGTTGATAATTATACAGAACCATCGGATATGGAGACGGGTTTCCCTTCTGAATAAAGGTCTTCGTGGTTATACTTCTGCTATTAATTTTCTCTGAGAGCATGCATTGTGAATTTACTGACAGTAAGCACTGATCTCATCAGTATTTTTTTATTCACAACACTGTTTCTTTTCTTTGCGCGTAAGGTCGCAAAAAAGATTGGTTTAGTGGATAAACCCAACTTTCGCAAACGGCATCAAGGATTGATCCCGCTGGTTGGGGGGATTTCGGCTTACGCAGGTATTTGCTTTACGTTTGTGATTGCTGATTATTACATCCCGCATGCTTCTCTCTATCTGGCCTGTGCCGGCGTGCTGGTTTTGGTTGGCGCGCTGGACGATCGTTTTGATATCAGTGTAAAAATCCGCGCAACTATCCAGGCCGCGATCGGCATTATCATGATGTCGGTTGGCAAACTCTATCTTCTTAGCCTTGGGTATATTTTTGGCCCCTGGGAGATGATTCTTGGCCCGTTTGGCTATTTACTGACGCTGTTTGCCGTCTGGGCGGCAATTAATGCTTTCAATATGGTGGACGGTATTGACGGCCTGTTAGGTGGGCTGTCCAGCGTTTCATTCGCGGCGATGGGGTTTATCCTGTGGTTCGATGGGCAGACGAGTCTGGCCGTATGGTGTTTTGCGATGATCGCCGCCATTCTGCCTTATATTCTGCTGAACCTGGGCGTTCTTGGGCGCCGTTATAAAGTCTTCATGGGTGATGCTGGCAGTACGCTGATTGGTTTTACCATCATCTGGATCCTGCTGGAAACCACGCAGGGCAAAACACATCCTATAAGCCCAGTTACCGCACTGTGGATTATCGCCATCCCGTTAATGGATATGGTGGCGATCATGTACCGCCGTTTGCGTAAGGGCATGAGCCCGTTCTCAGCCGATCGCCAGCACATTCATCATTTGGTGATGCGGGCAGGGTTTACTTCCCGCCAGGCATTTGTTCTGATTACGCTGGCGGCGGCCGTGCTGGCATCGATCGGTGTGCTGGCTGAATATTTCCGTTTGGTTCCGGAATGGGCCATGCTGGTGCTGTTTTTAATGGCATTTGGCCTCTACGGATACTGTATCAAGCGTGCCTGGAAAGTGGCGAGATTTATCAAGCGAGTGAAGCGCAGACTGCGAAGAATTCGTGAAGGCAAACCAAACTTAACCAAGTGAATTGAGGATGCGATGACACAACCATTACCGGGGGAAGACGCCATGAGCGCTGAAAATGAACTGGATATCCGTGGGTTGTTTCGTACCTTATGGGCAGGGAAGGTGTGGATTGTCGGTATGGCACTCGCATTTGCACTTGTTGCTCTCGCCTATACTTTTTTCGCCCGTCAGGAGTGGAGCGCAACGGCTATTTCAGACAAGCCTACGGTGAATATGTTGGGGGGCTATTACTCTCAACAACAGTTCCTGCGCAACCTGGATATTAAGGCCAGCCTCGCATCAACGGACCAGCCGTCGGTGATGGATGAAGCCTATAAAGAATTTATCATGCAGCTTGCCTCCTGGGATACGCGCCGTGAATTCTGGCAGCAGACTGATTATTACAAGCAGCGTATGGTCGGAAACAGTAAAGCCGATGCCGCGCTGCTGGATGAACTGATCAACAACATTCAGTTTATGCCTGGTGATGCGTTGCGGAACACCAATGACAGCGTGAAGCTTATTGCGGAAACGGCACCTGATGCCAACAATCTTCTGCGCCAGTACGTGGCCTTTGCCAGCCAGCGTGCAGCACGTCATCTGAACGATGAGCTGAAAGGCGCATGGGCTGCGCGGACGGTGCAAATGAAAGCGCAGGTCAAACGGCAGGAAGAGGTAGCAAAATCGATTTTCTCTCGCCGTGTTCATAACATTGAACAAGCGCTCAAAATTGCTGAGCAGCATAATATTTCGCGTACTTCTACTGATGTCCCTGCTGAAGAGTTGCCTGATTCTGAGTTGTTTTTACTCGGACGCCCTATGCTGCAGGCGCGACTCGAAAACCTGCAATCTGTTGGCCCAGATTTTGATATGGACTATTTTCAAAACAGAGCCATGCTGAACACGCTGAACGTAGGACCGACCCTGGATCCGCGTTTTCAGACCTATCGTTATTTGCGGACACCGGAAGAACCGGTAAAACGTGATAGCCCACGTCGTGCCTTCCTGATGATTATTTGGGGCATCGTTGGGGCCCTGATCGGTGCTGGTGTCGCGTTAACCCGTCGCCGTTCGATTTAGCAATACCGTTGCAGTGAGGGGCTGGGCTCTCACTGCCAATCCGAAGAGAATCGATGTGAAAGTACTGACTGTATTTGGTACGCGACCGGAGGCCATTAAGATGGCTCCTCTGGTTCATGCGCTGGCTAAAGATCCTGATTTCGACGCGAAAGTTTGCGTCACTGCACAGCATCGGGAGATGCTCGATCAGGTATTGCACCTCTTTTCCATCGTACCTGACTACGATCTCAATATTATGCAGCCAGGTCAGGGACTGACAGAAATTACCTGTCGAATTCTGGAAGGATTAAAGCCAATCCTCGCTGAGTTCAAACCTGATGTGGTGCTAGTCCACGGTGATACAACAACAACCCTTGCGACCAGCCTGGCCGCGTTTTATCAGCGTATTCCGGTGGGGCATGTTGAGGCTGGGTTGCGAACTGGCGATCTCTATTCTCCCTGGCCGGAAGAGGCAAACCGTACACTGACCGGGCGCCTGGCAATGTATCACTTTTCCCCAACTGAAAATTCACGCCAAAACCTGTTGCGTGAAACCATTCCGGATGACCGTATTTTTGTCACGGGGAACACGGTTATTGATGCGTTGATCTGGGTTCGCGATCGTGTACTCGGAAATGAAGCACTGCGCGCTGAACTGGCTGAGCGCTATCCTTTCCTGGATGCGGATAAGAAGATGATCCTGGTAACCGGTCATCGTCGGGAAAGCTTTGGTCGCGGCTTTGAGCAAATCTGCCATGCACTGGCGGAAATTGCCGCGGCTAATCAGAATGTACAGATTGTCTATCCCGTACACCTGAACCCCAACGTTAGCGAGCCGGTAAATCGTATTTTGGGTCATGTTGAGAACGTGATTCTGATTGAGCCACAGGACTATCTGCCATTCGTCTGGCTGATGAATCATGCCTGGCTTATCCTTACCGATTCCGGCGGGATTCAGGAGGAAGCCCCTTCTCTGGGCAAACCTGTATTGGTGATGCGAGAAACAACGGAGCGGCCAGAAGCCATTACCGCAGGCACAGTACGTCTGGTTGGGACTGACCCTCAGCGTATTGTGGCAGAAGTCACGCGCTTGCTGCATGACGAAAATGAATATCAGACCATGAGCCGCGCCCATAATCCGTATGGTGATGGGCAGGCGTGTGGCCGCATTTTACACGCGTTAAAAAATAATCGGATATCGCTATGAGTTTTACGACCATTTCTGTCATTGGGCTGGGTTATATCGGACTGCCGACGGCGGCCGCTTTTGCTTCCCGTCAAAAACATGTTATTGGCGTAGATGTAAATCAACATGCGGTGGATACCATTAACCGCGGTGAAATCCACATCGTTGAACCTGATTTGGGTGCTGTGGTGAAAACAGCAGTCGAAAATGGCTTTCTGCGTGCGGTTACGACACCTGTTGAAGCAGACGCTTATCTGATTGCTGTGCCGACCCCCTTCAAGGGGGAGCATGAACCCGATATGGTCTATGTTGAAGCCGCAGCGAAGTCGCTTGCGCCGGTGCTGAAAAAAGGGGCGTTGGTGATCCTTGAATCGACGTCACCTGTCGGGGCAACGGAGCAGATGGCAGCATGGCTTGCAGAAATGCGCCCTGATCTGACTTTCCCGCAGCAGGCGGGGGAACAGGCTGACGTGAACATTGCTTATTGTCCGGAGCGCGTGCTGCCAGGCCAGGTAATGGTTGAACTGATTAAAAATGACCGTGTGATTGGCGGAATGACCCCCGTTTGTTCTATGCGCGCCAGCGAACTGTACAACATCTTCCTCGAAGGTGAATGTGTGGTGACTAACGCCCGCACTGCAGAAATGTGCAAGTTGACCGAAAACAGCTTCCGCGATGTCAATATCGCCTTTGCTAATGAACTGTCGCTGATTTGCGACGATCAGGGGATTAACGTCTGGGAACTGATCCGTCTGGCGAACCGTCACCCGCGGGTTAACATTTTGCAGCCTGGACCTGGTGTTGGCGGGCACTGTATCGCGGTCGACCCGTGGTTTATTGTGGCGCAGAACCCGCAGCAGGCGAGATTGATCCGCACCGCGCGCGAGGTAAATGATAGTAAGCCTCATTGGGTTGTCGATCGGGTAAAAGCCGCTGTAGCGGATTGTCTGACGGAGACCAATAAACGTGCCAGCGACGTAAAAATTGCCTGTTTTGGTCTGGCGTTCAAACCGAATATTGATGATTTACGTGAAAGCCCGGCAATGGGGGTGGCGCAAAGTATCGCACGCTGGCACAGCGGCGAGACGCTGGTGGTTGAACCGAATATCCATCAGTTGCCGAAAAAACTGGATGGCCTGTGCCAACTGGCGAAACTGGACGATGCGCTGGCAAGCGCCGATGTGCTGGTGATGCTGGTTGACCATAATGAATTTAAAGCGATTAAAGGCGATGCGGTTCACCAGCAATACGTGGTTGATACTAAAGGAGTCTGGCGCTAATGAAACGAATTCTGGTTACCGGTGGTGCAGGATTTATTGGCTCAGCGGTTGTGCGTCACATCATTAATGAGACTCGGGATGCCGTGGTAGTGGTTGATAAGTTAACCTATGCCGGAAACCTGATGTCGCTGGCGCCGGTTGCACAGAATGCCCGTTTTGCCTTTGAACAAGTTGATATCTGCGATCGCCTGGCGCTCGACAACGTGTTTCAACAGTATCAGCCGGATTGCGTGATGCACCTGGCGGCAGAAAGTCATGTTGATCGTTCTATCGATGGCCCCGCCGCATTTATTGAAACCAATATTGTCGGAACCTACACGTTGCTGGAAGCCGCTCGCGCATACTGGAATGTGTTAGCCGATGATAAAAAGCAGGCGTTTCGTTTCCACCATATATCAACCGACGAGGTGTACGGCGACCTGCATTCTACGGATGATTTCTTTACCGAAACAACGCCGTATGTACCGAGTAGTCCTTATTCCGCGTCAAAGGCCAGCAGCGATCATCTGGTACGTGCCTGGCTACGTACGTACGGGCTGCCAACGTTAATAACTAACTGCTCCAACAATTATGGGCCCTACCATTTCCCGGAAAAACTGATCCCGCTGATGATTCTCAATGCACTGGCGGGAAAACCTCTGCCGGTGTACGGCAACGGACAGCAGATTCGTGACTGGCTGTATGTGGAAGATCATGCCCGGGCGCTCTATTGCGTCGCGACTACAGGCGCGGTTGGCGAGACCTATAATATTGGTGGTCATAACGAGCGTAAAAACCTGGACGTGGTCGAAACGATTTGCAGCTTGTTGGAAGAACTGGCACCGCAAAAACCAAAAGGTGTTATGCGGTATCGTGAATTGATCACTTATGTTGAAGATCGCCCAGGCCATGATCTGCGCTATGCCATTGATGCGTCGAAAATTGCGCGTGAACTTGGCTGGGTGCCGCAGGAAACGTTTGAAAGTGGCATGCGTAAAACCGTGCAATGGTATCTGGCAAATGAGGCCTGGTGGAAACCCGTGCAGGATGGCAGCTACCAGGGTGAGCGTTTGGGCCTGAAGGGCTAACAACCTGGTTTTGGCGCCCGGAGGAGGGATCATATGAAAGGTATCATTCTGGCAGGTGGCTCAGGCACTCGCCTGTACCCCATTACGCGCGGCGTATCGAAGCAGCTATTGCCTATTTACGATAAGCCCATGATCTATTACCCGCTATCGGTACTGATGCTGGCGGGAATTCGCGAGATCCTCATTATTACCACACCGGAAGATAAAGGGTATTTCCAGCGTTTGCTGGGAGATGGCTCTGAGTTCGGTATTGAATTGCATTATGCAGAGCAGCCCAGCCCGGATGGTTTAGCACAGGCATTCATTATTGGTGAAACGTTCCTTAACGGCGAACCATCATGTCTGGTGCTTGGGGACAATATCTTCTTTGGTCAGGGATTTAGTCCAAAACTACGCCACGTCGCTGCCAGAACACAAGGTGCGACGGTATTTGGCTATCAGGTGATGGATCCTGAGCGTTTCGGTGTGGTTGAGTTTGATGACAATTTTCGCGCAGTCTCGCTGGAAGAGAAGCCGAAAGAACCAAAATCAAACTGGGCGGTGACAGGACTCTATTTCTACGACAGTAAGGTAGTGGAATACGCAAAGCGCGTGAAACCTTCTGAGCGTGGGGAACTGGAAATTACCTCCATTAACCAGATGTACCTTGACGATGGCAATCTGACCGTTGAATTGCTTGGCCGTGGCTTTGCCTGGCTGGATACCGGTACGCACGACAGTCTGATTGAAGCGAGCACGTTTGTGCAGACGGTGGAGAAACGTCAGGGCTTTAAAATCGCCTGCCTGGAAGAGATCGCATGGCGTAATGGCTGGCTGGATGATGAAGGTGTTAGACGTGCCGCCAGCTCTCTGGCTAAAACAGGCTACGGCCAATATTTGCTGGAGCTTCTCCGTGCCCGTCCGCGCCAGTATTGAGTCTCTGGATTGGGAAAATACGTTCTTTGGCGTGAATAGCGCCATCGTACGGTTTGACCCGCACGCACCGATCCTGACAGCAGAAGTTTTACAGCGCTGGGAACGGGTGCAGGCAAAAATTCCTGCTGCAAATACGTATGAATTAGATGCTTTACAGCAGTTGGGCTTTTCACTGGTCGAAGGTGAGATGGACTTTGTTCTGCCGGTAACGTGCGCCCGTGAAAATCCCGGTGCACAGGTGGCGCAAGCTGCGGATATTCCGCTGCTGCGTCGACTGGCAGGAGAGGCGTTCGCCCAAAGTCGTTTCCGCGTACCGTGGTATCCCGTGGAGGCCAGTGCGCGTTTTTATGCACAGTGGATAGAAAACGCTGTGCTGGGCACGTTCGATCATCAGTGCCTCATTTTTCGTACACAGACAGGTGGGATTCGCGGTTATGTCTCACTACGTGACGTCAATGATACTGATGCACGTATTGGCTTACTGGCTGGTCGTGGTGCGGGTGCCGAACTCATGCAGGCTGCGCTTTGCTGGGCACAGGCTCGCGGTAAAACAACATTGCGGGTGGCGACCCAGATGGGCAACACCGCCGCGCTTAAACGTTATATACAGAGCGGTGCAAATGTGGAAAGCACCGCGTACTGGTTATACAGGTGACAAAATGATTCCATTTAACGCACCGCCGGTGGTGGGAACCGAGCTTGAATACATGCAGTCAGCGATGAGCAGCGGCAAGCTGTGTGGCGATGGTGGTTTTACCCGCCGTTGCCAGCAATGGCTGGAGCAGCATTTTGGCAGTGAGAAAGTGCTGCTGACGCCTTCCTGTACCGCATCACTGGAGATGGCGGCATTATTGCTGGACATCCAGCCCGGCGATGAAGTCATCATGCCCAGCTACACATTTGTATCTACCGCGAACGCATTCGTGCTGCGTGGCGCAAAAATCGTCTTTGTCGATATCCGCCCGGATACCATGAACATTGATGAAACGCTGATTGAAGCGGCGATCACCGAGAAAACCCGCGCTATTGTGCCGGTGCACTACGCCGGGGTTGCCTGTGAAATGGATACCATTATGGCGTTGGCGTCACAATACAACCTGTTCGTGGTAGAAGATGCTGCTCAGGGCGTAATGTCGACCTACAAAGGCCGTGCGCTGGGGACCATTGGGCATATTGGCTGCTTTAGCTTCCATGAAACCAAAAACTATACCGCAGGCGGTGAAGGCGGGGCGACGCTGATCAACGACCGTAAATTAGTTGAACGTGCAGAAATCATCCGTGAAAAGGGGACGAATCGCAGTCAATTTTTCCGCGGTCAGGTTGATAAATATACCTGGCGTGATATTGGCTCCAGCTATTTGATGTCCGATCTCCAGGCTGCCTATCTGTGGGCGCAACTGGAAGCGGCAGAGCGTATTAATCATCAGCGCCTGGTGCTGTGGCAGAATTATTATGATGCCCTCGAACCGCTGGCGCGTGCCGGGCGTATTGATTTACCCGCCATCCCGGAAGGTTGTGCGCAGAACGCCCATATGTTTTATATCAAGCTGCGTGATATTGACGATCGCACGGCGTTGATTAACTTCCTGAAAGAAGCCGAAATTATGGCGGTATTCCATTATATCCCGCTGCATGATTGTCCGGCTGGCGATAAATTTGGCGTGTTTTCCGGAGTCGATCGTTACACCACCAAAGAGAGTGAACGTCTGCTGCGTCTGCCGCTGTTTTATAACCTGTCGCTGGTGAACCAGCGCACAGTGATTACGACCTTACTCAACTACTTCTCCTGATATGTCGCTGGCTAAAGCGTCCTTGTGGACGGCTACCAGTACGCTGGTAAAAATTGGTGCGGGTTTGTTGGTGGTAAAACTGCTGGCGGTCTCTTTCGGCCCTGCGGGTGTGGGCCAGGCGGGAAACTTCCGTCAGATGGTCACCGTGCTTGGCGTGTTGGCGGGCGCCGGGATTTTCAACGGCGTCACGAAATACGTTGCGCAGCACCATGATGACCCGGCGCGGTTGCGTAAGGTGGTGGGGACATCATCCGCAATGGTGTTGGGATTCTCTACGCTGATGGCGGCGATTTTTTTGCTGGCAGCAGCGCCTATCAGTCAGGGATTGTTTGGTCATACGCATTTTCAGGGGCTGGTACGCCTGGTTGCGCTGGTACAGATGGGGATTGCCTGGGCAAACCTGTTGCTGGCGTTGATGAAAGGATTCCGCGATGCCGCAGGTAATGCGCTATCGCTGATTATTGGCAGCCTGGTCGGCGTCGTGGCCTACTACGGCTGCTATCGGTTGGGCGGATACGAAGGTGCTTTGCTGGGGCTGGCGCTGGTACCAGCGCTGGTGGTGGTGCCCGCCATGCTTATGCTGATCAAGCGTGGAACCCTCCCTGTGCAATACCTGAAACCTTCCTGGGATAACGGGCTGGCAGGGAAACTTAGCAAGTTTACGTTGATGGCGCTCATTACCTCTGTGACGCTGCCCGTGGCGTATGTGATGATGCGAAACCTATTGGCGGCGCAATACAGCTGGGATGACGTGGGGATTTGGCAGGGGGTGAGCAGTATCTCTGATGCGTACCTGCAATTTATTACCGCTTCATTCAGTGTGTATCTGCTGCCAACACTGTCTCGCCTGACTGAAAAGCGCGACATCACGCGTGAAGTTATCAAATCGCTGAAATTTGTATTACCGGCAGTTGCCGCCGCGAGTTTTACCGTCTGGCTGTTACGTGATTTTGCTATCTGGCTGCTTTTCTCCGCTAAATTCACCGCCATGCGTGATTTGTTTGCCTGGCAACTGGTGGGGGATGTACTGAAAGTGGGTGCCTACGTATTTGGCTATCTGGTGATCGCGAAGGCCTCGCTGCGGTTTTATATTCTGGCCGAAATTAGCCAGTTCATTTTGTTGACGGCATTTGCCCACTGGTTGATCCCCGCGCACGGTGCTCTGGGCGCGGCACAGGCCTATATGGCAACGTACATCGTCTATTTTTCTCTTTGTTGTGGCGTGTTTTTACTCTGGCGTAGGCGGGTATGACTGTACTGATTCACGTTCTGGGATCGGATATCCCTCACCATAACCAAACCGTGCTGCGGTTCTTCAACGACGCGTTGGCTGCAACAAGTGAGCACGCACGCGTGTTTATGGTTGCCGGTCAGGATACGGGATTTAGCGAGAGCTACCCGGCGTTATCACTGAGTTTCTACGGTGGAAAAAAGGCGCTGGCAGAGGCCGTTATCGCCAAAGCTAAGACGGATCGCCAGCAGCGTTTCTTCTTTCATGGGCAGTTCAATACTAGTCTGTGGCTGGCATTGCTGAGCGGGGGGATTAAGCCTGAGCAGTTTTACTGGCATATTTGGGGTGCCGATCTGTATGAAGTCTCCAGTGGGCTGAAATTCCGTCTGTTTTACCCGATTCGCCGAATGGCACAAAACCGCGTGGGTTGTGTCTTTGCCACGCGAGGCGATCTGAGCTATTTCGCTGAGCTGCATCCGCGTGTTCGCGGGGAATTGCTCTATTTCCCAACCCGTATGGATCCGTCGCTGAACAATATGAGCAATGAGCGCCAGCGACGCGGGAAAATGACGATCCTGGTCGGAAACTCTGGCGATCGCAGTAATGAGCATATTGCCGCGCTGCGTGCTGTCCATCAGCAGTTCGGCGACACGGTTAACGTGATTGTGCCAATGGGTTACCCGGCAAATAATGCAGGCTATATTGAAGAAGTGCGCCAGGCGGGTCTGGCGTTATTTAGCGCCGATAACCTGCAAATTCTCAGTGAAAAGCTGGAGTTTGATGCCTATCTGGCGCTACTGCGTCAGTGCGATCTGGGTTACTTTATCTTTGCCCGTCAGCAGGGGATTGGTACATTGTGTCTGCTGATTCAGGCGGGGATCCCGTGCGTGCTCAATCGTGAAAACCCATTCTGGCAGGATATGGCAGAGCAAAACATCCCGGTTCTGTTTACGACAGATGTACTCAATGAAGGTATCGTACGCGAGGCGCAGCGCCAACTGGCATCGGTTGATAAAAGTGCAATTACTTTCTTTAGCCCGAATTATCTGCAACCGTGGCATAACGCGCTGCGCATTGCCTCAGGAGAAACCGTATGAGTCTGATGCAATTCAGCGGTCTGCTGGTGGTGTGGCTGCTCTCGACTTTGTTTATCGCCACGCTGACCTGGTTTGAATTCCGACGCGTGCGGTTTAACTTCAATGTCTTCTTCTCATTGCTGTTCTTATTGACGTTTTTCTTTGGTTTTCCGTTGACCAGCGTGCTGGTATTTCGCTTTGATGTGGCGGTGGCCCCGCCGGAAATTTTGCTGCAGGCGTTGCTGTCCGCTGCCTGCTTCTACGCAGTGTACTATGTGACCTATAAAACACGCCTGCGGAAACGGAGCCCGGAGAGAACGCGCAAACCGCTGTTTACCATCAATCGCGTTGAAGCACATTTGACCTGGATTATCCTGATGGCGATTGCGCTGGTGAGCGTGGGCATTTTCTTTATGCACAACGGTTTCCTGCTGTTCAGGTTGCAATCCTATAGCCAGATTTTCTCCAGTGAAGTCTCCGGGGTGGCTCTGAAACGCTTCTTCTACTTCTTCATTCCGGCGATGCTGGTGGTCTACTTCCTGCGTCAGGACAGCAAAGCGTGGTTGTTCTTCCTGGTGAGTACCGTTGCATTTGGTTTGCTGACGTACATGATTGTTGGCGGAACCCGCGCCAATATTATTATCGCGTTTGCCATTTTCCTGTTTATCGGCATTATTCGCGGCTGGATTTCGCTGTGGATGCTGGCCGCGGCGGGCGTCCTGGGTATTGTCGGGATGTTCTGGCTGGCGCTGAAGCGCTACGGGATGAACGTCAGCGGTGATGAGGCGTTCTATACTTTCCTGTACCTCACGCGCGATACCTTCTCGCCGTGGGAGAATCTGGCGCTATTGCTGCAAAATTACCACAATATTGAGTTTCAGGGACTGGCACCGATTGTTCGTGACTTCTACGTCTTTATCCCTTCCTGGCTGTGGCCGGGACGACCTGGCATTGTTCTCAACTCAGCGAACTACTTTACCTGGGAAGTGTTGAATAACCACTCGGGGCTGGCGATTTCGCCGACGTTAATTGGTTCGCTGGTGGTGATGGGCGGGGCGCTGTTTATACCGTTAGGCGCGATTGTCGTCGGCCTAATTATTAAATGGTTCGACTGGTTGTATGAATTAGGCAACCGGGAAACTAATCGCTATAAGTCGGCGATTTTGCACAGTTTCTGTTTCGGTGCCATTTTTAATATGATCGTTTTGGCACGTGAAGGGTTAGATTCGTTTGTCTCGCGAGTGGTTTTTTTCCTCGTGATTTTCGGCGTCTGTCTGTTGGTGGCAAAATTGTTGTACTGGCTGTTTGATAGTGCGGGACTCATCCATAAACGAATAAAGTCGGTGCCCCGGACACAGGTTGAAGGATCGTAATGACAGATAACACAACTGCGCCGCTGTATTCACTGCGCGGATTAGAACTGATTGGCTGGCGCGATATGCAACATGCGCTGAATTACCTGTTTGCCGAGGGACGTCTCAGGCAGGGGACGCTGGTAGCAATTAACGCTGAAAAAATGCTGACAGCGGAGGATAACCCAGAGGTTCGGACGTTGATCGAGGCCGCTGAGTTTAAATATGCGGATGGGATCAGCGTGGTGCGTTCCGTGTGTAAAAAATTCCCGCAGGCGCAGGTATCACGTGTGGCGGGGGCCGATCTCTGGGAAGCGCTGATGGCTCGCGCCGGGAAGGAAGGAACGCCCGTATTCCTGGTGGGCGGTAAGCCTGATGTCCTGACGCAAACAGAGGCAAAACTGCGCGCACAATGGCACGTCAATATTGTTGGCAGTCAGGACGGCTATTTTACCGCCGATCAGCGTCAGGCGCTGTTTGAGCGTATTCATGCCAGCGGCGCACAACTTGTTACCGTGGCGATGGGTTCGCCGAAACAAGAAATTTTTATGCGCGACTGTCGCCAGGTCCATCCGCATGCGCTGTATATGGGCGTGGGCGGCACCTACGATGTGTTTACCGGGCACGTAAAGCGCGCGCCCAAATTCTGGCAGAGCCTGGGATTGGAGTGGCTGTATCGCTTGCTGCTGCAACCGAGTCGTATCACCCGCCAACTTCGTTTATTACGTTATCTCCGCTGGCACTATACCGGCAATCTCTGACATCACCTCTGCGTTGTTCAGTAGCGCGTTATGCTAAACGCGCTACTTATTCACAACATAATCGCTGCTTTCTCGCACAATCTATTCATTTTTTGAATGCTTTAATTGCCATTTAGGCGATTTTAAGAAACCATTCGCAACAATCATTGCAGTGCCGTGGTGTTTTTGGCGCCAACCGTAAAGTGGTCGGTGCTGAATGGCCTGTTATGGCAAAAAACGATGTACCCATAACGATAACCGGTAATACCGGAAACGATGCAAACACAACAAGAGGATCTATGGCCGAGAACAAACCTGAGCTACAGCGTGGGCTGGAGGCTCGTCACATCGAATTAATTGCCCTTGGGGGCACCATTGGCGTCGGACTGTTTATGGGGGCTGCCAGTACCCTGAAATGGGCGGGACCGTCGGTTCTTCTGGCGTATATCGTCGCTGGGTTGTTCGTCTTCTTCATCATGCGTTCCATGGGGGAGATGTTGTTCCTGGAGCCGGTCACCGGCTCATTCGCCGTTTACGCTCACCGCTACATGAGCCCCTTCTTTGGCTATCTTACCGCATGGTCATACTGGTTTATGTGGATGGCGGTGGGGATCTCGGAGATTACCGCCATTGGGGTCTACGTGCAGTTCTGGTTCCCGGAAATGGCGCAATGGATACCCGCACTGATTGCTGTTGGACTGGTTGCGTTAGCAAACCTGGCAGCAGTTCGCTTGTATGGTGAAATCGAATTCTGGTTTGCCATGATCAAAGTGACCACCATCATTGTGATGATTGTCATTGGCGTAGGGGTTATTTTCTTCGGCTTTGGTAACGGTGGTCAGGCGATCGGCTTTGGCAATTTGACCGAGCATGGCGGTTTCTTCGCGGGGGGCTGGAAAGGGTTCCTGACAGCATTGTGTATTGTTGTTGCTTCCTATCAGGGCGTGGAGCTGATCGGCATCACGGCTGGTGAAGCGAAGAACCCACAGGTCACGCTGCGTAGCGCGGTAGGTAAAGTGCTGTGGCGTATCCTGATTTTCTACGTGGGGGCGATTTTTGTTATCGTCACTATTTTCCCGTGGAATGAGATTGGCAGTAACGGCAGCCCGTTCGTTCTCACTTTTGCCAGGATTGGTATTACAGCAGCCGCTGGGATTATCAACTTTGTGGTCCTGACGGCGGCGCTATCTGGCTGTAACAGCGGGATGTACAGCTGTGGCCGTATGCTCTATGCGCTGGCAAAGAATCGCCAACTACCCGCCGCTGTTGGAAAAGTTTCGCGTCATGGCGTACCGGTTGCCGGCGTGGCCATTTCTATCGCCATCCTGCTGATTGGTTCGTGCCTGAACTACATCATTCCCAACCCGCAGCGTGTATTCGTTTATGTTTATAGCGCCAGCGTACTGCCGGGGATGGTGCCATGGTTTGTGATCCTGATAAGCCAGCTGCGTTTCCGTCAGGCCCATAAGGCGGCGATCGCCAGTCATCCTTTCCGCTCGATTTTGTTCCCGTGGGCGAATTATTTGACGATGGCGTTCCTGATTTGCGTATTAATCGGCATGTACTTTAATGAAGATACCCGAATGTCGCTGTTTGTTGGCATCGGCTTCTTACTGGCGGTGACGCTCATTTATAAGGTTTTTGGCCTGAATCGTCATGGCACAGCCCAAAAATTGCAGGAATAAGCGACAAAACGCACAAAGCGTGACCAAACGATAATTTATTTTAAAAAAGCACTAGACAGCAGACCGAGACCTCCGTAATATCCAGCCCCGCAACGGCGCTAAGCGCCCGTAGCTCAGCTGGATAGAGCGCTGCCCTCCGGAGGCAGAGGTCTCAGGTTCGAATCCTGTCGGGCGCACCATTTAGTAAGGTGCCGGAGCTGCGGTGGTTTTAATACCGCGTAAAAGATTTGCAGTGGTGGCTATAGCTCAGTTGGTAGAGCCCTGGATTGTGATTCCAGTTGTCGTGGGTTCGAATCCCATTAGCCACCCCATTAATTTAAAGTTGTGAAATGCGAAGGTGGCGGAATTGGTAGACGCGCTAGCTTCAGGTGTTAGTGTCCTTAGGATGTGGGGGTTCGAGTCCCCCCCCTCGCACCACGACTTAAAGAATTGAACTAAAAATTCAAAAAGCAGTAAAACGGCGAGTAGCGCAGCTTGGTAGCGCAACTGGTTTGGGACCAGTGGGTCGGAGGTTCGAATCCTCTCTCGCCGACCAATTTTGAACCCCGCTTCGGCGGGGTTTTTTGTTTTCTGTTCTTCGCTTTTGTACCTCTTCTCCCCCAAATGTCATGAAGTCCTAAAAAGCCGCAATCCCTGGTTTTTACAGTGCAATCACCGCATACGCTGTGTAATAATATGCGTGTAGATGCTCATTCCATCTCTTATGTTCGCCATCAGGCCTCATAAACTCAGGAATGATGCAGAGCCGTTTACGGTGCTTATCGTCCACTGACAGATGTCGCTTTAGCTTCATCAAACACCATGGACATAACGTTGAGTGAAGCACCCATTTATGTTGTCATACAGACCTGTTTAACGCCTGCTCCTTACCGAGCGGGCGTTTTTTTATGCATAAACAAAATCCTTCGAGCTGCTTCTCGAATGATTTTGCGTATACGATTGAAAAATATGTAAGCCCGGTAAGCGAAAGCGTCACCGGGCATTCAGGAGTTACTGCGGGGGATTGTTGTTCTGCAGTGTCAACATCAAGCCATCACGACGCAGGGTGGCGGCTTCTTCCGGCTGATGCAGCCTGTCCAGTGCGTCGGCAAGCCAGGCGTAGTCGTATGCATCCGGGCGTTGTTTAAGCGCGGCACGGAAGGCGAGCGTAGCTTCCTGCCATTCACCGTGCTTCATCAATGACTGACCAAGCGTACTCCACAGCAGTGGGCGGTCGCCCACCACTTTAATTTGCTGGCGCAGTACTTTTTCTATCTGTTCCGGGTTGTTGGTTTTCAGACGTGGGATCGGCAGCACCAGGCGGTCGTCATACTGACGTTTCAGACCATCGATGATGATTTGCTGTGCCGTATCGTGATCGTCACACTCAATCAGATGTTCTGCCATCGCCACCTGCAGGGCAACCTGATGACGAGTCTTACGGCTCTGGTTTTTCCACCATGCGCGTAATCCCTCGCTGCCCTGATCGGCGCGAACCTGATCCATCAGACCCACCCATGCCTGCTGTTCCAGCATCGCACGGTGCTCGTCATCACCCACATGCGCTTTCGCCATTGATGGAATGATATCCAGCAAAGAACTCCATGCGCCGGTGCGAATATAAGCCTGTTCAGCCAGGCGCAAGACTTCCGGATGACGTGGCGTCACTTCCAGCAGTTTGTCTACGCTGTGGCGTGCGGCATGGTTTTCATTACGCGCCAGCTGCAAACGAACACGGGCTATTTCGACTGGGATCGTATCATTTCCGGCGAGTTCGGCTGCGCGTTCAAGGTGTTGATTAGCGCGAGCTTCATCACCACGCTGCTGAGCCGCTTCTGCCGCCAACAGGTAATTCACCACCGGCTGTTCTGCGTGATCGGCATTTTTTGACATCAGCTTTTCAACCTGCTGATAGTCGCCTTCTGCCAGTTTAAGCAGCGCCTGCTCGGTCTGTTTACGCGCACGACGGCGTTTACGCCCCACGAACCAGCCGCGGGTATGCGCACCAGTACGGAATATACGGCGCAGCAGCCACTCAATCGCAAAAAGAATGACCATCGCGACGATCAGAATGATCACCAGACCCGTCACGCTGGTTTCGATGTTGTAGTTATCCGTCTGGATCAGCACGTAGCCCTGATGACCGGCTATCATCGGACCGACGACGATCCCGGCGATCAACAGCACAAAGAGCAACAATACTTTTAGCATCATTATTCTCCCTGCGGCGCGGCTGCCGGAGCATCTGCCTGAGGTACTGGTGCAGGTGCGGCTTCAGCCGGTGATGTGGATGGCTGGGCCAGCAAATTACGCACGCGAGTCTGCATTAGCTTCTCAAGAATAACCTGGCTCTGAAGCGTTTCCGGTACGTCCATGCTGATGCTTTGCTGGCTCAGTTGATCGACCTCTTCAAGGAACGCTTTTGTCGCCGCATCGTCAGTGTCGTAATAGGCGCGAACCCACGTGGAGACATTTTCCAGCGCCTGGCGGTATGTTTCTTCCTGATGGCGAGGTACGGCTTGCGCCGCCACTAGCAGGCGTGAACGGATGTTCTCACGTAAGTAAACATCCTGGTTTGGCGCCAGTAGCGGGACGGCGGTTTCATCACGACGGCGAATGGTGATAAAACTGTCCATAAAGTTCTGCCAGCTTTTTTGCAGATTGACGCGCCATTCGCTAATGGAACTGGAAAGCTCGCTGCTGTCAGAATCCATCGGTGAATCATCGGTATCGTTATCAGCCAGACGCAGGTTATCAATTTGGTTAGCGAGCTGGTTTACCTTGAGGATAATGCCATCATAGTCGACCTGAGTTACCGCAGAGAGGCTGGCGATATCGTCGGTAATCGCGCGACGAGCGGCAATTAAACTGGGGTCATTCATGTCAGCCAGGCTGGCGTCGGCGCTTTTCAGCAACGCTGCGGCGGTGGTAACGTCCTGATCGCTCCATAATTTACGCCCCGCCAGTTTCACCAGAAAATCGGCCTGCGCCAGTAGCCAGGTTTTGGCATCGCTTCCGGAGATAGTGGCGATTTTTTGCTGAACCTCATCAAGCTGTTTGGCCAGCGCAGTCTGCTGGCGATTGGCTTCATCCAGCTGTGTTGCCTGCTGCTTAATAATGCCTTCCAGCTCGGTCTTTTGGGTTTCTTGCGCTTTTTGCAGCGCCATGAGCTGGTTTGCCAGCGCATCACTGGTTGCTGTCTGCGTAGTGGCCTGCTGTTTTCCCCAGCCATACAGCCCCACACCTGCCGCCAGCGCAATAGCAATCGCCACCGCGCTCAGAATCAGCGCCGTGCTGTTCTTACTCTTTTTTTCAGTATTGACTGGCTGTGATGTGGTTTCCACGGCCTCCCTGGTCTCTTCAACCACGGCGGAGGTTTTTTCTTGTTCCGTCATTATGGCATCCCATTATGAGAGTTATTGTAATGCGCGTAGCAGCGCATCGTTGTCAGCGTTATCAGCGACCTTAATATCTTGCCAGCCCAGTTCCCGGGCGAGGTGCGCCAGACGCTCACTGACGACCAGCAGCCGACAGCGTAGTAACCAGTGCTCACGATACCATTGCGGAATGAGCGACCAGAGCTGTTGTAGCATCTCTCCGCTGGTGACAACCAGCGTGGTCACGCCGCGAGATTGCCAGCGAATCGCTTCCTCTGCGCCATCGTAATGTTTTGCACTGCGTTGATAACATTCACAAAAATCGACATCAGCTCCGCGTGCTGTCAGGGTTTCACCTATTAGCTCGCGGCCACCGTTGCCGCGTAATATCAGTGCGCGTTTTCCCGCAATATTTTGTAATTCAGGTAATTGTAGCAAGACTTCGCTGATTTCCCGATCCAGAGGGTAGTGAATATTGCATCCGCTCACGGTGTGTAACGCCAGCGCCGTTGTACGGCCGATGGCAAAATAGTGCGGGAGAGTGGACCAACTTACCCCTTGCCGCTGAAGCTCGGCATCGGCAAAGGTGACGGCGTGCTGCGAGAGTGCGAAGACCAGATCGTTTTCGGTGAGCGCCGAAAGACGGGGGGCAAGCGTTGGCAGTTCCCGGCCCGGCGCGAACTCAATAAGCGGAAAGCTCCAGGCCACCTGCCCCAGTGTGCGCAGACGGCTCACTAACTCTTCCCCAGTGGGAGACGGGCGGGTGACCAGAATACTCATGCGGGGGCATCTCCGTTATAAACTTCAGCCAGAATGGCGCGCGCACCGTTCTCCAGCAGTTCTTCTGCCAGAGATATACCCATTTTTTCCGCATCCTGCGCGGCGCCGCGACGTTCTCCGCATACCATCTGCGAACCGTCAGGCGCGCCAACCAGCGCTCGTAGCCAAATCTCACCGTTGATGAGTTCGGCATAACTGCCGATGGGCACCTGACATCCCCCTTCCAGGCGGGTGTTCATGGCACGTTCGGCTTTGACGCGTAGCGCAGTTTCTTCATGGTTGAGCGGCGCTAACAGCGCCTGAGTGCGCATGTCATCCAGTCGACATTCTATGCCAACTGCGCCTTGTCCGACCGCAGGCAGGGAGACTTCTGGCGGCAGAGCAGTACGGATTCGCGACTCCAGTCCTAAGCGTTTTAATCCGGCGACCGCCAGAATAATCGCGTCGTAGTCGCCGTTATCCAGTTTGCTCAGGCGAGTGCCTACGTTGCCGCGCAGCGAACGGATGATGAGGTCCGGACGACGCTTCGCCAACTGGCACTGGCGACGTAAGCTGGACGTTCCAACGATGCTACCTGCCGGGAGTTCATCCAGCGTGTTGTACTTATTGGAGACAAAAGCATCACGCGGATCTTCACGCTCGCAAATGGTGACCAGTCCAAGACCGTCAGGGAATTCAACCGGCACATCCTTCATGGAGTGCACGGCGATATCGGCGCGTTTTTCCAGTAGTGCGACTTCCAGCTCTTTAACAAACAAACCTTTACCCCCGACTTTTGCCAGTGGGGTATCCAGAATCACGTCGCCACGGGTCACCATGGGAACCAGTTCCACGATCAGACCGGGGTGGTTTGCCATTAAGGCGTCTTTGACATAATGTGCCTGCCAGAGCGCAAGGGGGCTTTGGCGTGTGGCAATTCTCAAAACATTGTCTAACATGCTTGTTACCGTCATTATCAATCATTGACCATCCTAACATCCTTATCAAAGGGATGTCAGCGTTACGCTCAAACGTAAGTGAGAGGAAAAGGCGCTGCATCATCACTGGCAGTGATTAATGACGAGAAACCTCCCGACCGTATGAAGGAATTTACACGTAACGAACGGTGCTACACTTGTAAGTAGCGCATCTTTCTTTACGGTCAATGAGCAAGGTGTTAAATTGATCACGTTTTAGACCATTTTTTCATCTGTAACTAATAAAAGTGCAGGTGAAAAAGGTAACGGTTATTTTTGACATACGGTTTATCCGGATTGATAACGAGGGTGGTGAGCGTTTGCGCCGCCGCTATCGACACCATGACGGATGCAACATCAGGCGATACGTCTTGTACCTCTATATTGAGACTCTGAAACAGAGACTGGATGCCATAAATCAACTGCGTGTGGATCGCGCGCTTGCTGCCATGGGACCTGCCTTCCAGCAGGTATACAGTCTGCTGCCGACATTATTGCACTACCACCACCCACTGATGCCGGGTTACCTCGATGGTAACGTTCCCAAAGGCATATGCTTTTACACGCCTGATGAAACCCAACGCCACTACCTGAATGAGCTGGAACTGTACCGCGGTATGTCGCCGCAGGATCCCCCAAAGGGCGAACTGCCGATCACCGGCGTTTACTCGATGGGCAGTACCTCTTCGGTAGGGCAGAGCTGTTCGTCTGACCTTGATATCTGGGTCTGCCATCAATCCTGGCTGGATAGCGAAGAGCGCCAGTTGCTGCAGCGTAAATGTAGCCTGCTGGAAAGTTGGGCCGCGTCGCTGGGCGTGGAAGTCAGTTTCTTCCTGATTGACGAAAACCGTTTCCGTCACAATGAAAGCGGCAGTCTGGGTGGTGAAGACTGTGGCTCGACGCAGCATATTCTGCTGCTTGATGAATTCTATCGCACCGCTGTGCGCCTCGCGGGTAAACGTATTCTGTGGAATATGGTGCCGGGCGACGAAGAAGAGCATTACGACGATTACGTCATGACGCTCTACGCACAAGGGGTGCTAACGCCAAACGAATGGTTGGATCTCGGCGGGCTCAGTTCGCTCTCTGCCGAAGAGTATTTTGGCGCCAGCCTCTGGCAGCTGTACAAGAGTATCGACTCCCCGTACAAAGCGGTGCTGAAAACGCTGCTGCTGGAAGCCTATTCCTGGGAATACCCCAATCCACGCCTGTTGGCGAAAGACATTAAACAGCGCCTGCACGACGGCGAGATTGTCTCTTTTGGTCTCGACCCATACTGCATGATGCTGGAGCGCGTGACCGAATACCTCACGGCGATCGAAGACCCGACGCGTCTGGATTTAGTGCGTCGATGTTTCTACTTAAAAGTCTGTGAGAAACTGAGCCGTGAACGCGCCTGCGTGGGCTGGCGTCGTGAAGTATTAAGTCAGTTAGTGACAGAGTGGGGTTGGGATGAAGCCCGTCTGACCATGCTGGATAATCGCGCTAACTGGAAAATTGACCAGGTACGCGAAGCGCACAACGAACTGCTCGACGCAATGATGCAGAGCTATCGTAATTTGATCCGCTTTGCGCGCCGTAACAATCTTAGCGTCAGCGCCAGTCCGCAGGATATTGGCGTGCTGACCCGTAAGCTGTATGCCGCATTTGAAGCCTTGCCCGGCAAAGTGACGCTGGTGAACCCGCAGATCTCACCGGATCTCTCAGAACCCAATCTGACCTTTATCCACGTGCCGCCAGGTCGCGCTAACCGTTCGGGTTGGTATCTCTACAACCGCGCGCCTAACATGGATTCGATCATCAGCCATCAGCCGCTGGAATATAACCGCTACCTCAATAAGCTGGTAGCGTGGGCGTGGTTTAACGGTCTGCTGACCTCGCGTACGCATTTGTTTATTAAGGGTAACGGTATTGTCGACTTGCCGAAGCTGCAGGAGATGGTCGCTGATGTGTCGCACCACTTCCCGCTGCGTCTGCCGGCACCGACGCCGAAAGCGCTCTATAGCCCGTGCGAAATTCGTCATCTGGCGATTATCGTTAACCTCGAATATGACCCGACGGCGGCGTTTCGCAATCAGGTGGTGCATTTTGATTTCCGTAAGCTGGATGTCTTCAGCTTTGGCGAAGAGCAAAATTGTCTGGTGGGTAGCGTAGACCTGCTGTATCGCAACTCGTGGAATGAAGTGCGAACCCTGCACTTCAACGGCGAGCAGGCGATGATTGAAGCGTTAAAAACGATTCTGGGCAAAATGCATCAGGATGCCGCGCCGCCGGATAGCGTCGAGGTCTTCTGCTATAGCCAGCATCTGCGCGGTTTAATTCGTACTCGCGTACAGCAACTGGTGTCTGAGTGCATCGAATTACGCCTGTCCAGTACGCGCCAGGAAACCGGACGCTTTAAAGCACTGCGTGTTTCCGGCCAGACATGGGGACTGTTCTTCGAACGTCTGAACGTCTCGGTACAGAAGCTGGAAAACGCGATTGAATTCTATGGCGCGATTTCACATAACAAACTGCACGGGCTTTCCGTCCAGGTTGAAACCAACCATGTGAAACTCCCGTCGGTGGTGGACGGATTTGCCAGTGAAGGGATCATTCAGTTCTTTTTCGAAGAAACGGGTGATGAGCAGGGCTTTAACATCTACATTCTGGACGAGAGTAACCGGGTCGAGGTGTATCACCACTGTGAAGGTAGCAAAGAGGAACTGGTACGCGACGTCAGCCGTTTCTATTCATCGTCGCACGATCGCTTCACTTACGGCTCCAGTTTTATCAACTTTAACCTGCCGCAGTTTTATCAGATTGTGAAAACTGACGGGCGCGCGCAGGTGATCCCGTTCCGCACCCAGCCGATTAGTCCAGTCCCGCAAACCAGTCAGGATAACGACACGCCGCTGTTGCAGCAGTATTTTTCGTGAACATGATGCCGGATGCCGGTGTAAACACCTTATCCGGCAATCACACTTAGCGGAAGCTCACCTCTTCACCTGCCTGCTGCGTTGCCGCCTGTTCCAGCAGATCCCAGAACGTTTCGCCGCTGCGATCGCAGATCCACTCGTCGCCTTTCAGATCAAAGTGGTAGCCGCCCTGTTTGGTCGCCAGCCACACCTGGTGCAGCGGCTCCTGACGGTTAATGATAATTTTACTGCCGTTTTCGAAGCTGATGGTCAGCACGCCGCCGTTGATTTCACAATCGATATCGCTGTCGCCGTCCCAGTCGTCCAGGCGTTCTTCAATGGTCATCCACAGGGTGTCGGCAAGGCGATGAAATTCACTGTCGTTCATTTTTTTATCCTGTTTTTCGTGATGGTCGCAGTATAACGCGGAATAAATCACGTTGCAGTTTTTAGCCAAACTCTTGCTTTTACGCCTTCTCCTGCGATGATAGAAAACAGAAAGCATGAACTTACAGGCAATCCATAATGAAAAACGTGTTTCAGGCACTCGCTGTACTTTTTACACTGTTCAGCCTGACGGGCTGTGGTCTGAAGGGACCTCTCTATTTCCCGCCAGCAGACAAAAACGCGCCGCCTCCGACGAAGAGCATTCAGTCACCAGCACAATCTACGACGCCAGATAAAAACGATCGTGGAATCAGTGATGGACCTTCTCAGGTGAATTACTGACGGTAAGTTTCTGTACCCGCGTGAACGGAGTAAACAATGCAATTCTCTAAAATGCATGGCCTTGGCAACGATTTTATGGTCGTCGACGCGGTAACGCAGAATGTCTTTTTCTCACCCGAGCTGATCCGCCGCCTGGCCGACAGACATCTCGGCGTTGGATTTGATCAACTGCTGGTGGTTGAGCCTCCGTACGATCCGGAGCTGGATTTCCACTACCGTATTTTTAATGCCGACGGCAGTGAAGTGTCACAGTGTGGCAATGGCGCCCGCTGTTTTGCCCGCTTTGTTCGCCTGAAAGGGCTGACCAATAAGCGCGATATTCGCGTCAGTACTGCGAATGGCCGGATGGTATTAAGCGTAACGGATGATGAGCTGGTGCGGGTCAACATGGGTGAACCCAACTTTGAACCCTCGCAGGTCCCTTTTCGTGCCAATAAAGCAGAGAAGACCTATATTATGCGAGTGGCCGAGCAGACAGTATTGTGCGGCGTAGTTTCAATGGGGAATCCGCACTGCGTGATTCAGGTTGATGATGTTGATACGGCCACGGTAGAAACATTGGGACCGGTTCTGGAAAGTCACGAGCGCTTCCCTGAACGCGCCAATATCGGCTTCATGCAAGTGGTCAAGCGTGAGCATATTCGACTGCGTGTTTATGAGCGCGGGGCGGGTGAAACGCAGGCCTGCGGCAGCGGGGCGTGCGCCGCTGTTGCGGTTGGTATTCAGCAGGGTCTGCTGGCAGATGAAGTGAGGGTGGAATTACCGGGCGGTCGACTTGATATCGCCTGGAAAGGTCCGGGTCATCCGTTATATATGACTGGCCCGGCGGCACATGTCTACGACGGATTTATTCACTTATGAAGCAACCAGGGGAAGAACTACAGGAAACGCTCATGGAACTGGACGACCGGGCGGTCGTCGATTATCTGCAACGTAATCCTGAGTTTTTTATCCGTAATGCTCAAGCGGTTGAAGCGATGCGCGTCCCGCACCCGGTGCGGGGCACGGTCTCTTTAGTTGAATGGCATATGGCTCGGGCACGCAATCATATCAACGTGCTGGAAGAGAACATGGCGCTGTTGATGGAACAAGCGAATGCCAACGAAAGCCTGTTCTATCGACTGTTAAATCTGCAAGGACGACTGGTGTCCGCGAACAGTCTCGACGACATGCTGATGCGACTTCATCGCTGGGCGCGTGAGTTAGGGCTGGCGGGAGCGACGGTTCGTCTGTTCCCGGATCGCTGGCGACTTGGCGCGCCATCAAAATTCACCCATCTGGCATTAAGCCGTCAGGCTTTTGAACCGTTGCGTATCCAGCGTCTGGGTCAGTCGCAGCACTATCTTGGGCCGCTTAATGGCCCGGAATTGCTGGTGATGATGCCGGAGGCGAAAGCCATAGGCTCAGTCGCGATGTCGATGCTCGGGCAGGATGGATCCCTTGGCGTGATGCTGTTCAGCAGTCGTGATGTTAATCATTACCAGCAGGGGCAAGGCACGCAATTGCTGCAGGAAATCTCGCTGATGTTGCCGGAGCTGCTGGAGCGCTGGATTGAACGCGTATGACCGATTCACCCCTTTCTCAGGATGTGGCGCGCTTTTTGCGCTATCTGGGCGTTGAGCGCCAGCTTAGCCCGATCACATTGCTTAATTATCAGCGTCAGCTTGATGCCATCATCGCGTTAGCCGGTGAAACCGGTCTGCAAAGCTGGCAGCAGTGTGATGCGCTCATGGTTCGTAGTTTTGCCGTGCGCAGTCGCCGTAAAGGGTTGGGACCGGCGAGCCTGGCTTTGCGCCTGTCTGCGCTGCGCAGTTTCTTCGACTGGATGGTCAGTCAGGGCGAGCTGAACGCCAATCCGGCAAAAAGCGTTTCCGCACCCAAAGCGCCGCGCCATTTACCCAAAAATATCGACGTCGACGACGTTAATCGCCTGCTGGATATCGATCTCAACGATCCCCTCGCCGTGCGCGACCGTGCGATGCTGGAAGTGATGTACGGTGCCGGGCTGCGTTTATCTGAACTGGTTGGGCTGGATATTAAACATCTCGATCTCGACACCGGCGAAGTGTGGGTGATGGGCAAGGGCAGTAAAGAGCGCCGCCTGCCGATTGGCCGCAATGCGGTGGCGTGGATTGAGCACTGGCTGGATCTGCGCGGGCTATTTGGCAGCGATGACGATGCGCTATTTCTGTCAAAACTGGGCAAACGCATCTCTGCGCGGAACGTGCAGAAACGCTTTGCTGAATGGGGTATCAAGCAGGGGCTGAACAGCCACGTACATCCCCACAAACTACGCCACTCCTTTGCGACGCATATGCTGGAGTCGAGCGGCGATCTGCGCGGAGTGCAGGAGTTATTGGGTCATGCCAATCTCTCCACAACCCAAATCTATACCCATCTTGATTTTCAACACCTGGCTTCAGTGTACGATGCGGCGCATCCGCGCGCCAAACGGGGGAAATAATGCGTTTTTACCGGCCTTTGGGGCGCATTTCTGCGCTCACCTTTGACCTTGATGACACCCTTTACGATAACCGTCCCGTTATCACACGCACCGAGCAGGAAGCGCTCGCGTTTGTACAGAATTACCATCCGGCGTTGAATTCGCTGCAAAATAGCGACCTCCAGCGCTTGCGTCAGGCCGTTCGCGACGCCGAGCCGGAAATCTACCACGATGTTACCCAATGGCGTCACCGTGCCGTAGAGCGCGCTATGCTGGAAGCGGGTTTGTCAGCGGCAGAAGCCAGAATGGGGGCGAATGCGGCGATGATGAATTTTGCCAAATGGCGTAGCCGCATTGAAGTCCCGCAGACGACGCATGACACGCTGAAAGCGCTGGCCCGCAAATGGCCGCTGGTGGCGATTACCAACGGTAACGCGCAGCCGGAACTGTTTGGCCTGGGTGATTACTTTGAGTTTGTGCTGCGCGCCGGTCCCGACGGACGATCAAAACCGTTCAGCGACATGTACGCGCTGGCGGCGAAAAAACTGAACATGCCTGTGGGTGAGATCCTGCATGTGGGTGATGACCTGACGACAGACGTCGCGGGCGCCATCCGTTGTGGTATGCAGGCCTGCTGGATCAAACCGGAAAATGCCGACCTGATGCACACCGCAGACAGTCGTTTGCTGCCGCATATCGAAATTTCACAGTTGGCATCTCTGACCTCGCTGATATAATCATCAGCAACTCTGTATAAATTCCCAGTGTATTTCTGGGACTCTTTTTTTTCCGGCGGTGCCAATGGACGTTTCTTACCTGCTCGATAGCCTCAATGACGAACAGCGCCAGGCTGTGGCCGCGCCACGCAGCAACATGTTGGTTCTGGCAGGCGCGGGGAGTGGTAAAACGCGCGTGCTTGTGCACCGTATCGCCTGGTTACTGACGGTAGAGAACAACTCGCCGTACTCAATTATGGCGGTAACCTTTACCAACAAAGCGGCGGCGGAAATGCGCCACCGTATTGGTCAGATCATGGGAACCAGCCAGGGCGGTATGTGGGTGGGTACGTTCCACGGTCTGGCGCACCGTCTGCTGCGCGCGCACCATATGGATGCCAACCTGCCGCAGGATTTCCAGATCCTCGACAGCGAAGACCAATTGCGTCTGCTCAAGCGCCTGATCAAGGCGATGAACCTGGATGAGAAGCAGTGGCCGCCGCGTCAGGCGATGTGGTTTATCAATAGCCAGAAAGACGAAGGGCTGCGTCCGCACCACCTGCAAAGCTACGGTAACCCGGTTGAACAAACCTGGCAGAAGGTTTATCAAGCCTATCAGGAAGCGTGTGACCGCGCCGGGTTGGTGGATTTCGCCGAGCTGCTGCTGCGCGCCCATGAACTGTGGCTCAACAAACCGCATATCCTGCAGCACTATCGCGAACGCTTTACCAATATCCTGGTGGACGAATTCCAGGACACCAACAACATTCAATACGCCTGGATCCGCCTGCTGGCGGGCGATACCGGTAAAGTGATGATCGTGGGTGATGACGACCAGTCGATCTACGGCTGGCGCGGGGCGCAGGTGGAAAACATCCAGCGCTTCCTCACCGATTTCCCGGGCGCAGAAACCATTCGCCTCGAGCAGAATTACCGCTCGACCAACAATATCCTCAGCGCAGCTAACGCCCTGATTGAGAACAACAACGGGCGTCTGGGTAAAAAGCTGTGGACCGACGGCGTCGATGGTGAACCGATCTCGCTGTACTGCGCGTTCAACGAGCTCGATGAAGCGCGCTTTGTCGTTAACCGCATTAAGACCTGGCAGGACAACGGTGGTGCGCTGGAGCAATGCGCTATTCTTTATCGCAGCAACGCCCAGTCGCGCGTGCTGGAAGAGGCATTGTTACAGGCCAGCATGCCGTATCGGATTTATGGCGGGATGCGCTTCTTCGAACGCCAGGAAATCAAAGATGCTCTCTCCTATCTGCGCCTGATCGCTAACCGTAATGATGACGCGGCGTTTGAGCGCGTAGTAAATACGCCGACGCGCGGGATTGGCGATCGTACTTTAGATGTCGTGCGTCAGACCTCCCGTGACCGCCAGCTAACGTTGTGGCAGGCTTGTCGTGAGCTGTTGCAGGAAAAAGCCCTCGCGGGGCGCGCTGCCAGCGCCTTACAGCGTTTTATGGAGCTGATTGACGCACTGGCCCAGGAGACCGCCGATATGCCGCTGCACGTGCAAACTGACCGGGTGATTAAAGACTCCGGGCTGCGCATGATGTACGAGCAGGAAAAAGGCGAGAAGGGCCAGACGCGTATCGAAAACTTAGACGAACTGGTGACGGCAACGCGCCAGTTCAGCTACAACGAAGAAGATGAAGACTTAATGCCGCTGCAGGCATTCCTGTCTCACGCCGCGCTGGAAGCGGGCGAAGGGCAGGCGGATACCTGGCAGGATGCGGTTCAGCTGATGACCCTGCACTCGGCGAAAGGTCTGGAGTTCCCGCAGGTGTTTATCGTCGGCATGGAAGAAGGCATGTTCCCCAGCCAGATGTCGCTGGACGAAGGCGGACGTCTCGAAGAGGAACGCCGCCTTGCCTACGTCGGCGTGACCCGCGCAATGCAAAAGCTGACGCTGACCTACGCCGAAACGCGTCGTCTGTACGGCAAAGAGGTTTACCATCGCCCGTCGCGCTTTATTGGTGAACTGCCGGAAACGTGTGTTGAAGAGGTACGTCTGCGCGCCACGGTCAGCCGTCCGGTGAGCCATCAGCGAATGGGCACGCCAATGGCGGAAAATGATACCGGCTATAAGCTTGGCCAGCGGGTGCGCCATGCCAAGTTTGGCGAGGGCACCATTGTCAATCTGGAAGGCAGCGGCGAGCACAGTCGTTTGCAGGTTGCGTTCCAGGGGCAGGGGATCAAATGGCTGGTGGCGGCCTATGCCCGACTGGAAACGGTATAACTTTCAGAAAAATATCATTATTTTGTAACGATCTGCTAGCCTTACTGATGAGCAGGTAATTTATCCAGGCTAGCGTTTCGTTGCGTGTTGACGTCAAAATTTTGCTGGCGTAACATGCGCGCACGATTACGCTAAGAGGACATTCGCCTTGGACACACCCAGTAGATACTGGCTCATTATCCTGTCATCCAGGATCAACTCCTAAGGCTATCCCTTTTTGCTGATAGCCTTCGCGGTTGTCAGCGACCTTCTGTTTTTTCCCGTCGCGCTGAGTCAGGCTGTTTAATGGTCTGAAACCCAATTTGTTTCTGTGTGCCCTCCGAACTGTCCGATAATTTTTTGCATTGGGAGTCCCGGTCATGCTGAGCGCATTTCAACTGGAAAACAATCGTTTAACTCGCCTTGAGGCAGACGAGATCGAGCACCTGGCCAGTTCGGTTTGGGTCGATTTAGTCGAGCCGGATGACGAAGAACGAAACCGTGTGCAAAAGGACTTGGGCCAGAATCTGGCTACGCGCCCTGAACTGGAAGACATCGAAGCATCCGCGCGTTTTTTTGAAGACGAAGACGGTCTGCACATTCACTCCTTCTTCTTTTATGAAGACGCCGACGATCACGCGGGTAACTCAACCGTCGCATTTACTATTCGCGAAGGCCGTCTGTTTACCCTGCGCGAGCGCGAATTGCCGGCCTTTCGCCTGTACCGCATGCGTGCGCGTAACCAGGCGATGGTGGATGGCAATGCCTACGAGCTGTTGCTCGACCTGTTCGAAACCAAAATTGAACAGCTGGCGGATGAGATCGAAAACATCTACAGCGACCTGGAAAAACTCAGCCGTGTGATCATGGAAGGGCGTCAGGGCGATGAATATGACGAAGCGCTGTCGACGCTGGCGGAACTGGAAGATATCGGCTGGAAGGTACGTCTGTGTCTGATGGATACCCAGCGCGCACTGAATTTCCTGGTGCGTAAAGCGCGGTTGCCGGGCAGTCAGCTGGAGCAGGCGCGTGAGATCCTGCGCGATATCGAATCTCTGCTGCCGCACAATGAATCGCTGTTCCAGAAGGTTAACTTCCTGATGCAGGCGGCGATGGGTTTTATCAACATCGAGCAGAACCGCATCATCAAGATCTTCTCGGTGGTCTCCGTGGTGTTCCTGCCGCCGACGCTGGTGGCTTCAAGCTACGGGATGAACTTTGAATTCATGCCGGAACTGCACTGGAGCTTCGGTTATCCTGGGGCGATTGTCTTTATGATGCTCGCCGGTCTGGCGCCGTATCTGTACTTTAAGCGCAAGAACTGGCTGTAATAGCGGTGACTTATCCGGCCTACGGCGATGTGCTTTTGTAGGCCGGATAAGCGAAGCGCCATCCGGCAATGCCCTAGCTCCGACGTACCCGTCGTTGCGTATAAATCGCATCCATCACGAAAATCGCCAGCGCGACCCAGATAAACGCAAATGTGACCATTTTATCCGTTCCTGGGACTTCACCGTAGAAGGTGACGGCCAGCAGGAACATCAGCGTAGGTCCGATATACTGGAAGAAACCCAGCGTCGACAGACGCAGGCGGGTTGCCGCGCCGGTAAAGCACAGCAGCGGAATGGTGGTCACGACACCCGCAGCAATCAGCAGCAGATTGAGCGACATCGGGTTTTGCCCCATATGGCTGGTTGGGCTGTCCGCAATACCAAACAGATAGATGGCTGCAACGGGTAAAAGCCACAGGGTTTCGATCAGCATGCCGGTTTGTGCTTCGACCGCAATCTTCTTGCGCACCAGACCATAGAAAGCAAAGCTGAACGCCAGTCCTAGCGCGATTATTGGCAGCGATCCAAAGGTCCACAGCTGTACCAGTACGCCACAGGCGGCTAACAGTACCGCCAGCCACTGCATGCGACGAAAGCGTTCGCCGAGGAAAAGCATTCCCAGCACAATATTCACCAGTGGGTTAATAAAATAGCCGAGGCTGGCTTCCAGCATATGGTGATTATTGACTGCCCAAATGAACAGCAGCCAGTTTCCGCCGATGAGCACTGCAGAGAGCGCCAGCAGGAAGATCTTCTTTGGCGTTTGTAGCAGCGTTTTGACACCCGACCACTGGCGGCTGATGCTCATCAGTACCACCATAAAGAAAAATGACCAGATGACGCGGTGCGTCAGGATCTCATCTGCCGGGACATAGTAAATCAGCTTGAAGTAGGCAGGAGCGATACCCCAAATAAAATAAGCAGCAAGAGCGAGTAACACGCCCTGCCGCGTTTGTTTAGCATCCATCGGGAAAACTCATTGCAGAAATGTAACAGCAGTTTACCTTTTTTTGGCTGCTTACCCCACCATATAAGTGGCGGTTGCGCTGGCAATATAAAGCTGTTCTTCGTTATGCAGTTCCACGCGTGCAACGGCGACTTTATTACCCGCCCGCAGCAGGCTGCTGGTGGCGGTAAAGCGGTTCCCTCTACCAGGGCGCAGGTAATCAACGCGCAAATCGATGGTTCCCATGCGTGACATCCGCTGACGCAGTTCGTCTTCGCTGATCGTTTCATGGCGAGTCAGCGTACTCCCAACGCACACCAGTCCGGCGGCGACGTCCAGCGCCGAGGCGATCACGCCGCCATGCAAAATGCTTTGCGCCCAGTTGCCGACCATCATCGGTTGGTTATTAAAGGCTAATTGAGCAAATTCTTTCTCATAGCGTTCAAGCTCCAGTCCCAGCGCCCGGTTAAACGGCATATGATAGACAAACATTTCACCCACTAACTTCAGCGCTTCCTCAGCAGTAAGTACGGCAGACATACGATCCCTACATCTCAATGGTTAATGAAATGTTGATATTATGCTTATTATTTGTTGTTTTCTACTTTAGGACGGGATGATTAACGAGGAACTCGCTAAGTATGTAGAATACTTGCCAGATAATTATACAATTCATCAATATTTTGGTTCAGGAGAACAGTACCGATGCGGGCGATTTTGGGATGGTTACTACCAGCAGTCATGCTGCCGTTGACCGCGTATGCGCAGGAAGCGACAGTGAAAGAGATTCATGATGCACCGGCGGTTCGTGGCAGTATTATCGCCAACATGCTGCAGGAACATGACAACCCTTTCACGCTTTATCCTTATGACACTAACTATCTTATCTACACCAATACCAGCGACATGAACAAAGAGGCGATCAGCAGCTATAGCTGGTCCGAAAATGCGCGCAAAGATGAGGTTAAGTTTCAGCTAAGCCTGGCGTTTCCGCTGTGGCGCGGGATATTAGGCCCAAATTCGGTACTCGGCGGCTCCTATACCCAGAAATCCTGGTGGCAGCTTTCTAACAGTGAAGAGTCTTCACCGTTTCGCGAAACCAACTACGAACCGCAATTGTTCCTCGGTTTCGCCACCGACTACCGCTTTGCCGGTTGGACGCTTCGTGATGTCGAAATGGGTTATAACCATGACTCTAACGGCCGCTCCGATCCCACTTCACGTAGCTGGAACCGTCTTTATACTCGCCTGATGGCTGAAAACGGTAACTGGCTGGTGGAAGTTAAGCCGTGGTACGTCATCGGCAGCACTGATGATAACCCGGATATCACAAAATATATGGGCTACTATCAGCTCAAACTGGGTTATCACCTCGGTGACGCCGTCTTAAGTGCGAAAGGTCAGTACAACTGGAATACCGGTTACGGCGGCGCTGAGTTGGGTGTCAGTTACCCCATTACGAAGCATGTGCGTCTTTACACCCAGGTTTACAGCGGTTACGGCGAATCGCTGATTGACTATAACTTCAATCAGACCCGTGTTGGTGTGGGCGTGATGCTCAACGATATCTTCTGATAAGTATTGAGAGTATTTTAATCATTGCAGTTTCTCTCTCAGGCGCTGAAAATAGCGCCTGTTTTTATTTCAGGCTAATGGGGTTAATGTGGCGCAGGCGGAAGTGTTGAATCTGGAAATGGGCGCTAAGCAGGTTTTGCAAGAAACCTTTGGCTACCAACAGTTTCGCCCGGGTCAGGAAGAAATCATTGATACAGTGCTCTCTGGTCGCGACTGCCTGGTCGTTATGCCGACCGGCGGCGGTAAATCCCTGTGCTATCAAATTCCCGCATTATTGCTAAACGGACTCACCGTTGTTGTTTCTCCGCTGATTTCCTTGATGAAGGATCAGGTCGATCAACTGCTGGCCAACGGCGTGGCGGCGGCGTGCCTCAACTCCACTCAAAGTCGTGAGCAGCAGCTTGAGGTGATGGCAGGCTGTCGTACAGGACAGATTCGCTTACTGTACATTGCGCCCGAACGCCTGATGCTGGATAACTTCCTTGAGCATCTGGCGCACTGGAATCCGGTGCTGCTGGCGGTTGATGAAGCGCACTGTATTTCGCAGTGGGGGCATGATTTCCGCCCGGAATACGCGGCGCTGGGACAGTTGCGCCAACGTTTCCCAACCCTGCCGTTTGTGGCGCTGACCGCGACTGCGGATGAGACAACCCGGCTGGACATTGTGCGTCTGCTGGGACTCAACGACCCGTTAATTCAGATCAGCAGCTTTGACCGCCCGAACATTCGCTACATGTTGATGGAGAAGTTTAAGCCGCTCGATCAGCTGATGCGCTACGTGCAAGAGCAGCGCGGTAAGTCTGGCATTATCTACTGTAACAGTCGCGCTAAAGTAGAAGACACCGCCGCGCGTCTGCAAAGCCGGGGCATCAGTGCCGGGGCTTATCATGCCGGGCTGGAAAATACCGTACGCGCTGACGTGCAGGAGAAATTCCAGCGCGACGACCTGCAAATCGTGGTGGCGACCGTGGCGTTCGGTATGGGGATCAACAAACCCAACGTACGCTTCGTGGTGCATTTTGATATTCCGCGCAACATCGAGTCCTATTACCAGGAAACCGGCCGCGCCGGGCGTGACGGCCTGCCTGCGGAAGCAATGCTGTTTTACGATCCGGCAGATATGGCATGGCTACGCCGTTGCCTCGAAGAGAAACCCGCTGGGCAACTGCTGGATATCGAGCGCCATAAGCTCAATGCGATGGGGGCGTTTGCCGAGGCGCAAACCTGTCGTCGCCTGGTGCTGCTGAATTATTTTGGCGAAGGGCGTCAGGAGCCTTGCGGTAACTGCGACATCTGCCTCGATCCGCCAAAACAGTACGACGGACTCATGGATGCGCGCAAAGCGCTGTCGACGATTTACCGTGTTAACCAACGCTTCGGCATGGGGTACGTCGTGGAAGTGCTGCGCGGAGCGAATAATCAGCGTATTCGCGAACTGGCTCATGACAAACTGCCGGTCTACGGCATTGGTCGTGAGCAAAGCCACGAACACTGGGTGAGCGTTATTCGCCAGCTTATTCACCTGGGCCTGGTGACGCAGAATATTGCTCATCACTCCGCGTTACAGTTAACCGAAGCCGCGCGTCCGGTGCTGCGCGGTGAAGTTCTACTACAGCTTGCGGTACCGCGTATTGTGGCGCTGAAACCGCGCGCGATGCAGAAATCCTTCGGCGGCAACTATGACCGCAAACTGTTCGCCAAATTGCGTAAGCTGCGTAAAGCTATTGCCGATGAAGAGAACATCCCGCCGTACGTGGTGTTCAACGACGCCACGCTGATTGAAATGGCGGAGCAGATGCCAGTTTCACCGAGCGAAATGCTGAGCGTCAACGGTGTGGGGATGCGTAAACTTGAGCGTTTCGGTAAAGAGTTTATGGCGCTTATTCGCGCACACGTTGATGGTGACGACGAAGAGTAGTCAGCCGGGCAAAAAAGTGCCAGGATGGTGACTCACTGAACTATTCCCCCGCGAGTCATTTTTATGTTAACGCTATTTTTCACCGTTGCGTTGGTGCACATCGTTGCGCTGATGAGTCCCGGTCCCGATTTCTTTTTTGTTTCTCAAACTGCGGTTAGCCGTTCGCGCAAAGAAGCGATGATGGGCGTGCTGGGTATTACCTGTGGCGTCATGGTCTGGGCTGGCGTGGCACTGCTCGGCCTGCATCTGATTATCGAAAAAATGGCCTGGCTGCACACCATTATTATGGTCGGTGGGGGTCTGTATCTGTGCTGGATGGGCTACCAGATGCTGCGCGGCGCGTTTAAAAAACAGGATGTTGCGGCTCCCACTCCGCAGGTGGAGCTGGCGCAGAGCGGGCGCAGCTTTTTGAAAGGTCTGCTGACCAATCTGGCGAACCCTAAAGCCATTATCTATTTTGGCTCCGTCTTCTCATTGTTCGTTGGCGATAACGTGGGAACGGGCGCGCGTTGGGGGATTTTTGCTCTGATCATCGTGGAAACCCTGGCGTGGTTTACCGTAGTTGCCAGCCTGTTTGCGCTGCCGAAAATGCGTCGTGGCTATCAGCGTCTGGCGAAGTGGATTGATGGTTTTGCTGGCGCGCTGTTCGCGGGTTTCGGCATCCACCTGATTATTTCGCGCTAAGTTTGTTACCCGCCTGGGAGCCCCAGGCGGAGTACGGTTTATTGCGCAAGCTTCTGTAATTCATCCTTCGAAAGGCCGGTCATTTCCATAATCGCATCGGTATCCAGACCTCGCTTGAGCATTGCTTTTGCTACATCAGTGAGGGCAATGCGTTTGCCCTCTTCACGTAGTTGATCCGCCATTGTCATCAGTTTGTCTCCATGCTGCGGCACACGCTGTGCCAGCTTATACAGTAATGTCTGAACATCTTGTGTATTCCCTGCTTGCACCATGTAGTTTACCAGCACGGTTATTTGTTGTCCGCTCATCTTCTCCAGCATAAACAGGCGGGTAAGTTTATCCAGCAGCTGTGCCATGTCGCGCTGGCGAATATGCTTTTGCACTAATGTCAGCGCCGCCATACTGCGATGCTGCATGATTTCATCATCTGGAATAACCGTCACATCCACCAACGGAAATGGTGTGCTGTAAAGTTGAAGGGCGGTTCCCGAATCCTCAAAGTGATCCAGCCAGTTCATTGAGCCTTGCCATGGGCTTTGCTTGCCATGGTAAAAGAGCACTGGAATCACCAGCGGTAGAGTGTCGTTTCCAGCCTCAAGATGACGCTGCATCGCTGCGATAGCGTAGCGCATCAGGCGAAATGACATATGCTTGTCAGGTGAGCTTTGATGCTCGATGAGCACATGTACATAGCCATGCCCGCTGGTGGTTTCCAGTGAGTAGAGAATATCGCTGAAATAGGGGCGCAGATCGTCCTCCACAAAACTGCCTGATTCCAGACGGAGCGTTTCCAGTTTGCAGATTTTAATTAACGAAGGCGGAAGATGAAGTTCAATAAAGTCCCGCGCGGTTTCCACGCGGGAGAGGAAGGTCTTAAATACTGCGTCATGGGGTGTCGTTGCTTCCGCCATCGTCCATCATCCGTGAGAAGTGAGAGTGGCGGCATTCTGACTCTGGTATTCAACACCTAACAGCGCAGAATAAAAGACTTTTCCTCCTTTGCGGCTAAGTACGGAAAGTCATATTCAGACGCTCATACTGTTAGCATTTCTTTGCGAGTGCCGTTCCATTTGCTAGGCATGCCTTGCCGATGCCAGCAGGGCGCCTATCAGCATAAACAGCGAGCCGAACACTTTGTTCAGCGCCTTCATTTGCTTTGGCCCTTTAATCCAGCCAGCAATGCGCGTGGCCAGCGTCGCGTAACCGATCATCACAATGATATCGACCACGATGGTCGTAACGCCAAGCACCACGTACTGCATCAGTTGCGGTTCCTGCGGCAGGATAAACTGCGGGAACAGGGCGGCAAGAAAAACAATGCTCTTGGGGTTGGTCAGATTCACAAAGACCGCGCGTTTGAACAGGCGGCTGCGCGATTGTGTATTCGCCATGGTGTTCAGATCGATAGCACCCGCCGCGCGCCATTGTTGAATACCCAGCCAAATCAGATAGGCCGCTCCCGCCCACTTCAGCACCTCAAACGCGATCACCGAACGTGAAAATAGCGTTCCCAGCCCCACGCCTACCAAAACGATATGAATGCCCAGCCCGGTCTGTAAACCCGCAATCGACGCGCTGGCACCGCGATAACCATGGCTGATGGCGGTGGTCATAGTGTTGATTGCGCCAGAGCCTGGAGACAAGCTCAAAATAATAGAGGTCAGCAGGTAGGCGAACCACCATTCAAAGGTCATGAGAAACTCCCGGATTGTCTATTTTTATGCCACAATACGCTACTGCCGTTAGGTTGTGTCAGCGACGGCGAAAAAAACGATTTTACTTGGTCAGCGAGGCTGGATACCCGATGTTTCAGCAGCAAAAAGACTGGGAAACAAGAGAAAACGCGTTTGCTGCTTTTTCCATGGGGCCACTGACAGATTTCTGGCGTCAGCGGGAAGAAGCGGAATTTACGGGTGTGGATAATATCCCCGTACATTTTGTGCGTTTTCATGCAGAAAAAAATGATCGCGTCATCGTCGTCTGTCCTGGACGCATAGAAAGCTACGTGAAATACGCTGAACTGGCGTATGACCTGTTTCATTCTGGTTTTGACGTGCTCATTATCGATCACCGTGGCCAGGGGCGTTCCGGGCGAATGCTTTCGGATCCGCATCGCGGGCATGTCGATAACTTTAATGACTATGTTGACGATTTAACCGCCTTCTGGCAGCAGGAAGTGCTACCCGGTCCGTGGAGAAAACGCTATATACTGGCGCATTCTATGGGCGGAGCGATTGCCACATTGTTCCTGCAGCGCCACCCGAATCAGTGTGATGCCATCGCGCTTTGCGCGCCGATGTTTGGTATTGTGATGCGCTTTCCCGACTGGATGGTGCGCCACATTCTTGACTGGGCTGAAGGGCATCCGCGCATCCGTGAAGGCTATGCGATGGGAACCGGTCGCTGGCGGGCGCTGCCATTCGGTATGAATGCGCTTACCCATAGTCGACAGCGCTATCGGCGTAACCTACGCTTCTACGCAGATGATCCGCGGTTACGTGTGGGTGGCCCTACCTATCACTGGGTGCGTGAAGGCATTCAGGCGGGCGAACAGGTTCTGGCTGGCGCGGGAGACGACGCGACGCCGACGCTGCTGATTCAGGCCGAAGAAGAGCGTGTAGTGGATAACCGCATGCACGATCGTTTTTGTGAACTCCGCGCTGCAGCAGGCCATCCGGTAGAAGGAGGTCAGCCGCTTGTCATAAAAGGCGCGTACCATGAGATCCTTTTTGAAAAGGACGCCATGCGCTCAGTCGCGCTTAACGCTATTGTCGAATTTTTCGACAAGCATAACTCATCCAGCGGAACCCGCTTTGCCTAGAGGTTGAATTTTCTTATGTATCAGGTTGTTGCGTCTGATTTAGACGGTACGCTGCTTTCTCCCGACCATACTTTGTCCCCTTATGCCAAAGAGACGCTAAAACTACTGACGGCTCGCGGTGTTCACTTCGTGTTTGCCACCGGTCGTCATCATGTTGATGTGGGGCAAATTCGCGATAACCTCGGCATTAAAACCTACATGATCACCTCCAACGGCGCGCGGGTGCATGATTCTGACGGGAATCTGGTGTTTTCCCATAACCTGGATCGCGACATTGCCAGCGACCTGTTTGGTGTAGTGAATGCCAACCCGGATATCGTGACGAATGTTTACCGCGATGATGAGTGGTTCATGAACCGCCACCGCCCGGAAGAAATGCGTTTCTTTAAAGAGGCGGTATTCAATTATTCACTGTTTGAACCTGCGCTGCTGGAGCCGGATGGCGTCAGCAAAGTGTTTTTCACCACCGATTCTCACGAAAGATTGCTGCCGCTGGAACAGGCGATTAACGCTCGCTGGGGCGATCGCGTCAATGTCAGCTTCTCTACGCTTACCTGTCTGGAAGTCATGGCGGGCGGCGTGTCGAAAGGTCATGCGCTGGAAGCTGTGGCGAAAGCGATGGGCTATAGCCTGAAAGACTGTATCGCTTTTGGCGACGGGATGAACGACGCGGAAATGCTCTCTATGGCGGGCAAAGGCTGCATCATGGGCAACGCCCATCAGCGCCTGAAGGATCTGCACCCAGAACTGGAAGTCATTGGTGTTAATGCTGACGATGCCGTGCCGCACTACCTGCGCGATCTCTTTTTAAAGTAATTGTTCTTTAGTTGACCAGTTGTCAACTAAACTCTCCGCTACAATGGATGTTCCCTGTTCTAAGAGACATCCATTGTGGCGCTACTCATCATTACCACTATTTTGTGGGCCTTTTCCTTCAGCCTGTTTGGCGAGTACCTTGCCGGTCATGTCGATAGCTATTTTGCGGTGTTGGTGCGCGTTGGGCTGGCGGCGCTGGTGTTCTTGCCGTTTCTACGTACTCGTGGGCACAGCGTAAAAACGAGCGGGCTATATATGCTGGTGGGTGCCATGCAGCTTGGCATTATGTATATGCTGAGTTTTCACGCCTATCTGTATCTGACGGTTTCAGAGCTACTGCTGTTTACCGTGCTGACGCCGCTCTACATCACGCTGATTTATGATCTGATGAGCGGACGCCGTCTGCGCTGGAGCTACGCCTTCAGTGCGTTACTGGCGGTGATTGGCGCGGGGATCATTCGTTACGATCAGGTGACAAGCCACTTCTGGACCGGTCTGCTGCTGGTACAGTTGTCCAATATCAGCTTTGCCATTGGTATGGTGGGCTATAAGCGTCTGATGGAAACGCGGCCAATGCCGCAGCACAACGCCTTTGCCTGGTTTTATATGGGCGCCTTTATGGTGGCTGTAGTGGCCTGGTTCATGCTGGGCAATGCGCAGAAAATGCCTGCAACCACGCTACAGTGGGGAATTCTGGTCTTTCTTGGCGTGGCAGCGTCCGGCATTGGTTACTTTATGTGGAACTACGGCGCGACCCAGGTGGATGCGGGCACGCTGGGCATCATGAACAATATGCATGTCCCGGCAGGGCTGTTGGTTAACCTGGCTATCTGGCATCAACAACCTCACTGGCCAAGTTTCATCATTGGTGCGGCTGTGATAGTGGCTTCACTGTGGGTACATCGAAAGTGGGTCGTTCCGCACTCCGTACAAACGGCAGATGATCGCAGGCGTGATTCCGCGCTGAGCGAATAAACGCTTCTGTGACCGGCTGTCGCTGCTCGCCATCACGCACGGCGGCGTACAGTCGGCTCCACAATCCATCACCCAGGGTTTTAGTCACTACTAAACCCTGGCGTTCAAAACTCTCCACTACCCAGTGCGGTAACGCCGCGATACCCATTCTGGCTGCAACCATCTGAATCAGCAGCAGGGTGTTATCCACGCTCTTCAGCGACGGACTCACGCCCGCAGGCTGCAGGAAATGCCGCCAGACATCCAGTCGACTCCGTTGCACTGGGTAAATGAGCAGTGTCTCGCTGGCCAAATCTTCCGGCGTGATTTGCGTTTTGCTGGCCAACGGATGGTCAGGCGCCAGTACGAGGCGGACTTCAAAATCAAACATCGGTGAGTAGTGCAATCCGCTGCGCGGCAGGATGTCGGAGGTTAACACCAGATCCAGCTCATCCTGCTGTAGCGCTGGTTGCGGATCGAACGTCACGCCGGATTTAAAGTCCATCTCCACCTGCGGCCAGTTGGCACGAAAATTCTCCAGCGCGGGCGTCAGCCATTGAATACAACTGTGACATTCAATCGCGATTCGCAACCGGGTTTGCTGCGGTTCGTTGCAAGCCTGCAGCGCACGACCAATTTGCGGCAACACCTGATTGGCTAACTGCAGCAGGATTTCTCCCTGCGGCGTAAAGCGCAGAGGCTGGCTTTTACGGATAAAAAGTCGAAAGCCAAGGCGCTGCTCCAGATCGCTGAACTGGTGAGAAAGAGCGGATTGGGTCTGATGCAACGTCGCCGCGGCGGCTGCCAGCGAACCACTATTCCGCAACGCCTGGAGCGTTTTCAGGTGTTTAATCTCGATCATGAAAGTCCTTCACTTCGGCATGAACAAATTGCGCTTGAGGAATATACAGTAACCGCCAATTATGGATGTGTAAACATCTGGACGGCTAAAATCCTTCGTCTTTTAAATTTATGGTGCGTTGGCTTCGTTTCCCCACCCCAGTCACTTACTTCAGTAAGCTCCTGGGGATGAGTAAACTTGCCGCCTTCCCTAAATTCAAAATCCATAGGATTTACATATAATTAGAGGAAGAAAAATGACAATATTGAATCACACCCTCGGTTTCCCTCGCGTTGGCCTGCGTCGCGAGTTGAAGAAAGCGCAAGAAAGTTACTGGGCGGGAAATTCTTCCCGTGAAGAGTTGCTGACCGTTGGCCGCGAGCTGCGTGCCCGCCACTGGGATCAGCAGAAGCAGGCGGGCGTTGACCTGCTGCCGGTGGGCGATTTTGCCTGGTACGATCACGTGCTGACCACCAGCCTGCTGCTCGGCAACGTTCCGGCCCGTCATCAGAATAAAGACGGCTCGGTCGATATCGATACCTTATTCCGCATTGGCCGTGGCCGCGCACCGACCGGTGAGCCGGCGGCGGCGGCAGAAATGACCAAATGGTTTAACACTAACTATCACTACATGGTACCGGAGTTCACCAAAGGCCAGCAGTTCAAACTGACCTGGACGCAACTGCTGGATGAAGTAGATGAAGCGCTGGCGCTCGGGCACAAGGTGAAACCTGTGCTGCTGGGGCCGGTAACTTACCTGTGGCTGGGGAAAGTGAAGGGCGAACAGTTTGACCGCCTGAGCTTGTTGAACGACATTCTGCCGGTTTACCAGCAGGTGCTGGGCGAGCTGGCAAAACGCGGTATTGAGTGGGTGCAAATCGATGAACCGGCGCTGGTACTGGAGCTGCCGCAAGCATGGCTGGATGCCTTTAAACCGGCTTATGACGCCCTGCAGGGCCAGGTGAAGCTGCTACTAACCACCTACTTCGAAGGCGTAACGCCAAACCTGGATACCATTACCGCGCTGCCGGTGCAGGGGCTGCACGTTGACTTCGTGCATGGCAAAGATGATGTCGCCGAGTTGCACAAACGTCTGCCTGCCGACTGGCTGCTGTCAGCGGGCCTGGTGAACGGGCGCAACGTCTGGCGCGCCGATCTCAGCGAAAAATACGCGCAAATTAAAGATATCGTCGGGAAGCGTGACCTGTGGGTGGCTTCTTCCTGCTCCCTGCTGCACAGCCCCATCGATCTCAGCGTGGAAACCCGCCTTGATGCAGAAGTGAAGAGCTGGTTTGCCTTCGCCCTGCAAAAATGCGGCGAGCTGGCGCTGCTGCGTGATGCGTTGAACAGCGGTGATACGTCGGCAATTGTCGAGTGGAGCGCACCGATCCAAGCTCGTCGTCACTCTACCCGCGTACACAACGGCGCAGTAGAAAAACGTCTGGCGGCGATCACTGCCCAGGACAGCCAGCGCGCCAACGCTTACCCGGTTCGTGCCGAGGCGCAACGTGCCCGCTTTAATCTGCCAGCATGGCCGACCACAACTATTGGCTCATTCCCGCAAACCACCGAAATTCGTGGCCTGCGCCTGGACTTCAAAAAGGGCAACCTGGATGCTGGTAACTATCGCACCGGAATTGCGGAACATATTAAACAGGCGATCGCTGAACAGGAGCGTCTGGGTCTCGACGTGCTGGTACACGGTGAAGCCGAGCGTAACGACATGGTGGAATACTTTGGTGAGCATCTGGACGGCTTCGTCTTTACCCAGAACGGTTGGGTGCAGAGCTACGGTTCTCGCTGCGTGAAGCCACCGGTTGTTATTGGCGACGTCAGCCGTCCGGAAGCGATTACCGTTGAGTGGGCGAAGTATGCCCAGTCGCTGACCGACAAACCGGTAAAAGGCATGCTGACCGGACCGGTGACCATTCTTTGCTGGTCATTCCCGCGTGAAGACGTGACGCGTGAAACCATCGCGAAGCAGATTGCGCTGGCGCTGCGTGATGAAGTTGCGGATCTGGAAGCGGCGGGGATCGGCATCATCCAGATTGATGAGCCGGCACTGCGTGAAGGTTTACCGCTGCGTCGCAGCGACTGGGCGGCGTATCTGGAGTGGGGCGTGGAAGCCTTCCGCATTAACGCGGCAGTGGCGAAGGATGAAACCCAGATCCACACCCACATGTGTTACTGCGAGTTCAACGACATCATGGACTCCATTGCGGCGCTGGACGCGGACGTGATCACCATCGAAACCTCGCGCTCTGATATGGAGTTGCTGGAGTCGTTCGAAGAGTTCGACTATCCGAACGAAATCGGGCCGGGCGTTTACGATATTCACTCGCCGAACGTTCCGAGCGTGGAATGGATTGAAGCCCTGTTGAAGAAAGCCGAGCAGCGTATTCCGGCTGAGCGTCTGTGGGTGAACCCGGACTGCGGTCTGAAAACGCGCGGCTGGCCGGAAACCCGTGCTGCGCTGGCAAACATGGTTAAAGCGGCACAGAATCTGCGTCAGGCGTAAAAACAAAACGGAGGCTGATGCCTCCGTTTTGTTTATTGGTTTGCCTGGCGGGAATTATTTCTTCCCACCGTATTGCGCGAACCACTCCAGCATTCTCTGCCAGCCGTCTTTCGCGGACTCTTCGTGATAGCTCGGGCGATAATCGGCGTTAAATGCATGCCCGGCATCGGGATAGACCACGATTTCCGCTTTCGCATTGGCGGCGCGTAGCGCCTGACGCATTGTTTCAACGGTATCTTGTGGAATGCTGGTATCCTGGCCGCCATACAGTCCCAAAACGGGAGCGTTCAGATCGGTGGCAATATCGACAGGGTGTTTGGGGGAGTTCAGCGTTTTATCGCCCACCAGTTTGCCGTACCACGCCACCGCCGCTTTTAGCTGTGGATTGTGTGCGGCATACAGCCAGGTAATGCGCCCGCCCCAGCAAAATCCGGTGATCATCAGTTGGTGCGCATCTCCCCCGTTGCGGGAGGCCCAGCTGGCGACGTGATCCAAATCGGCCAGTACCTGAGAGTCAGGCACTTTGGCGACGAGGCCGCTTAGAAGCGTCGGGATATCGGCAAAGTCATTGGGATCGCCTTCGCGAAAATAGAGTTCGGGTGCGATAGCCAGATATCCTTCCAGTGCCAGTCGACGGCAAACATCACGAATGTGCTCATGAATACCAAAAATCTCCTGCACGACAATGATGACGGGCAGCGGACCATCGGTCTGTTGCGGCCGTGCGTAATACGCAGGCATATCATCGCCTTGTGATGGTATTGATGTCACTCCAGCGATAATCGCGTTATCCGGAGTGTGAACCGTCGTGGACTCCGGTGGGGATACAGCAGGTGCAAAACCAGATTGTCGTGTTGTCATGGTATTCTCCGTACCCTTAAATATTCAGCCAAAAAGCGCATTGTTAACTATAGACACATGCAACGAACCACATTGCCTTAAACGGTCTATCTTTTGTGCAGGGCTTCCTTACATCGCATCATTTATGTGATATGCATCACTGTTTGATGGTAATTGAATGCAATTGATTTACATCAGAGTGATGACTGTCACGAAAATATGTTCATGCCTTCGGTAAAGTGTATTTTTGCTTCTTCTGACAAAACCGATTCACAGAGGAGTTTTTATGTCTAAGTCTGATGTTTTTCATCTCGGCCTCACTAAGAGCGACTTACAAGGGGCTACGCTTGCTATCGTCCCTGGCGACCCGGAGCGTGTGGAAAAGATCGCCGCGCTGATGGATAAGCCGGTTAAGCTGGCATCTCATCGCGAGTTCACTACCTGGCGTGCTGAGCTGGATGGTAAAGCCGTGATCGTTTGCTCTACCGGTATCGGCGGCCCGTCAACCTCTATTGCCGTTGAAGAACTGGCACAGCTGGGCATTCGTACCTTCCTGCGTATCGGTACGACTGGCGCTATCCAGCCGCATATCAACGTGGGTGATGTCCTGGTCACCACGGCGTCTGTCCGTCTGGACGGCGCAAGCCTGCACTTTGCGCCAATGGAGTTCCCGGCTGTTGCAGACTTCGAGTGCACCACCGCGCTGGTGGAAGCGGCGAAATCTATCGGCGCCACTACCCACGTTGGCGTTACCGCGTCTTCTGATACCTTCTACCCGGGCCAGGAGCGTTACGACACCTTCTCTGGTCGCGTAGTGAGCCGTTTCAAAGGCTCGATGGAAGAGTGGCAGTCTATGGGCGTTATGAACTACGAAATGGAATCTGCCACGCTGCTGACCATGTGCGCAAGCCAGGGTCTGCGTGCCGGTATGGTCGCGGGTGTTATCGTGAACCGTACTCAGCAAGAGATTCCTAATGCGGAAACGATGAAACAAACCGAAAGCCACGCGGTGAAAATCGTGGTGGAAGCTGCGCGTCGTTTACTGTAATTCTCCCGTCTATTCAAAAAGGCCGACGCGTTCGGCCTTTTTATTTTGCGTAGTACCTCGCAGGAAATTCCTTTTAAACTGGACGTTTATACAGCACAATTCTATTTTGTGCGGGTAAGTCGTTGCTGTAAGGGGGCGTTGTGGATATTTCAATTATGATGAGTGCCGTGCTGGCGTTAGCTGCAGGGCTGCTGGTTGGGTGGCTGGCAACAAAAGCGCATGCCGACAGGATCCGTGCCGATCTCATCGAAGAACGACGTGAACTGGATATCGCGCTAAGCGCCGCCCGGCAACAACTCTCACAGGAAGCCCACTGGCGTGATGAGTGCGAACTGCTGAATAACGAACTCCGCAGCCTGCACAGTATCAACACCTCACTGGAGGCCGATCTCCGTGAAGTCACTACCCGGCTGGAAGCGACGCAGCAGCATGCGGAAGATAAAATTCGCCAGATGATCAACAGCGAACAGCGCCTGAGCGAACAGTTTGAGAATCTGGCGAACCGTATATTCGAGCACAGCAATCGCCGCGTAGATGAGCAAAATCGCCAAAGCCTGAACAGCCTGCTGGCACCGCTTCGCGAACAACTGGACGGTTTTCGCCGCCAGGTTCAGGACAGCTTCGGTAAAGAGGCACAGGAACGTCATACCCTGGCGCACGAAATTCGTAATCTTCAGCAACTGAACGCGCAGATGGCACAGGAAGCGGTAAACCTGACGCGGGCATTAAAAGGCGATAACAAAACGCAGGGTAACTGGGGCGAAGTCGTACTCACGCGGGTGCTTGAGGCTTCCGGTCTGCGCGAAGGCTATGAATACGAAACCCAGGTTAGCATCGAGAATGATGTGCGCTCGCGGATGCAGCCAGATGTTATTGTCCGACTACCGCAGGGCAAAGATGTGGTGATCGACGCGAAAATGACGCTGGTCGCCTATGAACGCTATTTTAACGCTGAAGATGAATTCACCCGCGAGAGCGCGTTGCAGGAGCACATCGCTTCGGTGCGCAACCACATTCGTCTGCTGGGTCGCAAAGACTATCAGCAGCTTCCTGGGTTACGTACGCTTGACTATGTGCTGATGTTTATCCCCGTCGAGCCTGCTTTTTTACTGGCGCTCGACAGACAGCCCGAACTGATTACCGAAGCGCTTAGAAATAACATTATGCTGGTCAGCCCTACCACGCTGTTGGTGGCATTGCGCACGATTGCCAACCTGTGGCGCTACGAGCATCAGAGCCGTAATGCGCAACACATTGCCGATCGGGCCAGCAAACTTTACGACAAAATGCGGTTGTTTGTGGATGATATGTCGGCAATCGGTCAAAGCCTGGACAAAGCCCAGGATAACTACCGACAGGCGATGAAAAAACTCTCTTCAGGCCGTGGAAACGTCTTGTCGCAGGCAGAGGCGTTTCGTAGTTTAGGGGTGGAAATTAAGCGCGAGATTAATCCTGAGCTGGCTGAACAAGCCACTACGCAGGATGAAGAGTACCGTTTGCGCTCGGTCCCTGAGACGCAACAAGATGAGCCTTACCCCGATGATGAAGCGGTAAATCAGCAATCAAGCTAGTCCATTTGGGGTAGTTGAACCCGGCAGAAGGGTAGGGCAAATTGGCCCAATCTGTTACACTTCTCGAACATTTTTTGAATGAGCAGGCACTGAGATGGTGGATAATTCACAAGAAACGACGCACTTTGGCTTTCAGACCGTCGCTAAAGAGCAGAAAGCTGACATGGTGGCCCACGTTTTTCATTCTGTGGCCTCTAAATATGACGTTATGAATGACTTAATGTCATTCGGCATTCATCGTTTGTGGAAGCGCTTCACCATTGACTGCAGTGGCGTGCGTCGCGGACAAACCGTTCTCGATTTGGCTGGCGGTACCGGCGATCTGACGGCGAAATTCTCTCGCATGGTAGGCGAAACCGGCAAAGTTGTGCTGGCGGATATCAATGACTCAATGCTCAAAATGGGTCGCGAAAAGCTGCGCAATATTGGTGTGGTGGGTAACGTTGAGTACGTTCAGGCGAATGCGGAAGCACTACCTTTCCCTGACAACACGTTTGACTGCATCACCATCTCTTTCGGTCTGCGCAACGTTACGGATAAAGACAAAGCATTACGCTCTATGTATCGCGTGTTGAAGCCGGGCGGACGTCTACTGGTGCTGGAATTCTCCAAGCCGATTATCGAACCTCTGAGCAAAGCCTACGACGCATACTCTTTCCACGTTCTGCCGCGCATTGGCTCCATGGTAGCAAGCGATGCAGACAGTTATCGCTATCTGGCGGAATCCATCCGCATGCATCCCGATCAGGACACCTTAAAAGCAATGATGCAAGATGCCGGGTTCGAAAGCGTTGATTACTACAACCTGACGGCAGGTGTCGTTGCGCTGCATCGTGGCTACAAGTTCTGACAGGAGATTGGGGATGCCTTTAAAACCCTTAGTGACCGCAGGCGTTGAAAATCTGCTCAACACCTTTCTGTACCGTTCTCCTGCGCTGAAATCGGCCCGAACGCGTTTGCAGAGTAAGGTGCTGCGTTTTGACCTGAAAGGATTTTCGACGTCGCTAGTCCTGGTATTCAGTGAGCGCCAGGTCGATGTGCTGGGGGCATGGGAAGGCGAAGCCGATTGCACCGTGATTACACATGCCAGCGTGTTACCGAAACTACGCGATCGGCAGCAACTCACCACGCTTATTCGCAGCGGCGAACTGGAAGTGCAGGGCGATATTCAGGTGGTGCAGAACTTTGTGGCGCTGGCTGACCTGGCGGAATTCGACCCTGCAGAGCTATTAGCTCCTTATACCGGTGATATCGTCGCGGAAGGTGTTAGCAAAGTCCTGCGCGGTGGCGCGAAGTTCCTACGTCATGGCATTCAACGTCAGCAACGTTATGTTACCGAAGCGATCACTGAAGAGTGGCGTATGGCCCCTGGCCTGCTTGAAGTTGCATGGTTTGCGGAAGAAACGGCAGCGGTTGAGCGCGCGGTCGAATCTCTGGCCAGACGGCTGGAAAAACTGGAGGCCAAATGACGCCAGGAGAAGTACGGCGCCTTTATTTCATCATTCGCACTTTTTTAAGCTACGGTCTTGATGAACTCATCCCCAAAATGCGTATTACGCTGCCGCTCCGTCTGTGGCGTTACACATTGTTTTGGATGCCAAACCGACATAAAGATAAGCCGCTGGGTGAAAGGCTGAGACTGGCTTTGCAGGAATTGGGGCCGGTATGGATCAAATTTGGTCAAATGCTCTCCACCCGTCGAGATCTGTTTCCGCCGCACATCGCCGATCAGTTGGCCCTGTTGCAGGATCGGGTTGCTCCATTCGATGGACAACGGGCAAAAGAACAAATTGAAGAAGCAATGGGTGGGCTACCTGTTGAAGAGTGGTTTGATGATTTTGAGATAACACCACTGGCATCTGCGTCTGTTGCTCAGGTTCACACCGCGCGACTGAAGTCGAATGGCAAAGAGGTGGTGATCAAAGTTATTCGTCCGGATATCCTGCCGGTAATCAAAGCCGATTTAAAACTGATCTATCGCCTTGCTCGTTGGGTTCCTCGCCTGCTGCCGGATGGTCGTCGTCTGCGGCCAACAGAAGTGGTCCGTGAATATGAAAAAACATTGATCGACGAGCTGAACCTGCTGCGTGAGTCGGCAAACGCCATTCAACTGCGGCGTAATTTTGAAGACAGCCCAATGTTGTACATCCCGGAAGTGTACTCAGACTATTGCAGTCAGAACATGATGGTGATGGAGCGCATTTACGGTATTCCCGTTTCAGATGTCGCCACGCTTGAGAAGAACGGCACCAATATGAAGCTGCTGGCCGAACGCGGTGTTCAGGTCTTTTTTACTCAGGTTTTCCGCGACAGCTTTTTCCATGCGGACATGCACCCGGGCAACATTTTCGTCAGCTATGAGCACCCTGAAAACCCGAAATACATCGGTATTGATTGCGGGATCGTGGGCTCATTAAATAAAGAAGATAAGCGCTATCTGGCTGAAAACTTCATTGCGTTCTTTAACCGCGATTACCGCAAAGTTGCTGAACTGCACGTGGATTCTGGATGGGTTCCACCGGATACCAACGTTGAAGAGTTCGAATTCGCCATTCGTACCGTGTGTGAGCCGATCTTCGAAAAGCCGCTAGCAGAGATCTCCTTTGGTCACGTGCTGTTGAATCTGTTCAATACGGCACGTCGATTTAATATGGAAGTCCAGCCTCAACTGGTGCTGTTACAGAAGACGCTGTTGTACGTTGAGGGTGTTGGCCGACAGCTCTATCCTCAGTTGGATCTGTGGAAAACGGCCAAACCTTTCCTTGAATCCTGGATTAAAGATCAGGTCGGTATTCCGGCGCTTGTCAGGGCATTTAAAGAAAAAGCACCGTTCTGGGTCGAAAAAATGCCAGAAATACCTGAACTGGTGTATGACAGTTTGCGCCAGGGCAAATATTTACAGCACAGTGTTGATAAGATTGCGCGCGAGCTTCATGCGAATCACGTACGTCAGGGACAATCCCGTTATTTATTGGGTATTGGCGCAACGTTGCTGTTAAGTGGGACATTCCTGCTGGTAAGCCGCCCTGAGTGGGGGCTTATGCCGGGCTGGTTAATCGCGGGTGGTGTTATCGCCTGGCTGATCGGCTGGCGCAAAATGCGCTGATTTTTTCATCGCCCAAAGCAGGTCGTGTAACGTATACTACGGCCTTATTAATTCATCATCTATGACAGAGGAACATGTATGGGTGGTATCAGTATTTGGCAGTTGTTGATCATTGCCGTCATCGTTGTACTGCTATTTGGCACCAAGAAACTCGGCTCCATCGGTTCCGACCTTGGCGCGTCTATTAAAGGCTTCAAGAAAGCGATGGGTGATGATGAACCTAAGCAGGATAAAACCAGCCAGGACGCTGATTTTACCGCTAAATCCATCACCGATAAGCAGGGTGAAGTGAAGAAAGAAGACGCCAAAAGCCAAGATAAAGAGCAGGTATAATCCGTGTTTGATATCGGTTTTAGCGAACTGTTATTGGTGTTCGTTATCGGCCTCATCGTACTGGGGCCACAACGATTGCCAGTGGCAGTAAAAACGGTCGCGGGCTGGGTCCGTGCGCTGCGCTCTCTTGCAACTACTGTGCAGAATGAACTGACCCAGGAGCTTAAGCTTCAGGAGTTTCAGGACAGCCTGAAGAAAGTAGAGAAAGCGAGCCTGACAAATTTGACGCCGGAGCTGAAAGCATCGATGGATGAGCTGCGTGAAGCGGCTGAGTCGATGAAGCGTTCTTACAGCGTGCACGATCCTGAGAAAGCGAGCGATGAAGCGCACACTATCCATAACCCTGTAGTGAAAGGAAGTGAAGCGCAGCACGAGGGGGTTACCCCTGCTACTGCTGAAGCACAGGCCAGTTCGCCGGAGCAAAAACCGGAATCCACGGGTGCTGACACGCCGGAGTTGAAGGACACTGTTTCCGTTACGTCGATGGACGCGGAAAAGAAACCTGCTGCACCTGCTGTCGAATCCTCACCCTCGTCGAGTGATAAACCGTAAACATGTCTGTAGAAGATACTCAACCGCTCATCACGCATCTTATTGAGCTGCGTAAGCGACTCCTGAACTGCATTATTGCGGTTATGGTGATCTTTCTGGCGTTGGTTTATTTTGCCAACGACATTTACCATATGGTTGCGGCACCGCTGATTAAGCAGATGCCTCAGGGTGCAACGATGATCGCCACCGATGTGGCTTCACCGTTCTTTACCCCGATAAAGCTAACCTTTATGGTGTCGCTGATCCTGTCGGCACCAGTGATCCTGTACCAGGTATGGGCATTTATTGCGCCTGCTTTGTATAAGCATGAACGTCGCCTTGTCGTGCCGCTGCTGGTCTCAAGTTCGCTGTTGTTCTATATCGGGATGGCATTCGCCTATTTTGTCGTCTTCCCGTTGGCGTTTGGCTTCCTTGCCAACACAGCTCCGCAAGGCGTGCAGGTTTCGACAGACATTGCCAGTTATCTCAGCTTTGTCATGGCGCTGTTTATGGCGTTTGGTGTCTCTTTTGAGGTTCCTGTCGCCATTGTATTGTTGTGCTGGATGGGCATTACGACACCTGAGGACCTACGTAAGAAACGTCCTTACGTAGTTGTCGGGGCATTTGTCGTGGGGATGTTACTGACTCCACCAGATGTCTTCTCGCAAACGCTGTTGGCGATACCGATGTACTGCCTGTTCGAGGTGGGTGTTTTCTTCTCTCGTTTTTATGTCGGCAAGCGACGTACGCGAGACGAAGACAACGAGGCTGAGAATGCGAAAGAAGCCGAAGCCACCGAGAAAACCGAAGAGTAAATTCAGCCGCCCGTAAGGGCGGTTGTCATATGGGAGGAAGCATGTTTGATATTGGCGTTAATCTAACCAGTTCACAATTTGCGAAAGACAGGGATGAGGTTGTGGCGCGCGCCTTTGCTGCGGGTGTAAACGGCATGCTTCTGACCGGAACAAACCTGCATGAAAGCCAGCAGGCGCTAAAGTTGGCACAGCATTATCCACATTGCTGGTCCACAGCTGGCGTCCACCCGCATGACAGTAGCCAATGGCAATCCTCAACACAGGCGGAAATTATTGCACTGGCGAACCAGTCTGAAGTGGTCGCCATTGGTGAGTGTGGCCTGGATTTCAATCGTAATTACTCCACTGCGCAGGAACAGGAACGGGCTTTTGAGGCGCAATTGCGTATTGCCGCCGAATTGCAGATGCCTGTTTTCATGCATTGTCGGGATGCCCACGAACGTTTTCTGACGCTGCTGGAACCCTGGCTGGACAGCCTCCCCGGCGCAGTGCTGCACTGTTTCACTGGTTCGCGCCGGGAGATGCAGGACTGCGTGGACAGAGGGCTTTATATCGGGATTACCGGATGGGTCTGTGATGAGCGTCGGGGTATGGAACTACGGGAGCTACTGCCGTTTATCCCAGTGGAAAGGCTGCTGATAGAAACAGACGCGCCCTATTTACTCCCACGCGATCTGGCCCCGAAGCCGACTTCCCGACGCAATGAACCTGCACACCTGCCGCATATTCTTGAGCGTATTGCGCACTGGCGCGGGGAAGATCCTCAGTGGCTATCAACGGCGATTGATGCCAACGTCAGAACGTTATTCGAAGTGACCTTCTGAGTCAGTCTGTTTATATTTTTCGAAAGCCGGTGTTTTTCACGCTCTGCTTAACCTCTTTATTCAACAGGTTAAGCAGGAGCATGGAACGTGCTTCGCCGTCGGGTTCGGTGAAAATCGCCTTCAACCCTTCAAATGCCCCTTCAGTGATAATGACGCAGTCTCCAGGATGCGGCGTTTCCGGGTCAACAATTCCTTCGGGCTTGTAGATAGAAAGCTGGTGAATGACGGGAGAGGGGACGGTGGCTGGTGTCGCTCCAAAACGTACAAAATGGCTAACGCCACGTGTCGCATTGATGGTCGTGGTGTGGATCACTTCCGGATCGAACTCGACAAACATGTAATTAGGGAAAAGTGGCTCACTGACTGTGGTACGTTTACCACGCACCATTTTTTCCAGGGTGATCATTGGCGTCAAACAGTTTACTGCTTGTCTTTCCAGGTGTTCCTGGGCACGTTGAAGTTGCCCGCGTTTGCAGTACAGTAAATACCAGGCTTGCATAATAACTCTTATCCGCTTGTTCTGAGCGCAAGCATAGCAAAAGTCATTATACACTTCATCTTTCAAGCCTCATCGGTGTTGGTTGCCAGAGTTCACGCTAATTTAACAAAAATACAGCATCACAATGATGAACGCCGTATAATGAGGCGCTTACACAGAGGCCATAATGGACGCCATGAAATATCACGATTTACGCGACTTCCTGACGCAGCTTGAACAGCAGGGCGAGCTCAAACGCATTACGCTTCCAGTGGATCCCCATCTGGAGATCACTGAAATTGCCGATCGCACCTTGCGTGCCGGTGGGCCTGCGCTGCTGTTTGAGAATCCAAAAGGCTATTCAATGCCGGTGCTGTGCAATCTGTTTGGCACGCCGAAGCGTGTCGCCATGGGGATGGGGCAAGAAGATGTCTCAGCACTACGGGAAGTTGGTAAGCTGTTGGCGTTTTTAAAAGAGCCGGAGCCGCCGAAAGGATTCCGCGATCTGTTTGATAAGCTGCCACAGTTCAAGCAGGTGCTGAACATGCCGACCAAACGGCTACGCGGTGCGCCTTGTCAGCAAAAAATCTACTCAGGCGATGACGTTGATTTAAACCGCATTCCGATTATGACCTGCTGGCCGGAAGATGCAGCGCCACTGATTACATGGGGACTCACCGTCACGCGTGGTCCGCATAAAGAGCGACAGAATCTGGGTATTTATCGCCAACAGTTGATTGGCAAAAATAAGCTCATTATGCGTTGGCTTTCACATCGTGGCGGCGCGCTGGATTATCAGGAGTGGTGCGCTGCACACCCTGGTGAGCGTTTCCCAGTCTCCGTTGCGTTAGGGGCAGACCCGGCGACCATTCTGGGCGCGGTGACCCCTGTACCTGATACATTATCAGAGTACGCCTTCGCCGGGCTGCTGCGTGGCACCAAGACCGAAGTCGTCAAATGCATCTCCAACGATCTCGAAGTACCCGCCAGCGCTGAAATCGTACTGGAAGGTTATATCGAGCCGGGTGAACTGGCACCGGAAGGACCGTATGGCGATCATACGGGTTATTACAATGAAGTGGATAGCTTCCCGGTTTTCACCGTCACCCACATTACCCAACGTGAAGATGCGATTTATCACTCCACCTACACCGGACGCCCACCAGATGAGCCAGCGGTTCTCGGTGTGGCGCTGAATGAGGTCTTTGTTCCTATTCTGCAAAAGCAGTTCCCGGAAATCGTCGACTTTTATCTGCCGCCGGAAGGTTGTTCTTATCGACTGGCCGTGGTGACGATGAAAAAACAGTACGCGGGTCATGCCAAACGCGTCATGATGGGCGTTTGGTCATTTTTGCGTCAGTTTATGTACACCAAATTTGTTATTGTCTGCGATGATGATGTCAACGCACGTGACTGGAACGATGTGATTTGGGCAATTACTACCCGTATGGACCCGGCCCGGGATACGGTACTGGTAGAGAATACGCCGATTGATTACCTGGACTTTGCCTCGCCGGTTTCCGGCCTTGGTTCAAAAATGGGGCTGGATGCCACAAATAAATGGCCGGGTGAAACCCAACGAGAGTGGGGACGCCCGATTAAAAAAGATCCTGAAGTGACTGCGCGTATTGACGCAATTTGGGATGAATTAGCCATCTTTAATGACGGCAAAAGCGCCTGAGGCGCGATCGTTTTGCCTATTGATCCGACAGAGAGAGCGCATGACAACCTTAAGCTGTAAAGTGACCTCGGTAGAAGCTATCACTGACACCGTATATCGCGTACGTTTAGTGCCGGACGCGGCGTTTTCCTTTCGTGCAGGTCAGTATTTAATGGTCGTGATGGACGAACGTGATAAACGCCCGTTCTCCATGGCATCTACGCCGGATGAGCATGGGTTCATTGAGCTGCACGTGGGTGCTTCTGAGCTAAATCTTTATGCCATGGCTGTTATGGACCGAATTCTGAAAGATCGGGAAATTAAGGTCGATATCCCGCACGGTGAAGCCTGGCTGCGGGATGATGAGAATCGTCCGCTGATCCTGATTGCCGGAGGTACAGGGTTCTCTTACGTGCGTTCTATTCTGCTTACCGCGCTGGCGCGCAATCCAAACCGCGATATCACTATTTACTGGGGCGGGCGCGAAGAGAAGCATCTCTACGATCTCTCAGAGCTGGAAGCATTGTCGGTGAATCACCCGAACCTGCGCGTTGAGCCGGTGGTAGAGCAGCCTGAAGACGGCTGGCGTGGTCGTACGGGAACCGTATTAACGGCAGTATTACAGGATTACGGCACTCTGGCGGAACATGATATTTATATCGCCGGGCGTTTCGAGATGGCTAAAATCGCGCGCGACCTGTTCTGCAATGAACGTAGTGCGCGTGAAGATCGCCTGTTTGGCGACGCTTTCGCGTTCATTTAAGCGCTGTGCGCCGGATCCCTTCCGGCGCATCCATTACCAACCTTACTTCTTCTAACTGGGTGCAAACCCGGTCTTGTTGTTTCTCTTTTTCAGCATATTTTTTAGTAAACATGTTTTTTCTATCTATTAATCATAAAACTGAGTTTTTGTGACGGGTTTCATTTTGTTTAGTAAACAAAATGGGCAAGCTGTATCGCATCACATTGCGGGACGTCAGCGAGGGAAAACCATGAGGCTCGGACTGGATATCGGCGGGACTAAAATTGAAGCGGTGGTGATTGATAACACGGGTGAAATTGTTTACCGCGAGCGATGTGCGACACCAAAGCTGAGTTACGGTGATTTTTTCCAGGCTGTGACCGAGATGATTGCTAAGGCGAGACAGGCCGTTAATCAGCCTTTATCGGTGGGTATCGGGGTGCCCGGCGCGGTGGATAGCGAAGGTTTGATTAAGAATTCCAATATCCTGGTGCTGAATCAGCAGGCTTTTTCGCAAGATCTTGAGCGTGCATTAGGAATGCCAGTACCCGTAACTAATGACGCCAACTGCTTCACACTGTCGGAAGCGATGGACGGTAGCGGACGGGGCTATCGTGTCGTATTTGGCGTTATCCTCGGTACCGGATGCGGCGGTGGACTATGCATCGATAACCGTTTGATCTCTGGACCTAACGCCTGTTCAGGAGAGTGGGGACATAATGCATTGCCGCGCTACCACGAATCTCGGGACGGGGCTGAAGTGACATGCTATTGCGGACAGGTGAACTGTATTGAGAGCTTTATTTCCGGCAGCGGCCTGGAGCGTCAGTATATGAATCACACCGCGCAACATGCAGGTGTGCCACATATTATGCAGCGGGTAGAATCGGGTGATGCAGATGCCTGTTTGTTATGGGAACGCTATTGCGATCAGCTGGCGCGCGCGTTGGCGGGGGTGGTGAATACGCTCGATCCCGATGTTATCGTGCTGGGCGGTGGGGTATCCAATATCACTTTACTGTACTCAGGCTTGCAGGCGCGAGTGGCGCAGTACGTATTTGGTAAACAGTGCCGTACGCCGATCGTTCAGGCCCGACACGGTGACAGCAGCGGCGTACGCGGCGCGGCCTGGCTGGGGGCGCAAAAGGCCAGCGTAAATCAATGAGAGTGACATGACGAAACCTGTACGTATCAGGGACATTGCCGAAGCCTGCGGCGTTTCAGTTGGCGCGGTTTCCCGCGCCCTGAAAGGGCAGCCGGGGCTACGTGAAGATACCCGGCTGCGCATTATTTCTGTGGCGCAGCAGCAGGGTTATGATTTTTCCCGTCTGCGCAGTGACAAGCTCAAGCGAGTCCTGTTTTTGCTGCACCGCCAGCACAATATCAGCCGGGCATTGCCGTTTTACTCGCAGCTGCTGCTGGGTATCGATGATGCCTGCCGGGATCAGGGTATTGCGCTGAGTTTTCTCTCTATAGGCCCAGGTGATGCAGTGAGTGAGCAGGTGATGCTGCACCAGCCGGATGCGCTGATCTGCGCCGGTTTTTTTGAGCCTGAATTACTTGGCTTGCTGCAACAGATGAAATTGCCGTTGGTGCTGGTGGATCTGTGGGCTCCAGGTTTGCCATGCGTCAATCCGGACAATACCCAGGGCGGCTATCTGGCGACAAAACACTTGATCGAACAGGGGCGCAGCCGTATCGCTTTTCTTGCCAGTTCGCTTGCGCACTACAGCATCCGTCAGCGCGAGAAGGGCTACCGTCAGGCATTGTATGAGGCCCGTTTGCTGATGCCGCCAGAATACGACGCCGTTGCGCCACCGCTGCTGGATACCGAGCAATCCCTGGTGGAAGCGGTTAATGAGCTTTTCAGGCTGCCGGAGCCGCCTGATGCCATTTTTGCCTATAACGACGCGGCGGCGATGGTTGTTCAGCGGGTGTGTGTGCAGCAGGATATACGTATCCCGGAAGATCTCGCGCTGGTGGGGTTTGATGATATCGATGCTGCGGCCTGGTCACATCCGCCGCTGACCACTATTGCGGTTGATAAAAAGCAACTGGGGCGTGAAGCGCTGCGTTTATTGCTGGAAGAGAAACTGGAAGAGAAACTGGAAGAGAATCTGCTGTTGCCGGTGCAATTAGTGGTGCGTGGTAGTTCAGGTAAATAAAAAACCCGCCCCTGACAGGCGGGAAGAACGGCAACTAAACCTTTCCCCGTCATAATTCACTCTGCCTCTTTGTTGGCTGCCTTTGCTCACCCCGGTCACATAGTTATCTATGCTCCCGGGGATTCGCTCAGTTGCCGCCGCGATGCAGCGAGAATTATTTAGGGGAATTTATCTTTGATTAAACTCGCTCAAATACCGTCGCGATGCCCTGACCTAACCCGATACACATCGTTGCCAGACCAAACTGCACGTCTTTGCGTTCCATCAGGTTGAGCAGGGTGGTGCTGATACGCGCCCCGGAGCAACCCAGTGGGTGGCCCAGGGCGATCGCGCCGCCGTTGAGGTTGATCTTCTCGTCGATCTGCTCCATCAGCCCCAGATCTTTAATGCACGGCAGGATCTGGGCGGCAAAGGCTTCGTTCATCTCAAACAAGCCGATGTCGCTGGTGGAGAGTCCCGCTTTTTTCAGCGCCAGTTTTGAGGCCGGAACCGGACCGTAACCCATGATTGACGGGTCGCAGCCAACAACAGCCATCGAACGAATACGGGCACGCGGCGTCAGACCCAGCTCACGGGCGCGACTTTCACTCATGACCAGCATTGCCGCTGCTCCGTCGGAGAGCGCGGAGGAGGTACCGGCAGTGACCGTTCCGCTCACCGGATCGAACGCCGGGCGCAGGGTGGATAGCGCTTCGACAGTGGTTTCCGGACGAATAACCTCATCATAGTTAAACTGTTTCAGCACACCGTCGGCATCATGACCGCCGGTCGGGATGATTTCGTTTTTAAATGCGCCAGACTGTGTTGCAGCCCAGGCGCGAGCATGTGAACGTGCGGCGAAGGCATCCTGCATTTCACGACTGATACCGTGCATACGCGAGAGCATTTCTGCCGTCAGCCCCATCATCCCCGCAGCTTTTGCTACGTTGCGGCTCATGCCTGGATGGAAATCAACGCCGTGGCTCATTGGTACATGGCCCATATGCTCCACGCCACCAATCAGGCACGCCTGAGCATCGCCGGTCATGATCATACGTGCCGCGTCGTGCAGCGCCTGCATCGAGGAACCGCACAGGCGGTTGACGGTGACCGCCGGAACGGAGTGCGGAATTTCTGCCAGCAGCGCGGCGTTACGGGCAATGTTGAAACCCTGCTCCAGCGTTTGCTGCACACAGCCCCAGTAAATGTCATCCAGCGCGGTTGGCTCCAGCGCCGGATTACGCGCCAGCAGGCTACGCATTAAATGTGCGGAGAGATCTTCTGCCCGCACGTTACGAAACGCGCCCCCTTTCGAACGGCCCATCGGGGTACGGATCGCATCAACAATTACAACCTGTTCCATTGTGACTCCTTAAGCCGTTTTCAGGCTGCCAACCGGGCGGGCAGGCTCAACCTGGGGATAATACGGTTCGTTATGGCGCGCTTTGTCACGCAGACCGGCCGGAACTTCATACAGCGGGCCAAGGTGCTGATACTGTTGAGCCATATCGAGATACTTCGCGCTGCCGAGCGTATCCAGCCAGCGGAACGCGCCGCCGTGGAACGGAGGGAAGCCCAGGCCATACACCAGCGCCATATCGGCTTCTGCCGGGCTGGCGATAATGCCTTCTTCCAGACAACGTACCACTTCGTTGACCATTGGGATCATCATGCGGGCGATAATTTCTTCATCGCTAAAGTCGCGCTTCGGCTGGCTGATATCTGCCAGCAAACCGTCAACGGTGGCATCCTCTTCTTTTTTCGGCTTGCCCTTGTTGTCTTCTTTATAACGCCAGAATCCAAGACCGTTTTTCTGTCCGAAACGGTTAGCATCAAACAGGGCGTCTATCGCGTCGCGATAATCTTTCTGCATACGCTGAGGGAAGCCTGCGGACATCACTGCCTGCGCGTGATGTGCGGTATCAATTCCCACCACGTCCAGCAGATAAGCTGGGCCCATCGGCCAGCCAAACTGTTTTTCCATGACTTTGTCGACTTTGCGGAAATCCGCCCCATCGCGCAGCAGCTGGCTGAAACCGGCAAAATACGGGAACAGCACGCGGTTCACGAAGAAACCGGGGCAATCGTTGACCACAATTGGCGTTTTGCCCATCTGGCTTGCCCAGGCGACAACTTTGGCGATGGTTTCATCCGAGCTTTTCTCGCCGCGAATGATCTCAACCAGCGGCATACGGTGCACCGGGTTAAAGAAGTGCATCCCACAGAAGTTTTCCGGGCGCTTGAGCGCGCTGGCCAGTTCGTTGATTGGGATGGTGGAGGTATTCGACGCCAGTACCGTATCCGGGCGAACTTTGTCTTCAGTCTCCGCCAGCACCGCTTTTTTCACTTTCGGGTTTTCTACGACCGCTTCAACCACCACATCCACACGCTCAAAACCGCTATAGTCGAGGGTTGGATGAATAGTGGAAATCACGCCCGCCATTTTCAGACCGTCAATTTTGCCGCGCTCAAGCTGTTTGTTCAGTAGCTTGGCCGCTTCGGTCATGCCGAGCGTTAATGATTTGTCGTTGATATCTTTCATCACAACCGGCACGCCTTTCCAGGCTGACTGATACGCGATGCCGCCGCCCATAATACCTGCACCCAGCACTGCCGCTTGCTTTGGCGCATCAATATTTTTGGTGAGTTTTTTGGCTTTGGCTTTCACGAACTGATCGTTCAGGAAGATACCAACCAACGCGCGGGCTTCACTGGTGTGCGCCAGTGGCACAAAGCTTTTATTTTCCAGATTCAGTGCTTCTTCACGGCCAAAACGAGCCGCTGCTTCAATGGTTTTTACCGCGGTAATCGGTGCGGGATAATGCTTACCTGCCGTCTGCGCCACCATGCCTTTGGCGATGGTAAAGCTCATAGCCGCTTCAATTTTGCTGAGTTTCAACGGCTCCAGCTTCGGCTGACGTTTGGCTTTCCAGTCAAGGTCGCCGTTAATCGCCTGACGTAATACGGCAATCGCGCCATCAAGCAGTTTGTCTTGCTTCACCACGCCATCGACCAGGCCGATTTTTAGCGCCTGGTCAGCGCCAACATCTTTACCTGCAGCAATGATTTCCAGCGCGCTGTCCGCGCCCAGCATACGTGGCATACGCACGGAGCCGCCAAAGCCCGGCATAATGCCCAGCTTGGTTTCCGGCAAGCCAATGCGCAGGTCCGGCGTTGCCAGACGATAATCGGTTGCCAGGACACACTCGCAGCCACCGCCCAACGCATAGCCATTTACCGCTGAGAGGGTCGGAACAGGTAGATCTTCGAGGCGGTTAAAGACGCTGTTGGCAAAATGCAGCCACTGGCTTAACTGTTCTTCAGGCACGAGGAACAGTGAAAGGAATTCGGTGATATCGGCACCAACAATAAAGGCTGCTTTGTTAGAGCGCAGAAGCAGCCCTTTTAAATTCGGTTGTTTTTCCAGCACATCAAGCGCATGGCCCAGGCTGGCAACGGTGGCCGTGTCGAGTTTATTGACCGAACCAGGGGCATCGAACACCAGTTCGGCGATGCCATCTTCCAGCCAGTCGAGGTACAGGGTGTCGCCTTTGTAAAGCATGTCAGTCTCCTGAATCCGCAAGGTGATCTGGTCATACCAGATGAATCGAAGTGTGTGTTTTATGTTAAAAAAATGCAAATGAATGATTAAAGAAATGACGATTCGATCACGCTCGGCAGAAATCACGCACTCACAAGGCGATGTGCTAAGATGCGGAGACTTGAGGTCAAAAAAACAGAAGGATAGAAAATGGAATCACTGGCCGCTCTCTATAAAAATCATATCGTTACCCTACAAGAACGGACGCGCGACGCGCTGGAACGCTTCAAGCTGGATGCGTTACTTATTCACTCAGGTGAGCTGATTAACGTCTTTCTCGACGATCATCCATATCCGTTTAAGGTTAATCCGCAGTTCAAAGCCTGGGTGCCTGTAACGCAGGTTCCTAACTGCTGGTTGCTGGTGGATGGCGTGAACAAGCCGAAACTGTGGTTCTACCTGCCGGTCGATTACTGGCACAACGTTGAGCCGTTGCCGACCTCCTTCTGGACGGAAGAAATTGAGATCATCGCGCTGCCAAAAGCGGACGGTATTGGTAGTCAACTGCCTGCTGCTCGCGGCAATATCGGTTATATTGGTCCGGTTCCGGAACGCGCACTGCAGCTGGATATCGCGGCCAGCAACATCAACCCGAAAGGGGTGATCGACTACCTGCACTATTACCGCGCCTATAAAACAGATTACGAACTGGCCTGTATGCGCGAAGCGCAGAAAATGGCGGTGAATGGACACCGTGCCGCGGAAGAAGCGTTCCGTTCCGGAATGAGCGAGTTTGACATCAACCTCGCTTACCTGACGGCTACCGGTCATCGTGACACCGACGTGCCGTACAGCAACATCGTTGCACTTAACGAGCATGCTTCGGTTCTGCATTACACCAAGCTGGATCATCAGGCTCCGTCTGAAATCCGCAGCTTCCTGCTGGACGCGGGTGCGGAATATAACGGCTATGCGGCAGACCTGACGCGTACCTGGTCGGCGAAAAGCGACAACGACTATGCGCATCTGGTGAAAGATGTGAATGACGAGCAACTGGCGCTGATTGCCACGATGAAAGCAGGCACCAGCTATGTGGATTATCACATTCAGTTCCATCAGCGCATCGCGAAACTGCTGCGTAAGCATCAAATCATCACCGATATGAGTGAAGAGGCGATGGTAGAAAACGATCTTACCGGGCCGTTTATGCCGCACGGCATTGGTCACCCGCTGGGTCTGCAGGTGCATGATGTTGCTGGCTTTATGCAGGATGACAGCGGTACCCACCTGGCCGCGCCGTCGAAGTATCCTTATCTGCGTTGCACCCGCGTTTTGCAACCGGGCATGGTTCTGACCATCGAACCGGGCATCTACTTTATTGAATCGCTGTTGGCACCGTGGCGTGAAGGGCAATTCAGCAAACACTTCAATTGGCAAAAAATCGAAGCCCTGAAGCCGTTCGGCGGGATTCGTATTGAAGACAACGTGGTTGTCCACGAGAGCAATATTGAAAACATGACGCGGGATTTGAAACTGGCGTAATGGACAGTTGGTTAATCCCTGCGGCGCCGGTTATCGTCGTTGAAGAGATCAAAAAAAGCCGCTTCATTACGTTGCTCGCCCATACGGACGGTGTAGAAGCGGCGAAAGCATTTGTTGAGTCAGTTAAAGCGGAACACCCGGATGCCCGTCATCATTGTGTGGCGTGGGTGGCGGGTGCGCCCAATGACTCGCAACAGCTGGGATTTTCAGACGATGGCGAACCGGCGGGTACCGCAGGCAAACCGATGCTCGCTCAACTGATGGGGAGCGGCGTTGGTGAGATTACTGCGGTGGTGGTGCGCTACTACGGCGGTATCCTTCTCGGTACGGGGGGGTTGGTAAAAGCCTACGGTGGTGGTGTGAATCAGGCGCTGCGCCAGTTAACGACACAGCGCAAGACGCCATTAACCGAATATACTTTGCAGTGTGAGTACGGCCAACTGGCAGGCATTGAAACACTGTTGGGGCAGTTTGACGGTAAAATCGTTTTCAGTGATTACCAGGCATTCGTTCTGCTTCGGGTAGCACTTCCTTATGCGAAAGTGGATGAATTTTCAGCAAAGCTGGCGGATTTTAGTCGTGGTTCATTGCAATTGTTATCGATTGCAGAATAATCCCCACCTCATTTTAAAGAACTAAGGAAGCGGCAGAGATGCATTTTCGCGCCATCACCCGAATCGTTGGACTGCTGGTCATCTTATTTTCGGGGACAATGATTATCCCCGGACTGGTAGCGCTCATTTACCGCGATGGGGCAGGGCGTGCATTCACCCAAACTTTCTTCGTGGCTCTGGCTATCGGCTCCATGCTGTGGTGGCCAAACCGTAAAGAGAAGGGCGAACTGAAATCCCGTGAAGGGTTTCTGATCGTCGTCTTATTCTGGACCGTGCTGGGGAGCGTGGGTGCGTTGCCGTTCATTTTTGCGGAAAGTCCTAACCTCACAATAACCGACGCTTTTTTTGAATCCTTTTCCGGATTAACCACCACAGGTGCGACGACGCTGGTGGGGCTGGATTCACTGCCGCATGCCATTCTCTTTTATCGCCAGATGCTGCAATGGTTCGGCGGGATGGGGATCATCGTGCTGGCGGTGGCTATCCTGCCTATTCTTGGCGTGGGTGGCATGCAGCTCTATCGTGCAGAAATGCCGGGGCCGCTGAAAGATAACAAAATGCGCCCACGTATTGCCGAAACGGCGAAAACCTTGTGGCTCATCTATGTGCTATTGACGGTTGCGTGTGCGCTGGCGCTGTGGTTTGCCGGCATGCCTGCCTTTGACGCCATTGGGCACAGCTTCGCCACCATTGCTATCGGCGGCTTTTCCACACACGATGCCAGTGTGGGGTATTTCGACAGCCCCACGATTAACACGATTATTGCTATCTTCCTGCTGATCTCCGGTTGTAACTATGGCCTGCACTTCTCTTTATTAAGCGGGCGTAGTCTGAAGGTCTACTGGCGCGATCCGGAATTCCGCATGTTTATCGGGGTGCAGCTAACGCTGGTGGCCGTCTGTACGCTGGTGTTGTGGATACATAATACCTATGGGTCGGCGCTCACGACGATCAACCAGGCATTTTTCCAGGTGGTATCGATGGCGACGACCGCCGGATTTACTACGGACAGTATTGCTCGCTGGCCGTTGTTCCTGCCGGTGCTGCTACTGTGTTCTGCGTTTATTGGTGGCTGTGCCGGGTCAACGGGCGGTGGCTTGAAGGTGATTCGTATCTTGTTACTGTTCAAACAGGGTAACCGCGAACTGAAGCGACTGGTTCACCCCAATGCGGTCTATAGCATTAAGTTGGGCAACCGAGCGTTGCCGGAACGAATCCTTGAAGCGGTATGGGGCTTCTTTTCTGCCTATGCGCTGGTCTTTATTATCAGTATGCTGGCAATTATTGCGACCGGTGTGGATGACTTCTCTGCGTTTGCCTCAGTTGTGGCGACGCTGAATAACCTCGGGCCTGGGCTGGGGGTTGTTGCCGACAATTTTGCCAGCATGAACCCGGTGGCGAAATGGATCCTGATTGCCAACATGCTGTTTGGTCGTCTGGAGGTCTTTACTCTGCTGGTGCTCTTTACCCCTACTTTCTGGCGTGAATAATGGAGTAACACGTGAAAACACTGATTCTTTTTTCTTCCCGGGACGGACAAACGCGCGAAATCGCTGAGTATCTGGCTTCTGAACTTAAAGAGCTGGGTGTCTGGGCAGATGTCATGAATTTGCATCGTACCGAAGAGCCTGAGTGGAAAAATTATGACAGTGTGGTGATTGGTGCATCAATTCGCTATGGCCATTACCATTCTGCATTTCAGGAATTTGTGAAAAAGCATGCCACGCAGCTGAATACGATGCCGAGTGCGTTTTACTCTGTAAACCTGGTTGCCCGTAAACCGGAGAAACGCACACCGCAAACTAATAGCTATGCGCGTAAGTTTCTGATGAGTTCACCGTGGCGACCAGACCACAGTGCAGTCATTGCGGGTGCTTTGTTGTATCCCCGCTATCGCTGGTATGACCGCGTTATGATCCAACTTATTATGAAGATGTCAGGTGGTGAAACGGATACGAAGAAAGAAGTGATCTATACCGACTGGGAACAGGTGGCGGGATTTGCCCGGGAAATTGCCCAATTAACCAACAAAACGTTGTTAAAATAAACGCAAAGAATAAAAAACACGCACTTGGAAAATTATTTTAAATTTCCCCTTGTCAGCCTGAAATAACTCCCTATAATGCGCCTCCACTGACACGGAACAACGGCACGCAAGCCGCCGGGTCAGCGGGGTTCCACTGAGAACTCCGGCGAAGAAAGCGAAATTAAATGCTTGACTTCGTAGCGGGATGGCGTAATATGCACACCCCGCGCCGCTGAGAAAAAGCGAAGCGGCACTTGACTTCTTTAACAATTTATCAGACAGTCTGTGTGGGCGATCTTACGAAGAATAACGGATTCATTAACGTCGCAAAGACGAAAA
>NZ_RPOI01000034.1 GCF_003818115.1 Citrobacter youngae | reverse complement strand
CCAGTCGGCGCGGTTTAACGCCAGCGTCCCCAGGGCCACATTATTGCGGTAATCCAGCGGATCAACGTCCAGCGCGCGGCGATAATAATCTTCGGCATAGCGACTGGCATGGTTGTACTGCTCCAGATGCTGACCAATAAAATAGAGTTCATCGGTATTAGAAAGCACTTCTGGCAGCGCTGGCGCGACGGCCGCCGATGGCAGTGGTAACTCTTGCGCGATGTGCTCTTCGTACTGCAAAAGCGTAGTGCCATCGGCGCCAGTGACAGTCATCGTTACCCGCGCATGGTTATCGTCAGACACATCAGCCAGCCAGCTTTGTCCGGGCTCCAGGGTCAGCGTATGCTCATAGAACGGTTGTCCATCGGCAGAAAGCGTAATCTGCACGTCGTGCAGCGGCGCAATCGCATAAACGCCCACAGAAAGCTGGTTACTCTCACGTACCAGACGAAGCGCCAACTGCGTACTGGCGTTTTGCACCATGCCCAGTTCGCTGTAGGGCAGGAAGTTTTGTACGAAGACTTTCTCTTCGTACGGCGCAAGCCAGGTGAAATCCGGCTGGTTGTCGGTAAAGACCCCGGTCATCAGTTCAATATAAGGACCGTTGTCATCGGTAAGGTTACGATCCCAGGCAACGCCAAAGTCGCCATAGCCCCAGGTCCACTGTTTTTTCCCTGGCGAAACGTGGTGGTCAGCCACATGTAGCAGCCCGCCTCGCTCACCGTGATGCCATGCACCAACAAAATCATAATCTGATTTTTCAGCCATGTAGGAGGTCGGTACCGGCACGTTTTTGTAGCGCGAGATATCCACGCCAGCCGAGTAGTCCACTTTATAGTATGTGCCGGTGGCGATAGGAAACGCAGAAACATCACGCTTACCGTGGTCAAATACTGCGGTCACATCCGGCGGAAACACGCTCTGGTGGTCGTCGCCGCCCTTCACCGCTGGATTCGCCCACCATAAAAAATGGCGCGGCGTAGCGTTACCGTTAAACACCTTCCCGGTTATCTCGATCAGGGCGCGATCCGGATACAGCGTAAATCCGGTCATCACCTGTAAACCGCGCATAGGTTCTACCTCACCCATCCATACGGTATATTCGCCGTGTTCACCCTGTTGCTGCGTAAAATCCACCGGCATAAAAGTGGTTGGGCGATGATGCTGCGGCCAGTTAAATTCAATGCCACCAGAGATCCACGGCCCAAGCAAACCAACCAAAGCGGGCTTCACCACTTCGTTGTAGTAGACAAAATCGCGCTGCTGTACTTTGTCATACGCTCGATGAATACGCCCGCCTAGCTCCGGCAACAGCATGACGCGAATGAAGTCATTCTCCATCCACACCGCCTTGTAGTCGCGCATTTCACGTTTGCCGGTCAGCGTATCAATCACGCCATACGGATACACCGCGCCAGAAGATCCCTGATAAACCCTTTTCTCCAGAAACATGGGGTTAGCGTCTTCTTCACCCGCCGTCCACGTTGGGAGGGTGATCGTTTCTTGCCAGACTTTAACTGAACCGTACATGCCGCTCTCCACTCAATAAACAAAAGTAAAAATTCAACTTGATGCTATTCTGCGGCAGTTAAGTGGCGCTAAAATGCGCAATGCTCACGCAATACAGTTAAGGGAGTTAAGTGAATGCAGCGTTCGGGGTTCAACAACGCCAGGGTTCGTCAGGCGAATAAACAGATCTTTTTGTCGCACCTGTGGCGGGAAAAGCAGCTCAGCAAGTCACAGCTGGCGCAGCTCACCAGTCTGTCGATCCCGGCGGTCAGCAATATCCTCGAAGAGCTGATGGATGAAAGGAGAATCAGCCACTCGCGAGAAACCTTAAGCCAGCGCGGTTTGAGCAGCGGCAGTTATCATTTGCCAGAAAAAGGCGCATGGACGCTATGTATCAACGTCACCCCTACCAGCATCACCAGTCAACTGGCAGACGCACGGCTGGTTGCCATCGGCGACTGGCGTCATGAGGTCATCAAGCCGGAAACGCCCAAAGCGCTGCTGTCGGCCCTGGCTACACACTGGCGGGAATACCGTCGACAATTTCCCGAGGTCACGATTAATCTGGCGCTCGGCGTTCACGGCCAGGTTGATCCAATCACCGGCGCATCAAAAACCATGCCCCAGGCACCGTGGAAAACACCGGTGGAAATAAAATATCTGCTGGAGGAGATGCTCGGCGTTCAGGTCCGCCTGGACAATGACTGCGTGATGCTGGCGCTGGCCGAAAAATGGCAAAACCCAGCGGCTAACGGTGATTTTTGCGTGATTAACGTTGATTACGGCATTGGCTCATCGTTTGTGATTAACGACAATATCTGGCGCGGTAGTCTGTATGGCAGCGGCCAGATTGGACACACCATCGTTCATCCCGATGGAATTGCCTGTGACTGCGGTCGCTATGGCTGTCTGGAAACGGTGGCGTCATTGAGCGCGTTGAAAAAACAGGCCCGCGTGTGGATGAAATCGCAGCCGACGTCCCTTTACGATCCGGAAACACTCACCACCGACCAGCTTATTACAGCCTGGCAGAACGGTGATGTTCGTATTCAGGCCTGGGCCGAACATGCCGCCAGCGCCATCGGGTTAAGTTTATATAACTTTCTGAATATACTGAATATTAACCAGATATGGTTGTACGGCCGTAGCTGCGCTTTCGGCGATAGCTGGCTTAATACGCTGGTGCAGCAAACGGGGTTTAACCCATTTGATCACGGTGATAACCCGCGCGCCAGGGCGACTCAGATAAGTTTCGGCCAGCTCAATCGCGCCCAGCAACTCATGGGAATTGGCTATCTTTATGTCGAGTCACAGCTCAGCGAGTTGTAACCATTACTCCGCAAGGCTCACCGCTAAACGTTCATGCACCGTGGCGATAAAATCGGTCAGTGCCGGTTTGAGCGATCCTTTTTTCCACGACATCAGCAGCGCAATAGTCGGGGCATCGCCAGCAATAGGGCGAAAAACCACCTGTCCGGTATTAAAATTATTCATATAACCGGGTATCAAAGTGACCCCCAGCCCCATACCGACCAGGTTCATCGTCACCAGAATATTGGTCGCCACCTGCACAATATTGGGCTGGCTTTTCTGCTGCTGAAACCAGTTTTTGACAATCTTCGCTAATACGCCGGAATAAGCGGGATCGGTGCTGACAAAATTGACACCGTTCAGTTGCTGTGCCGATATCGCCTGTTCACTGGCTAACGGATGGTTAACCGGTAGCACTACCACCAGCGGCTCATGAATGAGCTCCAGATACTCCAGTTCCGGGCTGTACACCGGGTGGCGCATTAAGCCAACATCCAGCTCCCCACTCAGGATCTTCTCTTCCTGCTCGGTGGTTATCAGACTCACCAGTTCAATGTGCGTATCCGGCTGCTTTAAACGAAACAAGGGCAGCACCTTCGGTAGCAAATTCACCTCTGCGGAAGGGACAAAACCAATGGCAAAATGGTTGTCTTCCTGCACCGTTTTACGAGCGCGAACTTTGGCGTTTTCCGCCTGCTCGAGGATCGCCAGCGCATCCTGTAAAAAGCACTCACCGGCCGCCGTCAGCGCAACTTTTCGCTTATCGCGCACCAGTAACGAAACGCCTACGCAAGTTTCCAGATCGCGGATCTGACTGCTTAACGATGGCTGGGAGGTATGCAATTTTTCTGCCGCCCGGGTGAAATTCAGCGCCTGCGCCACCGCCACAAAATAGCGTAAGTGCCTCAGTTCCATGCCCTGCTCCTTGTTATCGAAAAAATGTCTCAACTGGTAGAAATTTACTATTTCACAGATTGATAACTAACCAGCAACATCCTTATGGCACAAAAAATGAAGGTCAATACATCTTAGCTTTCAGGATTAAAAAATATGACCACACCCTCAAATTTAGACATCTACCAACTGATCGACACGCAAAACGGTCGCGTAACCCCACGAATTTATACCGACCCTGAAATTTACCAACTGGAGCTGGAACGCATCTTCGGACGCTGCTGGCTATTTCTCGCCCACGAAAGCCAAATCCCCAAACCCGGTGATTTTTTTAACACCTACATGGGCGAGGATGCGGTGGTGGTGGTTCGCCAGAAAGACGGCAGCATTAAAGCGTTTCTCAACCAGTGCCGCCACCGCGCGATGCGCGTCAGCTACGCTGACTGCGGCAATACCCGCGCCTTCACCTGCCCGTATCACGGCTGGTCTTACGGTATTAACGGCGAGCTGATCGACGTCCCACTGGAGCCGCGCGCTTATCCGCAAGGTTTATGCAAATCGCATTGGGGACTGAACGAAGTGCCTGGCGTCGAGAGCTATAAAGGGCTGATTTTCGGCAACTGGGATACCAGCGCACCAAACCTGCGCGACTACCTCGGCGACATCGCCTGGTATCTCGACGGCGTACTCGACCGCCGTGAAGGTGGCACCGAAATCGTCGGCGGCGTCCAGAAATGGACCATCGACTGCAACTGGAAATTCCCCGCCGAACAGTTTGCCAGCGACCAGTATCACGCGCTGTTCAGCCATGCCTCTGCGGTGCAGGTGCTGGGGGCGAAAGACGACGGCAGCGATAAGCGCCTCGGCGACGGTCAGACCGCCCGCCCGGTGTGGGAAACCGCCAAAGACGCACTACAATTCGGCCAGGACGGCCACGGCAGCGGCTTCTTCTTTACCGAGAAACCGGACGCCAACGTGTGGGTCGACGGTGAAGTCTCCAGCTACTACCGCGACACCTACGCGGAAGCCGAAGAGCGTTTGGGCAAGGTTCGCGCCCTGCGTCTGGCTGGTCACAACAACATCTTCCCCACGCTTTCCTGGCTCAACGGTACCGCCACGCTGCGCGTCTGGCACCCGCGTGGGCCGGATCGGGTTGAAGTGTGGGCGTTCTGTATTACCGATAAAGCCGCCTCTGATGAAGTGAAAGCCGCGTTTGAAAACAGCGCCACGCGGGCTTTTGGCCCCGCCGGGTTCCTGGAGCAGGACGACTCGGAAAACTGGTGTGAAATTCAAAAACTGCTCAAAGGCCACCGCGCACGCAACACGAAATTGTGTCTGGAAATGGGGCTTGGCCAGGAGAAACGTCGTGAAGACGGCATTCCGGGGATCACCAACTACATCTTTTCGGAAACTGCGGCGCGCGGTATGTACCAGCGCTGGGCCGATTTGCTCAGCAGCGAAAGCTGGCAGGACGTGCACGAGAAAACCGCCGCGTACCAGCAGGAGGTGATGAAATGAGCGCGTTAGTTTCTCTCGAACTGCATCATCGCATCAGCCAGTTTCTGTATGAAGAAGCGCGTCTGCTGGACGACTGGCAGTTTCGCGACTGGCTGGCGCAGCTGGATGATGACATTCGCTACACTATGCGTACCACGGTCAATGCTCAGACCCGCGACCGTCGCAAAGGCGTACAACCGCCGACGACGTGGATTTTCAACGACAACAAAGACCAGCTCGAACGCCGCATCGCGCGGCTGGAAACCGGCATGGCCTGGGCAGAAGAGCCGCCGTCGCGTACCCGTCATCTGATTAGCAACCTGCAGGTCAGTGAAACCGACGTGCCCGACGTCTTCGCCGTGCGCCTCAACTATCTGCTGTATCGCGCGCAAAAAGAGCGGGACGAGACGTTTTACGTCGGCATGCGCGTGGATAAAGTCCGTCGTTTGCCGGGCAACGAGTGGCGCTTACTGGCGCGCGAGATCGTGCTGGATCAGGCGGTTATTACCTCCCATAACCTGAGTGTACTGTTCTGATGAGTCGTATTTATGCCTGCCCCGTAGGGGATTTGCCGGAGGGTGAAGCCCTCCGGCTCGACACCTCTCCCGTCATCGCACTGTTCAATGTTGGCGGCGAGTTTTATGCCATTAACGATCGCTGTAGCCACGGCAACGCCTCGATGTCGGAAGGTTATCTGGAAGACGATGCCACCGTGGAATGCCCGCTGCATGCGGCCAGTTTTTGTCTGAAAACCGGCAAAGCGCTGTGCTTACCTGCCACCGATCCGCTAACCACCTACGCAGTATATGTGGACGGTAGCGATGTATTTGTTGATATTCCAGAGGACGCCCGATGAGCGATTTACGCGATAACGTGGTTTTTATTACCGGCGGCGGTTCCGGCCTCGGCCTGGCGCTGGTCGAGCGCTTAATTGAAGAAGGCGCGAAGGTCGCCACGCTCGAACTGTCGCCAGCCAAAGTCGCCAGCCTGCGCCAGCGTTTTGGCGAACATGTATTGGCGGTAGAGGGCAACGTCACCTGCTACGCCGACTATCAGCGTGCGGTCGATCAGATCCTCACCGTGTTTGGCAAGCTGGACTGTTTTATTGGCAATGCGGGCATCTGGGATCACAACGCAACGCTGGTGAACACCTCTGCTGAAGCGCTGGAGAGCGGCTTTCACGAGTTATTTAACATCAATGTGCTGGGTTATCTGCTGGGGGCGAAAGCCTGTGCCCCGGCGCTGATCGCCAGCGAAGGCAGCATCATCTTTACCCTGTCAAACGCTGCCTGGTATCCCGGCGGCGGCGGGCCGCTGTACACCGCCAGTAAACACGCTGCTACCGGGCTGATTCGCCAGTTGGCCTACGAGCTAGCGCCTAAAGTGCGGGTGAACGGCGTCGGTCCGTGCGGTATGGCCACCGATCTGCGCGGCCCACAGGCGCTGGGGCAAAGCGATACCTCAATTATGCAGTCACTGACGCCGGAAAAAATCGCCGCTATTTTGCCGCTACAGTTCTTCCCCGACCCAGCCGACTTTACCGGGCCATACGTGATGCTGGCGTCGCGTCGCAACAACCGCACCTTAAGCGGCGTGATGATCAATGCCGATGCCGGGCTGGGTATTCGCGGTATTCGCCACGTCGCCGCTGGTCTGGATCTCTGAGGAGGCGTTATGCACAACAAAATTATTGCTATCGTCGGCGGTGGACAGGCCGCAGCGATGGCGGCGGTAGCACTGCGCCAGCAAGGGTTTGACGGCGAGATACATCTGTTCTCCAATGAGCCGTATCTGCCGTACGAACGCCCGCCATTGTCCAAAGCCATGCTGCTGGACGACGCCCCGCAGCTACAGCCGGTGCTAAACACGGCCTGGTGGCGGGAACACAACGTACAGCTGCATCTGGGCGTTACTGTGCAGACGCTCGGCCGCCAAACGCATCAGTTGGTGCTGGCTGATGGCCAGGTTTATCCGTGGGATCAGCTACTGATTGCCACCGGTGCCGCGGCCCGTCCTCTTCCGCTGCTGGATAAACTGGGCGATCGATGCTTTACCCTGCGCCACGTTGACGACGCGACTCGTCTGCGAGACGCTTTACTCCCCGGTAAATCGATTGTGATAGTCGGGGCGGGCACCATTGGTCTGGAACTGGCGGCCAGCGCGACCCAGCGCGGCTGCCGGGTAACCGTAGTGGAGCAGGCGCCAACGGTGATGGGCCGCAATGCGCCTGCTCCGGTGCGCGACTACCTGCTTGCCCGCCACCAGCAGGCGGGCGTACGGGTGTTACTCAACAGCGCCATTGAACACGCCGAAGCGGGAGAGTTTCTCTCACTGACGCTGCAAAACGGTGAAACTCTCACCGCTGATACGGTGATCTATGGCATCGGTATCGTGGCGAATGATACGCTGGCCCGCGACGCCGGTCTGGAGACGGCTAACGGTATTATCGTTGATACCACCTGCACCACCGCCGACCCGGACATTTTCGCCGCCGGTGACGTTGCGCTCACTCGCCAACCGGACGGTTCACTGCGCCGGGTAGAAAGCTGGGAAAATGCTAACTTCCAGGCGCAGATTGCTGCCGCGGCGATGCTCGGTTTGCCGCTGCCCACTGCCACGCCAGGTTGGTTCTGGACCGATCAGTACAGCGATAACTTACAGTTTGTCGGTGAGATGCAGGGAGAAAGCTGGCTGTGTCGTGGAAACCCGGAGGACGGCAAGGCTATCTGGTTCCAGCTGCGCGATGGAGCGATAATTGGCGCAGCCGCGCTCAACAATGGGCGCGAAGTGCGTGTACTACGTAAGCTGATTCAGTCAGGGCGAGCCATGAGCGAGGAAGCGTTGTGTGATGAAGGCGTGGCACTAAAATCGTTATGATCGTTGTCTGATAAGGCAAAGCCGCCATCGGACATAAAAAAGGCCGCATTCGCGGCCTTTTTCACAGCTAACAATTGACGCTTACGCGTACACCGGGAAGCGTGCGCAGATATCCAGAACTTTACCTTTGACGCGCTCGATTACGGCTTCGTCATTGATGTTGTCCAGCACGTCACACATCCAGCCAGCCAGCTCTTTCGCTTCCGCTTCTTTGAAGCCACGGCGAGTGATTGCCGGAGAACCGATACGGATACCGGAAGTCACAAACGGGCTCTTCGGATCGTTCGGTACGCTGTTTTTGTTAACGGTGATGTTAGCACGGCCCAGCGCGGCATCAGCTTCTTTACCGGTCAGGTTTTTATCAACCAGATCCAGCAGGAACAGGTGGTTTTCAGTCCCGCCAGAAACCACTTTGTAGCCACGGTTCAGGAACACTTCCACCATCGCTTTGGCGTTTTTAGCAACCTGCTGCTGGTAAACCTTGAACTCAGGCTCCATCGCTTCTTTCAGCGCCACAGCTTTCGCCGCGATCACATGCATCAGCGGGCCGCCCTGCGCGCTTGGGAACACCGCAGAGTTCAGTTTTTTGTACAGCTCTTCGTCACCGCCTTTCGCCAGGATCAGGCCGCCGCGCGGACCCGCCAGAGTTTTGTGGGTGGTGGTGGTGACAACGTGTGCGTGTGGAACCGGGTTCGGATAAACGCCTGCGGCAATCAGCCCCGCAACGTGCGCCATATCGACGAACAGGTATGCGCCGATGCTGTCAGCGATTTCACGCATTTTTGCCCAGTCAACAACGCCGGAGTAAGCAGAGAAGCCACCGATGATCATCTTCGGTTTGTGCTCTTTGGCCTGCTTCGCCATGTCTTCGTAGTCAATTTTGCCGGACTCATCAATACCGTAAGGGATGATGTTGTACAGTTTGCCGGAGAAGTTAACCGGGGAGCCGTGAGTCAGGTGGCCGCCTTGTGCCAGGTTCATACCCAGAACGGTATCGCCCGGTTGCAGCAGAGCGGTGTAAACAGCGAAGTTAGCCTGAGAGCCGGAGTGCGGCTGTACGTTAGCGTAGTCAGCGCCAAACAGTTCTTTGGCACGATCGATAGCCAGTTGCTCAACGATATCAACGTACTCGCAACCGCCGTAGTAGCGCTTGCCCGGATAACCTTCAGCATATTTGTTGGTCAGCTGAGAACCCTGCGCCTGCATAACACGCGGGCTGGTGTAGTTTTCGGAGGCGATCAGTTCGATGTGCTCTTCCTGACGTACTTTTTCCTGCTCCATAGCCTGCCACAGTTCGGCATCATAATCGGCAATGTTCATTTCACGCTTTAACATCCGCATCTCCTGACTCAGCTAACAATAGAATTTCGGCCTAAAAAGGCAGTCCCTAGGACTTCGGCCAACAGTATAACCGAATCATTCTTCGATAACAGGTCTTGACAAAGGATTTTACGCAAACGATTACCTTTACGGCACGCAAGGCTTTGGAGAACAAAGGTCTGCTGAATTTCAACGGATTTCTTTTCAGGTTTGTGATGCAGATTTTTCACGATGTAACCTTTACAACGCAAAGTTACAAAGAACCATTTACAATGCAGGGGTATTTTTTATAAGATGCATTTGACATACATCATTAAAGTCTCAGATAAAGGAAGACCGTATGCTTGACGCACAAACCATCGCTACAGTGAAAGCCACTATTCCCCTGCTGGTTGAAACAGGTCCGAAGCTGACCGCCCATTTCTACGATCGCATGTTTACGCATAACCCAGAGCTGAAAGAAATTTTCAACATGAGTAACCAGCGTAATGGCGATCAGCGCGAGGCGCTGTTTAACGCGATTGCCGCGTATGCCAGCAATATCGAAAACCTGGCGGCGCTGTTGCCGGCGGTTGAGAAAATCGCGCAGAAGCATACCAGTTTCCAGATTAAACCAGAGCAGTACAACATCGTGGGTGGTCATTTGCTGGCAACGCTGGACGAAATGTTCAGCCCAGGCCAGGAAGTCCTGGATGCGTGGGGTAAAGCGTATGGCGTACTGGCGAACGTTTTCATCAACCGTGAAGCGCAAATCTATAGCGAAAATGCCAATAAAAATGGCGGCTGGGAAGGTACCCGTCCTTTCCGCATCGTGGCAAAAACGCCGCGAAGTGCACTGATTACCAGCTTTGAGTTTGAGCCTGTCGACGGTGGCGCAGTAGCTGAATATCATCCGGGGCAATACCTGGGCGTCTGGCTGAAGCCGGAAGGTTTCCCGCATCAGGAAATTCGTCAGTACTCACTGACCCGTAAACCTGATGGCAAAGGCTATCGGATTGCCGTTAAGCGTGAAGACGGTGGTCAGGTTTCCACCTGGCTGCACAGCCATGCAAATGTTGGCGACGTTGTTCACCTGGCCGCACCTGCGGGCGATTTCTTTATGGACGTCGCGACCGATACCCCTGTGTCTCTGATTTCCGCAGGCGTAGGTCAGACCCCAATGCTGGCAATGCTGGATACGCTGGCGAAAGCAAACCATACGGCGCAGGTTAACTGGTTCCATGCGGCTGAAAACGGTGATGTCCATGCCTTCGCTGATGAAGTAAATGAACTCGGCAAAACGCTGCCACGCTTTAGCGCACACACCTGGTATCGTGAGCCAACCGAAGCCGATCGCGCGAAAGGCGCGTTTGATAGCGTAGGTCTGATGGATTTGAACAAGCTGGAAAGCGCAATCAGCGATCCGGCGATGCAGTTTTATCTGTGCGGTCCGGTTGGCTTTATGCAGTTTGCCGCAAAGCAGCTGGTCGGCCTGGGCGTGAAAAACGAGAACATTCATTACGAATGCTTTGGCCCGCATAAAGTTCTGTAATTACGTTATGCCTGATGGCGCTGCGCTTATCAGGCCTACGAGATATTGTAGGCCGGATAAGGTGTTTACACCGCCATCCGGCAAGCAAGGCGCGGCTTAGATTGCCGCGTCGTCTTCTTCACCGGTACGAATACGAATCACGCGAGCCACGTCGAAGACAAAAATCTTACCGTCGCCGATTTTGCCGGTCTGGGCAGTACGAATAATGGTGTCGACGCAGGTATCGACGATGTCGTCGGTAACCACAATTTCAATTTTTACCTTCGGCAGAAAATCCACCATATATTCCGCGCCACGGTACAGCTCGGTATGGCCTTTCTGACGGCCAAAGCCTTTCACTTCCGTTACCGTCATCCCGGTGATACCGACTTCTGCCAGCGCTTCGCGGACGTCGTCCAGCTTGAAGGGTTTAATAATCGCATCAATCTTTTTCATGCTATTCCTTGAAAAGGTCGCCTGTCTTTTGATCGAATAAAGCTAACATAATCCGCAGATTTATTCTTTGAAATCGTTTGCATCCAGCTCGTGTCGAGAAAGCAACTTATAGAATTCGGTGCGGTTGCGCCCCGCCATTCTTGCTGCGTGAGTCACATTGCCCTTGGTGATTTGCAGCAGCTTACGCAGATAGTTGAGCTCAAACTGGTTACGCGCCTCAACAAATGTCGGCAGCGCGGTGTTTTCCCCTTCCAGCGCCTGCTCCACCAGCGCGTCGCTGATCACTGGCGAAGAGGTCAACGCCACGCACTGCTCAATTACGTTGACTAACTGACGCACGTTGCCCGGCCAGCTGGCGGTCATTAACCGCTTCATGGCATCGGTTGAAAAGGCGCGTACGAACGGTTTGTGCCGTTCAGCAGACTGGCGCAGCAGATGGTTCGCCAGCAGCGGAATATCTTCCGTACGCTCGGCCAGCGCCGGGATCTTCAGACTCACCACGTTGAGGCGATAGTACAAATCCTCGCGAAATTCGCCCCGAGCCATCGCTTTGGGTAAATCGCGGTGGGTCGCAGAAACGATCCGCACATCAATGTCGATATCGCGGTTACTGCCCAACGGTCTGACTTTTCGTTCCTGCAATACGCGCAGCAGTTTCACCTGTAACGGTGCAGGCATATCGCCAATCTCATCGAGAAAAAGCGTGCCGCCTTCCGCGGCCTGAAACAGCCCTTCACGATTACTCACCGCGCCGGTAAAAGCGCCGCGCGCATGGCCAAACAGTTCAGACTCCAGCAGTTGTTCCGGCAACGCGCCACAGTTAATGGCAATAAAGGGCTTATGGCTGCGCGGGCTGGCGTTGTGAATCGCCTGGGCAAACACCTCTTTCCCGGTGCCGCTCTGACCATTGATCAATACGCTGACATCCGATTGCGCGACCATCCGCGCCTGTTCTAACAAACGCAACATTAACGGGCTACGGGTAACAATTGATTCACGCCAGCTGTCATCGGTAGCAGGCGCGGACTGTTCCAGCGCACCGTCAATCGCTTTGTAGAGCGCATCTTTATCGACCGGCTTGGTGAGAAAGCTGAAAACACCCTGCTGCGTTGCCGCGACAGCATCAGGAATGGAGCCGTGCGCTGTCAGGATAATAACCGGCATCCCCGGCTGCACTTTCTGGATTTCAGTGAACAGCTGCATGCCGTCCATTTCATCCATGCGCAGGTCGCTAATGACCAGATCCACTTTTTCACGATTCAGTACCCGTAATCCTTCCTGCCCACTTTCTGCGGTTACGACGCTGTAACCTTCGCTGGTCAGTCGCATACCGAGCAATTTCAACAGCCCCGGATCGTCATCGACGAGCAGCAGATGCGCGGGCTTGCGGCTTATCATGGCATGGCCTCCCCATCATCGGGCGCCGTGAGTTTATCAGTACCGTGCAACGCATCGGGATTATAGCTGCCGGCAGGTTTACGGGTGGACAGTTGTCGTTCAATATCGGTCAGATTTTCCAGCTTACGGGTGGTGAGATCGAGCTGACTCTGCAAATGCTGTTGCTGCTGACGCAGCGTATCGAGATCGCTATCTGACGACTGCTGGAGCTTACTGTAACGCATGCGTTCTTCGGCAAGCTGTAACTGCAACATTTGGTTACGGAACCAGGCCTGATAAAGCGGTCGAACCTGAGTCGGAATTTGTGGACTTAACGCGTCGAGACGCGTAACGACCTCCCGCCGTTCAGGCGGGGTAATACGGGCGTTATCGAGCAGGATCCCACGCTTAAAAGCGCCCTGCCAGGTATCCGTAAGTTGGCTACTGGCTTCACTGCGCGCCTGCACTGGCATCATGCGATCGGCGCAATCCATCGCCCGCAGCCAATACAACGGGTTGGTATCCGTGGACTGACCCGTTAGCGACCAGATATCCGTACATTCGGTGGCAAGGTAATCAGCGAGTTGATGCGGCGGGATTTTCTCCTGCGAAGGATCGCCGATAATGTGATTCACCGCATTTGGAACGCAGCCGACCAGCGCCAGGCATGGCAGACTTGCGAGTAAGACGCGGCGAATAAAATCTCGTTTAAGCATTCGGGCAACAACGTGTGGCATACTCACCAGACTTAGGTTCATTTTAGTGGTTTTTCGATGCAGATAGCGGCAGTTCTATGCGGAAACAAACGCTTTGCGCATGCTCATCAACCAGATACAGTTTTCCCCGCATACGGCGGATACAGTCTTTGGCGATGCTCAGTCCCAACCCGCTTCCTTTGACTGCCCCTTTTCGCTGATGGCTGCCCTGGAAAAAAGGCTCGAAGATCATCGCCTGTTCTGCTTCTGGAATCGGTGTGCCGGTATTTATGACATCAATATATACCGTTGAGCCATGCAAACTGCTGCGGATCCAAATGTTACCGGATTCAGCGCCATAGTGCACCGCATTGGAATAAAGATTGTCCAGCACGCTCATTAACAGCATGGGTTCGGCCAGACAAGCGTTCGCCGCCAGCGCAACATCAGTATGGATCATTTTGGCGCGAGCAGGCAGGCTATGTGCTGAAACCACGCTTTCCACCAGCGGCGCGATTTCTACAGTTTCAAGCTCAACCTCGTCATCCGCCAGCTTGCGGTTGTAATCAAGCAATTGCTCAATCAACTTTTGCAGATTACGGCTGCTGTCATCCAGAATCCCGACTACCTCTTTTTGCTCCGGCGTTAACGGGCCAACTACCTGATCGGCTAACAATTCGGTACCTTCGCGCATGCTCGCAAGCGGTGTTTTCAGCTCATGGGAAAGATGGCGTAAAAACTGATGCCGTTGCGACTCAAGCCAGGAGAGACGTTCACTCAACCAGATAATGCGCTGCCCCACGGACCGCAGCTCCCGGGGCCCGGTAAATAATACGCTATCACCCAGCGAGCGCCCTTCCCCCAGACGGTTAATCATCCGCTCGATGCCCTTCACCGGACCGATGATCATACGGGTAAACAGCAGCACCATCGCCAGACTAACGAGAAACAGCACCAGCGCCTGCCAGCCAAAGAACTGACCTCGTTCGGCAATTTCTTGTTGTAACTGCTGACCACGCGAAAAGACCACGGTACGTGTGGCCTGCACCATGTCGGTATTCGCATTAGCGAAGGCTTCCAGGCGGGCTGCCGCCTGGCTGTCAGGACCACTGTTATTACACTGCAATTGGGCGAGATCGTTGAGATCCTGCCGCAACGCCTGGTAGAGCTTGTTGTCCGGCAACACGCCCGCATGCGCATCCAGCATGTCGCTATAACGTTTACGCTGGCTCTGGTAAACCTTTGCCAGCGTCGGGTCATCCAGCACACAATACTGTCGGTAGCTACGTTCCATCTCCAGCGCGGCGTTGGTCATTGCCTCACTGCGTCGGGCATCAATGAGCGTGGTTCTGTTAGTCAGCGCCGCCTGCGCGCTCAGGGCGTTCAGGCTCTGCCACGCTTGCCAGGCCAGTACGAGCAAAGGGAGCAGGATCAGCAAAAATGCCAGTGTCACCAGCTGACGTAATGATCGGGGGAAAACAGACCAGCGCTTCAAGGCGTTACTCTCAATGGACGGGAATAAGACGATGCTAACTGAGGGGAACGTCAGATACAACAAAGCCGGGATTAACCCGGCTTTGTTATGGAATAAGGCGGTGCCTAACTCGACGTTTCGCCCGAAGGTTGATATGAGCTTCGCTAATATCAGATGTTGGACGGCAGGCACCTTGTTGTGCGTCATTCGAAGTTTATGTAGCACGTCCCGAAGGGGCTGACATAAGAAGGTGAATGAGCCACTGGTTAATATTATGCAGCATCTGTGCCAATATTCAAAACACTTTATTAACACAATGATAAATATAAGAAATATGAATAATTGTGTAAAAATAAGAGTTGAGTGTTTTTTGTTCATTCTGTCGCTAATCAGCAACACTCGCTGTACTTAAAAACAAAATCATTATAAATCAAATCATTAAGTGTCTCTTTTTGGCGACAAGCCAACCCTGCCAATGTCGGGATTTCCCGACACTTTAATTTTGTGGCATAAGCGCTGAGTTTATTGCCGGATGGCGGCGTAAACGCCTTATCCGGCCTGTGATATAAAAAAAGCCCCTCACGAAGAGGGGCTTGATGATTGCAGGCCAATTAACCGAGCTGTTTACGCGCATTACGGAAGATACGCATCCACGGGCTATCCTCGCCCCAGTTTTCCGGGTGCCAGGAGTTGCTCACGGTACGGAACACGCGTTCCGGGTGTGGCATCATAATGGTTACACGACCATTTTCGGTGGTAACAGCAGTGATACCGTTTGGCGAACCGTTCGGGTTAGCCGGATAGGTTTCGGTCACCTTACCGAAGTTATCAACGTAGCGCAGTGCCACCAGCCCTTTGCTCTCCAGTCCTGCCAGATGTACATCGTCACGCACTTCTACGCGACCTTCGCCGTGAGAAACTGCGATTGGCATCTGTGACCCAACCATACCGGCAAGCAGCAGAGACGGGCTTTGTGTCACTTCGACCAGGCTGAAACGCGCTTCAAAGCGATCGGAGTGGTTACGCACAAAGCGTGGCCACAGATCGCTTCCTGGGATCAGCTCGCGCAGGTTAGACATCATCTGACAACCGTTACACACGCCGAGTGCCAGCGTTTGTGGGCGGTGGAAGAAGGTTTCGAACTCATCACGCACGCGGTTGTTGAACAGAATCGACTTCGCCCAACCTTCCCCTGCGCCGAGTACATCGCCGTAAGAGAAGCCGCCGCAGGCTACCAGCGCCTGGAAGTTACCCAGGCCGATGCGTCCGCCCAGCAGATCGCTCATATGCACGTCGATAGCGTCAAAACCCGCACGGTGGAAAGCGGCCGCCATTTCTACGTGGGAGTTAACGCCCTGTTCGCGCAGCACGGCCACTTTTGGACGCGCACCGGTAGCGATATACGGAGCCGCAATATCTTCGTTGATGTCAAACGACAGTTTAACGTTGAGGCCAGGATCGGCATCGTTGGTTTTAGCGTTATGTTCCTGATCGGCGCACTCTGGATTGTCGCGCAGACGCTGCATCTGCCAGGTTGTTTCCGCCCACCACATACGCAGAGTAGTACGGCTTTCGCTGAACACCGCCTGACCATCTGCTTCGACCACGAAGCGGTCGCCCTGCACGGCTTTACCCAGATAGTGCACGCAATCGGCCAGGCCATGTTGAGCCAGCAACGCCTCAACCGCTTCACGGTCAGCGGCGCGAACCTGAATGACAGCCCCCAACTCTTCATTAAACAGCGCCGCCAGATGATCATCGCCCAGAGTGCCGATGTCTGCTTCAACGCCGCAGTGGCCGGTGAAGGCCATTTCCGCCAGCGTAACCAGCAGGCCGCCGTCGGAGCGGTCGTGGTAGGCCAGCAGCTTACGCTGTGCCACCAGCGCCTGAATGGCGTCGTAGAAGCCTTTCAGCTGCTCTACGTTACGCACATCGGCAGGCTTATCGCCCAGTTGACGGTAAACCTGCGCCAGCGCCGTCGCACCCAGCGCATTGTGGCCAAGACCAAGATCAATCAGCAGCAGCGCATTGTCTTCAGTAGACAGTTGCGGGGTAATCGTGTGGCGCACATCTTCCACGCGGGCAAAGGCGGTGATCACCAGCGACAACGGCGAGGTCATTTCACGCTGTTCGTTGCCTTCCTGCCAGCGGGTTTTCATCGACATAGAGTCTTTGCCCACCGGAATGGTCAGGCCAAGCGCCGGACATAATTCTTCTCCAACGGCTTTTACCGCTTCGTACAGTCCGGCGTCTTCGCCAGGGTGACCCGCAGCCGCCATCCAGTTGGCCGACAGTTTAATGCGTTTGATATCGCCGATCTGCGTTGCCGCAATGTTGGTCAGTGCCTCACCGACCGCCAGACGCGCAGAGGCTGAGAAGTCGAGTAATGCGACTGGCGCGCGCTCGCCGAGAGACATCGCTTCGCCGTAGTAGCTATCAAGGCTTGCAGTAGTGACCGCGCAGTTGGCGACCGGGATCTGCCATGGACCAACCATCTGATCGCGCGCCACCATACCGGTAACGGTACGGTCGCCGATAGTCACGAGGAACGTTTTTTCAGCAACAGTCGGCAGATGCAGCACACGGTTAACCGCATCTGCAATCGAGATTTCGCCACGATTCAGGGCATCGCCTTTGGCTTTCAGCGTCTGCACATCGCGGGTCATTTTCGGCGTTTTACCCAGCAGCACATCGAGTGGCATGTCGATCGGCTGATTGTCGAAGTGGCTATCGCTCAGAGTCAGATGCTGTTCTTCGGTGGCTTCACCGATCACCGCATACGGCGCGCGCTCACGCTTACACAGTTCGTCAAACAGCGGTAGCTGGTCGGCGGCAACCGCCAGCACATAGCGCTCCTGAGATTCGTTACACCAGATTTCCAGCGGGCTCATACCCGGCTCGTCGCTGAGGATGTCACGCAGCTGGAACTTACCACCGCGGCCGCCGTCGCTGACCAGCTCCGGCATGGCGTTAGACAGGCCGCCCGCACCAACGTCATGGATAAACAGAATCGGGTTGGCATCGCCCATCTGCCAGCAACGGTCGATAACTTCCTGGCAGCGACGTTCCATTTCCGGGTTGTCGCGCTGTACAGAAGCGAAATCAAGATCGGCATCAGACTGACCGGAAGCCATGGATGATGCAGCCCCACCGCCAAGACCGATGTTCATCGCCGGACCGCCGAGGACGATAAGCTTAGCACCCACCACGATCTCGCCTTTCTGTACGTGATCGGCACGGATATTGCCGATCCCACCTGCCAGCATGATCGGTTTATGGTAACCGCGCAGCTCTTCGCCGTTATGGCTGTTAACCTTTTCTTCATAGGTACGGAAGTAGCCCGTCAGCGCAGGACGACCAAATTCGTTGTTAAACGCAGCACCACCCAGCGGGCCTTCGGTCATGATATCCAGTGCGGTGACAATACGATCCGGCTTACCAAAATCTTCTTCCCACGGCTGTTCAAAGCCAGGAATACGCAGGTTGGAGACGGAGAAGCCTACCAGCCCGGCTTTCGGTTTTGCACCACGACCGGTTGCACCCTCATCGCGAATTTCACCGCCAGAGCCGGTTGCCGCGCCTGGCCACGGAGAGATAGCCGTCGGGTGGTTATGAGTTTCTACCTTCATCAGGATGTGGGCTGGTTCCTGATGGAAATCGTAGCGGCCAGTTTTGTGGTCGGCAAAATAGCGGCCCACTTCAGAACCTTCCATTACCGCGGCGTTGTCTTTATAGGCAGACAGCACGTGGTCCGGCGTGGTTTCGAAGGTATTCTTGATCATCTTGAACAGCGACTTAGGCTGTTGTTTACCATCGATAACCCAGTCGGCGTTAAAAATCTTGTGGCGGCAGTGCTCGGAGTTAGCCTGCGCGAACATGTACAGTTCAATGTCGTTCGGGTTGCGTCCCAGTTTGGTAAACGCATCCTGCAGATAGTCGATTTCGTCTTCCGCCAGCGCCAGGCCCAGACGCAGGTTAGCGTCGATCAGCGCCTGGCGTCCCTCACCAAGCAGGTCAACGCTGGAAACCGGCGCAGGCTGGTGATGAACAAACAGTTTTTCAGCATCGCTCAGCGCAGAGAAAACCGTTTCCATCATGCGGTCGTGCAAAATATCGGCAACCGTCAGCCACTGCTCAGCGGTCAACGTGGAGGCCTCAACATACCAGGCAATGCCACGTTCCAGGCGGCTAATCTGTTGCAGGCCGCAGTTATGGGCAATATCAGTCGCTTTAGAAGACCACGGGGAAATGGTACCCGGGCGAGGCGTGACCAGCAGCAGTTTGCCTTCAGGGGCGTGGCTGTGAAGAGCAGGACCATATTTCAGCAGACGTGCAAGTTGCGCGCGCTCATCCTCATTCAATGGTGCATTCAGATCAGCAAAATGGACGTACTCGGCGTAAATATTGTGGACCTGGAGGTTGGCAGCCTGAAAACGTGCCAGCAGTTTGTTAATACGGAATGCAGACAGTGCAGGTGAACCACGCAGAATTTCCATCATAAGTCTCTCGTCTTCTAAGCTTTCAGTGTGCCCAAGTGGGGGAAACGGGCGTCATTATAAAGAATCTGGCGCGCCGACGAAACCGTTTGCGTCGAAATAAAATCACGGCCTCTTCTTATCATCAAATGCGGTCTGGTTTCTGAATAAGTTGCCAACTGGCGCAAGTTTAAGCAAAATGCCGCTCATTAATGACGACTTCACTTCTTAATCAATACCACAGCACGCAGAGACAACGTACGGTTCAGAGAATTAACTAATTGAAAAAATTAAAGATTAATTATCTGTTCATCGGTATTTTGACGCTGTTGTTGGCAGCGGCCCTCTGGCCATCTATCCCCTGGTTCGGTAAAGCCGACAATCGTATCGCCGCCATTCAGTCGCGGGGAGAGCTGCGCGTCAGTACCATCGACTCTCCGCTCACTTACGCCGCGCTTAATGGGAAAAAGTTTGGCCTGGATTACGAACTGACCAAAGCCTTCGCCAACTACCTGGGTGTGAAGCTGAAAATCACCGTACGCCAGAACATCAGCCAGCTTTTTGACGACCTGGATAACGGTAATGCCGATCTGTTAGCCGCTGGTCTGGTGTATAACAGCGAGCGCGTTAAAAATTATCAGCCGGGTCCGACCTACTATTCCGTATCGCAACAACTGGTGTATCGGGTTGGGCAATACCGCCCGCGCACGCTTGCCACCGTGAACGAAAACCAACTGACTATCGCCCCGGGGCACGTAGTGGTTAACGACCTCCAGCAGCTAAAAGAGAAAAAATTCCCCGATCTGAGCTGGAAAGTTGATGAGAAAAAGGGCACCACTGAACTGCTTGATGATGTCATCGCCGGTAAGCTGGATTACACCATTGCCGATTCCGTTGCCATCAGCTTATATCAGCGCGTTCATCCTGAGCTGGCCGTGGCGCTGGACGTCTCTGACGAACAGCCGGTGACCTGGTTCAGTCGTCTGGACGATGACAATACGCTGTCTGCTGCCCTGCTGGATTTCTTCAATACCATGAATGAAGACGGCTCGCTTGCGCGACTGGAAGAAAAGTACCTTGGGCATGGCGATGATTTTGACTATGTTGATACCCGCACCTTTTTGCGCGCCGTAGACAGCGTGTTGCCGGACCTGAAGCCGCTGTTTGAGAAATATGCGCAAGAGATAGACTGGCGACTGCTCGCCGCAATATCCTATCAGGAGTCGCACTGGGACGCGCAGGCGACTTCCCCGACCGGTGTACGCGGGCTGATGATGCTGACCAAAAATACCGCCCAGAGTCTCGGGCTAACTGACCGTACCGATGCCGAGCAGAGCATCAGCGGCGGCGCGCGGTATTTGCAGGACATGATGAGCAAAGTGCCGGATACCGTCCCCGAAGGGGAACGTATCTGGTTTGCGCTTGCCGCCTACAACATGGGTTATGCGCACATGCTGGATGCCCGGGCGCTGACGGTGAAAACCAAAGGTAATCCGAACAGTTGGTCCGACGTAAAACAGCGTCTGCCGCTGCTCAGCCAAAAGCCGTATTACAACAAGTTGACCTATGGCTATGCGCGCGGTCACGAAGCCTACGCCTATGTGGAAAACATCCGTAAATACCAGATTAGCCTGGTGGGGTATCTGCAGGAGAAAGAAAAACAGGCGCAGGAAACGCAGCAACTGGCACAGGATTACCCGGCTGTGTCACCGGCTGAGCTGTTGGGTAAAGATAAATTTCCGCTTTCAGCGTTTCTGACTCAGACGTCGTCAAACTATCTGTCGCACTCCCCTTCTCTGCTGTTTTCAGCACAGAAGAAAGAGGACAAGTAGTCTGATTGGTATTTACTGATTGGCAGATTTTTTCAACGCTTTGATTTCCTGCCGACGCATGCGAAAGAAATCACTGAGCAGCGTGGCGCATTCATCGCGTAACACCCCTTCGGTCACGTCAACCCGATGATTCATTCCAGGGTGATGCAGCACATCCATTAATGACCCGGCAGCGCCCGTTTTCGCATCGCGTGCGCCAAAAACCACCCGACCGATACGGCTATGGACCATCGCGCCTGCGCACATCACGCACGGCTCCAGTGTTACATACAACGTTGCATCCAGCAGACGGTAGTTTTGTAGCACCAGACCGCCCTGGCGCAACGCCATGATTTCAGCGTGGGCGGTAGGATCATGATGGCCAATCGGTCGGTTCCAGCCTTCGCCAATAACGCGGTTGTTATGTACCAATACCGCACCCACCGGGACTTCACGCTCATCCCAGGCGCGCTTAGCCAGCGTTAAAGCATGACGCATCCAGTATTCGTGGCTAAATTCAACTTCAGACAAAGGGGTAACTCCAGTAATCAAAGCGGGCGCATTATACACAGACGCTATCGTTTACTCTATTCGAGTTGTTGCAGCTCTCCGCGCGGCGTGACGCGCCAGCGATGCTGGCAAAAAGAGAGCAGTGGATTGTCCTGCTTACTATCGCTGTAGCCGCTGTAAAGAGACAGCGGTGCGCCAATCTGCCGTTCCAGTTGCGCGACTTTTTCATGCCCCAGACAGCGTAGCGGCAATACCCAGCCACCGTATCCCCGCGCCATTTGACTGGCGATCAGATTGACACGCGGTAGCCACGGCGTGTCGAAGTAAACCTGCTCGACCAGCGACTGCGGAGAACCGGTGATAAGCCAGATATCAGCATCGGAGCTTAACAGGTACGTCGTCAGACGCTGCTGCACGACCGGAAATGCCGTCACATGCCCGCGAAACCAGCGCACAAAATCGGCCTGATGCGCTTTCAGACGCGCTTCGCTGCGACCAAAGGTACAGCCCCATAACAGCAGGCTCATGGGCCAGCGGGCGGCGCGCCCTTTAATTAACATTGCCAGCGCAATAATTGGCAACAGGGGCAGCACCAGCAACGCATTTAGCGGTTGGCGACGCAGCAGAAAACGTAAGAAACTACCGAACATATCCTGCTGGTGTAACGTGCCATCCAAATCAAAAAAAACAACGCGACGCTGGTGACTGGTCAAACCTTATTCCTCTGGATCGTTGAACCCCAATAGCCAGGTAAACAGGAACCCGGCAATAACCGCTACCAGATAGCCTAACAGATAGAACATCACTTTTCCGGCAACAATCGTCAGTGCCAGCGGCAATCCCGAGATGCCAAAGGTGATGACCGTCGCCACCTTCCAGTAGCTGATCAGCGCCCCACCGACTGCACCACCGAGACAGGCACCGATAAACGGCTTGCCTAATGGCAACGTCACCCCAAAAATCAGCGGTTCACCAATGCCCAGCAATCCAACCGGCAGCGCGCTTTTAATCACTTTTTTCAGCCGTGCGTTACGGGTTTTCATCAGTACCGCAATAGCCGCACCGATTTGCCCCACTCCTGCCATCGCCAGAATAGGAAAGAGCGCGTTATAACCATGCGCCTGTACCAGTTCAACGTGGATCGGCACCAACCCCTGATGAAGTCCGGTGAGCACCAACGGCAGGAAAGTCCCAGCCAGCACGGCTCCCACCAGGAAACCGCCGCGATCGATAGCCCAGGATGCGCCGTGAGCAATCGATTCAGAAATCCAGCCGCCAAGCGGTTGCAGCGCCACAATGGCGATTGTCCCGGTAATAAGGGTGGTCAGCAGTGGATTGAGGATCAGTTCGAGAGACTCCGGCAGCACTTCGCGGAATTTGCGTTCGATCCAGCACATCAACGCCACCACCAGCAGCACTGCGATCACTCCACCGCGTCCCGGCTGCAATGCCTCGCCAAACAAGGTAATTTGCGCCAGTTGCGGGCTGGAGAGAATACCGGCCATCACCCCGCCCATCGCCAGCGAACCGCCAAATACTTTGGCGGTATTCACTCCGACCAGAATATTCATGATGGCAAACACGGCGCTGCCAAATATTCCCATCAGCCCAAGCATATTTGGATAGTGGGTCGCAAAATCCCCAACGATATCCGGTCGCTTAAGGATGTTAATGATGCCGGTAATCAAACCGGAGGCGATAAACGCCGGAATAAGCGGGATAAAAACGTTAGCCAGCTTGCGTAGCGCGTCACTCATCGGCGCTTTGTACTTCGCTTTGGCCTCTGATTTTGTTCGCTCAATATCCCCCACATTGGAACGTTCGCCGCCATCGGCAATCAGGGAACGCATGGCATCGACCACTTTCGCGGCTTTGCCGGGGCCGACAATGATCTGGTGCTGCGCCCCTTGCTTCACGTAGCCGCTAACGCCCGGCAGTTGCTTGAGTCGGGAAATATCGAGCTGAGCGTCATCCTGTACCTCCACTCTGACGCGGGTCATACAGTTTTCCAGGCGCAGAATATTTTTCTCTCCGCCCACGCCCAGCAGGATATCGCTGGCCAGCACCGCCGTCTTATCCATATACACCTCTTAGTGTTCTAACGCCGCGCGTAAAAAACCCTGGTGAGCGGCAAGCTTTTCGCGGGCTGCAGCGGCATCGAGCCCCGTGAGAGCCATCAGAATGGCGGGCTTAACATCAAAATCGGTCTGTTTCAGCAGAGCTTGCGCCTGGTCATACGCAATACCGGTAGCTTCCACGACCATGCGACAAGCCCGGTCTACCAGCTTAACGTTGGTCGCTTTCATATCCACCATCAGGTTCTGATACACCTTGCCAAACTTCACCATTGCGCCGGTAGAAATCATATTGAGTACCAGTTTTTGCGCAGTACCGGACTTCAGTCGCGTTGACCCTGTCAGAGCCTCCGGGCCAACAACCGGTGATATGGCGATGTCCGCTTCACGCGCGATGGGGGAATCCGGATTACAGGAAATCGCCACCGTGGTGCAGCCAACGGAACGGGCATATTGCAAGCCGCCAATCACATACGGTGTACGCCCGGATGCAGCCAGACCCACCACCACATCCTGAGCCGTAAGGTTGAGCGAACGAAGATCATCTTCACCCAGCTGCGGGTTATCTTCTGCACCTTCAACGGCCTTCAGCAATGCGCCCGGCCCACCAGCAATCAGGCCAACAACCCGTCCATGCGGTACACCAAAAGTCGGTGGGCACTCAGACGCATCCAGTACGCCAAGACGCCCACTGGTCCCCGCCCCCATGTAGATAATCCGTCCACCCGCTTTTAACGCGTCAGCCGCTGCATCGACCGCAAGCGCAACTTCAGTCAGCGTTGCTTTTACAGCAACGGCTACCAGCGTATCCTGTTGATTAAAACGATGAACCAACTCAAGTGTGGATAACGCATCAAGATCCATGGTCTGAGGATTGCGGCTTTCTGACACTAACGCACCGAGATTCATTTTTTGTTCCTTAGGAATTTTTAATTCATAGTAATCCGTTATAATGGAATATAATATTCACCCAGGCGAGTGAAATTTTGTTTTGTAATCGCCATCACGTTTTCGCCAGGAGACAGCATGAACTGTTTGATTCGCATTCGTCAGCGTTACCCGGACCTCGCGCAAAGCGATAAAAAGCTTGCGGATTACCTCCTCGCACAGCCGGATACTGCGCGTCATCTCAGTTCACAGCAACTCGCCTTTGAAGCGGGCGTCAGCCAGTCCAGCGTGGTGAAGTTCGCGCAAAAGATGGGTTTCAAAGGATTTCCTGCACTCAAACTGGCGATCAGTGAAGCACTGGCCAGTAATCCCAATCCCCACTCTATCCCAGTGCATAATCAGATTCGCGGCGACGACCCTATGCGTCTGGTGGGTGAAAAACTGATTCAGGAGAACGTGGCGGCCATGCACGCCACACTGGATATCAACAGCGAAGAAAAGCTGATGGAAAGCGTCGCATTGTTACGCTCCGCCCGACGCATTGTCCTGACCGGAATTGGTGCATCGGGGTTGGTAGCACAGAATTTTGCCTGGAAACTGTTGAAAATAGGTTTTAACGCGGTAGTGGAACGCGATATGCACGCCCTGCTGGCAACGGTACAGGCGCTTTCGCCGGGCGATCTCCTGTTGGCGATTTCGTATACCGGAGAGCGCCGCGAGCTCAACCTGGCTGCGGATGAAACGTTGCGCACCGGCGCGAAAATCCTCGCCATCACTGGATTTACACCGAACGCCCTGCAACAGCGAGCAAGCCATTGCCTGTATACGATTGCCGAAGAACAAGCAACACGCAGCGCGGCAATTTCATCGACGCACGCGCAGATGATGCTCACGGATTTACTGTTTATGGCGCTGGTTCAGCAAGATTTAGAACATGCTCCGGAACGCATTCGCCACAGCGAAGCACTGGTAAAAAAACTGGTCTGAGCAAAGAATGCGCGTATAATGCCCGCCCGATTTGTGATGTTTTGAGAGTTTCCTGATGGCCCTGTTAATCACTAAAAAGTGTATCAATTGCGATATGTGCGAACCCGAATGCCCGAATGAGGCAATTTCGATGGGTGACAGCATTTACGAGATTAACAGCGACAAATGTACGGAATGCGTTGGCCATTACGACACGCCAACCTGCCAGAAGGTGTGCCCGATCCCCAATACTATTTTGAAAGATCCGGCACATGTCGAAACGGAAGAGCAGTTGTGGGATAAGTTTGTGCTGATGCACTACGCCGATAAACTTTAACCGCGTCGCCATCCGGCAACGTGCAGAATCTAACTCTCGATAATCACCGTGGCGCAGGCGTAGTGACGCTCATCGGCCAGCGTCACATGCATATGCGCGACACCCAGTTTTTCCGCCAGTTTTAACGCCTCCCCCCATAACCGCAGACGCGGCTTACCGAGTTCATCGTTGAAGACTTCAAACTGATTAAACGCCAGCCCATTGCGAATACCCGTGCCAAAGGCTTTTGCTGCCGCCTCTTTGACCGCAAAGCGCTTTGCCAGAAAACGCACCGGCTGCTGATGCGTCTCCCAGATTGCCCATTCGTTGTCACTGAGCACGCGTCTTGCCAGACGGTCACCGGAACGGGAGATCACCGCTTCAATGCGGGCAATCTCCACGATATCCGTGCCTAATCCCAGAATAGCCATTAGCCACGCGCTTCCAGCATCAGGCGTTTCATTTCCACCACGGCGTCTTTCAGACCGCTCATCACCGCGCGTCCGATAATGGCATGGCCAATATTCAGCTCGTGCATTTCCGGAATCCGCGCAATGGCTTTAACGTTGTGATACGTCAGGCCGTGACCCGCATTCACCTTCAGGCCCAGGCTGGCAGCAAAAGTCGCCGCTTTGGCGATACGCGCCAGTTCGCTGGCCTGTTCCGCATCGGTTTTCGCATCGGCGTAACAGCCGGTGTGAATTTCAATAAACGGCGCGCCAACTTCCGCAGCGGCCTTAATCTGTTCTTCGTCAGCATCGATAAACAGCGAAACCAGAATGCCTGCGTCCGCCAGGCGTTTGCAGGCATCGCGCATCTTGTCACGCTGACCGGCGACGTCCAGACCACCTTCAGTGGTAACTTCCTGACGTTTTTCCGGCACCAGGCAGCAAAAATGCGGCTTCGTCTCGACGGCGATTGCCAGCATCTCTTCGGTGACTGCCATTTCCAGATTCATGCGCGTATCCAGCGTCTGGCGCAAAATACGCACGTCACGGTCGGTGATATGGCGACGGTCTTCACGCAGGTGTACGGTAATACCGTCCGCACCCGCCTGCTCAACGATAAACGCCGCCTGAACCGGATCCGGGTATGCGGTGCCGCGTGCATTACGTAACGTGGCAATGTGGTCAATATTGACGCCTAACAGTAATTCAGCCATGACAATCCTCGTTAATCATTATTTGTTTTTACCGCGCGTTTTGGCATAAATTGCCGGAACAGTTCCCGGCTTTTTAACGGCTTACCACCAAGATACGGCTTTAACGCCATGCGGGTAAAGCGTTTCGCGGCGCGTAACGTATCGACATCAGGAAATTCACGCGACTCAAGTGCTTTGAGATGGCGTCCGGTAAAAGTGGAATTATCGATCACTACGCTGGCGATAAACCCTTTTTCTTCCCGGTAACGATAGGTCATAGTGTCGTCTACCGGCTCGCCGCTGCCCGCACAATGGGTAAAATCGACGCCGTACCCCAGATGTCCAAGTAAGGCCAGCTCAAAGCGACGCAGCGCAGGCTCTGGCGAACCCGTCGCACCAGCCAGCGCCTGGATACAATTCAGATAATCGAAAAAGAGTTCAGAAAAACGGGTCTCGTACTCGAGGACGCGGGAGATAAGTTCGTTGATATACAAGCCGCTGTACAGCGTGATACCGCTAAGAGGGAGCGCCAGAGAAACGGCTTCAGCGCTACGCAGGGTTTTGACCTCACCGCGGCCGCCAAAGCGAAGTAACAACGGGGTAAAAGGCTGGAGTGCGCCTTTGAGATTAGAACGTTTAGAACGTGCGCCTTTAGCCACCAGGCGCACGCGACCCGACTCTTCCGTGAAGACGTCCAGCACGAGACTGGTTTCGCTCCAGGGGCGACTATGCAAGACAAAGGCTCGTTGCCATCCTTCCATATACTCGCCGTGTTTCAGAAGATGGGTTTAGACGTCGTCGCCGTAACCGAGGCTACGCAGCGCGCGTTCGTCATCGGCCCAGCCGGATTTCACTTTCACCCACAGTTCGAGGTGAACGGGCGCTTCGAACATCTCCTGCATGTCTTTACGCGCTTCGATGCCGATGGTTTTGATTTTGGCCCCTTTGTTGCCAATAACCATCTTTTTCTGCCCTTCACGTTCAACGAGGATCAGACCGTTAATATCGTAACCACCGCGCTCGTTGGAGATAAAACGCTCAATTTCCACAGTAACGGAATACGGCAGTTCAGCCCCCAGAAAACGCATCAGCTTTTCGCGGATGATTTCAGAAGCCATAAAACGCTGAGAACGGTCAGTGATGTAATCTTCCGGGAAGTGATGGATAGCTTCCGGCAGATGCTTACGTACGATGCCCGCAACGGTATCGACATTCAGACCGGTCTCGGCAGAGATCGGCACGATATCGAGGAAGTTCATCTGGCTTGCCAGGAACTGCAGGTGCGGCAGCAGATCGGCTTTTTCCTGAACGTTGTCTACTTTGTTCACGGCCAGAATTACCGGCGCTTTACCGTCGCGCAGCTTGTTGAGCACCATTTCGTCGTCCGGCGTCCAGCGGGTGCCTTCCACAACGAAAATAACCAGTTCAACATCACCAATCGAGCTGCTGGCCGCTTTGTTCATCAGGCGGTTGATGGCACGTTTCTCTTCCATATGCAGGCCCGGGGTATCGACATAAATCGCCTGATACGCGCCTTCAGTATGGATGCCAACAATACGGTGACGTGTTGTCTGAGCCTTACGTGAGGTAATGGAAATCTTCTGCCCAAGCAGATTATTCAACAGGGTGGATTTGCCGACGTTCGGGCGACCGACGATGGCAATAAATCCGCAATAGGTTTTGTCGATGCTCATTCCAGCTCCAGTTTTTTTAACGCCTGTTCGGCGGCAGCCTGCTCAGCCTTACGACGGCTCGAACCTGTGCCAACCACCGGTTCACTCAGGCCGCTAACCTGGCAGTGGATAGTAAATTCTTGATCGTGTGCTTCACCACGAACCTGCACCACCAGATAAGACGGCAGCGGCAGGTGGCGACCCTGCAAATACTCCTGCAGGCGCGTTTTCGGATCTTTTTGTTTATCGCCTGGGCTAATTTCGTCCAGACGCGTTTGATACCAGTTCAGGATCAGCTGTTCAACGGTTTGAATATCGCTGTCGAGGAAGACGCCGCCGATCAACGCTTCGACGGTATCCGCCAGAATTGATTCGCGACGAAAACCACCGCTTTTCAGCTCGCCCGGTCCCAGGCGTAAACATTCACCGAGGTCAAATTCACGGGCTAATTCAGCCAGCGTATTTCCACGCACCAGCGTGGCGCGCATGCGGCTCATGTCACCTTCGTCCACTCGAGGGAAACGGTGATACAGCGCATTCGCAATAACAAAGCTCAAAATAGAGTCGCCTAAAAATTCTAAACGCTCGTTATGTTTGCTGCTGGCACTACGGTGAGTTAATGCCTGCTGCAACAGCTCCTGATGATTAAAAGTGTAGCCCAGCTTCCGTTGAAGCCGATTAATTACGATGGGATTCATGCGATACCAATAAATGAATGCGTCAACAATTCAGCACACGAAACAGACCTGATATACACCCGTCATTAGAGAGACCAATGCTGTTTCGTGTGCCGTGGCAACCTGACGGTGCCAACCTAAAACTTCGGGGGAATATTCTATACACAACGACAAGGGATGTCGTTAGTCTGAGGGAATTAATCCGAGAAATAATTCACGCTGTCGTTATTAAGACGACAGCGTGAACCATTATCAGCAATTAGTGGATGCCGCCAATGCGACTCAAACGAACACCGGTTGGCCACTCACCTTCTTGTTTGTCGAAACTCATCCAGATTGCGGTCGCTTTACCTACCAGATTCGCTTCCGGTACAAATCCCCAGTAACGGCTGTCCGCGCTGTTGTCACGGTTATCGCCCATCATGAAGTAATGCCCCGGTGGAACGATCCAGGTGGCTAACTGCTGACCCGGCTGACGGTAATACATCCCCACCTGATCCTGCGCGATTGGCACCATCAGAATGCGGTGAGTTACCTCACCCAGCGTTTCTTTACGCTCGGTCAGGCGAATACCGTTGTCTTTCGTTTCGTTCAGCGGAACTTCAAAGAAACCGCTGGTCGCTTCCCCGCCGTTGCGGCGAGCAAACGTCTGCACAAAATCACTTGGCTGAACATCAGAGTACGTTACCGGCAGCGCGTTTTCACAAGCCTGACCGGAACGGCATCCTGGCTGAATCGTCACCTCTTTCGCCACCGGATCGTACGTCACTTTGTCTCCCGGTAAACCGACAGCGCGTTTGATGTAGTCCAGACGCGGATCTTCCGGGTATTTAAATACCACGATATCACCGCGTTTCGGGTGGCCAGTTTCGATCAACGTTTTCTGATAAATCGGATCTTTAATTCCGTAGGCAAATTTCTCTACCAGAATAAAATCACCAATCAACAGTGTTGGCATCATCGAACCCGACGGGATCTGGAACGGTTCATAAATAAATGAACGCACCACCAGCACAATAGCCAGTACCGGGAAAACGGACGCACCGGTTTCCAGCCAACCCGGCTTAGGGGCAACTTTTTTCAGCATTGCTTTATCCAGTGAATCGCCTGCAGCGGCCTGTGCCGCAGCCTGGCGCTCCCGGCGTTTTGGCGCGAAGACAAACTTATCTACGCACCATAAAATGCCCGTCACCAGTGTGGCAATCACCAGAATCAGGGCAAACATGTTCGCCATGCCAACTCCTTAAGATTATTTGCTGTCTTTACCGACATGCAGAATAGCGAGGAAGGCTTCCTGCGGCAGTTCGACGTTACCGATCTGCTTCATTCGCTTTTTACCCTCTTTCTGTTTTTGCAGCAGCTTTTTCTTACGGCTGATATCGCCACCGTAGCACTTAGCCAGAACGTTTTTACGCAGTTGCTTAACCGTTGAACGCGCAATGATGTGCGTACCAATGGCCGCCTGAATTGCGATATCGAACTGCTGGCGAGGGATCAGATCTTTCATCTTCTCGACCAGTTCACGGCCACGGCTCTGGGAGTTATCGCGGTGGGTAATCAGCGCCAGTGCATCGACGCGTTCGTTGTTGATGAGGACATCAACGCGTACCATGTCGGAGGCCTGGAAACGTTTGAAGTTATAATCCAGCGACGCATAGCCGCGAGAAGTCGACTTCAGACGGTCGAAGAAGTCGAGTACCACTTCCGCCATTGGAATTTCATAGGTCAACGCAACCTGGTTACCGTGGTAAACCATGTTGGTCTGGACGCCACGCTTCTCGATACACAGCGTAATAACGTTGCCGAGGTATGCCTGCGGCAGCAGCATATGACATTCAGCAATCGGCTCGCGCAGTTCGTAAATGTTATTCAGCGGCGGCAGTTTGGACGGGCTGTCGACGTAGATAGTCTCTTTCGCCGTGGTTTCCACTTCGTACACTACGGTCGGCGCAGTGGTGATCAGATCCAGATCGTATTCACGTTCCAGACGCTCCTGAATGATCTCCATGTGCAGCAGCCCCAGGAAGCCACAGCGGAAACCGAAGCCCAGCGCGGTAGAACTTTCCGGTTCGTAGAACAGGGAAGCATCGTTGAGGCTCAGCTTACCAAGCGCATCACGGAAGTTTTCGTAGTCGTCGGAGCTGACCGGGAACAGACCCGCATATACCTGCGGCTTCACTTTTTTAAAGCCAGGCAGGGGTTTATCTGCCGGGTTACGAGCCAGCGTCAGGGTATCGCCTACCGGCGCGCCGAGGATGTCTTTAATGGCGCAAACTAACCAACCTACCTCGCCACACTTCAGTTCTGTACGGTCAACCTGTTTCGGCGTAAAGATACCCAGGCGATCAGCGTTGTAGACCTGACCGGTACTCATCACTTTGATTTTGTCGCCTTTACGCATGGTACCGTTTTTAATACGCACCAGCGAGACCACACCGAGATAGTTGTCGAACCAGGAGTCGATGATAAGCGCCTGTAACGGGCCTTCCGGGTCGCCTTCTGGCGGCGGAATATCACGCACCAGACGTTCAAGAACGTCGGTCACGCCAACACCGGTTTTCGCCGAGCAACGGACAGCGTCAGCCGCATCAATACCGACGATATCTTCAATCTCTTCCGCCACACGCTCTGGATCGGCGGCTGGCAGGTCAATTTTGTTCAGTACTGGCACCACTTCCAGATCCATTTCCATGGCGGTATAGCAGTTAGCCAGTGTTTGCGCTTCAACACCCTGCCCGGCATCAACGACCAGCAGTGCGCCTTCACAGGCGGCAAGCGAGCGTGAAACTTCATAAGAGAAGTCAACGTGGCCCGGGGTGTCGATAAAGTTAAGCTGGTAGGTTTCACCATCAGATGCTTTGAAATCGAGCGTCACGCTCTGCGCTTTGATAGTAATACCGCGCTCACGCTCAAGATCCATCGAGTCGAGAACCTGCGCTTCCATTTCACGGTCAGACAGGCCACCGCAGATCTGGATAATACGGTCAGACAGCGTCGATTTACCGTGGTCGATGTGAGCTATGATTGAAAAGTTACGTATGTTCTTCATATAGTGTAATTATTGTGCCTTACGCCTGCCTGGGCAGGCTCTGAGAAGTCGCTGTTCTGAGCTTAACGTCTGTTTTAGTGAAACGCCGCATTCTACACTACATCGCTGAGGCGAGGAAATGTTCATAGAGCAAGGATAGCGGGAACTGGAAACAACTTTGCAAAGTCAGTGAAACTTTTGCCGGATGGCGGCATAAACGCCTTATCCGGCCTACCTTTGCATCTGAGGACGCTGTAGGCCTGATAAGCGCAGCGCCATCAGGCAAAGATATCACTGCGGGGTTTCAACACGAATCAGATCGGGCGGGAGAGCTACGTTGAGAATAACCGGTTGCCAGGCTTCGCGCTCAGCAAGCTTACGGGAATATCCTCGCGCAATCAGGAATCCCCCCACACCGCCCAGTATCGCCCCGCTGAGTGCGGCGATATCGCTGCCAAACAGCACCTGAAACAGCGCAGCAAAAATAAAGAGTCCCGCCAGCGGAGACATATAAACCAGCATCGCCGAGCCTAACAGGCTCCCTTCGGCAATACCCAGTTCAACTTTCTGCCCAGGCGTCAGCGGTTCATCGCTGGGTACCACGATAGTATGCGTTGTTTGCGGCCCCAGTTTGTTCAGCACACGACTGCCACATCCAGCCCGCGACGCGCAGCTGCTACACGATGCTTTAACATCGCAGCTGACCGTCGCCAGACCATTTTGCCAGGAGACGACTGTTGCCCATTCTTTAATCATTGCGCGGCCCTGAACTTAATATTATCCGCGATACGCTTTGCCGTTTGCGGCGGGAGCTCGCCCACAATGGTGATTTCGGCATTATCCCGCACGGTAGTACTGACCGTTCGACGTCCGGTACGCAGCAGTTGATCGGCGCTGTTTTGCGACGCGCGGTTCACGTTCACAGAAAAACTGAACAGGCCATCAGAATACAGGCGCGATTCAATCGGCATGTTATCCATTGTCGGCAGCGGGCGTCGACTGCTGGAAACCTCGCTGAAGCCTTGCGGTAACCACGATGGACTCCAGTTGAAGTTCGTTTTCTCCCCCGCAGGAACTGACAATAACGGCGGAAGGTTTGCTTTCGCCAGCGTCTGCATGCTGTCGCTAACCCCGTTATTGACGGTAAAGGCGATAACGCGGAATTGTTCAAGCGTTTCGCCATCCCGATCGAGGAGATCGACACGCATTGGCAGCTTGGTTTCGGTGTCCATCCAGACGATGTAGCTGTAACGCGTACCGTCACGCGCTACCACGCGGATAACTTCACAGAGTCGGTCGGCAATACGCGTGCGTCCTACCGCGATAAAATCATAGTAGGGTGCAAGACGTTTAAAATCGGTGTAAATCAGGGATGGCAGAGAATCAACAATATAGTCGCCATTCAGCGTGAACGGTTCGAGTCCTGGCTCAAAGTAACTGATTTCATTGCCACGTTGCACCACTTCCCGACGCGGTCCATCCATTTGCAACAACTGTGCAAGAGGGCGGTTGTCCTGGCGGGCATGGCGATAACGTAGGGATTCAACGCCCTGCTTATTGATGCTGACAAATGACAGCTCATAGGTGAGCGACTGGCTGGCCAGATTCATCTGCTGCAACAACGCCCCGGACGCAGGATTGGCCGAGGCGTTTACAGAGAAGAACAGGCTACCAGCCACAAGTGACATGGCAAACCAAAGTTGCTTCATTACTGCGATTGCGTTCCTAAAGTTTGAATTCCTGGCACCTGGACAGCGGCTTGCTGTGTTTGCGCCTGCTCAAACTGAAGCTGTTCGGAGTGCAGTCGACGTTGCAGTTCGTAATCCTGCAACATGGCATTAATACGACGACGCTGCTCCTGTACCTGCTGTTGCTGACCGCCGCTGGCAGTCGCGTCAGAAGGTACACCCAGGCTCACCGGACTGGCTTTACCCATCATCGGTAATGTATTAAATACCGGCGTTTCGGGCTGCTGGGACGTTTCAGATTGTCCATTATAGTGCTGGACGCCAACAATAACTGCAAGTGATACACACGCGGCCACACCCATTTGGGTAAGCTGCGCAGCCCACGGACGCATTTTCTTCCAGAATGGCATTTTCTGCCACTGATGCGGTGCTGGCTGGGCCTCAGGGATCAATGGCACCGCCTGACGTACTGGCTCATCTGCGATAGCAGCCATTACGCGGTCGGAAATATCGAAATGGAGAACGTCGGCGGTATCACCTCGCATGGAATCGCGAATCAGGTGATAACTCTCCCAGGTTTTTTGCATTTCCGGGTCATGAGCCAGCTCTTTGAGCAACTCAGTGTCCAGCGTTTCGCCATCCATTAAAGCGGAAAGTTTTTCTTTCTGCATGCCTAATACCTTTTCCAGTATCCCGCTATCGTCAACGCCTGATAAGCGGTTGAACTTTATTATCAATAGCTTCCCTCGCTCGGAAGATACGTGAACGCACCGTACCCACCGGACAATCCATGATAGCGGCTATCTCTTCATAGCTCAGGCCATCCAGCTCCCGCAAGGTTATTGCCATGCGTAAATCTTCCGGGAGGGACTCAATAGTTCGGAAAACTATCTGTCTCAGTTCTTCTGACAACATTAAGTTCTCAGGGTTCGAAATTTCTTTCAGCGCACCGCCACTTTCGTAATTTTCTGCTTCTATCGCATCTATATCACTGGAAGGTGGACGACGCCCCTGAGCGACCAGGTAATTCTTCGCTGTATTGACCGCAATACGATACAGCCAGGTATAAAAAGCACTATCTCCCCGGAACGAGTCCAGCGCACGATAGGCCTTGATAAATGCTTCTTGTACAACATCGGGAACATCGCCCGACGGTACATAGCGGGAAACCAGACTCGCCACTTTATGCTGGTAGCGAACCACCAGTAAGTTAAAGGCTTTCTGATCTCCCTTCTGGACCCGTTCAACCAGGACCTGGTCCGTTAACTGCTCGCTCATCCGAGGTAAAGTCTCCCCAAACCAAATTTCCACGCGCTTTCGAAACGCCACTCCATAAGCTTCACTATGAGCAAGCAAAAGCTTAGAGTGCTCAAGTTTCGTAAAGTTCCGTTACGCATTTGTTTTTGTTTGTCATGTTGTAGACAGGTCTTATCTCTCATTATAAGTCTACATAACCCGATCAACGCACTATCTGTATAGAAATGCCCATTTCACCGCCAGCAGAGTAACCCAACAGCCACTTTATTTCACCTCATAATCTGATGCTAACGGCCTGCTTCACAAAATATTTTTGCTCTTTCACTCATCCACATTCCCTTCCCCTGTGTTTAGCCATTGCAACACGGTTGAAAATAAAACGTGCAGCATCGCGCAGTATGGTGCTATGGTGAGCGAACACTGTTTAGTAAATTAAACAAAAATCATGAATACGACTCCCGAATTATCCTGTGACGTGCTGATCATTGGCAGCGGGGCTGCCGGACTCTCACTGGCGCTACGCCTGGCTGAAAAACATCAGGTCATTGTCCTGAGCAAAGGACCAGTTAGTGAAGGCTCGACATTTTATGCTCAGGGTGGCATCGCCGCTGTTTTCGATGAAACCGACAGCATTGACTCCCACGTTGAAGACACGCTGATTGCAGGGGCCGGTCTTTGCGATCGTCATGCCGTTGAGTTTGTAGCCAGTAACGCCCGCTCGTGTGTCCAGTGGCTAATTGATCAAGGCGTCTTATTTGATACTCAGGTTCAACCCAATGGCGAAGAGAGCTATCATCTGACCCGAGAAGGCGGCCATAGCCATCGACGAATCCTGCATGCGGCAGATGCCACTGGTAAAGAGGTCGAAACCACATTGGTCAGCCAGGCGCAAAGTCATCCGAATATTCGGGTACTGGAGCGCAGTAACGCCGTGGACCTGATCATCTCAGATAAAGTTGGTCTACCGGGGACGCGTCGGGTTGTCGGAGCCTGGATCTGGAATCGTAATAAAGAAGCCGTTGAGACCTGCCATGCGAAGTCGGTAGTGTTGGCCACTGGCGGCGCTTCTAAAGTGTATCAATACACCACCAATCCGGATATTTCTTCGGGCGACGGTATTGCGATGGCCTGGCGCGCAGGATGCCGCGTCGCCAATCTGGAATTTAACCAATTTCACCCAACCGCGCTGTATCATCCACAGGCGCGCAATTTTCTGCTGACTGAAGCGCTTCGCGGCGAAGGCGCACACCTGAAACGCCCGGATGGCTCACGCTTTATGCCCGACTTTGACAAGCGCGGCGAGCTGGCCCCACGTGATATTGTCGCCCGTGCCATCGACCACGAAATGAAGCGCCTCGGCGCTGACTGTATGTTCCTCGACATCAGCCATAAGCCCGAAGAGTTTGTTCGCCAGCATTTCCCGATGATTTACGAAAAATTGCTGGGACTGGGCATCGATCTGACCAAAGAGCCGGTCCCTATCGTTCCTGCCGCGCACTATACCTGCGGCGGCGTGATGGTTGATGACTTTGGTCGTACAGATGTCGACGGGCTGTATGCGATCGGCGAAGTGAGTTATACCGGCCTGCATGGCGCCAACCGCATGGCGTCGAACTCGCTGCTGGAGTGTCTGGTGTATGGCTGGTCTGCGGCGGAAGATATTGACCGCAGAATGCCTTATGCCCGCGGCGTTAACTCGCTCCCGGGTTGGGATGAAAGCCGGGTAGAAAACCCGGATGAGTTGGTTGTCATTCAGCATAACTGGCATGAGCTGCGGCTGTTTATGTGGGATTACGTCGGCATCGTGCGCACCACTAAACGTCTGGAGCGCGCCCTGCGCCGTATCACCATGCTGCAACAGGAAATCGACGAGTATTACGCCCATTTCCGTGTGTCGAACAACCTACTGGAGCTGCGCAATCTGGTGCAGGTTGCCGAGCTGATTGTCCGCTGCGCGATGATGCGCAAAGAGAGTCGGGGCCTGCACTACACGCTGGATTATCCAGAACAGCTTCCAGAGGCGGGCCCGTCAATTCTCTCGCCGCTCAGTCATCACATAAACAGATAGAATGCCTGGGTCAGCGCCGTATAACCTTCAGAGTAACGTTGGTCTGGCCCACGGATAACCAACCTGTCGCTAAAGCACTCCCCGGCCTGCGGGGAGAATGCCAGCAATACCCGATGCGGTAGACGGGCCTCGGTTTCTGCTACATCTGTGCGCAATCGCAGATGCCAGCCCATGCCAAGTGCCTGCTGAGTAAATGCGTTACCAATCTGCTCCGGTAGCACTACACAAAAAAAGCCTTCTTCCGTAATGCTGTCCGCCGCCAGCGTAAGCAATGCCTGATGATCGAGCGTGGTGGTGTAGCGTGCCTGCTCGCGCTGCGGCGTAGCACATTCCACGCCCTGTTCATAATAGGGAGGATTGCTGATGATCAAATCAAAACGCACGGTCTGGCGCGGTATCCACTGCTGGGCATCTTCCGTATGCACGTTCACACGATGCATCCACGGAGATTGCGCGATGTTCTCCTGCGCCTGCTGCGCGGCGTCGACATCAAGCTCCACGGCGTCAATGATGACGTTTTCATCAGTGCGCTGGGCCAGCATCAGCGCCAGCAGGCCGCTCCCGGTACCAATATCCAGGATCCGCTTTACGCCCGCAACGGGGGCCCAGGCCCCCAATAAAATGCCGTCCGTTCCGACTTTCATTGCACAACGATCGTGTGCCACAAAAAACTGCTTAAAAGTAAATCCATTACGTCTAAGTACGGATGTAGACTGGGGCATGAAGAACAACCTTCCTGGAAAAAAAACGATAACATAGGATAAAAACAATACCTGAGAAGGTATATCCATACAAACAGATGAAGATTGCAGCCGTAACGTCTATAATCAGCGCCCCACTCAGAGGTAGAACATGACTGTAACGACTTTTTCCGAACTTGAACTCGATGAAAGCCTGCTGGAAGCCCTCCAGGAAAAAGGTTTCACTCGCCCGACCGCCATTCAGGCTGCCGCCATTCCGCCTGCGCTCGATGGCCGTGATGTACTCGGTTCTGCGCCGACAGGCACCGGTAAAACGGCGGCATATTTGCTGCCAGCGTTGCAGCACTTGCTCGACTTCCCGCGCAAGAAATCAGGTCCACCGCGCATTTTAATCCTGACACCGACGCGCGAACTGGCGATGCAGGTTGCCGAACACGCCCGTGAATTGGCCAAAAATACGCATCTGGATATTGCCACCATTACCGGCGGCGTGGCTTACATGAACCACATGGAAGTCTTTAGCGAAAACCAGGACATCGTGGTCGCCACCACGGGTCGTCTGCTGCAATACATTAAAGAAGAGAACTTCGACTGCCATGCAGTTGAAACGCTGATCCTCGATGAAGCAGACCGTATGCTGGACATGGGCTTTGCCCAGGACATCGAACATATCGCCGGTGAAACCCGCTGGCGTAAGCAAACGATGCTGTTCTCCGCCACCCTGGAAGGCGATGCGATCAAAGATTTTGCCGAGCGTCTGCTGGAAGATCCTGTCGAAGTCTCGGCAGATCCGTCCACCCGCGAACGCAAGAAGATCCATCAGTTTTACTACCGTGCCGATGATATCGAGCACAAAACTGCCCTGCTGATCCATCTTTTAAAACAGCCGGAAGCGACCCGCTCAATTGTCTTTGTACGCAAACGCGAACGTGTGCACGAGCTGGCTGGCTGGCTGCGCCAGGCAGGCATTAATAACTGCTATCTCGAAGGCGAGATGGTGCAGAACAAACGTAACGAAGCGATCAAACGCCTGACCGATGGTCGCGTGAACGTGCTGGTAGCCACCGACGTTGCCGCTCGCGGGATCGATATTCCTGACGTCAGCCACGTGTTTAACTTCGACATGCCGCGCAGTGGCGATGCCTATCTGCACCGCATTGGTCGTACCGGTCGTGCCGGGCGTAAAGGTACTGCAATCTCTTTGGTTGAAGCGCATGACCACCTGCTGCTCGGCAAAGCGAGCCGCTATATTGACGAGCCGCTGAAAGCACGCGTCATCGACGAACTGCGTCCAACCACGCGCGCGCCAAGTGAGAAATCCAACGGTAAGCCATCCAAGAAAGTGCTGGCGAAGCGCGCCGAGAAAAAAGCGAAAGAGAAAGAGAAGCCGCGGGTGAAAAAACGTCACCGCGACGCCAAAAATATCGGCAAACGTCGTAAGCCGAGCGGAGCTGCTACCCAGCAGTCTGACAAAGAGTAAACCGAATGCCGGGCCGTTTAGCCCGGCATTTTTTCATGCGCAGCAAAGCTCTCTGTAATACATTCCATAAAAACCCGTATCGCCGGGCTAACGACTTTTCCGGCATGATGTGCGCACAATGCGGTAATCAATTCAGGCTTTTCACTGAACGGCAACTCGATTAATTCTCCTGAGTGTAATTCCTTCTCAACGGTAAACCGCGGTAAAAAACTGACACCAAGATTCGCAGAGACACACTGCTTGATGCTTTCGATACTCCATAGCTCAATAGTATTTTCCAGCGTTATCTGCCGCTTACGCAGCAGACTTTCAAAACGCTGTCTAAAAATACATTGCGGTTCATTAATGATAAAACTGCAGGGAATATGCTGATTATGCTGAGTGAAATCAACATCCTGAAGAGCCGGAGAGGCGACCAGCGCCAGTGACTGTTCACCCAGTGACAGCATCTCAAGCGCCTCATCATTCCCAACCCGATAAAACACCCCCAGATCAACCTCATCGTCCAGCAGGGCATCACGAATGACATAACAATTGAGCGACTGTAGGGACAACCGAACATTGGGAGCGCGTTGTTTAAAGCGCTGTAAAACCTGCGGCATTTTATAGGCCAGTAACGTTTCTCCGGTTGCGACGCGGAGATCGCCGCTCGGCTGCGCATCCTGATGTGCTGACTGTCGGATCGATGCCATCACACGCGTCAGGTCATGTATATGCGGCATCAGCCGTTTGCCCTCACTGGTGAGACACATCCGCCGGCCAATTTTTTCGAATAGCTGTACTGAGAGTTCTTGTTCAAGCTGTTGAATATGAAACGTTACGGTTGATTGCGTACAGCAAAGCTTTTGTGAAGCCCGAAGGAATGAGCCCTCTTCCACCACTGTTTTTAACGTAATAAACCGACGTAAATCCATTCGCACCAACCCATCGAAAATATCGAATTCAGAATGCAAAAACATTCATTTTTTTAAATGTTTTGTCTCGGGTACTGTCTACCAAAACAGAGGAGATAACAAGTGACCCCCATGCTTTTAAGTGCATTCTGGACCTATACACTGATTACTGCGCTAACACCCGGCCCGAATAATATCCTCGCGCTGAGTGCGGCGACATCACATGGCTTACGTCAAAGCACGCGTGTTCTGGCCGGAATGAGTCTGGGCTTTTTAATCGTCATGCTGCTGTGCGCCGGGATCTCGTTTTCGCTGGCGGTCATGGATCCGGCTATTATTCATTGGCTGAGTTGGGCAGGGGCAGCCTACATTTTATGGCTGGCGCTGAAAATCGCCACCAGCCCAGCCTCAAACGATAGGCTGCAGGCGGAACCGATTAGCTTTTGGGCGAGTTTTGGTTTGCAGTTTGTGAACGTCAAAATCATTTTGTACGGCATTACCGCGTTATCCACATTTGTATTGCCGTATACACAGGACGCGCACTGGTTGATTGGAGTGAGTATTCTGTTGGCGCTGATCGGCACCTTCGGAAATGCCTGCTGGGCGCTGGCGGGCCATCTTTTTCAGCGCGTTTTTCGCCGTTACGGCCGGCAGTTGAATATCATTCTGGCGCTGCTGTTGGTGTATTGCGCGGTGAGGATCTTTTACTAACGGATGCAAAAAAGCGGAAGAGACACTGGCATCTTCCGCTTTTTGATTCTTTGCTAAACGGGGTTATTCCCCGTGACCCTTACAGGCTCTCAGTAAAGGTACGAGCAATAACGTCGCGCTGCTGTTCTGGGGTCAGAGAGTTGAAACGCACTGCATAACCAGAAACACGGATGGTCAGCTGCGGATATTTTTCCGGATGCTTAACTGCATCTTCCAGCGTTTCGCGACGCAGAACGTTCACGTTCAGGTGCTGACCACCTTCCACGCGGACTTCCGGCTGTACGTCTACCGGTACTTCACGGTATTCGATTTCGCCCAGTTTGCTGACAGCAACGACTTCATCAGCATTGAAACCTGCTTTGGCAACGATGCAGCGTGCTTCGCCTTTTTCGCTGTCCAGCAGCCAGAAAGAGTTCAGCAGGTCGTCGTTTGCAGCTTTAGTAATCTGGATACCTGTAATCATTTGATGCCTCCCCGGCAAAATTATTTGATCTCGGTTGGCCGTCATCCGGCCAATTGGTAAAACCATTGTTGCTTGAGTGTATATATACCCCTCACACACCCTTGAATCTTTGATTTAAATCAATAAAAACCACACATGAAAAGTGGTGATAGGTGGATTTTATTGTTTTACATCAACTTACGCCATATACACAGCTAAACTTTTTACATAAATTTTCAACTATCTTTAAGAGGTAGCGCTTTGAGAAACGTGCAGAATTTTGCGCCGTTGAAAGAAGCAGTTAAGCTATGGGGATTGAAAAAATCGCAGGAGAGCGAGATGGCCACCGAATTAACCTGGCACGATGTGCTGGCTGAAGAGAAACAGCAGCCTTACTTTGTTAACACGCTGCATACCGTTGCCGGCGAGCGTCAGTCGGGTATGACAATCTATCCACCGCAAAAAGATGTGTTTAACGCGTTTCGCTTTACTGAGCTTGGCGACGTTAAAGTTGTCATTCTGGGGCAAGATCCCTACCACGGCCCAGGCCAGGCACACGGTCTCGCCTTCTCTGTACGCCCTGGCATCGCCACTCCGCCGTCACTACTGAACATGTATAAAGAGCTGGAAGCCACCATCCCGGGATTTACCCGTCCGACACATGGATACCTGGAAAGCTGGGCACGCCAGGGCGTATTGTTACTCAACACCGTTCTCACCGTTCGGGCGGGTCAGGCGCATTCGCATGCCAGTCTGGGATGGGAAACGTTTACTGATAAAGTCATCAGCCTGATTAACCAACATCGGGAAGGTGTGGTTTTCCTGCTCTGGGGTTCACATGCTCAGAAGAAAGGCGCGATTATTGATGCGCAGCGTCACCATGTGTTGAAAGCGCCACACCCATCACCGCTCTCTGCGCATCGCGGTTTCTTTGGCTGCAATCACTTTGTACTGGCTAATGAATGGCTGGAACAACGAGGTGAAAAACCGATTGACTGGATGCCGATATTACCCGCAGAAAGCGAGTAAAAAAATGCCAGCGATTCGCTGGCATTTTTATTATCAGGCTTTGTTCTGACGCCACCACTCCGCGAGTAGCACGCCGGTCGCAACAGAAACGTTAAGCGTTTCTACATTGCCGGTACCGTCAATCGCCACGCACAAATCGTCGGCTGAGCATGCCGCTTCCGGCAGAGCTTCACGCTCACGCCCTAATACCAGCACCATTTTTTCCGGCAGCGTGGTCGTAAACAGCGGTTTACCTTTCACGCTTGAGGTCATCACTATCGTGTAACCCGCGTTACGGAAATCGTCCAGCACGTCGACAATACTGTCACCGGTAATCGGCTGAACGTGCTCAGCCCCCCCTTCAGCGGTACGGATAGCCGCACCCGATTCCAGCAGCGCCGCATCCTGCACCACCACGCCTTTCACACCGAAGTGTGCGCAGCTACGCATCATACCGCCCAGGTTATGCGGGTTGGCGATATCTTCCAGCGCCAGTACGCAATCCTGCGCGCCCGCCTGACCAACCCACTGCTTAACGGTGGTACCGTTACGTTTTTTAATCAGGAAACAGACACCACCGTGGTGTTCAGTGCCAGAGGCCTTCGCCAGTTCGGCTTCGTCAACCACGTGGTAGGCTTTGCGGTTTGCCGCCATCCAGCGTAATGCTTCTTTAAAGCGCGGGGTGACGCTCTGAACAAACCAGGCGCGGACGATAGCGTCCGGACGACTCTGGAACAGAGCCTGACAGGCATTCTCACCGTAAACGCGAGTTTCTTCCGCGCGCTGGCGACGTAATACTTCCGGATCGATAAAGCTTTTGCCGCTGATACCGCCGTGATCGGCTTTTTCCGCTGCGTCATCACTCGGGGCGCGGGACACGGTACGCCATGGCGAATCCTCACGTTTACGATCGCGTTCAACATCGCGGTCACGACCACGTTCACGGCCTCGTTCGCTGTTCGGACCCTTTCTGTCATCACGGGCAGGGCGACGACCGCCTTCGGCTCGGGAAGTACCGGGGCGACCGCCGCCTTTACCAGTACGTGGATTTTGGGTGCGTTTATCCGAGTCATCGTCACTGCGGACGTACATCACTTTGACCTTGCCGTTTTTGTTCTTCAGTTCGTCGCTCATGTTTTTCTCCACCTGCTCTGCGCGAAGCGCGCAGATTACCCGATGTGCACGTCGTTAGCCATTATTTCATTTAAAAGCTAAGGACTATTGTACTCATTGAATAAAACGCATTGTTGTTTAGAACAGACTCCCCGATAATATGTAACATAATAGAAACATACTGGCGTTACTGCCGTGAAGTCCACTCCACTCATCCAGAGGTTAGTTATGAATACCGTTTGTACCAGCTGCCAGGCTATCAACCGCATCCCCGACGATCGTGTCCAGGAAGCGGCTAAATGCGGACGCTGTGGTCACGACCTGTTTGATGGGGAGGTGATCAATGCGACCGGTGAAACACTGGATAAACTGTTAAAAGACGATCTCCCGGTGGTGGTTGATTTTTGGGCCCCCTGGTGTGGTCCATGCCGCAACTTCGCTCCGATTTTTGAAGATGTCGCGGAAGAACGTAGCGGTAAAGTACGTTTTGTTAAAGTGAATACGGAAGCCGAACGTGAGCTCAGCGCCCGCTTCGGTATCCGCAGCATCCCGACCATCATGATCTTCAGAAAAGGTGAAATCGTCGACATGCTTAATGGTGCCGTACCTAAGGCTCCGTTTGATAGCTGGCTTAACGAATCATTATAAACTCTGCGGGGCACATCTTGTGCCCCGTTTTGTCCTCTGAGACAATAGCATTTTTCAACGTGCTTCCCGATGACCAATAACGCCGTTCTCCAGTTACGTGCCGAGCGTCTTGCGCGCGCCACGCGCCCTTTTCTTGCCCGAGGTAATCGCATCCGTCGCTGTCAGCGCTGCCTGCTGCCGCTGAAACTGTGCCTGTGTGAAACGCTGACGCCAGCTCAGGCGAAAAGCTGTTTTTGCCTGGTGATGTTTGATACCGAACCGATGAAGCCCAGCAATACCGGGCGTTTAATTGCCGATATCCTGCCCGAAACAACGGCTTTTCAGTGGTCACGCACCGAGCCACCGCAGGCGCTGCTTGAACTGGTGAAAAATCCGGATTATCAGCCGATGGTCGTATTCCCGGCATCTTATGCCGACGAGGGGCGTGAGGTCATTTTCACACCACCAGCCGGTAAACCACCGCTATTCATTATGCTTGATGGCACCTGGCCAGAAGCACGCAAAATGTTCCGCAAAAGCCCGTACCTTGATAACCTGCCGGTGATCTCCGTCGATTTATCACGCCTCTCCGCTTACCATCTGCGCGAAGTCCATGCCGAGGGGCAATATTGCACTGCCGAAGTGGCAATTGCTTTACTGGATCTGGCAGGTGATACGCAGGCAGCCGAAGGATTAGGTGAGCACTTCACGCGCTTTAAAACACGCTACCTGGCAGGAAAAACTCAACATCAGGGAAGCGTCACAGCAGACTCAACAGAAAGCGTTTAAAATCATTCGGTCACTGGAGTCATTAAGGAAGCCGATATGAGTCAACGTGGTCTGGAAGCGCTACTGCGACCGAAATCCATTGCCGTGATTGGGGCGTCAATGAAGCCCAATCGAGCAGGATACCTGATGATGCGTAACCTGCTGGCAGGAGGGTTCAACGGCCCCGTTTTACCAGTGACCCCCGCCTGGAAAGCCGTGTTGGGCGTACTGGCGTGGCCCAATATCAGCAGCCTGCCTTTTAGCCCCGATCTCGCCGTGTTGTGCACCAATGCCAGCCGCAACCTGACGTTGCTCGAAGCACTTGGCGAGAAAGGCTGCAAAACCTGCATTATTCTCTCGGCTCCCACGGCGCAACACGCGGAGCTGCTGGCCTGTGCATCACGCTACAACATACGTCTGCTGGGGCCCAACAGTCTGGGACTTCTCGCGCCCTGGCAGGGGCTTAACGCCAGCTTTTCCCCCGTCCCCATCAAGCGCGGCAAGCTGGCATTTATTTCCCAGTCGGCTGCGATTTCCAACACCATTCTGGACTGGGCGCAGCAGCGCGACATGGGTTTTTCCTGGTTT
>NZ_RPOI01000033.1 GCF_003818115.1 Citrobacter youngae | reverse complement strand
CATTCAACGCCCACCCGCCACTGCCACAACGCCAGGAGCGAAACAGCAACGCTCAACGCACTATCAACATGATTAAGAACCTCAAAAAACATAACAACCTCACTCGAATGGAATTGGGTAAATCTATTTAGTCTGTGATTTGCGAACCCATACTTTTTCGCATCACGACAGAACCAACTCCATTCGTTCTGGTTGTATCCGGTACCAGACAATTAAAAACCGTCTTCCAGGTGGTTGGCCTCACTTCGTGAATCCAACCACCTCAGCCAATTTTTCAATCAGCAATGTCGTCAATCACTAAATCGGAACCCACTGGCAAGCCAGCGGGACCCCACGATTTAGAGTTTGACGATTTCGGAAACAGCGAGCGCTGGCAGATTTTAATCTGACTGCGTGAGGTGTTGGCAGGGTGTCGGGGCGCAGCCCTGACGAATCGTTTTTGGCACCGACATCGTGATGGCGGTGTACCAAAAACACATCTTGTCCCAACTGAGTTCGGAAACCGAACTCAGTAATTGAGTGACGTCACTTTGCGGCGTTAGCCCTATCCTGCATCGGAGTAGAACCAATAGGACAAGATGTGTTTTTGGAGTACCGCCGACAAGCGGCGTCCTCTCAAAAACGTCGTGGTCAGGGCTGCGCCCCGACACCCTGTCAGTCTGATTCAGCTTTATCTTTTGACGGTGAGCGACGGTACTTTTTGGATTCGGTTTTCCACTCAAAAGCAATGCGTGAACCATCATCATCGCCTTCGGGAATATCATCCCCGATTACCATATCGGCATCAGTTTCCTGATCGAGTTTCAGTATGTCTTTGAGTGCGCCACCGGTAGCCACAAATCGGCGCTTATGTGTCTGCTTAGTCAATTCGAGGAACCATTCAGGATCAGCAACCATGTCAGCCGGCTTCGTGGAATATTTCAGGGTTTCAGCCACTGCGCCCCGTACAAGTTCCGCAGTTGCAGAAGCCAATGATTCTCCGTCCTTAGGCTTGCGGGGTTTTACTGCTCGAACATCAACATTCGGATCGTAATTCACACGCAAACACTCTCGCCAAAGCTCTACCCAGCGGTCATGTTTAACGTAATCTCGCGTGAACATTGAGGGAGGAACCATCATCAGAGTGTGAAAGTGCGGGTGCGCACTACCGTCACTTCCACGTGTAACTTCCGTGGTGCGAATCCAGCCCTGAACAGGTCGAAACTCTTTGCGATCCTTAAGTCGCTGGAAGGCCATGTTCATTCGGTTAAGTGTCTCACCCAATTCCCCGATCGCGCAGTTTCGCACTGTGAGGGTCAGGAACATCCAGCGTGCATCTGGATAATCCGCAACAATACGCGGCAGGGACTGATAAAAACGGGCTTGCCACATCAGGGATCGCCTCCACTGGCAGACAGGACAGTGCCGGACACGACAGAAATGCGCCTCACGTAGCCTAAGGCGAGTTTCTCCAGTTTCTTTGAGGGTAGACCAACCAAACCTCAGTAAACCGCCACAGGAAGCCATACGCGCCCCGTAGCGCTCATATTCGGCTGCGAGAAGGTAAATCCCACCTACGTCGTCAGAAACGCTTTTGTGAGCGTCCCAGGGCGCGTCTGAGGGGGAGTAATCCGTGAGGTTCTGGAGTTTAGGGTTTTGCATGCACACCGTCCCATGCTGGGCGATGGCTCATTTGACGTGTTATCATTGCCGTATCACCTGTTGGTTGTCGCTTCGAATCGAATTTCTGCAGGTGGTCACACCCCCGAACGATGGCCGTCGTTGCGGGGGTCGCTTTTAAGGCGACCACTCCCAACAGAATACTTCCAAAACCTTCTACAACGCAAATAAGCCCCGAAGCCTTGGTACGCAAGGCTTGATGCCATTTTTTATCGCCAGAGTTATCCCTTAAGTATAAATACAAGGATCGCGCGCGGATCGAACCAGCCATTCAAC
>NZ_RPOI01000032.1 GCF_003818115.1 Citrobacter youngae | reverse complement strand
TTTCGTCTTGCGACGTTAAGAATCCGTATCTTCGAGTGCCCACACAGATTGTCTGATAAATTGTTAAAGAGCAGTTGCGACGCGCTTTAGCGCTCTGTCGCGAGGTGGCGTATATTACGCTTTCCTCTTTCAGAGTCAACCCTCATTTTCAGGTTTTTCTCTTCAACCGAACCGGCTGTTTGCGTGAAGTGATTCACATCCGCCGTGTCGATGGAGGCGCATTATAGGGATCCCATTTTTTAGCACAAGTGTTTTTTGGATCTTTTTTGCCGAATGCTTGTTTTTCACTCCTTTCGCTACATTCCTGTGCAATTTGGCTGATTTTTGATAGCTAAACCACTTGCACAGTCTCAATAATCCAACCAAAGTCTTCATTACCGCCCTATTTTCATTGAGGTAAACATGTCTGATGTACTGCGTCCTTATAAGGATCTTTTCCCACAGATCGGCAAACGCGTCATGATCGATAGTAGTAGTGTTGTCATTGGCGATGCTCGTCTGGCTGATGATGTCGGGATTTGGCCACTGGTTGCCATTCGTGGCGACGTTAACTATGTACAAATTGGTGCCCGTACAAACATCCAGGACGGCAGCGTTCTCCATGTCACGCATAAATCCACGTCTAATCCGCAGGGTAATCCACTGATCGTGGGTGAGGACGTTACGGTTGGTCATAAAGTCATGCTACACGGTTGCATCATTGGCAACCGCGTTTTAGTCGGTATGGGATCGATTCTGCTGGATGGCGTAGTCGTAGAAGACGACGTTATGATTGGGGCTGGGAGCCTGGTTCCACAAAACAAACGCCTGGAAAGCGGATATCTGTATCTGGGAAGCCCGGTTAAACAAATCCGCCCACTAACTGATGAAGAGAAAGCAGGCCTACAGTATTCTGCTGACAACTACGTGAAGTGGAAAGATGAGTATTTAGGTCAGGATAACCAGACCCAACCTTGAGAATCTTCCTGCTGGGTCTGGATCAATGCTTCAGCCTCTTCTTCCAGATCCCAGCGATATTCGCGAAAAGTTTCAAGCCACTGTTCAGGCGTGTCGCCGCCAAAGCGATGCGCCAGCGTCTCTCCTTTTATGGCACATTTTAGCTGCATACCATGAACCATCGCCGGGAAGACGACGGAATTAATATCCGCCACCCACTCTTCCCTATCAGGGAATTGAATCGCCTGATTCATGCAGAAAGTTCCTGTTGCAGTGTTTTAATCACAAGCTCAATCTCCGGTAGTACACCATGCCAGAGCAAAACAGCATGTGCCGCTTGCCCCACCAGCATTCCCAAACCATCAGCACAATGTTTTGCACCATGCGATACGCACCAGGAAAGGAACGGAGTATTCCCCTTTTGATAGAACATGTCGTAGCAATAAACCGAAGAATGAATAAGCGATGCAGGAATGGCTGGAACATCACCGCTAATACCACTGGACGTTGCGTTGATGATCAGATCGAAGGTGTAATTATCCAGCTCATCCATTCCTACCGCCTGAACGCTGCCGGTATGGGAGAAGATCTGCGCCAATTCTTCAGCACGTGAGGCGGTGCGATTAACAATAGTCACCGCGCAATCCATAGACAGGAGAGGCAGCAACACGCCACGGGACGCTCCACCAGCCCCAATCAACAGGATACGAGACCCGGGATGAATGAAAGACAAACGCTCAAGATCGCTAAGCAGGCCGATACCATCGGTGTTATCACCCAGTAAACGCCCATCCTCCAGCCGTTTTAGAGTATTGACCGCCCCAGCCAGCGATGCCCGCTCTGTTAGTTCATCAGCACGCGCAAAAGCCTCTTCTTTAAAAGGAACGGTAACATTAGCCCCTTTCCCCCCATCAGCAAAAAAGGCATTGAGCGTATTCACAAAGTTATTGATCGGCGCCAACACCCGACCATAAGAGTGATCAATCTTCAGCTGCTCTGCAAATTGCTGATGAATAAAAGGCGATTTGCTGTGTGCTACCGGATTACCAAAAACAGCATAGGCTTCTTTCATATTACCCCTGTCGAAACTGTTCACCCGTCAAAGCATCTCTGATTTCCGAGGGATTCAAACGTCCGCCGGTATTACCTTCAACCACTGGAAAATCTTCCCCGAACTGCGCTCGTACTTCCTCTACCGTTCTGCAGGGTGCCAGTCCACTCAGATTGGCACTGGTAGAAACTAATGGCTTGCCATAAGCCTGGCACAATGCAACCACCAGCGGGTGATCCGTGACGCGCACGGCGAGCGAATCAAAACGACCGGTTAGCCAACGCGGCGTTGTCGCAGGAGCCGGGAAAACGAAAGTGACAGGGCCAGGCCAGCGAGCGAAAACTGCTTCACGTTGAGCATCGGTGAGCATACTGTCATCAATATACGGTTTGAGTTGATCAAAGCTTGCTGCAATCAAAATCAAACCTTTATCAATTGGACGTTGTTTGAGTTCCAACAGACGCATTACCGCCGTTTCGCTGTCAGGATTGCAACCGACACCAAAAACGGCTTCTGTTGGATAAGCGATGACATTTTCTTGTTGCAGAACCTCTATCGCGGCAGCGATGGGGTCCGTAGGCAGGTTTTTATTCACTTTTTATTCCGCCGGGATCGGCTTTCCACATTGTTTACTGGCACAGAAATGCTTCGCACCCTGCGCGGTTTTCTTTTCGATGAGTAGCGGATAGTGGCACTCTGGACACTCTCCCGCTAACGGTTTGAAGTTAATGACAAACTGACACTCCGGATAGCGATCGCAGGAGTAGAAGGTTTTGCCATAACGTGAACGCCGCTGAACCAAGTGGCCCGTCTGGCATTGGGGGCACACTACTGCGGTTTCATCAGGCTTATCGATAAGCTCAGTGTGATCGCAGGCAGGGTAATCACTGCACCCAATAAACATACCGAATCGTCCCTGCCTCAGCACCAGTTCAGCGCCACATGCAGGGCAGAATTTACCCTCCAGAACTTTGACTATATGTCCGTCCGCAGATGATTTCAGCGGACGGACATAATCGCATTCTGGATAGTGTGAGCAACCAAGAAACGGGCCGTGTTTCCCGGAACGAATAACCAGTTCAGCCCCACATTGTGGGCAGGGCTCGTTTTTACGCACCGTAAACAGTGCTGATTTAGCCATAACAACTCATACTGAATGAAGATTGATTAATGCAGCATACCTTCATTCACTTCAAAGAGTAATTCTTCCATTTGCTGATAGGCATTTTCGCAGCCTGGAATGTTGAACAGAACCATCAGGATCACCCACTTCAGGTCTTCCAGATCAAACTCAGCCGTATCCAGCGCAAGTACGCGCTCTATCACCATTTCTCGCGTTTCGAGGTTTAGCACCTGAATCTGCTCCAGGAATAGCAGGAACCCCCGACAGCTCGCATCCAGCCGATCGCACTCTTCTGCAGTATAAATACGTACAGAAAGGGGATCTGATGCAAGCTGCATAGGTTCTGCAAGGCCGTCCTGATAATCAGCAAGCTTTTCCAGCCACAGTAACGCGTTGTAGATGTCTTCACGATCAAAACCAGCGTCGGTAAGATCCCGTTCCAGTTTGTCCTGATCCACACGCAGCTCAGCTTCGTTATGGATATATGTCTCAAACAAATACATTAGTACGTCGAACATGGCTTGCCCTCCTCAATCGGACATAGCCGCCGGGTACAGCTGCGATCCATCCTGCTAACTCCAGTTCGAGCAGTTGAGCCACTACCTCTGGCACAGGTTGGCCGGCACGTTCAGCGACGACGTCAACAGGTGTTACCTCATCTCCTACGTTAGCCAGGAGCTCTGAAAATGGCAATGCCACCTCTTCGTGATCCGGCGAATAAATTGATTTTTCAGGCTCATCTGGCAGCCATTGCAGCCCATATTGCAAACTTTCCAGTATTTCCTCTGGTGCCGTCACAAGCATGGCTCCCTGCTGAATGAGCCAATGGGGACCTTCACTTCCCGAACTCCCTATCGGTCCAGGCAAAGCAAAAACCTCCCGTCCTTGTTCCAGCGCACAGCGTGCAGTGACTAATGAGCCACTACGCTGTGCCGCTTCAACAACCAGTACTCCCTTACTTAGACCACTAATAATGCGATTTCGTCGGGGAAAATTACGCGGTAAAGGGAGCATATCCAAAGGAAACTCGGACACCAGAGCACCTCCGGCCTCTATCAAACTTTCGGCAAGACGAACATGTCGCCGTGGATATATAGTTTCCAAACCATTTCCCAGTACCGCAATACTGGCCCCGTGTGTGTTTATCGCTGCAGTATGCGCCACACCGTCAATCCCTTTAGCCAGTCCGCTAGTGATCGTCACACCACATGCTGAAAGCTTTTCGCAGAACAACCGCGCCCATCGTTCGCCATACCAGGAGTACTGCCGACTGCCGACAACAGCAACTTGAAATGAGTGAAGACACTCAGGGCGGCCAGCAATGAAAAGTACGCCAGGGTAATCCTCAATAGCACGCAGTTGCGGCGGAAAATACTTGCTGTCGGCAAAAACCAGATGATGATGGGGTAACTCAAGCCAACGCAGCGTTTTTTCCAGTGACTGTTCAGAAAAGGCCAGAAAACGTTCGACCTGGCGAGGAGTGAACCCTGCATGCCGAAGTACCGTATTGTTAATACTCGGTTGAGCGATAAGCCAGCGAGCAGTGCGCACCATCTCATCACCATACAGTTCATTCACTTGTGCTAAACGTAACCAAATCTCAATATGGGTCATCCCTGTTCCCCTGCCACAAGCAGTCCTGGCAATCTTTGCGATTGGTCACTGATGCTGTCAATCAGAGCGGGTTTTGTCTAGAATAGAGGTAATAATCTTTCCAATTCCTGAACACAACTCTGGATAACTATGTCAGTTTTGCAAGTGTTACATATTCCGGACGAGCGTCTTCGCAAAGTCGCAAAGCCGGTTGAAGAAGTGAATGCAGAAATTCAGCGTATCGTTGATGATATGTTCGAAACGATGTACGCCGAAGAAGGTATCGGTCTGGCCGCAACACAGGTCGATATTCATCAGCGCATCATTGTTATTGATGTCTCTGAAAACCGTGACGAGCGTCTGGTACTCATTAACCCAGAGTTGCTGGAAAAAGACGGTGAAACGGGCATTGAAGAAGGCTGCCTGTCTATTCCTGAACAACGTGCATTAGTACCGCGCGCTGAAAAAGTAAAAATTCGTGCGCTCGATCGCGACGGTAAGCCTTTTGAACTGGAGGCCGATGGCCTGTTGGCTATCTGCATCCAACATGAAATGGATCACCTGGTCGGTAAACTGTTTATCGATTATCTGTCTCCGTTGAAGCAACAACGTATTCGTCAGAAAGTTGAAAAACTCGACCGCCTGAACGCCCGAGCTTAAGGACAAGAATCAACGTGTCAGACTCACTACGTATTATTTTTGCGGGTACACCTGACTTTGCAGCGCGTCATCTCGACGCGCTGTTGTCTTCTGGACATAACGTCGTTGGGGTGTTTACCCAACCGGACCGCCCTGCGGGACGTGGTAAAAAGCTGATGCCCAGCCCGGTAAAAGTGCTGGCGGAAGAAAAAGGGATACCCGTTTTCCAACCTGTATCTCTTCGTCCCCAGGAAAACCAACAACTGGTTTCTGATCTGCACGCTGATGTAATGGTGGTGGTGGCATATGGCCTGATTCTGCCAAAAGCCGTACTGGACATGCCGCGTCTGGGTTGCATCAACGTTCATGGTTCTCTGCTTCCACGCTGGCGTGGGGCCGCACCGATCCAGCGTTCATTGTGGGCAGGCGACACCGAAACAGGTGTAACCATCATGCAGATGGATGTTGGCCTCGACACCGGAGATATGCTGCTTAAGCTGTCTTGCCCGATTACGGCGGAAGATACCAGCGGTTCGTTATACGATAAACTGGCAGATTTGGGGCCTCAGGGGCTGATTGAAACGCTAAAACAGCTGGCTGCTGGCACCATAAAACCAGTGGTACAAGATGAATCTCTGGTGACACATGCAGAAAAACTCAGCAAAGAAGAGGCACGTATCGACTGGTCGCTTTCTGCTGCTCAGTTGGAACGTTGCATTCGTGCCTTTAATCCGTGGCCAATGAGCTGGCTAGAAATCGACGGTCAGCCGGTGAAAGTCTGGCAAGCTTCTGTTATTGCTGTGAACACACAGTCTGCACCAGGCACCATCCTCGAGGCGACAAAGCAGGGCATCCAGGTCGCAACAGGCGACGGCATCCTGAATCTCATCGCTTTACAGCCTGCCGGTAAGAAAGCGATGAGCGCACAGGATCTGCTCAATTCGCGTCGGGAGTGGTTTGTGCCCGGGAATCGTCTGATCTGACGGTTCATCTCTTTTAAAGCCCGGAGCCTCCGGGCATTTTTATTTTTGCGCTTATGAAAAAACATCTTAATTTACGCAGTATGGCGGCCCAGGCTGTCGAACAGGTTGTCGAAAAGGGCCAATCGTTGAGTAACGTACTGCCCGCCATGCAGCAAAAAGTAGCCGACAAAGATAAGGCGCTGTTGCAGGAACTTTGCTTCGGCGTATTACGCACGCTCTCCCAACTGGAGTGGATGATCCAGCAGCTGATGGAACGTCCAATGACGGGCAAACAGCGCACCGTTCACTATCTGATCATGGTGGGCTTCTACCAGCTACTGCATACCCGTATTCCACCACATGCTGCGCTTGCTGAAACCGTCGAAGGTGCAGTCATTATCAAACGACCTCAGTTGAAAGGGCTAATTAACGGTGTATTACGCCAGTTTCAGCGCCGCCAGGAAGAGTTGCTCACCGAATTTGCGCAAAGCGAACTGCGTTTTTTACACCCTTCATGGCTGGTTAAGCGTATCAAAAATGCCTATCCACAGCAGTGGGAAGCTATTCTTGAAGCCAATAATCAGCGACCACCGATGTGGCTGCGTGTCAATCGTAACCACCATACGCGCGACGCCTGGCTGGACCTGCTTAGCGAAGCAGGATTAACCGGCTTCCCACATCCGGATTATCCGGATGCAGTGCGTCTGGAAACGCCGGCTCCTGTACACGCCCTCCCAGGCTTTGATGAAGGCTGGGTAACCGTCCAGGATGCTTCAGCTCAAGGATGTGTAACTTATCTGTTGCCGGAGAACGGTGAACAGATCCTCGACCTGTGCTGCGCGCCGGGCGGTAAAACGACGCACATTCTGGAAGTTGCTCCGCAAGCTAACGTGATGGCCGTCGATGTCGATGAGAAACGCTTATCGCGCGTTTACGACAATCTGAAACGCCTCGGCATGAATGCAACCGTAAAACAGGGTGATGGTCGATATCCACAACAATGGTGTGGCGAACAACAGTTTGACCGTATTTTGCTGGATGCTCCGTGTTCTGCCACCGGGGTGATTCGTCGCCATCCGGATATCAAATGGCTGCGCCGCGACCGGGATATTGCCGAACTTGCCCAATTGCAGGCCGAGATCCTGAATGCAACCTGGTTACATCTTAAACCTGGCGGCACGCTGGTTTATGCAACGTGCTCTATCCTGCCAGAAGAAAACCAGCAGCAAATTACCGCCTTCCTGGCACGCACGCCGGATGCGGTATTAAGCGAAACCGGTACGCCGGAAAAACCCGGACGTCAGAATTTACCAGGTGCGGAAGATGGCGATGGCTTCTTTTACGCTAAGCTAATCAAAAAGTGATGAGATAACGGGTCGCGACTGATGAAAATTATCATTCTGGGCGCAGGGCAAGTTGGCGGTACGCTGGCTGAAAACCTGGTCGGAGAAAACAACGATATCACGGTAGTCGATACCAATGGTGAACGCCTGCGCAGCCTGCAGGACAAGTTTGATCTCCGCGTCGTGCAAGGGCACGGTTCACATCCTCGCGTACTGCGTGAAGCTGGGGCCGACGATGCCGATATGCTGGTTGCCGTAACCAGCTCAGATGAAACAAATATGGTTGCCTGCCAGGTAGCTTATTCACTGTTTAATACGCCTAATCGCATCGCCCGTATTCGTTCACCGGATTATGTTCGTGATGCGGACAAGCTATTCCAATCCGATGCGGTACCTATCGATCACCTGATTGCGCCGGAGCAACTGGTTATCGATAGCATTTATCGACTGATTGAATATCCGGGTGCATTACAGGTAGTCAATTTTGCCGAAGGTAAAGTCAGTCTGGCAGTAGTAAAAGCCTATTACGGCGGACCATTGATCGGCAATGCACTGTCGACAATGCGTGAACATATGCCACACATCGATACCCGCGTTGCGGCGATTTTCCGTCATGATCGACCAATCCGTCCACAAGGTTCTACGATCGTTGAAGCGGGTGATGAAGTGTTCTTTATTGCGGCATCACAGCATATTCGCGCCGTAATGAGTGAACTGCAGCGTCTGGAAAAACCCTACAAGCGTATTATGTTAGTGGGTGGCGGTAATATCGGTGCTGGTCTGGCCCGACGTCTGGAAAAAGATTACAGCGTCAAACTGATCGAGCGCAATCAGCAACGGGCATCCGAGCTTGCGGAGAAATTGCAAAATACGATCGTCTTTTTCGGTGATGCCTCGGATCAAGAGCTGCTGGCTGAAGAACATATTGATCAAGTTGATCTGTTTATCGCAGTGACCAACGATGATGAAGCGAATATCATGTCGGCGATGCTTGCCAAACGGATGGGTGCCAAGAAAGTGATGGTGTTAATCCAACGCAGAGCATACGTCGATCTGGTGCAAGGTAGCGTGATCGATATTGCTATTTCACCACAGCAGGCGACCATCTCCGCGCTGCTCAGTCACGTACGTAAAGCTGACATTGTCGGCGTTTCTTCACTACGCCGTGGCGTCGCGGAAGCCATTGAAGCCGTCGCACACGGGGATGAAACAACATCTCGGGTTGTGGGACGCTCAATTGATGAAATTAAACTTCCACCCGGTACCATTATTGGTGCGGTAGTGCGAGGTAACGACGTGATGATAGCCAATGACAACCTGCGTATTGAGCAGGGTGATCACGTTATCATGTTCCTGACAGACAAAAAGTTTATTACTGACGTCGAGCGACTATTCCAGCCAAGTCCTTTCTTCCTGTAATAATTTGGGCGCGAATACAGCGCCCTTTTTATTTCCCTTTATATTTCATGGTCTAATAAATTTTCCTTTCGGCAATACATAAATGGAAATTGCCTAAACATTTGTTAAACTTATAAACGTCAGCTGCATAGGGAGAATAAAATGAGCATTATTAAAGAGTTTCGCGAATTCGCGATGCGCGGGAATGTTGTCGATTTGGCAGTGGGTGTCATTATTGGTGCGGCATTCGGTAAGATTGTTTCATCGCTGGTTGCCGATATCATCATGCCGCCACTGGGGTTGTTAATTGGTGGGATCGATTTTAAACAGTTTGCTTTGACATTACGCGATGCGCAGGGAGACATCCCGGCTGTCGTTATGCATTACGGTGTATTTATTCAGAACGTATTTGATTTCATTATTGTGGCGTTTGCTATCTTTATGGCAATCAAACTGATCAACAAACTGAATCGTAAAAAAGCGGAAGAGCCGGCTGCACCGCCAGCTCCCTCGAAAGAAGAAGTATTGCTGAGTGAAATTCGTGACCTGCTGAAAGAACAAAATAACCGTTCTTAAGCACTCACTGAAACCAGAAGGCCAGTGGTAAAAAAGTGATTCACTTTCTTGCCACTGGCCTCCCAGTTACCCCGATTGCCATGTTTACCTTTACGCAGATAACTACCTTTACCTTTTTTATTCTTCTCAACGCGCTGTCTGAACAGTGGGTCATGCAGAAGCGCCTCAATGGCGTTGTCTTTTATCTGCCCTTTGGTGTGCTGATAACGACTCATAATATCTCCAGTTTGTAGTAATTTACGCCGCGAGTGTAGACCCGGCAGTTCAAGAAATCAACAGCCTGATATTGTTCCACTGGCGCCTTGCTCAAGAGCTTCAAGAATAGAGCAGTACACGCTGCTATGTGCCTTGCCGCAGCATGCATCATTCAATCGCTGCAGAGACCGCTGCATCGTCTGAAGTTCGGCAATACGTGCTTCGACTTCTTGCAGTCTTTCCTGGACGATCCCTTTTGATTCCTGACAGGTATGGTGTTCGGGATCAACACGGATCGAAAGCAATTCGCGGATCGACTCCAGAGTGAAACCAAGCTGGCGGGCATAACGAATAAACTTCAGGCGCTGAAGATCGCTTTCTGTATAGAGGCGAAATCCGCCTTCAGTACGCACTTCATGCTCCATCATCTGCTGCTTTTCATAGTAGCGGATAGTATCTGGCGTCACGTCAGCCAGTTTCGCTATTTCACCAATTCGGTACATGCTCTCTCCGCTATTCATCGTTGATCTTTTTTAGCAGCTTATCTGCGTAGTCACCGCGCAAAAACTCGGTGCTGAGTCCAGCCTGCCGAAGTTTAAGTTCCAGCAGCGACAGTCTTCGGCTCACCTCCGGATAACTTGGATCATCTTTGCGGATCCCCGCGAGTATTTCAAGCAGCTGTATTGCTTCTCTGCGTTGCTCGAGCTCAGGAGGGAGGCAACCTGCATTTTTTAATAAACGGTATCCGGCTCGGAGTTCAGGCGGGACATGGGAGTCATCGTCAAGAGTCAGCGGTTCGCCCGTTCCCGGTAAATCATCAAACTCACCTTTAGATTGTGCATCAATAATATGGCGCTCTGCCCACTGGTCCAGTAACCACATACAACACTCCAGGGGATGAACAAAAAGAGTACAGATATTGTAGATAAGTGGGGATATGACGGATATAAAAAAACCCGCCGAGGCGGGTTTTTTTACGTTACTACAGATTACTCTGCAGCAGCTTCTGTTTTCTCTGAACGATCAACCAGCTCGATGTATGCCATCGGCGCGTTGTCGCCTGCACGGAAACCACACTTCAGAATGCGAGTGTAACCACCGGCGCGGCTCGCGAAACGCGGGCCCAGTTCGTTAAACAGTTTTGCCACGATCTCGTTATCACGAGTGCGGGCGAATGCCAGACGACGATTAGCTACGCTATCAGTCTTGGCAAGAGTAATCAGCGGCTCAACTACGCGACGCAGCTCTTTCGCTTTCGGCAGAGTCGTCTTGATGATTTCATGACGAACCAGTGAACCTGCCATATTGCGGAACATAGCCTGGCGATGGCTGCTGTTGCGGTTCAGTTGACGACCACTCTTACGATGGCGCATGACCTTATCCTTCTCAGTAAAACCTTAACCTGTGATCCGGTTACTCGTCAGCGATGCTTGCCGGTGGCCAGTTTTCCAGGCGCATGCCCAGAGACAGTCCACGGGAAGCCAGCACGTCTTTAATCTCGGTAAGAGATTTTTTACCAAGGTTAGGCGTCTTAAGAAGCTCAACCTCAGTACGCTGTACCAGATCACCGATATAGTGGATAGCTTCTGCTTTGAGGCAGTTAGCAGAGCGGACAGTCAATTCCAGATCGTCAACAGGGCGCAGCAGGATCGGATCGAATTCTGGTTTCTCTTCTTTAACTTCCGGCTGACGTACATCACGTAAATCAACGAAAGCTTCCAGTTGTTCAGCCAGAATGGTCGCCGCACGACGAATCGCCTCTTCAGGATCGATTGTGCCGTTGGTTTCCATTTCGATGACCAGCTTGTCCAGGTCGGTACGCTGTTCTACACGCGCTGCTTCAACATTGTAGGCAATACGCTCTACAGGGCTGTAGCATGCGTCGACCAGCAGACGGCCGATTGGGCGCTCATCTTCTTCCGAATGAATTCGGGTAGAAGCCGGCACATAACCACGACCGCGCTGAACTTTGATACGCATGCTAATAGATGCATTCTCATCGGTCAGGTGGCAGATCACGTGCTGTGGCTTGACGATTTCGACATCCCCATCATGGGTAATGTCGGCTGCAGTCACAGGGCCAATGCCAGATTTATTCAAGGTAAGAATAACGTCATCTTTACCCTGAACTCTCACCGCCAGCCCTTTCAGGTTGAGCAGGATTTCCAGGATATCTTCCTGAACGCCTTCTTTGGTGCTGTACTCATGTAGTACACCATCAATCTCAACCTCGGTCACCGCGCAACCCGGCATCGATGAGAGCAGAATACGGCGCAGTGCGTTACCCAAAGTATGGCCAAAGCCACGCTCTAAAGGCTCAAGGGTCACCTTGGCGTGCGTCGAACTCACTTGCTCGATATCTACCAGGCGCGGTTTTAGAAACTCTGTCACAGAACCCTGCATTGTGTCCTCTCTTTGGTACTAAGCTTTACTTGGAGTAAAGCTCGACGATCAGGTGTTCGTTAATGTCCGCAGACAGATCAGAACGCTCCGGCTTACGCTTGAACGTACCTTCCATCTTGCCAGCATCAACTTCCAGCCAGGTTGGCTTTTCACGCTGCTCAGCCAGCTCCAGAGCGGCTTTCACGCGAGACTGCTTCTTCGCTTTCTCACGAATGCTAACAACGTCATTCGGACTAACCTGATAAGAAGCGATGTTAACAACACGACCGTTTACCATAATTGCTTTATGGCTGACCAGCTGACGTGCTTCTGCACGAGTGGCACCGAAGCCCATACGGTATACAACGTTGTCCAGACGACCTTCCAGCAGACCCAACAGGTTTTCACCGGTGTTGCCTTTCAGACGCGCTGCTTCTTTGTAGTAGTTACGGAACTGACGCTCCAGCACACCGTAGATACGGCGAACTTTTTGCTTTTCACGCAACTGCACACCATAGTCAGACAGACGCGGTTTACGCGCACCGTGCTGGCCAGGAGCTTGTTCAATTTTACACTTGGTATCGATCGCGCGAACGCCAGACTTAAGGAATAAGTCAGTGCCCTCACGACGGCTCAGCTTGAGCTTAGGACCCAAATATCTTGCCATTTTCTTTCTCCAACAATCCTAGAAACGACAGCGTTATACGCGACGTTTTTTCGGCGGACGACAACCGTTATGAGGGATCGGAGTCACATCAGTAATATTAGTGATGCGGAAACCAGCGGCGTTCAGAGCACGAACAGTAGATTCGCGACCTGGACCCGGTCCTTTGACCATAACTTCCAGATTCTTGATACCGTATTCTTTTACGGCTTCAGCGCAACGCTCTGCTGCAACCTGAGCTGCAAACGGAGTGGATTTGCGAGAACCACGGAAACCGGAACCACCGGCTGTTGCCCAACCCAGTGCGTTACCCTGACGATCAGTAATGGTAACGATGGTGTTGTTAAAAGAAGCATGGATATGAGCCACGCCGTCAGAGACTTGTTTTCTTACACGTTTACGTGCACGAATTGGTGCCTTTGCCATTATTCAATCACCCCGATTATTTCTTGATCGGTTTGCGCGGACCCTTACGGGTACGTGCGTTGGTCTTGGTACGCTGACCGCGAACCGGGAGACCACGACGATGACGCAAACCGCGATAGCAACCAAGATCCATAAGGCGCTTGATGCTCATGCTAACTTCACGGCGCAGATCACCTTCAACGACAAATTTGGCAACTTCGTCACGCAGCGTGTCGATTTGTTCTTCAGACAGCTCACTGATCTTAACATCTTCAGCGATACCCGCGGCAGCCAGAATGGCTTTAGAACGGGTCTTGCCGACGCCGTAGATCGAAGTTAATGCGATCACAGCATGTTTCTGATCAGGAATGTTAATGCCTGCTATACGGGCCACTATGCACTCCTACTATTTAATATGTACGCACCATGCTGAAAAGCCCGTTTTCAGGATACTCAAATGGAAACGCACAGACATACAAAAGATTGGCTGGCTAATCTAGCCAGCTCAACCCAACTTTGCAAGAAAAATATGCGAATAAATCAGCCTTGGCGCTGTTTATGCTTCGGCTCGGCACTGCAAATCACACGGATGACACCATCACGCTTAACGATTTTGCAGTTACGGCATAATTTCTTGACGGAAGCACGAACTTTCATTTTTACTCTCCGTAACTTCTCGGGCGACTGTTAACGGCCGTAGCCTTTCAGATTCGCCTTCTTCAATGCAGACTCGTACTGACTTGACATCATCAGAGTTTGCACTTGAGCCATAAAGTCCATAATCACGACAACAACGATGAGCAGTGAGGTCCCACCGAAGTAGAACGGTACTTTCATTGCATCACGCATGAACTCCGGGATCAGGCAGATAAAGGTAATGTAGAGCGCACCAACCAGAGTCAGGCGGGTCATTACTTTATCGATATACTTCGCCGTTTGCTCTCCCGGACGAATTCCTGGTACAAATGCACCGGACTTCTTCAGGTTATCTGCTGTTTCACGCGGGTTGAAAACCAACGCCGTGTAGAAGAAACAGAAGAATATGATTGCAGACGCATAGAGTAACACATAAAGCGGTTGCCCAGGCTGCAAATACAGCGAAATTGTTGTCAGCCAGTTCCAACCAGTCCCGCCCCCGAACCATGACGCGATGGTCGCCGGGAACAGAATAATACTGGAAGCGAAGATTGCCGGGATTACCCCCGCCATATTCACTTTCAGCGGTAAATGTGTGCTCTGTGCAGCATAGACACGACGACCTTGCTGACGTTTCGCGTAGTTTACCACAATGCGGCGTTGACCACGCTCAACAAATACAACAAAGAACGTCACTGCGAATACTAATACTGCAACCAACAGCAACACGAGGAAGTGCAGGTCGCCTTGACGCGCTTGCTCGATAGTATGGGCAATGGCTGGCGGGAGTCCCGCGACAATACCGGCGAAGATAATGATTGAGATACCGTTGCCGATACCACGTTCAGTAATCTGTTCACCCAACCACATCAGGAACATCGTCCCTGTAACCAGACTTACAACAGCGGTGAAATAGAATGCAAAGCCTGGGTTCATCACCAGGCCCTGCATACCAGGCATATTCGGCAGACCGGTAGCAATACCGATCGACTGGAATATAGCCAGCACCAGAGTACCGTAACGGGTGTACTGGCTGATCTTACGACGACCAGACTCCCCTTCTTTCTTAATTTCTGCCAGCGTTGGATGAACCACCGTCAGCAGCTGGATAATGATCGACGCCGAAATATACGGCATGATCCCCAGAGCAAAGATAGAAGCACGGCTGAGTGCACCACCAGAGAACATGTTAAACATTTCAATGATGGTGCCTCGCTGTTGCTCAAGCAGTTTGGCAAGTACAGCGGCATCAATACCAGGGATCGGAATGAAAGAGCCAATACGGAACACAATCAGCGCGCCGATTACAAACAGCAGTCTGCGTTTCAGCTCGCCTAAGCCACCTTTGGCACTTTGAAAATCTAATCCCGGTTGTTTAGCCATCTGCTACTTATTCCTCGATTTTACCGCCAGCAGCTTCGATAGCAGCACGAGCGCCTTTAGTAACACGCAGGCCACGAACAGTTACCGGAGTAGTGACTTCACCAGCCAGGATCACTTTCGCGAACTCGATCTGGATACCGATAATGTTGGCTGCTTTCAGCGTGTTCAGGTCTACAACACCGCCTTCAACTTTAGCCAGGTCAGACAGACGAACTTCGGCTGTAATCGCTGCTTTACGTGAAGTGAAGCCGAATTTCGGCAGACGACGGTACAGAGGCATCTGACCACCCTCGAAACCGCGACGTACGCCACCGCCAGAACGAGACTTCTGACCTTTGTGACCACGACCACCGGTTTTACCGAGGCCAGAACCGATACCACGACCCAGGCGGCGAGCCGCTTTTTTAGAGCCTTCGGCCGGAGACAGAGTATTTAAACGCATCTCTTACTCCTCAACTTTAACCATGAAGGAAACCGCGTTGACCATACCACGAACAGCAGGAGTATCCTCGCGCTCTACGGTGTGACCAATACGACGCAGACCCAGGCCAAGCAGCGTTGCCTTGTGTTTCGGCAGACGACCGATTGCACTGCGGGTTTGAGTAATTTTAATAGTCTTTGCCATGGTTTATTTCCCCAGAATTTCTTCAACGGATTTACCACGCTTGGCAGCGACCATTTCCGGAGATTTCATATTTTCCAGACCATCGATAGTTGCACGAACCACGTTAATCGGGTTAGTGGAACCATACGCTTTAGCCAGAACGTTACGAACTCCAGCGACTTCCAGAACGGCGCGCATTGCACCACCGGCGATGATACCGGTACCTTCGGAAGCCGGCTGCATGAATACACGAGAACCCGTGTGAGTACCCTTAACCGGGTGCTGCAGGGTGCCGTGGTTCAGCGCGACGTTAATCATATTGCGACGGGCTTTTTCCATCGCTTTCTGGATCGCTGCTGGAACTTCACGCGCTTTACCGTAACCAAAACCAACGCGACCGTTACCATCACCAACTACAGTCAGAGCTGTGAAGGAGAAAATACGACCACCTTTAACGGTTTTAGATACGCGGTTAACCGCGATCAGCTTTTCCTGCAGTTCGCCAGCTTGTTTTTCGATGTGAGCCATCTTACACCTCTACCTTAGAACTGAAGGCCAGCTTCACGGGCAGCATCTGCCAGTGCCTGGACACGACCATGATATTGGAACCCGGAACGGTCAAAGGATACATCTTTGATGCCTTTTTCCAGAGCGCGTTCAGCAACAGCTTTACCTACAGCTGCAGCAGCGTCTTTGTTACCGGTGTACTTCAATTGTTCAGCGATAGCTTTTTCTACAGTAGAAGCAGCTACCAGAACTTCAGAACCGTTCGGTGCAATTACCTGTGCGTAAATATGACGCGGGGTACGATGTACCACCAGGCGAGTTGCACCCAGCTCCTGGAGCTTGCGGCGTGCGCGGGTCGCACGACGGATACGAGCAGATTTCTTATCCATAGTGTTACCTTACTTCTTCTTAGCCTCTTTGGTACGCACGACTTCGTCGGCGTAACGAACACCCTTGCCTTTATAAGGCTCAGGACGACGGTAGGCGCGCAGATCTGCTGCAACCTGACCGATCAGCTGTTTATCAGCGCCTTTCAGCACGATCTCAGTCTGAGTCGGACATTCTGCAGTGATTCCCGCAGGCAGCTGATGGTCAACTGGGTGAGAGAAACCTAAAGCCAGGTTTACTACATTCCCTTTAACCGCTGCACGATAACCTACACCAACCAGCTGAAGCTTCTTAGTGAAGCCTTCGGTAACACCGACAACCATTGAGTTCAGCAGGGCACGCGCGGTACCAGCCTGAGCCCATCCATCTGCGTAACCATCACGCGGACCGAAGGTCAGTGCATTATCTGCATGATTTACTGCAACAGCATCGTTGAGAGTACGAGTCAGCTCGCCGTTTTTACCTTTGATCGTAATAACCTGACCGTTGATTTTTACATCAACGCCGGCAGGAATAACGACCGGTGCTTTAGCAACACGAGACATTTTTTCCTCCGATTAGGCTACGTAGCAGATAATTTCGCCACCAAGACCAGCCTGGCGCGCTGCACGATCAGTCATAACACCTTTAGAGGTAGAAACAACTGCGATACCCATGCCAGCCATAACTTTCGGCAGCTCGTCTTTACGCTTATAAATGCGCAGACCTGGGCGACTGACACGCTGAATGCTTTCTACAACAGCTTTACCCTGGAAATACTTGAGAGTAAGTTCCAGTTCCGGCTTGGTGTCGCCTTCAACTTTAAAATCTTCAATAAAACCTTCTTCCTTCAGCACGTTGGCAATTGCCACTTTCAGCTTGGAGGAAGGCATGGTGACCGCAGCTTTATTCGCGGCCTGACCGTTACGGATACGGGTCAGCATATCCGCGATCGGATCTTGCATGCTCATCTGTCTTTACTCCCGTGATTCAATTGGTAATTACCAGCTAGCCTTTTTCAAGCCTGGTACTTCACCGCGCATGGCGGCTTCACGCAGTTTGATACGGCTCAACCCGAACTTGCCCACATAGCCATGCGGACGACCTGTTTGACGGCAGCGGTTACGCTGACGGGACGGGCTGGAATCACGCGGCAGAGACTGCAGCTTGAGAACTGCGTTCCAACGATCTTCGTCGGTCGCGTTCACATCAGAGATAATAGCTTTCAGTTCAGCGCGTTTTGCGAAGTACTTATCAGCTAAAGCTACGCGCTTTACTTCGCGTGCTTTCATTGATTGCTTAGCCATTCAGTAACCCTACCTTACTTGCGGAACGGGAAGTCAAAGGCAGCCAGCAGAGCACGGCCTTCTTCGTCAGATTTCGCAGTAGTGGTAATGGTAATATCCAAACCACGCACGCGGTCGACTTTATCGTAGTCGATTTCTGGGAAGATGATCTGCTCACGGACACCCATGCTGTAGTTACCACGACCGTCGAAAGACTTAGCGGACAAGCCACGGAAGTCACGGATACGTGGAACAGCAATAGTGATCAGGCGCTCAAAGAACTCCCACATGCGTTCGCCACGCAGAGTTACTTTACAGCCGATCGGATAGCCCTGACGGATTTTGAAGCCTGCAACAGATTTGCGTGCTTTGGTGATCAGCGGTTTTTGACCGGAGATTGCTGTCAGGTCAGCTGCTGCGTTATCCAGCAGTTTCTTGTCAGCGATCGCTTCACCAACACCCATGTTCAGGGTGATCTTCTCGACCCGAGGGACTTGCATGACAGAATTGTAGTTAAACTCAGTCATGAGTTTAGCGACTACTTCGTCTTTGTAGTAATCATGCAGTTTCGCCATCGTACTACTCCAAATTACTTGATAGTTTCGCTGTTAGATTTAAAGAAACGGACTTTTTTGCCGTCTTCGAATCTAAAGCCTACACGGTCAGCCTTGCCGGTTGCCGCGTTGAAGATAGCAAGGTTAGAGATCTGAATAGCTGCTTCTTTCTCTACGATGCCGCCTGGTTGGTTCAGGGCCGGAACCGGCTTCTGATGTTTCTTAACCAGGTTGATACCTTCAACAATGACCTTGCCGGAAGACAGGACATTCTTAACTTTACCGCGTTTACCTTTATCTTTACCGGTTAACACGATAACTTCGTCATCACGACGGATCTTCGCTGCCATGATTCGCTCCTTAGAGTACTTCTGGTGCCAGAGAGATAATTTTCATGAACTTCTCGTTACGAAGTTCACGAGTTACCGGCCCAAAAATACGCGTACCGATAGGTTGCTCGCTGTTATTGTTTAAAATAACGCATGCATTTCCATCGAAGCGAATGACAGAACCGTCCGGGCGACGAACACCCTTCTTGGTGCGCACCACTACCGCCTTCAGCACATCACCTTTTTTGACGTTACCACGCGGAATTGCTTCCTTGATGGTGATCTTGATGATATCGCCGACGCCTGCGTAGCGACGGTGCGAGCCACCCAGAACCTTGATACACATTACGCGACGTGCACCGGAGTTGTCGGCGACGTTCAGCATAGTCTGTTCTTGGATCATTTTAGTGCTCCGCTAATGTCAACTACTACTGAGACCCGAAAATCAGGTCGTTAAAAAAGCCCCATATCGGGGGCGCGGCATTATAACACCGCTTCAACGATATGGGTAGAAAAAATAAACGGCTCATCGCTGAGCCGTTTATTCGTTGAGAATGCCTACTGTATTACAGAACGGCTTTCTCTACAACGCGAACCAGCGTCCAGGACTTGGTCTTGGACAGCGGACGGCATTCGCGGATTTCAACCACGTCACCAGTACCGCATTCGTTGTTCTCGTCATGTACGTGCAGTTTGGTCGTACGCTTAATGAATTTACCGTAGATCGGGTGTTTCACAAAACGTTCGATAGCAACAACAATGGATTTCTCCATTTTATCGCTAACAACGCGACCTTGCAGAGTACGGATTTTATCGGTCATTACGCACCCGCCTTCTCAGTCAGTAAAGTCTTAACGCGTGCGACATCACGACGCACTTGCTTCAACAGGTGAGACTGTTGCAGCTGGCCACTTGCAGCCTGCATACGCAGGTTGAACTGCTCACGCAGCAGATTCAGCAGCTCGGTGTTCAGCTCTTCAACACTCTTCTCACGCAGCTCTTTTGCTTTCATTACATCACCGTCTTAGTTACAAAGGTGGTTTTAATCGGCAGTTTCGCTGCTGCCAGCTTGAATGCTTCACGGGCCAGCTCTTCCGGTACGCCGTCCATTTCATACAGGACTTTACCCGGCTGAATCAAGGCAACCCAATACTCCACGTTACCTTTACCTTTACCCATACGCACTGCCAGCGGCTTTTCAGTGATCGGTTTGTCCGGGAATACACGGATCCAGATCTTACCTTGACGCTTAACTGCACGGGTCATAGCACGACGTGCTGCTTCGATCTGACGGGCAGTCAGACGACCACGGCCAACAGCTTTCAGACCGAAGCTGCCGAAGCTAACATCCGCGCCAGCAGCCAGACCGCGGTTACGGCCTTTGTGCATTTTACGGAATTTTGTACGCTTTGGTTGTAACATCAGCGACGCTCCTTATTTACGGCCTTTACGCTGCTGCTTTTTAGGTTGCGCAGCCGGTTTTTCCGGTTGTTCAACAGCAGCCATACCACCCAGGATCTCGCCTTTGAAGATCCACACTTTAACGCCGATTACACCGTAAGTGGTGTGCGCTTCAGAGGTGTTGTAGTCGATGTCAGCACGCAGAGTGTGCAGCGGTACGCGACCTTCGCGGTACCATTCGGTACGTGCGATTTCCGCGCCGCCCAGACGGCCGCTAACTTCAACTTTGATACCTTTAGCGCCCAGACGCATTGCGTTCTGTACAGCACGCTTCATAGCACGACGGAACATAACGCGACGTTCCAGCTGAGAAGTGATGCTGTCAGCAACCAATTTTGCGTCCAGTTCAGGCTTACGCACTTCGGCGATATTGATCTGAGCAGGAACGCCAGCAATATCCGCTACGACTTTGCGCAGTTTTTCTACGTCTTCGCCTTTCTTACCGATAACGATACCCGGGCGAGCGGTGTGAATGGTCACACGGATGCTCTTAGCCGGACGCTCGATAACGATACGAGATACAGACGCTTTAGCCAGTTCCTTAGTCAGGTACTGACGTACTTTAAAATCGCTGTCCAGGTTGTCAGCGAATTCTTTGGTGTTCGCAAACCAGGTTGAGTTCCATGGTTTTACAATACCCAGGCGAATACCATTAGGATGTACTTTCTGACCCATTGCTAGTCTCCAGAGTCTCAGCGATCGGACACAACCACAGTAATGTGGCTGGTGCGCTTCAGGATGCGATCTGCACGACCTTTTGCACGCGGCATAATGCGCTTCATGCTCGGGCCTTCGTCTACGAAAATTTTCGTAACTTTCAGATCGTCAATGTCAGCGCCATCGTTGTGTTCAGCGTTAGCAATGGCAGATTCCAGGACTTTCTTAACCAGTACAGCCGCTTTCTTATTGGTGTAGGTCAGAATATCAAGGGCCTGCGACACTTTCTTACCGCGAATCAGGTCTGCAACAAGGCGAACCTTCTGAGCAGAAGAACGAGCATGGCGATGTTGAGCTAAAGTTTCCATCTCTTCCTCCTACCTTATTTCTTCTTCGCTTTTTTATCAGCAGCGTGGCCGCGATAAGTACGAGTCGGTGCGAATTCACCCAGTTTGTGACCGACCATTTCGTCGGAAACAAATACCGGAACGTGCTGACGACCATTATGGACAGCGATGGTCAAACCGATCATGTTAGGAAAGATCGTTGAACGACGGGACCAAGTGCGCAGGGGCTTCTTGTCTCCGCTTTCCACCGCTTTCTCTACCTTCTTCAGCAAGTGCAGGTCAATAAAAGGACCTTTCTTGAGAGAACGTGGCATGGCTTATCCTCTAAAATTATTTGCTACGGCGACGTACGATGAATTTATCAGTACGCTTGTTGCTGCGGGTCTTCTTACCTTTGGTCTGAACGCCCCACGGAGTTACCGGGTGCTTACCAAAGTTACGACCTTCACCACCACCATGTGGGTGGTCGACTGGGTTCATCGCAGTACCGCGAACGGTAGGACGAACACCACGCCAGCGTGCAGCACCTGCTTTACCCAGAACGCGCAGCATATGCTCAGCATTGCCAACTTCGCCCAGAGTTGCACGGCAGTCTGCTTCGACTTTACGCATTTCACCAGAACGCAGACGCAGGGTGACATAAGCACCATCACGAGCAACGATCTGAACGTAAGTACCAGCGGAACGTGCCAGCTGACCGCCTTTACCTGGTTTCATTTCTACGTTATGAACGGTAGAACCAACCGGGATATTGCGCATCGGCAGGGTGTTACCTGCTTTGATTGCAGCATCAACGCCAGACTGAATCTGGTCGCCAGCTTTCAGGCCTTTAGGGGCCAGGATGTAACGGCGTTCACCGTCTTTGTACAGAACCAGCGCGATGTTCGCGGAGCGGTTCGGATCGTACTCAAGACGTTCAACAACTGCCGGGATACCGTCTTTGTTGCGTTTGAAGTCAACAATACGATAAGCCTGCTTGTGACCACCACCGATGTGACGAGTGGTGATGCGGCCATTGTTGTTACGACCACCGGATTTGCTGTTTTTTTCAACCAGCGGAGCAAAAGGTTTGCCCTTGTGCAGCTCTGGGTTGACCACTTTAACAACGTGGCGACGACCCGGAGATGTCGGTTTACATTTAACAACTGCCATTGTATTACTCCTCCGACTTACTCAGCGCCGCCGACGAAGTCCAGATTCTGGCCTTCCTTCAGGGTGACGTAAGCTTTTTTCCAGTCGCTACGACGACCGATACGCTGTCCGTGACGTTTAACTTTCCCTTTAACTACCAGGGTGTTAACGACTTCGACTTCGACTTCAAACAGTTTCTGCACAGCAGCTTTGATTTCTGCTTTGGTCGCGTCTTTAGCAACTTTGAGAACGATGGTGTTAGTTTTTTCCATCGCAGTAGACGCTTTTTCAGAAACGTGCGGTGCGCGCAGCACTTTCAGCAGACGTTCTTCACGAATCATGCCAGCATCTCCTCAACTTGCTTAACAGCATCAGCAGTCATTACGACTTTGTCGAAGGCGATCAGGCTAACCGGGTCGATACCAGTTGCATCGCGTACGTCAACCTTGTGCAGGTTGCGCGCAGCCAGGAACAGGTTTTCGTCCAGCTCACCGGTGATGATCAGCACATCTTCCAGAGCCATGTCTTTCAGTTTCTGTGCCAGCAGCTTAGTTTTAGGCGCTTCTACAGAGAATGATTCGACAACGATCAGACGATCCTGACGTACCAGTTCGGACAGAATGCTTTTCAGCGCGCCGCGGTACATCTTTTTGTTAACTTTTTGACTGTGGTCCTGTGGACGAGCAGCGAAGGTCACGCCACCTGAACGCCAGATCGGGCTCTTGATAGAACCTGAACGCGCACGGCCGGTACCTTTCTGGCGCCACGGCTTTTTGCCTGAACCAGTTACTTCAGCACGAGTCTTCTGAGCACGAGTACCCTGACGAGCACCAGCTGCATAAGCAACAACAACCTGGTGAACCAGCGCTTCGTTGAAATCACGACCGAAGGTAGTTTCGGAAACAGTCAGCGCGCTCTGCGCGTCTTTCAATACTAATTCCATTGCTATCCCCTTACGCCTTCACAGCTGGTTTAACGATCAGGTCGCAACCGGTCGCACCCGGAACACCACCTTTAACCAGCAGCAGGTTGCGCTCAGCGTCAACACGTACTACGTCCAGGCTCTGAACGGTTACACGTTCGTTGCCCAGCTGACCTGCCATTTTCTTGCCTTTGAACACTTTGCCCGGAGTCTGGTTCTGACCGATAGAACCCGGAACGCGGTGAGACAAGGAGTTACCGTGAGTAGCGTCCTGGGTACGGAAGTTCCAGCGCTTAACGGTACCAGCGAAACCTTTACCTTTAGAGGTACCGGTTACGTCAACTTTTTTAACGTCAGCAAACAGTTCAACGCTAATGTTCTGACCAACGGTGTATTCTTCACCATCTGCCAGACGGAACTCCCACAGGCCGCGGCCAGCTTCTACGCCAGCTTTAGCAAAGTGGCCAGCTTCCGGCTTAGTTACGCGGTTAGCTTTTTTAGCACCGGTGGTAACCTGAACAGCGCGATAGCCATCGTTAGCCAGATCTTTAACCTGAGTAACGCGGTTTGCTTCAACTTCGATAACGGTTACTGGGATAGATACGCCATCTTCAGTGAAGATGCGGGTCATACCCACTTTTTTACCGACTAAACCAATCATTGTATCAACCTCTCAATCGCTCGATGACCTGATTAACCCAGGCTGATCTGCACGTCTACACCGGCAGCCAGGTCCAGACGCATCAGAGCATCAACGGTTTTTTCAGTTGGCTCAACGATGTCAACCAGACGCTTGTGAGTACGGATCTCGTACTGATCACGCGCGTCTTTGTTGACGTGCGGGGAGATCAGAACGGTGAAACGCTCTTTGCGGGTCGGCAGCGGGATCGGACCACGAACCTGCGCACCAGTACGCTTGGCAGTCTCGACGATTTCCGCGGTTGATTGATCGATCAGACGATGATCAAACGCTTTCAAACGGATACGGATTCTTTGGTTCTGCATGAGACCAGAGCTCCAATTATTTTATAGACGAAATAGTTACTCCTCAAACCCATTACGATTGATGGGAGAGTGTAACCGTTCTTACAGAGTTCCCCGATTGGGAACATTGTCTGGTATTGCTTTCGCATTACCGGTGGCTCATATCGAACCGCTGTCAATATTAGACAAGCCCGCGCATTATACGTAAATCTCAGTCTTAAGCAAGTGCCGCGTAGAAATTAATCACTCTTACGCAGATGCGAGTGCTATTCCACTCTGATTGTATACGCTTTTACGCGGCGCAAATTCCCTGGAAAGACGTCAGCAAAATGGATATTCGGGCGTTGTGCAGTTAGCGCTACTTGCCTGATAGTTAGCTCTTTCTCGCACCGGATTGAGACATGAATACTGAACTTCCCTTTTTGCTGATTTATATCTCTCTATCCGGACTGCTTGGGGTTCAGGATTTGCGTACTGGCCTATTGCCCGACAAATTCACCTGCCCTCTTCTCTGGAGTGGTCTTCTTTTTCATCAATGTTGCAACCCCACACAGTTGTCCGATGCACTTTGGGGAGCCATTGCAGGGTATGGTGTATTTTCTCTGTTCTATTGGGGATACCGCCTGGCATGGCATCAAGAAGGATTAGGCTATGGAGACGTAAAATTTCTCGCCGCACTTGGCGCGTGGCATCGATGGGACTCATTACCTCTGTTGATCTTACTTGCCGCCGGGCTGGCTTGCTGCATGACAGGTGTAGCATTTATAACGCATGGAAAAAAGAAACTAAAAAACCCGCTGCCTTTTGGGCCATATCTGGCGGCTGCGGGTTTTGTTGTTGGCTGGCTAAATCTGATACAGGGCGGTTAGTCGCTGACCTTAATTTGCGATTGCAGATAGTTTTGCAATCCAAGTTTTCCAATCAGATCCAACTCCGTTTCGAGCCAATCGATATGCCCTTCTTCTTCGGTCAGGATCTCAATCATCATATCCCGACTAACATAGTCATGAACGCTATCGGCGTAAGCAATGGCTTCGCGTAAATCTTTCGCACCATCAAGCTCGAGTCGAAGATCGGATTGCAGCATCTCTTCAACATCTTCACCAATCCCCAACTTACCTAGATCTTGTAAGTTTGGGAGACCTTCTAAGAATAAAATACGCTCAATATATTTATCAGCGTGTTTCATCTCATCTATTGATTCATGGTACTCAACATCATTGAGGCGAGTCAGTCCCCAGTTTTTAAACATACGGGCATGGAGAAAATACTGGTTGATTGCGACAAGCTCATTTCCCAATAGTTTATTGAGATAATTTATGATTTTAACATCACCTTTCATTTTATAGTCCCTCCGCTTCCACTCTTAGAGCGTAGATGGGGCTACAGGGATGTCAAAAAAAAGAGTGTGACTTAGGCGATCTCTTTAAATTCTGGCATTTGAGTTAATTCATCCTGCATGACTTCACGCGCAGCACGAATGCACTTACCGCACTGATTTCCAACAGGAATAAACTTACGTAATTGCTGAAAGGACTGAGGATGAAACTGGCGAACAGCCTGACGAATTTTTTTATCACTTATCGCATTACACAAACAAACGTACATGATCGCTCCCGTTCAATTTCTGCGCAAAGTGTAAATGAGAATAGTTATGATTACAATAGCACAACGCTATTTCCGCGGCGGGAGAATGAATAAAAAATGCGAATAAATATGACAGCTACTAAATTGCAGGCAGCAAAAAGGGCGCCGAAGCGCCCTTTTTAAGCTCAAAGCTAATTAATCAATAATTAGCTCATTACTTTAGCAACAACGCCCGCACCTACAGTACGGCCGCCTTCACGGATTGCGAAACGCAGACCGTCGTCCATCGCGATCGGGTGGATCAGGGTAACAACCATTTTGATGTTGTCGCCCGGCATTACCATCTCTACGCCTTCCGGCAGTTCGATGGTACCAGTCACGTCAGTAGTACGGAAGTAGAACTGCGGACGGTAGCCTTTGAAGAACGGAGTATGACGGCCGCCTTCGTCTTTGGACAGAATGTACACTTCAGATTCGAACTTGGTGTGCGGCTTGATAGAGCCCGGCTTAGCCAGTACCTGACCACGTTCGATTTCTTCACGTTTGATACCACGCAGCAGAACACCAACGTTCTCACCAGCACGGCCTTCGTCCAGCAGTTTGCGGAACATTTCAACGCCAGTACAGGTAGACTTGGCAGTCTCTTTGATACCAACGATTTCAACTTCTTCACCAACTTTGATGATACCGCGCTCTACACGACCGGTAACAACGGTACCACGACCGGAGATGGAGAATACGTCTTCGATAGGCAGCAGGAACGGCTTGTCAATCGCACGCTCTGGTTCCGGGATGTAAGAA
>NZ_RPOI01000031.1 GCF_003818115.1 Citrobacter youngae | reverse complement strand
GGATCATCCGGTGAGCCGTGGGGCACTTTGTCCTAAGGGCGCAGGATTGCTGGATTACGTGCACAGCGAAAGCCGTTTACGCTACCCGGAATATCGCGCTCCCGGTTCCGACAAATGGCAACGCATCAGTTGGGATGAAGCTTTCTCCCGCATCGCAAAACTGATGAAAGCAGACCGTGACGCCAACTTTATTGAGAAGAATGAGCAGGGCGTGACGGTAAACCGCTGGCTTTCAACCGGGATGCTGTGTGCATCTGCGGCGAGTAATGAAACCGGCATGCTGACGCAAAAATTCGTGCGCTCACTCGGCATGCTGGCGGTAGACAACCAGGCACGCGTCTGACACGGACCAACGGTAGCAAGTCTTGCTCCAACATTTGGTCGCGGTGCGATGACCAACCACTGGGTTGATATCAAAAATGCTAACGTCGTAATGGTGATGGGCGGTAACGCCGCTGAAGCACATCCGGTGGGATTCCGCTGGGCGATGGAAGCTAAAAACAACAATGATGCTACGCTGATTGTTGTCGATCCCCGTTTTACACGTACAGCGTCGGTGGCGGATATCTATGCGCCGATTCGCTCCGGCACGGACATTACGTTCCTTTCCGGCGTATTGCTGTATCTGATTGAAAATAACAAAATCAATGCTGAATACGTTAAGCACTACACCAACGCCAGCCTGCTGGTGCGGGATGATTTTGCTTTTGAAGACGGTTTGTTCAGCGGTTACGACGCCAAAAAACGTCAATATGATAAGTCGTCCTGGAACTACCAGTTCGATGAAAATGGCTACGCAAAACGCGATGAAACCTTAAGCCATCCCCGTTGCGTGTGGAACCTGCTCAAACAGCACGTTTCCCGTTATACGCCGGATGTGGTGGAAAACATCTGCGGTACGCCGAAAGCCGACTTCCTGAAAGTGTGTGAAGTTCTGGCCTCCACCAGTGCTGCCGATCGTACCACGACCTTCCTGTACGCGCTGGGCTGGACACAACATACCGTTGGGGCGCAGAACATCCGCACCATGGCGATGATCCAGTTGCTGCTCGGTAACATGGGGATGGCCGGTGGCGGCGTAAACGCATTACGCGGTCACTCCAACATTCAGGGCTTAACCGACTTGGGTCTGTTATCAACCAGCCTGCCCGGTTATCTGACGCTGCCGTCAGAAAAGCAGACTGATCTGCAAACCTATCTGGCCGCCAATACACCCAAAGCGACGCTGGCCTCCCAGGTGAACTACTGGGGCAACTATCCGAAGTTCTTCGTCAGTTTGATGAAATCTTTCTACGGCGATGCGGCACAGAAAGAAAACGACTGGGGCTTTGAATGGCTGCCGAAGTGGGATCAGTCCTACGACGTCATCAAATATTTCAACATGATGGATAGCGGGAAAGTTACCGGCTACATCTGTCAGGGCTTTAACCCGGTTGCGTCCTTCCCGGACAAAAACAAAGTAGTACAGAGCCTCAGCAAACTGAAGTATCTGGTGGTTATTGATCCGCTGGTCACAGAAACGTCCACATTCTGGCAAAACCACGGCGAATCCAACGATGTCGATCCGGCGTCGATTCAGACTGAAGTTTTCCGTCTGCCATCCACCTGCTTTGCAGAAGAAGACGGCTCGATTGCTAACTCTGGCCGTTGGCTGCAGTGGCACTGGAAAGGTCAGGATGCACCAGGTGAAGCGCGTAATGACGGCGAAATTCTGGCCGGTATTTACCATCGTCTGCGCGACATGTATCGCACCGAAGGCGGTAAAGCTGTAGAGCCTGTGCTGAAAATGAGCTGGAACTATAAGGTACCGGACGAACCGCATTCCGAGGAAGTGGCCAAAGAGAACAACGGCTATGCGCTGGAAGATCTCTATGATGCGAATGGCGTGCTGGTGGCGAAAAAAGGTCAGTTGCTCAACAGCTTTGCGCTCCTGCGTGACGACGGTACAACGTCATCCTCCTGCTGGATTTATACCGGTAGCTGGACCGAGCAGGGCAACCAGATGGCTAACCGCGATAACGCCGACCCATCAGGTCTGGGTAATACGCTGGGTTGGGCATGGGCATGGCCACTGAACCGTCGAGTACTGTACAACCGCGCTTCGGCAGACCCGCAGGGTAAACCGTGGGATCCGAAACGGATGTTGATCCAGTGGAACGGTACTAAGTGGACCGGAAACGATATCCCTGACTTCAACAACGCCGCACCGGGTAGTGGCACCAATCCGTTTATCATGCAGCCGGAAGGGCTGGGGCGTCTGTTTGCTATCGATAAGCTGGCGGAAGGGCCGTTCCCGGAACACTACGAGCCGATGGAAACGCCGCTGGGTACGAACCCGCTGCACCCGAACGTGATCTCCAACCCGGCAGCGCGTCTGTACGAAGCGGATGCCTTGCGTATGGGGACGAAGCAGGACTTCCCATACGTCGGAACCACCTATCGTCTGACCGAGCATTTCCACACCTGGACCAAACACGCACTGTTAAATGCGATTGCCCAGCCAGAGCAGTTTGTGGAAATCAGCGAAACGCTGGCGTCAGCAAAAGGTATCGGCAACGGCGACTACGTGAAAGTCAGCAGCAAGCGTGGATTTATTCGCGCAGTTGCGGTGGTCACCCGTCGTCTGCAAACCCTGAACGTCAACGGTCAGAAGGTTGAAACCGTAGGGATCCCGATCCACTGGGGCTTTGAAGGAGTCGCGCGTAAAGGCTTTATCGCCAACACCCTGACGCCGAATGTCGGTGATGCAAACTCGCAAACGCCGGAATACAAAGCGTTTTTAGTTAACATCGAGAAGGCGTAAGGGGGGCGAACATATGTCTATGGAAACGCAGGACATCATCAAACGGTCCGCAACAAACTCCATCACGCCGCCGCCTCAGGCCCGTGATTACAAAGCCGAGGTCGCGAAGCTGATCGACGTTTCCACCTGTATAGGCTGTAAGGCCTGTCAGGTGGCATGCTCAGAGTGGAACGATATCCGCGATGAAGTCGGCCACTGCGTCGGGGTATATGACAACCCCGCCGATCTCAGCGCCAAGTCCTGGACGGTGATGCGGTTTACCGAAACCGAACAGAACGGCAAGCTGGAGTGGTTGATTCGTAAAGATGGCTGTATGCACTGTGAAGATCCGGGCTGCCTGAAGGCGTGTCCGTCTGCCGGGGCAATCATCCAGTACGCCAACGGGATTGTCGATTTCCAGTCCGAGCACTGTATTGGCTGCGGCTACTGTATTGCCGGGTGTCCATTTAATATTCCGCGCCTCAATAAAGAGGATAACCGCGTGTATAAATGTACGCTGTGTGTCGACCGGGTCAGCGTCGGGCAGGAACCTGCCTGCGTGAAGACCTGTCCGACCGGGGCAATACATTTCGGCACCAAGCAGGAAATGCTGGAAATGGGCGAACAGCGTGTGGCAAAACTGAAAGCACGCGGTTTCGAACACGCCGGTCTCTACAACCCGGAAGGTGTGGGTGGTACGCACGTTATGTACGTTCTGCATCATGCCAACCAGCCGGAGCTGTATCACGGCCTGCCGAAAGAGCCTAAGATCGATACCTCTATCAATCTGTGGAAAGGGGCTCTGAAACCGCTGGCTGCTGCCGGATTTATCGCTACCTTCGCCGGGCTGATTTACCACTACATTGGCATCGGCCCGAATAAGGAAGTGGACGACGACGAGGAGGATCATCATGAGTAAGTCGAAAATGATTGTGCGCACGAAGTTTATCGACCGCGCCTGTCACTGGACGGTGGTGATCTGCTTCTTCCTGGTGGCGCTGTCGGGGATTTCGTTCTTCTTCCCGACTCTGCAATGGCTGACGCAAACCTTCGGTACGCCGCAGATGGGGCGTATTCTGCACCCCTTCTTTGGTTTGCTGATCTTCGTTGCGCTGATGTTCATGTTTGTGCGCTTTGTGCACCACAACATCCCGGATAAGAAAGATATTCCGTGGCTGAAAAACATTGTGGAAGTGCTGAAGGGCAATGAACACAAAGTAGCGGATGTGGGCAAATACAACGCCGGACAGAAAATGATGTTCTGGTCGATCATGAGCATGATTTTTGTGCTGCTGGTCACGGGCGTTATTATCTGGCGTCCATACTTTGCGCAGTTCTTCCCGATGCAGGTCGTGCGCTATAGCCTGCTGATCCACGCTGCGGCGGGCATTATTCTGATGCACGCTATCCTCATCCATATGTATATGGCATTTTGGGTGAAAGGATCAATTAAAGGCATGGTTGAAGGGAAAGTGAGCCGTCGCTGGGCGAAGAAGCATCACCCGCGCTGGTATCGCGATGTTGAAAAGCTGGAAGCAAAGAAAGAGAGTGAAGAAGGGGTTAAGTAAACCTGATGCTTTCTGACAACAATGGCGCTGCGGATGTAGCGCCATTTTTTGCCAAAAAAACGTCATGTTTCTGTCATCTGGTAAACGTAAGGTGTTGTCTTTCCAATAAGAGAAGAGTTAAAAGACAATGCTTCTGGTGAAAAAATTACTCGCAGTCAGCGTATTTCTCTGTGCGTCCGCTCAGGCGCAGAATATCCTCGAATTTCCGCAACCGGAGAATAACCCGGAAGAGTTTTATGCCGTGACTGAAATCCCGGCAGGCGGGATCATAAAATATGAAACCGACGCCAAAACCGGCTTTATCATTGCCGATCGTTTCCAGTCGATGCCGGTTGCCTATCCGGCAAACTATGGCTCATTGACCCAGTCCCTGGCAGGTGACGGTGACCCGCTGGATGTGATTTTCTATACCCGGGCACCGCTGGCCCCGGGAACGCTGATCAAGTTGCGCGCGATTGGCGTGCTGAAGATGATTGATGGCGGGGAAAAGGACGATAAAATTGTCGCCGTGCCGGCCAGCAAAATTGACCCCACCTATGACGACATCAAAGAGTTGAGCGATTTGCCAAAGATCGAAGTGCAACGACTGGAGTCGTTTTTCCGCGTGTACAAAGAGTTGCCGGAAGGGCGTAAGAAAGTAGAGTTAAATGGCTTTAACGATGCGGCCACCGCGAAACAAGAGATCAAGCAGGCATGGGATGCCTGGAAAGAAAAACAGCCGAAACAGTAAATGAAATGCCGGATGGCAGGCCTACACGCGCATTTTGCTAATGTAGGCCGGATAGGCTTGCGCCATCCGGCAATAGAGATTACTCCAGTTGTGAGTTCAGGCGCTCAATCTCTTTACGCCATTGCGCTTGCAACAGCGGCTTTTGATGTTTCGGCTTGCGGGCGAGATCGTCGGCCAGACGTTGCTCCAGCTCGAGGAGTTGTTCCAGCAATTCATCGCTGTCACCGCGTATTTCGGCCCTCGCTTCGACCACCGTTTTGGGAACGCTCATCTCATCAGACGTTTCCCGAATACGATCGTTGATCGCGTCCAGATCGTGCCATTCGCTAAGTTCACCATTATCGATAAACCAGAACCTATTACAGCTTTGGCTGATAAGCTGACGGTCATGGCTGACCAGCAGCACGCCGCCGCTGAAACTTTGTAGCGTCTGCGCCAGCGCTTCTTTACCTTCCATATCCAGATGGTTGGTTGGTTCATCGAGCATCAGCAGGCTGTAGCGCGCAAGCGTCAGCCCAACAAACAGCAGCCGGGAGCGCTCACCGCCGCTTAGTGTACTGACCCTCTGCGCATGACGAATCCACGGAAAGCCCGCGCTAATCAGCGCCATCTTGCGAACATCAGGCTGCGGAGCAAACGGTTCGAGCGCATCAAACAACGTGTCGTCATCTGTGAGCTGGTGTAGCGTCTGATCGTAATACCCCAGTGTGACGCGAGAGTGCAACATCAGTGAGCACGATGCCATTTGCGACTGATATTGCTGCCAGATAAGCCGTAGCAGCGATGATTTCCCGCAACCGTTACGCCCGACAATCGCCACGCGATCGCCGCTTTTTAACCGGATACCGGCAATGGAAAACAGTGTATCTGCGTCGGGAGCAGGGGCTACAGACAGATTGGTCATCTCCAGCAAACGATCTGCACGCAGGGCATCACCCTGCAATGTTAGTGTCCACTGACTTCCTGCTGTAACTTCTGTCTGCACCTCTTTCAGGCGCTGCACCTGTTTTTCCATCTGCTTGGCCTTGCGGGAGAGATCTTCGTTGTCGTAGACCCGCCCCCAGGTTGCCAGCCGTTTGCTGCTGGCGGTAACCCGGTCTATCTCTTTTTGCTCAGCCTTGTGGCGCAGAGCATCGCTGACGTCTCTTTCTGCCAGCGCCTGACGTGCCGCGCTACAGGGCAGATCAAAGGCATGGAGAGTGCGATCGCGCAGGATCCACGTTCCGTGAGTCACCGCGTCCAGCAACTGCGGGTCGTGGGAAACCACCACAAAACTGCCAGACCAGTTCTGTAAGAACTGCTCCAGCCACAGTAATGTTGGCAAATCCAGATGGTTACCCGGTTCATCCAGCAGCAGCAGGTCAGGATTACGCATCATCGCCCGCGCTAATAGCAAGCGTGTGTGCTGGCCACCGCTCAACGTTTGCGCTGTCAGAGATAAATTCTCTGGCGTGAAACCCATTTTGGCAAGCAGCGCTTCAACCCGCCATTGTTGAGCCGCACGCTCATGCTCAGGAAGTTGAGCGAGAACGGCTTCCTGCAGCGTAAGCGGCAGTATATCGTCAGGTAGATGTTGTTCTACACGCGCGAGATGGCAGTGATTCGCTTGCGCGATTGCTCCGCTGGTGGGCGAAATCGTGCCATCGAGCAGTTTTAACAGCGTGCTTTTGCCGCAGCCGTTGTAACCGATAAGCCCAATGCGGTCGCCTTTTTTGAGGGTAAATGAGAGATCGTCGAACAGGGTGCCGAATGCCGTATCAACGTGTAAGGATTGTGCGGTTAGTAATGTGCTCATTGTTGCTTACTCAAGAGTTACAGGCGTAAAAACGCCTCGTCAAACATCGCTGACGATAACCCGGTAAGCCCGAGAGAAGGGGATTTAGATGTTAGCTTCGCTCAAGCAGAAGTTATCGCAGCACGATACCGATAACGCTTGAGCACTGGCGATCGCCAAAAGCATGTGAAACGATGAAACGTTCACAGTACAGCATAAGTATCCTCCTTTTATATTTCCGAATGTTAATCGATGGTGAAAGTGTAAACGCAAGCTACGCAGTAGTGCAAGCTTACAGCACCCAACAGCAGAGAGACGGGCAGGGGTGATACAACAATTAGTTGGTGAGACCTGCATTTAAAAAGATTGAAGGTTAACCTGTCAAAACAATTAGATTGATGCTCAAAAGGATCTCAAGAAGATCCTTTTGGTTTTGCTGATCGTTATGTCCTACCAGTTGCCATATGGATAGTGCTTCCCCTTGATAAAGTCACGGATAAAGGCATCGTAACCATTAGCCTCGATGTAACTGAAATCAATCCGATTGGTAACGTTTTTGCATATCAACATATCATCCCCCGTCAGGGTGAACTGCCGGGCAGGATGCTGGAGTACGGATGAGTTCCCGTTATCCTCAAGCCAGACCCGTACAGTACCGCCGGGAGCCAGACCAACGGCCATTCGGTTCCGGTAGTACGGTTTCCCCGGATGGTAGGGATCAGGAAATGCCGTAGTCATCTGCTGCCACGTCTCCCGTCCGAACCAGATCTCTGTCTCATACGCTTTTTTATCGATAACCGAGTCCCAGCACACCGTCATTCGTACCGGCAGTGCTTTTCCCCGATTAAAATAACCGCCATATCCCCCCATCAAATTATGCCAGCGCCCGATACTCAGATCACTGGTGTCCATAGGATCTAACCGGCGGAAGATACTCTCCCGGATATCCCCGTCCTCCAGATACACCATTGTCACCAGTGCCGGCAGATTTTTCGGGTATATAAAACTGAAATTCCAGTTATCGTAAGGCAGCGTCTTTCCCCACTGCTCCACGCCATCTCCCAGCAGCGTCTTCACGCCTGCCCGGCGGTCATGACAGCTAGCAGTCAGCATAACGCTCAGCACGGCAACCATCAGCGATAATCGTCTCATCCCTGCCTCCTCAGAACAGTCCGTCCAGCGCGTCCGCGTTCACCCGCGCCCGGTCTTCCCACTGCTGCTGGTCGTCCATCCGCCACACCGTCCGCACCCACCCTTTGCCCGGGGCCATCGGCCACACGAACGAGCGCTCGTCCGCCGGCGCATAGTGGTGTCGCAGAAAAACCTCTCCCGAGGACGGACTCACCCACAGACTCAGATCCGAGTCGATGTTCCAGTTCGCCGAACAGTGCAGGTAACGCCCGATGGTTCGCATCTCCTCTGCCGTGAATCCCTCCGGCTCCGCGCCACGCCGGACCGCGCGCCCCTGCGCTATAGCTTTGTTACACAGAGGAAGCAGTTCTGACGGTAGTACCAGCTCTTTGTTGCTGCTGAGTATCGGTGTAAACATAACCCCGGCGTCCTGTGCCGCATCGAGCATCACCCGCATGCACACTTTTTCCCAGTCGTTCGGCACCGTCCTGCGCGTCATAAACACCGCCGCGCCTACTTTCTTCTCAAAAATAGACGCCCGCGCCTTGTCCCGGTTAACCAGCGGCCACGAAATCATTTTCGTCTCCACCTCGCCGTACGGCATCAGGTATTTCAGCGCCGGCAGCGAATACAACGCCTGGCGCATCTTCTCCGCCTGACGGTAAACTGCCGTCTGCATTTCATCCGCGCTGTCGCGAGTCACCTCAAAGTCCGGCATCGTCAGCAGGGAGATTTCATCCTCTCCCGCGTTATAGCCCCCGCCAATGTCCGAGTGCGCCCCTGGCAGCGCCAGCTCCGGCCACATCCCCGCGATGCTGTTCAGACTGAAGTTGTACCGGCACTCGTGCATCGCGCTTATCTGAAACACCTTCTGCGCCACCGGGGGGCGCAGTTCGAGATTCACTCCGGGGTTGCTGCGCCCGTTAATGTCGTAGAAGTTCAGCAGACTCCCGATGGCTGCGACCGTGTCAAACAGCCCCAGGAAGCGCACCTCACCCGCAGGTTTTCCATGGTGTCCCGCCATATCCAGCCCGTTCTCTATTGCTGCCGCTATCGCCGGGTCTTCATTCATCACCCGGTTGGCAAAATGCCGCGCCGCCGCCGCACCGCGGCTAAACCCGAACACGTCAAACTGCACCTTCGCGATTGCCACTTTGTCACGGTTACGACCGATGAAAACGTTCAGTGCTGAAGCAATTTCCTCAAGAACTTCCTCGGTCTTCGTCACCACCCCTTCAAACTGCCGGATAAGGCTGCTGCCCAGCGCTTTACCCAGCATAGAATCGCTTTCACCGTCCGCTGTCCCGATACCGCCGACGTAAGCTTTCACCTGCGCCTCCATCTGCTCTTCGCCAAGGACAGTATCCGATTTGTAAAGTTCATTGAGCCGTGAAATATTGGTGATGCCGCCCTGCCAGCTACCGTTACCCAGCCCGGCTCTGGCGTGCTCTTCATACTTCGCGCATGCCCGGGCACGCTCCTCGCCGACCAGACTGGCGCAGTAGGCATACGCCAGGCGCAGATCGTCTGAGTTCGCCCGGTTATTTCCCGTACCGTCAAAGAATACCCCCACAGTCAGCGTGATCCCCCTGACCGGCACCTGCCGGCACCAGACGGTTTTAAAGCTACAGTGAATGCTGGTCTTATGGGTGCTGTCCCCGATAATTTCATACTGATAATAGCCACTATCTTCCGGTGCTGTCTTATCGACTGTGCTCATAGAAAATCCATTTAGTTTCTGTGGTTAATTAATATTCCATCATACCTTAACCGAAATCAACGCGCCGTCTTTAGTACATGATGCAGTTACCATGCTCAAATGTGTGGTGGAGAACGTATCCGGTAAAGAGTAGTTCTATTCCGTCAGGCATATTACCGTCGATAACGCGTGGCATTACTGGCGCAGGTTGACGTTCCTGGGGTTGATTCTGCCCCTATCATTACGGTGACTCATCTCGACTGGCAAAAAGAACCCACCATGCGTACTGAACAAGCCCGCTATCTGTTAGATATTAACCTTGGCGACGCTGCATCAGATTTCCAGGATATCGCATCCTCAATTAAGATCCTGGCAGGGGACTTCAATTCGACCTGGGATGAGCAGCCACTTAAAGAAATACGTTACTTTTTCAATGAAGTGATGAAAGAAGGAGTTGATACGCGCAGTTAACCAGCCGTTAACCCTGCGATAGATATAGACCATATTTTTACGTTTAAAGGTCAGAAGTGGAACATCAAAAATCTGGACATCCCGCATAACTCACCCGAATTTACTCGGTCTACGGCGAGCGATCACTTGCCGGTTATTGCAGAACTTGAACTTTCAGAGCAATAATCGATATAACGTGTTTGTTAATTGAATAATGAAAATTGCCCGGCAGCAACGTGCCGCCGGGCAAACCGTCAAATAGAAGTACGACGGTAGTCGCGATATTCCGCCTGCCAGAAATTCTCGTCGATTGCCTGTTGCAGCGCTTCAGCGGAGGTTTTCACCGCCACACCCTGCTGCTGGGCCATTTTACCGACGGCAAAGGCAATGGCACGAGAAACCGTCTGAATATCTTTCAGTTCCGGTAACACCAGTCCTTCACCGTTCAGCACCAGCGGTGAGTACTGCGCCAGCGTTTCGCTGGCCGACATCAGCATTTCATCGGTGATGCGTTTGGCGCCAGAGGCTATCACGCCAAGGCCGATACCCGGGAAGATGTACGCGTTATTACACTGGGCAATCGGGTAGATTTTATCTTTCCAGGCGACCGGGGCGAACGGGCTGCCGGTGGCAACCAGCGCGTTACCTTCGGTCCAGGCGATAATATCCTGTGGCGTGGCTTCAACGCGCGAGGTCGGGTTAGACAGCGGCATAACGATCGGACGCGGACAATGCTTGTGCATTTCGCGAATGATCTCTTCAGTAAACAGGCCAACCTGTCCGGAAACCCCGATCAGGATGTCAGGTTTAACGTTGCGGACCACGTCAAGCAACGACAGCACATCTTCTTGTGTATCCCAGTGCTGAAGATTTTCGCGTTTTTGCACCAGTTTGGTCTGGAAAGAGAGCAGGTTGGGCATTTTATCGGTTAACAGGCCGAAGCGATCGACCATGAACACGCGTTGACGCGCGGCTTCTTCGCTTAAACCTTCACGCTGGATTTGCGCGATGATCTGCTCGGCAATCCCGCAACCGGCGGAACCCGCCCCAAGGAAAACAATGTTCTGCTCGCTCAACTGGCTGCCGGCTGCACGGCTGGCCGCAATCAGCGTACCGACGGTAACCGCTGCGGTGCCCTGAATATCGTCGTTGAATGAGCAAATTTCATCGCGATAACGGGTCAGGAGCGGCATGGCGTTTTTCTGCGCGAAATCTTCAAACTGCAACAGCACATCAGGCCAGCGATGCTTCACGGCCTGGATGAATTCATCAACAAATTCGTAGTATTCATCATCAGTAATGCGCGGATTACGCCACCCCATGTACAGCGGATCGTTCAGCAATTGCTGGTTGTTGGTCCCGACGTCAAGTACCACCGGCAGGGTGTAAGCCGGACTAATCCCGCCACACGCGGTATACAGCGACAGCTTACCGATTGGAATACCCATCCCGCCGATCCCCTGATCGCCAAGACCAAGGATGCGTTCACCGTCGGTGACGACGATAACCTTGATATTGTGGTTCGGGACGTTTTGCAGAATATCGTCCATGTTGTGACGGTTCTGATACGAGATAAACACGCCGCGGGCGCGACGATAGATCTCAGAGAAACGCTCACAGGCCGCGCCTACCGTTGGGGTGTAGATAACCGGCATCATCTCATCAAGATGATTATGCACCAGTCGATAGAACAGGGTTTCGTTGGTATCCTGGATGTTGCGCAGGTAAATATGTTTATCGATTTCGGTTTTGAATCCCTGATATTGGATCCAGGCACGTTCAGCCTGTTCTTCAATCGTCTCGACCACTTCCGGCAGTAACCCCAGCAGGTTGAAGTTACGGCGTTCTTCCACACTGAAAGCGCTCCCTTTATTCAGTAAAGGGAATTCCAGCAGTACCGGGCCAGCGTAAGGGATGTAAAGGGAACGCAGTTTTTTAGTTTCGTTTTCCATGTCACTCACTCTTTTTTGAATAACCGTCCCTGGCACTCTTTATGATCGTATAGGGCCTGTCCGCCAGGGAAACGGGCGAAGTATAAAGCATTGTGAATGGGTTAAGGGGTTTTATAAGCAAAAACACCACTGCGGTTGCAATGGTGTTTATCTCTTTAATCAGTATGTCGTGCGGGAAACTATTTGCTGTCAGCGCGGCGTTTTCTTCCGGTAGGATTGTTGACCACGCTGGATTTGTCGCCTTCGGTCACGACTTTACGTTGATTGGAGATTTTGTGGTCCAGTCCAAGAATATGACGGGCCTGACGGTTCGATTTCATTTTAACTCCTTAATCCTGTTACTGGTTTCAAGGGCGAGCCCGCGTAAGAACGGACGAAATACAACCTGACAAAAAGCCGATGAGTAAACTAACGGCTCTCTGGATGGTCGGTCATTTTATCTGAAAGGTCAATGCTTAAGCAGAAAATGCAGAACTTTCCATTATGGTCATGCATTTTCCCATGAGGCCTATACTTGTTACTCCGATGACAACACAGGAGAGCGGTAATGACTATCCATAAGAAAGGTCAGGCCCACTGGGAAGGCGACATTAAACGCGGTAAAGGGACCGTGTCGACCGAAAGTGGCGTACTTAACCAGCAACCGTATGGATTTAATACACGTTTTGAAGGCGTCAAAGGCACTAACCCTGAAGAGTTGATTGGCGCAGCACATGCTGCCTGCTTCTCGATGGCACTGTCGTTGATGCTGGGCGAAGCAGGTTTTACGCCAGATGCCATTGATACGACTGCCGATGTTTCTCTGGATAAGGTGGATGCCGGTTTTGCTATCACCAAAGTGGCGTTACACAGCCAGGTGAGCGTTCCGGGGATAGACGCCGCTACGTTTGACGGCATTATTCAGAAAGCGAAAGCCGGATGCCCGGTGTCGCAGGTTCTGAAAGCGGAAATTACGCTGGATTATCAATTGAAATCTTAGTAATGGCGTGCCGGATGCGACCACGTCTTATCCGGCACCCGAGGGTATTACTGCGCCACCCAGCCGCCATCCATATTCCACGCTACGCCGCGCACCTGCGCTGCGCCGTCTGAGCACAGAAATAGCGCCAGCTCACCCAACTGTTCCGGCGTGACAAATTCGCGTGACGGCTGCTTTTCCGCCAGCAGAGCGTCACGCGCCGCAGCGGGTTCAGCCCCGTCGGCAATACGCTTATCGATCTGCTGTTGGACCAGCGGGGTCAACACCCAGCCGGGACACAGTGCATTGCAGGTGATTCCCGTCTGCGTGGTTTCAAGCGCAATGGTTTTGGTTAAACCCACCACGCCATGCTTCGCTGCCACATAAGCAGATTTGTCTTTTGAGGCCACCAGACCGTGAACAGAGGCGATATTGATGATGCGTCCCCAGTTACGCGTACGCATGCCGGGAAGCGCCAGGCGCGTGGTATGAAAAACAGAAGAGAGGTTAATGGCGATAATCGCGTTCCACTTATCAACCGGAAAAGTCTCTACCGGTGAAACGTGCTGGATCCCGGCGTTGTTGACCAGAATATCCACACCACCGAATTCGCTTTCGGCATAACGCATCATGTCGGCAATTTGCGCTTCATCGCTTAAGTCCGCGCCATGATAGCCTGGCGTTTTGCCACATTGCGCAACGGCATCTTTGGCGGCATCGACATCACCAAATCCGTTAAGGATCAGCGTCGCGCCCGCCTGCGCCAGTACCTGCGCGATGCCTAATCCGATACCGCTGGTAGAGCCGGTAACCAGGGCAACTTTTCCCGTTAAGTTCATGATGATTCTCCTTAAACAATTCCGGTGGTGTAGAAAACGCCGATCACAAACAGCACGGCCAGGCTTTTGATTACGGTGATGGCAAAAATCCCGCCGTACGCCTGACGATGGCTGAGGCCGGTAATCGCCAGCAGGGTAATGACCGCGCCGTTATGTGGCAGAGTGTCCATGCCGCCGCTTGCCATCGATGCGACGCGGTGGAAGACTTCAAGTGGAATATTGGCGGCATGGGCGGCAGCAATGAACGTATCAGACATCGCCGCGAGCGCAATACTCATCCCGCCGGATGCCGAGCCGGTGATCCCGGCAAGCGTGGTAATGCTGATCGCTTCATTGAGCAACGGATCGGGAATCGCAGCCAGCGCTTTTGACAACACCAGAAATCCCGGCAGGGCGGCGATAACCGCGCCAAAACCGTATTCTGATGCGGTATTCATCGCGGCCAGGATAGCGCCGCCAACCGCCGTTCGGCTGCCTTCCGCCAGGCGACCTTTGATATTGCGATAGCCGAACACCACCACCAGCAGGATCCCCGATATCAATGCCGCTTCTACCGCCCAAATAGCCGTAATTTTCCCCACTTCAGTGGTAATAGGTTTGGCAAGCCCCGGGAGTTCCAATTGATGCGTTGCGCCATACCACTGCGGGATCCAGCGGGTAAACAGCAGGTTAAACACACCCACCAGGATCAGCGGAGAAATAGCAATAATCGGGTTTGGCAGGTTAATGTTATCCGGCGTCTCCGGCTCGTTTAACAGCTCAGTGCCATAGCCTTCATTTTTAGCCTGCGCTTTTCGACGCTGGCGCTCGAGGTACATCAGGCCAACAAAGATAATAAAGAGCGAGCCAATCAGCCCCAGCCACGGCGCGGCCCAGGCGTTAGTCCCAAAGAAGCTGGTTGGAATGATGTTCTGGATCTGCGGCGTCCCCGGCAGGGCATCCATCGTGAAAGAGAATGCCCCCAGCGCCACGGTTGCCGGGATCAGGCGCTTCGGAATATTACTTTGACGGAACAGTTCAGCCGCGAACGGATACACCGCAAAGGCCACTACGAACAGCGACACACCGCCGTAGGTCAGGAGAGCACATACCAGCACAATCACCGGAATGGCGTGACGACGTCCGAGAATGTTGATGGCAGCAGCAACGATTGAACGGGAAAAACCGGATAACTCGATTAACTTGCCAAACACCGCTCCCAGCAGGAACACCGGGAAGTAAAGCTTTACAAAACCGACCATTTTTTCCATAAACAGACCGGTGAAGGCGGGGCCGACGGCGCTCGGTTCCGTAAGCAGAACAGCACCTAATGCCGCAATGGGGGCAAACAGGATAACGCTGTATCCGCGATAGGCTGCCAGCATCAGCAAGCCCAGCGCTGCCAGGGCGATTAATACACTCATCATGACTCCTTATTATTATAGTGGGGTACAGAAAGAGACGTTATGGCTTCAGGGCAAAGCGCAGTTGATGTTCACGGCGTTGCTGGATGTATTCCTTGCGCGAATCATCCCAGCGATAAAACCCCTGACCACTGCGCAAGCCGGTGTCGCCGTTGGCAACCTTGTCAGCAACAAGTGACATCATGTCGCTGCCGGTGGCCAGCTCCGGGAGCAGATGCCGGCAAATATCCTGCACCGTAGACAGCCCGGTCATATCTGCCGCTTCCAGCGGACCAACCATCGCATAGCGACGCCCGAGGGAGGCGCGCATCACCTGATCCACCACTTCCGCGCTGGCGATCCCGCTTTTAACGATATGTAGCGCTTCACGCAGCAGTGCGAATTGCAAACGGTTACCGACAAACCCCGGTGCGGCGCGATCGAGCACCACCGCTTCCAGTTGCATCGAGAGCAACAGACGTTGCAACTCGCTGAGATATTCCGGTTTCGTTGCTGAACCCGGCACAATTTCAACCAGCGGAATAAAGTGGGGGGGATGCCAGAAATGGGCGATCAGCAACCGTTCGGGGTGGGTGAGTTTTTCTGCCAGCGCATCCGGCGGCAGGCCACTGGTATTACTGGCGATCACCGCATCTGGGGCGATTAATGCTTCCAGTTGTGCATACAGTGCGTGTTTGAGCTCGAGTCGTTCCGGGATCGCTTCAATCAGTAATTGCGCGGTGGCGATATCCTGCAGCGAAGTCGTACCGTGCAAGCGACTCAGAACCGACGCTTTTTCCTCTGCGTGAAACTGGTCAGTCGCGATCAGCTCATCGAGAATGCTCCCGGCAACGGCGTTAATTTCAGCAATCCGGTCGCTATCGGTATCAAATAGCCAGATATTATGGCCAAAACGGGCAAAATGGGTGGCAATGCCGACGCCCATTAAACCCGCGCCCAGGACGCTAAAGTGATTATTTTGCATGCTGTTCTCCTGTTGAACGCTCTACCGCCAGCGCGACGCCCTGACCGCCGCCTACGCACAGCGTAGCCAGCCCTTTGGTCGCGTTACTGCGCGCCATTTCATGTAACAGGGTCACCAGAATGCGGCAGCCAGAGGCGCCAATCGGATGACCCAGCGCAATCGCACCGCCGTTTACGTTCACCCGGTCGCTGTCCCAGTTCAGGGATTCGCCAACCGCCAGCGCCTGTGCGGCGAAGGCTTCGTTGGCTTCAATGAGATCGACATCATTCAACGTCCAGCCCGCTCGCTTCAGACACTGGAGTGACGCCTCTACCGGCCCAATGCCCATAATGGCCGGGTCGACACCGGAAACGGCGTAACCCGCCACCCGGGCAAGAACCGGCAGCTTAAGTTCTGTTGCTTTGGCGGCGCTCATCAGCATCACCGCCGCCGCGCCGTCGTTGATTGATGAGGCGTTCCCGGCGGTCACTGTGCCATTACCAGGACGAAAAGCCGGTTTCAGTTGTGCCAGTTTCTCCGCCTGAGTATCCGGGCGCGATTGTTCATCACGCTCAACCAAACGTGGTGGTTTTTTCCCTTGTGGAACACTGACCGGCGTGATTTCTGCATTGAATCGACCGGCTTCAATTGCCGCCGCGGCTTTCTGCTGAGACTGCAGCGCAAAGGCATCCTGTTGTTCGCGACTGATAACAAACTTATCTGCCAGATTTTCTGCAGTAATACCCATGTGGTAGTCGTTAAACGCATCCCACAACCCGTCGTGTACCACGCTGTCTTTCAGACTGGCATGCCCCAGACGCAGACCCGAGCGTGCGCCGTCGAGAAAATAGGGCGCATTGCTCATGCTTTCCTGGCCTCCGGCAATGATGATGTCCGCATCACCGCAGCGGATAGCCTGCACCGCCTGTTGCACCGCTTTCAGACCTGAACCACATACCAGATTGATGGTTAGCGCAGGGACCGTCACCGGCAAGCCAGCCCGTAATGCTGTCTGTCTGGCCGGATTCTGGCCGCTGCCCGCCGTCAGAACCTGCCCCAGGATCACCTCGTCAATTTGCTCCGGCGCGACGGCGGTTTTTTCCAACAGAGAGCGGATCACCACTGCCCCCAGTTCCACGGCACTGAGCGGTGCCAGCGCCCCGTGGAAACTGCCAATGGGTGTACGCGTTGCGGCGACAATAACAACATCCTGCATGGTCAGCTCCTCAGCTAAATTGCATTTCGGGGACGTTTTCGGGAACGATCAGCTTGCCGGCTGTTCTGGCGACAATCTCATCCACGCTGATGCCCGGCGCACGTTCGCGCAGAATGAACGCGCCATCGGCGATCTCCAGTAACGCCAGGTCGGTAAGCACGCGTTTAATGCAGGCCACGCCGGTTAGTGGCAGGGTGCAGGCGGGGAGCAGCTTGGACTCACCGTTTTTGGACGCATGCGTCATCACCACAATGATGTTTTCAGCCCCGGCCACCAGGTCCATCGCGCCACCCATGCCTTTCACCATTTTTCCGGGGATCATCCATGAGGCGATATTGCCGTTAACATCCACTTCAAACGCGCCGAGTACCGTCAGGTCAACGTGACCGCCGCGGATCATGGCGAAAGATTGCGCCGAGTCGAAGATCGCCGCGCCTTTGCGCGCCGTCACGGTCTGTTTACCGGCGTTGATCATGTCAGCATCAATTTCGTCTTCGATCGGAAACGGGCCCATCCCCAGCAGACCGTTCTCCGACTGGAGCATCACGTCCATCCCATCGGGAATATAATTGGCCACTAAAGTTGGAATACCGATCCCAAGGTTGACGTAATAACCGTCGCGCAGTTCCCGGGCGACACGCATCGCCATTTGTTCACGTGTTAACATGTCAGGCTCCTTTCTGGCGCAGGGTGCGTTGTTCAATGCGTTTTTCAAACTGCCCCTGAATGATGCGGTTTACGAAAATTCCCGGGGTATGAATTGCGGCGGGATCCAGCTCGCCGGGAGGGACAATTTCTTCGACTTCCACGACGGTAATACGCCCGGCGGCGGCCATCAGTGGATTAAAATTCTGTGCGGTGTGGCGATAAATAACGTTGCCGTACCAGTCGGCTTTCCAGCCTTTGACCAGCGCAAAATCACCGGTAATCGCCTGTTCCATAATGTAAGGACGGCCGTCAAATTCACGTACCTCTTTGCCTTCGGCGACGGGTGTACCGTATCCTGTGGCGGTGAAAAACGCCGGGATCCCTGCGCCGCCGGCACGTAACTGCTCAGCCAGCGTGCCCTGTGGGGTCAGAATGGCTTCCAGTTCACCGCTCAGTACCTGCTTTTCAAACAGCGCATTTTCGCCAACATAGGACGCTACCACTTTACGTACCTGACGTGTTTCCAGCAGCACACCGAGGCCAAAACCATCCACGCCGCAGTTGTTTGAAACGACGGTCAGTCCCTGAACCTCCCGACGGCGTACTTCGGCAATCAGGTTTTCAGGAATGCCGCATAAGCCAAAACCGCCCGCCAGCAGCGTCATATTGTCGGTCAGCCCTGCCAGCGCCTCTTGATACGTGGCGACACGTTTATCCAGTCCAGCCATACACTTGTCCCTCCAGTTGTCCTTGCCGACATCATTGGGGGTGAAAAATGATTTGTTAATTTTAAATTTGTGACTCACTCATTGGGTTTTTTTATCAATTTAATGTTAATTAAAGGTATTCAATAAGTTAAAGGAATGCGAAATGGGAATGAGCATCAAACAGTTACGCGCGTTTTTAGCGGTAGCTCACACTCTGAATTTTGCTCATGCCAGTGAAAGACTGAATATGTCGCAGCCCGCATTAAGCCTGGCGATTAAAGGGCTTGAGGACTCGCTGGGCGGGGCGTTACTGTTGAGAACCACCCGCAAAGTGACCCTGACGCAGGAAGGAGAAACGCTGCTGAATATGGGGCGACAACTGCTGGCGGACTGGGAGAATACGGAAGAAGCAATGCGCCAGCGCTTTACACTGCAACGCGGTAAAATCTCCATTGCTGCCATGCCTTCGTTTGCGGCTAACGTCCTGCCACAGGTACTGAAAACCTTTCGGGATTGCTATTCCGGTATTAACGTGACGGTTCACGATGTGATCAACGAACAGGTCATTGAAATGGTGAGTGAAGGGCGGGTGGAGATGGGGATCGCCTTCGAGCCTGATTATTCAGGGCAACTGCACTTCACGCCGCTCGGTGTCGATCGTTTTGTGGCGATCGTCCCGCCAACATCCAGGCTGGCGGGGCGAGAGCGTATTGCGTGGCGCGAACTGCTGACGCTGGATTTTATTACGCTGCAACGCCCATCTGCCGTGCGCCTGATGCTGGAAGAACAACTGGTGCAAAGCGGACATACGCTGGACGTGGCGCTGGAAAGCCATCAACTGGTGACCGTTGGCCGTATGGTGGCAAGCGGATTAGGCGGCAGCGCAGTCCCCGCACTGTGTCGAACACAAATGACGGAACTTGGCGCAACCTGTATAGAGCTTGACGGTCCCGTGATCCAGCGGCGGATCGGGGTGCTGCGTTCGGCACACCATAAATTATCAACCGCGTCGGGAATGCTGGTGGACGCGCTGAAAAAGGCGTATCTCGCCTGAAAATGCGTAGTCAGCAGATGTCAATGGCCCGCCAACAACGAACTTCGCGTCCGGCTTCATTTTTCAGTAATGTCTGTTTTTTTTCACATCCGTGGGTTGCCAGCGGGCATCTGTCGCGGAAAAAACAGCCTTGCGGTAGCGTCCTGTTGCCGGGGAGTTCGGTTTTACGCAGGACCAGGTCTTCAGCCAGCGGCGTACCCGTTTTAGGCACCGAATCCAGCAACAGACGGGTGTAAGGATGCGCCGGATGCGAGAGAACCTGTTGCGCATCGCCCAGCTCAACAATTTGCCCAAGGTACATCACCGCCACGCGGTCGCTCATATGCCGTACGACCGATACGTTATGCGATATCAGCACAAAAGTCAGATTCCGGCGTGCCTGCAATGCAACCAGCAGATTGAGGATTTGCGCCTGTACCGAAATATCCAGTGCCGACGTCGGCTCATCAAGGACGATCACATCCGGCTCCGATGACAGCGCGCGGGCGATGGCAATACGCTGGCGCTGTCCGCCAGAAAAGGCATGCGGCAGGCGATCGAGGTATTCCGGACGAATCCCTACCTGTCGAGCCAAATCCTCAGCCAGGGCGCGGCGTTCGCGTTCAGGGCTACGCTTTTGGATCCATACCGGTTCAGTGATTATTCGCCATACCGGCAAGCGCGGGTCCAGGGATGAAAGCGGGTCCTGAAAGACCATTTGCATACCGTTGTGTTGCTTGCCACCGCCGCAAGAATAGTGCCCCTGGCTCGGTTTGAGCATCCCCATCAGCAGTTGTGCCAGCGTACTTTTACCGCAGCCGGATTCGCCAACAATCCCCAGCGTTTCCCCCTGGCGGATTTGTAAATCCAGACCGTTGAGTGCATGCACCCGCTCTGTTACTTTGCCGAGCCAGTTTTTTCGCGCGGGGAAGTTAATATGAACATCCTGCAGGTCCAGTAAAATATCAGACATGTGTCGTCTCCAGTTGTGGGTACCAGCAGGCGGATTGTTGATCCGCACCGCCCTGGCTGCATAAATCAGGTGTTTCTTCACAGCGAGGCCCCGCGGCAAAGCAGCGATCGCGGAACGCACATCCGACGGGTAAACAGGTTAAATTCGGTACGGTACCCGGAATCGCGGGGAGCAAAGCACGCGGTTCACCGTGCTCAGGCGCACACTTCAGGAGGCCAATAGAGTAGGGATGTGTGGGGTGCTGAATAACGGTTTGCGTCGGGCCGCTTTCAATCACGCTCCCGGCATACATAACGTATAACCGGTCACACAATTGCGAGACGACGGCCATATCATGGCTGATAAACAACACGGCGGTACCGCTGGCCCGCGCTTTACGCTTCAGTAAGCGCAGCACCTGAAGCTGTACCGTGACATCCAGCGCGGTGGTGGGTTCATCGGCAATGATCAGGTCTGGCTCACAGGAAAACGCGAGCGCAATCATCACGCGCTGACGCATCCCCCCAGAAAGCTCAAACGGGAAGCGGGACATTACTTCCGGGGCATCCGGGATTTGCATTTCTTCCAGTAACGCAATGGCTTTCTGCCGGGCATCCGTGCGGCTCAATGCCTGATGGTGACGGATGACCTCCACCATTTGCTGGCCGATTCGTCGTGTTGGATTCAACGCCGTCATCGGCTCCTGGAAAATCATCGCCACGCGCTGGCCGCGCCACTGGCGCATTTGTTTTTCGCTGGCAGTTAAAACATCTTCACCCAACAGCGTAACGCGCCCCTGATGGATACGATAGCTTCCTTCGGGTAACAGACGCATGGCGAGCATGGCCGTGACGGATTTCCCTGAGCCAGACTCACCAACCACGCCGACAATTTCACCCCGGTTGATATGCAGCGACACATGATTCAGCGCATGCACATCCGCTTTATAACCGGGGAAGCTCAGATGTAAATTCTCGATCTCCAGGACAGGTTGTGTCATGAGTGTTTTCCTCCGGCTTTCGGATCCAGCAGATCGCGAATACCATCACCAAAGAGATTAAAGCCCACGGCGGTAATCAGAATGGCGGCACCAGGAAATGCGCAATACCACCACTGGTCAAGCACGTAGTTTCTACCAATCGCCACCATTGCGCCCCATTCAGCGCTGGGTTGTTGGGCGCCGAGGCCAATAAATCCGAGCGTGGCGGCCATCAGGATCGCACTGCCAATATCCAGTGATGCCTGCACAATCAGCGGGGGAAGTGAATTGCGTAAAATATGCCAGCTGATCAGATGCCAGCGTGATGCGCCATAGGTTCGCGCGGCCTGTACATAAGTAAACTGACGAACGACCAACGTTTGACCGCGGGCGAGGCGTACATAGAAAGGAATACGCACAATCGCAATCGCCAGCATGGCGTTGAACAGGCTTGGCCCTAATGCAGCGGCCAGTGCCATTGTCAGTACCAGCGAAGGAATGGACAGCATAACATCCATCATACGCATGATGATCGCATCGGCACGTCCGCCCATCACGCCAGACAGGCATCCCAACAGCGAGCCCAGCCCGCCAGCGATACCCACCACCACCAGACCGGCGACAATTGACTGCTGACTTCCGACCAGGACGCGGCTGAACAGATCACGACCCACTTCATCGGTGCCAAACCAGTGGCTGGCCGACGGTGGCAACAGGCGAGCGGTCAGATCGATGGCGTTAGGATCGTAAGGGGTGATCCACGGAGAGAGCACCATTAACAGTAGCATCAGTACAATAATAACGCCGCCAATCACCGTCAGCGGACTGCTTTTCATCATCCAGAACAATTTGGCCCAGTCCGTGCGACGGCGGGCGGTCTGCGGGGCCGCTGGCGTTTCTTGTGTGAGCATCATTGTGCGCCTCCACGTCCAATTCGAGGATCTACCCACAGATAGAGCAAATCCACCACCAGGTTAACCAGCACATAGGCGAAGGAGACCACCACGGCAAATCCCATCACGGCCGGGAAATCAAGCGCCTGAATAGAGGTCACAACCCAGGCGCCCATGCCCGGCCAGGCAAAGACCGTTTCGGTCAGTACCGCGCCATAGAGCAGATCGCCCAGGGCCAGACCCAGCACGGTTATTGACGGAATCAACGCATTCGGCAGTGCATAACACAAAATGATGTACCAACCCGGTAAACCACTGGCACGCGCGGTGCGGATATAATCTTCGCCCAGTTGTTCCAGCATGGCGGAGCGAATCTGTCGGGCAACGATCCCTAAGTGCACAAAGGCCAGCGTCAGCGACGGCAGGATCAGGTGCTGCAGCGCATTGAAAAAGACCTCGGCGTTGCCTTCCAGTAGCGCATCAACCAGATAGAAACCGGTGACGTGCGTGGGGGGATCGAGCCAGTCATCAAGCCGTCCGCCGCCGGGTAAAATCTGCAAATGGCCATAAAACAGCACGATAACGCCGAGGCCCAACCAGAATGCCGGGGTCGAAATACCGGTGATCGCCATCAGGCGGACGAGGTGGTCGAGCCAACGGTTGCGCCAGACAGCAGACAAAATACCCAGCGGGATACCGATGATCAGCGCCAGCAGCAGAGAGCAGAAGGCCAATTCAAGAGTGGCAGGGAAGAATACGCGCAGTTCATCCAGCACCGGACGGCCGGTGCGAATGGATGTGCCTAAATCACCCTGAAAAATATCGCTGACGTAACGGAAAAACTGAATATACAGCGGCTGATTCAGTCCCAGCTGTTGGCGAATATTTTCGACAATTTCATCACTGGCGCGATCGCCGGCCAGCAGCCGTGCAGGGTCGCCCGGGATCAGGTGTGAAATAATAAAAGTGATTACACAGACACCGGCAACCACCAGGATAAGTCCCCAGCATCGCTGGCGTAAAATACTCCAGAAGGTCATTGGCTTCCCCTTGCGGAGCCAAATCGGCTCCGCATTAATGTGGTTTATTTACTCATGGTGGAGATATTGAAGACCTGTTCCAGCATGGGGTTGAAGACAAAACCTTTGACGTCTTTATTCATCGCCAGCTGGTAGTTTTTCTGGAATAAATAGACGTAAGCCGCTTCATCAATGACGATGGTTTGCGCCTGCTGGTAATCATTGGTTCTGGCGACCTGGTCGGTGGTGGCCAGCGCGCTGCGCAGCAACTTATCGACCTCACTGTTTTCATAGAATGAACGGTTACCCGGCAAGCCTTTCTTATCCGACTCGAACCAGTAGTTCATGAACATGTACGGGTCAGCAAAGTCCGGGCTCCAGTTACCGATGGCAATGTCATAGTCACCTTTACCGACGCGATCGCGCATGGTGGCATTCGCCAGTTTTTCCAGTTTCACCTTAATACCTAACTTGCCGAGGCTGGCCTGAGTGGAGAGCGCAATTGGCTCCCAGTTAGGATCGTTATCGGAATACAGGAAGCCCAGGGTTTCGGGTTTGTTGGCAACGTTACCTATTGCTTCTTTTGCTTTCGCTTCATCAAAGCTGTACTGCATGGCCTTGTCATCAAAACCCCACATCCCCTCAGGAATAGGGCCACGCATCTGCTTGCCGTTACCGCTGAGGATCCCATTTACCATGCCTTTATAATCGGTGGCCCACGAGATGGCGCGGCGCAAATCCACCTGATTGAGCGGCGCTTTACTGTTATTCAGATACAGATAGGTGACGCGCAACGAGGGATAATCCGCCACGTTCACTTTGCCTTCCTGTTTGAGAGCAGCAAGCTGGTCAACAGGAAGCGCATCGGCAATGTCGATATCGCCTCGGGACAGTTGCAAACGACGGGAAGCGCTTTCTCCGATGATCTTGACCGATACGCGTTTAAACGTGGGTTTAGGGCCGGAATAATGTGGGTTGGGTACCAGTACCAGTTGTTGTCCTTTTTGCCAGATCTTCAACATGAAGGGACCAGACCCGGCCGTATTTTGTGCCAGAAATCCACGGGCATCATCAGCGGCATGCTCTTTTAAAATCGCCGGGTTGATAATTGAGGCACCGTCATTTGCCAGCGTATATAAGAACGGCGCGAATGGTTGGCTAAGGGTAAATTTCACCGTGTTGCTGTCGATGGCATCAACTTTCAGATCTTTCGGAAATGCCTCAGCCGGCCCTTGACCGATCTTGAGCAAGCGCTCAAAAGATTGTTTTACTGCATCAGCGGTCACTGGCGTGCCGTCGGCGAATTTTGCATCGCTTTTCAGGGTAAAGATCCATTCTTTTTGGTCATCAGACGCTTTCCAGCCGCTGGCCAAATCACCTTCAACTTCCGTGGAACCTTTGCCGCCCTCTGTTTTGTACTGAACCAAACGCTGATATGAGGGATAGGTCACCGTCCAGTCGTTGTTATCGATTGTTACAGCGGGGTCGAGCGTTTGTGGATCGGCGGCTTTACCGATAACCAGCATATCTTTAGGGACGGCGGCCTGTGCGGCAGGCAAAGCGACCGCCAGCGCAACGGCTAACAGAGCGGGGCGAAAAAACGAGGTTAACGCAGGTGTAGTCTTCATAACCAGGCTCCAGAATTAAAGGGGATGTTGTGTTGTTATAGACGTGACAGTGTAACAAGTTATTTGATCGTCAAGCAGCGGGTAACGCGCGGCATTTGGCAGTTCGAAATGCCACCACTCGCTGTTGATGCCGACAAAACCGCCGCCGAACATGATGGCATTGAGCAGCAGTCGATTACGCTGCGCAGCCGGAGGAACTGAAGGGTGCCAGGCATGGGAACGGTCATGCATTTCATCAAAACCAGCCCCCATATCGAGCACATTACCGCGAGCATCCATCAGCGTGACGTCAATGGCCGTACCCCGGCTGTGATTCGAACCGATCGCAACATCCACCACATACTGCGGATCCGGACAGGCATTCCACAGTATCGCCTGCGCCTGTTGTGGGCGGTAGGCGTCATACACCACCAATGACAAACCCGCCAACTGCGCGATGCTGATGCTTTTAGCCAGTGCAGTGACGGCCTCGGAATGCAGCAGGCAGCGCGCTTCCTGGTAGATGGGCGCACCGGTAATGTTATCGGCTGTAGCGTATTTCAGGTCGATATGCAGTGACGGGAAAATCACCGACAAATCGACCAGTTCTGGGGTATCTGACATAGCACGTTTCCTGTTTATTGTTCGAATTGACCAAATTGTTGTTGTAACTGGCGGTTAGTTTGCAGGCGTCCTGCGAGGGAGTCGCCCAGTTGCGCCACCACCGCGGAGAGTAATAAGTTGAACAGGCAACTTACCGGAGCAAGTGAATCCCAGAAGTGCCCGGTATCCGTTTTCACCTGAAGTAAATCAATGGCATAGTCTCTGGCCCAGGGGCACCATACATCCGTGATTAACGCGAGAGGAATGCCGCGCTCACTGGCAACGCGGCAATATTGTCGGGATGTCGCCGAGTAAGCGCGCGTATCGGTGATCACGACATAAGGTTGATTAAATCCCGAGTTCAGCGACTCAACCCAGCTACCGGAAAGCCCTTCGGAGTAACTCACTTTCGGGCGCAGATATTCCAGATGGCTAAAAAAGGCGTTAGCGATCCCGCGGGTGGACTGGATCCCAAGGATATAAACGGCTTCTGCCTGCGCCAATTGCTGCGCAATACGTAAAAATGTCTCGCTTTGCGCCAGTTGGTAGACGTGGGTGATAGCGTCAATCTCCAGCAACAGCGACTGTTGTGCGCGGTCAGGTAGATTTTGCTGCTGGTGCCAGGAGTCCAGGCGCTCGTTCATTCCCCAGGGCTGATAGGGAATAGCCGGTATTTCACGCAGGCTGGCTTTCGCATCTTCCAGGTTACGAAACCCGAGTTTACGCAGGTAGCGCCCGACGGTAATGCCACTGGTTCCTGCTGCTTTCGCGATGCCGTCTGCCGTTTCAAAAGGGATCTGTGCAGCGTGCGCTAACAACCAACCGGCAACGCGCTTTTCACTGGGCGTTAGCTGGCTAAAGGTCCTTTCTATGCGGGCAAATAACTCAGGTTTTGATGTCATTACCATCTCGCTGTTAGTTGTTTGTCAGATACCGCGTCACTGTTACCGGATTAACAATGCAGGACGCGTGCCAGGTCGGCGACAGCGCTGCGTCGGGGTTCTTTGTTAAAAAACATCAATTTTCATTAACCAATGATCAACATTTGTGCAGCGTAGTTCAGTTTTGGTGCAAAGGTAGGGTAAGTGAGGGATGAATCTGCTGATTTCGTCGTAACGATCACATTGTGTGCAACATTTCTTATCAGACATCAGAATCAGTAATGTGAAATATAAATTTCAGCCATATCGATGGCCGTAATATTTATTCTTCTGACGGTGGGAGTATTATTTTTTGCGAACTACATTAACGGTTTAAAGCGCAAGTGTAGATATTATCTGGATTATAAATGGAGTACTACAATGAATAAATTCTCCCTTTCTACAGCAGGCATCCTGGTCGCAGCGCTGTTAACCAGTGTAAGCGTCAATGCAGCAACTGATAACGCTAAAACTGAAGTCACTCCGAAAGGCATGAGCTGCCAGGAGTTTATTGATTTGAACCCGCAAACTATGGCTCCGGTTGCTTTCTGGGTGCTGAATGAAGATGAAGACTTCAAAGGCGGCGACTTCGTTGACTATAACGAAACCATCACTACAGCTGTGCCTCTGACCGTTGAACTTTGCAAAAAACATCCGCAAAGTGAATTAAGTAAAATAAAAGAAGAAATCAAAAAAGAATTATCTAAATAAGATTATCCATGTATTAAAACCCAGCCTGAGTGCTGGGTTTTGCTATATGTGACAACGTCACTTATTTATTTCGTAAGACTTAAGAAAACGTTATAAAGATATAAACTCCTGTGCCGATACTGGGTAAAAGTTAGCCTTTTGCAGAAGGAGTTTGTATGGCCTGGTATCCTACTCGTATTTCAACGCGGTTAACCATTGGCGGCATCCTGCTGCTTGCGGTGACCACCCTTGTTATTGTTGCAATTATGCTCTGGCGTGGTCAGCCACGCGTCGTCGAAATCAATACCGCTCTGATAGAAGAAACAGGGCAAGGTTTAACCCGTCAACTGAGTACTGTGCTATCCCGAATCGAGGGCGAAACCGTCAGTCTGTCACGACTGGCCGAAGTACTGCCTAATGATGAGTCTTTGTATCAAAGCGTGGTTCCACACCTGATTGGCGAAGACAGCCACTCAATTATTACCGGCGGCGGGATCTGGCCAGAGCCAAACGCGTTTACCCCGGGAGTAGATAAACGTAGCTTTTTCTGGGCGCGCAATGCTGAGGGCAAGCTTGATTTTTCGAATGATTATAATGCCGAAGGATCTGCCGGTTATCACAATGAAAGTTGGTATCAGCATGCCAAAGGTCACTCACAGAATAGTTGCCTGTGGTCTGATGTTTACCAGGATGCCAGTTCCGGCGTGAACATGGTGACGTGCAGTATTCCGTATCAATTAGCCGGCAAGTTTGCCGGTGTGGCCACCACCGATATTCGTCTGGATAACGTAGCGACCTTTATGCAGCAGCAAGGCAACAGCACCGGCGGCTACGCATTTGTGGTTGATAAACAGGGGCAGATCCTCTATTTCCCCCAGGCCGATCAGACAAAATACAAAACCTTTAGCGATCTGGCGCAAAGCGCACACTGGCTGGCTCCGGTAGAAGCCGGGCTGAAATCGCCGCGCGCGACTGATGGCGTGAAAACCATCACGCTGGAAAGCGATAACGTACTGAATGCTCCGTCACGCGTAATGTTGTTCCCGATGGCTGATACTGGCTGGGTCGTAGGGCTGGTGACACCGGAAACGCGCATCGTTGGCCTCGCCAAAGTCATGATGCAGGATGTGCTGGAAGTGCTGATCCCGATTATGACCGTGTTGCTGGTAGGATCATGGCTGGTGGTGCGTCGCTTGATCTCTCGTCTCGATGATACACGTCGCGCACTCGATGATATCGCACAGGGTGAAGGCGATCTTACCCGACGTCTGGATGTTCGAGGTAAAGATGAGATTTCAGATATCGCGGAAGCCTTTAACCTGTTCGTCGATAAAATTTCTGCCATTCTGATCACCGTCAGAAGCAGTAGCGTGGTGGTAGCCAATAACGCCGTCAGCCTGGCCGACAGTAACATGGAGCTTTCTTCACGGGTAACTCAGCAGGCGGCTGCGCTGGAAGAGAGCTCGGCCGCGATGGAACAATTAAATGCGACCGTTCATCAAAATGCGAGCAACACGCAACTGGCAGATGAACTTTCCGACAACACTGCGCAAACGGCGAATCGCTGTGGCGACGTGATGCAAGGTGTGATCTCGACAATGGATAACGTCAGTGCCTCGTCCGGTAGAATGGTGGAAATTGTAGCGGTCATCGACAGTATTGCATTCCAGACCAATATCCTGGCGCTGAATGCCGCCGTTGAAGCCGCCAGAGCAGGGGATGCAGGCAGAGGATTTGCGGTTGTTGCCTCTGAAGTTCGTACCCTGGCACAGCGCAGTGCCACTGCAGCCCAGGAAATCAAAGCGTTGATTGATGAGTCCGTTTCGCATGTTGGCAGCAGCAGCCAGCAAATCCACAATGCAGGTGAGCGCCTGGAAGAGCTGGTCAACAACGTGCGTCAGGTTAGCCAACTGATGGGGGAAATCCGTGTCGCGGGTGACGAGCAACGTAAGGGCGTTTCCGAAGTGACGCTCGCCGTCACCGAAATGGACAGCACCGTGCAGCAAAACGCATCGTTGATTGATGATGCCGCCACGCGAACCCAGGTACTGAAAGAAGAGGCGGAACAATTAGCGTTACTGGTTTCCTCCTTCAAATTGCCGGAGCCTTCAGCGGCCTGATCCCCACGTAAAGTATCCGGGGGCATCGTCTGCACCCGGATAACTCCAGGCTACACTTAACGTAGTTAACACGTCGGGAGCCGGAGTATGGCTGAGTTTGTCGTAGCGATGCTGGTGCACACACCGGTGTGGGTGTATGTCTTGTTGGTCTTCCTGTTATTTCGTGGGATTAAAGCCAGGATACCCGCTACCGTTACGCTGGAAAAGCTGGCACTGATCCCGGCGCTCTTTCTTTTTTGGGATATTTACGATTTAGCCACTTACCGCGATCAGTCCATCAGTACGTATCTGCAGTGGATGGTTGGTATTATTAGCGGCGCGATAGTGGGCTATATGTTGATAAACCCCAGTCGTCTGGCACGCAGTAGCGCACCACGCAGCATTCATCGCCCGGCAGATTACTCTGCATTACCGTTCATGATGTTGGCCTTTGGCATCAAATATGTACAAGGTGTATTGAATGCTATCGCTCCCGATATTTTACGCCAGCCGGTAATGAGCGCGTTGGCAATTATTACCGGTGGCGTGCTCGCCGGGGTGTTTATCGGGAAATTTATCCGCTACGTCAGCGTTTATCTCCGGTCACCAGCCCCCGGCAATACTTAGCGTCCCCAACGGTCACGAATATAGGTCACGGCTTCCTGGGTTTGCGGTTGGTTAAGATAGTCCTCTCGAAACAAGATAGTGCCATTAATATTCGGTTCAGACTCGTTCAGATCGAGTTGTTTTTTAAGCTCCGGCACACCGCCTTGTATCGTCCAGTCCGGTTCTTTTCGCGACGGCTCACCCACTTTATACAGCGCCACGCCAATATACAGGCGGGTATTGGTGGATTTCACCACGCCAGCCCACCATTTTGCCAGTACATCATAACGCGCCGCATCACGGGCGAAAGGCCAGTACAGCTGTGGTGCGATGTAATCCAACAGACCTAATTGCACCCAGCGCCGGGTATCGGCATACGATTCATCATACGCTGCCGCACCACGGGTGTCGGAGCCTGCCGGATCGTGGGAGCGATTACGCCACACGCCTGCAGGACTGACGCCAAACTCCACGTCAGGCTTAAGCTTTTTGATGGTCTGTGAAACCTGTTCGATCAGCCGTTGCGTGTTATGACGTCGCCAGTCCGCTTTTGAATCAAAACCCTGGCCATACCGTCTGAAAGTCTGGCTGTCGTTAAGCGCCGAACCCGGCGATTCGGTATAGAAGTAGTCGTCAAACTGCACGCCATCCACCGGATAATTCTCAACGACTTCCGCCACGATGCTGGTTATCCAGTCGCGCACGTCAGGAATACCCGGGTCCAGTACAAAACGGTCACCCGATGTACGGATCCAGTCCCGATGCAGAACATAAACGCTGGACGGGTTCTGCGACAGCGTGCGGTTTAATTCTGCGACCGTTGAAGGCTTCGTATTGACGGAGACACGGTAGGGGTTAAACCAGGCATGAACTTTCATCCCGCGTTTGTGCGCCTCATCGAGCATAAATTGCAACGGATCGTAACCAGGATCCTGGCCGATGGTGCCGGTCAGAGTGTCTGACCAGGGGAGAATTTTGGATTGCCACAGCGCAGTGCCGTCCGGTTTCACCTGGAAAAAAACGGTATTGATCCCAAGACGTTTCAGATTATCCAGCTTATCCGTCAGCGCTTTTTGCTGCTGGCTGATGCGGATGGCGGGCGAACTGATGTTTACGGATGAGACTGGCGGCCAGTCCAGACGGGAAACCGTTGCCAGCCAGATACCACGAACCGGTTCTTTGCTCTGTTGCGGCGTTGTGACCGGGGGGTGAGGGCTAACCTTCGGCCCTGGCGGTTGTGAAGAGCAACTGCCAAGTAACAGCATACTGCCAACCAGTGCAGCGAACCATTTCACGTTGGTTAGCGGTAGCGAGTTGCGGGAACGGGCGAGCAGAGTCGCCAGTTTTTTCTGATAATGACCTGAAAAAAAACCGGATGCTGACATCGAATTTTGCTCTTATTTTTTCTTGTTGCGGCTGTTAGCCCAGGGATCAATAGCAGGAGCAGTGGGTTCTGGTGCAACGTCATACAGAGAATCAAGATACAGTGCTTCAACTTCTGCTCGCGCCCACGGCGTACGACGCAGAAACTTCAAACTGGATTTAACGCTCGGTTCATTTTTAAAACAGTTAATGTTTATCCGTTGGCCAAGTTCAGCCCAACCATAACGATTAACCAGGGCATTGACCTGCATTTCAAGCGTCACGCCATGTAAGGGGTCTTTAGAAATGTGAGCATTCATATGAAGTCCAGTTCGGTGGTTCCAGATTTTGTCAGTTGCACGAGCGCAAGGTTACAAGAAAGCAAGGCGACCAGCAATGGTATAAACTGGCATAGCACGGTGAATGAGTACCAGGCCAGCAATGTGCGCGCAGTACTTGAAACAGGCGAAAGAGAAGGGCGAAGTGACTATTCCCGGCGGCCAGGCTAATGATGTCTATACGCAAGGTCATAGTTTTGGAAAATGGCTGCTTAATGATGTTGTATTGCGCATTTCTAACTTAGCTGATCAAGTGGGTATCAAGGCCATCATGGTGCATGCCATTGATGACAAGGCCGGGCCTTCTATGAGTATTTTGTAATGGGGGGAACCCGTAGAGGGTTATGAGTCAGGTACGTATTGATTTGATTTAACATAATATACATTATGCGCACTTGGATAGAGAGAAGTGAAATCTGCCATACTGGGTTCATCATTGTGCTGGTCATTGATAACGCCTGACAGCGTTGTTCCTGGATTCAGGCTGTTCACCGACTACCATTCAAACCATATACTTTACGCATACGTCAAATCGCTGACGTTGCAATTGCTCACTCAGTCCTTTTCGCGTACAACCACAAGGTACGACACAAACCTGTGCCCTGGAATTTCACAGCAACGGACCCTACAGCACAATGCAAAGAACTATCCATGTTCATCAAAATGACAACGCTATCTTACGCGTCGCGTTTCTATTGGTTCTTTCATTCACACTGACCGGTTGTGCGTTGACCCGCGTCTCTGCCAGCTCACATGACAAAGACGTCGATGAGCTAAATGTTATTGGCTTGAATCTGGATGCTGCAAGGCAAAAAGCAATCGTGGATGGTTTTGTGTGCAGTAAGGATGCAAACCTCAATCAGGTACAAACCGAAAGTGGCAGTCATAAATGGTTACAAACGGAATGCAGTAAAAAAAGCCTGGAACTGTTCTGCCCACAAATGCGGTTTATAGTATTCAATGTTGACCCCGATACAAATAAAGTTGTTGATGTGGGGAAATATATTAATCAGCATACTTGTTTCTGAATATGACATCGGCACCAGTAGGGCCTATGTCATATCGATATCCCCCTTCTGTCTCCACTTCTATTCAAGAGTACCGGATTGTATTGATCCTATGAAAATAATATAATACCTACATATTTTTAATGATAATCGTTACTGTTTAGCGGACAGCCGACTGCCAAATAAAGATTAGCCTAACCTAAAGTTTTATTTACATTAATCATGTGGAGTTATGATGAATGATTTAAATCGTTTTTACTTTGACTTACCACAATGGCTAGGTAAGAGTGAAGGAATTCATCGACAATTTATTGGTAACTTTATATCTTGTCTCCATGATGAACAATTACAAGTAGTACTGAATCCAGTTAGTTTTCCCTGTTATGGTCTTAAAAGACTGGCAATTAAAGAATCTATTACATTCTCCTTTCACTCATATAATAATGACAAAAATGTTTTCTCGATAAAAGAATCACCTATATATGGACTGTACTCTGTAGATAAAAATGGATATTCGGGGTGGGCAGATATTTGTGTTAACTTCAGTTCATATATCGATAAAATAAATGAAATAGATCACGACAGTGCCAAAAATATCATTGGCGAGAAGCGGGATTTTTTCAGGGAGACAAAACTCTCCAAGCATCAACAACCACATAACCACGTTGATCTCCCCTCGAATTACCTTTTTTTCCCCATGCAGGTCAACTCTGATTCGGTTACCGATCATGAGAACATCAGCGCCATGGAGGCATTAGACTATGTTGCAGCATTGGCTAAAAAGACAAATCGAAAGTTGGTAATCAAACGCCACCCGATGTGTAAATCCAGAGGTGTTGATGCCAAGATTGCGTATCTATTAGCAACCAACGAGAATGTTTTGTCTGTTGATGCTAATATCCACGAATTAATTGAAGGGAGTTCTGCCGTTATCGCATGTAATTCTGGTACAAGCATTGAAGCCTTGATTTTCGGTAAACCAGTTTATTGCTTTGGGCGAAGCGAATGGTACGAAGCCACACATAAAATTGAAGTCTTAGAAGATTTCGATGCGATATTTTTGAATGATACACACAGTACCATGTCTGCTTTCCAGGAGAAGTTGATAGCATATTTATTATCTGAATATTGGATTCAATTTGATGACATTGAGTCTATTAAGGAAAAAATAAAATACTGCATAAGCCTCTATGAGAGCAACTACGGTGATGACTTTATCGACAACCATAATAATGGTGAATGTTATGTCAGGAGTTTTTTGAATGCCCAAAGAGAGATCGCGATCCTGAAGAGAAAGCAAAAGAAGTATAAGAAAGATTATGAATTATTATCTTTTGTAATGCGATTTGTCCTATTTTTACCCTTTAAAGCTACACTTACTATGCTGGGAAGGAACAAGAATCATTGATTCTGAGGGCGTGATGGAAATTGCTGGCTCAGAATCATACTATTTCATCGCATACAGGATACAGAAACATGGCTGACTGGAACCCTTCGCTCTATCTGCAATATGAAACCGAACGTTCGCGACCCGCAGCTGAATTACTCAGCAGAGTCGCGCTGGAGAATGTCCGCTCAGTCGTCGATCTCGGCTGCGGCCCGGGTAACAGCACCGCATTGCTACATCAACGTTGGCCATCAGCGCAAATATCAGGCGTGGATTCTTCGCCGGCAATGCTGAGCGAAGCGCGTAACGCGTTGCCTGGCTGTCATTTTATCGAAGCGGATATTAGCGCATTTCAGACAGAAGAGCCCGTAGATCTGTTGTATGCAAACGCATCTTTGCAATGGGTTCCCGATCACTATCAGCTGTTCCCCCACCTGGTCTCTCTGCTGGGGAAAGATGGCGTATTGGCTGTACAAATGCCGGATAACTGGCTGGAGCCAACACATGTTCTGATGCGTGAAGTTGCCTATGAACTGGGTTACCCCGATCGCGGCCGTGCGCCTCTTCCCGGAGTGCATGCGTACTATGATATTTTGACTGACATGGGTTGCGATTGCGATGTTGATATCTGGCGTACAACCTACTATCACGTTATGGATTCACACCAGTCAATTATCGACTGGGTGAGTTCGACGGGGTTGCGTCCCTGGTTGCAGGACCTGAGTGAAAGCGAACAACATCGCTATCTGGCGCGTTATCATGCATTGCTGCAGGAGCAATATCCACTGCAAGAGAATGGGAAAATACTGCTGGCGTTTCCGCGGTTGTTTATCGTTGCTAAACACAATTCTTAAGCACTGACCTCCTGGTATCAGCCTCTTTATACCAGGGGCTGATAATTATTGTGAATTCCCCATGCGCGCCCTCGCCTTTTTACGATGAGGATCTAGTGATGAAGCCAGTCATCTGCTAGTGTCTGAGAACGTTTACTGACGGGGGGTTGTCATGTCTAAAATCTACATTGGCGGTTGTCTGTGTGGCTCTGTTCGCTTTACCGCGACGAGCCCTAATAATTCGCATACCTGCTCGTGCGATATTTGCCGCAAGCATACCGGTGCACCAACCGTCGTCTGGATTGAATTTAATGCTGAAAATGTAGAATGGACGGGAAAAGCGGGTAAACCGACTACCTGGCGTTCTTCAGAAACATCCAGTCGCGCTTTTTGCCCTCAATGCGGAAGTTCAGTTGGTGCCATTGATGATGCTCCGGTAATAGCGCTATTAGCGGGCGTTTTTGATGATCCCAATGATGAAGATCTGGCCCCCGAGTTTCATTCATTTACCGATATGCAGCCTGCGTGGTGGCAAAGAGAATTCGGCTAAAACCGCACTCACCGGCGCATCAAGTCTTACCTATTCCTTCCGTGAAACAATAAGAGCTGGTCGTGTTACCAGCTCTACCGGATGCTATGTCAGCTGGTAATGCTTATCTGGCATATGTTTCGCCGGCACAACGGTTTCATCATTCATCTGCAGCAAATCGATTTCAATCGCATTACAAATCGCATCGAGTGGCAGATCATTATTCTCTGTACCAAACGGATCTTCGAGTTCTTCGGCAAGCGTATCGAGCGAGATAAAAGTATAGGAAATAAGCACCGAGATGAACGGTGTCATATAGTGTAAATCCACCACTAACGCGAACGGCAGCATGATGCAAAACAGATATACCGTGCGATGCAGGATTAAGGTGTAAGCAAACGGAACGGGTGTGTTCGCGATACGCTCACAACCTGCCAGCACTGCTGACATATCATTTAACCTGTTGTTTAAACTGTGAAATAATATATCAGATAGCTGCCCATTTCGTCTGCGAACGGCCAGCCACTCCCCCATCATCAGCAGAATGCGGTTGGCCGGTGATTGAGCCGCAAAAACGGTCTGTAAATCGCTCTCGCTGAGATATTTCGCCAGGGGTTCCGCCTGCGGTTGTCGACGTAAAGTCATACGCAGGCAATGGGCAAATGCGATTTGCAAACGAACGAACTGTCCCAGTTCAGCATCGTCTGGTAAGGTCGTTTTCACCTCACGCAGAAGCGAACGGGAAGCAATCATCAACTGCCCCCATAAATGTCGGGCTTCAACATAGCGCGAATAACAGGCGTTGTTACGAAAGCCTAAGAAGATTGCAATTGCGACACCAAGAATGCTGAACGGTGCCAAAGTAAATTTGATACCCAGCATCGTATACCATGGCAGCATGATGATAACGGCAATGGAGAGCAGGAAATTCAGCAGCAAGCGTGAAAAGATTTTGGATAATACTGAGCCATGCCAGACGAATATCAGGCGTAGCCAGTGTTGTTGGGGGCGAACGATCATGGTTATCTTCGGAAAATGTGAAAGCCGGGACATTAAACGTGATCGCGATCAATGTTGCAAGCTTATAGCAACATTATCTAAACATCTTTTCCTGCTGACCATAGTGGGCATTGAAGCTTCAGCTGTGCTCCATTTTTAGAAGTTATATTGTATGTTGTAACTAAATAAGGACGATAAAAAAACCCGGTCTGAACCGGGTTAACGTATTAGCACAGTGGCTTAACCGCTTCGCGCATGCCTTTCGCCAGGATAGAATCCAGGTCGGCAGAAACCTGTTCGACCAGCCCGGGAACCTGTGTCAGATCCTGTTCCCAGTGATCTTTTACGGCCAATACCGCGTTGACCAGCGCTTCGGTAGTAATCTGGCGGTCACGATGCTGAGCCCACAACACCTGGAAACGCTCCATCCAATGCGCATCATCCTGAACCGGATAAGATTCACCGTTACGCTCACCACGGTAGAAAGCAATCAAGGCTGCCAGGGCAAATGTCAGGCGCAGCGGCAGTTGGCCGCTGGCCTTCTGCCCTGCCAACAACTGCGGCAGAATACGGGTGCGGAATTTGGTCATGCCATTAAGCGCAATCGACAATAGTTGATGCTTAATGTACGGGTTGCAGAATCGGCCGGTCACCGCGCTGGCAAATGAAGCCAATTCATCACGCGGCAGATCCAGCACCGGAATAATCTCTTCATAGATAGCTTTCTCAACGAAGGCGCGAATCTCAGCATCATTCATTGCCTCACCCACGGTATCAAGCCCTGCCTGCCAGGCGACCGGTACCAGGGCTGTGTGCGCACCGTTGAGAATGGCGACTTTACGCTCTTTATACGGCTTGATGTCATCAACAATCAGAACATTCAGCGGGTATTTATCGAGGCGAAGTTCAGTGGCTAATGATTTTGGCCCCTGAATAACAAACAGATAAAAGTGTTCTGCGGTATCAAGAAACGCATCATGATAACCCAGTTCAGCTTCAAGCTTCGCAACTTCGTCACGTGGGTAACCGGTAACAATACGGTCCACCAGCGTAGAACAAAATGCGTTTGCCTGGTCCAGCCACTGTACGAATGCTTCCGGCAACGCCCATTCCTGAGCATAACGCAAAACCAGTTCATGCAGCGCTTCACCATTGTAATCAATCAGCTCGCAAGGAATGATAATCCAGCCTTTATCAAGCGCACCGTTGAAATGGCTATAGCGTTCGAACAGCAGTCGGGTCAGTTTCGCCGGATAACTCACAGCCGGCGCATCATCAAACTTATCACCCGCGTGGTAGCTAATACCCGCTTCCGTGGTGTTAGAGAAAACAAAACGCATTTCAGGATTATGCGCCAGCTTCAGGAACTCATCGTATTCGCTATAGACGCTGATTTCGCGGTTAACCGAACGAATTAAACGGGCATCGCTGACGGCCTCGCCCTTTTCATTCAAACCACGAATGATGGTGGTATAGAGACCATCCTGGGTACTCAGTGACGGCGGAAAAGTACTTTCGATAGGACGAACAATGACCACACCAGCGTTCAGATCGGTATGTTCATTCAGCAGATCAACTTGCCAGTCAACAAAGGCGCGCAGGAAGTTTCCTTCACCAAACTGAATAATGCGTTCAGGATAGTGAGCACCGGGAAAATCGCGACGATTTAGTGTTTGCACAATGGGTTCCCTTTTTGATTAGTCATACAACCTGATTGAATTGGTCTAATAGGTTAGCAAACTTTAATACAATGAAACCCTGTTTTGATCAATCCCCGATGACAAATTAGAGCGTTTTATAAAAAAGTGTGGTTCCGGCCACTGTTCCATCAGGCATTTTTGCATAGTCAGGGATTACCCCTGCTTTTTGCCATCCACAATTGTGGTAGAACAACTCGGCGGCGCTGCCTGTAGACGTATCAAGAACCAGGAGGGTTTTCCCTTCATGATGGGCGCAAATTTCCAGTGTATTCATCAATTCCCGGGCTATCCCGCACCGCCGTGCAGAGGTATGAACCAGGAGTTTGGCAACGTCTGCACGATGAGGCTGGTTTTCGGGTTGATCAATAATGAGCTGAACGGTCCCAACAAGGGTCCCTTGCGCATTTTCAGCCCCCAGAACAATGCGTTCTCCACAAGAGACACTTTGTGCAACACGCGTCCAAAAAGGCCGCGACTTATCGCGGTTAAAAGGGAGCATAAAACTGACAGATGCGCCATCGTTCACGCACTGTTCAAGGACATCACTAAGCTCGTCGATTCTCGACAGGATCTGTTCCGCGCTCAGTATAAAGCAGGGGGTGTGGGTAGCCATTTAGTCTCCTTAGATTGACCCCTTCATACTGCAATTAACAATTACATAACACAAGGAGTCGAATCATAGGATTATGTTATCTATGGCTTATTCATTTGCAGCACTAACCAGTGGTAGATAACAGTGACAACGTAACGTTGCTGTTGCTCGCTCAACGGTTGCCCCTGAGGTATATCATGCCATTTGGCCAGACATCCCCTACAGCAGGTCGCCGTGGCATGTTGAGCGATAAACACCGGATGTCCACGCATCGGCGTTTGCTTTCCGTCATTGGTCGGGAGCGCGGGAGCCAGGCGCTTAGCAATAAAATCGGCCGCATGTTGTTCAATGACCGGCGCACCTTTTTCCAGACAATATTGTCTTTCTTTCTGACCGAGACGAAACCGCGATCGAAAAGTCGATTTCGCCAGTCGGGCAAAAAGCGAGTCGAGCGTGTTCATCAGTAAACCGAGCGCCCTAACTGTTGAGTTAATTGTTCCAGTACCGCAATACCCGCCAGCGAGTTCCCTGCGGGATCCAGTTCCGGACTCCAGACCGCAATCGCCATCTCATGCGGCACGATCGCCACAATACCACCACCGACACCCGATTTCGCCGGCAAACCTACCCGCCAGGCAAACTCCCCGGCATTTTGATACATACCGCTGGTCGCCATTAGCGCGTTAATCTGCCGCGCCTGCATCGGCGTGACCACGGGCTCCGCAAGATGAAAGGCATGCCCCTGATTCGCCAGAAAGACGAACGTGCGCGCCAGCTCCACACAGCTCATTTTCAGCGCGCAGTAGTGAAAATAATTTTGCAGAACGGTCGTCACATCGTGATGAAAATTACCAAAGGACTTCATCAGCCAGGCAATTGCCGCGTTGCGGGCTGAGTGCTCAAACTCAGAGCGTGCCACCGTCGTATCATAAGCAATATCTGAAACGCCACTTAATGCACGTACCACTTCCAGCATTCGTTGCCGTGGCGCACTCAGGCGACCTTGCAGCATATCGCAAACCACCAATGCCCCGGCATTGATAAAGGGATTACGCGGTATACCCTGCTCCATTTCCAGCTGCACCAGCGAGTTAAACGGGTGACCGGAAGGATCTTTGCCAACACGTTGCCAGATCTCGTCTTCCTGGTAATGACGCATTGCGACAACCAGGCTAAGCACCTTTGAAATCGACTGAATAGAAAAACGTTCTTGCGCATCCCCCGCCTGATAGTGCTGACCATCAACGGTGCAAATGGCAATACCCAGTTTTGAGCCATCGACGGAGGCTAATGCAGGAATATAATCGGCAACTTTTCCCTGACCAATCAGCGGACGAACCTGCTGCACAATGGTCTCTAAAATTGAATTGTCCATGGCCCTGGCCACAACATGCTCCTTGCTCGCAGGTATGAAAGGCCTGCGAGTATAACAGAGCTGAATACACAGCGTCAGGCCGGAAGACGGAATCTGGCAACGGCCTGCATAAGCTGATGAGATTCATGATGTAACTGTAAGGAGGAATCAGACGCAGCATTCACCAGATCGCTGGTCTGTCGGGCTTCGTTATTCAGAGCCTGAAGCTGACTGGTCAACTCGTGAATACGGGTTCCTTGATTCATCGTCGCAGCAGAAATATCATTCAGTAAGGCGCCAAGATTTTCCACCAGCGATATAATCTGCTGTAAGTTGTCATCCAGTCCGTTCACCGCATGAAATCCTTCGTCAATACCCGCTAAGGAATGATGAATCAGCGCCTGAATATTCTGCGTGGACTGACTGCTTTTTCTCGCCAACAACCCAACTTCTTTTGCAACAACCGCAAATCCACGCCCTTGTTCACCAGCATGCGCAGCTTCAATCGCCGCATTTAACGCCAGAATATTGGTCTGAAACGCGATGCTGTCAATCAGTGAGATGATCCCGCGCATCTCTGATGAACGGGCAACAATTGCCTGCATCGACGCATTTACCGTTGCCATCATCCGGTTGCCACCCGCAGCAATATCCCGCGCCTGCACGGCGCGTTGATTCGCCAGTTGAGCAAACCCACTGTTATCCTCAACATGTGTTTCCAGAAACGAAATATGTGATGTCACCGTATTTAGCTCATCGCTCTGTTTCGCGGATTGCTGATATAACTGTTTATTGCTTTGCGTAAGCTGAGTGATATTTCCCACCATTGAGGTCGTAGCGTCATTCACCTGTTGCACCAGCATCCGTAGCCCCTGCTGCATCGCGTCGATACGTGAGCTCAGTTGTGTCACTTCACGATTAAACTGGCTCACCTGGGGGGCTGGACGGGAAAGATCGCCAGCCGCTAACACATCAATATGATCGATCAGTCGTCTCAGTGGCGCGATTACCCAGCGGGACATACTGCGCCAGACCAGTACCGCAATCACCACCAGCACAAGAGGAATAAATAAAAAGAGGTGCTGTAAACGTTCAAGACTGGTCAACAGCTGCTCTCGCCCTTTTTCCGTCTGCTGGAAACTGTCTTGCTGAAAACGTGCATAATTTTCATTAAAGTCTGTCTGAAACGCCTGAACAGGCACGGCAAAAAACGCATCAATGCTATTGGATTGCATTAATCCATCGGCCTGCTCCTGAATACCGCTATAAAAACGCTGATAGCTCTCCATCAAGTCGGGAGGCTGATGCGGATCCATTGCAAGCCAGGCATCCCATGCCGTTTTTGACTGCGTTAACGCATGCTGGGCCTCTTCCATTAACGGGCGCCAGCTCCCTTCCGAGCCGGTAGCCGCATCCTGCATAAAGTAAACGCCAGCACGATTAAGTAAGTCGCTGGCAGATAACAACGCCACCCTTGCTTCATCGATCTTCGACTGTTGCAAAAGCACCTGCTGATTATGCTGTTCATTAATCTGCGCGTCCCTGACAGAGGCTGAGAGCATAAGCGAGGATGCAATCTGCAAAACAGAGAACAGTGCAATAATACAAATGATACCGGTTAACAGACCAAACTGACGGGGAGTCAGGCGACGAAAAATTTGCGTTATGTTCATATTACTCTTCTGTATCAAAGCGTTAGGCGCGAGTGTACGCAGAGTAAATGACAAATTTATTGCAGAAATAAGACGGGTGCCCCTGCAGAGGCACCCGGGCTATCAGAGACGGTTTTTCCAGACGGTTTGCACATTGCAAAACTCATGCAGACCAAAGTGAGAAAGCTCACGACCAAAACCGCTTTTCTTCACGCCGCCAAAAGCAACGCGAGCATCACTGGCACTGTAACCATTAATAAACACGCCACCACACTCCAGGCGGGCCGCCATAGTTTGCGCCAGTGCCTCATCCGCGGTAAACAACGTCGCCGACAAGCCGAACTCACTGTCATTAGCCAGTGCTAATGCGTGCTCAGCATCCTTCGCGACGGTAATCGCCGCAACCGGGCCAAACAGCTCCTGACGAAACGCAGTCATTTCCGGCGTAACATCACCCAGTACCGTCACGGCATAGTAATTACCCTGACCAGCTATTTTTTCCCCACCGAGGAGTAAGCGCGCCCCTTGAGCCAGTGAATCTTCAACCTGCTGATGCAGTTCATCCCGCAGATCAAAACGTGCCATTGGGCCGAGATCGTTCTCTTCATTTAGCGGATCGCCCATTTTCAGTGCACTGGCTGCCGCAACAAAACGGTGGGTGAATTCTGCCGCAATCCCTTCTTCAATAATAAAGCGTTTCGCTGCGGCACAAACCTGCCCGGTATTCTGATAACGCCCTGCCACTGCGGCTTTAACCGCTAAATCAAGGTCTGCATCATTAAGCACGATAAACGGATCGGAACCGCCTAACTCAAGCACGCATTTCTTCAGCGCTGCACCAGCCTGAGCGCCAATCGCAGCACCAGCACGAACGCTGCCCGTCACCGTTACCGCCGCGATACGCGGGTCATTGATCATCTGACTCACCCCGGCGTTATCGGCATTCACCCAGCCATATACCCCAGCGGGTATTTCCGCATCGGTAAAGACCTGGGCGATAATCGCGGCACAACCAGTGACATTCGGTGCATGCTTTAACAGATAGCCATTTCCGGCCAGCAAAATCGGCACGGCGCCGCGCATAACCTGCCAGAGCGGAAAGTTCCACGGCATGATCGCCAGAATAGTCCCCAGGGGACGGTACTCAATCACGGCCTGGTGATTCTCAACCTGCGTGGCCTCAGTACTGAGCATCGCTGGCCCATGTTCGGCGTACCAGTCACATAATGCCGCAGACTTTGCCACTTCCGCACGTGCCTGCCTGACGGGCTTACCCATTTCACGCGAGATACACTGCGCCATCTCTTCGGCGCGTTCACGCAGCGCTTGTCCGACCCGGCGCAACATCTGTGCGCGATGGGTGACGGTCGTGTGTTTCCATGCGTTGAATCCCGTCGCCGCCAGATTCAGCGCGTGGGTAATCTCATCGGCGCTGGCCCACGGCATTGCCGTCAGCATTTCGCCACAGGTCGGGTCAACGGAAATAGCATGTGTTGCTGCTGTGATGGTCATAAGTGCCTCTCTTTCTCGCAAGGTATGGTTATATCATGCGCAGGTTTACTCTTTCTGAAAAATGAATAATATTAACCATACCATTCACGAACAGAGAAAATTATGGACCTGACGCAACTTGAAATGTTCAATGCCGTCGCAGAGACCGGCAGCATCACGCAGGCTGCGGCGAAGGTGCATCGCGTGCCGTCCAATCTCACCACGCGTATTCGCCAGCTTGAAGCGGACCTTGGCGTCGATCTGTTTATTCGTGAAAATCAACGTCTGCGGCTTTCTCCCTCCGGGCACAATTTTTTGCGTTACAGCCAGCGGATCCTGGCGCTGGTAGAAGAAGCGAGGATGGTGGTCGCAGGTGATGAACCACAGGGATTGTTCTCTCTGGGATCGCTGGAAAGTACAGCCGCCGTGCGTATTCCGGCCACACTTGCCGAATATAATCAGCGCTACCCTAAAATCCAGTTTGCACTGGCAACAGGACCGTCCGGTACCATGCTGGACGGTGTGCTCGACGGTACGCTGAACGCCGCTTTTGCTGATGGCCCTATTACCCATCCAGGTCTTGAAGGAATGCCGGTGTACCGTGAAGAGATGATGATTGTCACCCCACATGGCCACCCCCCCATCAAACGGGCCAGCGATGTGAATGGTTACAATATCTATGCCTTTCGCGCCAACTGTTCCTATCGTCGCCACTTTGAAAGCTGGTTTCACGCCGATCGTGCCATGCCAGGCACGATCCATGAAATGGAGTCCTACCACGGCATGCTGGCCTGTGTGATTGCCGGCGCGGGAATCGCGCTGATTCCACGTTCTATGCTGGAAAGCATGCCAGGCCACCATCAGGTCAATGCCTGGCCGCTGAGTGAAAACTGGCGTTGGTTAAATACGTGGCTGGTCTGGCGTCGGGGGGCGATGACGCGACAGCTGGAAGCATTTATTGAGGTACTGGAACCTCAGCTGTCGCAAAATGCAGATTAACTGGCGAACGTCAGATGGCAAGGCAGTTGCTCAAGCTGCTGCCGCACCTCTTCATTGAGTCGCGCATCGGTCACGATATCCGTCAACGCATCCAGATGTGTGACGTTGAAAAGTGACCATGCACCGTATTTTGAACTGTCTGCCAGCAGTACGCGACGTTTGGCGTTTGCAATCAGGTCGCGCTTCAGACCGGCCTTTTCTTCCGTCGGTGCGGTGATCCCGCGGGTCAGATCCCAGCCGTTACAGCTTAGAAACGCGATATCCGGCCACACGTTTTGCAGCAGTTTACGCCCGTGCTCGCCGATACAGGACTGGCTGGAGTCATCAATACGCCCGCCAATGATCGTCACTTCAATTTGCTTGAACTCAGAAAGAAATAGCGCAATGTGCAGATCGCTGGTGATGACGCGCAACGGCAGATGGGTAAGCTGGCGCGCCAGTTCAATCATCGTCGTTCCCGCATCCAGGATAATGGCGTCCCCGGCTTTCACCAGGCTTGCCGCCGCGCAGGCAATAGCCTGTTTTTCCATCAGGCTGCGCTGCATTTTTTCATGTGTGGTTGGTTGTGAAGGGATAAACCGGTTAAGCGTCACGCCGCCGTGAGTACGGCTGATAACACCTTCCTGATCGAGTTTAATCAGGTCGCGGCGAATGGTCGCCGGAGAGGCCTGAGTCACAGCGACAAGCTGTTCAACTGTCGCCAGATTATGCCCTTTCAGATAATCCATAATCTGTTCTAACCGATTATATCCCTTCATTTTAATCCCGCGTAATTTGCATTGCTAACTGGATGGACACGGCCATGCTCTCAGACTTGGCTTTACCTGTCCAGGCAATATCAAACGCCGTGCCATGGTCTGCAGAAGTGCGAATAAATGGCAATCCGGCGGTGATATTCACCCCATCATAGAATCCCAGCAATTTTAGCGGAATATGGCCCTGATCGTGATACATTGCCACCACCATGTCATACATACCTTCGTGGCACTGCATAAAGACAGTATCTGGTGGACATGGTCCCGTAACATTTAACCCTTTCGCTTGCATTGCCTGCACCGCGGGTCCGACAATCGTTATCTCTTCCTCGCCAAACAGGCCATTTTCGCCGGCATGGGGGTTGACGCCTGCGACCGCAATACGTGGATTATCAAACCCGACACGACGCAGGAAATCATCTGCGACCTGAATGACTGTTTTTACACGCTGTTCACTGAGCGTATCAAGGAATTTACGTAGTGCAATATGCGTGGTGACATGAATCACTTTAAGCTGTTCGGTATACAGCACCATCGCATAGTCTTTGCTGTTGGTCAGTTGCGCCAGCAGTTCGGTATGGCCGGGATAATGATGTCCCGCCATGTGCAGTGCTTCTTTATTCAGCGGCGCAGTGGCAATGGCCTTAACTTCACCACTTAGCGCCAGTGCTGTAGCGCGTTTAATACAGCGATAGGCCAAATCACCCGCCTGCGCTTGCACCACCCCCGGTTCAAGCGCCGCAGGATCGGCAAGGGGTTCGTCAATCACGTTGATAACACCGGGGGCGAATTGCGCCTGGGTTACGCTGTCGATCACCCGGAGTTCCGCTGGCGGCGTGACATTTAATGACTGGATACGACGCAGCGTTTGGGCACATCCCACAACCACAACCGGCGCGCCAGACAGCTCTCCCTCCACCAGCGATTTAATAATAATCTCAGGTCCAATACCTGCAGGGTCGCCCATAGTTACTGCAATAATGTTATTCACTCATGTTCTCCTCGATAAAATTTAAAACCTGACGCAACGTCGTTTCGTCACCGAATCCCCCTGCTTTTGTCATAACCGGGCGTTGCCAGTCGCCACCGACAAAATGACCGTACGGCACACACTGGGCCACACGGTCAGTAATACGAAATCCTGTTGCCTTAAGGGCGTCTGCAACCGCCATCGCCACATCACCACCAGAGAGATACAGCGCGCCTGGCGATACCTCCTGCAAAACCTGCCGGATAAGCTGTCCAAGAAACTGGCAGATTTTTTCACCGAGCTGAGCGCGATTCATCCCCATACGCACGCACAGCTGCGGAATATGATGGCGTGCTTCACTGTCGGGACTTGTGTGAACAATGCAGTGCCTACCAGAGGAGAGGATCCTAACGATGTGCTGCGCGTACTCTGTCGAGCTACCGCTGAAGATATTTTCGATATCAATGAATACAGTCCCCACCTGCGGGTCCTGGTACACAGCGGCAATCTGCTGTTGAGCGATTTCACTCATTGAACCCACTACCGCCAGTAAACACTGTGAGGACGGTGTCCGGACATGGCGGGCCAGCGCGTCACAGATCCCGGCAGACCCCACCAGCAGCGGCAGCTCATCCTGCATCAGCGCATCAGTAACAATCACATCAAGGTCAGCGTCAGTCCGGGCATCCACAACCCAAATCTGCGGCGTCTCAACAGCAGGCTCGCGCAGGTGCTGCATGTAGTCATTCAGTGACATCGCCCGACACGCAATGGTGGTTTGTGCCTGTATCACCTCACAGATATCAGCACTCATCACCGGTGTTTTCGGATCGCTGGCAAATTCGGTCTGCGTTACCGGAATACCGTTAACGAGGCACTGCCCCTGCTCGGTGGTTCGCCCGACTGAGGGACAAGCCAGTGCCACGATGGCCCGCTTTTTACCTGTAATCCGCATTAACGCGTCCAGTTCGGCCCCCGGGTTTCCGCGCAATGTTGAATCTATTTTCTTCAGCCACTGCGTCTGAGGACCAGCCTGACTCGTCAGAGCCAGCTCACTTACTCTGGCGGCGGCCTGCTCTGCCTCCAGCGCACGACTATCCGTGTTGATGACCAGCACATCTGCATCATCGGCACAGGGCAATGTGAAAGCGACATTTACCGTCATTCCCGTCAGCGCCAGACTCACCCCCGCATCATTTCCCCCCGTAAAGTCATCAGCAATGACAAGGATCTGGGGTCTTACAACATGTCTACTCATCCATGCTCCGGGTTGTTGTATGTTGATAATGATTATATTCAATCACATTTGATTAAATGTGAGCAAGCTCAAGTTATTCATCTCCGAGATAAATTATAAATTTAGCCCATGATGCAATCGTTCCTGAATCTCAGTGAGCGAATTCAATCACTCGAACAACAGGAGAATGCTGTGGCAACAATCAATAGCACCGTCATTAGCGGTTCGAATGCTATCCCCGCACTGGAGCCGTTACTGGCAGGTAAACGCCAGCTGTTACTGGTGACGGATAGCAATATTGTCGGACTGGGCGCGGTAACACAGATCCGCAACTTACTGACCAACGATGGACGTCATGTGGCTCTGATTGACAATGTGCCTGCAGAACCCGGGCATCACGATGTCAGCGCACTATTAAAAAACGTACAAGGTCTCAACGTAGAAATGGTGATCGGTATCGGCGGTGGTAGCGTACTGGATGTGGCGAAACTGCTCTCCGTCTTATGCCATCCTGAATCTCCGACGCTTGACGCCATGCTGGCGGGAGAAAAACCGCTGCAACGCGTTGCTTCTGTGCTGATCCCCGCCACAGCAGGTACGGGTTCTGAAGCGACTCCCAATGCGATTCTGGCGATCCCGGAACAAAACACCAAAGTCGGCATCATTTCTCCGGTGCTATTACCGGATTACGTGGCCCTGTTGCCAGAACTCACCACCAGCATGCCGGCGCATATTGCCTCGTCCACTGGCATCGACGCGCTATGTCATCTGATCGAATGCTTTACCGCTACCGTCGCCAATCCGGTAAGTGATAACGCTTCGCTCATTGGCCTGCGTAAGCTACTCAACCATATCGAAATCTCCGTCAATGAGCCGGAAAATCTGCTGGCCAAACTGGAGATGCTGTGGGCATCGTATTACGGCGGTGTGGCGATTAATCATGCTGGTACTCACCTGGTCCACGCGCTCTCTTACCCGCTCGGCGGTCGATACCATCTCCCACATGGCGTCGCTAACGCCATTCTGTTAGCACCCTGCATGAAAGTGATTCGCCCATTTGTGGTCGACAAGTTTGCCCTGGTGTGGGATCTGCTGCCTGACGCTGACTCAACACTCAGTGCCGAAGAAAAATCCCGCGCCCTGGTGGAGTACTTCGCCACACTCGTGAAACGACTGAACCTGCCCGATAACCTGGCAACGCTTGGTGTACCGTCTACTGATATTCCCGCACTGGCCGATGCCGCACTGAACGTAAAACGCCTGATGAATAATGCTCCCTGCGAGGTGAGTCATAAGGATATTCAGGCCATTTATCAAACTCTGTTTCCAGAACTGAATACCAAAGGAGTGAATCATGAGTAAGAAAATCTGTGGTGTACTGACGGCAATCGTTACCCCGTTCGACCACGACGGCGGGCTTAACCTTAAAGAACTGAGAAACCAGGTAAACCGCCAGTTAAATGCCGGAAACGGTATTTTCTGCGGCGGCACAAACGGTGAGTTTTTTGTGCTCAACGAGGAAGAAAAAATAGCAGTGACCCGCACCTGCGTTGAGGAAGTTGCTGGGCGGGCGAACGTAGTGGCGCATATTGGTGAAATCTCTACCCGTGAAACCATTCGTCTGGGCAAGCAGATAGAAAAACTGGGCGTCGATGCCGTATCGGTGATTACCCCGTATTTTGTTCCGCTCAAACAGCAGGAACTGATAGCTCACTATACCGCGATTGCCGACGCGCTATCGGTACCGGTATTTCTCTACAACATTCCGGCACGTACGGGAAATACCATTGAACCGGAAACAGCCAGAGTGCTGGCGGCACACCCGAACATTATCGGGATCAAAGACAGTGCCGGCAGTTATGAAAGTCTTAGCAGCTTCCTGGATGCAGTTAAAGATATCGAGGGATTTGATGTGCTGAATGGTCCAGATTCACTCATTCATCAGGGATTTGTTGATGGCTGTTCAGCCTGTATTTCCGGTTTGGCGAACGTAGCGCCAAAAGAAATTAACGCTATCTGGGCGCGATTCAAGGCCGGTGATGTTGTCGGATCGCATGAAGCACAGGAAAGCGTCACAGGTTTGCGAACCGAGCTCTATAAAGTTGCGTTCTCGCCCGCCGCAGTCAAAAAAGCATTGCAAATCATGGGGCACGAGGTAGGCGCAAGCCGTTACGCTGTCACGTTTGATGCTCATCAGGAACGCCAGATCCAGCAAATTATCAATAACTATTTACGATAGACACTTTTACAGCGGCGGCAACGCCGCTTAACTAACAGGATTGTATTATGAAAGTCATCTGTACATCACCTTCATTTGCCAAATACGATCAGCAACCGATCAAACTGCTTAACGACGCCGGACTTGAGTTAATCATGCTACCTGCAGATGCCGGTTTAGAAGCGCTTGCACCTCATCTGGAACAGACAGTGGCAATGATCGTCGCTTTTACCGATGTTAATGCCGGACTAATAGCTGCGGCACCGAATCTGAAAATCGTCTGCAAACACGGCGTGGGCGTCGATAATATCGACCTCAATGCCACGCGTGAAAAAGGTATTTTTGTTACCAATGTGCCGGATGCCAATAAGCATGCCGTCGCAGACTTTGCGTTTTCCCTGATCCTTAACTGTGCGCGTCAACTCCCCTACGCGATTGAACAAACCCGCGCGGGAAACTGGCCACGGATCTTCGCCTCCGATGTATATGGAAAAACGATTGGCATTATTGGGTTAGGTAACATCGGTAAACAGGTTGCACTGCGAGCCCGCGGCTTTAATATGCGCGTGCTGGCTCACGACGCATGGCAGGATGCACAGTTCGCCGCAGATAATCACATTGAATACGTTTCGCTCGATGAACTAACAGAACAAAGTGATTTCATCACGTTACACACTCCGCTGACGCCTGAAACCAAAAATCTCTTTGATTTAGCGCAGATGAAAAAAATGAAGAGCACTAGTTATCTCATAAACGTTTCACGCGGTGGTGTCGTTAATGAAGAGGATCTCTTTCTGGCTCTCACGCAGGGTGTCATTAAGGGCGCTGCCGCCGATGTCTTTTTACAAGAGCCGTGCAATTCACACCCCTTATTTGCGCTCGATAATTTCATCCCTACGGCACATATTGCAGGATATACCGAGGGTGCGATCAGCAATATAGGCGAGCAATGTGTTTATAACATCATTGAACATGTCATTCATCAGCGTAAGCCTAAAAATATAATGAACGGATTATAACATTGTGGAGATAACCCTACCCTTTCCACAATAATAAAAATGAACATCTACCATGGGCCAGATATATGAATAATTTTGCAGAAAAATCCCGAATTCGTTGGTGGATTGCGGGATTAATGTGGCTTGCTATTGCAATTAACTATATTGACCGGACGGTATTATCTGCTGCTGCACCTCACCTCATTGATGAGCTAAAACTCGATCCTGAAATGATGGGGTTTATCATGGCGGCGTTCTTCTGGTCATATTCTTTACTGCAAATACCGGCAGGTTGGTTTGCAGACCGTTTTGGTCAGAAAAAAGGTCTGGGTTTTGCCGTCGCGTGGTGGTCAATCGCCACCTCAATGATGGGTTTAGCCACTGGATTTAAATCTCTACTCGCATTGAGACTCGCTCTGGGCGTCGGTGAAGCCGCCGCCTATCCAAGCAATGCAGGGATCGCTGCGCGCTGGTTCCCGGATCGGGAGCGGGCCACCGTCTCAGGATTGTTTGACAGTGCCTCTAAATTTGGTGGTGCCGTCGCGATGCCGCTTATTGTCTGGATGATCTACCAGTTTGACTGGCGGATGACATTTCTGATTATTGGTGGTGTAGGCATTTTTTGGGTCATTGCCTGGTATTTTATTTATACAGAAAACCCGGAGGACCACAAAAGGATCAGTACAAGCGAAATTAAACATATTCGCGAAGGGCAAAAGCAAAAACACGGCGACAAATCCGTATTACCGATGCGTTGGTATAAACTGTTGCGCTACCGTAACATTTGGGCAATGTGTATCGGTTTCTTTACCATCAACTATACATCCTATTTCTTTATTACCTGGCTACCCACTTATCTGGTAAAAGACAAAGGAATGGATTTTATCAAAATGGGGATGGTTGCCGCCCTGCCATTATTATGTGGGATGGTGATCGAAGTCTTTGCCGGCTGGGCCTCTGACCGTATGGTACATAAGCGGATCCTGTCGCTGACTGCTACAAGAAAATTATTCCTGACAATCGGTCTGTTAATGGCTTTATGTATTGGTTTTGCTCCTTTTACTGATTCCGTGTTTATGACCGTGTTTTTACTGTGTGTGGCGAAATCAGGCACCACGGTTGCCGCCTCGCAGGTCTGGGCACTACCGGGTGACGTTGCGCCTAAAAACAGCGTATCGATTGTTGCAGGGTTACAGAATACTGTCTCCAATATGGGAGGCGCGGTAGGACCAATTATTACCGGAGCCATTGTTGCAGCCACTGGCTCCTTTACCTGGGCGCTGGTGTTCTCTGCCGCACTGGTGGTTCTGGGAATTTTGAACTATCTGTTTTTGATGGGTAAAGTTGAGCCAATCATCGACAGTGAGCATGAAGCGTTGTGCATGAAAGAAGCGCAGCTGCACTAAACTCGCTCAGGTAACGGTATTCTCCGGTCAGTCAGTAGTACTGACCGGCTTTATTTTCTCTCGTAATGCACCGCATTATCATCCGCAAAACAGCGTGATCTTAATCACGAAATGATTGTATTTTCACCAGTAAACGTTTTAAGATCGCCACCTCTCCTTTTTGCAGCTAACCCGATTTATACATATGACAACAAACACTGTTTCCCGCAAGGTCGCGTGGCTACGGGTAGTTACGCTTGCTATTGCCGGTTTTATTTTCAATACCACTGAGTTTGTCCCGGTCGGGTTGCTGTCCGACATTGCGCAAAGTTTTAATATGCAGACCGCGCAGGTTGGGATCATGTTGACGATCTACGCCTGGGTGGTGGCCCTGATGTCGCTGCCCTTCATGCTGCTCACCAGCCAGGTAGAACGCCGCAAGCTGCTGATCTGCCTGTTTGTCGTATTTATCGCCAGCCACGTACTCTCTTTCCTGGCATGGAATTTTACCGTGCTGGTGATTAGCCGTATTGGTATTGCTTTCGCACACGCCATTTTCTGGTCGATCACTGCATCGCTGGCGATACGCCTTGCTCCGGCCGGGAAACGCGCGCAGGCACTCAGCCTGATTGCGACCGGCACCGCGCTGGCGATGGTATTAGGCCTGCCTATCGGACGCATCGTCGGCCAGTATTTTGGCTGGCGCACTACCTTCTTCGCCATCGGTATGGGCGCGCTAATTACCCTGCTTTGCCTGATTAAGCTTCTGCCCAAATTACCCAGTGAGCATTCCGGTTCATTAAAAAGCCTGCCGGTGTTATTCCGCCGTCCGGCGTTAATGAGCCTGTATCTGCTGACGGTGATTGTGGTCACCGCGCATTATACGGCTTATAGCTATATCGAACCCTTTGTGCAGACCGTCGCCGGGCTGAGCGCTAACTTTGCCACTGTGCTGCTTCTGGTTCTCGGTGGCGCGGGTATTATTGGCAGCGTAATTTTTGGCAAGCTTGGTAATCAGTATGCCTCGGTGTTGATAAGCGCGGCTATTGCCCTGTTGACCCTGTGCCTGGTGCTGCTATTGCCTGCTGCTGATAGCGAAATGCACCTGGCTGTCCTGAGTATTTTCTGGGGTATTGCCATTATGGTGATCGGCCTGGGAATGCAGGTGAAAGTACTGGCACTGGCTCCGGATGCCACTGACGTCGCAATGGCGCTGTTCTCCGGTATTTTTAATATTGGTATTGGCGCGGGAGCGCTGGTGGGAAATCAGGTAAGTCTGCACTGGTCGATGTCGACGATTGGTTACGTCGGTGCACTTCCTGCCGTTGCCGCGCTGATCTGGTCAGTGATTATCTTCCGCAAATGGCCGGTAACGCTGGAAGAGCAACCACAGCAGCAATAAGAAAAAGGCCCGGTAGATATACCGGGCCCGTTGTTTAATGGTAGGTTTGGATGATTTCCAGCACGCCGTTAATAATAAACTGCACACCCATACACACCAGCAGGAAGCCCATCAGACGGGAAATAGCTTCGATCCCGCCTTTCCCCACCAGCCGCATAATTCCGCCAGAACTGCGCAGACATCCCCACAAGATAATCCCGACGACGGCAAAAATAATGGGCGGCGCAACCATGATCACCCAGTCCGGGAATTCGGAACCGTGCCGCACGGTAGAGGCCGAACTGATGATCATTGCAATCGTCCCCGGGCCGGCAGTACTCGGCATGGCCAGCGGAACAAAGGCAATATTGGCCGTCGGTTCGTCCTCCAGTTCTTCGGATTTGCTTCTCGCTTCCGGAGAATCATGCGCTTTCTGCTGAGGGAACAGCATACGAAAGCCGATAAACGCAACGATTAACCCGCCCGCAATACGCAACCCGGGAATCGAAATCCCAAACGTATTCATTACCACCTGCCCGGCGTAGTACGCGACCATCATAATGGCAAATACATAGACAGACGCCATTAATGACTGACGGTTACGCTCTGCGCTGTTCATGTTGCCAGCAAGGCCGAGAAACAGCGCCACGGTGGTTAACGGGTTTGCCAGCGGTAACAGGACTACCAGCCCCAGTCCTATTGCTTTAAACAAGTCCATCATAATGTCATCTTTCCTGTGCGTTTTTCGTCAACGGCAAGTATAAGGGCAAACTCCAGGGTTAAGCCATGTTGTCGATGTAAGGATTCATTAGTTCTCTTTACGCATAAACCCTACGGATCAGAACGTTAAAAACGCGCTATGCGTAGCGCGTTCCTGATGTTTTAGCAAAACGTGGCATGCGGCCACTCATTCATTTGACTTATATTTGCCTAAGCAATAATATCAGCCGTGACTAACTACTTGCCAGGGCAACCATTGTGAAAAGCACCAGTGATCTGTTCAATGAAATCATCCCACTGGGTCGTTTGATCTACATGGTTAATCAGAAAAAAGATCGTTTATTAAACGACTATTTGTCACCGCTGGATATCACGGCATCGCAGTTTAAGGTGCTCTGCTCCATCCGTTGTGCGGTGTGCATTACCCCTGTCGAATTGAAAAAAGTGCTGTCTGTCGATCTTGGCGCCCTGACGCGGATGCTGGACAGACTGGCCTGTAAAGGCTGGATAGAAAGGCTTCCGAATCCACATGACAAGCGCGGTGTACTGGTGAAACTCACCGAGCACGGCGCAGCAATTTGCGAGCAGTGTCATCAATTAGTAGGGCAAGACCTGCACCAGGAACTAACAAAAAACTTAACGGCGGAAGAAGTAGCAACACTTGAGCATTTGCTTAAGAGGATCCTGCCGTAAACAGAAAGAGGTATGACGATGTCCAGACGCAATACTGACACAATCACTATTCATAGCATTTTGGACTGGATCGAAAATAACCTTGAATCGCCACTCTCGCTGGAAAAAGTGTCTGAGCGTTCAGGTTACTCCAAATGGCACCTGCAGCGGATGTTCAAAAAAGAAACCGGTCATTCATTAGGTCAATACATCCGTAGCCGCAAAATGACTGAAATAGCGCAAAAATTGAAAGAGAGTAACGAACCGATCCTCTATCTTGCAGAGCGTTACGGTTTTGAGTCTCAGCAAACGCTGACCCGGACCTTCAAGAACTATTTTGATGTACCGCCGCATAAATATCGGGTGACGAATATGCATGGCGAATCCCGGTATTTGCTCCCGCTCAATCAATGCAATTGCTAATCGCCAGTTAACGACGTAACCGAGGAAATCATGAAACTTCTGTCTTATGCGATGCTGGCCCTGCTGCTTGTTGCGTCGGGCCAGAGCATGGCGGAACAGACCCCGCAACCGACAACGCAAAATAATCGCGACGCGATGATTATGCCCCCTGCGCACGATCAGTCCCCGTTCGATTTTAATCATATGGGTGCCGGCAGCGATAAATCCGATGAGTTAGGCGTGCCTTATTACAATATGCACAGCCTGTAATTATTTAGCCCCGTCACTGCGGGGCTTTTTTTTTAACCCTTCACCTGCACAATCTTGCGCAAGCGAAAACCGAACACGTTGATATACAACCCCGCCATGATCAACAACGCACCAAGCAGTTGCAGCCCGGTTAACGTTTCATCCAGCAGCACTGCGGCACTGGCCAACCCTACCACGGGTACCAGCAACGACAATGGCGCAACACGCCAGGTTTCATAGCGCCCCAGCAGAGAACCCCAAATGCCATAGCCCACAATGGTCGCCACAAAGGCCAGATACACCAGGGACAGGATGGTGGTCATATCGATCGCCACAAGGCTCTGCACGATTTGCGCTGGGCCATCAAGCAATGCCGATGCCAGAAAAAACGGTACGACAGGAATTAATGCGCTCCACACCACCAGCGACATGACCGCTGGACGCGAAGTATGCTGCATAATTTTCTTGTTAAAGATATTACCGCAGGCCCAGCTCAGTGCCGCCGCCAGCGTCAGCATAAAGCCAAGCATACCAACATGTTGTCCATTGAGACTCGCCTCAATCAATACCAGCACACCGAACACCGCCAGCGCGATACCGACCAGTTGCTTCCCCTGCAAACGCTCGCCAAAGGCGAACGCGCCCAGCACGATAGTGAAAAACGCTTGCGCCTGTAAAACCAGCGATGCCAGACCGGCAGGCATCCCAAACTTGATGGCGCTAAACAGAAAAGCGAACTGACCGAAGCTGATGGTCAGGCCATAGCCAAGTAACAGCGAGAGCGGGATCTTCGGGCGGGCAACAAAAAAGATTGCGGGAAACACCACCAGTAAAAAGCGCAAGCCTGCCAGCATCAACGGCGGCATATTGTGTAGTCCCACCTTAATGACAACAAAGTTCAGCCCCCAAACTACGACAACCAGTAACGCCAGCAACCCATCTTTACGCGACATACCACCGCCCCTGCAAATATTAAATTTTTGTAAACAAGTTAAGGTAACGGAAATCGTTGTACCGTAACAGATCATTAATTCAGGTAGGCCACACAGGGCATTTTCAGACAACTTATTGAGTGTACATCACACTTTTAGCATGCTATTTGTTTCTGATATCTAAAAAAAACATAACAACATGCATTGTCGGGCAGAAAAATGAATATCTCACTGAGAAGGTCCACTCTCGCGTTACTCGCGTCATCTTTGTTATTAACCATTGGACGCGGAGCCACGCTACCATTCATGACGATTTACCTCAGTCGTCAGTATGGCCTGGGTGTCGATCTGATCGGTTATGCAATGACAGTAGCACTGACTATTGGCGTCGTTTTCAGTCTTGGATTCGGCATCCTGGCCGATAAATTTGAAAAAAAACGCTTTATGCTACTGGCGATCGCGGGCTTTGCTTGCGGCTTTATAGCGATTCCTCTGGTGCATAACGTGGTGGTGGTGGTTCTGCTCTTCGCGCTGATCAACTGTGCCTACTCCGTGTTTGCCACCGTGCTGAAAGCCTGGTTTGCCGATAACCTCTCAGCCACCACTAAAACAAAGATTTTCTCACTTAACTACACCGTGCTGAACATCGGCTGGACCGTTGGCCCGCCGTTAGGCACGCTACTGGTCATGCAAAGCATTAACCTGCCGTTCTGGTTGGCGGCCATATGTTCAGCCTTCCCGCTGGTGTTTATCCAGACATGGGTAAAACGCTCCGCAATCCCCTCTGAAGGTTTGAACGCGACAGTATGGTCACCCTCAGTTTTGCTGCGCGATAAAGCATTATGCTGGTTTACGTTGTCTGCGTTTCTGGCCTCGTTTGTCGGTGGTGCATTTGCATCCTGTATTTCTCAGTACGTGATGGTGGTTGCCGATGGTGATTTTGCTGAGAAAGTGGTGGCGGTCGTCCTGCCCGTCAACGCAGCAATTGTGGTATCGCTGCAATATGCTGTCGGACGCAGACTGACGTCTGCAAACATCCGCCCGCTGATGGCTGCGGGTACACTTTTTTTTGTTATCGGTCTGGTCGGTTTTACCTTCTCTGGCAACAGCCTGCTGTTCTGGGGGATTTCAGCCGCCTTTTTCACCATTGGCGAGATCATCTACGCGCCGGGTGAATACATGCTGATCGACAACATCGCACCGGCAGGTATGAAAGCCAGTTACTTTTCCGCCCAGTCACTGGGCTGGCTTGGCGCGGCGGTAAACCCATTAGTCAGCGGGGTCATCCTGACCACACTGCCCCCATGGTCGCTGTTTGTCGCACTAATGGTGGCGATTGTCCTGGCCTGGGCGTTAATGATAAAAGGCATACGCGCCAAACCCTGGAGCCAGCCGGCAGTCTGCTGAAAATTACTGCGACAGTGCCAAAACGGCACTGTCGCCTGATTTAGATGGCAACCAACCCACGCACACCTTCTGCTGCCATATTTTCACCTGATCCACGTTGAATAATGCTGCCTCGCGACATTAACAGGTATTTGTCTGCAAGCTGTTCGGCAAAGTCATAAAACTGCTCCACCAGCAATATAGCCATATCACCACGATGGGCCAGTTGGCTAATAACCAGGCCAATCTCCTTAATCACCGAAGGCTGGATCCCCTCTGTTGGTTCATCGAGGATCAACAACTGCGGGCGACTGGCCAGCGCCCGGCCAATAGCTAACTGTTGCTGTTGCCCGCCCGACAAATCACCGCCCCGCCGGTATTTCATCTCCTGTAATACCGGAAACAACGCATAAATTTCATCCGGTACACGTTTTGCCTCTTGCGCTGAAAACCGGGAGAGTCCCAGCAACAGATTCTCTTCAACCGTCAGGCGAGGAAAAATATCGCGTCCCTGCGGCACATACGCTACCCCCGCCAGCACCCGCTGATGTGGCTTACGGAGAGTAATGTTTTTACCCTGCCAGATAACACTGCCGCTGCGGGTTGGAATCAGACCCATCAGGCACTTCAGCAGTGTCGTTTTGCCAACCCCATTACGCCCCAGCAGACATGTTACTTCACCTATACGCGCCTCAAAACTCACGCCACGCAGGATATGGCTGCCGCCATAGTATTGATTTAGTTCATTTACCTGTAGCATCAGCACTCCTTAGCGTCCGAGATACACTTCAATCACCTGCTCATTGGCCTGAACATCGCGCAGGCTCCCCTCGGCCAGTACCCGCCCCTGGTGCAATACCGTGACGTGATCAGCAATGCTCTCAACAAACCCCATATCGTGCTCAACCACCATCAGAGAATGTTTTCCGGCAAGCTGGCGAAACAGTTCAGCGGTGTATTCCGTCTCAGCATCCGTCATCCCGGCAGCTGGCTCATCCAGTAGCAACAAATGCGGCTCCTGCACCAGCAACATACCAATCTCCAGAAATTGTTTCTGCCCATGGGAAAGGCGTCCGGCACGACGGGCGCGTTCGTTACTCAGTCGCAACAGCGTCAACATGTCATCGATGCGATCCCGCTGTTCTCCCGATAAACACGCCCGTAATGACCCCCAAACGGATTTATCATTTTTCATCGCCAACTCGAGGTTCTCTTCCACCGTCAACGCTTCAAAAACGGTCGGTTTCTGAAATTTGCGACCAATGCCCTGGCGAGCAATGGCGATGGCGTCGAGTGATGTTAAATCAATGGATTGATCGTAAATCGCCCGCCCACTTTGCGGCTTCGTTTTACCGGTGATGACATCCATCAACGTGGTTTTTCCCGCGCCATTGGGTCCAATAACGCAGCGTAACTCGCCAACCCCAATATTGAGCGTCAAATCCGTTAGCGCCTGGAAACCATCAAAGTTAACGTTTATTTTTTCCAGTTGGAGCACCGGATCTGTTTGATTGCGAAAACGATCGCCCGGCATCTGGCGGGTAAAAAGCCCTTCATCTGGCTGCATTATTTGTCTCCCTTGCGAAACAGACCAATTACGCCTCGAGGCAAAAACAGCGTAACGCCAATAAAAATCAGGCCGAGAAACAGTTGCCAGTATTCAGGCATGATGACGGTAAACCAACTTTTAGCGCCGTTCACGAGCACCGCGCCAAACACCGGGCCAATCAACGTACCGCGCCCACCCAGTGCGACCCAAATCGCGGCTTCAATTGAGTTGGTGGGTGACATTTCACTGGGGTTAATGATCCCCACCTGCGGAACATACAGCGCCCCCGCCAGCCCGCACAGGACGGCAGAGAGTGTCCATACCAGTAGTTTGAAACCCTTTGGGTCATACCCGCAGAACATCAACCGATTTTCAGCGTCGCGAACGGCTGTCAAAATACGGCCAAATTTACTGCGAGCCAGCGCCCATCCGAGCCACAGCGCCAGAATCAGCAGCACAACGGTCGCCAGGAACAACGCGATACGTGTCGTGGTCGCCGTCACCGAAAATCCCAGAATGGTGGTAAAACCGGTAAATCCGTTATTGCCGCCAAACCCGGTTTCGTTACGGAAGAACAACAGCATGCCGGCAAAGGTCAGCGCCTGCGTCATGATGGAGAAATAGACCCCTTTGATTTTTGAACGGAAGGCAAACCAGCCAAACACCAACGCCAGCAAGCCAGGCACCATAACAACCAATATCATCGCCCAAAGAAAATGCTGCGTTCCCCACCAGAACCACGGAAGTTCAGTCCACGACAGGAACGACATAAAAGCTGGCACCCCTTCACCAGATGCCTGGCGCATCAGGTACATCCCCATCGCATAACCGCCCAGCGCAAAGAAAATACCGTGGCCCAGCGACAGCATTCCGGCATATCCCCACACCAGATCCAGGGCAACTGCCACAATGGCATAACAGAGAATTTTCCCAACCAGTGTCAGTGTCCAGACAGATATCGCCAGCGGATGATCCGTAGGCAGCAGCGCGAGAAATGGCAGAATAATCAGTGCCAGCAGTAAAGCCAGCCCCAGCACACAGGTAATACGCGGCGCTTTGCGCGCCAGCGTTAATGTCATTGGCATCGTCATCAGTCAATGACCCTCCCTTTTAGCGCAAACAGCCCCTGCGGACGTTTTTGAATAAACAGAATAATCAGCACCAGAATCATAATTTTGCCGAGGACGGCCCCAACCTGCGGTTCGAGAATCTTGTTGAAAATCCCCAAACCAAACGCCGCCGCGACGCTCCCGGCAAGCTGTCCAACGCCTCCCAGCACCACCACCAAAAATGAATCAATGATGTAGCTTTGCCCCAGTTCTGGCCCAACGTTGCCCAACTGCGATAGCGCCACGCCCCCAAGTCCGGCAATGCCGGAGCCGAGACCAAATGCCAACATATCCACGCGCCCCGTGGGAACGCCGCAGCAATCTGCCATGCTGCGGTTTTGTGTCACTGCACGCACGCGCATACCCAGACGGGTTTTATTCAGCAACAACCAGGTGAAGGACAGCACCAGAATGGCAAATCCCAGCACCACAATCCGGTTCCACGGCAAAATCAGATTGGCATAGACCTGAATACCGCCCGACAGCCATGCCGGGTTAGCTACCTCAAGGTTTTGCGCACCAAAGGTCATGCGCACCAACTGGATCAGCATCAGGCTAATCCCCCAGGTTGCCAGTAGCGTTTCAAGTGGGCGTCCGTACAAATGGCGGATCACTGTGCGTTCCAGCAGCATTCCCATAGCGGCGGTCAGCAGGAAGGCAACCGGCAGCGCAATCAGCGGATAAAAGGCTAACCACTGCGGGAAAAACTGGCTCATCAGCTGTTGCACTATCCAGGTACAATAAGCACCAAGCATCAGCATTTCACCGTGCGCCATATTAATGACGCCGAGTAACCCGTAGGTGATGGCCAGCCCCAGCGCCGCCAACAATAAAATAGACCCGAGCGATAATCCCATAAACGCCTGGCCAAGCAACTCTCCAACCTTCATTCGATGTTCAATGGTATTCAGGCTTTCGCTGGCGGCAGCGCGTACACGCGCATCGGGTTCATGTTCCAGTTGGGTGAAAGGCTGTAATCGCGCTTGTGTTTCAGGATCATTGGATGCGCCCAGCAATTCGATGGCCCGGCGCCTGACATCGGGCGAACTACTGTTCAGTTGCAGGTTTGCCAGAGCAGCCGCCAGGGTGGATTTCACGCCAGCATCCGTCTCCTGCAGCAGCCTTTGCTGCAAAAATGGCAGCATCACTGGCAGTGCTTCACGTTGTAATGTTCGGGCAGCAGCCATTCTAAAAGTGACATTGTCACTTAATAACTGATGAACAGACAATGTGCCAGCCACCAGGTTACGCAGGCGGTTAGTCAGGCGGATTTTTTTTAATTCACCACTGGGTGTGCTGGCCGCCCCCAGAGATTGCACACGCGAACCGTTCATCGTGAATGCATTTTTAACGTCATCGGTCAGCAGGTTTTCGCCACTCAGGGCATTAAGCAAAGGTAAACGCTGAACATCGGGGTTAATCGCCCATTGTTCCAGTAATGTCGCCTGCTGTGTCCGACTGGCCGCGGCGAAGGTATCGGCATCTGTTGCCTGCGCTATCCACGGCAAAAGCCACGTCAGCAACAACACGCCACGAATAAAGCGCATGGCTTTCATGATAGCGTTCTCCAAAATTGGGCCCTCCCACAGGAGGGCGTAAGATCAGTTGCTGGCGGTTTTGACGGGCTGCTCAGATTTTTTATCATTCCCGGCGATATACGGACTCCACGGTTGGGCACGGACCGGGGCATCCGTTTGCCATACCACGTTAAACTGACCGTTACTTTCAATTTCGCCAATCATGACGGGTTTATGCAGGTGATGGTTCGTTGCATCCATTGTCAGCGTAAAGCCAGAAGGTGCAGAGAATGATTGCCCCGCCATGGCCGCACGGACTTTATCGACATCCGTCGTTCCGGCTTTTTCAACCGCCTGCGCCCACATGTGCAGGCCAACATACGTGGCTTCCATCGGATCGTTCGTGACCACAGAATCAGCATTCGGCAGTTTGTGCGCTTTCGCATAGGCGCGGTAATCAGCGATAAATTGCTTATTGGTGGCATTATCAACGGATTCAAAATAGTTCCAGGCCGCAAGATTGCCTACCAGGGGTTTGGTATCAATACCGCGCAACTCCTCTTCTCCAACAGAGAACGCAACAACCGGAACATCGGTCGCTTTCAGACCCTGGTTTGCCAGCTCTTTATAGAACGGAACGTTAGAGTCGCCATTAATGGTTGATACCACCGCCGTTTTTCCCCCGGCGGAGAATTTTTTGATGCTGGCGACGATGGTCTGGTAATCGCTGTGACCAAACGGGGTATAAACCTCTTCAATGTCTTTATCCGCAATGCCTTTTGAATGCAGCCAGGCACGGAGAATTTTGTTAGTTGTTCGCGGATAGACGTAATCGGTGCCCAGCAGGAAGAAACGTTTTGCACTGCCACCGTCTTCACTCATCAGATACTCAACCGCCGGAATGGCCTGCTGATTGGGCGCAGCGCCGGTATAGAAAACGTTAGGTGACATCTCTTCACCTTCATATTGCACGGGATAAAACAACAGGCCGTTTAACTCTTCAAATACCGGCAGTACAGATTTGCGCGAAACCGATGTCCAGCAACCAAAAACCACCGCCACTTTGTCCTGGCTTAGCAACTGACGGGCTTTTTCGGCAAACAGCGGCCAGTTTGACGCCGGATCAACCACTACCGGCTCCAGTTTTTTTCCCAGTACACCGCCTTTGGCGTTGATCTCATCAATGGTCATCAACGCCACATCCTTCAGCGGTGTTTCAGAAATAGCCATTGTCCCGGACAACGAATGCATGATGCCAACTTTAATGGTGTCGGCAGCCTGAACGCTAAAACTCATCCCCATAACCACAACAGAGGCCGAAAGAGCAAAGGCTTTTAATAATGTACGACGCTGCATAGTTTCACTCCTGAAAGTAGACTTGCTGAAAGCTCCGGTGCAGCCGGAAAGGCAAAACGGTGCAAATTAAGGGTGTTCAGAAGGAATAAGGCAAAAACAGTGCCAGATATGAAAAAGGCATATAATTCAATAAATTATAAATACCATCAATGAAATGCAGATAAAAAGAATGCGTCGCCATGACGGCAAGAGAGAAGAATTGAACCACCATGACACAGTGTTGCATTATAAACGTGCAACATCTTGTGTCCGGACAACCCGGTAGCTGCAGCGGATTACAAGATAAAATTATGATTATTTGCAGATGGGTGCTCCTGTTTCGTCACGATTATTTATTTTCTTCGACGAGAAAAAGCCAAAACCTTACATTTCAGACGAAATATTCACACAGTTCACTCTTTGTTTAAGTTCGAATTGCTACTATAGTCATTAACGAGGTGAAATTAAGGTAAGAGAGGAAACTCAATAGATAAAGGAGCATTTACTATGCTGGGTAATATGAATATTTTTATGGCTGTTCTGGGAATTATTTTATTTTCCGGTTTCCTGGCCGCGTATTTTAGCCACAGATGGGATGATTGATGAACGGAGATAATCCTGCACCGAACCGGCCCCTTGTCGCATAACTGCACAAGGGGCCATTTTTTACCTGCTTCCCTTCCCTGAATCATTTCTCAGAATTACAGATAAAAAAAACCGCCGGAAAAACCAGCGGTAAATGCTTGCATGGATAGATTTGTGTTTTGCTTTATACGTTATCTGGCAATTCCCTGCGAAGATAACGAATAGTCGGCTAACATATCATCGACAACCGCAATGGAAGTTAAACGAAACGTAACTACAGCCGGTCTACACTGATAAAATTCACGCTCTGACGCGCGGTGTCAGTTGATCATTAGTGCCAACTAGCGTGATTTTCTCTTTTTCATCCATAAACATGCAGCGATTCCTGCCGGTCTGTTTCCCTTCATACATGGCTCTGTCAGCACGTCCAAGACCGTTGTCCAGTGTTTCACCCTGTTGAACTCTGGTAATGCCAGCCGTTACCGTTATGCCGATTTCGCCTTCTGGATAAGGGATTTTTTTCTGGCCAATCAGATGACAAAGACGCAACCCTGCCTGGCATGCCTGCTCGTCCGTTTTGGTTCGGATGATGACAATAAACTCCTCACCACCATAGCGATAAGCAACCTCATCGTATCGAGTCCATGCTAATAAATTTGACGCCAGACTGCGCAACACCATGTCACCAACCAGATGTCCGTAGGTATCATTAACATGTTTAAAACGGTCGATATCCAGCAACAATATGTACAGGTTAAGCGGCTCAGCATCGAGTAACTGCTGGTCAAACGACTCATCAAGCATTCTTCTGCCAGGCAAACCTGTTAACACATCAATATTACTGCGGATAGTCAGTAAATATATTTTGTAGTCCATGACCGCAGACGTAAATCCCAGTAACGCATCCTGGAAACTGTCGAAATGCCATGAATGGCTACGCTCTTCCACGATTGCCAATAGCAATTCCTTGCCTAACAAATGCATTTTCTCATGTGTCGCGTGAATATTGCTGACATAACTGCATTCATCATCATCGTGCTGTGGATGGTCTTTGAGCCACTGCCCAAATTGACAAACAGCGTGAGAGTCATCGCCCGAAATATCAGGCTGAGTAACGTCTGATGACACCACACAGCGGAACATTTTCACTAGCCACTTATAATGAGCATCAATTGATTTGTTAAGTTCGATTAAAATTACATCTATTTCCTGCGTTCTTCTGATCATCACGGTTTCCTTTCCTGTATGAACATTTAGACATGGGCATTTTAGCGCCCAAAAGGAAAACTTATGTAAATTTTTTAATAGTAATTAATATTAAGGAAAGAAAACAAAGATTACTTCGCATGATAATAAATTAACTTGAAATTAAAATAATCATGGTAATCAATGCGATAGATTTTATTCTATTTCCCTTGTTTTATATTTAATGGAACCGAACACCCATGAGTTAAGTCGCAAAAATGACGATAATAT
>NZ_RPOI01000030.1 GCF_003818115.1 Citrobacter youngae | reverse complement strand
GCCGATAATCATCCCAGTCAGCCTTATGGCGTACCGGAGGGAGCGTTACCCAGCCATCCACTGCTTTGGCGGCTTTCTCTGCCTGAATACGCCCGGTGTTTTCTTTCCCGTCAGCCAGATCATTATCTCCGGCCAGAATGATCCGGGTTTCCGGCCAGCGTTTCCGGATCTGCTCCGTCACCTTCAGTAAATTGGTGGCAGCAACAGCCGCCACGATCCATCCTTCAGTCAGCAGACTGACGGTAAGTGCCGTGGCAAAACCCTCAGTGATAATCACCTGTTCAGGTGTTTCAGCGGGTATATCGGTCAGGGCAATGAATGCGCCAGACAGCTGGCTACCGGGCAGCAGACTTTTATCCCCGTCAGGATTGATAAGCTGGCCACCAGTAATATTCCCGGAAATATCCGTCAACGGCAGCAGTAATGAACCGGAGGAAAATGTTATTCCGGCCAGATTCAAAGGCTGTGACAGCAAGGGAAGTGAATACCCGTGTAAGCCCTTGTTTGTCAGATAAACCGGTTCACCATTGCAGGACTGCTGTCTGAGTCTGGTATATCGCTCCGCGCCCGCTTCTTTTCCTGCGGCCTTTTTCCTGGCGGGCAAAGCGGGCTTCTCCTGTATTTCTGGTAATGCAAGCGCCTCAGATACCATCCCGGCGACTTCTTTTATCTTTCTTCCTGTCACCAGACGAACCAGATCAAGACCATCGCCATGACCGCACTGATTACAAAACCACGTCCCACGCCCCGCTTTATCGTCCAGCCGAAAGCGATCTTTGCCACCACAGGCAGGGCAAGCCCCATGATGTCCTGCGGACGGTACTTTGATACCTAATGCTGACAGGATATAAGGCCAGCGCCCAATTGCAGCCCCGGAAATCGTGGATACAGACGGTGTTTTCACAGCAGCACCTCCTGACCTTCCGGCTTCACAAATTCAAAACCTTCGGGTAGTTCGCCATCAGGTGCACCGAAAATAATATCCCGGTAAACCTCACGCATCTCTGTGACACCAAAAACTGACAGGCGAATATTTTCTGACATAAAGCCCGGTTTAAGCATTTTTTCCAGTTTCTCTGCGGCCAGTATGCAACCTGCATCAGCCCCAAACTCATTCACCCACGGCATTTCAATATGGTAAATAATATTACTCACCACTTTTTCGTGGGTGAGTTCTATTCGTTCGCCATCTTCAATATAAACAGGTTCATTATGAACACGTTCCATTAAGGAAATGAATGCATCAGCAATGTAATACCGTAAGACTGCTGTTCGTAAAGCATGCGCCTTTAAATTTTGATTATTATTCATCGCGCATCACTCCCTTAATTGTGCTGGTTTCCTTAACAACGCCATCCAGTTGTTCGGCAATACAGGCCACTAAAGCCGCAGCGCCTTCCGCTGAAACAGTTCTCGCCCCATTCACTGTGGGAACGGACAGAACCTCTGCAAGGAACTCACTGGCCAGTGCCGCCCGTAACAGACGACTCTCCCCCAGTTCACTCAATATGCAGCCTTGCTTAAAGTTCATGGATTTCATGCAACCACCTCCCCGGCGTTTTTCACAGGGATACGGGCAGCAAAGCTCAGGATAAATTCAGTGGCAAGTTTAAGGCGTGCAGCATGCTCACAGTCTGCGATTACACGCACAGGACGTGGACGGGCATCACGGTCTGTACGGCGGACAGCCAGAAAGACAAAGGTAAATTCAGGGTGAGATAAAGCAGGGACTGTAGCCATAATGGCAACCTCCGTTAGATAGCAGGTAACGCTACCACCGGAGTTTCCACGCTCATGGGTGGTAGCCCAGACGGGGGTGGAAATACCGGCTCTAACGGATACCGGCCTGACCGAGGTCAGCCCCGCCTGAGCCACCATTACACGATAGCTACAGCAGTAAAGAAACCGCTGTACAGGTAACAGGTGCACAAAGGCAAAGACACAAAAAAAGACGCATGGCGCGTCTGGTGTCGCCGTTAGATTACTCGGGTTTCCACGCCCGGCTGCCGATTTTGCGGCAACCTTTAAACTATATCCCGCGTATTCCTGGTGAGGCAAGAAATTTATAACCGAAAACTGATCATTGCCTGGATTAATTAACGCTGGCATGCTTAAGCCTCTGCTTAAAAATAGTTCTTCATTTTTCCTGATGATGTTAACGAGACCCGCCTCTGAGCGGGTCTTTCTGTTGCTAAGTCAATCCGCAAACGTCAGGGCGCCCTCATCGACAGCCGCGTACAGTTCAGGTTCACCGAGTGCATAGCCTTCATTGCGCAGGTAGGAATGCACGTATTCGCTGTTTTCATCATCAAACTCAGCACGGAACCAGCGTGTTATCGCCTGGGTGTAAATGTGCAGATTATCCAGCGTCGTTACTGCCAGACGCTTACCCGGCATAAACGGGGGAATAAACGCAAAGCGGCCAGCAACAGAACTTGTAGCCATCTGTGCGGCATTCACATCAGCCGGGCGGTCTGCAGCATTAAATAACTTCAGGCGTTGATGTGCTGCCAGCTCTGCCCCAACCAGTACAACCAGACGGGGATCTTCACGAAACTGCTCAGCAATAAGCTCAGTAATCAGATGGTTGGCCAGAGCATCAATATTTTTCCAGGTGCCAGTCTCTCCCAGAGTGAGAGGCTCAGAGATGATTTGCTTCCCGTTCCCGTAGGCTTTCGCCAGTGCATGC
>NZ_RPOI01000029.1 GCF_003818115.1 Citrobacter youngae | reverse complement strand
GCCGATAATCATCCCAGTCAGACTTATGGCGTACCGGAGGGAGCGTTACCCAGCCATCCACTGCTTTGGCGGCTTTCTCTGCCTGAATACGCCCGGTGTTTTCTTTCCCGTCAGCCAGATCATTATCGCCAGCCAGAATGATCCGGGTTTCCGGCCAGCGTTTTCGGATCTGCTCCGTCACCTTCAGTAAATTGGTGGCAGCAACAGCCGCCACGATCCATCCTTCAGTCAGCAGACTGACGGTAAGCGCCGTGGCAAAACCCTCAGTGATAATCACCTGTTCAGGTGTTTCAGCGGGTATATCGGTCAGGGCAATGAATGCACCAGACAGCTGGCTACCTGGCAGCAGACTTTTATCCCCGTCAGGATTGATAAGCTGACCACCGGTAATATTCCCGGAGATATCCGTCAACGGCAGCAGTAATGAACCGGAGGAAAATGTTATTCCGGCCAGATTCAAAGGTTGTGACAGCAAGGGAAGTGAATACCCGTGTAAGCCCTTGTTTGTCAGATAGACCGGCTCACCATTGCAGGACTGCTGTCTGAGTCTGGTATATCGCTCCGCACCCGCTTCTTTTCCTGTGGCCTTTTTCCTGGCGGGCAAAGCGGGCTTCTCCTGTATTTCTGGTAATGCAAGCGCCTCAGATACCATCCCGGCGGCTTCTTTTATCTTTCTTCCTGTCACCAGACGAACCAGATCAAGACCATCGCCATGACCGCACTGATTACAAAACCACGTCCCACGCCCCGCTTTATCGTCCAGTCGAAAGCGATCTTTGCCACCACAGGCAGGGCAAGCCCCATGATGTCCTGCGGACGGTACTTTGATACCTAATGCTGACAGGATATAAGGCCAGCGCCCAATCGCAGCCCCGGAAATAGTGGATACAGACAGTGTTTTCACAGCAGCACCTCCTGACCTTCCGGCTTCACAAATTCAAAACCTTCGGGTAGTTCGCCATCAGGTGCACCGAAAATAATATCCCGGTAAACCTCACGCATCTCTGTGACACCAAAAACTGACAGGCGAATATTTTCTGACATAAAGCCCGGTTTAAGCATTTTTTCCAGTTTCTCTGCGGCCAGTATGCAACCAGCATCAGCCCCAAACTCATTCACCCAGGGCATTTCAATATGGTAAATAATATTGCTCACCACTTTTTCGTGGGTGAGTTCTATTCGTTCGCCATCTTCAATATAAACAGGTTCATTATGAACACGCTCCATTAAGGAAATGAATGCATCAGCAATGTAGTACCGTAAGACCGCTGTTCGTAAAGCATGCGCCTTTAAATTTTGATTATTATTCATCGCGCATCACTCCCTTAATTGTGCTGGTTTCCTTAACAGCGCCATCCAGTTGTTCGGCAATACAGGCCACTAAAGCCGCAGCGCCTTCCGCTGAAACAGTTCTCGCTCCATTCACTGTGGGAACGGACAGAATCTCTGCAAGAAACTCACTGGCCAGTGCCGCCCGTAACAGACGACTCTCACCCAGTTCGCTCAATATGCAGCCTTGCTTAAAATTCATGGATTTCATGCAACCACCTCCCCGGCGTTTTTCACAGGGATACGGGCAGCAAAGCTCAGGATAAATTCAGTGGCAAGTTTAAGGCGTGCAGCATGTTCACAGTCTGCGATTACACGCACAGGACGTGGACGGGCATCACGGTCTGTACGGCGGACAGCCAGAAAGACAAAGGTAAATTCAGGGTGAGATAAAGCAGGGACTGTAGCCATAATGGCAACCTCCTTCAGATAGCGGGTAACGCTACCACCGGAGTTCCTACGCTCATGGGTGGTAGCCCAGACGGGGGTAGGAATACCGGCTCTGAAGGATACCGGCCAGCCCGAAAGCTGCCCCGCCTGGACTACCATAATACTGATGATGTGGCGTAAAAAATAAAAAAATACAATCAGCCACCACACCATAAATTTTAGGTGAGTCAAAGCTGCGACACAAAAAAACACGCCTGGCGCGTGTAGTATCGCCTTCAGATAACACGGGTTCCTACGCCCGGCTGCCGATTTTGCGGCAACCTTTAAACTATATCCCGCACATTCCTGGTGAGGCAAGAAATTTATAACCGAAAACTGATCATTGCCTGGATTAATTAACGCTGGCATGCTTAAGCCTCTGCTTAAAAATAGTTCTTCATTTTTCCTGATGCTGTAAACGAGACCCGCCTCTGAGCGGGTCTTTCTGTCGCTAAGTCAATCCGCAAACGTCAGGGCGCTCTCATCGACAGCCGCGTACAGTTCTGGTTCACCGAGTGCATAGCCTTCATTGCGCAGGTAGGAATGTACGTATTCACTGTTTTCATCATCAAACTCAGCACGAAACCAGCGTGTTATCGCCTGAGTGTAAATATGCAGATTATCCAGCGTTGTTACTGCCAGACGCTTACCCGGCATAAACGGGGGAATAAACGCAAAGCGGCCAGCAACAGAACTTGTAGCCATCTGTGCAGCATTCACATCAGCCGGGCGGTCTGCGGCATTAAATAACTTCAGGCGTTGATGTGCTGCCAGCTCTGCCCCAACCAGTACAACCAGACGGGGATCTTCACGAAACGGCTCAGCAATAAGCTCAGTAATCAGATGGTTGGCCAGAGCATCAATATTTTTCCAGGTGCCAGTCTCTCCCAGCGTGACAGGCTCAGAGATGATTTGCTTCCCGTTCCCATAGGCTTTCGCCAGTGCATGC
>NZ_RPOI01000028.1 GCF_003818115.1 Citrobacter youngae | reverse complement strand
GAGGCGTTGTGTCGCAGGACAACAATTATAGCCAGGGCTCCGTCCCTCTGGCGGCGCGGAAAGGCGTGGTTCCACTAACATTTGTCATGTTGGGGCTTACATTTTTTTTCCGCCAGTATGTGGACCGGTGGCACACTCGGTACCGGTCTTTCCTATAATGATTTCTTCCTGGCAGTTCTCTTCGGTAATCTTCTCCTCGGTATTTACACTGCATTTCTCGGCTTTATCGGCGCAAAAACAGGGCTCTCAACCCACCTTCTGGCGCGTTACTCATTTGGTTTGAAAGGTTCATGGCTTCCCTCACTGTTGTTAGGCGGTACGCAGGTAGGCTGGTTTGGCGTGGGTGTGGCTATGTTTGCTATCCCGGTGGGCAAAGCGACGGGAATTGACGTCAATATCCTGATTGCGGTTTCCGGTCTGTTGATGACCTTGACCATCTTTTTTGGCATCTCAGCGCTGACCATTTTATCTATTATCGCCGTCCCCGCCATCGTCGTTCTTGGCAGCTACTCCGTCTGGCTGGCGGTGAGTGATGTCGGCGGTTTAGACCATTTAAAAGCGATAGTGCCGCAGACGCCGCTGAATTTCTCCACCGCCCTGGCGCTGGTGGTCGGTTCGTTTGTCAGCGCAGGAACATTAACCGCCGACTTCGTGCGCTTTGGTCGCAACGCCAAAGGCGCGGTGCTGATTGCCATGGTGGCGTTTTTCCTTGGCAACTCCTTGATGTTCATCTTCGGCGCTGCGGGCGCGGCTGCGGTTGGACAGGCGGATATCTCCGACGTGATGATTGCCCAGGGACTGCTGCTGCCCGCGATTGTAGTGCTCGGTCTGAACATCTGGACGACTAACGACAACGCGCTGTACGCCTCCGGTCTGGGATTTGCCAATATTACCGGCCTTTCCAGCCGCACATTGTCCGTGGCCAACGGTATTATCGGCACACTGTGCGCATTATGGCTTTACAATAACTTTGTCGGCTGGCTGACATTCCTGTCGGCGGCCATCCCTCCTATTGGCGGAGTGATTATTGCCGATTATCTGTTAAACCACCGCCGGTACACCAACTTCAACACAGCACAGTTTATTCCCGTCAACTGGATAGCTATCTTGTCCGTTGCATTAGGCATTGCCGCAGGTCACTATATTCCCGGTATTGTGCCGGTCAACGCCGTACTTGGCGGCGTATTCAGCTATATCCTGCTGAACCCACTTTTCAATCGCAGCCTTGCTAAATCCCCGGAGGTCAGCCATGCAGAATAACACCATCACTCTAACTCAAACCCGTCTGCAGGGGCGTGAAGGATTGTGGCAAATCACGATTGAAAACGGGCGTTTTAGCCGTATTGATCCCCAGGAAACAGCATCTGCGCCACAGGGCAAGGTGCTTGATGCTGAAGGCGGGCTGGCCATTCCACCGTTCGTTGAGCCACATATCCATCTGGACACCACGCAAACTGCAGGGGAGCCCAGTTGGAACCAATCGGGTACGTTGTTTGAAGGTATTGAGCGCTGGGCCGAACGCAAGGCGATGCTCACCCACGAAGACGTGAAGACCCGCGCCATGCAGACTCTCAAGTGGCAGATGGCCAACGGCATCCAGTATGTCCGAACTCACGTAGACGTTTCCGATCCTACGCTGACGGCGCTGAAAGCCATGCTGGAAGTGAAGCAAGAAGTGGCACCGTGGGTGGAGCTGCAGATTGTGGCGTTCCCACAGGAAGGTATTCTTTCTTATCCCAACGGCGAAGCGCTGCTAGAAGAAGCTGTGCGTTTGGGTGCCGACGTCATTGGCGCAATTCCTCACTTTGAATTCACGCGTGAATATGGCGTAGAGTCGCTGCACAAAACTTTCGCCCTGGCACAGAAGTATGACCGACTTATCGATGTGCACTGTGACGAGATTGATGATGAGCAATCGCGCTTTGTTGAAACCGTCGCGGCGCTGGCACATCGCGATGGCATGGGATCGCGCGTGACAGCCAGCCACACCACAGCGATGCATTCCTACAACGGCGCATATGCTTCCCGCCTTTTCCGTCTGTTAAAAATGTCAGGTATTAACTTCGTCGCGAATCCGCTAGTGAATATTCACCTGCAAGGACGTTTTGACACCTATCCTAAGCGCCGTGGCATCACCCGCGTCAAGGAGATGCTGGAAGCGGACATCAACGTCTGCTTCGGCCATGATGACGTCTTCGACCCGTGGTATCCGCTGGGCACCGCCAATATGCTGCAGGTACTGCATATGGGATTACATGTGTGTCAGCTGATGGGATACGGACAGATTAACGATGGGCTGAACCTGATCACTACCCACAGTGCGAAAACCCTGCACCTGCAGGATTATGGTCTGAACGTGGGGAACGCCGGAAATCTGGTAATTTTAGCGGCAGAAAATGGGTTTGATGCGGTTCGTCGCCAGACGCCTGCACGTTATTCCATTCGTCACGGACGAGTCATTGCTGAAACGGTGCCAAGCCAGACCACGCTGCATCTGGCACAACCGGAAGCGGTGACGTTTAAGCGCTAGGTTGTTCTATCCAGTGTCGGATGGCACAAGCCTTGCCATCCGACACGGTCTGTCAGACGTGTAATAAGCTGGCGCGCACCTTAATCACCACCTTTTTAATGTCCATCGGGGCTTGCACCACACAGCCCGGTTTATGCGGCTCGCCCGGCATAAAAATCGCAAATCTTCCCGGCTTCAGTACGATCGCCTGCTCATCGGCAATCTCGCTGCACAGCTGATAGTCATCCTCAACATGCATCTCATCGCACTGGCGAGCAGAATCGGTCATCCCGAACAGAATACGTTCTTCACCCGCCAGCAGTACCTGAATATCAATATATTGCTCGTGCAACTCCGCTTTCTTTTGCTCCGGTTGTTGCGTAACAAACTGCATGACGTTCATAAAGACATTCTCACCTTGCAGCTCATAGCGCCCCGGTGCTTTATCCTGCGGTTTTGCCGCAACAGCCTGCGTTAATGCCTGCTGCAATACTGGATGCAATCCAGCAGAAAGCTGAGACTGTAAATCCCCTGACATCATCATCATTCTCCCTGGGCCAACAGCGCGGCCCCCAGTAGTCCAGCGTCATGACGGTAATGTGCCGCCAGTAATTTCACGTGATAAGTCGCGGGTTCCTGTGCCAGCCAGGCTTTCACCTGCGCCAGATAACCTTCAGCCAACCCGACGCTTCCGCCAATAACAACGCACTGGCAGTCGGTTGTCGCCTTCACATCGGCAATCAGACGTGCCAACGTGCATGCCGATCGCTGGATCAATTGACACGCCTGTTCATCCCCTTGTCTGGCCCGGCTAAAAATAGTTTTTGCATCACATCCAGCAAGTGAGCCTTCGGCTGCCGCTGCAATCCCACGGCCAGAAGCGATAGCCTCCACGCACCCCACTCGTCCACAACCACATTGCGGACCATACGGGTCCGCCAGTGTATGACCTACATGCCCCGCCAGCCCCCCGGCTCCGGTTAACAACTTTCCGTTGCTAACCACGCCGCCACCAACACCGGTCGATACAGTAATAAACGCCATATCGTGGTATTTCCCGCCAAGTGCATGATATTCAGCCCACGCAGCGGCCTGTGCGTCATTCACCGCCAACGTCGGTAGACCGGTGAATGACTCCAGCGTTTGCACCAGCGGGAAATGCATCAATCCCCCCAGATTTAATGGATTCAGTGCCAGGAGCGCGCCCTCACGGATGATGCCGGTTGAGGCAATCGCCACGCGCTGAGCCTGTGCCAGCAACGGCTCAATCAGCGCTTCCAGTGCAGCTCGCAGCGCTTGTGGTGTTTTGCTGGCGGGTGTCGGAAGTTCGTGACGGTCACGCATTTGCAGGCGACCATCAACCAGTGCAGCGGCCAGTTTAGTACCGCCGATATCAATCGCCAGGGTGGTCATAGCGCGGCCTTTTTCATCGCCGTGGTGTACCACTGGCAAATGTGTTCCAGTCGGGTAATAGCAGAACCCACTGTCACCGCCCAGGCCCCGTGGCGCATGGCTTCAGCTGCTTGTGCTGGCGTGTTATAACGTCCTTCGGCAATCACCCGACACCCGGCATCACGTAACGCTTTCACCAGCGCCAGATCAGGCTCATCTGGTGTTTCTGGTGTCGTATAACCCGACAGCGTCGTACCAATAATTTCCGCGCCGAGTTGCTGGCAGGCCAGGCCGTCTTCCAGCGACGAACAGTCGGCCATGGCCAGACAGTGATGTTGATGAATTCGTGCCAACAGTGCGGCGACGGGAACAGGACGCATGCGGTCTGTACCATCAATCGCTATAATGTCAGCTCCCGCCTGCGCCAACGCATCGACATCACCTAAAAATGCAGTGATGCGTACAGGGGAGTCAGCAAGATCGCGTTTCAGAATACCTATAATTGGCAGCGAAACGACCGCCCGGGTCGCCTGCAGGTTTTCCACGCCTTCAATACGCAGCGCCACCGCACCAGCCTGCTCGGCTGCCAGCGCCATGGCGGCGACAATTTCAGGTTTATCCAGCGGGCTGTCAGGAACGGGCTGGCAGGAGACAATCAGTCCGCCATCAGCGGCAATCTTTTTATCCAGTAGCTCAAGTAACGACATACATCTTCCCTTTCGAATCTTGCCCGGCTCAACGCCGGGCAAGCGGATTAACTTTTTGATTTCACCATGGTGCTTTTATCGCCGCCAAACGGCACGGCTCCACTAAACGGTTTACCATCAATGGCATCATGTGTACGTAGTGCTTCAGGCCGCAGCCAACGCTGTACACGAGACGGCATATCAAGGCCAATCAACAGGATCACCACAAATGTCAGGCCGAAAGAGAGCGATCCCAGCGCTGTGCCCAGATCCAGACGTTGTGCAATCAGCGCCCCGATGATCGGTGCCAGTGCCCCACCAAGTGCCCCTACGTTGTAGGTGAACCCCAGGCCCGCGGCACGTTGGTCGGTATCGAAATAACCACCAATAAGTTTTGGTAAGATCCCGGAGATCCCCTGCCCAAGCATTTGCTGGAAAAACAGTAGCAAACCCAGAACCCAGACGTTGGCCCCGCCAATCGCAAACACAGGGATAATCAGCAACTGCGAGGCCAGCAGACTGCACACATAAGCCTTGCGGGTACCCAGCCAGTCGCCAAGGAAACCACCGACGCAGCAGCCAACCGCCGCACCAAAGCCACTAAAGAACAGGACCCTGGCAACCGTTGAAGGGTCATACATCAGTTCAGTTTTCAAATACGTTGGCAGCAGCGCCTGAATCGGCCACGAGTAGAGAAATGCGAACAGCACGACAACCATCAGCATCACACCCGTCGGCCAACGTTTACCGCTGCTTTGCACCATAAAGCTAATGAAAATAAACGCACATATCAGGCCGAGGACCGCCACGATAGTCGCATTTTGCAGGTCGCCAGCAAAGCAGAACCACAGCGCGGTTGCAGCGGCGATCGTCATCAGAATATTAATTACCCGATGCTCGCCCCGGTAGAGAATATCCACCATAGTGCGCACTGGCGCTTTACCTGCGTGTTTTTCTTTCCAGTCCTCTGCCTCCGGAATATTTTTACGCAGCCAGAGGGCAAAGATAATCGGCAGAATGCCGATGAAGAACAGCGCACGCCATCCCCAGACCGGAACCACCAGGCTGTAGACCTGCGCAGCGATCACCGCGCCAACGGAGAAACCAGAAATCAGGAAGCCGCTGGCTTTATTTCGCAGGTGTTTAGGCCAGCTTTCAATAACATAAGTCGCGCTGGAACCGTACTCACCTGCCATTCCCATACCGATTACCAGGCGGGCGATAAACATGGTGGTGTAGCCTGGCGCGAAGCCACAGGCCAGCGTCCCCACAGAGAACAGAATGATACTGGTGACCATTGCCAGGCGACGTCCATAACGGTCACCCATCGCACCCAGCATTAACCCGCCAAACCAGCGAGAGATGAAGGCGGCTGAAATCAGGCTCGCCGCCTGCACCGTCGTCAAACCAAATTCACCTTGAACTTCGGTCAGCACAAGGGCGATTAACACAAAATCAAAACCATCAAGCAGATACCCCAACCAGGCGGCAGAAAATGCCCGCCATTGTGCCCGGTTGAGATGGCGATACCACGGGATGCTCTGGGTAGAAGTACTCATTTTACTCTCCCGACGATCTTTGTTGTTGTGCCGGATGGCGGCTTTGCCCGATCCGGCCTACGGTCGAAAAATCCAGGCCGGGCAAGCAAAGCGTCCCCGGCTACCCGCGGTTACGCTTTTTCCGCCAGCAGTTGGTTCGCCAGGGCTTTCAGTTCTGGCAAATATTGTTCATCTACGGGAGCGAACGGTTTACGGCACAACGGTACAGAAACCACATCCATATAGTGCAGTACCGTTTTCAGACCGCGGAATACGCCAACCTTGATGAGCAGATCGATAACCTCATTGCACTCGGTTTGCAGCTTTTGTGCAGCCCGGATATCGCCTTCTTTGAGCGCTTTCACAATTCCCTGATAACGCCATCCCATGATGTTGTAAGTACTGCCAATCCCACCATCCGCACCGGCCAGCAACCCAGAAGCGAAGATCTCGTCATAGCCGTTGTAAAGCACCAGATCGGGGTGAGCGCGGCGGACCTGTTCCATTTGATAGAGATCGCCTGAGGTTTGCTTCAGCGCGCCAACGCCCGGCAACGTCACCAACGTGTTGATCTGATCCAGCGTCAGTTTTACGCCGCTCAGTGCCGGGATGTTATAGACCACCATCGGTAAGCCATCGGCGGAATCAATAATTGCGCGGTAGTGATCGCAGTGCTCTTCAAAGCTGAACGGATAGTAAAACGGCGTAACGGCCGAAACCGCATCAAATCCGTAGCGATGCGCAGCGCTCGCCAGCTGCTGGCTCTCTTCAGTGCTCACCGTGCCGACGTGGGCGATCAGGGTCACTTTGCCTTTTGCTTCTTCAGCAACAATTTCCAGCACCTGCTCTCTTTCAGCTCGGTTCTGGACAAAGGCCTCACCCGTTGAGCCACCGACATAGAGCCCATTAACGCCCTGCCCAATGTTGAAACGCACCAGACGGCGCAAGCTCTCGGTGTCCAGTTTCTGCTGGTTATCGAATGGAGTTAATAACGCTGGCATTACGCCTTTTAAATTTCTTGCCATAACGACCTCTGAAGATGATTAGTTTTGTCTGACTACATACCTTTATACCTGTTATACCAGATCAAATAAGCAGCAATACAATACAGAACGCTTATAGTGCGATCTGCTTCACTAAAAGATCGTCAGGATCGCGATTACTTACGCAATTTTTTACTTTTGCTGAAGGCGTGCCAGGTTGCGGAAACGCTATTGAGATGTTCTTGCAGCGCGCGGTCTGCTTCTTCAGGATCGCGCTGGCGAATCGCGTCGACAATAGCGATATGCTGCTGATAACTCACGTTATTGTGCTCATACAATTCTTGATCGGCGACGGCCGGACGGGCAGCTATTAACCAGTCTAACAGCGCAACATGGATCGCCATAAAGATGGGGTTGCCCGGGATCTCTGCCAGCACACGGTGGAAGTCAACATCTGAACGGATGAAGAGCGCATTGTCTTCCAGCGACTGACTGTTGATCTCCAGCGCTTTCGCCAACCTGTCGATTTGCTCGTCAGTGGCATGCTCTGCGGCATAACGCACCAGGCTGGACTCAAAGAACAATCGCAGCTGCTCAAAATGGGAAATGCCACCAGGATGTGAGAGGAAATCTTTCGCCATGCCGGACAGTTCGCTGATAATCGTATCGGCCGAAGGACGTGAAACGCGGGCGCGTTCACCGTTGTTAATTTGCACCAGACCTTTACGCTTTAACGCCGCCAGCGCTTCTCGTACAGAAGGACGGCCAACATTGAAAAAAGCCATCAGTTCTCGCTCTGACGGCAACTGTTCCCCTTCGCCAAATTCCCGACGGCGAATCATCTGTTCAAGTTCTTCCTCAACCATTTCAGACAGTTTTTTACGCGCCAGCGGGCGGCTGCGTAAGCTACGGCCAATGGTGGATGGAGAGTCTTCAGCTTGCGAATCAAATGCGTTCATAGGGTCCATTCAGCTAAGTCGTGGTGACAAATAACAGCGAGTTCATCGTAACACAGGATCGAAAGCAGGGTGAAATGGTGGTCTGTGGGAGATATGCTCATACCGATGATATATAAAATTCATATATTTAAATATGAATGATTGAGCGGACAGTTTTTTATTATCATGGGATAAAACCAACTTTATGAAATCTGCGAATATCATCTTTAAAATAAATCATAAGCCACTATTTTAAAACGAAAAATAACCAAATCTCGATTATAAAAACACGATGTCCACTCCAAAACACATGCCAGAAAAAATATAACATCCGCATTTAAAACAGCGTTATTACCGGATTTATCTTCTTCTCTGGCATGGAGTGAAAAAATGTTCGGCATTATTATCTCTGTCATCGTTTTATTAACGATGGGTTACCTGATCCTCAAAAACTACAAACCACAGGTAGTACTGGCAGCAGCCGGGATCTTCCTGATGATCTGCGGCGTCTGGTTGGGGTACGGCGCACTGGTCGCCAGCGACAAAAGCAGCGGTTATCTGCTGGTCGATATTTATAATGAAATTCTTCGTATGCTTTCAAACCGGGCGGCCGGACTGGGGTTATCCATCATGGCGGTGGGCGGTTATGCCCGCTATATGGACAGAATGGGAGCCAGCCGGGCAATGGTCAGCCTGTTGAGCCGCCCACTTAAGCACATCCACTCACCCTATATTGTGCTTGCCGCGACGTATGTAATTGGTCAAATCATGGCACAGTTCATCACCAGTGCTTCCGGATTGGGCATGCTGCTGATGGTTACGCTCTTCCCAACGCTGGTCAGCCTGGGCGTGAGCCGTTTATCCGCGGTAGCGGTCATTGCCACTTCGATGTCGATTGAATGGGGCATTCTGGAAACTAACTCAATTTTCGCCGCACAGGTTGCGGGGATGAAAATAGCCACTTATTTCTTCCACTACCAACTTCCTGTCGCATCCTGCGTCATCATCGCCGTCGCCATCGCACACTTTTTCGTTCAACGCCGGTTTGATCAAAAAACACAACCAGACAGCACAGGCTTCAGTGAACAAAAGACGCTGGAAGATGTGCCGCCACTCTATTACGCCATTTTACCGGTGATGCCGCTGCTCCTGATGTTGGGCTCGCTGTTGCTGGCGCATATGGGATTAATGCAGGCAGAGTTGAATCTGGTGGTGGTGATGCTAATGAGTTTGTCGCTGACCATGTTTGTGGAGTTTCTTCATAAACATAATCTGCGTGAGACTATGGATGATGTGCAGGCGTTTTTTGACGGCATGGGAACACAGTTTGCCAACGTCGTCACACTGGTGGTGGCCGGTGAGATCTTTGCCAAGGGTTTAACCACTATCGGCACCGTCGATGCGGTGATTAAAGGTGCGGAACACTCCGGGCTTGGCGGTATCGGTGTAATGATCATTATGGCCGTGGTTATCGCCGCCTGCGCAATTGTGATGGGATCCGGGAATGCACCGTTTATGTCATTCGCCAGTCTGATCCCGGATATTGCTGCGGGGCTGCATATTCCTGCGGTTGTGATGATTATGCCGATGCACTTCGCCACCACGCTGGCACGTGCGGTTTCACCGATTACCGCTGTGATTGTCGTGACATCCGGTATTGCTGGCGTGTCGCCTTTTGAGGTAGTAAAACGGACAGCCATCCCAATGGCGATAGGATTTGTGGTCAATATGATTGCCACTATCGCGCTGTTTTATTGATATCTGACGCAGAATGCAAAACAGGCCCGCAAGGGCCTGTTTGATTATTTCACTACGCGTAGCGCCGGACGCCCACCGCGCGGAGGCGGCGGTGTGTCGTCAGGATCGTCATCGTGATTATCCGGTTTATCGCCATCAATCACCGACATCACCGTTTCGTTTTCGCTCTCAGGCGCGACATTGTCATCATTGAGGCTGTCGACATCTTCGTCATAGGCCGCTTCAGGTTCAAACATCGTTCCTGCTCCGTTTTCACGGGCATAGATCGCGAGTACCGCCGCCAGTGGTACGGAAACGTTGCGCGGCACGCCGCCAAAGCGCGCGTTAAAGCGCACTTCGTCGTTTGCCAGTTCCAGATTGCCCACGGCACGCGGCGCAATATTCAAAACAATTTGCCCGTCACGTGCATATTCCATCGGAACCTGCACGTCCTGGAGCGTCACATCCACCACCAGGTGCGGCGTGAGCTGGTTGTCTAGCAACCACTCATAGAATGCGCGCAGCAGATACGGACGGCGTGGCGTTAACTGTGGCAAATCCATACAGGTTAACCCCGGCCCAGACGCATTTCACGTTCAGGCTCAGTCAGAGAAGCCAGGAAAGAGTCACGTTCAAAGACGCGGGTCATATACCCTTTCAGTTCTTTCGAACCTGCACCGTTGAATTCAATACCCAGCTGCGGTAAACGCCACAGCAGCGGCGCCAGATAGCAATCGACCAGGCTGAACTCATCGCTCAGGAAATACGGTTTTTGACCAAAGACTGGGGCAATTGCCAGCAGCTCTTCACGCAGACGTTTACGTGCAACATCGGCTTCAGATGCGGAACCGTTCACGATGACGTTCATCAGCGTGTACCAGTCTTTTTCAATACGCTGCATGTACAGGCGGCTCTCACCACGCGCAACCGGGTAAACCGGCATCAGCGGCGGATGCGGGAAGCGCTCATCCAGGTATTCCATAATGATGCGAGATTCCCACAGGGTCAGCTCACGATCCACCAGTGTCGGGACGCTCTGATTCGGGTTGAGGTCGATCAGATCCTGCGGTGGATTGTCCTTTTCCACGTGCTCAATCTCGAAACTAACACCTTTTTCAGCCAGCACGATGCGGACCTGATGGCTATAGATGTCAGTAGGACCAGAAAACAGCGTCATTACCGAACGTTTGTTGGCAGCGACAGCCATGAAAACCTCCAGGTATATTCAGAATTTTTACTGCTACCAGCCACTATGTGACCAGCCAGAAGTGATGTCACCCAGATTCGGGAAAGCCATTACTGTTCAAAATACAAACAAAAAATGAGCGATACCGGACATTTGGGCAGAAAATTGGATGATAGTTTACCAGATTTTGTGACCTTTGTGGTGAGTCGATTCTGGAAATGGGGAAAAAGAGGTGGCAATCAGCGGATTACCGTGGTTCTACACGGAGAAATAACCATAAAAAAACCCGCCGAAGCGGGTTTTTTCGCAAATTGTCGTCTGCCGGAGCAGAGTACAATTAACGTTTGGAGAACTGAGGACGACGACGTGCTTTACGCAGACCGACTTTCTTACGTTCAACCTGACGAGCATCACGAGTAACGAAGCCTGCTTTACGCAGTTCGCCACGCAGGGATTCGTCGTACTCCATCAGAGCGCGGGTGATACCGTGACGGATCGCACCAGCCTGACCAGAGATACCACCACCTTTAACAGTGATGTACAGATCCAGTTTCTCAACCATGTCGACCAGTTCCAGCGGCTGACGAACTACCATGCGGGCAGTTTCACGACCGAAGTACTGTTCCAGAGAACGTTGGTTGATTACGATTTTACCGCTACCCGGTTTGATGAAAACGCGAGCTGCGGAACTTTTGCGGCGACCAGTGCCGTAGTATTGATTTTCAGCCATTGCCTATAATCCCGATTAGATGTCAAGAACTTGCGGTTGCTGTGCCGCGTGGTTGTGCTCGTTGCCAGCGTAAACTTTCAGTTTACGGAACATAGCACGACCCAGCGGGCCTTTTGGCAGCATGCCTTTAACCGCGATTTCAAGCACACGCTCAGGACGGCGAGCAATCATCTCTTCAAAGGTCGCTTGTTTGATACCACCGATGTGGCCGGTGTGGTGATAGTACACTTTGTCAGTACGCTTGTTGCCGGTTACAGCAACTTTGTCAGCGTTCAGAACGATGATGTAATCACCGGTATCTACGTGCGGAGTGTATTCCGCTTTGTGCTTACCGCGCAGGCGCAGAGCCAGTTCGGAAGCCAGACGGCCCAGAGTTTTACCGGTCGCGTCAACAACATACCAGTCGCGTTTTACGGTTTCTGGTTTAGCTGTAAAAGTTTTCATTAAAAGCTTACCCAAATAAATAAGTTACACGTTGGTGAACACCCAAACGTTTTGTCAGTTGAGGTTCACACGACATTGTCCAGCAAACCTACCCCTTCGAATAGCCTATGCCGGCGCATAGAAAGTTTTGGGAAAAAAACTCTCTCGTAACGTGGGGTCGCAAGATTATAGAGAAGTCAGGGTCAAAGATCGACCCCTTTATGTGATTTGCGGCAGGTTTAACCAGCTAAATGTTCCCGCTTCAGATACTCCTCGCTTTGCATCTCCTGCAAACGCGACAAACAACGCTGGAATTCAAACTTCAGGCGCTCGCCCTGGTAGATTTCATATAAAGGCGCTGCGGCGCTGACCACCAGCTTAACGTGGCGTTCGTAGAACTCATCCACCAGCGCGATAAAGCGTCGTGCCTCACTCTCCATCAGCGTCGTCATGACCGGTACATCAGACAGCAGCACCGTGTGGAACAGGCGCGACAAGGCGATGTAATCGTGCTGACTGCGAGCATCGACGCACAACGTAGTGAACGATACCGCCAGCGTCTGGTTCTCAACGGCCAGCGTCTGCATCGGGCGGTGGTTAATCTCCAGCGTCGGCGCGTGATCACCTTTCGCGCCCGCCAAGGCCAGCCAGAGCTTATCCATCTGCCGCCGCGTTTCATCATTAAGCGGGGCCAGCCATAAGTGTGCCTGAGTTAACGTACGTAACCGGTAGTCAACGCCGGCGTCCACGTTCATGATGTCGCAATACTGTTTAATGGCTTCGATAGCGGGAAGGAAGCGCGTACGTTGCAAACCGTTACGATACAGTTCATCTGGCGGAATATTGGAGGTCGCGACCAGCGTAATGCCACGGGCAAACAGCGCCTTCATCAGACCGCCGAGCAGCATGGCATCGGTGATGTCAGAAACAAAAAACTCGTCAAAGCACAGCACGTCCGTTTCGGCCTTAAAACGGTCGGCAATGATTTCCAGCGGATCGCTCTGCCCCTGCAGGGCGGTAAGCTCTTCATGGACGCGCAGCATAAAACGGTGAAAGTGCAAACGCTGTTTACGTCCGCCCGGCAGGCTATGGTAGAACAGATCCATCAGCCAGGTTTTTCCACGCCCTACGCCCCCCCACATATACAGACCACGCACCGGCGTGTTTTCCTTCGGCTCACGCTTACCCAGCAATTTACCAAAGCGGGCCATCAGTCCACTCTCCTGCGCCGCTGGAGGTGTAATCGTCGTGAGCTCCTGGTAAATCGTTTCCAGTCGATTCACCGCTTCTTGTTGTACGTTGTCGGGTTGATGGCTACCGTCGTTAAGGGCCTGCAGGTATCGCGATGTCGGGGAAAAGCTTTGCATGATGTTATTGTTATTCCTTGAGAATCGATGTGCCGTCGCTCACGGTTGACGAAAAAAAGGCCGTTCTACATTACGTGATATAAACACGGGATTCCACTTCTACGGGATTAGCGGTTATAGTGGCATAATCAGGCGCAGGCATGGAGCCTAAAGCCAACACCCTACGGAAACAAAAGACAACGGGAGATGTTCATGACCTGGGAATATGCGCTAATTGGGTTAGTCGTCGGTATCATTATTGGTGCTGTAGCCATGCGTTTTGGTAATCGTAAATTACGCCAACAGCAGGCATTACAGTACGAACTGGAAAAGAACAAAGCTGAACTGGAAGAGTACCGCGAAGAGCTGGTGAGCCACTTTGCCCGCAGCGCTGAATTGCTGGATAACATGGCGGACGATTATCGTCAGATCTACCAGCATATGGCGAAAAGTTCCAGCAACCTGCTGCCGGGCATGTCAGCGGAAAATAACCCATTCCGCAATCGTCTGGCTGAGTCTGAAGCGGGTAACGATCAGGCGCCGGTTCAGATGCCGCGTGACTATTCCGAAGGGGCTTCCGGCCTGCTGCGTAGTGGCGCAAAGCGCGACTAACTGCACATCGTTAAGAAATTTATGGGGCGCAGCAATTGCGCCCTCCGCTTCTCTTCCCGTCCCAGCTATTATTTAGTCGTTAGCCTCATTGTGACCAAACCGAAAATTCAATAACATCAAACTGTTTTGAATCATCTTCCGTTTACTCAAGGTACGAGAGCAGGATCCATGAAAAAACAAACCCAGCTGTTGAGTGCATTAGCGTTAAGTGTCGGGTTAACTCTCTCGGCGCCATTCCAGGCCGTTGCGTCGATTCCCGGCCAGGTCCCCGGACAGGCAGCGCTTCCCAGCCTCGCCCCGATGCTGGAAAAAGTGTTACCAGCCGTGGTTAGCGTGAGAGTCGAAGGTACCGCCACTCAGGGGCAGAAAGTCCCGGAAGAGTTCAAAAAGTTTTTTGGTGATGAACTGCCCGATCAACCTTCCCAACCTTTTGAAGGGTTAGGTTCCGGGGTCATTATTGACGCTGCCAAAGGCTATGTTCTGACCAACAACCACGTTATTAATCAGGCACAGAAAATTAGCGTTCAGCTGAACGATGGCCGCGAGTTCGACGCTAAGCTTATCGGCAGCGACGATCAGAGCGACATCGCTCTGCTGCAAATTCAACATCCCAGCAACCTGACGCAAATTGCCATTGCCGACTCCGACAAACTCCGCGTGGGTGATTTCGCGGTAGCCGTGGGTAACCCGTTTGGTTTGGGGCAAACTGCCACCTCCGGCATCGTATCGGCTTTGGGTCGTAGCGGGTTGAACCTGGAAGGTCTGGAAAACTTTATTCAGACCGATGCGTCTATTAACCGCGGTAACTCCGGCGGTGCATTACTTAACCTCAACGGTGAGCTGATTGGTATCAATACCGCCATTCTGGCGCCTGGCGGCGGCAGCATTGGGATCGGCTTTGCTATCCCCAGTAACATGGCGCGTACGCTGGCGCAGCAGTTAATGCAGTTTGGCGAAATCAAACGCGGTCTGCTGGGTATTAAAGGTACTGAAATGACCGCTGACATCGCTAAAGCATTCAAACTGGATGTACAACGTGGCGCGTTTGTCAGCGAGGTTCTGCCCAACTCCGGTTCCGCAAAAGCGGGCGTGAAATCCGGTGATGTTATTACCAGCCTCAATGGCAAACCGCTTAACAGCTTCGCCGAACTGCGTTCACGCATTGCGACAACCGAACCAGGGACCAAGGTCAAACTGGGTCTGCTGCGTAACGGTAAACCGCTGGAGGTTGAAGTCACTCTGGATACCAGTACATCATCTTCCGCCAGTGCGGAAATGATTGCCCCTGCGTTGCAAGGCGCCACGCTCAGCGACGGGCAGTTAAAAGACGGTGCCAAAGGTATTCGAATTGATAACGTCGAAAAAAGCAGCCCAGCCGCGCAGGCCGGCCTGCATAAAGATGACGTTATCATTGGCGTTAACCGCGATCGGGTGAACTCGATTGCCGAAATGCGTAAAGTGCTGGAAACGAAACCGTCAATCATTGCTCTGCAGGTCGTTCGTGGAAACGAGAGTATTTACCTGCTTTTGCGTTAACCAGGACAACCGGACATCAGCCCCCGTGTGATGTCCGGTAAACTCGTGATATGCTGCTGCCGTTCCCTTTTTAATGACGCCGCCATCATGTTTGTGAAGCTTTTACGTTCGGTCGCGATTGGTTTAATCGTCGGCGCCATTCTGCTGGCCGCGATGCCCTCTCTGCGCAAAATTAATACGCTTACCGCACCACAGTTCGACAGCACAGATGAAACACCTGCCAGCTATAACCCGGCAGTTCGCCGTGCTGCGCCTGCCGTGGTCAACGTGTACAACCGCAGTATGAACAGCACGACGCATAACCAGCTTGAGATCCGCACGCTCGGTTCAGGCGTAATCATGGATCAGCGCGGCTATATCATTACCAACAAGCACGTCATTAATGATGCCGACCAAATCATCGTCGCATTGCAGGATGGGCGTGTCTTTGAAGCGCTGCTTGTTGGCTCCGATACCTTAACCGACCTTGCGGTGCTGAAAATCAACGCAGCAGGCGGGCTGCCGACGATCCCGATTAATAACAAACGTGTACCGCATATTGGTGATGTCGTGCTTGCCATTGGTAACCCGTACAACCTTGGGCAAACCATCACTCAGGGGATCATCAGCGCCACGGGGCGTATTGGCCTGAACCCAACGGGCCGGCAAAACTTCCTGCAAACGGATGCCTCCATTAACCATGGTAACTCTGGCGGTGCGCTGGTTAACTCTCTGGGTGAGTTGATGGGGATTAACACACTGTCGTTTGATAAAAGCAATGATGGTGAAACGCCGGAAGGGATTGGCTTTGCCATTCCGTTTCAGTTGGCAACGAAAATCATGGATAAGCTGATCCGCGACGGGCGCGTTATTCGTGGCTACATCGGCATCAGCGGGCGTGAAATTGCACCGCTGCATGCACAAGGTAGCGGCATGGATCAAATTCAGGGGATTGTCGTGAATGAAGTGGCACCGGATGGCCCGGCGGCCCAGGCCGGAATTCAGGTCAACGACCTCATCATTTCGGTAAATAATAAACCGGCAGTATCAGCGCTGGAGACCATGGATCAGGTCGCTGAGATTCGCCCCGGTTCGGTTATCTCCGTGGTCGTGATGCGCGATGACAAGCAGTTGACGCTGCAGGTCACGATTCAGGAATATCCGGCGACGAACTAACGCGGATATAAAAAAACCGGAAATCATCCGGTTTTTTTAACATTTCGATGGGCTTGTAGGCCGGATAAGGTGTTTACGCCGCATCCGGCATCTGTATGCCTGATGGCGACGCAAAACGTCTTATCAGGCCTACCGAAAAGAGTTATTTAACGAACTCTTCGCCCAGCGTGATATCTTTCTTCAGCGTATCCAGCATGCCTTCCAGCGAGCTTTGTTCGAACGCGCTCAGTTTACCGATGGACTGACGTTCTTCTACGCCATTTTTGCCCAGCAGCAGCGGCTGAGAGAAGAAGCGAGCATACTGGCCATCGCCTTCAACGTAAGCACATTCCACCACACCTTTTTCGCCGCTCAGCGCGCGAACCAGTGACAGACCAAAACGTGCTGCAGCCTGACCCATAGACAGGGTTGCAGACCCGCCACCGGCTTTTGCTTCCACAACTTCAGTACCCGCGTTCTGGATACGTTTGGTCAGGTCGGCCGCTTCTTGTTCAGTGAAGCTTACACCAGGGATTTGTGACAGCAGCGGCAGAATGGTCACACCAGAGTGTCCACCGATAACCGGGACTTCAACGTCGCCAGGCTGCTTGCCTTTCAGTTCCGCCACAAAGGTGTTGGAGCGGATGATGTCCAGCGTAGTTACGCCAAACAGTTTGTTCTTATCGTATACGCCTGCTTTTTTCAGCACTTCAGCAGCAATAGCAACGGTCGTGTTCACTGGGTTAGTGATGATACCGATACACGCTTTCGGGCAAGTTGTAGCAACCTGCTGCACCAGATTCTTCACGATGCCAGCATTCACGTTAAACAGGTCAGAACGGTCCATACCTGGTTTACGTGCAACACCCGCAGAAATCAGCACCACGTCAGCACCTTCCAGTGCAGGGGTCGCATCTTCACCGCTGAAGCCTTTGATTTTCACAGCAGTAGGGATATGGCTCAAATCAACGGCCACACCAGGCGTTACTGGAGCGATGTCGTACAGGGAGAGTTCTGAACCTGAAGGCAGTTGGGTTTTTAACAGTAATGCTAGCGCCTGACCGATACCACCAGCAGCGCCGAGGACTGCAACTTTCATCCTAAACTCCTTATTATATTGATAAGCAAAATGTCTATTGCTCCGCGGCGGCGACCTTAATTCACAAATCCAACGAATTCAATAACCACGCGTCAAGAATGCGTAGTCACGCAAATTTGGCTTTTATGCATTTAACTTACGTAAAATAAAACCTAAGTTACGTAATTCAAAACCACTCGCACAGTAGAGCAACTTTCCAACAGGTGCTGACAATATACCCTACAGCCATCTCAAAACAACATCAATTTGATAACATTTAATTTACTTTTAATCTTATTTGCGAGCCGTGACACAGGCATGTTTCTTGATAACGAAATTTGATAAAATTCCGCTCTTTCATAACATTATTTCAGCCTTGAACGAGGCAGACCGTTTGCATAAAAATTCATCTGTATGCACAATAATGTTGTTTCTACCGCCATATTACGGGTGACTTATGCGAAGCTCGGCAAAACAAGAAGAATTAGTAAAGGCGTTTAAAGCGCTGCTTAAAGAAGAAAAATTCAGCTCTCAGGGCGAAATCGTCCTCGCGTTGCAGGATCAGGGCTTTGATAATATCAACCAGTCCAAGGTTTCACGCATGCTGACCAAGTTTGGTGCCGTGCGTACCCGCAATGCGAAAATGGAAATGGTGTACTGTCTGCCTGCAGAGCTGGGAGTCCCGACAACGTCAAGCCCGTTGAAAAATCTGGTGCTGGATATCGACTACAACGATGCCGTTGTCGTTATTCATACCAGCCCAGGCGCTGCGCAGCTAATTGCCCGCCTGCTGGATTCACTGGGGAAAGCAGAAGGTATTCTTGGAACGATTGCTGGTGACGATACCATCTTCACCACACCGGCCAAAGGTTTTACGGTCAAAGACCTGTACGAAGCCATTCTGGAACTGTTTGAACAAGAACTGTAATCCCCTTCCCCGTCACGCCCTGTGGCGGGGAAAAATCTCTCTTTTCTGCTCCCCTTCTCAACTTTCCACTACCGAACATTTAACAAATAGTGCGTTTCACCGCCAAAATACATTCACACAGTGAATGATCCCAATCAAAAACGCACAATTTGCAAAATATCATATCCTCATGAATTTATTGATTTTATTTTTAAAAACAAGTTCTAACCTGTATTTTTAATTCCATATAGTTATAAAAAATAATTTTTTTAACACTTGATTACCATAGAAACAATTAGCGTGGTATTAATTTATCGCGTGATTAGTGTATACTTGATTTTGTGATGAGGGTCACGAAACAAAGACCCCTAGTAAAAGAATTCGACGAGGTAAATATCATGAAAATCAAAACCACTGTTGCAACTTTAAGCCTTCTCTCAGTTCTCTCTTTCGGTGCAAGCGCCGCTGTTAATCAGGTGAACTCGCAAGAAGCACAGAATCTGCAATCCATGGGTACCATCTCTGTATCTCAGATCGGTAGCTCACCAATGGATATGCGTCAGGCAATCACCGCTAAAGCAGAAAAAGCGGGCGCCAGCAGCTATCGTGTCACTGAACTCCGTGAAGGTGCTCACTGGCATGCAACCGCAGAATTGTACAAATAAACCCTCGTCGTCTAGTCCGACGACTTGCCCCCGCCTGCCGGGGGCTTTTTTATACCTGTTTTGAGTGACGAACGTTAAAGCGTAACTGTCCTTCGAGCTCTTCTTCTGCTTCATCGAACAGTAAAATCAGCGCACCATATCGCCTGCGTAACTTATCCGGTAAATGAACAAATTCGATTTCCAGAGGTAAAGGCAAGATTTCCCCAACCACAACCTCCCACAAAGAATCTAAATCGACCACCTTTTCCCGGGCCAGACCGAATGTACGTGCAAACTCACGGTAGAAATCACTCTGATTTTCAATCTCGTCAAAATCAAACGTATAGATATTCATCTATAGCCACCATCCCGACGCCAGTTACTCCACAGACCACCGATATGCAGGGTCTTCCTCAACCTGTTTCCCCTATCCCGCCAGCAAAATTTTATGTTCCTGCGGTCCAGGCATCGTTTACCACCCCCAGCTAAATACTCGTCTTAAGTATAGCCCTGCCTCAGTGTGCGTAATACGTCAGGAATGAACTGTTCATCGTTTAGACAAAGAGAGATACATCACATTTTTGTGCAATCCTATGACTGCGTTTCGGAAACAGTATGAAACAGGTTGGCCATAACTTTCTGAAAAATAATAGATCCGATATTTATCTGATTTTTTCAATATAAAAATCATATCAATAACCGCATTTATCATATTGGATTTGTAATTGAAGCCTCCACAAAATGCATGCAACTGAATAGTCTCTGGAGTCGATATGTCCATGTCTGTTGTCAACGATACCCCGTATGAAGCGGCTGAAATTCTGCGTTCTGCAAAACCCAATTTTCATCCACGTATCGCTCTGATACTTGGGTCAGGTCTGGGGGCTCTTGCCGATCGCATGGAAAATAAAACCACGCTTTCATATCAACAATTACCTGGGTTTCCGGTCAGCACCGTAATCGGCCATGCCGGGGAAGTGGTGATGGGAACGCTTTATGGTATCGACCTCATCTGCATGAAGGGACGTGGGCATTTTTATGAAGGGCTGGGAATGGGCATCATGACCCATGCCGTACGTACCTTTAAACTGTTGGGCTGCGAATTTTTATTCTGTACCAACGCCGCGGGTTCGCTGAACGTAGATATTCCTGCAGGTAGTCTGGTCGCCCTCAACGATCACATCAACACCATGCCATCTACCCCACTTGTCGGGCCGAACGATGAACGCTTTGGTCCTCGCTTCTTTAGCCTCGCTAACGCATACGATCGCGAACTGCGCCAGCAGCTTCACGGTGCCGCAGAGCAGTTGGGTATCACGCTTCATGAAGGGGCTTTTGTCTCTTATCCTGGACCTAATTTTGAGACGGCTGCGGAGATTCGCATGATGCAGCGTATGGGCGGCGATGTCGTCGGTATGTCGGTGGTACCGGAAGTGATAGCTGCACGCCACTGTGGCCTGAAAGTACTGGCCGTTTCAGCCATCACAAATATGGCTGAAGGTCTCAGTGATGTTGAGCTTTCCCATGAACAAACGCTGAAATGCGCTGCCATGGTAACCGAAGATTTTATTCGTTTGATCAGCCAGTTCCTCAAGCAGTACGCCTGATCGTGGTTCCGTAGACGGACAGGTCGCCCTGCTCCGTCTGGAGAAAAGTTATGCCAGACAATCAGTTTTCTCGCGCAAATCTCAATGCCGTTTCGTACCTGAGCTATTACTTTGTTGGCGCACTGGTGTCGACACTGGGGATTGTGCTTGGGCCACTTTGTGCCGCTTTTCATAAAGACCCCAGCTTTATCGGGCAGGTCTTTACTCTGATGAACATCGGAATGTTTGTGCCTATTATGCTTGGCGGCATTCTGATGAAAAAATGGGGGCTGAAAAAACCATTAGTTATTGCTGCAACGCTCACCGTGATTATCAGCGTAGTACTTTTTATCCAACCAACCTTAACGCTGTTTAGCGTTGCAGTGGCCGGAATTGGTGCCTGCGGGGGCGTGTTTATGACCATCGGCAGTTATCTGGTGGTCCGTATTAATCCCGATGAAAAGAGCCGCTCTTCCAGCCTGATTTTTACCGATTTCTTTTTCAGCTTTGCCGGAGCAACCCTTTCCTTACTGTTAGCCTGGATGTTTAAACTGGGTGCCAGTTGGATTGCGATGTATGGGATTATGGGCGGTCTGGGCGCGTTGATGTTGGCACTTACCCTGCGTTGTCGCTTCCCATCGACAGAGGCTGCGCAGCCGCAGCAACACGAGAAAACGGAAGAGTCAGAACCCTGGGGGATCTCTGTCTATTTGATCTGTTTTACTCTCTTTGCTTTCCTGCTGGCTGAACCCATTTTTACCATGTGGACACCGGGCTACCTGCAATCGCGTTTTACACTTCAGGCGCAGGATGCCGCGCTATTCACTACTGTGTATTGGGTGACGAAAGCCATTGGCCTGTTCCTGAATCAGTTCACCGTGAAATGGATGAAACTGCGCACTTTCCTGCTGATCTGCGCAAGCATTGGTCTGGTCTCTATTGCGCTGATTGCCAACAGCAACAATACCACGCTGATTCTGATAGCGTGCGGCGTGTTTGGTTTCTTTAACTCCGGTTTATTCTCCGGCCTGATGAGCTATGGTTCACTGCAGGTGAGTCGCAGTTCACCAACCTTGATCTCCGCCTTGTTGACGTGCGGCACAGTGGGCACGCTACTGTTTGCCAGCGTCTCCTCCATGGTAAACAGCCACTTTGGTCTGCAGGGGGCGGTGAATACGTCAACTGTCGCCTATTGTGTGTTACTGCTGACGCTGGTTATCGCTGTCACCTGCAGCCAGGCCGAGCGTCTCGCCCGCCCGCCATCCGCTGCGGTTTGACAAGCTTTGGGGAGGACGGCATGATGCCATTTCTCTCCCTCTCTTACGCGTAACCAGCATGATTGATCTCCAGGCCAATAGCCGAATTCGTCTTCGAACATTGCGTTATTTTCAGGTTCTCGCTGACGAGCTGCACTTTGGCCGGGCCGCGGCCCGGTTAAACATCTCTCAACCGCCGTTGAGTATGCAGATTAAAGAACTGGAAGAGATCCTTGAAACGACGCTATTTGAACGTACCAGCCGTAAAGTGGTTCTCACGCGAGCCGGGCAGGTATTGAAAACGGAAGTCGATCGTATCCTGAGTACCACCGATCAATCCCTCAATTATGTGCGGCAGATTGGCCGTAGCGAACATCAGCATTTCAACATTGGGATAGTCGGTAGCGCATTGTGGGGAACGCTGCTGACACGTCTAAAGGACTTTAAGAAGCAACAGCCGTACGTAAACTGGAGTTTGCAGGAGCTTTCCCAACATCAGCAAATTGAAGCCTTGCATGCCCGGACGATTGATATTGCGATTAGCCGGAACGTACTGCCCCAATCCGAGACGAATATTCGTAGCCAATTGATTTCCCGCGAAGCGGTTGCTCTCGCCGTACCTGAACACGATCCTCTCTGCCAACACCAAAGCGTCTCACTGGCGATGCTCGCTGAACGCCCCATCATTTCGCTTTCATTCAATCAAAGCAATTTCGCCCGTCAGGTACATGACCGCTGTGTTGAGGTAGGATTTTATCCTCTGATTACCCACCAGGTTAACGAACCGCAAACAGCGCTGGCGCTGGTTAGCGCAGGAATTGGTCTCTCTTTGCTGCCAGAAACCTGCGGATTGATCCACTGGCCAGGCGTTCGTTTCTTACCGTTGAATGACCCTATTCCAGCCGATCTTTATGCCTACTGGTTCGACGAACAGCTCTCCACATTAATGAACGCGTTTATCATGACATTACAGGGGCGGTAAAACTGAAACCGGAAGAGATATCCTCTTCCGGTTAGATGAGTTATGAATTGCTGGTCAGCGCATGCTGGTATTTGTGCAACATTCCCGTGAGTCGTTTCACTGGCTCCGTCACCTGAGGCGGGGCTTCCCAAAGCGTTAATTTTTCCTGGTAGATATCAAGCTCCTCCAGCAACTGACCAAAGTAGCGTCGGCGTTTGTCATCATTGACTGCAGAAATAACTTGATCGGCGGTACGGCGAAGCTGGCGATGAAACGCCGATAAATCGTCGTTTACCGGTACAGGCGCATCACGTAAACGCTGATGAGCAATAATCATCGTCAGTGCCAGGCGGAACTTTGCCAGATCGCCGGGGAATTTGTTCATCAGTAAAAACAGCTGCTGATACAACGCCGGAAGGTGGTTTTCTTTACGGCGCACAACATTGGTGGTCATTGCGGAGACCGCTGCCGACACAAACTGGTTAAGCAACACACGACCTGTTCTGTCACGCGAGTTATCCCGCACCAACAGAATAACGATAAACGCCAATACGCAGCCAACAATCTGCCCCAGTGCACTGTCGAGGAACTGACTAAAGTGGAACGTCATCGGGTTATCAAGCACGATAATGTTAATGGTGCTCGCCAGCGCCCCCATTGAGCCCAGACGCCGCTTCTGCACCTCAATACCCAGAAAGAATCCCAGCACCGCCAGACTCAGACACAGCAACAACATGCTTTGCTGGGTATTGGGGATAATCACCAGAAAATAGAGCGCCCCCAACGGCAATGCTGCCAGCGTGCCATAGATAAAGTCGATGGCCACCATGCGGGGGTTAGGCAAACGCATGGCCAGCGAGGTGACGACTGCTATCATGACCATCGCGCCGCTACCTGATGTCCAGCCGGTCCACAACCAGAATAAGGTTCCCAGCACACAGGACAGCGTAGTACGCCAGAAGTTGACCAGCGCATGGTGATGTTCGGCGGATTCCACCTTCACCACCGGTTCGCCTTGCAGGATCTCTTCTTCAATAGCGCTAATTTTGGTATTGCTGACCACACCGCGTTTCAACAGCAGGTAGCGCGTCGCCGCGCCGGCCCAGCTATAGATCGTCACTGGCGTATCACGCTCACCGGTCCAGACAATCACGCGGCGCATCCGCTTCAATTGTTTATGTACGTCCTGCACCGTTTCAACCGGCGTATCAAACAACTCGCGGAAGGTATCTGTAATCAGTTCTGGTCGCGTATTCTGAATAAGATAGGTTTCGCAGGACTGCGTGATGAGTGTGAGCGACAGCGTATTCAATGCCTTGAGTCTACGATTGGCGCGCACCCAGCGTGAGGATTCCATGTTCAGGTTGCTGCGCATACCTTCCAGCGCCGCCGTACGACGAACTAAAGCGCCCCAGGCCTTGTCCACCTCTTCGCTATCGCCATGCTTTATACACAGTTGCATAAGCTGATATTGCGCCACCAGAAGACTGTCTAACTCGACATCTATCTCCTGTTTCACTGAACGGGGCGAAAAGAGCAGGTCGGCGATGATAGCGCAGACAATCCCCATCACAATCTCGCTGCAGCGTTCAAGCGCAAATTGTGGCGTCAGCAGAGGCTCCGCCTGAATGGTAATGACGATAATCAGAGCCGTGTAACCCGAAAGCCCCCAGGCATAGGAGTTTTCGATCTTTACCAGTGAAGAGATCCAGGTACAAAAACCGGCCCAGATACAACACACCAGGATCATCAATAGCGGGGCGCGGATCATGCTGATGATAATGATCAGTGCGGCAATACAGCCGATAAATGTCCCGACAATACGCAACATGCCGCGATAGCGGATAGCGCCTGAATAAGGTTCTCCGCCAGCGGCAAAGGCCGGGCCTGCCGCCACAATGGCTGCGGTCAGTACCGCCCAGCGAGGGGTCTCAAGCTGGAAGTGAAAGCCAACGAACAGCGCCAGTACAATCGCGCAGGCCAGTTTTACCGCAAAGCGGATATGCTGGTTGGCAATGGAGAAAATACCCATCGCGATTAACCAAACTCGCGCAGGCGGTGTGCCATTTTACGGAAGAAAGATTCCTGGCTGGCATCGCGATCCTGCTTGCCGGTAATGACGACGGTCGCCGTCGTCCCGGCAGGCCACAAGGTTCCCTGCTGCTCATCAAGACGAATTCGCACCGGCACGCGCTGCGCCAGACGCACCCATTCAAGATTGGAATCAATGGTCGCCATACCCTTTGCGTCCCGCGTGCTGCTGGCATTCGTTACGCCAGCCGCCACGCTATCAACGGTGCCTTTCAGCACATTATTACTGCCAAGCGGGGTGATTTCAGCGCGATACCCTGGGCGAACGCCTTCCAGTTTGGTCTCTTCCATATACGCCAGTACATAGAATGAGTGCTGTTTTACCAGTGCCACCGCCGTGGAGCCGCGCGTAATAAATTCACCGCTATAGACGTTCAGGTTAGTCACCCATCCGTCTGCAGGCGCACGGATAACGGTACGTTCCAGATCTAATTTTGCCAGGTCGCGGGTCGCTTGTGCTTTTGCAAGCTGGTGTAATACGGTTTGCAGGACGTTGTTTGACTGGTCGATCTCTTCGCGAGACATAGCCTGCACGCCCAGTCGGTTACGACGACCGGCCTCCTGGCGTTTTTCCTGCGCCAGAACCTGATAATAAGCGACGTCAGCTTCGGCCTGCTCAAGGGCTTTCTTATAGCGTGGCTGGTCGATGGTGAACAGGATCTGATCCTTTTTCACCAGTTGGTTATCATGGATGTTAACGTTGGTAATAAGCCCCGCAACATCCGGCGCAATCGCGACGACATCGGCGCTGAAACGCGCATCACGCGTCCACGGCGACTCGGTGTAGAACACCCATGCGCGGAAAATAGCGATGAAGGCCAGAATGACCAGTATCACGGTAATGGCCGTGCGGGAGAGTTTTCTTGTTAGTGTTTTCACTTCAACCTCAAACGAACAGGCGCGTTATTAAATAGAACAGACAGCAATACAGCGCAGTGTTAAACAGAGCCGGATGCCAGACAAAATCATAGATGCCAGTCGGAACAAGCACCCGGCGCACCAGCCAGAAAATCGCCAGTGACAAAAGTAATTCGAAAAAAATCGGTGGGAAGGACAGACCAAACACCACGATAACGGGAAACAGACTCATGTTGACCTTGGTAACGTAAGAGAGTGCAGATGATAGATTTTCTAGCGTATGTCACCGCAGAGAAGGGCAAGGATGAGCCAGGCGAGAGCGACATAGCCGTTATTTGAATAATAATATATTAACGTAACTGTTATGCTGTTATCTATATTATGTGATCTAAATCACTTTTAAGCCAGAGTGAACAATGGAACGATTAAAACGTATGTCGGTGTTCGCCAAAGTTGTCGAACTGGGCTCCTTCACCGCCGCCGCAAGACAGCTACAAATGAGCGTTTCATCGATAAGCCAGACGGTCTCAAAACTGGAAGATGAGCTACAGGTCAAGCTGCTAAACCGCAGCACGCGTAGCATTGGGCTAACTGAAGCCGGTAAAATTTATTATCAGGGCTGCCGCCGGATGCTGCACGAAGCGCAGGATGTTCACGAGCAACTGTATGCTTTTAACAACACGCCCATTGGCACGCTGCGCATTGGTTGTTCTTCAACCATGGCACAAAATGTCCTCGCCGGACTGACCGCAAAAATGCTCAAAGAGTATCCTGGGCTGACGGTAAATCTGGTGACGGGAATACCGGCACCCGACCTGATTGCCGACGGTCTGGACGTGGTTATCCGCGTGGGTGCCCTGCAGGACTCCAGCCTTTTTTCGCGTCGTCTGGGGGCTATGCCGATGGTGGTCTGCGCGGCAAAAAGTTATCTCGCCCAGTTTGGTGTCCCGGAGAAACCCGCCGATCTCAGCAATCATTCGTGGCTGGAATACAGCGTTCGTCCGGATAATGAGTTCGAATTAATTGCCCCGGAGGGGATTTCTACCCGTCTGATCCCAGAGGGACGTTTTGTGACCAACGATCCGATGACATTGGTGCGCTGGCTGGCCGCAGGCGCGGGCATTGCCTATGTACCGCTGATGTGGGTGATCAATGAGATCAATCGTGGCGAAGTGGAGATCCTGCTCCCCCGCTACCAGTCGGATCCGCGTCCGGTGTATGCGCTGTATACCGAAAAGGATAAGCTGCCGCTCAAGGTGCAGGTGGTGATTAACTATCTGACAGACTATTTCGTCGATGTGGCGCAGCTGTTTCAGGGAATGTACGGTCGGGGAAAAGAGAAATAAAAAGAGTCCAGGCCAGATAAGGCGTTGACGCCGTATCTGGCAAGATGCCCGATAGCACTAGTGCTTATCGGGCCTGAATCATGATGTTACGCGGTGCCACCTACGGTCAGGTTATCCACCTTCAGCGTCGGCTGGCCCACGCCAACCGGCAGACTCTGTCCTTCTTTACCGCAAACACCCACGCCGTTATCCAGTTTCAGGTCGTTACCCACCATCGAAATCTGCTGCATTGCTTCGATACCGGAGCCTATCAGCGTCGCGCCTTTCACCGGTTTGGTCACTTTACCGTTTTCAATCAGATACGCTTCGGAGGTAGAGAACACGAATTTACCGGAGGTGATATCCACCTGGCCACCGCCGAAGTTAGGCGCATAAATACCGTACTCAACGGATTCGATGATTTCCTGCGGCGTGGATTTCCCCGGCAGCATATAGGTGTTGGTCATACGCGGCATCGGCAGATGCGCGTAAGATTCACGACGACCGTTACCCGTTGGCGCCACGCCCATCAGGCGCGCATTGAGTTTGTCCTGCATGTAGCCTTTCAGAATGCCGTTTTCAATCAGCACGTTGTACTGACCCGGCGTACCTTCGTCATCGATAGCTACCGACCCACGACGATCCGCCATCGTGCCATCATCCACCACTGTACACAATTCTGACGCCACCAGTTCACCCATGTGACCGCTGAATACCGACGTGCCACGGCGGTTAAAGTCACCTTCCAGACCATGACCGACCGCTTCATGCAGCAGAACGCCCGGCCAGCCAGCGCCGAGTACCACCGGCAGCGTACCGGCAGGCGCGGCTACCGCAGAGAGATTGACCAGCGCCATGCGTACGGCCTCTTTCGCCCATGCGTCAGCACGAACTTCGCCATCGAGGTCGCCAAGGAAATAGTCATAGCCAAAACGACCGCCGCCACCGCTGGCGCCACGCTCGCGTTTGCCATCCTCTTCAACCTGTACGCTTACGGACAAACGCACCAGAGGACGGACGTCAGCGGCCAGTGTACCGTCGGTCGCCGCCACCAGAATCAGTTCATACACACCGGTCAGGCTCGCCGTCACTTCCTGCACACGCTTGTCGGCGGCACGCGCCACGCTGTCTACGCGGCGCAGAATATCCAGCTTCTCTTCGCGGCTCATGCTCTGCAGGGGATCTACTGAGGTATAAAGCGCCTGATGCTCTACCGCCCCCAGCGTTTTTACTTTGCCATCACCGCTGTCGCGCACGATAGTACGCGCGGCATGAGCACTTTGCTCCAGCGCCAGCAGGCTAATCTGGTCTGCATAGGCAAACCCGGTTTTTTCGCCGCTGATGGCGCGCACGCCAACGCCCTGATCGATATTGTAAGAACCATCTTTAATGATGCGGTCTTCTAAAACCCAGGATTCGTGATAGCTCGACTGAAAATAGAGATCGCCGTAATCAAGACGGCGTTCGGCCAGTTGGCCCAGGATGGCAAACAGATCCTGATGTTTCAGGCCATTCGCCGCTAGCAATTGTTCACTTACCAGGTTCAGACTCATCGTTTTGCTACTCATTAGTTACTGTTGTAGGCCTGATAAGACGCGCCAGCGTCGCCATCAGGCGCTTCAATGCCCGGATGGCGGCGTAAACGCCTTATCCGGCCTACGGACTGCGGTAGAAGTTCTATGTTGAGATTGGGGCAATTACTCGCCCCCGTCAAATCATTGCTGGCTTTCTTTGCGCGGCTGGCGCAGAACTTCGTTGATCTGTGGCTTATCGACCGGACCGGTAATGCGATAGCGCAGAATTGAAACTTTGCTCCACAGCGGTCCCAAAACTTTACTGGCGGCAAATACCGCCGCGCCGACAATTGGGTTGACGGCAAACGCCGCGGCCACCCCAACGGTGGCAGAAATTTCAGGTGCGACAACGGCTTCCATATCCAGTTCGCGACGCACTAGATTCACCGAACCTTTCATGGCGATGTCAGCTTCCAGGCCATCCACCAGCGTATCATCAGTGTGCATCACACCGTCTTTGATCCACGCCGTACTGCGGATAGAGTCAAAGTAAAAACCTTCGCTGAACGTATCGCTAAAATCAAAACGCAGTTTACGCAATAGCGCATCAAAGCTCAGCAGACGTAACAGTTGTCCCGCATGTCCGGTGCTAAGTTCAGTCAATTCACCTTTGCCCAAACGGGTGCGCAAAATCCCATTCAGTGAAGCTTCATCCGGATCCCAGGGCGGATTACGCCAGTGCAGATCGTACTCGACGTTAAAGGAAGAGTTACGAATCGGGGTAGATACGCCAAAGAAACCCGCGGCTGAATCAATCTTGTTGCCATTCAGCTTTCCTTTCAGTGACGTACGCTCCTTGCCCGGCACATTGACCCATTCGCCATCGGCGGTCAGCCGGGCAAACCCGGTATCCAACAGACCATTGCTCAACGTTAATGTGTCACCTTTTATCGCGACATCGGCATCAATGCGCCCATACTTTTGCCCCCACATCCAGCACTCTTCGCAGCGTATCTGCGCATCCGGCCAGCCACGGAAACTGACGTTACTGATAGCAGAGAACGGCGAGGCTGGCGTTGTATTTGGCGATGACGTTGCAGCGTTCGGGTTGTAATACAGATACTTGATATTGGCAAGCCACGGAGCATTATTGCGCATAGCCAATGTGGCGTTAATCTCACGCCCCTGTGCCCGTACGCTGGTACCATTAAGCCCAGGTTCAGACACAATGCTCAGGTTATTCCACTGCTGGCCGCCCAGGGATAAAGAAGGCGTGCGCACCGCAATACGCTGCGGGAAGTTCGCATTACTTCCGACGTTATCTGCCGCGCCTTTCTGGAACAATGCCAGCCATTGCGCACCGTCCATGGGCGGAAGATTAAGTTCGATGCCCTGCTGGTCAGGAAGCGCTGGCACGGTACGGCTTTCCGAAGTCCAGATTGCGCGGTCAAGCGTCAGTTTCTGATTCAGCAACCAGTGGCTGTTAAAGTGGTTCTTGCTTCCGGCGTTACCGGTCAGATCGAAGCTGCGCAGGTTACCATCTGCCTTAACATTAACCGGTAGCGACTCACCGGCGACTTTGTTTAACGGAGCAGGTAAGTGACTGCTTACATTTTTCAGGTCGCCTTTTAGCTCAATGTTGTAGGTCGCTCCGGCATGATATGGCAGGTCAATGCCAACCTTACCGTTCCACGCCATACTGCCGCTTAAGGCATCGTTGACCTGCGCTGGTAAAATCCCCATGCGGGTTGGCTGCCAGTCGCCTTGCAGGTTCACGGCTACCTGATAGGCTTTCGCCCCTTCGGTGGTGGAGAAGTCGACGTTCAGCGGCTGATTAAACCAGTTCGCCGTCATCGGCTCACTCTTGAGATCGCCGTTGATAAAGCTGAATTTACCGTTCAAATTCTTCAGCGTGCTATCGAGCGGCTTGATAAACAGACTGTTATTACGCAGGTTCACGTCGCCTTTGGCCGTAACCAGCGAACCATCTAACGGGATATCAAGATGTAAGCGAGCACTCACATCACCGTCAATTTGCAGCTGTTCCAGCGTGGCACCAAGCGACTCTTTCAGCGGTGTTTCGTCGAAATAAGGCCCAACCGCTTTGCCCGGCCCGTTGATGTCGGCATCAATCAGCAGTTTTTCTTTTGCGTAGTCAGGGATATTTGCCGTCAGGTTAGTGGATTTTACCCCCCCTAAATTGACGCTATCCGTCTTCATCCACAGGCCATCGTTAATGAAGTTCAGTTCAATATTGAGGTCAGTCAGTGCGGGCCAGTCCGGCTGGAAGGCAAATTTTGCATTACGCAGCGGCACCAGCACCTGGAACTGACCTTCGTTATGCAAATACGGGAACAGATGTGGGTTACCGCCATAAACCAGTGTTGCGTTATCCGCCTCACCGCCCTGAATTGCCCCACTGAGATAATCAACCAGCTCTTTTCCCATCAGATTTTCCGGGAAATAGCGCCAGGCCTGGGAGCCATCGTGAGTGCTAATCCCCGCCAGAATCCCCAGCCACGGTTCATCACCGGTTGGTTGCAGATAACGAAAACCGCCGCGCGCATGTACCGCTTTCGCTTTAACGTCAATATTGCGCCCGTCTAGCTGAAAACCATTTTCATTCTTCAGCCAACTGAGCGTTGCCACGCCATCTTCTATCTCCAGCGGGGCACGAAAGACGGTTTCATACGGCATTTTTGCCTGCTTCATGGAGGCCGTTAATGCGCCATTTTCCACGCTGCCAGACAATGTACCGGAGAAATGTTCTGCCCCCGGCAGCAGCTTCCACTGTTTCCAGGCCAGATCGGTCCACGAGGACTGGAAACGGGTTTTTTCGGTCGCCTGTAATGGGATATCCAACGCCAACACATTTATCTTGCCGCTCGGTTGCGTGGCCCGCCAGATATCACCCAATGCCGGAGATAACTTAGCGGCCATCGGGCGTAGCCCCTCTAACCCGGCTAGCTCCAGGTTACTGGCGCGAATACGTAATTCGTCGCTGCGCTTATTATTGGCGCCCCCCACTTCCTGCCCGGGAAACCAGGCCAGCGTTAATGCCCCACTCGGCCAGGGTTTGTCATCCATCGTGATGCGCGTATCCGGGATAGCGAACAACCAACCGGAGTGCTCACGGCTGATATGCGCAGTCAGGTTATCGACGGACAGCGTGTGGATGTTGCTCTCTCCCTTCCAGCTTGCGCCGCCCTTTTTCAACCAGACATCGCCACCAGAGATTTCGCCTTTGTTGAGCGTCATCCAGCCTTCCAGGCTAAAGCGCGCAGTTTGCAGCGCAACATTGTCCTGCATCCATTTTCCCAACCACGGCTTAACGTCGATGTCGTCAGCCTGCAGCCAGACTCGACCATTATTCAGCAGGCCGTCATCATCACGCAGATCCATACGCACCTGCATAACACCGTGCTGCCCGGTCAGGCTGGAGAGGCTGACCTGGCCTTCAGCACGATGCCGGTTTTTACCGTTCAACCAGGTTAGCTGAGGGATCGCCAGTTCCGCACGCTGGCCTGACAGGGTCAAAAAACTAACCTGGCTGTCGCGAAGATCAAAATGATCAAACTGGCGCAGGAACAGATCGCTGATGTGGCCGGTTTCAATCCCGTCGCCGCTATCGCCGCGCTGGATCGGTGTATTGGTGCGCAACTGCAGTTGCCAGAAGGTGAGATCGCGAAACTGCCAGCGCATGTGCAGCAAACTTTGCCAGACATCCAGCGCCAGCGTGACACGCTTTACCGAGAATTCGCCACCGTCTTTCAGCTGTGCATGAATATCGCGAGCTTCGAGCGTAGGGCCAAAATTTTGCCAGTTAGCAGAAAGCTGGCTGGCGGAAACGGGCATACCGGTGGCAGATTCGATCTTGCCCAGAATGGTCGGACGCCAGCTATCGAGATGCGGTAGAGCAAGGCGCAGCCCACTGACCAGCAGCGCTGCGATGACAACGAATGCGGCTCCAGTGAGCAGTAAAATCCCCGGCAATCGCCTCACGCGCCTCTCCTTGTCTGCCAAAAAATGTGACTCACACCCCTTGAGTGAATATTGCCGGATAGCGGCGTTTGTGCCTTATCCGGCCTACATGCGCGGGTGCCACTACACGATTTACATCATTACCACGTCAAACTGCTCCTGGTTATAGAGCGGTTCGACTTGTACTTTGACCTGTTTGCCGACAAAGATTTCCACTTCCGCCAGCGCATGCGACTCTTCCCCTTTCAGGGTTTCAGCCACTGCCGGAGACGCATACACCAGGAAACGATCGGAGTCGTAAGCATGGTGCACGCGGACGATTTCACGCATGATTTCATAACATACGGTTTCGACCGTTTTCACCGTGCCACGTCCGTGGCAGGTTGGGCACTCGTTACACAGCACATGCTCCACGCTTTCACGCGTGCGCTTACGTGTCATCTCTACCAGACCCAGCTGTGAAAAACCGTTAATGCTGGTTTTTACGCGATCCTTGCTCAGCGCCTGCTCCAGAGAGTGCAGCACCCGGCGGCGGTGATCTTCATTATTCATGTCGATAAAATCGATAATGATTATGCCGCCCAGATTACGCAGACGCAGCTGACGTGCGATAGCCTGCGTTGCTTCAATATTAGTATTAAAGATAGTGTCGTCGAGATTACGATGCCCAACAAATGCGCCGGTGTTGATGTCGACGGTAGTCATCGCTTCGGTTTGGTCGATGATCAGATAGCCGCCGGATTTCAGCTCAACCTTGCGCTCCAGCGCGCGTTGGATTTCATTCTCAACGTCGAAGAGATCGAAAATCGGTTGGCGTCCGCAGTAATGTTCCAGTTTGCTGGTCATCTCCGGGATGTATTCCGCCGTAAATTCCAGCAACGCTTCATAAGTCAGACGGGAATCAACGCGAATTCGGTCTAACTGAGCATCAGCAAAATCACGCAGAACGCGCTGTGCCAGTGCCAATTCACCATACATCTGGTAGCGCGTTTGTGGCCGCTTCTTACGCTCCATGACCTTCGTCCAGACACGCTTCAGGTAGGCAGCATCCGAAGCCAGATCCTCTTCACAAACGCCTTCAGCCGCCGTACGAATGATGAATCCGCCCTGTTCGTCGCAGTAATCCGCCACCACCTTTTTCAGGCGTTCGCGTTCGGTTTCGCTCTCGATTCGCTGAGAAACCCCCACGTGCGACGCCCCCGGCATAAAGACGAGATAACGGGAAGGTAGCGTGATGTCCGTTGTCAGGCGTGCGCCCTTCGTGCCCAGAGGATCTTTCACCACCTGTACCATCAGGTCTTGCCCCTGACGCACAAGTTCGGAGATATCGCGTACAGTGAACTGTTTTTGTTCTTCACCCGCTACGCATTCGGTATGCGGCATGATGTCTGATGCGTGGAGAAATGCGGCTTTATCCAGCCCAATATCTACAAAAGCCGCCTGCATACCCGGAAGTACACGACTTACACGACCTTTGTAGATATTGCCTACGATTCCGCGTCGCGCCTCACGTTCAATATGAATTTCCTGCAGAATACCGCCATCAATGTACGCCACCCGCGTTTCCGATGGCGTTACGTTTACCAACAATTCAGCCGTCATGTTTATCCCTTTTCTCACGCAGTGCGTTAAAATTGCTCAGCAACTCATACGTTTCTACCAGCGGTAAGCCGACTACGGCGTGATAGCTGCCATTGATCTTCCTGACAAAACAGCCACCCAACCCTTGAATACCGTATGCACCTGCTTTATCCATAGGCTCACCGCTGGCAACATAACCGGCGATGTCCTCATCTGTTAGTGTTCTGAATGTCACTTCCGTCACCACCAGACAGTCCAGGTTGTGCTGGCGATCGGCTAATGCGACAGCCGTCATGACCTGATGCGTTTTGCCTGACAGCTTGTGCAGCATCGCTGCTGCATGGTCGGCATCATGCGGTTTTTCCAGCACTTCGCCATTAAGGATAACAATGGTATCCGCCCCCAGCACAGGTAAATCGCGCACAGCCATTGCTACGCCTGCCTGCGCTTTTTCACGCGCCAGACGAACAACATACTGCTGAGCGCTTTCCTGCGGGTGCCGCTGTTCTTCAATTCCAGGAACCAGCCGTTCAAACGTAACACCAAGCTGAGCGAGCAACTCCTGACGACGTGGAGAACCTGAAGCAAGATACAGAGTATTCATATCAACCTTTATTGCACCGCAAACTGCTGGCGGACTTTACGCATCAGTAAGAATAGCCATGGCCAAAGCACACCATTTACTACACTACTCCAGAACACTTCAGGTCTGAAAGAGACGTTGATCACTAAAAACTCGGCCCAGAAAACAATAATATCCACGACCAGTGACAACAACATAACTACCAGCGCCTGCTGCCAGAGCGCGAGGTTACGGAAGAGCTGAAATTTCAGTGCGACCAGATAAGCAATGATACTCATCGACAATGCCCGCACACCAAGCGTAGAGCCGCTAATGAGATCCAGTATGGCACCCACGATAAATCCTGTGCCCACATTTACGCGATGCGGCAGCGCCAGGATCCAGTACAGCAGAATGAGCAGCACCCAGTTCGGCCGGAAAACGAGGATCTCGTCCGGCCAGGGCATGACTTGCAGCAGAAATGCAATTAGGAACGAGAGCCAAATGACCCAACGTCCCTGGTGACGGATGCTTGCCACTTACTGCCCTCCCGGCTTACGCGGAGCAGGTTGTGACGGCGTGGTTGTTGCAGGAACCGGCGTTACACCTGTCGCCGGAGCAGGAACTGGCGCAGGAGGCCCCATGGCATCCGGTGCCGGCAGGACTTGCGGCATCATTTGCATCAGACGTTCATTAGCTACACGGTGCACTTCTTCTGGCGTCATCGGGTTAGCACCATTACGATCGGCTCCCCACAGCAGCAGCAGATAGCGCAGACGCTGTAAACCCGCCGTCGGGCGCGCCTGAATCACGGTGTATGCGCGCTGGGTATCCAGCTTCACAGAGGAAACGACACCGACTGGATAGCCTTCAGGGAAACGCCCACCCAGACCGGAGGTAACCAGCACATCGCCAACGCGAATGTCAGTATTAGCCGGCAGGTGTTCAAGCTGAAGATCGTCCGTGCAGCCGTTACCGGCAGCGATCACGCGAATATCGTTACGCAATACCTGGATTGGCAGTGCATGCGTCGCGTCACAAATCAGCAGTACGCGGCTGGTCAGTTTGGCCACCGCAACAACCTGGCCCACTACGCCTTTATCGCTGATGACTGGCTGACCTTCATAAACGCCGTTAACACTCCCTTTGTCGATCACCACCTGATCGCTGTAAGGATCGTTAACCGTTGAGATGACCTGCGTCACCATTTTTTGTTCGTCCTGGCGCAGCGGCGATCCCAGCAGCTCACGCAAACGCGCGTTCTCCTGTTTATATTGCCCCAGCATCAGCAGTTCACTGTTTTTCAGCAGCAGTTCCTGACGCAACGCCCGGTTTTCAAGTTCGAGTTGGTCACGAGAAGCCAGCGTTTGCGACACGCCGTCGAGTAATTCACGGGGACCATTAGAGATAAAGTAGAAAGGACTGACGGCGGTATCCATGTACGTTCGGATTTGACTAAACGTACCCAGGCGGCTGTCGGCAATAATAACGCCGAGCGCCACCAGCACCGCCAGAATAAGGCGAATCTGTAGCGACGGGCCACGGCTAAAAATTGGCTTCATAGTCTATGCGTATTCTCGCATCAGAGCGGAAGAGCAACCCAGGGCTACCCTTCCTGCATCCGATTACTCTTCGCTGAACAAGTCGCCGCCGTGCATATCGATCATTTCCAGTGCTTTACCGCCACCGCGAGCCACACAGGTCAGCGGATCTTCGGCAACAACAACTGGAATACCGGTCTCTTCCATTAACAGACGGTCAAGGTTACGCAGCAGCGCACCGCCGCCGGTCAGGACCATACCGCGTTCTGAGATGTCAGACGCCAGTTCTGGCGGACACTGTTCCAGTGCAACCATCACCGCGCTTACGATACCGGTCAGGGGTTCCTGCAGCGCTTCAAGGATCTCGTTAGAGTTCAGGGTAAAGCCACGTGGAACACCTTCTGCCAGGTTACGACCGCGAACTTCGATTTCGCGCACTTCGTCGCCAGGATAAGCAGAACCGATTTCGTGCTTAATACGTTCCGCGGTAGCTTCACCGATCAGAGAGCCGTAGTTACGGCGAACATAATTAATGATGGCTTCGTCGAAGCGGTCACCACCAATACGCACGGAGGAGGAGTAAACTACGCCGTTCAGAGAGATAACGGCGACTTCTGTGGTACCACCACCGATATCGACAACCATTGAGCCGGTTGCTTCAGAAACTGGCAGGCCCGCACCGATCGCTGCCGCCATCGGCTCTTCGATCAGGAACACTTCACGTGCACCTGCACCCTGAGCGGATTCACGGATGGCACGGCGTTCAACCTGAGTTGCTCCAACCGGTACACACACCAGTACGCGCGGGCTTGGGCGCATGAAGCTATTGCTGTGCACTTGTTTAATAAAGTGCTGGAGCATTTTTTCAGTCACGAAGAAGTCAGCGATAACGCCATCTTTCATTGGGCGAATTGCAGCAATATTGCCCGGCGTACGACCCAGCATCTGCTTCGCATCATGACCTACTGCAGCCACGCTTTTCGGCGAACCGGCACGATCCTGACGAATGGCCACAACGGAAGGCTCATTCAATACGATGCCTTGTCCTTTTACATAAATAAGGGTATTCGCGGTACCCAGGTCAATGGACAGGTCATTGGAAAACATGCCACGAAATTTTTTCAACATACTAAGGGATAATCCTGAAAGCTGGGGCGGAAAACAAAATCCGCTTACTTTACCAACCACACGCAGCAGCGACAAGGCGCAAAAATCATCTGCTACGGTGAAAATTAGTGCAGTTCGTTTCCTTTGTTACAAAACCGGCCTGAGTCCATCAGGGCTGAAAAACTCAGCAGCAGTCCTCGCTTTTGTTTGCAACCTGTCAAAGGTCATTCACCTGCATGTTTGCTGTTACAACCTGGCGAGCAGACAAGCACACCCCCAGAAGGCACAGCGCGCGTTATTCTACGTGAAAACAAATTAAACGGCAGGTTAAACCGAGTATCTTTGCGAATATTTTTTCACGTTTGTGTCAAGTGGCTGTGATGCGGCAAAAAAATCACCCTGCCCACCCGCGACTCCACGTTCTGTCAGGGTATGCCACTCGCTGCGCGAACGTACGCCCGTGGCATAAACCTGCGTTGGCGTTCCGGTACACGTCTCTACCAGGCTTTGAACCAGCAGCTGATTTTCCGTTCGCTTATCAATGTTTCTCACCAGACTGGGATGAAGCTTCAACAATTCGACATTCAGCTCTTTGATCCAACTGGTACTCACCAACGTTAAACCGGCCTGCGTAACGGCAATACGTACGCCAAGCGCATCCATCAATCGGATAACCGGTTGTAACCGGCTGATGTGTTGACAAACATCCGCCTCAGCAAGTTCAATAATTATGCGTTTACGTAGCGATTTTTCGCACTGCATCAGCGTATCTCGCAGCCAACGCTGAAAACGTGGGCGAATGAGCGATTCAACCGTCGTCTGCATCGCCAGGCTTTCCTGCGGCCAGTACCCCAACAACAGGATCAAACGGCTGATTTGCAGACGGTCATACTCTTCCGCCAGACCAAATTGCAGCACCATCGGCATATATTCCGCCGAAATAACCTCTTCGCTGCCATCGAAAATACGGCACATCAGCTCGCGATGGTGCACCCGCCCTTCACGCGTTACGGCAGGTTTTTGATAAATTCGCGGTCCGCCCCGACTGAGCATCTGTTCAATCAGCGTTCGCCAGCGCACATTGCCCCGGCCTTTTTCCGGCAGAGAGTCGTCATACACCGACCAACTGTTCCCGCCTTGTAATACTGAATTCCGGGTGGCGGCTTCAGCGTGATCCATAACTTGTTCAGTCGACTGACCGCTGCGACAGACACAAATGCCAATATGAACCATATCGGCACGATCGATCATTTTGTTAGCCGGAAGTGCATCCACCGCCTTTAAGAGTTGCCCCGCGATACTTTCCGCTTCTTTTAACGTGCGGTGTGGCAGCAGGATGGCAAAATCGCTTCGGTGGTAACGCGCTAACAGTGCGCCCGGATAGCGCATCATAAAAGTAGACAACAAATTGATAAGCGTTGAAATTTGTTCTTCCGCCTGGGTAATGCCCCAGCTCTCGCGTAGCAGCGTAAAGTCCGGCAAACGAACCATCATCACCACACCATGCGAGCCGACTTTTTCCTGATCTTCCAGCAGCGTCGCCAGTTGGTTATCAAAGAACAAGCGGTTGCTCAGCCCCGTTTTTGTATCCTGCGCGACATAGGAGCGAATTAGCGTATCCAGCCTGCTGCGCTGCTCACGAGCATTTTGAATTTCGGTCAGTAGCATGTCGAGCGCACTACTGGTACGCGCTGGCCACTCATAGACCGTTCCCCGCACGTTTGGCCCGCGTTCACCGTTGAGGATCCGCGTTGAACGAATCTCCAGTAATTCCTGTCCGGAAAGTTGACGTTGAAGCCAGCGCACCGACAAAAACAGCATCAGGATAATAAAGCCTATCGATAGCGTGAGCGGTGCCGTAGTCATCAACGAATGGAAATAGTTGCCCATCGGATCCTGGTAAACCATGCGCAGCGACATCCCCGGATGCTTGACCAATGGCACGGTGAGATTGCGATAAAGGTTATTCGTCCCCGCCGGGCGGTAGCTACTGGTTCGGGAATGGCTATAAACAACGCGGTCATCCTGAAGCAATTCAATACGGACGATATCAACCGAAATCATCAGTTCATCAATTTGCGGCGTTAAGGACACGACATCTCTGGTGACCAGATGGGTATCGATCGCCGTCGCGACGGCATGGACGCGGGTGGTGAACTTATATTGAATAGCGTTATAGAAACTCAGCGAGCAACCTATCAGCGTCACGAAAATCGTTAACCCGGTAAGCAGCGTGACAAAGGCTGAAAATTTCGTCGTTAATCGCATCCTTGTGTTAACTCCGACAGTGATGAATCAGGTGTGAAAGTGAAAAAGCGACACGAAAATGCAAAACTGAACGCGAAATCCGTCAATTTACACAAATAATGTGGGCATACTACCAAATCAGGTATATCTGGCAATTTATTGCGCAGAATCGGCATCATGTTTTAATTAGCGAGTATAGTCTTCACAGATAATTTTCCAATCCACTATATGAATTGAGGACAGGTTATGCAGGCTTTGATCTTAGAACAGCAGGACGGAAAAACCCTCGCATCCGTTCAACCCCTCGACGAAAATCAGCTACCTGAAGGCGATGTGACGGTGGATGTTCACTGGTCGAGCCTGAACTATAAAGATGCCCTCGCCATCACCGGTAAGGGTAAAATTATCCGCAATTTTCCGATGATTCCTGGTATCGATTTCGCCGGTACCGTACGCACAAGTGAAGATCCTCGTTTTCATGCAGGTCAGGAAGTCTTACTGACCGGATGGGGCGTGGGTGAGAATCATTGGGGGGGACTGGCCGAACGCGCTCGTGTGAAAGGCGATTGGCTGGTTGCGCTGCCAAAAGGACTGGACGGTCGCAAAGCCATGGTCATCGGTACCGCCGGTTTTACTGCCATGCTGTGCGTCATGGCGCTTGAAGATGCCGGTATCCGCCCGGAAGACGGCGAAATCGTCGTCACTGGTGCCAGCGGTGGCGTAGGCAGTACTGCCGTTGCGCTGCTGCACAAACTGGGTTACCAGGTTGCGGCAGTATCGGGCCGCGAAAGCACCCACGACTACCTGAAAAGCCTGGGAGCCAACCGCATTCTGGGTCGTAATGAGTTTGCTGAATCTCGTCCGCTGGAAAAGCAACTGTGGGCGGGTGCCATTGATACCGTTGGCGACAAAGTGCTGGCAAAAGTACTGGCGCAGATGAACTATGGCGGCTGCGTTGCCGCCTGTGGCCTGGCTGGCGGTTTTGCGCTACCCACCACGGTGATGCCGTTTATTCTGCGCAACGTGCGCTTACAGGGCATCGACTCCGTGATGACGCCTCCGGATCGTCGTGCACAGGCCTGGCAACGTCTGGTTAACGACCTGCCAGAGTCGTTCTTTACCCAGGCAGCGACAGAAATCACGCTTGCCGATGCGCCGAAGTTCGCCGATGCCATCATCAATAACCAGGTGCAGGGCCGTACGCTGGTGAAAGTGAAATAAAACAATTTGCAGATACAAATTTACATTTAATTAACTAAATTTCTCTGCACATTGACGGACTCCCTGCCATAGTAACTACGCGCCAGTATGAGCCTTTGCGCGTATGTCGGGAGTCCGTTATGAAGAAAATACGTCCATTCACTGAAGCCGATGTAACAGCCGAGTCGGCTTTTTTTATGCAGCGCCGCCAGGTGCTGAAAGCGCTGGGTATCAGCGCCGCCGCTTTGTCTTTGCCCTTTTCTGCCGAGGCCGATCTTCTGAGCTGGTTTAAAGGCAATGACCGTCCGCCCGCGCCTGCCGGTAAACCCCTTGATTTCACCAAGCCGGCAGCCTGGCAAAATACACTTCCTTTAACACCAGAAGATAAGGTTTCTGGCTATAACAACTTCTACGAATTCGGCCTCGACAAAGCCGATCCTGCAGCCAATGCCGGCAGTCTGAAAACCGATCCCTGGACGCTGAAAATCAGCGGTGAAGTCGCAAAGCCCCTCACGCTCGATCACGATGCGCTGACCAGCCGTTTCCCGCTGGAAGAGCGAATTTACCGGATGCGCTGTGTAGAAGCCTGGTCAATGGTCGTGCCGTGGATTGGCTTTCCATTGCATAAGCTACTGGCGCAGGTTGAACCCACCAGCAATGCAAAATATGTCGCGTTCGAAACACGTTATGCCCCTGAAGAGATGCCGGGACAGAAAGATCGCTTTATTGGCGGTGGGTTAAAATATCCTTATGTTGAAGGGCTACGTCTGGATGAGGCCATGCACCCGCTCACGCTGCTTACAGTGGGCGTGTATGGCAAGGCACTTCCACCACAAAATGGTGCCCCTATTCGCTTAACGGTGCCATGGAAATACGGGTTTAAAGGCATTAAGTCGATCGTCAGTATTAAACTGACGCGTGAACGCCCGCCAACCACCTGGAATATGGCTGCGTCCGATGAATACGGTTTTTATGCCAATGTGAATCCTCATGTCGATCATCCCCGCTGGTCACAAGCGACTGAACGCTTCATCGGCGCGGGCGGCATACTGGATGTACAGCGCCAGCCCACGTTGCTGTTTAACGGCTATGCAAAGGAAGTCGCTTCCCTGTACCGAGGTCTCGATCTGCGGGAGAATTTTTAAGTGCGCCTGACTGCAAAACAGATTACCTGGCTGAAAGTTTGCCTGCACCTTACCGGACTTTTACCGTTTCTCTGGCTATTTTGGGCGGTAAATCATGGGGGACTGAGCGCCGATCCGGTCAAAGACATTCAGCACTTTACCGGTCGGACAGCTCTGAAATTCCTACTGGCTACCTTGCTGGTGGCGCCGTTGGCGCGCTACGCTAAACAGCCATTATTGATACGCACTCGTCGCCTGTTAGGGCTATGGTGTTTCGCCTGGGCGACGTTACATTTAACCAGCTATGCGCTACTGGAATTAGGCATTAATAACCTGGCATTGCTGGGGCGGGAACTTACTACTCGACCTTATTTGATGTTGGGTATTTTCAGCTGGGTCATTTTATTCGCCCTCGCCTTGACCTCTACACAGGCAGCCCAGCGAAAACTGGGTAAATATTGGCAGTATCTGCACAACTTCGTCTATCTTGTGGCGATCCTGGCACCCATACATTATTTGTGGTCGGTAAAAATTATCTCTCCGCAACCGATTATTTATGCCGCACTTGCAGCGGTGCTGTTAGCCTACCGCTACAAGAAGTTTCGCCAGTGGTGGCGGTAGTTACACGATATGTGCAGTACGTTGCAAAACACAGACGAACCCATGTTCTTTACATGCCAGCGGTTGATTATCTTCCCTGATAAGACCAGTATTTAGCTGCCAATTGCTACGAAATAGTTATAATGTGCGCCTTTGCTCTCCCCGGTAGCGTTTTTACAGCGCAGAAAGGGTGACAATCGCATATTGAAGGTATATTTTGTCTTTTACCCGAAAATGGCAGAAGATAGCCGCACAATGACTAACAAGTCTGGCAATCTCATATAATGGCCGCAGCACGCAGTGCAACGCCTGAGATGCGTGGCATCTTGTCACTCACTGTTATAAAAATGCTATACAGACGGCGGTAAAACGCCTGTCACAATCTCACTAAACAAAGAGTACGGAACCCACTCATGGATATTCGTAAGATTAAAAAACTGATCGAGCTGGTTGAAGAATCAGGCATCTCCGAACTGGAAATTTCTGAAGGCGAAGAGTCTGTACGCATCAGCCGTGCAGCGCCAGCTGCAAGTTTTCCAATGATGCAACAGGCTTATGCTGCACCAGTGATGCAGCAGCCAGCTCTGTCTAACGCTGTCGCACAAACTGCCACTCCAAGTATGGAAGCGCCGGCAGCAGCGGAAATCAGTGGTCACATCGTACGCTCCCCAATGGTTGGTACGTTCTACCGCACCCCGAGCCCGGATGCTAAAGCGTTCATCGAAATCGGCCAGAAAGTGAATGCGGGCGATACCCTGTGCATCGTTGAAGCCATGAAAATGATGAACCAGATCGAAGCCGACAAATCCGGCGTAGTGAAAGCGATTCTGGTAGAAAGTGGTCAACCGGTAGAATTTGACGAGCCGCTGGTCGTCATCGAATAACGAGGCGAACATGTTGGATAAAATTGTCATCGCTAACCGCGGCGAGATTGCCTTGCGTATTCTTCGTGCCTGTAAAGAACTGGGCATCAAGACTGTCGCCGTGCACTCAAGCGCGGATCGCGATTTAAAACACGTATTGCTGGCGGATGAGACGGTCTGTATTGGCCCGGCTGCGTCCGTAAAAAGCTATCTGAACATCCCGGCAATCATTAGCGCCGCTGAAATCACCGGCGCAGTGGCAATCCACCCGGGTTATGGCTTCCTCTCTGAGAACGCCAACTTCGCTGAACAGGTAGAACGTTCTGGTTTTATCTTCATCGGCCCGAAAGCCGACACTATCCGCCTGATGGGCGACAAAGTGTCCGCGATCACCGCGATGAAGAAAGCTGGCGTACCGACCGTTCCAGGCTCTGACGGCCCGCTGGGCGATGACATGGACGCTAACCGCGCTCATGCTAAACGTATCGGCTACCCGGTTATCATCAAAGCCTCCGGCGGCGGCGGCGGTCGCGGTATGCGCGTCGTGCGCAGCGATGCCGAACTGGCACAATCCATCTCCATGACCAAAGCGGAAGCGAAAGCGGCTTTCAACAACGACATGGTTTACATGGAGAAGTACCTGGAAAACCCACGCCACATCGAAATTCAGGTGCTGGCTGACGGTCAGGGTAACGCGATTTATCTGGCTGAACGTGACTGCTCCATGCAGCGTCGTCACCAGAAAGTCGTCGAAGAAGCACCTGCGCCGGGTATTACCCCGGAACTGCGTCGCTACATCGGCGAGCGTTGCGCCAAAGCGTGCGTTGATATCGGCTATCGCGGGGCAGGTACTTTCGAGTTCCTGTTCGAAAACGGCGAGTTCTACTTCATTGAGATGAACACCCGTATTCAGGTTGAACACCCGGTAACCGAAATGATCACCGGCGTTGACCTGATCAAAGAGCAGCTGCGTATCGCGGCAGGACAACCGCTGTCCATCAAGCAGGATGAGGTTGTGGTTAAAGGCCATGCGGTAGAATGCCGTATCAACGCCGAAGACCCGAACACCTTCCTGCCAAGCCCGGGTAAAATCACGCGTTTCCACGCGCCGGGTGGCTTTGGTGTGCGCTGGGAGTCTCATATTTACGCAGGCTACACAGTACCTCCGTACTATGACTCAATGATCGGTAAGCTGATTTGCTACGGCGAAAACCGCGACGTAGCGATCGCCCGTATGAAAAACGCATTGCAGGAACTGATCATCGACGGTATCAAAACCAACGTTGATCTGCAGATCCGCATCATGAATGACGAGCACTTCCAGCATGGTGGAACCAATATCCACTATCTGGAGAAAAAACTCGGACTTCAGGAAAAGTAAGCATGTGTTAACCGAAAAGGCCGGAAATTCCGGCCTTTTGTTTTTCTCCCCTCCCGAACGCGCCATAAGGTACAATCCCCGCTTTCTTTATCCACAAGGGACAAAAAATGGACGCTCGTTTTGTTCAGGCCCATAAAGAGGCGCGCTGGGCGCTGTGGCTGACCCTTTTATATCTTGCCACATGGTTAGTAACCGCTTACTTACCAGATTCCGCGCTCGGTTTTACCGGCTTACCGCACTGGTTCGAAATGGCCTGCCTGCTAACGCCGCTGGTTTTCATCGTACTGTGCTGGGCGATGGTGAAGTTTATCTATCGCGACATTCCGTTGGAGGATGACGATGCAGCTTGAAGTTATTTTGCCGCTGGTCGCCTATCTGTTGGTGGTCTTCGGTCTCTCTGTTTACGCTATGCGTAAGAGATCGACCGGTACTTTCCTGAACGAATATTTCCTCGGCAGCCGCTCGATGGGCGGGGTCGTGTTAGCCATGACGCTAACGGCAACCTACATTAGCGCCAGTTCGTTTATTGGCGGCCCTGGCGCGGCTTATAAATACGGATTGGGATGGGTATTACTGGCGATGATCCAGTTGCCTGCCGTCTGGCTCTCTTTGGGGATCCTCGGGAAGAAATTCGCCATTCTGGCGCGCCGTTATAATGCCGTTACCCTTAACGACATGCTGTTCGCCCGCTACCAGAGCCGTCTACTGGTGTGGCTGGCAAGTCTTAGCCTGCTGGTCGCGTTTGTCGGAGCAATGACCGTACAGTTTATTGGCGGCGCACGTTTGCTGGAAACGGCTGCGGGTATTCCTTACGAAACCGGTCTGCTGATCTTTGGCGTCAGTATCGCTTTATATACGGCATTCGGCGGATTTCGCGCCAGCGTACTGAACGACACCATGCAAGGCATGGTAATGCTGATTGGGACTATCGTTCTGCTGGTCGGCGTCGTTCATGCCGCCGGCGGCCTTAGCAATGCGGTAGTAACCCTGCAAACCATCGACCCGAAACTGGTCTCACCGCAGGGCGCGGATGACATTCTGTCACCCACGTTTATGACCTCATTCTGGGTACTGGTGTGTTTTGGCGTAATTGGACTGCCGCATACGGCGGTACGCTGTATCTCCTATAAAGACAGTAAAGCGGTACATCGTGGGATTATCATCGGCACCATCGTGGTGGCGATCCTGATGTTTGGCATGCATCTGGCGGGTGCGTTGGGACGTGCGGTGATCCCTGACCTGACGGTACCGGATCTGGTGATCCCGACCCTGATGGTCAAAGTGTTGCCACCGGTAGCTGCCGGGATCTTCCTCGCGGCACCCATGGCCGCGATCATGTCAACGATCAATGCCCAATTGCTGCAAAGTTCCGCTACGATCATTAAGGATCTGTACCTGAACCTTCGTCCGGAACAGTTGAAAAACGAAACCCGGCTGAAACGCATGTCGGCCGTGATTACCCTGCTGCTCGGCGCGTTACTGCTGCTGGCCGCCTGGAAACCGCCAGAGATGATTATCTGGCTCAACCTGCTGGCGTTTGGCGGATTGGAAGCGGTCTTCCTGTGGCCGCTGGTGCTGGGCCTGTACTGGGAGCGAGCAAACGCGACTGGCGCATTGAGCGCGATGATTGTCGGCGGCGTGTTGTATGCCGTACTTGCTACCTTTAACGTTCAGTACCTGGGCTTCCATCCGATCGTGCCCTCGTTGCTGATAAGTTTGCTGGCTTTCCTGGTCGGAAACCGTTTCGGTTCTACCGTCCCGCAAGCTGCCATATTGACTACTGATAAATAAAGAGTTTTGCCATGCCATGGATCCAACTGAAACTGAACACAACGGGTGCTAACGCAGAAGAGTTAAGCGATGCACTGATGGAAGCGGGCTCCGTTTCCATCACTTTCCAGGATACGCATGATACGCCGGTGTTCGAGCCTCTGCCGGGCGAGACTCGCCTGTGGGGCGATACCGATGTTATCGGCTTGTTCGACGCAGAAACCGACATGAAAGAAGTCGTTGCCATTCTGGAGCAGCATCCGCTGCTGGGTGAAGGCTTCGCGCATAAAATCGAACAGCTTGAAGATAAAGACTGGGAACGCGAATGGATGGATAACTTCCATCCGATGCGCTTTGGCGAACGCCTGTGGATTTGCCCGAGCTGGCGCGATGTCCCGGATGAGAACGCCGTCAATGTAATGCTGGACCCGGGTCTGGCGTTTGGTACTGGTACTCACCCTACTACTTCTCTGTGTCTGCAATGGCTGGACGGTCTCGATCTTAACGGCAAAACGGTTATCGACTTTGGCTGCGGCTCCGGCATTCTGGCCATTGCGGCATTGAAACTGGGCGCAGCGAAAGCCATCGGCGTGGATATCGATCCACAAGCGATTCAGGCCAGCCGTGATAACGCCCAGCGTAATGGCGTTTCTGAGCGTCTGGAGCTTTATCTGCCGAAAGACCAGCCAGAAGCCATGAAAGCCGACGTGGTGGTCGCCAACATCCTCGCGGGCCCATTACGTGAACTGGCGCCGTTAATCAGCGTACTGCCTGTTGAGGGCGGTCTACTGGGGCTTTCTGGCATTCTTGCCAGCCAGGCGGAAAGCGTCTGTGAGGCCTATGCCGATCTCTTTACACTCGATCCGGTCATCGAAAAAGAAGAGTGGTGCCGTATTACCGGTCAGAAAAAATAATCGTCACGCGTTACTATCGCTAACCCCAAAATCGCTTTCGTTTTCGCAAAATTATTTGCGGAAATGAGAGCGAGATCGCATTACAAAGTCACTATTTGTACACAAAAACAGCTTTTTATCCTGATGTCCTGAGCCTGAGCGCAATAAAAAAAGAGAAGTTTTCGGAATTTATAAACGGATGATAAATTAGCGCAACTACGTATCCAAATGATTATTAAAGCTTTTAATTTGAAACTGTGTACTTAGTCAGCAATTCATTGATCCACCTCAGTGGATTGGTCAAAGTTTGGCCTTTCATCTCATGCAAAAAATGCGTAATATACGCCGCCTTGCAGTCACAGTATGGTCATTTCTTAACTCATGCGCATCGGACAATACCAGCTCAGAAATCGCCTGATCGCAGCACCTATGGCTGGCATCACTGACAGACCATTCAGGACGCTGTGCTATGAGATGGGAGCAGGATTGACGGTATCCGAGATGATGTCTTCTAACCCGCAGGTTTGGGAAAGCGACAAATCTCGTTTACGTATGGTGCACGTTAATGAGCCAGGAATTCGCACGGTGCAAATTGCCGGTAGCGATCCTGTTGAGATGGCTGATGCCGCACGTATTAACGTGGAAAGCGGCGCCCAGATTATTGATATCAATATGGGGTGTCCGGCTAAAAAAGTGAATCGCAAGCTCGCAGGTTCAGCCCTCTTGCAGTACCCGGATTTAGTGAAATCGATACTAACCGAGGTCGTCAATGCAGTGGACGTTCCTGTCACACTCAAGATTCGCACCGGCTGGGCTCCGGAACACCGTAACTGCGTAGAGATTGCCCAACTGGCTGAAGACTGTGGCATTCAGGCTCTGACCATTCATGGACGCACCCGCGCCTGTTTGTTCAATGGAGATGCTGAGTACGACAGTATTCGGGCAGTTAAGCAGAAAGTTTCCATTCCGATTATCGCGAATGGCGACATTACTGACCCGCATAAAGCCAGAGCTGTACTCGACTATACGGGGGCGGATGCCCTGATGATAGGACGTGCAGCTCAGGGAAGACCCTGGATCTTTCGGGAAATCCAGCATTATCTGGACACTGGGGAGCTGCTGCCCCCGCTGCCTCTGGCAGAGGTGAAGCGCTTGCTTTGTGCGCATGTTCGGGAATTGCACGACTTTTATGGTCAGGCAAAAGGGTACCGAATTGCGCGTAAACACGTATCCTGGTATCTCCAGGAACACGCTCCGGATGACCAGTTTCGGCGCACATTCAACGCCATTGAAGACTCCAGCGAACAGCTGGCGGCGTTGGAGGCATACTTCGAAAATTTTGCGTAAACAGAAATAAAGAGCTGACAGAACTATGTTCGAACAACGCGTAAATTCTGACGTACTGACCGTTTCTACCGTTAACTCTCAGGATCAGGTAACTCAAAAACCCCTGCGTGACTCGGTTAAACAGGCACTGAAGAACTATTTTGCTCAATTGAATGGTCAGGATGTTAACGATCTCTATGAGCTGGTACTGGCTGAAGTAGAACAGCCCCTGTTGGACATGGTGATGCAATACACCCGCGGTAACCAGACCCGTGCTGCCCTGATGATGGGCATCAACCGTGGTACGCTGCGTAAAAAACTGAAAAAATACGGCATGAACTGATACTAATCAGCGAAATGTTTGTTTTAAAAGGCGCTACTCGGCATGGGGAAGCGCCTTTTTTATTCGCGTCACACGGAGGCTTTGGTGATGAAAGCGAGATGTGAACCTGTCTACTTTGGTGATGAATCAAAAAAGATAATCCAGGGTGATGCGCTGACTGAACTGAAAAAGCTGCCGTCTGAAAGCATCGATCTGATCTTTGCCGACCCACCTTATAACATCGGGAAAGACTTTGACGGGTTGGTAGAATCCTGGGACGAAGAGAGCTTTCTGGCCTCGCTGTTCGAGTGCATTGATGAATGCCATCGAATATTAAAGCCACAAGGCACCATGTACATCATGAACAGTACGGAGAACATGCCGTACATCGACCTCAAATGTCGACAGCTTTTTACCATCAAGAGCCGTATTGTGTGGGCCTATGATAGCTCAGGGGTACAGGCCAAAAAGTACTTTGGCTCCATGTATGAACCGATCCTGATGATGGTCAAAGACCCAAAAAGTTATACATTTAACCGTGATGATATTTTGGTTGAAGCGAAAACCGGGGCGAAACGCGCGCTAATAGACTACAGAAAAAACCCACCTCAGCCCTACAATCATAAAAAAGTACCCGGTAATGTCTGGGAGTTTCCACGTGTTCGCTACCTGATGGATGAATACGAAAACCACCCCACGCAGAAACCCAAAGCCCTGCTGGAGCGCATCATTCTGGCTTCCTCCAACCCAGATGACAAAGTGCTGGATCCGTTTGCCGGTAGCTTCACAACCGGTGCCACTGCCGTAGAATTAGGTCGCAAGTTTGTCGGGATTGAAATCAATGCCGAATACGTAAAAATGGGGCTCAGAAGATTGAGTATTGGTTCTCATTTTTCAGAGAATGAGCTTGCAAAGGTGAAAAAGCGCAAGACGAAAAACCTGTCTAAAAAGAGTCGATTACCGGAAAAGAGCGGTGGAATTTCAGCAAAGTAAAAGCATTGTAAGTCTGCTTTTCAGCTTTTAGATTTCGTGTATATTCCCTGCACGCTTGGGCATGAATACACAGGATTTGGTAATGATTCGCAAGTATTGGTGGCTGGTTGTTTTTGCTGTCTTTGTTTTTCTTTTTGATGCGCTACTCATTCAGTGGATAGAGTTGATGACAACAGAGCACGATAAGTGCCGGAATATGAACTCAGTAAATCCCCTCAAGCTGGTCAACTGTATCGACCTCGAATAGTACGTCCGGTGACTTACCGTTCTGCAACTGCCGTCAGTCCATGGCGGCAGAAACTAGCCAGCCTGATCCTCACCCTGAATCAATTGCAGCATGCAGCCATCAGGGCTTAACATTTTTAATACATTATCAACTAATACTGGCGCTTGTTTATAAAGATCATAACTCATTGGATTAATGAGCCAGTTCTTAACAATGCCACTAAAACTCCCATGAAGAATAATTATTATAACGTCTAAATCAAGGCTGGTTGCGATAAGCCCATCGTCCATACATTTCTGCAAGGCAATGCGCATACCCAGATGGTTGATACCAATTTTTTCACGAATAGTCTGTTCCGATATCATATCATTATGGAATTCACATTTATGATATAAAATCTGCATTAATGCCTGCTGTCGAGGATTCTCAGCAATATATTGCAAACCCACAACTAATCTTTCTTGTAGCCGCTGTAGTGGGTTATCTCCCCAACGACCCACGAGCCGCTCCTGAATAAGATCGCGCAAGGGCGGTTGCTGTAACCAAAGCTCATTAAAAAGCTGCGTTTTATTTTCGAAATGCCAATAGAGCGCTCCCCGCGTAACGTTGGCCGCGTCAGCAATGTCGTTGAGCGTCGTATTGCTTACGCCGCGCGCGGCAAACTGCGCTATCGCTGTTTCAATCAGGTGCTGTCGCGTTTTGAGAGCATCAGCTTTCGTTCTTCTGGCCATGGTTCCGACTGTCCGGAGTAGAGTGGAGAATGATTAACTTTCTTATCTAATATTTGCTAAACGAAATAAATGTATCACTTAGCGTTTATTTAGACGAGGTCTAAAATCGTTAATTGCTGACATTGCACACGAATAAACAAAGCATATAAAAACCTTAAATACATTCACCAACCAAATACTTATTTCAATATGTATTTATGCGCATCATAGTATTGCTATTAACACCATAATAAAACAGCAGAGGATTAATCTTTTTTTGTTTTTATGTGCCGTGTGTCGCGCCCATAAATAAGTATTGCTTACATCGCAAGCTAATAATTTGTAGGATAGCCAACTATTATTTTTCTTGTGCGCGTTATCGCCTCTGCGTTACCCGGTTAATAACGAGCGTTCGGTTTTTTAAGGAATAGAAATGACGAAAAATGCCAGGTTTTCACTCCTGCCCTCATTCATCATCATCTCCGCTGCATTACTCGCCGGTTGTAACGATCAGGGAGAAACACAAGCTCATCCCGCAGAGCCGCAGGTGACTGTCCATGTCGTCGAAAAGGCGCCCTTAGCCGTGACGACCGAATTACCCGGGCGCACAACGGCATTTCGTATCGCAGAAGTCCGTCCTCAGGTTAGCGGGATTGTACTTAAACGGAATTTCACTGAGGGAAGCGATGTTGAAGCAGGTCAGTCGCTTTATCAGATCGACCCCGCGACTTACCAGGCTGACTATGACAGCACCAAAGGCGAGCTGGCAAAGAGTGAAGCGGCGGCAGCTATCGCGCATTTAACGGTAAAACGTTATGTTCCGCTGGTAGGCACTAAGTACATCAGCCAGCAAGAGTACGATCAGGCCATTGCTGATGCCCGCCAGGCCGATGCATCCGTAATCGCAGCAAAAGCCGCGGTCGAAAGCGCACGTATTAACCTGGCCTACACCAAAGTGACATCGCCCATTAGCGGACGGATCGGTAAATCTAACGTCACCGAAGGCGCATTAGTCACGAATGGCCAGGCGACTGAGCTTGCTACCGTTCAACAGCTTGATCCTATTTACGTCGACGTAACGCAGTCCAGCAATGACTTTATGCGCCTCAAACAGTCAGTTGAGCAAGGGAGCCTGCATAAAGACAGCGCCAGCAGTACCGTCGAACTGGTAATGGAAAATGGTCAGTCGTACCCACTGAAAGGCTCTTTGCAATTTTCTGACGTAACGGTTGATGAAAGTACCGGATCCATCACCCTCAGGGCCGTCTTCCCTAACCCGCAGCACACGCTGCTGCCGGGCATGTTCGTGCGTGCGCGCATTGATGAAGGTGTTCAGCCAAATGCCATTCTCGTTCCGCAGCAGGGGGTAACACGTACGCCTCGCGGCGATGCCACCGTGATGGTCGTTAACGATAAAAGTCAGGTTGAGTCTCGCGCCGTTGTTGCCGCACAAGCCATTGGCGACAAGTGGCTCATCAGCGAAGGTCTGCAACCGGGTGACAAAGTTATCGTGAGCGGCTTACAGAAAGCACGCCCTGGCGTCCAGGTTAAAGCAACTGCCGACACCGAAATCTCTGCCACGAAAGCCCAATAAGGTAACCGGACATGGCTAACTTTTTTATCAGGCGTCCTATCTTTGCCTGGGTACTGGCCATCATTCTGATGATGGCGGGTGCTCTGGCAATCATGCAGCTCCCCGTGGCGCAGTACCCAACCATTGCACCTCCTGCGGTCGCTATTACCGCAACCTATCCAGGTGCGGATGCGCAGACGGTACAAGATACTGTTACGCAGGTTATCGAACAGAATATGAACGGTATCGATAACCTGATGTATATGTCCTCCACCAGCGATTCCGCTGGAAGTGTGACCATCACGCTGACCTTCCAGTCCGGTACCGACCCCGATATCGCCCAGGTTCAGGTGCAAAATAAACTGCAGCTCGCCACACCTTTACTGCCGCAGGAAGTCCAGCAGCAGGGGATCGGCGTTGAGAAATCCAGCAGCAGTTTTTTAATGGTCGCGGGGTTTGTTTCTGATAACCCGCAAACCACACAGGATGATATTTCCGACTACGTTGCCTCTAACGTTAAAGACTCAATCAGTCGTCTTAATGGCGTGGGTGACGTACAGCTGTTTGGTGCACAGTATGCTATGCGCATCTGGCTGGATGCGAACTTGCTGAACAAGTACCAGCTTACGCCGGTTGATGTGATCAATCAGTTGAAGGTCCAGAACGATCAGATCGCCGCAGGTCAGTTAGGCGGTACGCCAGCATTACCTAACCAGCAGCTTAACGCTTCTATCATTGCGCAAACGCGACTGAAAGATCCTGAAGAGTTCGGCAAAGTCACTTTACGCGTAAACAGCGATGGTTCAGTTGTTCACCTGAAGGACGTTGCGCGGATCGAGTTGGGTGGTGAGAACTACAACGTGGTGGCGCGTATTAACGGTAAGCCTGCGTCCGGCCTCGGTATTAAGCTGGCAACCGGGGCAAACGCGCTGGATACCGCTAACGCTATCAAAGCCAAACTGGCTGAGTTGCAACCGTTCTTCCCGCAGGGAATGAAGGTGGTCTATCCGTACGACACCACGCCGTTTGTGACCATCTCCATCCACGAAGTGGTAAAAACGCTGTTTGAGGCGATCGTGCTGGTGTTCCTGGTCATGTATTTGTTCCTGCAGAACATCCGGGCAACGCTTATTCCAACCATCGCTGTCCCCGTCGTATTGTTAGGCACATTTGCCGTACTGGCCGCGTTTGGCTACTCAATAAACACCCTGACGATGTTCGGGATGGTGCTCGCCATCGGTCTATTGGTCGATGATGCGATAGTGGTAGTGGAAAACGTCGAACGTGTGATGATGGAAGATAATCTGCCGCCTAAAGAGGCGACGGAAAAATCCATGTCACAAATTCAGGGAGCGCTGGTCGGCATCGCCATGGTGCTGTCTGCGGTCTTTATCCCGATGGCCTTCTTTGGTGGGTCGACAGGTGCTATCTACCGGCAGTTCTCCATCACCATTGTTTCCGCCATGGCGCTTTCTGTTCTGGTCGCGCTGATCCTGACTCCCGCGCTTTGCGCAACGCTGCTGAAGCCGGTATCGGCTGAACATCACGAGAAAAAAAGCGGTTTCTTTGGCTGGTTTAATGCCAAATTCGATCACAGCGTCAACCACTACACCAATAGTGTCAGCGGTATTGTGCGTAAAACCGGGCGTTACCTGGTTGTCTACCTGATCATCGTGATCGGCATGGCGGTGCTGTTTATGCGTCTACCGACCTCCTTCCTGCCGGAAGAAGATCAGGGCGTATTTATGACCATGATTCAGCTCCCGGCGGGGGCAACACAAGAGCGCACCCAGAAAGTGCTGGATCAGGTCACCCAGTATTATCTGAACAATGAGAAAGCTAACGTCGCAAGCGTCTTCACGGTTAACGGCTTTAGCTTCAGCGGTCAGGGACAAAACTCAGGTCTGGCGTTCGTCAGCCTCAAGCCCTGGGATGAGCGTAGCGGAGAGGAAAACAGCGCCGAAGCGGTTATTGCACGCGCCACTCGCGCCTTCAGCCAAATCCGCGATGGCCTGGTCTTCCCCTTCAACATGCCGGCGATTGTTGAATTGGGTACTGCAACCGGCTTCGACTTCGAGCTGATCGATCAGGGCGGTCTGGGACATACGGCATTAACGCAAGCCCGTAACCAACTGCTGGGTATGGTGGCTAAACACCCAGATTTGTTAGTCCGCGTGCGTCCGAACGGCCTGGAAGATACCCCTCAGTTCAAACTGGATGTCGATCAGGAGAAAGCACAAGCACTGGGCGTTTCGCTGTCGGACATTAACGAGACCATCTCTGCATCGTTGGGCGGCTATTACGTCAATGACTTTATTGACCACGGCCGAGTGAAGAAAGTGTACGTTCAGGCGGATGCTAAATACCGCATGCTGCCAACGGACATCAGTAATCTGTATATCCGCAGTGCCAATGGCGAAATGGTTCCGTTCTCTGCGTTCAGCGCATCGCATTGGGTTTACGGCTCACCGCGCCTGGAGCGTTACAACGGCATGCCATCCATGGAAATACTGGGCGAAGCGGCACCAGGGCGAAGTACCGGTGAAGCAATGGCGCTGATGGAAAGTCTGGCGGAAAAACTGCCGAATGGTATTGGTCATGACTGGACAGGAATGTCCTATCAAGAAAGGCTGTCGGGTAACCAGGCGCCTGCGCTGTATGCCATCTCGCTAATCGTTGTCTTCCTTTGCCTTGCCGCATTGTATGAAAGCTGGTCTATTCCTTTCTCAGTGATGCTGGTTGTACCGCTCGGTGTTGTAGGCGCATTGTTGGCAGCATCACTGCGCGGGATGAATAACGACGTCTACTTCCAGGTGGGTCTGCTAACTACTATCGGCCTCTCGGCTAAGAACGCCATCCTGATCGTCGAATTTGCCAAAGACCTGATGGATAAAGAGGGCAAAGGATTGATAGAAGCCACTCTGGAGGCGTCGCGCATGCGTCTTCGCCCTATCCTGATGACATCCCTGGCCTTTATTCTGGGGGTTATGCCTCTGGTTATCAGTCACGGAGCAGGTAGTGGTGCGCAGAATGCGGTCGGTACAGGCGTTATGGGAGGAATGCTGACCGCAACATTGTTGGCTATCTTCTTCGTCCCCGTCTTCTTTGTTGTCGTGAGACGGCGTTTTAGTCGGCACAACGATTAATTTGTAAAATAAAGGCGTCTACGGACGCCTTTTTACATGATGATGAGTTCTTTATTTATTAATGAGATAGACATTTAATTTTGCTGAAGCATTGCAGAACAAACTTTCAGGTGCCCCATTTTATCCATTATTTTTACAATCCACATGAATTGAGATTATTCCTCATGTCAGTCTTTTTTTAAGCAGTGGTAAAATAGCAGTCGAGTTCGCAGATGGCTGAGCGTTTACCTTTGCTCAATTAGCGAAACGCTTATTTTTGAGGTAACACCATGAAAAGATTAATACCCGTTGCACTGCTTACCGCATTACTGGCTGGCTGTGCACACGATTCCCCTTGTGTGCCTGTCTATGACGATCAAGGGCGTCTGGTTCATACCAATACCTGTATGAAAGGCACCACGCAGGATAACTGGGAAACTGCAGGAGCGATAGCCGGTGGTGCAGCCGCTGTTGCCGGCTTGACGCTTGGGATAGTTGCCTTGACGAAATAAAAAATCATAAAAGCGCGGCCGTTACCGCGCTTTTAGCAATACGAATTAAATCTTAATATAAGACAAAATGTTAGTTCATGGCATCATTCATAAAATAAAATTATTATAGATTCGCTTCACATATCCATGAACTCAAATTAGCATTTTCTGTATTCTTCATTATAACGCACATCCCTTTCATTATTCTCACGCTACGGATATTCACGCCCGAAATCGTTATCATGCGTCCTGTCTTATTTTTAAATTTTTTGCGCCGAAATGTGGCTTACGTTTCAATTTTGCACCACTTCAGGGCGCTGCATTTATTCTTTCCTGTCTACACTCTGCATATTGCGTCGAATAATCGTGCGCAAAAACCTGGCACTACCTTTGCTTAGAAGAGTATGGCCATAGCCACAGACAGGTAAAAGACGTTTTCAGAACGTTTCCATAACAATAATTCCTCCACACAGGATGCTCTATGAAAAAGATGATAATAGCCAGCCTGGCTGCGGCCGGCGTGCTGCTTGCGGTTGCAAATCAGGCACATGCCGGCGCAACTCTCGATGCCGTACAGAAAAAGGGTTTTGTGCAATGTGGTATCAGTGATGGCCTGCCTGGTTTTTCTTACGCTGATGCAAGCGGTAAGTTCTCAGGTATTGATGTCGATGTATGTCGTGGCGTTGCCGCTGCCGTATTTGGTGATGACAGCAAAGTAAAATATACCCCACTCACCGCCAAAGAACGCTTCACCGCGTTACAGTCTGGTGAGGTCGATATGCTTTCCCGTAATACCACATGGACCTCTTCTCGCGATGCCGGAATGGGAATGTCTTTCACTGGCGTAACGTATTACGACGGCATCGGTTTTCTTACCCACAATAAAGCGGGCCTGAAGAGCGCTAAAGAGCTGGATGGCGCAACGGTTTGTATTCAGGCAGGAACAGATACTGAACTGAATGTGGCCGACTACTTTAAAGCCAATAACATGAAGTATACCCCTGTCACCTTTGACCGTTCTGATGAGTCCGCTAAAGCTCTCGAATCAGGGCGCTGCGATACACTAGCCTCCGACCAGTCTCAGTTGTACGCCCTGCGGATCAAACTGAGCAACCCCGCTGAATGGATTGTACTGCCAGAAGTTATTTCTAAAGAGCCACTGGGGCCAGTCGTGCGTCGTGGTGACGACGAGTGGTTCTCGATTGTTCGCTGGACGTTGTTCGCTATGCTGAACGCCGAAGAGATGGGGGTTAACTCGAAAAATGTTGACGAAAAAGCGGCAAATCCTGCAACACCGGATATGGCGCACCTGCTAGGTAAAGAGGGGGATTATGGCAAGGATCTGAAACTTGATAACAAATGGGCTTATAACATTATCAAGCAGGTAGGTAACTACTCGGAGATCTTTGAGCGTAACGTTGGATCGGAAAGCCCGCTGAAGATCAAGCGTGGGCAGAACAACCTCTGGAATAACGGTGGCATTCAGTATGCACCACCCGTGCGCTAATGCGCAGTGATGCAACGAGCGCCGCAACTGCGGCGCTCAGCCCAGAGTCATAGTTACCGAGGTTTTCTTATGTCCCATCGCCGCTCAAACGTAAAAGGATCGTTATCCTTTTCTAACCCTGCGGTCCGCGCCTGGTTATTTCAAATACTCGCTGTGATTGCGGTCGTTAGCATTGCGATCTATCTCATTCATAACACCATTAATAACCTGAGCAGTCGCGGTATTACCTCGGGATTTTCTTTTCTCGAACGCAGTGCCGGATTTGGTATCGTCCAGCATCTGATTGATTACGAGCAAGGCGATACATATGGCCGCGTCTTTATCGTCGGTCTGCTTAATACGCTATTAGTCTCTGCGTTGTGCATTGTTTTCGCATCATTTCTCGGCTTTTTTCTCGGGTTGGCACGGCTGTCGGATAACTGGTTACTACGAAAGCTCTCTACGATTTATATCGAAACGTTCCGCAATATCCCGCCATTGCTGCAGATCTTCTTTTGGTATTTTGCCGTATTGCGGAATTTGCCCGGACCGCGGCAGGCTGTTAGTGCCCTGGATCTGGTCTTTCTGAGCAATCGAGGGCTCTACATTCCGGCACCACAGATGGGAGAAGGCCTGATTACCTTCTGTGCCGCAATCATGCTTGCCGTCATCATCACCATTGGGTTATTTCGCTTCAACAAAATGCACCAGACCAAAACAGGCCAGCTGCGCCGAACATGGCCAACAGCCCTGATGCTAATCGTGTTTCTACCGATGATTTCACATTGGATTTTCGGTGCGGCGCTGCACTGGGATATCCCTGAACTGCGCGGGTTTAACTTCCGTGGCGGTATGGTGCTTATTCCCGAACTGGCAGCACTGACTCTGGCGCTTTCGGTGTACACCTCGGCATTTATTGCAGAAATTATTCGGGCGGGAATTCAGGCCGTTCCTTATGGCCAACATGAAGCCGCACGCTCGCTGGGTCTGCCAAATCCGGTGACACTACGCCAGGTAATCATCCCACAGGCACTGCGCGTCATCATTCCCCCACTGACCAGCCAGTATCTGAACATCGTCAAAAACTCTTCTCTTGCGGCCGCCATTGGCTACCCGGACATGGTTTCACTGTTTGCCGGCACGGTACTCAATCAAACAGGGCAAGCCATTGAAACGATCGCCATCACCATGTCGGTATACCTGATCATTAGTCTGAGTATTTCTTTGCTGATGAATATTTATAACCGCCGTATTGCACTGATTGAGCGCTAAGGAGCCATGATGACAAAAGCCCTGCTGTCTCACCCCTCACGCCAGCGCAGTAATCCGGCAAGCCGCAGCCTACTCTGGGTGCGTAAAAACCTGTTCTCCAGTTGGTCCAATAGCCTGCTCACCCTGCTATGCGTATGGCTGATTTGGTCATTTCTTCCGCCACTGTTGAACTGGGTATTCTTTCAGGCCAACTGGGTCGGTTCAACCCGAGCAGACTGTACCAAAGCCGGGGCCTGCTGGGTTTTCATCCATGAACGCTTTGGGCAATTCATGTATGGACTTTATCCCCACGATCAGCGCTGGCGTGTAAATCTGGCCCTGATAATTGGTTTGCTGTCTATCGTTCCCATGTTCTTGAAAACAATCCCGCATCGTGGCCGCTATATCGCTGTCTGGGCCGTCGTTTATCCAGTGGTGGTTTGGTGGCTGATGTACGGGGGTTTTTTCGGGCTGGAGCGCGTAGAAACCCGGCAGTGGGGTGGATTAACACTGACTCTAATTATCGCATCCGTGGGGATTGCAGGCGCACTTCCATGGGGCATTTTACTGGCGCTGGGACGTCGTTCCCATATGCCAGTCGTGCGGGTTTTATCCGTCATTTTCATTGAGTTCTGGCGCGGTGTGCCGTTGATTACCGTTCTGTTTATGTCCTCGGTCATGCTTCCTCTGTTTATGTCCGAAGGAACCAGTATCGACAAGCTTATCCGGGCCCTGGTCGGCGTTATTCTTTTCCAGTCGGCCTATGTCGCAGAAGTGGTTCGCGGGGGGCTACAAGCCCTGCCAAAAGGTCAGTATGAAGCCGCCGAATCACTGGCGTTAGGATACTGGAAAACTCAGGGGCTGGTCATTCTTCCGCAAGCCCTCAAGCTGGTTATCCCTGGCCTGGTTAACACGATTATCGCCCTGTTCAAGGATACCAGTCTGGTCATTATCATCGGTCTGTTTGATCTCTTCAGTAGCGTGCAGCAGGCAACTGTGGACCCTGCGTGGCTGGGTATGTCGACAGAAGGATATGTTTTCGCTGCACTGATTTACTGGATCTTCTGTTTCAGTATGTCGCGTTACAGCCAACATCTGGAAAAACGTTTTAACACCGGGCGTACACCGCACTGAGGAATTTATGAGCCAACTAGTAATGCCGTCTACCGACGCGATGATTACGCTGGAAAACGTCAACAAATGGTACGGGCAATTTCACGTCCTGAAGAACATCAACCTGAAGGTAAAGCAGGGAGAACGTATCGTATTGTGCGGGCCTTCCGGCTCAGGTAAATCGACAACCATCCGCTGTATTAACCATCTGGAAGAGCATCAGCAAGGACGTATTGTGGTGGATGGAATTGAACTCAATGAGGACATCCGCAATATTGAGCGCGTCCGACAAGAAGTTGGCATGGTCTTTCAGCACTTTAATCTCTTTCCTCATTTGACGGTCCTACAAAACTGCACACTGGCGCCTATCTGGGTGCAAAAGATGCCGAAAAAAGAGGCGGAGGCTTTGGCAATGCACTATCTTGAGCGAGTTCGCATTGCTGAACATGCGCATAAATATCCCGGGCAAATCTCTGGCGGGCAACAACAGCGCGTGGCCATTGCACGCTCGCTGTGCATGAAACCCAAAATCATGTTGTTTGATGAACCCACATCAGCGTTAGATCCTGAAATGGTAAAAGAAGTGCTGGATACCATGATAGGTCTGGCGCAGTCGGGCATGACCATGCTGTGTGTAACCCATGAAATGGGCTTTGCCCGCACAGTGGCTGACCGGGTGATCTTTATGGATCTTGGTGAGATTGTTGAACAGGCGCCACCGGATGAGTTTTTTGCTCATCCCAAATCTGAACGCACACGCGCCTTCTTGTCGCAGGTTATCCATTAAATTTCAACGAACTGAAAGCAAAAAGGCCCCCCTAACGGATGGCCTTTTTGTTTGATTTGATGTCTGGCAGTTTATGGCGGGCGTCCTGCCCGCCACCCTCCGGGCCGTTGCTGCGCAACGTTCAAATCCGCTCCCGGCGGATTTGTCCTCCTCAGGAGAGCGCTCGCCGACAAACAACAGATAAAACAAAAGGCCCAGTCTTTCGACTGAGCCTTTTGTTTTTATTTGATGTCTGGCAGTTCCCTACTCTCGCATGGGGAGACCCCACACTACCATCGGCGCTACGGCGTTTCACTTCTGAGTTCGGCATGGGGTCAGGTGGGACCACCGCGCTACAGCCGCCAGACAAATTCTTTTCTAAGTGCCGAACTTTAACCGAAAAACTGGTGCTGATACCCAGAGTCGAACTGGGGACCTCACCCTTACCAAGGGTGCGCTCTACCAACTGAGCCATATCAGCACACTAAATTTGATGCCTGGCAGTTCCCTACTCTCGCATGGGGAGACCCCACACTACCATCGGCGCTACGGCGTTTCACTTCTGAGTTCGGCATGGGGTCAGGTGGGACCACCGCGCTACAGCCGCCAGGCAAATTCTGTTATCAGACCGCTTCTGCGTTCTGATGTCATCTGTAATCAATGCTGAAAATCGTCTCAATTCCGCCAAAACACCTTCGGCGTTGTAAGGTTAAGCCTCACGGTTCATTAGTATCGGTTAGCTCAATGTATCGCT
>NZ_RPOI01000027.1 GCF_003818115.1 Citrobacter youngae | reverse complement strand
AAAAAATTTCTACGTAGAAATTTTTTGTACGATTTCCTCTCAATAACAACATATCCGAGAGGTATGGCCGATTAAAATCTACGTGGTTGTTTTTTGGCCAAAATTATTTGGGGCCAAATATTTTTGGGTGATTTTTGTACAAGATTCTGGTGCCGCATCAGGATGTTGCCATGCCAACCTGCGCCAGCCAAAGGAAAAAGGCCGGAAAGGGTAAGGGGCGACTAAGGGTAACAGCGCCAGACCGGAAAAGGCCAAAGGGCTTAAAAGGTTAAAGCTGGCGCAGATCGATATATCCGGCGATATCTGGTGCAGTCCTGCTGTATACAGGCGACGACAGGCTGGTGCAGATAAATGGTGGCAGTGAACTGGTGCAGTTATGGCGTGCTGATTAACCGGTCCTGGTGCAGGCTGTCTGGCAGCGATCGCCAGAAATTATTTACCGTGAATAATTCGACATGCACCTATTGATTGTTGATGTATTGATAGATTTTCGTGCAAAATTATTCTGCGTAGAATAATTTTGTATGCTTTCCGATTAATAGCAAAAAAGACGAAGGTAAAACCTTTTGATGCAAAAACGCAGATCCGAATCCATCAGGATCTGCGTTTTCATTTTCAACAAATTACATTGCCGCTGGTTCAGGCCGCTTTATGCTGCCGCGCATAAATATACGGCGCAATGTACCCTTCGCGGCTCGAATCCAGATAATCCGACCACCACTGCATCATGGCTTTACGGGCGTCGAGGTGTTCGGCGCGGTGGATATACGCCGCCCGAACGCTGTTGCGCTCCTGATGGCTCATCTGCCGTTCCACTGCATCCCGCGACCAGAGTTCAGATTCCACCAGTGCGCTACAGGCCATTGCCCGGAAACCATGCCCGCAGACATCCGCTTTTGTGTCATAGCCCATTAAGCGCAGCGCCCGGTTAACGGTATTTTCACTCATCGGTTTGTACGGGTTATGGTCACCGGGAAACACCAGTTCCAGATGGCCGGAAATTTCGTGTATCTGCTTCAGAATGGCGATGGCCTGTCGGGAAAGCGGGACAATATGCGGGGTGCGCATTTTTGCGCCACGCCCGGAAAAGCGAACTTTCTCAATCGTTTCGCGGGTGGCGGGGATGGTCCAGATTTTGTGTCTGAAATCAATCTCACTCCAGCGGGCGAAGCGCAGCTCGCTGGAACGGATAAACAGATGCAGGGTCAGCACCACCGCCAGCCTTGTTAACTGCCGTCCCTGTTGATAATCACCAATACGTTCCAGCAGTTCGGGCAACCGCTCCAGTGGCAGAGCGGGATAGTGATTTTTAACCGGCGGTGCGGTGACGCCTTCCAGATGCTGTGCCGGGTTGTTTTCGGTGAGTCCCTGCTGAACGGCGTAACGCATGATGTTGCAAAGCTGCTGCCGGGTTCGGGACGCGACTTCGAGAAAGCCTTTATCCTCAATAACCCGCAGTAATGAAGTAAAATGCTGCGTTTTCAGCATCGTGACGGGCAGATGACCGATTGCCGGAAAGATATGATTTTTCATACTGGCAAGGATGCGCTCTGCATAGTCAGCTGACCATTTTTTGTTGGTTTTGTGCCATGCCACCGCAACGGCTTCAAAGCATTTTTCCGGTGACGCGGCGGCTTTTTCAGCCATGCGCTGCTGTGCGGGGTTGATGTTCTGTGCCAGAAGCTTACGGATGCCGTCGCGCTGTTGACGAGCGTCGGAAAGCGAAACCAGCGGGTAGGCACCCAACGCAATACGGGATTCTTTCCGGCTGAAGCGATACTTGAGATACCAGAGACGGGAGCCGACCGGATTGACAAGCAAATACAGGCCATGGGAATCAGCCAGTTTAAAGGGTTTATCAGAAGGTTTAGTGCTGCGGATTTTCGCGTCGGACAGGGACATATGGTGGTCACTCCATTATCGAACTGAAATGACCCCAAATCAGACCACCAATTTCGCCGGATGCGGAGGGAAAACCAGATACGCATCGGGAAAGATTTTCACGCTAACTTATTGAAACCTAATCGTATAGGGACTTCTAAGCACGCCTGAAAACAAGAATTTGGCTCCTCTGACTGGACTCGAACCAGTGACATACGGATTAACAGTCCGCCGTTCTACCGACTGAACTACAGAGGAATCGTGTGAACGAGGCGCATATTAGCGGGGGCGATGGGGGTTGTCAAAGGGGTAAATGAAATTGTGTGTTCGTTTGCTGACAAATTCAACAAAGCGGCGATCTTTCATGCTTTTTAGACATTTGCCCCATTCTGGTGCGGGTCTACCTCTTGTGGGGCAGCCCGGAAAAACGCGGAATCAGTAGAAGCGATCACTTTCCTGCGCCATCCCTTACTTAACGGGAGCTTAACATTAAATAATCGTCTACAGATGAAACTGGCAAGCATCTTGCAATCCTGAGTTTCATGATTGCCAGCATGGGTTCTGGTATTCCGACAGGAGGCAAAATGAACTTCAGACGACTGAAATACTTCGTAAAAATCGTCGATATTGGTAGCCTGACCCAGGCAGCGGAAGTATTGCATATCGCTCAACCCGCGCTGAGCCAGCAGGTTGCTACGCTGGAGGGGGAGCTGGATCAACAGCTGTTGATCCGCACCAAACGCGGGGTGACGCCGACGGAAGCGGGGAAAGTGCTGTATACGCACGCCCGGACGATATTACGGCAGTGTGAGCAGGCGCAGCTTGCGGTCAATAATGTAGGGCAGACCCTGAGTGGACACGTCTCTATTGGCCTGGCGCCAGGCACTGCGGCATCATCAATTACCATGCCGTTATTACAGACCGTTCGCGCCGAGCTGCCCGATGTACTGGTCTATTTACATGAAAACAGCGGGGCGGTGCTGAACGATAAACTGCTCAGTGGTCAATTAGATATGGCGGTGCTCTACGAGCGCTCGCCGATCGCGGGTATTTCCAGTCAACCGTTACTCAAAGAGGATCTTTTCCTGGTGGGGACGCGTGAATGTCCTGGGCCTGGTGTCGATTTAACGGCAGTCGCGCAGATGAATTTGTTTCTGCCACGGGATTACAGTGCGGTTCGCCTCCGTGTTGACGAAGCCTTCTCACTGCGCCGCTTAACGGCCAAAGTAATAGGTGAAATTGATTCTATCTCCACCCTAACGGCCGCGATTGCCAGCGGTATGGGGGTGACAGTCTTACCTGAATCGGCAGCCCGGGCATTATGTCATGCAGCGAATGGCTGGATGGCGCGGATTACAACGCCCTCCATGAATCTGCCCCTCTCGCTTAACATGTCAGCCAGAGGCAGTTTGACACCACAGGCTCAGGCGGTGAAAGAGATCCTGTTGTCGCTGGTTAGCCGTCCGGCTCTGGAAAATCGGGAACTACAGCTGGTGAGTTAGACCTTATTCCAGCCAGGAATAAGATGCAGGTTTTTATTATTTGTTATGCCGGGCATCAGACTTTAACAATAGTGTAATGTCTGATGTACCCGGAGCGAAAAGTGAATTTCCAGCAACTTAAAATAATCCGCGAGGCGGCCCGTCAGGATTACAACCTGACGGAAGTCGCGAATATTCTTTATACCTCGCAGTCGGGGGTAAGTCGGCATATTCGTGAACTTGAAGATGAACTTGGCATCGAAATTTTTATTCGTCGTGGTAAACGTTTACTTGGCATGACCGAACCGGGGAAGGCGTTGCTGGTGATCGCTGAGCGTATTCTTAATGAAGCCAGTAATGTTCGCCGAGTGGCGGACCTGTTTACCAATGACACGTCTGGTGTGCTGACCATTGCGACCACGCACACGCAGGCACGCTATAGTCTGCCTGCGGTGATCAAAGCATTTCGTGAGCTCTTCCCGGAGGTTCGCCTGGAGCTTATCCAGGGGACGCCGCAAGAAATTGACGTTCTCCTGCAAAATGGCGGCGCAGACATTGGTATTGCCAGTGAACGACTCAGCAGCGATCCGCTGTTGGTGGCGTTTCCCTGGTTTCGTTGGCAGCACAGCCTGCTCGTTCCACACGATCATCCATTAGTTAAGGCTTCCCCGCTTACGCTTGAGTCTATTGCTCACTGGCCGCTCATTACCTATCGACAGGGTATTACGGGACGCTCACGTATTGATGAGGCATTTGCGCGTAAAGGGTTGGTGCCGGATATTATCCTCAGTGCACAGGACTCGGATGTGATTAAAACGTATGTAGCGCTGGGGCTGGGAATAGGGCTGGTGGCGGAGCAATCCAGCGGAGAGCAGGAGGAGGGGACGTTAACCCGCCTTGATACCCGGCATTTATTTGATGCGAACACCGTTTGGCTGGGGCTCAAACGTGGTCAGTTGCAGCGCAATTACGTCTGGCGATTCATCGAGCTATGCAACGCAGGTTTATCTGTGGAAGAGATTAAACGCCAGGCGATGGAGCCTGATGAAGTGATGATTGATTATCAGATATAAAGCAAAAAGCCTGCTTAGTTTCCTAAGCAGGCTTCTTAAATATGGCTCCTCTGACTGGACTCGAACCAGTGACATACGGATTAACAGTCCGCCGTTCTACCGACTGAACTACAGAGGAATCGTGTGAACGAGGCGCATATTACTGACCTCACCATGACGTGTCAACAGTAAAATTAATACGTCATATCAATTGGTTAATTAATCTTCAAATTCAGTATTAATGTACATTTGATGAGCGAAAATGGTCTTCTTCCTGGCTATCGCGCAACCGAAGCATTGGGTTCTGGCGATAGAACTGGAAAAAACGTTGCCACAATGCCGGAAAACGTGGTGCAAACAACTCGGGGGCGCTGAAGAAATACTCGGATAATACCGCAAAGCATTCTGCAGGATCGGTTGCTGCGTAGGCATCTATACTGCAGGCCGTTTCACCCACCAGATCGATTTCATCCTGGATGTTGTTCATCGCGGCATGGAGATCATGCTCCCAGTTCGCAATTTCCCTCAGCGGAATAGCCGGAACGCCGCTGGCGCGATCGCCATTACGCATATCAAGTTTATGTGCCACTTCGTGAATAATCAGATTAAAGCCGGAAGCATCGAAGGAATCCTGGATATCAAGCCAGTTCAGGATCACCGGACCCTGTTGCCAGCTTTGGCCTGACTGAATAATCCGTTGATTGTGCACCAGCCCAATATCATCTTCCCATTCGTCATCCACGACAAACGGGGCAGGGTAAATAAGGACTTCATGAAAACCATCGAGCCACTCGATGCCTAATTCCAGAACTGGCAAACAGAAAAGCAGAGCAATTCGTGCACTTTTCAGTACGTCCAGTTCAAATCCTTGTAGCGCAACCAATCTTTTTTGCTGTAAAAAACGCTCAGCCAGGGCAATAAGCCTGGCTTGTTCTTGTTCAGTAAGATTCACCAGAAGAGGAATTGCCAGGGCATCATCCCAGGGCCAGTCATCATTCCGGGCTGTTTCTTGCTCTTTCCAGGGCCACTTAATCATCGTTTTGCTCGCAAACTCGTCACTTGAACGAAATTGACGGAACTGGGTCTGTTAAAATGCCAAATTACCTGGCATCATGGCAACCACCAGAACGGAGAGATGCCAGAGCGGCTGAATGGACCGGTCTCGAAAACCGGAGTAGGGGCAACTCTACCGGGGGTTCAAATCCCCCTCTCTCCGCCACTATTCAAACACTTAGCTCAATTCCTTTCAACGACTCATGTCACACTTGGTATAGTGTTGGTATATTCACTTGGTATAAAACTCGCCATCATCATCTTCTGATTTGCCCAAGACTGGAAGATCCAATGTGGGAGAAATTTTCACTTTTCTGTCATAAACCACAACCTGGCTTTCAGTTTTGTGACCTGAGAATAGTTGTTTATCCTTACTCGAGCCTTCGTAATCAGATATTCCCTTGGCTTTGAGATCATGAAAAGTACACGGCAGTTTTCTATCTAGTTTTTTTCCTGCTGCTTCCCTTGCCGTTTCCCACAGATCATTAAACCCACTTTTCGAGTATTTAGTTTTTTTGCTGCTACAGATAACCGTTTCCCGCCCACCCAGAGTTTTTGCAAGTTCGATGGCGTTATGAAGCCGTTCAGTCCAGACTTTTATTTGTTTAGTCCCGGTCTTTCCCTGCTGGATAAAAATGCCTTCCTCGCTTACTTGCGACCATTTGAGAGAAAGTACATCGGAAACGCGAGCTGCGCATAAGTAAGATATCTCCATGCCAACCCGGAGAGCTGGTGCCGCCTCTTCATAAATTGCCTGATATTCTTCGTCTGTCACGTACACGTCACGGGCTTTTAAAGAGAACTTGCGCACTCCTTTGCACGGATTTCCTTTCACGTACCCTCGTTCATATCCCCATGAGAAAACACGCGACATTCCGCCGAGTTCCTGGTTTGCCTGGTTAATGCTGCGCTGGCCACGTTTATCCATATAGATCCTGACCATCTCAATTTTTATGTCATCTGCTCGCATATTCCCGAACACTGGGACCAGGTTTTTTTCATACGATCTGTAATCAGTCTGCGTCCGTGGAGCCAGTTCAGCAAAAGCTGGGCTACTGGTGAATAACTTCCATAATTTAGAAAATGTCATTACGTCTGAACGCTTAGCTTTCTCTTCCTCATAACGCGCCCATAGCCGGGACATACTTGTCCCGGTAATAGGTGCAAGAGTTACGCTTTGTTTTGTTCCTTTTGGCTTCCACACATAGCTATAACGGTTTTTAGTTACGCGTGGCGGGAGGTGCTTGTCTTTAGGATCTTTTCTTGGTCTGCCCATTGATTGCGTCGTAATTTGGCTCAAGTGCAACATATTCATCGACCTTAGGTAATTCAGAAACTCCGGGATCAATACTTCTGCGCAATACAATTGGGCGGTTCCGCCCATCAGTGGTGAACGGTATGCCGTGACACCGCAGCTGTCGCTGCTGGTGGGTGTAGCGCTGATAGCCAGTAATTTCTGCAATTTCCTGAGGAGACAGTGTAAGTTCGTGCATAGCTCATCTCTCTGATGGCCTGCCTGTAAAAACATACCAGGCAGGAACCATAAATTGTGAAATTAGAAAATCAGTTTGCGGTCAGACGTTTCCAGATTGCAGAGACGTATTTGACCTGATGCCGGGCGTCAGAAAGTGCATTGTGCAAATCACCTTCAAACGGGATGTCGAAGCGCGGATTGATACCGACAGATTTACCCAGTTCAACCATGGTCCTTACGTCCCTGTCATTCCAGAACGGAACAGCGAAGGGCGTTTCTGTTAACACATACGCGCGGCGGAGAATGACGTTATCAAACGAACAGCCATTACCCCATACCTGAACGGAGTGACTACCGTTAGCAGCATTTTCAGCAATAAAGTCGGACAGAAGCTCAAGGACTTCGCGCAACCCCATGGCTCCATCAACAAGAATCGCAGAACGGGCTTCCGGAGATTGTTTTAACCACCACTGAATTGTCGAGGCATCCGGTTTCATGCCAAACGACATCGATGACTCTAGACTGACAACCTGGTAAAACTCGGCTCCAGTGTTACCAGTTGAAGGATCAAAAAATACAGCGCCGATAGAGACTATTGGGGCATCAGGACTGTTGCCCATAGTTTCCATACCAACCATCAGGTGAGTATAAAAAGCGTTCAGGGGATCCGTATTAATATGGTGAACGGGTTCATTATTCAGGGAAGCTGACGCGTCACCAGTTGCATCAGCGCTTTTAACTGGCAAAACTGCTGTTTCGCTCTGAGACACTTCAGGATTAGCTTTGATTTCGTTGTTGTCAGTTTCTTCCATCTGCACATCGCTGGTGGCTTCCTCGTTTAATTTGGCAGGGGGATTCATCAGGCCATCGACAGAAAATATGCCGTTACCGAGATTGGCTACTTCAGGTTGTTTGATTAATTCTGAAGTTTCCTGTTTTGCGGCTTTTGCTGCCAATGCCCCCACTGTCGCAAAGTCAGTGGACAGTTTCTCCAGATTCTCTAGCGGCTCTTTCCCCTGAACTACAGCAGCGACAACAGCAGCGCTATTCACCTGGCGCGCAGCAGCAAGTGTTTCATCGGTGGGATTTTGATGATCGCTTTCGACCAGATTTGCATTGATGTAGCCGGATAAGCGCCCGGGAGAAAGGTAATAAGAGGGATGAGCGCCTCGTATTAATGCAAAAATAGCTGCGCGCGAGTAATCGAGGATGCCAGAACATTTTCGCAGTGCTGCGGACCATTCTTTGAATGGACTGTCTTTGGCTGCGATGATCTCTTTAGCCTGGCGGAGAATAGATCCCGGAATATTGTAGATATCGAAATCCATTGTAAGCGTGGCCAGCGCAATCTCAACGTCGAGCGTATCCAGTGTATGAGCATAATCGGTATTGCGATCGGTCTTATTGCCACCACCAGCGTTCGTTCCAGTGTCAGTGCGCTGAATCTGTGACACACGATTGCCCTTACACCACTCTTTAACCAGCAACCCACGGTCAATGTGTTCAGTATTGAACCAAGTTTTAAAGAAATGAATGACGGTAGAGAGATCCACTCGTTTGCCATCAACAGGGAAAATAGTTTTCAGCGCGCTGACAATTTTCCAGATATCGATCTCTGGCGCTTTTTTGAATGGTTCTACATTCTCGGCGGCAAGTAGCAGGTTTTGCACGTAGCTGTTATCCACATCCAGCTCAAGTTCCTGAATGGTTTTCTTCTGCTCAGTATCAATATGGTAAGCATATTCATCAGAAATAAACTGAGCTAAAAGGCGCTGGCGTAGCGGGAGAGTCGCAACGGTAATGAGTTCTGGCGTTACAGGTGGAACGGTGGGTTCATCACCCACAATTCGTGCTTTCTTATCGTTAACCCACTCCTGCACGGTATGAGTCCGCGCTTTCGGTTCCGCAATCCATTCGGTAATAAATTCCTCGAATGAAGAGACGGTATAGACCAGCTCACGATCGAAGACTTCTTTTATTGCGTTTGCCAGGTTCCACTCGACATGAGCAGAAAGCTCTTTCACAGCCGGCACATTCGCAACGGCCAGTAACAGGTTTTGTACATAGAGATTATTTTCGTCCAGTTCCATTTGTCCGATCTGGATGTGCTGCGCTTCACTGATTTCCTTCTCTTCAGTGTCATTGACCAGGTGCGCAATCAGTCGCTGAGACAGGCGCAGGCGAGATATGGGGCGGAGCAATGCTGGTGCATCGCTGGTGGGTACATTAGTACTGGCGGTTTCAGGTTTTTGCTGGCCGGTAGCCCCCTGATTTTCATTATCAGGCTTCTGTTTCGGTTGCCATGTTTGCTGGTCTTCTGCCAGTTCGTAACGATCGCACCATGTGTCATCGAGTGCGTTTTCCTCTGGGAGATCGTCAACAACAAACCAGTTGGTGCGGACAGGTAATTGATAGTCAGCGCCACGTCCGACGGCAATACCGTTGTCTTCGAGAATATTGAGGATTTCGCGCTCTGCACGGGAATCTGATTTCGCAGAGAACCAGCAAAACAGGTTTTTTGCCTCAGTTGCTTTCGCTTTGGCTTTAATAAGATACGCATACGTTAACATTGCGTTCGGGCTCCATTGGATTGTAAGATACCCGGCAGCTGATGATCGCCGCCTAAGGTAGTGGTTATTGGTCAAAACTCGTTCCGGAAAGCTTTGGTCGGCTGACCGGGTACTTAACCCGCCTTGCGCGGGTTTTGTGCTTTATGGGGTAGGTGATTTTCCCTGCGCCAGATGCGCGACGGGGACCCACTCCAGAGCATTCAGCACGGGTTCAAATGAATCAGGCGTGTTTGTTACGGCGCGAACGACGTCAGCCACGCTGGGGTTTGCTTTGCTAAGGTGGTACCCGCCACCAGCGCCACGCTGGCTGGTGACGATTTCACTGGTGCGCAGTTTCGAGAAAATCTGCTCGAGGTAAGACACAGACAGCTTTGATTCCTTACTGATAGATGCGATGGAAACAGGGCTGCCGTTGTAAATCCTGTTGAGGATGGCAACGACCTGAACAGATGCCACCACGCGTTTCATTCCAAACTCCATAGTCACTTCCTTACTGATACTGGCAACAGCCATTGGTCAAACTCGTTATTAACGAACTGCAGTCTGTTGGTCGGCAGACGGGGCGCCCTTCTGGGCAAGCATGTAGCAAATCAGTCGAATGATTACTTCAATGCGATTTAGATGTACGGCCTGACACCGCACTGGTTTACGTGCGAAATCGATCATGGATTTATCCTCTTGCGTTGCCCTTGTCGCCAGGCTGGCGGAACGTTGAACCTGCTGCGTGTTAATACTTGTCATCTCATCCGGTGATTCGTATGCCGCCGGCAGCTACTTCGTGGGCGTCCTGCCTCGATGACGTTTTTCAAAATGTGTTTATATTTAAACTCTAAATGTGTTTAAAAGTCAACACAGCATGTGTTTAAGGTGGTGAGGATGATAACGATATGGGAAAAGGGAGTGGGCAAGGCATAAAAAACCAGCCAAGGAGGCTGGTTAGAGCGCTTAAAATTGTAGCTTAGTCGTCAGTTGGCTTTAATCGTCCCCGAAGGTATTTCTCAACATACTCATCAATTTCTTTCAGCCGTAATTGAAAGGTATCGATCATTCTGTCTTGTTCAGACTCCGGCAACTGGTCAAAAAGAGTTATCAACTTACGATGTCTTGGCGTTAACCATGATTCGGCGTGATCATCACCAAACATTAGCTCAGCCGGGCTAATGCCGAGAGCTTTAGATATCGTTATAGCGTCGTCAACGCCAACATTGCGGCGACCTGCTTCATAGTTCCCGATGCGTGACTGAGCCCACCCACATAACTCTGCGAGTTTAGATTGCGACATATTTTTCTGTTCGCGTAGCTGCTTCAGTCTGGCGGCAATTGCAGTGTTTATATTCATTCCTGATTTTTACCACGTTACGTGTTAACGCTCAAAGAACGTTTCGTCTTGACTATCTAACACATTGTGTGTTTAATTCAGCTAAACACTATATGTGAGGACAAGATGAACAACATCGCCAAAGAACGGCAAGCGCTCGGTTTAACCCAAGAGCAATTAGCCAAATTATTCGGGTGGCGTCAGTCAAGGCTCTCAAATTATGAGAACGGAACACGCCAACCAGGCCTACCGGAATGCAGATTGATTGTGGAGAAGCTTAACGAGTTAGGGCGCACCTGCTCTCTTGATAGTGTATTTCCGCCACAAAGCGAGGTCTGAATGATGCAATCAGTAGCTTATACCCATAATAAACCACGAGTAACCGCTCCGGTGAAATCGCAAAATCAATCTAAACCCCTGCGCCGTAACGGCATTCAGCACCGTGCCATATTGGCCGCCGTTCGTGAATGGGAATCGACATTACCAGGACAGGCACAGGAACGGATCGCTCAGCTGGTGGCTGAAGAGTGGGCTAAAGCAGATGGCCGCGAAATTACTGTTAATAAACAGAATTTATTCCGGTATCTGAAAAACGAAGGGGGATCAGAAAAATACACGGCTTACGTTATGCAGCTGTCAGGTTCAATCATTGCTGCTATGCCAGTTCAGATTGCCAGAAAGCACGGGTTAAGTAATGCGAGCACAGAAGCGGAGCTGGTGGCCAGCGCTATCAAAGAATGCAGCGAGGCACACCAGGCCAAATTAATCGGCGCTCCGTTACAGAAGCTCGAGAAGGAAATTCGTGAAGCGGCAATCGCATTGTTCAACATGCTACCTGCTGACGCGGCGGGACCACTACTGGCGAGTTTAAGCGCCGTAGCGCCGCAATTGTTTTAATCGAGTTTTGACCAATGACCATTATTACTGCAACTCGCGGGGTGAAGTATGCCTAATCCTTTGGCTAAGGCCATGCCTAAGAGTAAGGCTAGCAACGAGCCTTACCGGAAGGTGAAGATCACCATGTGGGATGATCCGAAATTTCGAGCCTTATCACCACTCCCGCCAAGTGGGCAGAGTCTGTTTATTTACCTGCTAACTGGTCCATTCACGGGGATCATCCCCGGCCTGTATAAGGCGGGGAGGGCTGCTATGGCTGAAGAATTAAACTGGGATGTTGAAGCCTTCGACTTAGCCTTAGGCGAAGCCATAGCGTTAGGTATGGTGGAAGCCGACCTTAAAGCCAGAGTTTTTTGGTTGCCTAATGCGGTCAAACATAACCCGCCAGCATCAGTGAACGTGATCAAATCATGGGCGAGATCGTTTGAATTACTGCCTGAATGTTCACTGAAAGATAAAGCATATGAAGCTCTCAAAGCCGCCTGCTACGGGGTTTCTGACGCTATGGGGATGGCTTTTGATAAGGCTTTCGCCTTGCCTAAGGATAAGGCTAAGTCTTTGGCTAAACCTTTGCCATCAGGTATCCAGAAAGCAGTTAGCAGTAAACAGATCTTAAACCCCTCTCTTAACGCGGGCGCGATGAAAAATTCGAATGGGGAGGAACTACCATCCCCGGCCATGCCCCGATATCTGGACGGTGTTGATGAACCGATCGGGAAATTCAGCATGACAGATAGCTGGCTTCCCTCCAGAGACTTCCGACAGCGTGCCGCATCGTGGGGTATCTCCCTGCCTGAACCAGATTACCTTCTGACTGAACTCGCAGAATTCACCGCGTACTGGGAGTCGGAAGGGAAAGTTTTTACGCAAATCCAGTGGGAACAAAAATTTGCCCGACATGTAGCCCGGGTGAGAACGCAGGTAAAACCAGAAACCGGAGGTAACAGTCATGTGGGAACAGGATCAGAACCAACAGCATCCCGGGCAGTTCAGCAAATTCAGTCAGCCCACGCAGAGTGGCGCCGCAGGAATGGACTTGATGGCGACGGAAACAGCCTGGCGTCTGTGGCAGGTCATGGGGGAGGTGTATTCGAATCGATGGACCCAGAAGAACGGGGCGGAGCCTTCGCCTATCTGGATAGCCCAGATAGGTTCGATGACTGAACAGCAAATTCGGCTGGTCTGTCAGCAGTGCATGGAGCGCTGCGCAATGGGAAATACATGGCCGCCTGACCTTGCTGAGTTTGTTTCTCTGGTTTCGGAGAGTGGAGCTAATCCATTCGGACTGACGTCGGAACAGGTTATGACGGAATACCGGCGCTGGCGCAATGAGTCATATCGGTATTCAGGTAGCGATAAATATCCATGGCCTCAGCCAGTGCTGTATCACATCTGCATCGAAATGCGCAGAACCGGTGTAGAACGACAAATGACAGAGGGGGAGCTGAAACGACTGGCGGAAAAGTTACTTACGAAGTGGTCGAAGCATGTTGGTAATGGACTAAGTGTGCCACCAATTCGACGTCAACTGGCGGCGCCGCACCATCCGGCGGGACCAACGCCAGCGCAAATACTGATGGAAGAATACAAACGCCGCAAAGCGGCAGGTTTAATTAACTAAAACGAGTATTGACCAATGACCATAGAAATCTCTCAGAAAGACCGGGTAGCGATAGTGGTGCGCCATACCCCGAACTGCATATTACGTGACGTATGTGAAGCACTGGATATTCCATCCGGTACCGCAGGTAAGTTTCTGCGCGCGTTGACTATTAGCGGCACAGTTCTGCGAACTCACAACGGAACTCAGTATGTTTATAACATCGCTCCGGATGCAGAATTACCTGACGTAAAACTGCCCTTCATGGAAGAGAAAAGCGATCCGGTTGAAACGCAATTAGCGGAGAAAATGGCGAAAGACCTGCAGTCCCGAGGACTCTGGCGGCGCGCGGCAAAGGTATATACCGACATGTTAGACATTGCCCGTAGTTCAGCTGAAGTTTCACGTATAGCGCAGCAACGAAATGAATGCCTGCGTATGGCCCGGAGGTGATCAGCATGCCAAGGCCAAACACACCAGAAGAGCAGGCGGCACTTATCCGGGTGATCATCGAAGAGGTGAAAATCCGTGGACGCTTAACCGTTAGCGAGGCATCGCAGATGTTGTCGCTGCATCGTCAGACTGCTGAGAAGTATTTCCGCGTAGCAGCCGAACGCGGCGAACTCATTCGTTACGGTCGTCTTGGTTTGTTCAGGGACCAAAAGGCTGTGATTGATTTCGATCTCCAGCGTTTTTCTTACGGCTCGAGTAAACCTCTGATTGAGTTACCAGCAGATTTTCGGGGAAGTGCAGTTATGCGCCGGGTTATTGAAATCGTGGGGAGGATGCCAGCATTAAAATCTGTTACAGTGTTTGATTTCTTAAATTAGGTTAAATAAATATTATTTTATATAATATACTGTTGATTTTTATAATCAAGCTCTATCAATGACTGAATTGTTAATTGAAATCATGCCGTAATGATATTAGTCTTTTATTTATATTTTGATTTGTTATTCCTTTTACTTGCTTATTGATGATTGTTATTCTTGAAAGGTAAATTTTTCTATTGCGATGTCATTAAATCAATTATCTGAATTTAGTTAACATATTTACCATAAACGATCTGTTAATAATGGAAATAAGTGAAATTCCCCCTCAATAACATTTTATGTTGTTGAGGGGGAGCATTTATCCTAAAAGGAAATTATAAACTGGTTCCAAATTTTTGTTTAGATCTCGGGAACGATGTAAATTAGACATCAGTAATGTACAAGTAACATCAGTGTTGCTAAATTTACTTCCAAATTTGGGGTTTAGTTTTATAACTGTATCCTTTAGGTATCGCTGAAGTGCTACCTTGAGCATTTTTCCGGGAAAGTCTTCTATAACCTTCCCGGAAGAGGTATATTGTTCATTATAATAATTTTCAGCCACGGTTTCGTCATATCCATTTGGATATAGTCGAGAGATAAGTGTCTGAATCTTATTTGGGCATATTCTCCAATTGTCATCTTGGCATATAAAGGCTTCGCTCCAACTTTCAACGGGAAGATTATTTTCAAACAATCGTTTTGCTTCTACCTGCTGATAGTAATATATTGCAAAGAATAGCCTTAGCAATATAGGAGTACTGTAATCAATAAAACTTTGCAAATCTAATATTTCATGAGCGACATTAAGTTTTACTTTTACAGACATTGCCACTACAGCTTTTAAAACATCTTCGCAAAAGTAAAAGTTTTCTATTGAATATCGCTCAAGATATACCAAGTTCTCAAACTCGTCATCAAAAATATCAAAGTCGCGATCTATGATAAATATACAATTTCTTGCTTTAGGGTTTTCAGATAGAAACGTCTTAATTCGCGGTTTCCCACCTGAATGAATAACTTCAAAATCGACACCGTTCGCAGTGACGGAAGATACAATGTTTTCATAAATCGGAACATCATCGCTTCCTTCAACTACAACAAATTTCAAGGAGCGTTGCATGTCTATCCTTCTTAAATTTTCTTCTATATCATAAGTAGGAATTCCAGCCATCACTTGCAATCCTCTAAATTGATTTGGTTAGTTCCTTTTGTAAAAATAGCAGGAGAGTGAGTGGCAACTATTATTTGGGATAACGGTGATAATTTCTTTATGGATGTTAAAATCTTTCTTTGCCAATCTAAATGCAGAGATAACTCTGGCTCATCAGCAACAAAAACAGCCCCATCTTTATTTGATAAAGTGGCTCTGCCAAGAATAGTAATGATGTGCTTCTCCCCAGAGGAAAGGTCGGGTAATTTTATTCTTCTTTTGTTAGAGTATATTTTGAATTCACCATCTTCAGTTAAATTAAAAGACTTGGAATTATTAAAGTATGAATTAACTTCATTCTCATAATCTGTGAATATTTTCCAAATTCGATCCTTTTGATTCTGCATGATTTCAACATCTTCAACAATAGACAGAAAACGATCATATATATTAGTTATAGAGAATAGTGTCATATATGTATTATTGAATTTATCATGCGCCTTACGTTGTGCTTCTATATCTTTATCGTTATTAGATACGCTATACTTTTTAAGCTCATTATAATCTGCACGACATTTTGCACCAAGATCAGACCACAATTGGAAATGTTCCTTTACTTTTTCTTCAGGAACGTCGATGTTAGCGTCTTTTAGTTTATGAAAATAGCTCTCTCCATCAATGTTGTTGTCAGGGCTATTCATTACTTTAGATATAGAATTTAATGCTTTTTTGGATTGCGTAATTAATTTTTGATCAATCATGACCTTTTCAATTATTCTGGATTTAAGATTTTCGAGGTATGAAGTTATCTCCTTTCGACGTAAATTAGCTTCTTCAGTAAATTGTGATTGTATCGATGATATAACTCTATAGCTTGGATCCATTATTTCAGAAATTTGTTTAGGGTTGACTCTTTTTTTACGAAGAGCCATTTGCAAATATTCATCATGTCCATTTTCACTAAATATTTCGCTATCATGTACCCTCAACAATGGAACGTGCGTTAATGTTAATTCTGTTTTTATTTTATCTTTTAAAATCTCTATTTTTGCTAAAATGGAACTTTCAGTTTCATCCCAAGGAGTAGGTAAACTCCCATTTCCAAAGAAAGGTATTTCAACAGAATCCATATCAGAAATTATTTCTATTTTTATTATACCGGGCTGGAATTTGTGTCCTTCGAAAAATGGAGCGTTTTTTTCAACTCGCATGAACTTTTTGGGTCTTACTTGACCTGTCTTTGCGGTATACAATGTAACCGACTCAAAAGGTAATGTTTTAAGTTTTCCTAGATCACAGTTTAAACTGCTGACTATTAGATTTATAATGGAGGTTTTTCCTGTTCCATTATCGCCATATAAACAGTTTGCACCTTCAATAAAGTCAATTGAGTAATTATTGTTTCTTTCAAATAGACTTGTGATTGAAACCCTTCTTAGATAATTTTCCATGATTATTCCGATTGAATGATTTGTGATATAAAAAATACTTCTAGCGAAAGAAAATAATAAAAAATTTCACTTATTAAAATTTTGTCTCTATAGTAATGCATTAATTTATGCAAGTAAATATCATGATTCAGATAATTGCAGCTAGTTCAGCATGAAATGATAAAAAATAATTGACTGTTGCAATCATTAAATCGCTAACAAATGTGTAATGAAGTAGTCGATGGATCGTGGTTTGATTAATTTTAATCGAACTTTGATGGTGTTGTTAAAAAGATCTCTGGAAAACTGATTAAGCCTCTCTAGAGATTAGTCAGAATGCGTGTATCACTATCACTATCACTTAGCCTATACGGTGGTTGTGCACTGAACTCCCATCAGCCACGGAGGTTTTGTAGGAGCTTAACTGTCGGAGCGTTCTCAGTAGAACTTGTTAGATGCTTAATAAAACATCGCTAATATCAATTCGATATGGGAGGTTTCTATCTTTAGCTCCTGACAATAAATTAACAATTTGTGCTCTTAAATCGTTGATCATTTGGGCTTATAGGTATACTGTATAAAAATACAGTATGTGCAATGGGGGCCATTATGAAAGTTGAATTAACCATTGATCGCACTAAAGAACTTCCTAAGGGTGCGGTACCTGCGCTGGAGAAAAAGTTGCTTATGAGGTTGGGAAACCAGTATGAGAACTGCAGCCTGAGCATACGCAGTGCAGGTGCCGATGGGTTAAGTATTTTTGGCGGTGACCAGGACGACAAAAAGAAAATTGAATCAATCCTCCAGAAAACTTGGGAAAGTGCTGACGACTGGTTTTAAAAATTATTTTGGGTGTTACTTTGATCCCGTTTGCATGGGGGAGTTTAAGTGAAAGAAAAATTAGAATTGCCCAAAAAAGGCTACGCAGTCATCAGATGTCACGATGGAGTCATCGTTGCCAGGCTGCAATCATTTCCTGAGTGTGAGCGCGCCCTGATGTACCGTCGCGGTAGCATGGTGTCTTTCATGCCTCTTCAGGATAATGAAATTATTGGTACACCGACGTTGTTTACTCAGATGCTGGAAAGGGCTGGTTATCGCGTTACCCAGAATTCTGTTACACTCCCGTCATAGGCCTGAACAACCTATACCTGCTGCGCCACAGGAGAAAGCCCCATGGCGCAAGATCAATTCAAGAAATCCCACGTACTGACGTTAACCAACGCCAGCGATTTTCTTTTTGCCGCATCCAGAGGTGCGTTATGAAGAAAAGCTGGTTTCAACATACCCAACTCACCACTGAGCAGGCTGACGAACTGGAAGCCCGCTATCACGCAAAGCAGATTAAGACCGTGCGTAGTCTGGATAATGACTTCGTTCATTGGACGATCAGCGCGTTCTTGCCAGAGGTATCTAAGCCTCCGTGTCAGGACAGAACCTGGCAACAACGGACATGGAGGTGAATGTGAAAGTCTACGATATCACCCCAATGGGTAAGCCCAGAATGACGCGCGCTGACAAATGGAAAAATCGCCCTGAGGTTCTGCGTTACCGGGCTTTCTGTGATGAAGTACGTCTGCAGAGTGTTGATCTGCCGGAAAGCGGTTCGCATGTCACCTTTATTCTTCCGATGCCGGCGAGTTGGAGCAAAAAGAAACGGGCTGAGTTAAACGGTAAACCACACCAGGCTAAACCTGATTTCGACAACATGATGAAAGCCCTGATGGATGCCATCTACGAAGATGACGCTCACATCTGGGATTCACGTGTCACTAAATTATGGGGAGAGAAGGGACAAATAATTATCGGGGAGATAGCAGAATGAGGGCGCTGCTAAAACCCGTGGTTGCACGTGAGCTTGGAATTGTGCTGCTCAAGCCGGGCAGTGAGCTGATGTCATTATTCAGTTGTGAACGCGTGCTGGTGGAAAGCCAGCCAGCAGGTATGGAGCGTTTGCCTGCAGACCGCGTTCCTGACGTTCGCCAGCCGCTTGCGTGTGACGAGTCCCTGCGACCGTTCTTCCTGGACGAAAAGGTTACAAAGGCTGCTGGTGGGTTAGGTGGTCTTGATTACTGGCTTATGCGTTATGGCGGTAACTGCTGCCAGTGGCCACACAGTGATTACCATTATCATGAGTTAACCATCCTACATCATGAACCCGGATCGGTTCTTCTGTGTGGGCATTGTGATAGCCATCTGCGTGACCACTACAGCGAGCAACTTGCAGAGCTGGCGAGACGTAATGTTATTAACTGGATTATCAACAGCATCATGGTGGCGCTGAATCAGGATCCGTCCAGAGAACTGTCGCTGGCGGAACTTTGCTGGTGGGCGGTACGTATGGGGGTTACCGACGCAATTCCCGAATCAGTAGCCGGTCGGGCGCTTCGTATTCCTTCGGAGGAACATCAGTCAGTCATGCGTGAATGCGATATCGAAACGGGTGTAACCGCCACCAGCATCATTACAGCCAAAGCCAGCACGTTTACCGTAAACATGCCATCAGCGCAGGTGCCTGCGCTCAAACCTGTAGTTGGTGTTCTGGTCGATCTTGAGTCCCCGCAAACCTATATGAAACGCCCAAAGCGGATCCGCTGGACGGCCCCCCGATATCTGGAATGGGTTAAAACACAGCCCTGCGAATGCTGCGGCAAACCATCAGATGACCCACACCATTTAATCGGCTGGGGGCATGGAGGGATGGCAACGAAGGCGCATGATATTTTTGCGATCCCTTTGTGCCGTCAGTGCCATACGCAACTACATAACGACCCGGTGAAGTTTGAGCAAAAATATGTTCCTCAGCCGGTAATGATAATGAAAGTGCTGGACCGAGCTTATGGGCTTGGTGTTCTGGCGTAAGGAGATGTTTGATGCGTGATATGTATGAAGTGATGGATCGTTGGGGAGCATGGGCTGCAGCTGACAGTAGCGGTGTGGACTGGCAACCAATTGCTGCAGGATTTAAAGGATTACTTCCACATGGCAAAAAGTCACGACTTCAATGTAACGATGATGAAGGTATTTTAATTGATGGCTGTGTATCTAGATTACGCAAGTACAAGCCAGATGAATATGAGTTGGTCATTGCCCACTTTGTTGTGGGTATTTCGTTAAGGGTGATTGCAAAAAAAAGAAAATGTTCAGATGGGACGGTAAGAAAAGATATGCAAACAGCATTGGGGTTTATCAATGGGGTACACTGTATGATATTGAAAACGGTATAAGAGCAATAGTTCTTATACCACAGAATGACCATAAATCTGCGCATCTGTATCTTCATGTACCCTTAAAACAGGTTGCCGGGAATTTGCAGATGCAATCAGAAGTTCTCTACCGATTCTAGCTTTATTTATCGCATAGGATAATTCCACAATGTTTATCCCAGTTGATGAATAAAGTCTATGTATTAACGGATGATCATCATACGATAAGAGCCAATGTGCTTTGCTTCTTTTTATTTTTTTCGCAAAGCGAGTATGATCATCATCTGTAAAACAGAATTTATTGTATATATTTTTCCCCTCTTGTACATATGGAGGATCAGCATAAATTAAATCATCTACTGTTTTTCTGTTTAGTGAATCACAGGCATCCTGCTCCGTAACTTTTATTTTTTTTGAATATTGAGAGATTATTTCAATACGTTTTATTAATGCTGGTCTATTGAATCTACAATCAATGGTGTATTTTTCATGTGATTGTTCACGCCCTCCAATTGGCCCCGCATGCAGCATTCCTGAACGATTAGTCCGGTTAAGGAAAAATGCTGCAAACCCTTTCTCAATATCTGTGTGACTTTCTGGATTAAAATAAATATTTCTCCAGTGATGCCACGCTTCAATGTCTACTTTCTCTGATTCGACTAAGTTTATTAATGAACTTGGGTTATTAACTAAACAGCGCCAAAATGATGCGACACAAGGGTTCAAATCATTTAAGATTAGTTTATCTATTAACCCCGATAGCAAAAGTGGTAAGGTGCCGCCCGCTCCTCCACAAAAAGGTTCGACTAATGTACAGCCGTTAAGTTTGTTAGATACGATAAATAAAGCTATGAATCTTGATAGCTTTGCCTTGCCGCCTGGATATCTGAGCGGAGAAACATCTTGAGAAATATGAGGTATGCCCAATTGTGAACTAAAAGTTCTTTTCTTTAATAAATTCAATTGGCTAGAGTCATAAGTGAGCATACTAAAAACCTCAAACATTTTAATATTACTGATTATACATACTAAGCGGCTCGATGGCCACTGATAATATTGCCTAAAAAATAATCCATCAGAGATTGTAATTTAACTTGCGCGTGCGTAACTTCCTGTAAAGTAAGCGGATGTATGTCATTGTGCGTGACGAGGTTAGCTATCGTCTTTCCAGTGTCTTTGTAACTATTCAGCTCAGAACGAATGAGCTTGTACATACTTTCATCACTTTCATTCGGAAAGATACCTTTCAAATTGTTAGAAAAATAGCCAAGTAAATTATCCAGTTCGAGGTAGGCATGTTTACGATTTGCCTCAGCCATATAATGGCCATGCAAATCAGATGATTTTATAATATGTGACATGGTAACTTGTAATAATGTTCTACTTAATAATATTGCGCTGTGTTTGTATTTAAAACAATTCAGTGTTCGTGCTTCTGATATTAAATCATCGATTTTATTATGAATGTTAGTCAAAGGTGTTGTTTTTTTTAATGGTGAAACCGATTGTTTTTTCTTAACTATTTTTATTGTTGGTGGTAGGGGTAAAGGTATAGTATCATCATTTTGGGGTTCCTGTTCATTTGAGTCTGTTTCATCATTCTCATCCTCATTTGAAATATCAAATGTCGCCTCATCGTTTTCATTGTCATCCGTTAAGTAAACATCTTCCGGTGAGGTAAATTGATATTTGATTTCCCTTAATTCTTCTAAATAAGCGGAAATGTCTTTGTCATTTTCTTGACGTGTAGATAATTTCTTTGTGAAATTAGCATCTCTAGCTAATCTTGCGAGAACATGATTGTAAGCAGTGTTGCTAATGTTTTTTACAATGATGTCGCCTTCTGAACTAAGGTTGATTTTTGCGATGTTGCGCCTAAAATCTTTTCTTTGAATCAATCGAAAGACTGCTTCTGTCTTAATGTTATCAATATCATTAAGTAGATTTTCTTTTTCTTCCGTTGATAAGGTAGGTAGTGTTAGAATTTGATCTGTTAATCGTGTGAATAAGATAACACCTTTAATCCTGGTTGCGGCAACGCTATTATTAATTGATGCTCTTAATGCATTAATGTCCTGAAATTCTAATAGCAAGTCAATATAGTATGCACCTTGGGTGTAAACACTCCACTTCTTAATAGACTCTTTAGTGTGTTTAGATGCGATATATGTTCTGGCCTCAGAACGGCTACCCAGTTCAATAAGATGTAATTTTTTTATTGTCTCTACTGCGAGGTTATAATTAGGGTGGCGTTCAATTTTTGTGATGAGATATGAAAAAGGAGTATCTTTAAGTAAACTTGGTTTTTGTATTACTTTACAGGCAGTTAACCTTCTGTTTCCTTCGACAATGATTCTTTTGCTAGGGTGTTCTTTATTCGGTATTGCATACAGAACCTCATCTGGATAAAACCCGTTAGATAGAATGGAATTTACTAATTCACGTATACCGTAACGTGTCATCATTAATGTAATTATTTCTTTTTCAGTTTGTAACTTTCCTTGTTTTTTATAACCAAGAAGTCTTGGGTTGCTGGTGTCAAGCTGCAAAGAAGACAAGGATTTTGTAGTCAAAGAAATTCGGCCAAACATATGTTCCCTCAACGAATTAGCTCACAATATTGTCAATCTTACAAAAACGTTACCGCGTACGCAAAAAGTATCGTAACCTGCTAAGAGTGGTCACTTAGACACGGACTTAAAACATAAGAATCCGGCACTGAGCGGGTTTTTATTGATTAAAAAACGTACCCTTGATAATGTGATCTTTGTCACAAGAAGTGATGCCGCCTTACAAGGAGCTGTAATATGCAAAACCAGAAAACTAGGTCTATCAAACTTACTGCATTCTACAAAAATGCAAATGTAGGTTCGGTGATGGTTCCTGAGGGAACTGAGTTCATCAATATGAGCACCGGGTGTCAGATTCCAGTTACTCGGGCCGCTGATTCCTCTCATGAGTACGTTGTCTACATAGAACCTCATCACAATAAACGCAATCCGTCATTGTGGTGAATTCAAACAAAAATTTTATAGGCTGCCTTAGGGCGGCCTTTTTTATTCCCCTCGTTCTGAGAGGACTCACAGCAATAAGGTGAGCACGCAGAATTGAGCGTACTGCGCTTAAAGGCTGACGCTACGAGTTTGCTGCTTAATTCAACATGTAGAATTTCTAACGCCAGCGGCATTGTCCAATGCATATACTGCTCAGTAACTAGGATGGGATGGGTGCGTATATGCAAGAAGGTTATTACTGGATTCAGTATGTCGGTGTTGTACAGGTGGCGTACTTCACTCCTGAAGAATTTGAAGACATTGAAACCGGCAGGACGGTGACCGGAGTCTGGCATCTAACCAGAGGCGATGACATTTGCCATAACGGTGAAGCTGAAGTGCTACAAGGCCCAATCACTCCACCAATGTAAACAACCGTACTTACTTCGAGGCTGCCGCATGGCGGCCTTTTTCATTTCAGGCTCACGGGAATCATCCGCTACGTGCTTTGTTGATAAATCTAGCCCGTGAAGCCTGAACCTATTTCCCCTCATTCCTGAGAGGACTCACAGCAATTAAGAGGGGGCTAAATGTCCGATCCGATTTCCGGTACTGGGCTGGCTGGTGGTGTCCTGACGGGTGCCAGTGTCTATGGATTCCTGTCCGGAACCGATTACGGCGTGGTGTTTGGCGCATTTGCCGGAGCGGTATTTTACATTGCAACGGCTGCTGACCTGAGCGCAACACGTCGGCTGGCGTATTTTCTGGTGTCGTATATCGCAGGGATCCTTTGTTCCGGGCTGGTGGGTTCAAAGCTGGCTCAGGCGACCGGATACAGTGATAAACCACTGGATGCCATTGGCGCCGTAATCGTTTCTGCTTTAGCCGTCAAAATCCTGACGTTCCTGAATAATCAGGATGTCGGCTCGCTGGTGGCGCTGATAACGCGCCGGGGAGGTTCAGGTGGTACTAAATGACCCATCGGCAACAATCAATGCGCTGCTTTGCGCTGGGGTAGTGTTGACCCTGATGTTTTACCGTCGCGGTGATTCCCGGCATCGACCTTGGATATCTCGCTTAGCCTGGCTGCTTACGGTCATTTATAGTGCCGTACCGCTGGCGTATCTGTGCGGTATCTACCCTTACTCATCGTGGGCCACTATTGGGGCCAACATTATTTTCCTGTCTGTGCTGGCCGCCGTCAGAGGTAACGTAGCGCGACTCATTGATGCTGTTCACAAATAAAAAAGCGAGTCGCAACGACATCGCCACAACCCGCAAAGAAGATGAAACCATTAGGATTTATCTTAAGTCTCATTGTGACTTAAATTAAATTGAATTTCATCATCTTAGGTGAATTCTAATCCCTACCATTAATAGTGGTTTAATCCGGTACACATATGAACAAATCACAATTTCAGCAGGCGGCTGGTATCAGCGCCGGGGGGGCTGCACGCTGGTTTCCGCATATTGATGCGGCAATGAAAGAGTTTGGAATTACAGCGGTTAATGATCAAGCCATGTTCATTGCACAAGTCGGGCACGAATCCAATGGCTTTACCTCGCTGGTAGAAAGCTTCAACTACTCGGTTGAGGGGCTGAAGAAAACCTTTGGTAAGCGTCTGACGCCGTATCAGTGCGAAATGCTGGGGCGTGTCGATGGTAAGCAGGTCGCTCACCAGCCGCAAATAGCCAATCTGGTTTACGGTGACCGCATGGGGAATAACAGCCAGGGTGACGGCTGGAAATATCGCGGTCGTGGACTGCTTCAAATCACTGGTCGTGAGAACTACACCAAATGCGGTGCAGCACTGAAGCTTGATCTTGTCAGTACGCCGGAACTGCTAACGCAAGAGCGACATGCAGCTCGTTCGGCGGCGTGGTACTTCACGTTACGCGGTTGCCTGATGTATTCGGGTGATGTGGAACGTGTAACGCAGATTATTAACGGCGGGCAGAACGGCATTAACGACCGCCGTGAACGTTACTCCAAAGCAAAAGCCGCACTGGTATGAGGTCACTATGGGACTTGAAATGATTATCGGCCTGGCCGTTGCTGTGCTGGCTGCAATAGCAGGTGCTTTTGGTCTGGGTAAATCACGCGGTACAAGTATCGCCGAAACAAAAGCGGACCAGCAGCGCACTGAAGAACGTGCAGCAGCTACTGAAGCGGTAGCCGAACGCCGGGTAGAAACAACAAAAGGAGCCAGGGATGTACAGCAGACTGTTAATCATCTTCCTGATGACGATGTTGACCGCGAGTTGCGCGAAAGATTTACCCGCAAAACCTGAAGTAACGGACACGGCCTGTGACTGGGTAAGCATCATCTACCTCACTGAGCACGATATTGCCGTGCTGGATAAGCAGACGAAGCGGGACATTCTGGCGCACAACAAATCAGTACAGGCTAACTGCTTGAAGGAGTCAGGTCTTGAACGTAGAGAACCTAAGTAACGCGCATTGCATCTATAACGAGATGAAAGAACTACAGCGACAGAAAGGTATGTATGATCGGTTTAGCTTAAAAGAGGCAATACGAGACTAAAACCTCCAACATAAAGGGCTGACCAACTCGCCGCGGAGATCAAACTGACTGCATACACTTTCGCTGGATGAAGCCGCAACATTCCAGCCAACATGGGCACAATATAACGTAGCACGGCAATAAAGCGTGAAGTGAAAAGTATCGACACAGAACTATTTTGCAACTGACGGCGAACCCGTACTATTGTATCGACATGACGCGACGTTATGCGTGCAAGCCAAGGTAGATGTCCCGCCATTATACCAAGATGGTAATTAACGATTGTCCCGCACCATGCGCCAATCATGATCGCAATTCCTGCTTCCCATGGTGAAAGCGTCGTCTTGCCGACTGAAATTACAGTGGCCACCATAACAGATGCTGGCGGGAATACCGCTGAAATGAGGAACGTAGATTTTGTGAACGCGATAACAAAAAGAAGCACCCACAGACGGAATGGATGAAGCGCGAAATGGTTCATCAAAGCGTTTATCCACTCCATCAATGTAATTGCTCCTGTTAAGATTCCTTTGCTATTTAACCGTGATATGGCTCAATCGAGCCTAAACACCTCACGAAAAATCAACCAGGGTGATTCGAAAGGCGCATGCGAGCAACTGCGGCGCTGGACATATGCCGGTGGTAAGCAGTGGAAAGGATTAATCACCCGCCGCGAGATTGAGCGTGAGGTTTGCCTGTGGGGCGAAAAACAACAAAAGCTGGATGATGGATTTGGACTGCTTAACCCTGGCATTCCGGTGTCAGTTTCGGGCGTATTCTGATGAAGATCAACAAATTACGATTGTCGTGATCCTGCTGGTGGTCGTCGTAACCATCATTGCGGTGCTCTCTGTTCTGCTAGTACGCAGCAATGCGGTACTGGCCACGTCCGAGAGTGATAACCGGGTACTGCGCAGCGACAACGCACTACAGGCGACGGTAATAACCACGCAGGCTTTGAGCTTCAACCGGTTTAACCAGATAGCGGACAACGCCAACCGTCTTAACTTGTTGATAGATGCTGGCACCGAAAAGACAGTTATCGAATATCGGGAGATTCTACGACGTGAAAAAACCTGTGATCTGCCTGTTCCTGCTGATGTCTCTAGTGGGTTGCTCAACTACGCGAACCGTTTACGTACCAGCGCAATGCACGCCGATTCCGGGGACGCTAACGCAGCCGCTGATAGTGCCTTTGCCGCCAGCTCAATGACGTATTGTCAGGTGGTTCTCTGGATTGAGCCGTTGCTGGCCATCATTGAGAAGGGGAACAACCAACTTGCCGGAATACGGGAAATTGAAAACACCAAAGCCTCGCCAAAGCAGAGATAGTTATTGCCATGTGAATGTTGTCGTTTCTGGGTTGAAAGTTATAGTTGCTTGGCTCCAGTTATTTCCAACAAGAATTTTCTCTATGCAATGTGTGGCGTAAAGATCATCGGGAGGAGAGAAAGGAGTGTATTCGCTTTCCATGGTTAACTTGACGTCATGTATTGAAGCAATTGCGGTACGTCCTTCATTGTCAATGTTGCGGAAACAGAAAATTCTCGCTTCATAAAACTCGTCCGGCAAACCTTCTAACATGCACCCAGTAGCCCACTGAAGAAGCTGCTCGGTTGAATGTTCCTGCGGTACTTCTTGGGTGGTTTGTTGATTGATGAGTCTATTGAGTGTTTTGAGAAAATTAAACATTTCATCTCCTTATGGTTATATTTGGAAACATATCATTTAACGAACCCAACTCATAGAGCATTACAGCAGGCATTCACTGAGTGCCTGCGATAATACTATATGATACATCGTGATTATTCGTTAGGCTTCTCCTACCGTTAGGGATGAGGTCACCAAATGAAAATCAGATATGTAATTGCGTTAACATTATCATTGCTCGTTGCCGGTTGTGATAACTCGCCAAAGTTTGATGGTTCAAGCCAGGAGTCTTTGCGTTACTCTGGCGAGAAGGTTATTGAGTCACTTTCTGATGCAAAGAAAGAAGAACTTAAATCAGCAATTCTGGATACTTTAAGTTATTACGATACTCAGGCCATCATTAATAACGATGGCAGTTATTCTTCCGATAAAATGCGTTTAGTAATATTGAATGGAAAGACTGCCGAACAGATTATTTCAGAGGCAGATAGCTATCGGGAAAAGAAAGAACAGCTACTGAAAAAACATCAGCAGAACTAACGACAATGGGCCGCATTTAGCGGCCTTTTTTATACCTTATCAATTGATAATTACTATCATTTGTGCGGGTCCTCCTGGCGATTCTGAACACCGAGGGGGCGAGGACACGCGGAAAACGGCTAGTTTTTTGCATTTTATCGGCATCATCATCATTCCCTTAACTTGTTGATATTTCGGTCGTGAAATTATTCACGATGTCGAAATGGTTAAATATTGTTCATCATCATGGATAACGAACTGAAAAACCTTCGCCTCAATATCAATCAGCTGGCAGCGGTGACCGATCTTCATCGTCAGACGATTTCCAGCAAGCTGAATAACATTGAGCCTGCTCCTGGCAGTAATTCTCGTCTCAAGCTTTATTCTGTCGTGGATATTCTTCGGGAACTGCTGGGCCGTACCACGGCACCCGAGCTGGTGGATATCGATAAGATGTTGCCGCCGGATCGTAAGGCATGGTTTCAGTCTGAACGCGAGAGGCTTAAATTCCAGCAGGAAACAGGTGAGTTAATCCCGGCATCGACAGTGACCCGAGAATTTTCATCGATGGCAAAAGCCGTCGTTCAGGTGCTGGAAACGCTGCCGGATATTCTTGAACGTGATTGTGCGATGACGCCCGCAGCTGTCGTTCGGGTGCAAAAAGTCATCGATGACCTGCGGGATCAGATAGCCCTGAAGGTTGAGCAGGCAGATACGCCGGAACAGGAGGACAGTTCGCCAGAAGAGGAGTAAGCCATGCGACAGGCCACGGCGGCGGAGCTAAGAAAAAACACTGCCGGGATCATCAGAGCACCGCGTCGAATGCCTGTAGCCGAAGCCGTACATAAATATATGCGTGTTCCGGTCGGCGTGGGTAACTCCGTTGAGTGGGATCCTAATCTAGCCCCTTATGTTGTGGAGCCGATGAACTGCCTGGCATCACGAGAATATGATGCTGTCATTTTTGTTGGCCCTGCCCGAACGGGTAAAACCATTGGTCTGATTGATGGCTGGGTGGTGTACAACGTTGTCTGCGATCCGTCTGACATGCTCATCATTCAGATGACGGAAGAGAAAGCGCGCGAACACTCCAAAAAACGTCTGGCCCGAACATTTCGTGTCAGCCCGGAGGTGGCATGCCGGCTGAGTCCCTCACGCAATGACAACAACGTGCATGACCGGACTTTCCTTGCCGGGAACTACCTGAAGATAGGCTGGCCGTCTATCAACATCATGTCATCCTCAGATTTTAAGTGTGTGGCGCTGACGGATTACGATCGCTTCCCGGAAGATATCGACGGGGAAGGGGATGGATTTTCGCTTGCTTCAAAACGTACCACCACCTTTATGTCGGCGGGGATGACGCTGGTCGAGAGTTCACCGGGCAGGGAAATCACCAATACGAAGTGGCGGAGAAAGTCACCTCACGAAGCCCCTCCCACGACCGGGATCCTGTCTTTATATAACCGCGGCGATCGTCGCCGCTGGTACTGGCCATGTCCACATTGCGGGGAATACTTTCAACCAGCCATGGAAGCGATGACAGGCTACCGGGAAACGTCTGACCCGGTAAAGGCCAGTGAAGCGGCGCATATTGATTGTCCGCATTGTAGCGGCATGATTACCGCCGACAGGAAGCGGGAACTGAACGGAAAGGGTGTCTGGTTGAGAGAGGGACAAACTATCGACCGTGAGGGCAACATCACCGGAGAAGCCCGACGCTCGCGCATTGCCTCGTTCTGGATGGAGGGACCAGCGGCGGCATACCAGACATGGGCGCAACTGGTCTACAAATTACTGACGGCGGAACAGGACTATGAGGCCACCGGAAGCGAAGAAACGCTCAAGACCGTAATTAATACTGACTGGGGGCTTCCTTATCTTCCCCGTGCAGCCAGTGAGCAGCGACGTGCTGACGTGTTGATGCTGCGGGCAGAAGATTATGGCAAACGACTTGTGCCGCCGAAAGTCCGTTTTCTTCTGGCGTCGGTGGATGTGCAGGGTGGGAAGAAGCGCCGTTTTGTCGTCCAGATCATCGGGTACGGTGAAAACGGCGAACGCTGGCTGGTGGACCGCTATAACATCCGCCAGTCCCTGCGTTGTGATGAAAATGGTGAGGCACAGCAGGTGCATCCCGGATCCTATCCGGAAGACTGGCAACTGCTCATCACGGATGTCCTCGAAAAAACCTATGCATTGCAGTCAGACCCTTCACGGCGGATGCCCATTCTTGCAATGGCTGTCGACAGCGGCGGGGAAGATGGGGTAACGGATAACGCCTATAAATTCTGGCGCCAGTGTCGTCGTGACGGACTGGGTAAACGGGTTTACCTGATAAAAGGTGACAGCACCCGACGCCAGAAAATCATTACCAAAACGCACCCTGACAACACAGGCCGAAGCGATCGCCGGGCGGATGCGCGTGGTGAGGTTCCGGTATATCTGTTGCAGACAGACCTGCTGAAAGATCAGCTCAGTAACAACCTTGAGCGTGAAACACCCGGTGCCGGGTATATCCATTTTCCTGACTGGCTGGGGGAGTGGTTCTACGAAGAACTGACCTACGAAGAACGCGGTACGGACGGAAAATGGCGCAAACCCGGAAAAGGTAATAACGAAGCCTTTGACCTTTTCTGTTATGCCCATGCCGTCGCTGTCCTGCGTGGTTATGAAAAAATCCGGGACTGGGAACAGCCCCCGACTTGGGCTGCCGCTCAGGAGAGTAATTCAAACATCATAGACGGGGATCGCCCCAGGGAGATTGCTGTGAAAAAAACGGTACCTGTACGTTCGTCTCCTGTTTCTGTAACTGAACAGCCCAGCCCGCTTTCTGGTGGCTGGCTGGGTGTCAGTGACAACGGAGGCTGGCTGTGACGAAATCAGAAATTCAGCAGATGCTGGTAACTGTGCGCCAGGCTTACCGGGATTCTCTGGACGGTAAAAGCGTGTCATTCACGGGGGTTAATGGCCGGGCAATTACCAACCATGACCCAAAAGCCCTGCGTGACGAGCTTGAATATTGGGAAAGGCGCTGGCGCGCTGTCTCAAACCGCAGCGGCTCGTTCAAACTCGCTAACTTTCTGTAAGGCAAATCATGGGATTTTTTGAAAAGGCACTGGGCGCAATATCGCCCGGGTGGGCAGCATCACGCGCACAAAACCGACTCAGACTCAGAGCCTATGAGGCAGCAAATCCGACTCGTCTGCACAAGGGGAAACGTGAATCCCGGTCGGCGGACACCGCTGTATTTGCAGCCGGTACTTCGTTACGAGAGCAGGCCCGCTGGCTGGATGAAAACCATGATCTGGTGATTGGTCTTTTTGACAAGATGGAGGATCGGGGTATCGGTGCTCACGGGATCCACGTTGAACCGCAGCCGCTTGATCTTGAGGGTAATCTCCACTCTGAGTTTGCTGGCCAGCTATCCGCGCTCTGGGCGGAATGGTCGGTTCGCCCGGAAGTGACCGGGATGTTTACCCGACCGGAAGCTGAGCGGCTTTTGTTACGTTCAGCACTGCGTGATGGCGAGGTGTTTACACAGATGGTGCGGGGAAATGTAGCCGGGTTGCAGCATTCAACCCAGGTACCGTTTTCTCTTGAACTGCTGGAAGCGGACTTTGTGCCGTTTAACCTGAACAGTACCTCCGGGCAGCAGATCCGCCAGGGGATTATTGTCAATGCCTGGGGGCGACCGACGGGCTACAGAGTTTATAAGAACCATCCAGCCAGTTTTGCCGGACTCAATGCTGATTTAAAAACTATTTCGGCTGACAGCATGCTGCACCTGGCTATGCGTAAACGGCTTCACCAGCTAAGGGGGATCAGCCTCATCCATGGCGTGATCACCCGGCTCTCCGATATTAAGGATTATGAAGAGAGTGAGCGCGTGGCGGCACGTATTGCGGCGGCTCTGGGTTTCTATATCAAACGTGGGGATGCTCAGTCTCTTGATACAGAAACTGAGTTTTCAACACCAGGTGGGCAGCGCCATTACGATATTGCGCCGGGGATGATTTATGACGAGCTAAAACCAGGCGAGGATCTGGGCATGGTTGAGTCGAATCGCCCGAATGTTCATCTGTATGAGTTCAGGAACGGTCAGATGCGCGCTGTGGCTGCGGGGACTCGTGGCAGTTATTCCAGTATCGCGCGGGATTACAACGGTACCTACAGTTCACAGCGGCAGGAGCTGGTAGAGAGTTTTGAAGGTTACAACGTGCTGCAGCAGTGGTTTGTTGGGCAGCAAAGCCGTCCTGTATACCGAAACTGGCTGGCAATGGCGTTGCTCAGCGGCGTTACCATCCCCAAAGATGTCGACAAAAAATCCCTGTACAACGCGCTCTATCTTGGGCCAGTCATGCCATGGATTGATCCAGGAAAAGAGGCGGCTGCCTGGAAGGCGATAGTCCGTGGAGGGGCAGGTACAGAAGCCGAATGGACGCGTGCACGTGGCAAGAATCCGCAGGAGGTGAAACGTCAGCGTCTCCGGGAAACCCAATTCAACCGAGAAAACGGGCTGGTGTTCGACTCAGACCCCGCCAACGATAAAGGAGTGCTCCCTGATGCAGCAAATGATAAGCCCGCCCCGTCGCGGGACGATGATTAATCCCCGCGCCAGTGTGGCTGGTATCGATGCCGCAAACGGTCAGTGCTGGTATGAGATACGCGCCCTGGCTGCCGGGCGTGTGGAAATATTTCTCTATGACGTGATCGGCGGCTGGGGGATTACCGCTCAGCAGTTTGTCTCCGACTGTAAGGAGGCCGGAGTGTTTGAGGCCAGCGCCGTCGATCTGCATATCCACAGTCCGGGCGGCGATGTGATGCAGGGATTTGCCATCTTTAACACCCTGTCCCGTCTGAAGGCGAAGCTGGATATCTGGGTGGACGGCGTGGCTGCCAGTATGGCTTCAATGATTGTCTGCCTGCCCGGTGCCACGGTGCATATGCCTGAGAATGCCTGGCTGATGGTGCATAAGCCGTGGGGTGGGATCGCCGGGGATTCCGATGATATGCGTGACTACGCTGCCTGGCTTGATCGTAATGAAGCGCTGATGCTCAGTGCCTACATGAACAAGACCGGGCTGGGGCAGGAAGAACTGGAGGCGATGCTGAAAGCTGAAACCTGGCTTACTGGCGCGGAGGCGGTGGAAAAAGGTTTCGCTGACACGCTTGAACCAGAACTGCAGGCCGCGGCCTGTGTGAATCAAAATAAACTGAAGGATTACCAGAATATGCCAGAACAGATTAACAACCTTTTTGGGCCGCGTGCCGAAGCTCCTGTCAGTCAGCCGCAGCCCGCACAAAACCCGGCGCCGCAGGCCGCAAATAACCCACCGGCACAGCAACCCACCCAGCAACCGCTGGCAGGAAATATCGACATTACCGCGCTGGCCGCCCAGCTCCAGCAGCAGATGCAGGCGGCGAATACTGAACGAGTCAGCGCAGTTTCCGCTGTGTTTGATGCGTTTCCTGCTTTCGGCTCGCTGAAAGCAGAATGCATCACGGATATTTCCTGCTCAGCGGAACAGGCTCGCACCAAATTGCTCAATGTGCTGGCGGCAGGGACTACCCCGAGTGCTGGACCGGGTGCAGTTCACATCCATGCGGGTAACGGGAACATTGTTGGTGATTCCATTCGTGCGGCGGTAATGAACCGTGCGGGCTATGCGCAGGCGGAAAAAGATAACGCCTACAACGGGTATACCCTGCGCGAACTGGCCCGCGCCTCGCTGGTGGATCGTGGTATCGGTATTTCTGGTGTCGGTACAGCACAGGCGATGGTTGGGCTGGCGTTCACCCACAGCAGCAGCGATTTCGGCAATATCCTGATGGATGTGGCGCATAAGGCGGCATTGCTTGGCTGGGATGAGGCCAGCGAAACATTCGAACAGTGGACCCGTAAAGGCACACTGACCGATTTCAAAACCGCGCACCGCGTTGGCCTGGAATCACTGGCATCGCTGCGTAAGGTTCGCGCCGGGGCGGAATATAAATATGTCACCATTAAAGATCGTGGTGAGCCTATTGCACTGGCCACCTATGGTGAGCTTTTCAGCATTGACCGCCAGACTATTATCAACGACGACCTGGATATGCTGACGCGTATCCCTCAGGCAATGGGGCTTGCTGCGCGAGCCACTGTCGGCGATCTGGTCTGGGCGGTACTGACCAGCAACCCGAAAATGTCGGACGGTAAGCCGTTGTTCCACGCCGATCACGGCAACCTTGTTACAGCCGATCTGACTATTGAAGGGCTGGATACTGCGCGTAAGGCAATGTTGCTGCAAAAATCCGGCGATCGCCGTCTGAATATTCGTCCGGCCTACATGCTGACGCCAGTGGCAATTGAGTCACGGGCAAATCAGCTGATTAAATCCGCCAGTGTACCGGGTGCAGACGCGAACAGCGGGATCGTTAACCCGATCCAGAACTTTGTGACCGTGGCTTCTGAGGCCCGCCTGGATGACAGCAGCCCGACCGATTATTACCTGACCGCTGCGCAGGGGCGCGACACCATTGAAGTGGCGTATCTCGACGGTATCGACACGCCATATCTGGAACAGCAGCAGGGCTTCACTGTGGACGGCGCCGCATTCAAGGTGCGCATTGATGCGGGGGTGGCTCCGCTCGACTGGCGCGGGCTGGTTAAAGTCACCAAAAAATAATGACCGCCGCCTGGCGGTTTTTTTATCCCTGAAGGCGGCGCTGGTCGCCTTTTCCTTTTATGGAGAAAAAACATGGCGAAGAACTATCAGCAGGACGGTACCACACTGGATTATCACAATGCGGGTGTTGATGCCGTTTCATCCGGTGCGCTGGTGGCGGTCGGCGGAATTGCCGGGGTGGCACACAGCGATATTCCTGCTGGCGAGTGGGGAACACTGCATATGGCCGGTGTTTTTGTGTTGCCTAAAGCGGCAGAAGAAATTTCGGCAGGCCAGAAACTGTATTTGGCTGGCGGCAAGCTGACGGTGGCAAAAGGCGATGATGCAACGCCAAATCCGGTTGTCGGTTCCGCCTGGGGAGCAGCTGAGGCGGATGATGCTGATGTTGCCGTCCGCCTGGGGTTCTGATGAGCCGGTTCCGGGAACGTTTGGCTAAAGCAGATGCCCGGATTAACCGGGCGTTTGCCGAAGAAGTGCCTGCATGCCTGCAAACGGGTGAAGGCCCGCGTCTGGTGACCGTGATTTTTGAATCACCGGATGCGCTGTCGGGTGTACCGGGCGGCGGGGAAATTCAGAACCATTCCCCGGCGTTCAGTGCAATGACTGCGGATATTTCCGGTCTCGAAAAACATGACGGTGTGGTGATCAACACCATCCCTTACCGGGTGACACATATCGGCGCGGATGAAGAAGGGCGGACCCGCGTCACGCTGGCATATGGGGAACCCGGAAAAACACAGCCTCAGATCGATAAATGGAGCTGATATGGCGCGGGAGTCTCGACTGCGGCGGGATTTACCCGTCGATATTGATGTGGATGTTATCTGGCGAATTGCGGACAGTATTGGTGCGACGCAAAAACAGTTCCGTGCAGCATACTCGCGCGCGCTCAGGCGTACTGCCGCCACGCTGCGAAAGAAAGCGATGGCGGATCTGAAAGACGGTCTGGCCCCACGCAGTATGGATCTGGTCCGGCGCCGTTTGCTGTCTTTTCGTCTGGACAGGGGATCGCAGCTGGATAATTTCCGGCTCTGGTTCGGGCTGAATGCCATTAAGGTGAAAGACCTTAAAGGACGAATCAACGGGCGGCTGCGACCGCACCATACCCGGCGTGACCGCAACACGGGGCGTTTTATTAAAGCGCGCCGCCAGGCCGAAAACGCCGGATTTTCCCCGAAAGGTAATCTGCTGAGCGAACGGTCGTTTGAAAACGGGGAGGTGTCCCGTTCAAAACGGGATAATCGCCGGACGGTGGTTATTCGTGATCCCCTGACCCGCCGGACACGCGAAGCAGAAATGGATATCTACGAACCGATGCTGAACTACGTCGAGGACAACGCATTTGCCCAGGCGATGGAGATTTTTATGCATCACTTTGAAACCGACATTCGCGGGCGCGTAAAGGCCCGTATTTCTGTCTGAGGTAACGAACGATGGCCGAGCCACTGTTGCTGGGGCGGTATCATGATGCTGTGACTGAGGCATTAAAAAAAATCGGATGGGTGCGTGATGCCGGTGCGTATCCGGAACGAAATGTTCCCCGCTTTTCGGGGCTGACCACACCCGCGGTGTATTTCTCGATTAACAGCTGGGAACAGGGAGGAGGAAATGAGGGACAACTGAGCGTTAATTTAACCTGTGATCTCTTCGTGGTGGTGGATGCCGCCGGATCGGGTGTGAGCCAGCCTGAAATTTTTGTCAGAACCGCTGCGGCCGATATCACCCAATGGATTGACGGACAGCAGTTTGGTCTGGGCCATATTGAGCCTGCGGTATTCACCACGGCTGAACGTGATGAGTTTGATCCGCGAATGGATGATTATCTGGTCTGGCGTATTTCATTCACCCAGGCGGCTGCATTTGGTGCTGATCCCTTTGCACATACTGGCATGCCCCTGCAGAAGGCCTGGCTGGGTGTTGCACCTGATACGGGGCGAAATCACGTGGATGACTATCAGCTTATCTGGGAGGCACCGCCCGATGAGTGAGATAGCAGGCGACCTGCAGCGCAGACTGGCGAACCTTGTCCGGCGCGGTGTTATTCACTCCGTCAGGCACGATAGTATCCCTAAATGCCGGGTGGATTTGGGGGATATCATCACAACCTGGCTGCCGTTGTGCCAGGGGTTTTCCGGAACAAACCGCGCTGATTCAAATCCATATGCCGTGGGGGATGCGGTTACGGTCCTGTCCGAAGCCGGAGAACTCAACAACGGACGGGTGTTTCCCGGCTGGAATACGGGAAAGCTGCCGGTGCCGGAAGGAAGCGACAGCGAGCACATTACCCGTTACAGCGACGGGACTGAGATCCGTTATGACAGGGAAGCGCATGCCCTGACGATTACGCTGGCTGATGGTGGAACCTACAAAATTGTCGGTAAAGGTACGCTGGATGGTCCGGTTGAAATTACGGATACCCTGACGGTCCAGGGCAAAACCCAGATTAATGCTGACACGTTGGTTGCAGGAAATATCGGCGCGTCAAAGGAGATAACGGATAAATCCGGCAGTATGAGCAAGATACGTGAAGTATTTAACAACCACGATCACCCCGGCGACAGCGGTGGGCTCACCGATAAACCCAATCAGAAAATGTGACCTGCTGCGGCAGGTTTTTTTTATGCCTGGAGAAAAAGCATGTCTCAGTTACATGGCGTTGAAACTATTGAACTCACCTCGGGTACGGTGGCGGTTACCACGATCCAGACAGCCATTATCGGCCTGGTAGGAACGGCACCGGATGCGTCGGGCGGAACCGCCGCATCGGGATCATCCGGTACACCCATTCTCGATAACGTTATCGACTTCACTGCAACCATTAAGGGGCGGCAAGGCAATGTCATCAATGTCGCTGCGCTGGCCGGACAGCCGGCAGCCGAAAATCCTGCTGCGGTTGTGACGTCAGCAAGCTGGGATCCTGAATCGCTGACACTGAACATCACGCTGGGTTGTGATGAGCACGGTGTTATCACGGCTAAACCCGGAGACGTTGCAGAGGCTGTCGGTGGTGTTGATGGCGCAAAAGTCAGCGCGAGCGGGCGCGGTGACGGGATTGTCCAGCCCTTCAGCCTGCAATTAGCGGGGGGTGAAGATGAACCCTTTCCACTCAATACGCCGGTTGCGGTTGTCGGCACCACGCTGTTATCCCGCCTGGGTGAAAAAGGTACGCTTAAACAGGCACTGACTGATATTAACGATCAGCGTAATGCGCTGACGGTGGTGGTGCGTGTTGCGGATGAAAACGATGAGGCAAAACGACGCGCGGCGGTACTGAAGGGGATCGGCACCCTGTCATCAGCGAAATCTGTTACGACGTACCAGCCGCGTATTGTGATTGCACCGGGTTTCAGTGAGGACGATGCGGTTGGTAAGGGGCTGGAAACCGTGGCCGGGAAATTGCGCGCCGTCGCATATGTTGACTGCGCCTCCGGTGCGACGCTGCAGGAAGTGGTACAGCGTCGCCAGTCCTATGGCGCACGAACTGAACTGTTGCGCCCGCGGGTCCAGGCGAGTGATGCAGATGGCCAGCTGGTTTATCGCCCATACTCTGCGTTTGCTGCCGGATTACGCGCCCGCATTGACTTTGAAAAAGGCTGGTGGTGGAGCAAGTCGAACCAGGACATCAACAACATCCTCGGTGTTGAGCAGATCGATGAATTTATCCTCGGGGATGAGAACTGCGATGCAAACCTGCTCAACATGCAGAACGTGTCCACCATTATCCGCCGGGCGGGGTTTAAACACTGGGGGAACCGCCTGTGTGCAACCAATCCTCAATGGCGTTTTGAATCTGTCCGCCGTACTGCTGATGTTATTGAGGACAGCATTCAGGAAACCATGCTGGAGTATGTTGACCGTCCACTAGACCGGGAAAATGCGGATGACATTATCGGCACCATCAATGCCTATATGCGGCAACTGGTCGGTCTTGGCGCCATATTCGGTGGGCGGGCCTGGCTGGATGAAGAACTGAACACAGCGGAAACCATGGCGTCGGGTGTCCTGTACATCAACTATGACTTTGGTCCGAAATCGCCGACTGAACTTATCAGCCTGCGCGTCCGGGTGAACAATAACTATGCGCTTGAGGAGATGCTTGCAGCATGAGCGATAAAAACACACTACGCGTCTGGACCTTCTTCCGGCAGGGGATCCGTATTCAGGGGGCGCATGAATTTACGCCGCCGTCTCTGGCAATTGTTAAAACGGATATGCGTACCGGCGCACAGGATGCGCCCACCCCGGTTGATGACGGCATGGAAGCACTGACCTGTCAGGTTAAATTTTATGGGATAGATACGGACATGCTGGCCAGCTTCGGTTTTGTCAGTGGCAGCCGTTCACGCTTTACGGCTTATCAGGGCTATCTCGGTAACGGCACTGCGCGCGGTACGGTTGAGGAAATTGAGGGGTTTGTACAGACCGTCACGCCGGATGCGCGGGGGAAGGACACGCTTTCCGAAAATGCCGTGACGGTTGATATTGCTGTCAGCTACTACCGTCAGTCACTGGACGGGCGAGAACTGTTTGCCATTGATACAGAGCGTTTCGCCCGCCGGGTGAATGGCGTTGATGTCCTTTCAGGTCTGGCTGCCAAAGTGCGTCTCTGATTTCACTGTTATCCCACTACTGTAACGGCCTGCGGGCCGTTTTTATATGGAGCACCCTATGAGCTTTCCTGGTGAAACCCGCGTTATAAAACTGTATTCCCCTGTATCACTTGATAACGGGGTCGTGATCGATGAGGTCACCATGCGTGAACCGCTGGTTCGAGATCGCATCACTCATGCCAAAGACCGCGGCAACGAAGAAGAGAAAGAAGCCCGCATGATTGCGCTGCTGTGCAATCTCAGTGAACAGGATCTCTGGCTGATGACAGCAGCAGATTATGCACAGCTCACGGATGCCTTTAACGTTTTTATGCTCCCGCCCGCGAAGCGACCGAAGGCGGACTCCTCCGGGCAATAAGATTTCTGGGGCGGCAGCTGCATTTCCCGATGGCGGAATACCTCGATATGCCGTTCAGCACTTTCTCTGTTTTTTTGACCGACGAACTGGAGACGATGAACCGTGGGCGCAATAAGCCAGAACCTTAAGGCCGTCATTACCTTTGGCGGAAACCTGGATAATTCATGGAAACGATCTGCAGATGGTCTGCAAAAAAGCCTGAAAGATGTCGGAAAGCAGTCTGAGCGACTGACAAAAGACCAGACCAAACTGGCAGCAGAAATCAAACGCGCCAAACTGGCCGGTGAAAGCCTAGGCGATTTGAAGCGCCGCTATACCGATGTTTCCAGGGAAATCCGCAAAACGGAGGCTGAGCAACAGAAACTGAATGTGCAGATGCAAAAATCACAACGCATTCAGGCGTTCAAAGGTGCCGGTAAAGGCCTTTTCCGGCGCGGTCTGGGGATCGCCGGGCAGGTGGGCGGGATGTTTGGATCCGGGCTGGCTATTGGCGGTGGCGGCGTGGTGGCTTCAGCACTTGGCACACTGATAGCGCCAGCTGCCACCAATGCTGAAACGGCAACCCGCACGAATGTGGCAAAAAGTTACGGCGTGGACGTGGCCACGTTTAATGCCTGGGATTCTCTGGCGAAGCAGTACGACATGAATGCGGAAAACATTGGCGATCTCTTTGAAGAGTATCTGCACAAATCCGGGGAGTATAAACAGAACGGTAAGCAGAGCTCGCTGCAGGATGCCTTTGAAACGCTCGGGTTCAAAGCAGGTGATTTTGCCGGGCTCAGTGATATGGCGCAATTCGACAAAATTGTTGAACGGGCGCTCAGCCTTCAGGATGAGTCAAAAGCTTCCTTCGCACTGGATTCTCTTTTTGGCGGGGAAGCGAGCAAACTGCTGATGCTTATCAAGCAGTCTGGCCGGAGCTACCGCGACCTGATGGACGAACAGCGGCGCTACAACCTTGTGACCAAAGAGGGCGCTGATGGGGCAGTTGCGGGTAATCAGGCTATCAATAATCTCCGCACTGTTTTCTCTTCTGCGGTCGCAGAAATTTCCGGCCAACTGGGAAATGAACTGGCGCCTGATATCAGGCGCCTGACGGATGATCTTGCCGACTGGTTCAAAGGTGGTGGTGTCAGGCGCATTGTGACTTTTCTGCGAAACGATCTCTATCCCGGCGTTCTGTCTTTCGGGCAGGGGGTGGTTTTTGTCGGCAAAATTATTTACGCCCTGGCTAAAAAGCTGTCCTGGCTGTTGCCAGATGACAGGAGCGATCAAAAGGATGTGCTGAAGTCACTGGCTATGACTGGGTCGGTGGATTTCGCCAGAATGACTGCGGGACGCAAAGGGCAGGGAGAATGGTTTGAGCAGCAACTGAAGGACAATCCAGACCTCGCTGACGATGTTAAAAAGTCATACGCCTCAACGCGGGGCTTTTTTAGTGATGATGAAGAGGCATTTAATAAATCGCTTGATAAATACCTGACACCGGAAGGCGGCGATACGCTTTTAAACTGGAATACAGCGCTACAGAGGAACAAGGGGCGTTCAGTGCAACCACCCTCTGATTCGTCGGGGGGAGATATCGGGTACTGGGATACCTTGCTTCAGCGTATGGACAATCTGGATAAACAGCCACCATCCAGGCAGGTCACAGACAACCGAAAATTCGAATACCGATTCGAAATTAATGCCGCGCCGGGACAGGATGAGAAAGCCATTGCAGATGAAGTGACAACGGTGACGAAAAACAATTCTGCCTTTAATGGTGATAACAGCCTTCTGGATGGGGGACTTCTCTGGTGAGTGAAATTATCCCGATCTTTGAAGATTCCGGTCAGCGCAGTACCAGCGCATTACGGGGTGGGCAGGAAGCCCGCGTCATGATGATGCTGGGGAATTTTGCCTTTTCGATTGATACAACGGCTTATCATCAGCTCACCCGTGAGGCCAGCTGGCGCTGGAGTGAACAGGAACGCATTGGCAAACAGGACCTTCTTCAGTACACCGGAAAGCCCGGGCGTACTGTCAGGCTTGAAGGGCAGTCTCACGCCTTTTTCCGTAAAGGCGTGGAAGGGGTGAATGATTTACTTGATCTTGCCGATCAGGCTAAACCCCAGCAGCTTGTCAGCGGAGAAGGTGATGTGCTGGGGTGGTGGGTGGTGGGTGGTGACCGACTTTTCAGACACGACGAGTAAGTTTTTACCGGGTGGCGGTCACCGAAATAAAAACTGGACGATGACGCTGAAACACTATGCCGACGATCTATCAAACCCGTGACGGGGACGTACTGGATGCGATTTGCGCCGTGCATTACGGTACTGAAAATCTTTCAGACTCAGTGACTCAGGTTCTGGAGGCCAATCAGGGGCTGGCGGAGCAGGGGGCTGTGTATCCTTCCGGCTTGTACATCACATTGCCGGATCTGGTGATGCCCGTTGCGGAATCGCCATTTAGTTTATGGGATTAATATGGCAGATCAGACAGCAAGGCCGGAATATGCGCCGGCATTCAGCATACAGGCCGAAGGGAAAGATATAACCCGGGTGCTGCAAGAGTGCCTGAGTGAACTGACCCTGACGGATTATGGTGGGGCAACAGCAAAAGCAGATGAACTGAAAATCAGTCTCATCTCTGAAACGCTGGCGCTTCCCACCAAAGGTGCCCGGCTTCAGGTCGCTCTGGGATTCAATGAACAACTGATCGATAAAGGCTGGTTTGTTGTCAGTGGCGTCTCGAGCGGTGGCCCGCCAAGGCGTATCGAGCTGTATGCGACCGCCGCGCCGATGAATGCACAGAAACAACCCGGAGACGTGACAAGCCAGAAGACACGGAGCTGGGATAACCTTCGCCTTGCCGATATTGTCAAAACCGTGGCCACCGACAACGGGCTTATTCCCCGCGTGGCCGACGCACTGAAAGATATTCATATCAGCCACATCGATCAGGTGGCGGAATCTGATGCCAACCTGCTCGCAAGGCTTGCACGTGACTACAATGCAGTGAGCAAACCATCAGGCGGTTACTGGCTTTTTTTGCAGCAGGGAGCCACGGTAACGGCTTCAGGGAAACAGACTGGCGGGATAACCATCACACCGGATGAAGTATCAAACTGGTCCTACAGTGAAGGTGAGCGGGGGAGTTCGACGGGGAAAGCTACGGGGAGCGGAGGAAAAGCCAAAGAGAAAATCGGTGTGCGTTATTACGACGAGGAGGATGGTACGACAAAGACCTCCACGGTTGAACATGATGGCCCGGCGATGATCAATCCCTATACCCAGTCGGAGAAAACCACTGCCGAGCAACAGGCAAACTCCAGGAAAACCCAGGCGAAACGTAACGAGCAGAAAATGACGCTCACGGGGCCATGTCGCCCCAAACATGTTCCGCTGACAGCAGAGGCAGGTGTGACGACTTCCGGTTTTGGCTCCCGTGAGGATCGGGCCTGGGTGGTTGAGTCTCTGGTCTTTTCTCTGACGTCAGCAGGATTCAGCTACACCTACAACCTTGTCGTGGACATTCGTAAACCCGCAGCGGCTTCGAAAAAATCAGAAAAGCAGGACAAAACAGGCCCGTCCTACTTCGGTTAACCCTCCCGCCATCCGGCGAATCAGCAACGGAATTTAATCATGAACGGTGTAAACAACCGGACCGGAAAACGCCTGTCCGGCGTCGCCCATTTGCGCCAGTCCGTCAGCGACATACTGACCACGCCCATCGGGAGCCGGGTTCTTGTCCGTGACTATGGCAGTGATCTGTTTTCGCTGGTGGATAACCCACGGGATGATATGACCCGTCTACAAATAATCGCCGCGTCTGCGACCGCACTGGCCCGGTGGGAGACGCGGCTGAAGGTAACCCGTGTGCTTGTTTCCTTTCCTGAAGGGAAGTCCGGCTGTGTACTGGATATCGAGGGGATCAACAAGGAAACCAATTTACCTGTCAGAACGGGAGACATAACGATTTATGGCAAGCAGCTATGACGTGATCAACCTGTCAGAACTGGACGTACCGGATGCCATTGTGGTGCCGGATGCGACGGAAATCTTCACCCGGTGGCTGGCGCGCCTGCGGGAACTTGATGAGCAGTTTGATGCGCTGGTGGAATCCGATCCGACGTTTAAACAGGGGG
>NZ_RPOI01000026.1 GCF_003818115.1 Citrobacter youngae | reverse complement strand
CTCTCCCCGCAGGCATTAGTGATTGATATGTCGACTATTCACCCACTGCAAACCGACAAACTGATCGCCGATATGCGTGACAAAGGCTTCGACATGATGGATTGCCCGGTTGGACGTACCTCCGATCACGCTATCGCAGGAACGCTGTTGCTGCTGGCAGGTGGAACGGCACAGCAGGTAGAACGCGCCACACCGGTTCTGATGGCGATGGGTAATGAATTGATCAACGCAGGCGGCCCCGGTATGGGCATTCGCGTCAAGCTCATCAACAACTACATGAGCATCGCGTTAAACGCCTTGTCTGCTGAAGCCGCCGTGTTGTGCGAAGCGCTCGGCCTCTCCTTCGATGTGGCCCTGCAAGTCATGAGCGGCACTCCCGCCGGGAAAGGCCACTTCACTACCTCCTGGCCGAACAAAGTGCTGAAAGGCGATCTTTCCCCGGCCTTCATGATCGATTTAGCTCACAAGGATCTTGGCATCGCGCTGGACGTTGCCAACCAACTACATGTGCCGATGCCGCTCGGTGCCGCCTCCCGCGAAGTCTATAACCAGGCACGCGCCGCTGGCCGTGGCCGGGAAGACTGGACGGCCATTCTTGAGCAGGTTCGCGCATCCGCCGGGCTAAACAACCAATTTTGATACGTAAAAGGACTGAACAATGACGAAGTATACCCTGAAAGATATCACCCGAGCTTCCGGCGGTTTTGCCATGCTGGCGGTCGATCAGCGCGAAGCCATGCGCTTAATGTTTGCCGCTGCGGGTGCAAAATCCCCGGTCAATGACAGCGTGCTGACCGATTTCAAAGTCAATGCGGCAAAGATCCTGTCCCCCTATGCCTCCGCCATTCTGGTCGATCAGCAGTTCTGCTACCGCCAGGTTGTAGAGCAAAACGCGGTAGCCAAAAGCTGCGCCATGATTGTGGCCGCTGATGAGTTTATTCCGGGTAACGGAATTCCGGTCGATAGCGTAGTGATTGATAAAAAAATCAACCCGCAGGCTGTGAAGCAAGATGGTGCCAAGGCTCTCAAACTGCTGGTGCTGTGGCGTAGCGATGAAGATGCCCAACAGCGTCTGGACATGGTGAAAGAATTCAATGAGCTATGCCATTCCAATGGACTGCTGAGCATCATCGAGCCGGTTGTTCGCCCACCGCGTCGTGGCGATAAGTTCTGCCGTGAACAGGCCATCATCGATGCCGCGAAAGAGCTGGGCGATAGCGGTGCCGATCTCTACAAGGTCGAAATGCCGCTGTACGGCAAAGGAACCCAACAGGAATTGCTTAGCGCCTCTCAGCGCCTGAATGAAAACATCAACATGCCGTGGGTCATTCTCTCCTCTGGTGTGGATGAAAAACTGTTCCCACGCGCGGTCAGCGTAGCAATGACCGCAGGCGCATCCGGCTTCCTGGCCGGGCGTGCGGTCTGGTCCTCCGTTGTGGGCCTGCCGGATACCGAATTGATGCTGCGTGATGTTTCCGCACCGAAGTTGCAGCGTCTGGGCGATATCGTCGACGAAATGATGGCCCGCCGCTAATAGAGGATCAAAGCATGAAATGGTTTAACACCCTAAGCCACAACCGCTGGCTGGAACAGGAAACCGATCGCATCTTTAACTTTGGTAAAAATGCTGCTGTCCCTACTGGATTTGGCTGGCTGGGAAACAGTGGTCAGGTCAGAACGGATATGGGAACACATCTGTGGATCACCGCCCGCATGCTGCACGTCTATTCCGTTGCCGCCTCTATGGGTCGCCCAGGTGCATATCAACTCGTCGACCACGGCATTAAGGCGCTGAACGGCGCGCTACGTGACACACGCTACGGCGGTTGGTACGCCTGCGTCAATGACGAAGGCGTGATGGATGCCTCCAAGCAGGGTTATCAGCATTTCTTCGTTTTACTTGGCGCGGCAAGCGCGGTCACTACCGGTCATCCACAGGCCAGAAAATTGCTGGATGACGCCATAGAGGTGATTGAGAAGTACTTCTGGAGCGAAGACGAACAAATGTGCCTGGAGTCCTGGGACGAAGCCTTCAGCCAGACAGAAGATTATCGCGGCGGCAACGCTAACATGCACGCGGTCGAGGCTTTCCTGATCGTGTATGACGTGACTCATGACCGTAAATGGCTCGATCGCGCACTGCGTATCGCTTCGGTGATTATTCACGACGTGGCCCGTAGCGGGGAGTACCGCGTCAATGAACACTTCGATTCACAGTGGAATCCAATCCGCGATTACAACAAGGACAACCCAGCTCACCGTTTCCGCGCCTACGGTGGCACGCCGGGTCACTGGATCGAGTGGGGCCGCCTGATGCTGCATCTACATGCCGCGCTGGAAGCTCGCTTCGAAACGCCTCCTGCCTGGCTGCTGGAAGATGCAAAAGGACTTTTCCACGCCACTATCCGCGACGCCTGGGCACCGGACGGCGCAGACGGTTTTGTCTATTCGGTGGATTGGGATGGCAAACCGATCGTTCGCGAAAGAGTGCGCTGGCCGATAGTCGAAGCGATGGGTACCGCCTACGCCCTGTACACCCTCACAGGCGACAGCCAGTACGAAGCCTGGTACCAGAAATGGTGGGATTACTGCATCACCTACCTGATGGATTACGAGACCGGTTCATGGTGGCAGGAGCTGGACACCGATAACAAGGTGACCACCAAAGTCTGGGACGGCAAGCAGGATATTTATCACCTGCTGCACTGCCTGGTGATCCCACGTCTGCCGCTGGCTCCGGGCCTTGCTCCGGCTGTTGCCGCCGGTCTGCTGGATATCAACGCTAAATAAGTAACAAGGTGGGCTGCCATGCATAGCGGTGGAAAAACCATTCATCTTCAGGCCGGACACTACCAGGCGAAAATCGTCACGGTTGGCGCTGGGCTAGCGGAATTGACGCACCGTGGGCGTCATATCGTTATTCCCCACAAACCGGAAGAAATGCCGCTGGCACACTTGGGGAAAGTGTTAATCCCCTGGCCAAACCGCGTTGTAGACGGCAGCTATCACTATAACGGCAAGGATTACCAGCTTGCCGTTAACGACTCGGTTTCACATACCGCCATTCATGGGTTACTGGCCTGGCGGGACTGGCAGATTAACCAGCAGTCGGCATCGGAAGTGTCGCTGACGATTTTTCTGCCGCCTTCTTATGGTTATCCCTTCGCGCTGGTTTCAGAGGTGATTTACCGACTGGAGGCAACCCGTGGACTGCAAGTTTTTATCCGCACACAGAATGTGGGTGATGAAATCGCGCCGTATGGCGCGGGAGCACATCCCTATTTGACCTGCAATCTGCAACCTATTGATGACTGTGAATTAACACTCCCGGTGAGTGAAGAAACATGTGATGAACGATATTTCACCAAGCCGCAACGCATTGCGCAGACCGCTATCGATCATACGTTCAGGACTTTGCCACCTGGCGCTGAGTGGGAAGTCAGGATGACCAGCCCAGCGCAAAACATGTCCACTTTTTTACGCAGCCACCAGCCCTGGCTGCAAGTGTATACCGGCGAAAAATTAGCAAGGCGCGGCCTGGCGGTAGAACCGATGACCTGCCCGCCCGACGCCTTTAACTCCGGAATTAGCCTGATTCATCTCGCGCCCGGAGAACAACATCAGATGCATTTTTTAATCGGCAGTGAATAACAGATTTCCGACAAATTACCGAATTACCCTATTTTTACGGAGACAATAATGAATTCGCTACAACAACGGTCAACCGCCTTAGAACTCAAATCATTACCTGATGGATTTGCTTTAACGTACCACCAACGCCTGATTTTACGCCACAGCACAGAAACGCCCTGCCTGTGGATCGGCGCGGGTGTTGCCGATATCGATATGTTTCGCGGCAACTTCAGCATTAAAGACAAGCTCAATGAGAAAATTGCCCTGACCGACGCCACGGTCAGCGAGTCGCCTGACGGCTGGCGGGTGCATTTCAGCCGCGGTGATACCATCAACGCCACGCTGCATATTTCCACCGATGAACTGGGCCGCCTGAAGCTGGATCTGCACAACGGCGATCTCAACCATAACCGCATCTGGCTACGTCTGGCCGCTAACCCGGACGATCATATTTACGGCTGCGGCGAACAGTTCTCTTATTTCGACTTACGCGGTAAGCCGTTCCCGCTGTGGACCAGCGAACAGGGCGTGGGCCGCAACAAAAACAGCTATGTCACCTGGCAAGCCGACTGTAAAGAGAACGCCGGTGGCGACTACTACTGGACCTTCTTCCCACAACCGACCTTCGTCAGCACGCAGAAGTACTACTGCCACGTTGATAACAGCTGCTATATGAATTTCGACTTCAGCGCGCCGGAGTATCATGAACTGGCGCTGTGGGAGGACAAAACCACCCTGCGTTTTGAGTGCGCTGACACCTACATCTCTCTGCTGGAAAAACTGACTGCTCTGCTGGGTCGTCAGCCGGAGCTGCCGGACTGGATCTACGATGGCGTCACGCTCGGTATTCAGGGCGGTACTGAGGTTTGCCAGAGCAAACTGGACACCATGCGTAACGCAGGCGTGAAAGTAAACGGCATCTGGGCGCAGGACTGGTCCGGGATCCGCATGACCTCCTTTGGCAAGCGCGTGATGTGGAACTGGAAATGGAACAGCGACAATTATCCGCAGTTGGATAGCCGTATTAAGCAGTGGAAAGAAGAAGGCGTGCAGTTCCTCTCCTACATCAACCCGTATGTTGCCAGCGATAAAGATCTCTGTGCCGAAGCGGCCAAACACGGTTATCTGGCGAAAGATGCATCCGGCGGCGATTACCTCGTAGAGTTTGGCGAGTTTTACGGCGGCGTGGTCGATCTGACCAACCCGGAAGCCTACGACTGGTTCAAAGAGGTCATCAAGAAAAACATGATCGAACTGGGCTGCGGCGGCTGGATGGCGGATTTTGGCGAATACCTGCCGACAGATACGTATCTGCACAACGGCGTCAGCGCCGAGATCATGCACAACGCCTGGCCCGCACTGTGGGCGAAATGTAACTACGAAGCGCTACAGGAGACCGGCAAACTCGGCGAGATCCTGTTCTTTATGCGTGCGGGTTACACCGGCAGCCAGAAATACTCCACCATGATGTGGGCGGGCGATCAGAACGTGGACTGGAGCCTTGACGACGGTCTGGCTTCCGTCGTTCCTGCGGCGCTGTCGCTGGCGATGACCGGTCACGGTCTGCACCACAGCGATATCGGCGGCTACACCACCCTGTTTGACATGAAACGCAGCAAAGAACTGCTGCTGCGCTGGTGTGACTTCAGCGCCTTCACGCCGATGATGCGCACCCACGAAGGTAACCGCCCAGGCGATAACTGGCAGTTTGATGGTGATGCTGAAACCATCGCCCACTTTGCACAAATGACCACCGTGTTTACCACCCTGAAACCGTATCTCAAACAGGCCGTCGCGCAAAACAGCGCTACCGGTCTGCCGGTGATGCGCCCGCTGTTCCTGCATTACGAAGACGATGCGCGGACCTATACCCTGAAATATCAGTATCTGCTGGGACAAGATCTGCTGGTTGCGCCGGTTCACGAACAAGGCAAGTCCGACTGGACCCTGTATCTGCCGGAAGATAGCTGGATAAATGTCTGGACCGGGGAAACTTACCAGGGCGGTGAAATTACCGTGGATGCGCCTATTGGCAAGCCTCCGGTGTTTTATCGCGCGAAGAGTGAATGGGCGTCACTGTTTGCCACTTTACGCAACATCTAATACGGCTCGCCCGTGGGGAGACTCACGGGCACATGGAGAATAATAATGAGTCAGACCTCTTCTAATCCGGCAACCCTACGCTTGCCGTTCAAAGAAAAACTCGCCTATGGGATGGGTGATTTAGGTTCCAATATCCTGCTGGACATAGGTACGCTCTATTTACTCAAGTTTTATACCGATGTTCTTGGTTTACCTGGAACTTATGGCGGTATCATTTTCCTTATCGCCAAGTTTTTTACCGCGTTTACCGATATGGGGACTGGGGTTATGCTCGACTCGCGCCGCAAAATCGGCCCGAAAGGCAAATTCCGCCCGTTCGTTCTGTATGCCGCATTTCCAGTGACGCTGCTGGCGATTGCGAACTTTGTCGGTACACCATTTGAAGTCACCGGTAAAACGGTGATGGCAACGGTACTGTTTATGCTGTACGGACTGTTCTTCAGTATGATGAACTGCTCTTACGGTGCGATGGTCCCCGCGATCACCAAAAACCCGGACGAACGCGCCTCGCTGGCTGCCTGGCGACAGGGCGGAGCCACTCTTGGCCTGCTGCTGTGCACCGTCGGTTTTGTGCCAGTAATGAACCTGATCGAAGGCAACTCTCAGTTGGGCTATATCTTCGCCGCCACCTTGTTCTCTCTGTTCGGCCTGCTGTTCATGTGGCTGTGCTATGCCGGGGTAAAAGAACGCTACGTGGAAGTGAAACCCGTTGATGCCGCGCAAAAACCGGGATTGCTGCAATCCTTCCGCGCCATCGCAGGTAACCGCCCGCTGTTTATTCTGTGCGTTGCCAACCTTTGCACACTTGGCGCGTTTAACGTCAAGCTGGCGATTCAGGTCTATTACACCCAGTACGTACTGAACGACCCGATCCTCCTTTCCTGGATGGGCTTTTTCAGCATGGGCTGTATCTTCATCGGCGTCTTCTTAATGCCGGGAATGGTCAGGCGTTTCGGCAAGAAAAAGGTCTACATCGGCGGTTTGCTGATCTGGGTCGCGGGTGATCTGCTGAACTACTTCTTTGGCGGCGGCTCAGTCAGCTTTGTCACCTTCTCCTGTCTGGCATTCTTCGGCTCAGCATTCGTCAACAGCCTGAACTGGGCGCTGGTCTCCGACACGGTGGAATATGGCGAATGGCGTACCGGCGTTCGTTCGGAAGGAACGGTATACACCGGCTTCACTTTCTTTCGTAAAGTGTCACAAGCGCTGGCGGGATTCTTCCCCGGCTGGATGCTAACGCAAATCGGCTATGTCCCCAACGTAGTGCAATCTGCCAGTACGGTCGAAGGATTGCGCCAGCTGATCTTTATTTATCCCTGCGCGTTGGCGGTGATCACCATTGTAGCTATGGGCTGTTTCTACAACCTTAACGAGAAGATGTATGTCCGCATCGTTGAAGAGATAGAAGCGCGTAAACAAACCGTTTGATAATAATAATGAATAGCGCTCTACGGGGCGCTATTGAGGAGCGATTATGTCTTTTCATGATCCGCTAACGCTAAAACTGAGCCTACGTGAAAAATTCGCCTACGGAGTGGGTGACTTCGGCTCAAATTTGATGCTGTGTATCGGCACGCTGTATCTGCTTAAATTTTATACCGATGAACTAGGGATGCCGGCCTGGTACGGTGGGATTATCTTTTTAGTAGCGAAGTTCTTCACCGCCTTCACCGATATTCTGACCGGCGTGTTGCTGGACTCAAGGCGTAATATTGGCGCAAAGGGGAAATTCAGACCCTTTATTTTGTATGCGTCATTTCCTGTCGCCGTCGTCGCCAGCGCGCAGTTTTTAGCGACAGGCTTTACGCTGACGGTGAAAACCGGGCTGGCAACGGTGTTGTTCATGCTGTTCGGCCTGTTCTATAGCCTGATGAACTGTTCCTACGGCGCGATGGTGCCTGCAATTACTAAAAATCCACATGAACGCGCTCAGCTCGCCGCCTGGCGTCAGGGCGGCGCTACCGTAGGTCTGTTACTGTGTACCGTTGGCTTTATGCCGATTCAGGCGCTATTTGTCAGTTCGCCTTCGCTGGGTTATCTGATTGCCGCACTGCTCTTCTCTGTCTGCGGACTGTTCAGTATGTGGTGGTGCTTTAGCGGTGTGAAGGAACGCTATATCGAAATCGTGCCGGATCACCATAAACCCAGTATTCTCAAGTCGTTTTGCGCCATTTTCCGTAACCCTCCGCTGCTGGTGCTGTGTGTCGCCAACCTGTGCACGCTGGCGGCATTCAACATTAAGCTGGCAATTCAGGTGTATTACACCCAGTACGTGCTCAACGATATACATCTGCTGTCGTGGATGGGTTTCTTCAGCATGGGGTGCATTCTGCTTGGGGTACTGCTGGTGCCCGCAGCCGTAAAACGTTTTGGTAAAAAGCAGGTTTACCTTGGCGGTCTGGCGCTATGGGCAATCGGCGATGTGCTGAACTTTTTCTGGGGCAGCACGTCATTTTTATTCGTGATGTTTTCTTGCATGGCCTTCTTCGGAACCGCTTTTGTTAACAGCCTGAACTGGGCGCTGGTTCCAGATACGGTCGATTATGGCGAATGGAAGACGGGGATCCGTGCGGAAGGCTCGGTATATACGGGCTATACCTTTTCACGCAAAATTTCCGCGGCGCTCGCAGGCTTCCTGCCTGGGATTATGCTGACACAAATCGGTTATATCCCCAACATAGTCCAGAGCGATGCTACCCTGCTCGGTTTGCGTCAACTTATTTTTCTCTGGCCTTGCGGACTTGCAATTATTGCAGCACTCACGATGGGCTTCTTTTATAAGCTCAACGAAACACGTTTTGCTTTTATTATTGAGGAAATCAGCCAACGGAAGAAAAATAATATCCAACCAGACCCGGTTACCAATAAAAAGAATACCTCTGCTGTAAACGTATAAAAATAATAGCCGCCTATTCCATCCTAATGGATGGCGGCCTCCCTACGCTTAAAAAATGGATTTATCATGAAAAAATTAACGACAATAATTCTCTTATCCTCTGTGGTATCAACCTCTGCTTTCGCTGGAGCCTATGTAGAAAACCGCGAAGCATATAACCTGGCGTCAGATCAAATAGAGGTCATGATGCGCGTCGGCTATAACTCTGATATGGGTGCGGGCATCATGCTCACCAACACCTACACGATGCAACGCAAGGATGAGCTAAAACACGGCTATAACGAAATAGAGGGCTGGTATCCGTTATTTAAACCGACAGATAAATTAACAATCCAGCCAGGCGGGTTAATAAACGATAAGAGTATTGGCTCAGGCGGTGCTGTTTATCTGGATGTTAACTATAAATTTACACCATGGTTTAATCTTACCGTGCGTAATCGATATAACCATAATAACTACAGTTCAACCGACCTGAACGGCGACCTGGATAATAATGATACCTATGAAATAGGTAACTACTGGAACTTTGCCATTACCGATAAATTTTCCTATACCTTTGAACCGCACTATTTTATGCGAGTCAATGACTTCAATAGCAGCAACGGAAAAGATCATCACTGGGAAATTACCAATACCTTTAAATATCGGATCAATGAACACTGGTTGCCCTACCTGGAATTACGCTGGTTAGATCGCAATGTTGAACCCTATCATCGCGAACAAAACCAGATTCGTGTTGGGGCAAAGTATTTCTTCTGATGCTGCTGATGATAAAAAAAGCCGCTGATAATCAGCGGCTTTTTTATGCTTACCTGAGAAAGAGCGTTAATTACTCTTCTTTCGCGCCACGCATTGCACGGCGACGATCGTTTTCAGTCAGGTGACGCTTACGAATACGGATAGAGGTTGGAGTAACTTCTACCAGTTCGTCGTCATCGATGAATTCCAGAGCCTGCTCCAGAGTCATCTTAACCGGCGGAACCAGAACCGTTGCTTCGTCAGTACCGGACGCACGCATGTTGGTCAGTTTCTTACCGGTCAGGCAGTTTACAGTCAGGTCGTTAGAGCGGCTGTGAATACCGATGATCTGGCCTTCGTAAACTTCAGCACCGTGACCCAGGAACAGCTTACCGCGGTCCTGCAGGCTGAACAGTGCGAACGCAACTGCTTTACCCTGGCCGTTGGAGATCAGTACGCCGTTCTGACGCTGACCCACATCACCCGCACGAACATCGTCGTAGTGGCTGAAGGTGGAGTACAGCAGACCGGTACCGGAAGTCATGGTCATGAATTCTGAACGGAAGCCGATCAGACCACGGCTTGGGATCACGTAGTCAAGACGTACGCGGCCTTTGCCATCTGGATTCATGTTTTTCAGGTCGCCTTTACGCTCACCCAGAGCCTGCATGACAGAACCCTGGTGCTGCTCTTCGACGTCCAGCGTTACGTTTTCGAATGGCTCTTGTTTACGGCCATCGATTTCGCGGAAGATAACTTTCGGACGGGAAACCGCCATTTCGAAACCTTCACGACGCATGTTTTCAATCAGAACAGACAGGTGCAGCTCACCACGACCGGATACGCGGAACGCATCCGCATCTTCGGTTTCTTCAACGCGCAGCGCAACGTTGTGCACCAGCTCTTTGTTCAGGCGGTCAAGGATCTGACGAGAGGTAACATATTTACCTTCTTTACCACAGAACGGAGAGGTGTTTACGCAGAAGAACATGGTTACGGTCGGTTCATCAACGGACAGAGCCGGCAGCGCTTCGACGTTCTGCGGATCGCAGATGGTGTCGGAGATGTTCAGTTCGCCCAGACCGGTGATCGCGATGATATCGCCAGCTTCGGCAATATCGCTCTCGATACGTTCCAGACCCAGATGAGTCAGAACTTTACCGACTTTACCGTTACGGGTTTTGCCTTCGCTATCAATGATAGTGATCTGCTGGTTCGGTTTAACTTTACCGCGTTTAATGCGGCCGATGCCGATTACGCCAACGTAGTTGTTGTAGTCCAGCTGAGAGATTTGCATCTGCAACGGGCCATCAAGATCTACGTTCGGAGCCGGTACACGATCAACGATAGTCTGATACAGCGGAGTCATGTCTTCAGCCATATCTTCGTGATCCAGACCTGCGATACCGTTCAGCGCGGAAGCGTAAACGATCGGGAAGTCCAGCTGTTCGTCGGTAGCGTCGAGGTTAACGAACAGGTCGAATACCTGATCAACAACCCAGTCAGGACGCGCGCCAGGACGGTCAACTTTGTTGATAACAACAATTGGCTTCAGGCCATGGGCAAAGGCTTTTTTGGTCACGAAGCGCGTCTGCGGCATCGGACCATCCATTGCATCCACCACCAGCAGCACGGAGTCGACCATGGACATTACACGTTCAACTTCACCACCGAAGTCGGCGTGCCCCGGGGTATCAACGATGTTGATGCGGTAGTCATTCCATTTGATAGCGGTGTTTTTAGCGAGGATGGTAATCCCACGCTCTTTCTCCAAATCGTTGGAGTCCATCACGCGCTCTTGGGTTTCAGCACGTGCATCGAACGTACCGGATTGTTGGAGCAGCTTGTCTACCAGGGTCGTTTTACCATGGTCTACGTGCGCGATGATGGCGATGTTACGCAAATTTTCGATCACAACTTTGCCTCAGGCATTTTAGAAATAGCGCGTTATTGTACACGGATTAATCGCAGTACAAAACAGGATCACAAACATCCTCCGCAAACAAGTATTGCAGAGTTTCTTTGTGATCACATTCACGGAGCGTTAAAAGGGGTAATCTGACATGCTTTGCACCAATATGGTGCTTAATGTTCACATTAAAGCACTATAATGGTGCAATACAACCTTCATGGTGCAGCCCCTTTGCACGATAGTGCGCATGATAACGCCTTTTAGGGGCAATTTAAAAGTTGGCACAGATTTCGCTTTATATTTTTTACGGCGACACGGCCAATTTTTGCAGAATTGAAGACTTCGTTACCACGACGACCATGACCAATCCGGGAGAGTAAGTATGTCCGCTGAACACGTTTTGACGATGCTGAACGAACACGAAGTGAAGTTTGTTGATTTGCGCTTCACTGATACCAAAGGTAAAGAACAGCACGTCACTATTCCTGCTCATCAGGTAAATGCCGAATTCTTTGAAGAAGGCAAAATGTTTGACGGCTCCTCAATCGGTGGCTGGAAAGGCATTAACGAATCAGACATGGTTCTGATGCCAGATGCGTCGACTGCACTCATCGACCCGTTCTATGAAGAGTCTACCCTGATCATCCGTTGCGATATCCTGGAACCCGGTACGCTGCAGGGCTATGACCGCGACCCGCGCTCCATCGCAAAACGCGCTGAAGAGTATCTGCGTTCTACCGGCATCGCAGACACCGTTCTGTTCGGGCCAGAGCCAGAATTCTTCCTGTTTGACGACATCCGTTTCGGCGCGTCTATTTCCGGTTCCCACGTGGCTATCGATGACATCGAAGGCGCATGGAACTCCTCCACCAAATACGAAGGTGGTAACAAAGGTCACCGTCCTGGCGTGAAAGGCGGTTACTTCCCGGTTCCTCCGGTAGATTCTTCTCAGGACATCCGTTCTACCATGTGTCTGATCATGGAAGAGATGGGCCTGGTTGTTGAAGCGCATCACCACGAAGTGGCGACCGCTGGCCAGAACGAAATCGCGACCCGCTTTAACACCATGACCAAAAAAGCGGACGAAATTCAGATCTACAAATACGTTGTGCACAACGTTGCGCACCGTTTCGGTAAAACCGCGACCTTTATGCCAAAACCGATGTTCGGTGATAACGGCTCCGGTATGCACTGCCACATGTCCCTGTCCAAGAACGGCGTAAACCTGTTCTCTGGCGACAAATATGCGGGTCTGTCTGAGCAGGCGCTGTTCTACATCGGCGGCGTAATCAAACACGCTAAAGCGATCAACGCCCTGGCTAACCCGACCACCAACTCCTATAAGCGTCTGGTCCCAGGCTACGAAGCGCCGGTAATGCTGGCTTACTCTGCCCGTAACCGTTCTGCTTCTATCCGTATTCCGGTAGTTGCTTCTCCGAAAGCGCGTCGTATCGAAGTGCGTTTCCCGGATCCGGCTGCTAACCCGTACCTGTGCTTCGCAGCGCTGCTGATGGCTGGTCTTGACGGTATCAAGAACAAGATCCACCCGGGCGAAGCCATGGACAAAAACCTGTATGACCTGCCGCCGGAAGAAGCGAAAGAGATCCCACAGGTTGCTGGTTCTCTGGAAGAAGCACTGAAAGAACTGGATCTGGACCGTGAGTTCCTGACTGCAGGCGGCGTGTTCACCAATGAAGCGATCGATGCGTACATTACGCTGCGTCGCGAAGAAGATGACCGTGTGCGTATGACTCCGCACCCGGTAGAGTTTGAGCTGTACTACAGCGTTTAATTTAACTTTTACACTCTCACATAAAAACGTGCAGAGGATGTAATAACCAATGGATTTCTTGCTACAGCAAGGCAGCAATTGAGTGAATCCCCGGGAGCTTACATAAGTAAGTGACTGGGGTGAGCGAAAGCAGCCAACACAGCTGTCGGGAGAAAGACGAAGGTTTTAGTTGCCGTGGAACTTTTAGCCCATCCCAGGATGGGCTTTTTTCTCCACTAACAACCTGCTTTCTCGCGCTTTTTTGATGTAAAAAGCTATAATGCACTAAATTGGTGCAACACTTTTCAGGAGACTGCTGAATGGCAACCGGCACGCTGCCCGATGCTGGGCAGATCCTCAATTCTTTAATCAACAGCATCTTACTCGTCGACGATGAGCTGGCGGTGCATTACGCCAACCCGGCGGCACAGCAGCTGCTCGCCCAAAGCTCCCGCAAACTGTTTGGTACACCGCTTCCCGATCTGTTGAGTTATTTCTCCTTAAACATCGGACTGATGCGAGAGAGCCTGGAAGCAGGCCAGGGATTTACGGATAACGAAGTGACGCTGGTGATAGACAGCCACTCACATATCCTCTCAGTGACCGCTCAGAGGCTGCCTGATGGCCTTATCCTGCTGGAGATGGCGCCAATGGATAACCAGCGCCGTCTGAGTCAGGAGCAGCTCCAGCACGCCCAGCAGATTGCCGCCCGCGATCTGGTGCGCGGTCTGGCGCACGAAATCAAGAACCCTTTAGGTGGATTACGCGGCGCAGCGCAGCTACTCAGCAAAGCGCTTCCGGACCCGGCGCTGACCGAATATACCAAAGTCATTATTGAGCAGGCCGACCGCCTGCGTAATCTGGTCGACCGTCTGCTGGGACCACAACAGCCTGGCATGCATGTCACGGAAAGTATTCACAAGGTGGCGGAGCGCGTGGTGGCGCTGGTCTCAATGGAGCTCCCGGAAAACGTCACGCTGATTCGTGATTACGACCCGAGTCTGCCCGAATTACTGCACGATCCAGACCAGATCGAGCAGGTTCTGTTAAACATCGTGCGCAATGCTTTACAGGCGTTGGGACCGGAAGGCGGTGAGATCATTCTGCGTACCCGCACCGCGTTTCAGCTCACGCTGCACGGCGTACGTTATCGCCTGGCGGCACGGATTGATGTTGAGGATAACGGTCCGGGTATTCCCTCGCATTTGCAGGACACGCTGTTCTACCCAATGGTCAGCGGTCGCGAAGGCGGTACCGGGCTTGGATTATCCATCGCCCGTAATTTGATTGATCAACATTCCGGCAAAATTGAATTTACCAGTTGGCCGGGTCATACCGAGTTCTCGGTTTACCTGCCTATCAGGAAATAAAGGTGACGTTTATGCAACGAGGAATAGTCTGGGTCGTTGATGACGATAGTTCCATCCGTTGGGTGCTTGAACGTGCGCTCGCAGGGGCAGGGCTAAGCTGTACCACATTTGAAAGTGGTAAAGAGGTGCTGGACGCGCTGGCCAGCAAAACGCCTGACGTACTGTTGTCGGATATTCGCATGCCGGGCATGGACGGTCTGACGCTGTTAAAACAGATCAAAGCGCGGCATCCGATGCTTCCGGTCATCATAATGACCGCACACTCCGATCTGGATGCTGCCGTCAGCGCCTACCAGCAAGGGGCGTTTGATTATCTGCCCAAACCTTTTGATATCGATGAAGCCGTGGCGCTGGTCGAACGTGCCATCAGCCATTATCAGGAACAGCAGCAACCGCGCAATATTCAGATCAACGGCCCAACAACTGACATCATCGGCGAAGCGCCGGCAATGCAGGATGTCTTTCGCATAATTGGCCGACTGTCCCGGTCGTCAATCAGCGTATTGATTAACGGAGAGTCCGGGACCGGTAAAGAGCTGGTCGCCCATGCGTTGCATCGTCATAGCCCGCGCGTCAAAGCGCCCTTTATCGCGCTGAACATGGCGGCTATTCCGAAAGATTTGATCGAGTCTGAGCTGTTTGGCCATGAAAAAGGGGCGTTTACCGGGGCAAATACGATTCGCCAGGGGCGCTTTGAACAGGCTGACGGCGGTACGCTATTTCTCGATGAAATAGGTGATATGCCGCTGGACGTGCAAACGCGTTTACTGCGCGTATTAGCCGACGGGCAATTTTATCGCGTTGGCGGCTATGCGCCCGTGAAGGTGGACGTACGTATCATCGCCGCCACGCACCAGAATCTGGAACTGCGCGTACAGGAAGGCAAATTCCGCGAAGACTTATTCCATCGTCTGAACGTCATCCGCGTGCATCTGCCGCCGCTGCGTGAACGTCGGGAAGATATCCCCCGTCTGGCACGTCATTTCCTGCAGGAGGCCGCGCGCGAACTGGGCGTTGAAGCCAAACAATTACACCCGGAAACCGAGGCGGCGCTGACCCGTCTGGCCTGGCCGGGTAACGTGCGTCAGCTTGAGAACACCTGCCGCTGGTTAACCGTCATGGCCGCCGGGCAGGAAGTGCTGATTCAGGACTTACCGGCCGAACTGTTTGAAGCCAGCGTGCCCAATGCGCCTTCACACATGCAGCCGGACAGCTGGGCAACCCTCTTGGCACAGTGGGCAGACCGTGCCTTGCGTTCCGGTCATCAAAACCTGCTTTCTGAGGCTCAACCGGAGATGGAGCGCACGCTGTTGACCACCGCGCTACGTCATACCCAGGGGCACAAACAGGAAGCCGCACGCCTGCTTGGCTGGGGCCGTAATACCTTGACGCGTAAGTTAAAAGAGCTCGGAATGGAGTGACGATTCGTCACTGTGTAAAGATTGATCATTGAGCGCAAACTGCTGCTATTTTGCGCTTTACTGTTCCGATGAGTTAAGTATGATCGTGCCCGGCAAACGGGGGGAAGTCATCATGCTGGAATCAATCATTAATCTGCTATCGAGCGGCTCAGTCGACAGCCACACGCCACAAACTGCGGTTGCCGCAGTGCTGTGTGCGGCGCTGGTTGGGCTGTTTAGCTGAAGGCGCGCCGGATGGCGCTAACGCTTATCCGGCCTACAGATTATCGCGACGTGTAGGCCCGGTAAGCGTAGCGCCACCGGGCAACCCGGTTAAATGACGCGGGAGAACTGCTGCATCCGCGCTTTCTGGCGCAGATATGCATCAAAGCACATGCAAATATTACGGATCAGCAGGCGCCCCTTCGGCGTAACCTGAATCCCCTTCTCATCCACATCCACCAGCCCATCTTTCGCCAGTGGTGCCAGCAGTTTCAGGTCTTCGGCAAAATAATCAGCGAAGTTGAGATCCCATTGCTGTTCCACGGCGGCATAGTCGAGGCGGAAGTTGCAGATCAAAAGCTTAATAACATCCCGACGAATGCAGTCGTCGCGGGTCAGCGTAATTCCGCGCCACAGTGCGTTCCCTTGCTCGTCGACCTGCTGGTAATAGTGCTTCAGCTCTTTCTGGTTCTGCGCGTAGCTGTCGCCAATCATGCTGATAGCCGATACGCCCATCCCCAGTAAATCAGTATCGCCCTGGGTGGTATAACCCTGGAAATTACGGTGCAGCACACCTTTGCGTTGAGCAATGGCCAGTTCATCATCCGGGCGGGCAAAGTGATCCATCCCAATGAACTGATAACCCGTTTCGGTCAGTGAAGAGATGGTCTCCTGCAGAATATCCAGCTTCTGCTGCGCGCTGGGCAGGTCAGCATCTTTAATCTTGCGTTGGGCAGCAAACAGCGTTGGCAGGTGCGCGTAGTTAAAGACGCTCAGACGGTCTGGATTCAGCTCAGACACGCGTTTCAGGGTGAAGGCGAAACTTTCCGGTGTCTGTTTTGGCAGGCCATAAATCAGATCAATATTTGTTGAGGTAAAGCCAATCTCCCGCGCATGATTCAGCAGCGCAAAGATAAATTCCTCATCCTGCTCACGGTTCACCAGGCGCTGAACTTCTTTGTTGAAGTCCTGTACCCCCATGCTCAGGCGGTTAAAACCTTCAGCACGTAAATGATCAAGGACATCCAGCTCAATTTCGCGCGGATCAACTTCGATCGAGATTTCGGCGTCATCGTTAAAGTTGAAGTTACCACGCAGCAGCGACATCAAACGGCTGATTTGCGCTTTATTTAAGTAAGTTGGCGTACCGCCGCCCCAATGCAGTTGGCTGACATGGCGTCCGACGAACAGCGGAGCGCGGTGAATGATTTCTTGTTCCAGGGCATCGAGGTATTGATCGGCTTTATGCTGCTGGCGAGTCACAATCTTGTTGCAGCCACAGAAGTAGCACAGTTTGTGGCAGAACGGGATGTGAACGTATAGCGAGAGCGGACGCTCAGGATAACGCGCCACGGCCTTTAGAAATGCTTCTGTGCCGTAGTCTTCAGAAAACTCCAGCGCGGTCGGGTACGAGGTATATCGTGGCCCGGAATAGTTATATTTCTGGATCAGGGCCAGGTCCCAGTCTATTAGCTGCTCTGACATGCTCACTCCTTCCGATGGCGTCTCTGGCGGGTACGGCGTACCGGCTTAACCCCAGTGCGGGTGATGAGCCGGTTGCGCAGCCACTTCTGTCGCCGCGACAACCGCTGTAGTTTAACGAATAACCACACCAGATAACATATAACCGGAAGGGTTATAAGCAGGACGGGAAGACCCACGGTGTAAAACCGTTAGTTGCCGCCTTTCAGCAGGCGCATCATGTCTTCCTGCTTTTCTTCCTCTTCCTCTTCTTCCTCGTCATCGTAAGAAAGACCCAGCTTTTGCATCAGCTCATCGATGCGGTCCAGCTTGGCATCAACCCAGGCCTGATCTTCCGCGCTCAGGGTTTCTCCTGCTTCAAGACGCTCCAGCAGCGCATCCAGGCGCTCATCCGTTTCCAGTAAATCCAACTCAGCCTGTGGTGAAAGCATAGGTTTCTCACTCTTCGGTTTGTGCTGTTTGGTGACTTTTTCGGTCACGCCCAATGGAATGGGGTTTTTGCTGCCAATACGAGGATCTTTTTGCTTGTTTTGGTTTCCGCCACCAGAACCGCCTTCGCTACCGGACGCACGGCTACCCGCCGCATGACCACGGTGTTTTTTCTGGCGCTTACGGTCGCGAGCTTCCTGGTTAATTTCTTCGCGTGTTTTACGACGCGCTTTTGCAGGACCTTTACCGCGTGGTGTAGAAGTTGGTTTCATCATGATTCGTCTTTGGCTGTATTTATTCAGTATATAATTGCGCCGGAATCTAGCAGAAATAAAGAAAAAAGGCGACAGAGTAATCTGTCGCCTTTTTTCCTGACTCTCAACCCTTACGGGCTCTACTATCCCTGTTGGCTATCAACACACCCTGTTTTTCCCTTAGCCTCTAACATTCCGTGTTGTTTCCATTTCCTTTTATTAACGTCTCCGGACGTTTGTCTTCCTGACAATCCTGTGTCTTCGCCTCCTGGCGCTCCTGACCCTCATCCTGAGTCGTTTATCCTGTCAGCTTCCTCGCTATGGACGCTACTTTACCGTTTTGGTTTAAACGTACAAGTAACCTGGGTAACAATTTCAACTTTTCAGAATTTAACCCGTCAGTAATTACATGATTTATTTGAATTAGTCTATTTTATGCTCTGTCATCTCGTATAGAAACTATCGGCAATGTCTCACAAAGTGCGAGGTTTTGACTTACACAGCCCACTCGTCGAAAAACCAGCCTTTTGCTGGTGTTCAGGTATAATCGCTGCAAAGCCTTGATTGATGGAGACGACCACGTTGACTAACTTGAATTATCAACAGACGCATTTTGTGATGAGTGCGCCTGATATTCGCCATTTACCTTCCGATACGGGAATCGAAGTGGCTTTTGCTGGCCGTTCCAACGCAGGCAAATCCAGTGCGCTAAATACCCTGACCAATCAAAAGAGTCTGGCGCGTACCTCTAAAACTCCAGGCCGTACTCAGCTCATCAACCTGTTTGAAGTTGTGGACGGTAAACGCCTGGTCGACCTGCCTGGTTATGGTTATGCCGAAGTCCCGGAAGAGATGAAACGTAAATGGCAGCGCGCACTGGCCGAATACCTGGAAAAACGCCAGAGCCTGCAAGGTCTGGTGGTATTGATGGATATTCGCCACCCGCTAAAAGATCTCGACCAGCAGATGATCCTGTGGGCTGTGGAGAGCAACGTTCAGGTTCTGGTGCTGCTGACTAAAGCAGACAAGCTGGCCAGCGGCGCACGCAAAGCGCAGCTGAATATGGTACGTGAAGCCGTACTGGCATTTAACGGTGATGTGCAGGTAGAAGCATTTTCATCACTGAAAAAGCTGGGTGTGGACAAACTGCGGCAGAAGCTGGATAGCTGGTTTAGTGAGCTGGCGCCGATTGAAGAGATGCAGGACGGGGAATAACCCACCGTATTGCCGGATGGCGCCGCTGCGCGTCTTATCCGGCCTACAGCATGTACAAAACTTTTCTTTCGCACAATAAAAAACGCCCCAGTCATTACTGACTGGGGCGGCTAAAATATTCAGCCAAATCCGATTACGTGAAGTAAAAGGTCTGAAAGATAGAACATCTTACCTCTGTACCCTACGTGAGTAACTTTACTCTTTTTTAAGCAGCTCAGAAAGCACTTTTTGTAATTTTTTTTCATTCCTTACATAGGGAATTCTAATGGACATCACAAAAAGCTCTATCTTATGTTGCTTAGTTACGAAAAAGAGCCGTTATTCAGTAAACCCTTAGTGCGCCTGATCCCAGTTCTCACCACTACCGACTTCCACCAGCAATGGCACATCAATTTGCGTCTCGTTTTCCATCAGCTGATGGATCTTTTTCGAGACGCTTTCGAGGTCATCTTTATGCACTTCAAACACCAGTTCATCGTGCACCTGCATGATCATACGCACACGCGGTTGCTCGGTTTGCAGCCATCTGTCCACCGCAATCATCGCTCGTTTGATAATGTCTGCGGCAGTACCCTGCATCGGGGCGTTAATTGCCGCGCGTTCTGCACCGGCGCGGCGAGCGCCATTACTGGATTTAATGTCCGGTAAATAGAGGCGACGACCTTCCAGCGTTTCAACGTAACCCTGCTCTTTTGCCTGTGCACGCGTTCGTTCCATATATTCCAGCACGCCAGGGTAGCGCTCGAAGTAGAGATCCATGTACTTCTGTGCTTCTTTACGCGGAATATTCAGCTGACGCGCCAGGCCGAAGGCGCTCATGCCATAGATCAGACCAAAGTTAATGGCTTTTGCGCTACGACGTTGCTCGCTGGTCACAGAATCAAGCGGTAAACCAAAGACTTCTGCCGCCGTTGCGCGGTGAATATCTTTCCCTTCGGCAAACGCGGTAAGCAGACCTTTATCACGTGAAAGGTGCGCCATGATACGCAGCTCGATCTGCGAGTAGTCCGCAGAGACAATCACGAAGTCTTCTGGCGCAATGAACGCCTGACGAATACGACGACCTTCGTCATTACGTACCGGGATGTTTTGCAGGTTCGGATCCGTTGAAGACAAGCGACCCGTTGCGGTAACTGCCTGATGATAGGAAGTGTGCACGCGCCCGGTCTTCTTGTTAATCATCAACGGAAGCTTATCCGTGTAGGTCGACTTAAGTTTTGCTAACCCACGATATTCCAGGATAACTTTCGGCAACGGATAATCCAGCGCGAGCTCTTCCAGCACCTCTTCTGACGTTGATGGCGCGCCGCCAGGGGTTTTCTTCAGCGGCTTAATACCTTGCTTTTCAAACAAGATAGTTTGCAGCTGCTTGGTAGAAGAAAGGTTAAACGCTTCTCCGGCAATCTCGTGCGCTTTTTGCTCCAGCTCGTTCAAACGCAGCGTCAGCTCTTCTGAATGCTTGTGCAGAACAGCCGGATCGATTTTCACACCATTGCGCTCAACGCGGGACAGAACCGGGACCAGCGGCATATCAATATTTTCGAAAACATTTAGCGGCCCTTTGTGCTGCTGCAGTTCTGGCCACATCTTCAGATGCAACTGAAGCGTAACATCGGCATCCTCTGCAGCATAGCGCCCGGCCTCTTCCAGTGCTATCTGGTTAAAGGTCAGCTGGTTTTTACCTTTCCCGGCAATCTCTTCAAAGGTGATGGTTTTATGTTTCAGCCAGCGATCTGACAGGCTGTCCATATCGTGTCGGCCTGCAACACTGTTAAGAATGTAGGATTCGAGCATGGTGTCAAAGGTGATGCCGCGAAGCTCGATGCCATAGTTCGCCAGGATACCGCGATCGTACTTCAGGTTTTGCCCAACTTTATGCGCGTTCTCATCTTCCAGCAGCGGCTTCAGGAGCGCCAGCGCGCGGTCGCGAGAGATCTGATCGGGGGCATCCAGGTAATCATGAGCGACAGGAACATACGCAGCCACACCTGGCTCAATGGCAAAAGACAGGCCAACCAGATTCGCGGAGATGTTGTCCAGGCTGTCAGTTTCAGTATCAAAGGCAAAGACGGGCGCTTTCTTCAGCTTTGCAATCCACGCTTCCAGTGTCGCTTCGTCCAGAATCGTCACATAGTTATCATACGAAAGAACCGTAGCCGGCTCCTCAGGCGTTTCATCGACAACGATGGTCTCCTGCGGTTTAGCTGCCGGTTTCGTCCCTTTCGCCTGTAGCCATTTACCGGCTTCAACGTCAGTAACCCAACGCTTGAATTCATACTGTTTAAACAAGCCCAGCAGTTCTTCTGCTGCTGGTTGGCGCACTTCCAGCTGCTCGCAGGTTAATTCCAGCTCAACATCCGTTTTGATGGTAGCCAGCTTATACGAGAGATACGCCACTTCTTTATTCTGCTCGAGTTTGCCTGCCATGGTTTTGGCACCACGGAAGCTCAGCCCTGCTATTTTGTCGGATTCCGCATAGAGAGTATCCAACCCACCCAGCCCCTGCAGCAACGCCTGAGCCGTTTTTTCACCCACGCCTGGTACACCTGGAATGTTATCTGAGGAGTCCCCCATCAGCGCCAGGAAATCGATGATCAATTCAGGCGGAACACCGTACTTATTTACGACCTCATCCGGACCAAGGATCGTATTAGTCATAGTGTTGATGAGGGTGATATTCGGCGTCACCAGTTGAGCCATATCTTTATCGCCGGTGCTAATCAGTACCGGACGCCCCACCTTCTCTGCCTCACGTGCCAGCGTACCGATGACATCGTCCGCTTCCACGCCTGAAACCGCCAGCAATGGCAGCCCCATCGCTTTTACCATCGCATGCAGAGGTTCAATCTGCGCACGTAAATCGTCCGGCATTGGCGGGCGGTGCGACTTGTAGTGTTCGAATAATTCATCACGGAAGGTTTTACCCTTAGCGTCGAATACCACCGCTGCATGCGTAGGTTGATATTGCAGAATCAAGCTACGCAACATGTTGAGGACGCCGTACATCGCACCAGTAGGCTCTCCTGCGCTGTTCGTCAGCGGCGGGAACGCGTGGTATGCGCGATACAGGTAAGATGAACCGTCTACAAGGATAAGTGGGTTTTCTGGGATCTGAACCATAATGTCCGTGCCTGTTTATCAGATTATGGGTAAAGGATGCCACAGACAGGATGAAAACATGAGTTTTTCGCCGCATTTGTCGAAAATCTTTTGCAGATCTTCTGCGTTGCTCGCAAAGCGTGCTGTGGATAACTTTGTGAATAAATAATTTTCAGCTCTTTAAATGTAGCAACAAAATTATCACTTCATAATTTTTTTATATAAATTTCAAAGCATTAAATAAAGACACAGCATTTTATTCCATTTTTACAGCTTATATCCTGATGTGGATAGATATTCCTGTTTTTTCTATTCAGCGAAGATCCATCATTTGGTTCGTTTTCTGATAAAATCAGCCCCTTGCGCCTCATTTAGCGCACTATCTATGGCTAACCTTTTGAATAATTTAATTATGACGAGAATACTCGCTGCGATAACGCTGTTGCTGAGTATCGTATTGACCATATTGGTCACGATTTTTTGTTCTGTGCCGATCATCCTTGCAGGGGTTGTAAAACTCCTTTTGCCCATTCCTGTCGTCTGGCGCAAGGTTTCTGTCTTCTGTAATTTCATGATGTATTGCTGGTGTGAAGGTCTGGCGCTACTGCTGCACCTTAATCCACGATTAAAGTGGGATATCGAGGGGCTGGAAGGTCTTAGCAAGAAAAATTGGTATCTGCTCATTTGTAACCATTACAGCTGGGCTGATATCGTTGTGCTTTGCGTTCTATTCCGTAAGCACATCCCGATGAATAAATACTTCCTCAAGCAGCAGTTAGCCTGGGTACCCTTTATTGGCCTGGCCTGCTGGGCGCTGGATATGCCGTTTATGAAACGCTATTCGCGTGGTTATCTGCTTCGCCACCCGGAACGGCGCGGTAAAGATGTCGAAACAACGCGTCGTTCCTGCGAGAAATTTCGTGCGCATCCAACAACCATTGTGAATTTTGTTGAGGGTTCACGGTTTACCAAAGAAAAACGCGAGCAAACCCGTTCACCCTATCAAAACCTGCTTCCTCCCAAGGCGGCCGGTATTGCGATGGCCTTGAACGTCCTGGGGTCACAGTTCGATAAAATGTTGAACGTCACGTTGTGCTATCCGGAAAACAGCAGCCGACCGTTCTACGATATGCTGAGCGGTAAGTTAACGCGGATTGTCGTGCGGGTGAATCTGGAGCCAATCCATGAAGAGTTGCACGGTGATTACGTAAACGATAAGGGATTCAAGCGTCGGTTTCAGCTATGGCTAAATACGCTGTGGAGTGAGAAAGACGCGCAGCTCGATGCAATTAAAGCCTCAAATAAAAAAGCCGGTCAGTGACCGGCTTTTCTTTTACTTCTGACCGACCAGATACTTCACGGTATCCGCATACTGTTGTACAAAGATATCCATGCTGCTGGTGTCCATACCCTGCGGGTTGACCTGATATTTGCCATTAACAAACATCGCCGGCACGCCCTGCAGCTGCAAGTCAGCCGCCGCTTTTTCCTGCTGCGCCACGAGTGATTTCACCACGAAGCTGTTCCATGCCGCATCATAGTCTTCGCCTTTAATACCTGCGTCGACAAACACTTTGCGGATATCTGCAACAGATTGAACGGTCTGAGTTTTCTGAACCCCTTCAAACAGCGGAACAGTGACCTGATCTTCAACGCCCAGCGCCATAGCAACCGCCCATGCCTGCGTCAGATCTTTACCCAAAGGCCCCAGAAATTCGACGTGGTATTTGGTCATCTTGGTGCCTTCCGGCAGCTTTTTCTTCACATTATCAGACACGTGAAGCACTTCTTCAAACTGGTAGCAATGTGGGCAGTAGAAGGAGAAAAACTCCAACACCTGCGGTTCACCCGCAACAGGCTTTTCCAGTGTGATGTACTGCTTACCATCCTGGAACTGCGCTGCCGATGCGCTAAAAGCTAAAACCATACCAGCCAGCGCCAGCCATATTTTTTTCATGTTCAAGTTTCTCCGATTAATACATTGGCGTTAATTGTAAGGGGGGCTCTTGCAGAATTTTTGCCTGCTCAATAAAGGTCGCAGTCTGACGATGCCAGTAATCTTCCCCGGTTAACCACGGGAAGTTTTTTGGAAACGCAGGGTCAGCCCAACGTCGAATTAGCCAGGCAAGATAATAAACTAAACGCATAGCGCGTAAAGGTTCTATCAGTCCGATTTCAGAGATGTCGAACTCACTAAACTCTTCATAAGCCTCGATAATGGTTTCAAGCTGCATGCGTTGTTCAGCTTTATCGCCATTGAGAAGCATCCATAAATCCTGAACAGCCGGACCATTACGAGCATCATCTAAATCGACAAACATCGGGCCATCGCGCCACAAAATATTACCGGCATGACAATCACCGTGCAGGCGTAACGTGGTAAAACGCGTATGCCAGCGTTCGGTAACGATCGCGATAAGCGCATCCGTGGCCTTCAGGAAGGCCGCTTTTTGCCCTGATGGGATTAGCTGTGCGTGTTCAAAAACGTTACGCGGCTCAGTCAGATACTCTTCAAGGCCAATCGTTGGGCGGAAGGCAAAAGTACGCTTGCATCCGGTCTGATGCATACGCCCCAGATAGCGACCCACCGCCTCCATCTGATCGATGTTGTCGGCCTCAAACTGTCGCCCGCCGACGCTGGGGAAGATCGCATAATGAAAACCCTGATGACTTAACAGCGTTTGGCCGTTTAGTACTAGCGGCGCAGCGACCGGGACTTCATCGCTCACCAGTTCCAGAGCAAACTGGTGTTCTTCCTGGATCTGATCGACAGACCAACGTTCAGGGCGATAAAACTTAACGACAAAACGTCGACGGTCTTCGTCCTGGAATTGATAGACACGGTTTTCATAGCTGTTAAGCGGGGTAAGCCCGGAATCCACCCGGATCCCCTGCTCAAACAGTGCATCCATGATGGTATCCGGGTGTAGCGTCTGGAAATTAAAAGCGTTGTCGTTCATCCCATCATCCGGAAAATACTACGAATGATTCAGGATATCATTTCGCAGCGCTTTCGGTGGTGGCGATTACAAGCTTTTACTCTTTAATTACGCCACGTGCGCGGAGTAGTGCAGTTTTAAAATCTTCTTCATAATCTTTCTGAATACCTGGGATGACCGCGTCTTTCGCCGAGTCACGCATTTTCAGGTGATAGATCAGAATGTCATCAGTTAAATCCGCCAGTTCGCCGTCAAAACCTGACTCTTGCGCCAGTTTCTGCAAAAATTGCATCAGGTTTAGATCGGGTTCTTTCTGCCAGGCTGGCTGGAGGAGTTCAATAACTTCATTCAGACGTTTACATTTCATGGTTGTGCTCCTTAGGCTCAATACGGATACGTTAGCAGGGTCAATCCCACATTAAAAGAGGCGATATCAGTGATTCTGGATAGTGCAATAACAGGGGTTGTGCTGGCAGGTGGTAAGGCCAGACGGATGGGCGGAACCGATAAAGGTTTGCTTGAGCTGGACGGAAAACCTCTTTGGCGACATGTTGCCGACATTCTCGCTTTGCAGGTCGAAACCGTGGTGGTCAATGCTAATCGCCACCGGGAGATTTACCAGCAAAGCGGCCTGAAAGTGATCCCCGATTCATTGGCCGATTATCCTGGTCCACTGGCCGGAATGCTGTCGGTATTCCTGCAACAAACAGGAGACTGGTTTCTATTCTGCCCGTGCGATATGCCCTATATTCCTCACGATCTGGTCACACGTTTGAAGGAACAGCGCAAAGCTGCACCGGTTGTCTGGGTGCATGATGGTGAAAGAGATCACCCAACCATTGCGCTGATGCACCGCTCTATGCAGCCTTTGCTGCAGGATTATCTTCAGTCCGGTGAACGACGCGTTATGGTCTTTATGCGTCTGGCTGGCGGTCATGCTGTCGATTTCAGCGATCATAAAGATGCGTTCGTAAACGTGAACACCCCCGAAGAGCTCGCAAAATGGCAGGAAAAATCATGATCCCATTACTCGCCATTGCGGCATGGAGCGGCACGGGAAAAACCACGCTGCTCAAAAAATTGATCCCGGAACTACGTGCCAGAGGTATACGTCCCGGATTGATTAAGCATACTCATCACAAGATGGATGTCGACAAGCCCGGTAAAGATAGCTATGAGTTACGCAAAGCCGGAGCGGCGCAAACGCTGGTTGCCAGTAAGCAACGTTGGGCGTTAATGGTTGAAACACCTGAAGAGCCCGAACTGGACCTGGCCTATCTGGTTAGCCGGATGGATGCTTCGACGTTAGATATGGTGCTTGTTGAAGGCTTTAAGCATGAACCTGTCGCGAAGATATTGCTGTTTCGTGAAGCGGCAGGGCACAGCATTGCTGAGTTGTCTATTGATGAGCACACTATTGCGGTGGCCAGCGACGTTGCGCTGGATGTAGGTGTGCCGATTCTGGACCTCAATGATCTAAACAGCATCGTCGAGTTTATTGTTAGTTGGCTGCGTACCCACCCGTAGGCCGGATAAGGCG
>NZ_RPOI01000025.1 GCF_003818115.1 Citrobacter youngae | reverse complement strand
GGTCTTGCGACGTTATGCGGTATTAGCTACCGTTTCCAGTAGTTATCCCCCTCCATCGGGCAGTTTCCCAGACATTACTCACCCGTCCGCCACTCGTCACCCAAGGAGCAAGCTCCTCTGTGCTACCGTTCGACTTGCATGTGTTAGGCCTGCCGCCAGCGTTCAATCTGAGCCATGATCAAACTCTTCAATTTAAGTTTGATGCTCGTGAATTAAACTTCGTAATGAATTACGTATGTTCACTCAGAGACTTGGTATTCATTTTTCGTCTTGCGACGTTAAGAATCCGTATCTTCGAGTGCCCACACAGATTGTCTGATAAATTGTTAAAGAGCAGTTGCGACGCGCTTTAGCGCTCTGTCGCGAGTTGGGGGGGGGGGGCGTATATTACGCTTTCCTCATTCAGAGTCAAGCATTTATTTTTGCTTTTCTCCGCTGACCCGGCGGCGTGTAATCCGTTGTTCCGTGTCAGTGGAGGCGCATTATAGGGAGTTATTTCAGGCTGACAAGGGGAAATTTAAAATAATTCTCCGAGTGCGTATTTTTTCACCAAAACAGACTAAATTGCCAGTTTTTCGAGCGTTTTGAAGCCATAGCGCTGCAACACTGGCAATAATTGTTCAGCCTCTGTTGTCATTGCCATGCAAAATGCCACATTCTCATCGGCCGATTTTGCATCTGGCGCTTCGTGTTCTAATAACCAGGCCGTTCGACGCGCAATCGCAGCACCAGAATCCACCAGCCTCGTCCCCTCGGGCAGGACCTGTAAAAGCTCTTCCTGTAATAGAGGGAAATGGGTGCATCCAAGGACCACCGTATCAGGAGGTTCCGACATCCGCAGCCACGGTCGCAGAATACGGCGCAGCTCTTCCAGAGAAACTGTTTCGCCGTGCAGCTTCGCTTCTGCCAGCTCCACCAACTCAGCGGATCCCAACATCGCTATCTGACACTCGTTAGCAAAGCGCGCAATCAATTCGTGTGTGTACGAGCGTTTCACCGTCGCGCGCGTCGCCAGTAGCCCTACAATACCATTCGCCGTGAGCCGCGCCGCGGGTTTAATCGCAGGCACCACACCGACAACCGGAAAAGCGAACTTTTCACGTAATGCCGGGAGTGACACCGTGCTGGCGGTATTGCATGCGATAACCGCAAGTGCGAGGGGATATCGTTGCTGAACTGCAGTCACAATCTCAACAACACGCTCAACGATAAACCCTTCGCTTTTCTCACCATAAGGAAAGGCGACGTTATCGAAAGCATATATATAGTGGAGATCCGGCAGGAGATTCCGGATCTCATTGTAGACCGACAACCCACCGACGCCGGAATCAAACACCAGCACGGTGGGACGTGAATCAGAAGGTGTAGCTGCCAGACAAGGTGTATTCCCGTCCTGCAGTTGGGTAGCCATAAACTGTCTCGTAATCTTTATCGAACAGGTTGGCGATTTTACCACGAACTGTCAGCTGTGAGGTGATCGGATATGACACTGCCAAATCCCACAAACTCACACCGCCCATTTTTACCGGTTGATAAGTAACGTAGTCCGTATCGTATCGCGTCCCCAGATATTGATATGTCAGGCCCCAGTCAAAATCATAGACCTGCCAGTCGAGCTGGTATTTCACCTGCTGTTTAGAACGACGAGCCAGTGGCTCGTTGGTAATCGCATTACGCGAATCTACGTAGTCGTAGCTAAGCGTATGCGCCAACGGCCCGGTGTCGAAGTTTGCAGTCGCTTCGATACCTTTAATACGCGCTTTGCCTTCGTTGTAGTACTTCTGAGTGTGGGTGTTGTAGTCGATCATGTCATCGATATCGTTGCGATACCCTGACACGCGCCAGTTAACCCCTGATGTTATCCCTTCAAACGCCCCTTCCCACTGCTTACTCTCTTCGGGATCAAGGTTTGCATTGCCGTAATAGCCATGCAACTGACCCAAATTTGGCGCTTTGTAAGATGTGCCATAGGAGGCAATGAAACGATAGCCTTCGATAAACTCCCATCCGGCACTGGTTTGCCATGTACCATGACGACCAAACTCAGAGTTATCATCACTACGTGCCGCACCTTCGAAGGTGAAGTCACCAAGTTGCTGCAATCCCGTCAAATAAAGGCCAGTATTACGTTGGTCGTAACCGTCCGTAACATACCCAGTGCCAGGTTCCGTAGTTTGCTTTTGCCAGTCCACGCCTGCACCAATGTTACCGTGGCCAACAACTATGCTGTTTGACCACTGAACATTGTATTGCTTCATATCATCTAACGTGGCCGAGGTATCATAGCGGCCATAGTTCGGATCATAGTTGTAGTCTTTACTGTGGCTGTAGCTCGAAACCAGTTGTGACTGAATCAGCTCGCCATTAAAACGTAACCCAGCGTCCCAGCTCTGGCTATAAAGCTGTCGGGTATCAAGTAGCGCCGAGCCAGGAGAATAATACGAGTCATAATCTGTGCGGTTATCATAACCATAACCACGAACAAACCCGCTCCATGTCTCGGAGAAGTTGTGCTCCAGTGCGCCATACAGCGTCTTGCTTAAGAAACCGTCTTTATCCGGTTGAGCCTGTGCGCCAGTGCTACCGTAGGCCACGACATCGAAGCCTTTGGTGTAGGCATAATCGCCCATCAACGTGACACGCGTATTTTCGCCAAGCTGTTGTTGGGTTGCGATATCGTAATTTTGATACCCATTGCTTCCCACGCCGGCAGTCAGTTCCGTCCCTGGTTTTTCGCGCGTAGTAATGATATTCACCACGCCGCCAATCGCATCCGAACCATATATAGCGGAACGCGGCCCGCGGATATACTCAATACGTTGCACCAGCGATACCGGGAACTGGCTAAGATCGGCCGAGCCGCTAACTCCCGCTAAATTAAGACGCACACCATCTATCAACACCAGAACATGGCTGGCGTTAGTGCCGCGAATAAAAATAGACGAGTTTTGCCCCATACCGCCGCTTTGTGCGATATCAACACCAGGCAAACGACGCAGTACATCGTTTACCGAGGTAGATTGCCAGCGATCGATGTCCTGACGTGTAACGACGGTGATGGGTGCAAGTACTGCACTTAGGGGCTGCTGAAAACGGTTGGCAGTAACGACGAGAGTATCTGGGCTAGCATCCTGCGCCCAACCAGAAGATGCCGCGACGGAAAGCGCCGTCAACAGCAACGATTTTTTAATCATTGTAAAGCATCCACAATATAAGAAGGATGCCGCAGGTCCACCGATAGTACGCGATAGTGAAAACCAGATGCGACGTTAGCCGGCAGGTCTTCGGGCTTGGAAGGTTATTCAGGATACCGAATAAAAAGAAATGAGGACTTCCCACCCACAGGCAGTGTCTGCTTTACGCTCTCATTTCACCTTTCCTTACCGCTGCGCGTCAGCTCCAGATTTACACTGGATTCCCTTTTAACTCACAGGACCGGAAAACGGATGCTACAGTTTGTTACAACCTGGTGTCCAGACCGGATATCACAATATCGGAAATCATCAATAACTGGACATCTGATGAGCAATCCCTACAATCCCCGCGTACTTTTATTTTTCAGGACGCATCATGACCCCCGAACACCTTCCGACAGAACAGTACGACGCCCAGTTAGCTGAGAAAGTAGTGCGTCTGCAGAGCTTAATGACGCCATTTTATGCACAGGCTCCGGAAGTGTTTCGCTCACCGGTCAGCCATTACCGTATGCGCGCCGAATTCCGCCTGTGGCATGACGGTGATGACCTGTACCACATCATGTTCGACAGCCAGACCAAAAACCGTATTCGCGTCGACAGCTTTCCGGCGGCCAGCGAGCTCATTAACACGCTGATGACGGCAATGATCGACGGCGTTCGCAACAACCACGTCCTGCGCCACAAACTGTTTCAGATTGATTACCTCACCACCCTGAGCGATCAGGCGGTGGTTTCGATGCTGTACCATAAAAAGCTGGATGATGAATGGCGTAAGGAAGCCGAAGCGCTGCGAGATGCGCTGCGGGCGCAAAACCTGAACGTGCATTTGATTGGTCGGGCTACCAAAACCAAAATTGAGCTGGACCAGGACTACATTGACGAACGCTTGCCGGTTGCAGGTAAAGAGATTATCTACCGCCAGGTTGAGAACAGCTTCACCCAGCCAAACGCCGCTATGAATATTCAGATGTTGGAGTGGGCGATTGATGTCACCAGGGGCTCAAAAGGCGATCTGCTGGAGCTGTATTGCGGCAATGGCAATTTCTCGTTAGCTCTGGCGCAAAACTTCAACCGCGTACTGGCGACGGAAATCGCCAAGCCGTCCGTGGCTGCTGCGCAGTACAACATCGCGGCTAACCAGATTGATAATGTACAAATAATCCGCATGGCGGCCGAAGAGTTTACACAGGCGATGAACGGCGTTCGCGAGTTCAACCGTTTGCAGGGAATCGATCTGAAGAGTTACCAGTGTGAAACTATCTTCGTTGACCCACCGCGCAGCGGTCTGGACAGCGAAACGGAGAAAATGGTGCAGGCGTATCCGCGCATTCTGTACATCTCCTGCAATCCGGAGACGCTGTGTAAGAATCTGGAAACGTTAAGCCAGACGCACAATGTTTCACGTCTGGCGCTGTTCGATCAGTTCCCGTATACGCACCATATGGAGTGCGGAGTACTGTTAACGAAGAAGTAAGACTGAACGGAGGCCGGATAAGCACTACCGGTTCAGATTGCCGGATAGCGGCTTTGCCTTATCCGGCCTACAGCGACAACTGTTACTCCACAATTTCCTGTTTACGGTTACGCACTTTAAAGCCGATCCAGAACACCAGAATCACCGACAGCACCGCCGGGAAGAAGTTAGAGCCAATATCCGGATATTCAGCACGTACCACGGTGCTGTACAGCAGAACACCGAGAATAAAACAGGCGGCGGCCAGGCCCGGCAATCCCACAGGCATGGTGCGGTTCTGATAGCGTTGATGCAGACAATAAACCGTCAGCACCAGCGAAATAATCGGGAATACGGAGAATGGCACAATGGAGCTAAACAGCGCCGCAAATGTGCCATTGATCGATAAGCCAGCAACCAGCGCCAGCAGCAGCGTACCTTTATCTTGACCTGACTGTTTCATTGCTTGTCCTTCTCGTTACTCGGAGTGGTGCGTCATCTTCTCTTGTTCACGGCGGTACCAATAAAATGCGCCTTTCGCGATCATGCGCAGTTGCAATACCAGCCGCTCTTCCAGCTGCCGACGCTGTTCAGCGCCAACATCCAGTGCTTCTGCCCCGGCGCTGAAAACAATGGTTACCATGGCTTCGGCTTGCGCTTCAGTAAACGCACGAGGCATATGGTTTTCGAGTTCCAGATAGTCCGCAAGTTCCGCAATGAAGTGCTGAATTTCACGTGCGACCGCTGCACGAAACGCTGCGGAAGTCCCCGAACGCTCGCGCAATAATAAACGGAAGGCGTTGGGATTGTTGCCGATGAACTCCATAAATGTTGAGACCGAGGTGCGGATCACACTCCCGCCTTTAGCGATGCGCTGACGCGCCTGGCGCATCAACTGGCGCAGCATCAGACCACTCTCGTCCACCATCGTCAGACCGAGTTCATCCACATCGCGGAAATGGCGATAAAACGAGGTTGGCGCAATGCCCGCTTCACGAGCGACTTCGCGTAAACTGAGGCTGGCAAAACTACGCTCAGCGCTGAGTTGACTAAATGCGGCTTCTACCAGCGAACGCCGGGTTTTCTCTTTTTGTTGCGCTCTAACGCCCATCACGATGTCTGAATCCTTCCACATACCTTGCTGGCACTATACCAGAGATTAGGCGGTTGGCATGGCTTTGTGAATGATTGTTTACGCGCAGTTTGTGCTTCGACTTCGCAAAAAAGCACAACGATAATTGGGTTATCCCGACAACGATGTTACTATTCTGTTGCTTTTATGTATAAGAACAGGTAAGCCTGACCATGTCACATTCCTACGATTACGATGCAATAGTAATAGGTTCCGGTCCCGGCGGCGAAGGCGCTGCAATGGGTCTGGTTAAGCAAGGAGCGCGCGTCGCGGTAATTGAGCGCTATCATAACGTCGGCGGAGGCTGTACCCATTGGGGCACAATCCCGTCGAAAGCGCTCCGCCACGCAGTCAGCCGTATTATCGAATTCAATCAGAACCCACTTTATAGCGACCATTCCCGACTTCTTCGTTCTTCTTTCGCCGATATTCTCAACCACGCTGATAACGTCATTAATCAGCAAACGCGTATGCGGCAAGGATTTTACGAGCGTAACCACTGCGAAATTTTGCAGGGCAATGCCCGTTTTGTTGATGAACACACGATCGCCCTGGAATGCCACGACGGTACAGTGGAAACACTCACCGCAGATAAGTTTGTTATTGCCTGTGGCTCACGCCCTTATCACCCAACTGACGTCGATTTTTCGCACCCACGCGTTTACGACAGTGATTCTATCCTCAGCCTGCATCACGAACCTCGCCATGTTCTGATTTATGGCGCAGGCGTGATTGGCTGTGAATATGCGTCGATCTTCCGAGGAATGGACGTAAAAGTTGATTTAATCAACACCCGCGATCGTCTGCTGGCGTTCCTCGATCAAGAGATGTCCGACTCGCTCTCTTACCACTTTTGGAACAGCGGTGTGGTCATTCGCCACAACGAAGAGTATGAGAAGATTGAAGGCTGCGATGACGGCGTCATCATGCACCTGAAATCCGGTAAGAAACTGAAGGCAGACTGCCTGCTGTACGCCAATGGTCGCACCGGTAATACCGATTCGCTGGCACTGGAAAATATTGGTCTGAAAACCGACAGTCGCGGGCAGCTAAAAGTAAATAGCATGTATCAGACCGCGCTGCCGCACGTCTATGCCGTTGGCGATGTGATCGGTTACCCAAGCCTGGCATCTGCAGCTTACGATCAGGGGCGTATCGCCGCCCAGGCACTGGTCAAAGGCGAAGCCACCGCGCATCTGATCGAAGATATCCCGACCGGGATTTATACCATTCCGGAAATCAGCTCCGTCGGTAAAACCGAACAGCAGCTAACGGCAATGAAAGTCCCATACGAAGTCGGTCGCGCCCAGTTTAAACATCTGGCGCGGGCGCAAATCGTCGGTATGAGTGTCGGAACGCTGAAGATCCTGTTCCATCGCGAGACCAAAGAGATTTTGGGGATCCACTGCTTTGGGGAACGCGCAGCCGAAATTATTCATATCGGTCAGGCGATCATGGAGCAAAAAGGTGGTGGTAACACCATCGAGTACTTCGTTAACACCACCTTTAACTACCCAACCATGGCAGAAGCCTATCGGGTAGCGGCGCTAAACGGCTTAAACCGCCTGTTTTAACGCACTGTCGAAATGGCCATCCATTGATCCCCGGATGGCCTCTGCCAGCTGTTCATAACGGCTGCGCAGCGGCGAACCAGGACGGTACACCAGACCAATCGTACGACGCGGTTCGGGTTTAATGCACGGCAGATAAACGACACCATCACGCTTACGCTCCGGCGGAACAGCCAGCGCAGGCAGTAAGGTAATCCCGCTTCCTGCCGCCACCATGTTACGCAGCGTTTCCAGACTGGTTGCCCGAAAATGGGTATCTTCATCAGCACCCGCTTCAAAGCAGAAGCCCATTGCCTGATCGCGCAGGCAGTGCCCATCTTCCAGCATCAGCAGTTTTTCACCCGCCAGATCGGACATCGGTACACAGTCACGGTTTGCCCACGGATGATCTTCATAGATCGCCAGCAGCATAGGCTCATCAAATAGCGGTACTTCGATGAACGCCTCACTCTCTTTCACCAACGCCAGGATCACGCAGTCGAGCTTACCGCTATCCAGTTGCGCCAGCAGCTGATGCGTCTGCGCTTCATGCAGGTACATTTCCAGTTTCGGGAAGGTCTGGTGCAACATAGGGATAATATGCGGCAACAGGTATGGCCCCACCGTTGGGATCAAACCAATATGCAGCGGGCCTGACATTGTCTCGCCTTGTTGGCTTGCCATTTCCTTGAGCACTTTGACCTCGCGCAGCACGGTACGCGCCTGATCCACCAGCACTAAACCTGCCTGAGTGAACAGCACTTTACGACTCGTACGCTCCAGCAGCATAACGCCAAGCTCATCTTCCAGTTTGCGGATTTGCCCGCTAAGCGTTGGCTGGCTGACGTGGCAGGAGTCCGCCGCTCGCCGGAAGTGACGATGCTCGGCTAGCGCCACCAGGTATTCAAGATCACGAATATTCATTATTCATCCTCCATCGCCACGATAGTTCATGGCGATAGGTAGCATAGCAACGAACGATTATCCCTATCAAGCTCTCTGTTTAATAATGCACCACAGAAACGGAACGGTACCCTTTAACCCTTGAAGCGCCTGTCCGTTCTCATACTCGAAATAACTAAAGCCAACGTGAACTTTTGCGGACCTCTGGTCCGCATTTTTTTTGCATAAAAAAGCCCGGCTTAATGCCAGGCTCTGATAACTTTTTGCCTGATGACGCTACGCTTGTCAGGCCTACAACAACAAAGGTTATGCGAGACGCGCCTTTGCATCGTCGATCGCCTGCGCAACCTGCTGGGGTGACACGCCGCCTTTCGCCGCACGTTTATCCAGACAGGATTGCAGTGAGAGTATCGGATAGACATCATCGCCAATGACGCTGCTGAACTTTTGCAAGTCAGCAAGCGACAGCGCTTCCAGCGGTTTGCCCTGACGAATCGCCTCAACCACCGTCTCACCTACGATATGGTGTGCTTCTCTGAACGGAACACCTTTGGCAACCAGATAATCCGCCAATTCAGTGGCGTTGGCATAACCCTGCTGCGCCGCTTCCTGACAACGCGGACGTTTCACCTGGATGCCATCCAGCACCAGCGCGGCCATATGCAGACAGTCCAGCCAGGTGTCGAGCGCGTCGAACAGCCCTTCTTTGTCTTCCTGCATATCTTTGTTGTACGCCAGCGGCAGACCTTTCAGTGTCATCATCATGCCGGTCAACGCACCCTGCACGCGACCGCATTTGCCACGGATCAGCTCTAATGCATCCGGGTTTTTCTTCTGCGGCATCAGAGATGAACCTGAGGTCACACGATCGGACAGCTCGACAAAGCCCGCTTCACCGGTGTTAAAGAAAATCAGATCTTCAGCAAAACGCGACAGATGCACCATGCCGATAGAGGCATCAGAGAGCAACTCCAGTACATGGTCACGATCAGAAACGCTGTCCAGGCTGTTGCGGGTCGCCGAGGCAAAGCCCAACCAGCCCGCCAGCTGCTCGCGATCGATTTCATACGCCGTACCCGCCAGCGCGCCGCAGCCTAACGGACTAACGTCCAGACGCTTAAGCGCGTCCTGCAGACGGCTCTCGTCACGTGCCAGCATTTCGACATAAGCCAGACACCAGTGAGCAAACGTCACCGGCTGTGCTCGTTGCAAGTGCGTGTAACCCGGCATAACCGCGTCCTGATTATCTTGCGCGGTGTCGACCAACGCGCTTTGCAACTGACGATTAGCAGACAGCAGTTCCATGACCGTGTCTTTGCACCACAGTTTAAGATCAGTTGCCACCTGGTCATTACGGCTACGCCCGGTGTGCAGTTTTTTACCTAACTGCCCGACTTTATCAATCAGCTTGCCTTCCACCCAGCTGTGAATATCTTCAGCATCGCTTTGCAGGATCTGCTGCGGATTCGCGCGAACCTCTTCCAGCAGATTATTCAACGCTTCTTCCAGCTGCAGTTGTTCATCAGCAGTCAGTACGCCGACGGTTACCAGCGCTTTGGACCAGGCCACAGAGCCGACAATATCCTGCTCTGCCAGGCGGTAGTCAAAACGCAACGAGTCGTTGAACTGTTTGAACCGCTGATCTGCTGCCTGTGTAAAACGCCCACCCCAAAGTGCCATAACGAATTTCCTTAATATGATATTTTTGCCCGGTGGCGCTGCGCTTACCGGGTCTACAAAACCCATCCAGGCCGGATAAGGCGAAGCCGCCATCCGGCACATTAATAGTTAAGCCAGAATACGCGTACCAATTGGCGTGCCGTTAAACAGCGCCGGGAGTTGCTCAGCATGACGCCAGGAAGCGATATCTACCGGGCGGCCCAGCGTACGCGCAGCATCCAGCGCCGCATTGACCTTCACGATCATGCCATCGGTAATAATACCCTGCTCAATCAACTGTTCCGCTTTCGTCGCGGTCATTTCGGCAATACGCTGGCCTTTGCCATCCAGAATACCGCTCACATCAGAAAGCAGGATCAGATCCGCACCCAGCGTTGCCGCCAGCGCCGTCGCCGCCTGATCGGCATTAACGTTCATCAACAGCCCATCCTCAGTAACGCCAATAGAGCTCACTACCGGCAGAAAACCGCTTTCCAGCAGCGTGTTAATCAGCTTAGGCGAACCCGGCTGCGCCAGTCCAACGTGACCCAACTCTTTATCGAGTGGCGTCACTTTTACACTGTCGCCATCGCCAAGATACAGACCCACAGAGGCAATTTGATGTTTCTTCGCCCAGGCCAGTAAAGTTTTATTCGCGGTTCCCGCCAGTGCCCCTGTGATGATGTCGATTTGATCGGCTGGCGTAACACGCAGACCATTTTTCTTTTTCACCGGCAGATTGAGTTGTTTCATCAGCTCGTCGACGACACAGCCACCACCGTGCACAATGACCAGTGGACGCTGATGCGACTCGCGATAATTTACCAGCGCGGTAAACAGACGCTCCAGCGCCTCTTCGCTATCCAGTAAAACGCCGCCCAGCTTGATAATTAATGGATTCATCATTGCACCCTTAAATAAGAGACTGCGTCTCAGCAAAGCCGAAACGGATATTTGCGCACTGCATGGCCTGTGCCGCCGCGCCCTTCAATAAGTTATCTTCAGTCGCTACCACAATCAGATGTTCGCCCTGCACTGCAAATCCGATATCACAGAACGGTAAGCCAACCACGTTTTTCAGTGCCGGAACGCCTTTTTCATACAGACGCACCAGTGGTTTATCGCTATATGCCTGTTGCAGCGTCTGCGCTACCTGAGCCTGAGTTACACCCGCATTCAGACGGCAGGTAATGGTTTCCAGGATCCCACGTGGGAAATTGCCCAGATGTGGAGTGAAGATCACCTCCGTACCCAGGTGAGTCGCGATTTCCGGCTGATGGCGGTGAGTAAACACGCCATATGGTTGCAGGCTCACTTCACAAAAGCTGTTCGAAATAGCGGCCTTACGGCCCGCACCGCTCACCCCACTGGTGGCGTTAATCACCGGCCACTGACGGAGATCCAACAGCCCGGCATCAATCAGTGGTTTCAGCGACAATTGTGCTGCCGTCGGGTAACAACCCGGCACAGCAATCAAATTCGCGTCTTTCAGTCTGTCTGCGCTCCACTCAGCCAGACCGTATACTGCCTGTTCCAGCAGTTCAGGATGCTGATGGGTAAAGCCATAGTATTTCTCATAAAATGCGCCGTCGTTTACGCGGAACGCGCCTGAGAGGTCAAACACCACACACCCGGCACGCAGAAACTGCGGTGCCAGATCATGACTGACCTCATGAGCCGTCGCGAGAAACACAACGTCCACCCCTGCGCTAAACTCGCTGATATCGGACATTGGCTGTAACGGCAAATCGACAATGCCTTTTAGCTGCGGATGTAAATCGGAGATTAATTTTCCTGCATCATTGCTTTGCGCTGAGACGGTCAAAGCGGTTATGGTCATATCAGGATGGCGATTTACATAGGTCACAAGCTCTGCGCCAGCGTAGCCACTCGCGCCCACAATCAGCGTATTCAACATCGGAGCTGTTCACCTTCTTAGATTCGGTTGCCAGGTATAAGCCTTTATCACCTCACCTTACACTTGGTGGGTTTTATTACGCTCAACGTTATTGTATTTTTATTCACAAATACTGCATGAATATTGATACTATCATGACCCGAGGTGTGTCAACAATGAAAAACAATTTACCGCCATTTATCGAGATTTACCGCGCTCTGATTGCCACACCGTCGATTAGCGCAACCGAAGAAGCGCTCGATCAAAGCAATGCAGGTTTAATCACTCTGCTGGCGAACTGGTTTAAAGATTTAGGCTTCAATGTTGAAGTTCAGCCTGTTCCTGGTACGCGCAATAAATTCAACATGCTGGCGAGTGTCGGGCACGGTGCTGGCGGCCTGTTGTTGGCAGGCCATACCGATACCGTACCTTTTGACGATGGCCGTTGGACACGCGATCCCTTCACCCTCACCGAACACGACAATAAGCTTTACGGTCTGGGTACGGCGGATATGAAAGGCTTTTTCGCCTTTATTCTCGATGCACTGCGCGGTGTGGATGTAACGAAACTGAAAAAACCACTCTACATTCTGGCTACCGCTGATGAAGAAACCAGTATGGCCGGCGCACGTTACTTTTCTGAAACGACCTCGCTCCGCCCGGACTGTGCAATCATTGGCGAACCGACATCTCTGCAGCCCGTTCGCGCGCACAAAGGCCATATCTCCAACGCAATTCGAATTTTGGGTCAGTCGGGTCACTCAAGCGATCCGGCACGCGGCGTGAATGCGATTGAACTGATGCATGATGCCATCGGCCATATCATGAAGCTGCGCGATGACCTGAAAGAACGCTATCACCATGACGCCTTTACCGTGCCGTACCCCACGTTAAATCTGGGCCATATTCATGGCGGCGATGCTGCTAACCGTATCTGCGCCTGCTGCGAACTGCATATGGATATTCGCCCGCTACCGGGTATGACGCTAAACGATCTCAATGGGTTACTTAACGATGCGCTGGCCCCGGTCAGTGAACGTTGGCCGGGTCGCCTGACGGTATCGGAACTGCATCCGCCGATTCCTGGCTATGAGTGTCCGCCGGACCATCAGCTGGTCGAGGTGGTTGAGAAACTGCTGGGCGCACAGACTGAAGTAGTGAACTACTGCACCGAAGCGCCCTTTATCCAGACGCTGTGTCCGACGCTGGTATTGGGTCCCGGTTCTATTAATCAGGCACATCAGCCGGATGAATATCTGGAAACACGCTTTATTAAGCCAACCCGCGAATTAATCACCCAGGTTGTGCACCATTTCTGCTGGCATTAGCGGCTTGTTGCCCTGATAACCCTTTAGGGGTGATTGGGGCGATTTCTTAACATTTCCATAAGCAACGCTTATTTGGTTCGATGTGAATTAAATAACGTAAATTGCCGCCATTTTTTCGTTTGCTGAACCGATTTCGCAGCAATTGACGCCACGAGTTTTACGTGGCTTTATAAAAGACGGCTAAAAAGTTAAGCCCGAAAAATACAGGGCTAATAATTTCAAGATGGGGTGTCTGGGTAAATATGAACGAACAATATTCCGCGTTGCGTAGTAATGTCAGTATGCTCGGCAAAGTGCTGGGAGAGACCATCAAGGACGCGCTGGGAGAGAACATTCTCGACCGCGTAGAAACAATCCGTAAGTTGTCCAAGTCATCCCGCGCTGGCAATGAAGTTAATCGCCAGGAACTGCTCACCACACTGCAAAATCTGTCTAACGATGAGCTGCTTCCCGTTGCCCGCGCATTTAGCCAGTTCCTGAATCTGGCCAATACCGCCGAGCAGTACCATAGTATTTCGCCAAAAGGCGAAGCTGCCAGCAACCCGGAAGTGATTGCTCGCACCCTGCGTAAATTGAAAGACCAGCCCAACCTCGATGAAACCACCATCAAGAAAGCCGTGGAATCGCTGTCTCTGGAGCTGGTGTTGACCGCGCACCCAACCGAAATCACCCGCCGCACCTTGATTCATAAAATGGGTGAAGTAAACGCATGCCTCAAACAGCTTGATAATAAAGACATCGTCGATTACGAGCGCCACCAGCTGATGCGTCGTCTGCGTCAGTTGATTGCTCAGTCCTGGCATACGGATGAAATCCGTAAACTACGACCAAGCCCGGTTGATGAAGCCAAATGGGGCTTCGCAGTGGTTGAAAACAGCCTGTGGGAAGGCGTACCCAACTACCTGCGCGAGCTAAATGAACAGCTGGAAGAACATCTGGGCTATAAGCTACCTGTCGATTTTGTTCCGGTACGTTTTACCTCCTGGATGGGCGGCGACCGTGATGGTAACCCGAATGTCACCGCAGATATCACCCGCCATGTGCTGCTGCTTAGCCGTTGGAAAGCCACTGACTTGTTCCTGAAAGACATCCAGTTTTTGATTTCTGAACTGTCGATGGTTGAAGCCACTCCGGAACTGATGGCGCTGGTCGGTGAAGAAGGTGCGGCAGAACCTTATCGCTATCTGATGAAAATGCTGCGTTCACGTCTGATGGCAACTCAGGCCTGGCTGGAAGCGCGTCTGAAAGGCGAAAAACTGCCAAAACCTGTTGGCCTGCTAACCCAAAACGAACAGCTTTGGGAGCCGCTATACGCGTGTTACCAGTCTCTACAGGCCTGTGGTATGGGCATCATAGCCAATGGCGAGTTGCTCGACACCCTTAGGCGCGTGAAATGTTTTGGCGTACCGCTGGTACGCATTGATATTCGTCAGGAAAGCACTCGTCATACCGAAGCACTGGGCGAACTGACCCGCTATCTGGGAATTGGCGACTACGAAAACTGGTCAGAAGCGGATAAACAAGCGTTCCTGATCCGCGAGCTGAATTCCAAGCGTCCGCTGCTGCCGCGTCACTGGGAACCGAGCAACGATACCCGTGAAGTGCTCGATACCTGCCGGGTGATTGCCGAAGCGCCTTATGGCTCCATTGCTGCCTATGTTATCTCAATGGCGAAAACACCGTCTGACGTACTGGCCGTGCATTTACTGCTGAAAGAATCCGGCATTGGTTTTGCTATGCCTGTTGCCCCGCTGTTTGAGACACTGGACGACCTGAACAACGCCGATGATGTCATGAGCCAGCTACTGAATATCGACTGGTATCGCGGCTTTATTCAGGGCAAACAGATGGTCATGATTGGCTACTCTGACTCCGCAAAAGATGCGGGCGTGATGGCGGCCTCCTGGGCGCAATACCAGGCACAGGACGCGCTGATCAAAACCTGCGAAAAAGCCGGTATCGAACTGACGCTGTTCCACGGTCGCGGCGGCTCCATTGGTCGCGGCGGCGCGCCTGCCCATGCGGCACTGCTCTCTCAACCGCCAGGCAGCCTGAAAGGCGGCCTGCGCGTGACAGAACAAGGTGAGATGATCCGCTTTAAGTACGGCCTGCCGGAAGTCACCATCAGCAGCCTGTCGCTGTACACTGCCGCAATTCTGGAGGCTAACCTGTTACCGCCGCCGGAGCCAAAAGATAACTGGCGTCATATCATGGATGAGCTTTCAGATATCTCCTGCGATCTCTATCGTGGATATGTTCGTGAAAACAAAGACTTTGTACCTTACTTCCGTTCCGCAACACCAGAGCAGGAACTGGGCAAGTTACCACTCGGCTCACGTCCGGCAAAACGTCGCCCGACCGGTGGCGTAGAGTCTCTGCGTGCTATTCCGTGGATCTTCGCCTGGACGCAGAACCGCCTGATGCTTCCGGCCTGGCTGGGTGCGGGGACGGCACTGCAAAAAGTGGTTGAAGACGGTAAGCAAAGCGAGCTTGAAGCAATGTGCCGTGACTGGCCATTCTTCTCCACGCGTCTTGGCATGCTGGAGATGGTGTTCTCAAAAGCTGACCTGTGGCTGGCGGAGTACTACGATCAGCGCCTGGTCAAAAAAGAGCTTTGGCCATTGGGTGAAGAACTGCGTCAGCGTCTGGAAGCCGATATCAATGTGGTGTTGGCAATCGCCAATGACTCACATTTGATGGCCGATCTACCATGGATTGCCGAGTCTATTCAGTTAAGGAATATTTATACTGACCCACTGAACGTCTTACAGGCCGAATTATTATATCGTTCGCGCCAAGCAGAAGAGCAAGGTCATGCACCAGACCCACGCGTCGAACAGGCGCTAATGGTGACAATTGCTGGCGTTGCTGCCGGTATGCGTAACACCGGCTAATTTTTATGCCTGTCACCCTCGTGCTATTGCGCGAGGGTGATATAAAATACTGCTGTCATAACCATCTCATTTTTAATATATTCCTGTCTGCATTTTATACATCCAATGGATATTTGTTAGCAGAACGCGATTTTCGACTCGCATTGCTTCAGATCCTCTTAATGTTTAGCCGCTAACGTTGGCGCTACGATTAAAGACAGGCTCACACTATGCAATCCTTACAACTCCAGTCTAAACCCAAATTTAGCTGGAAAGCCCTGGGTTGGGCACTCCTCTATTTTTGGTTCTTCTCTACCTTACTCCAGGCCATTATTTATTTTACTGGCTATAGCGGAACTAACGGATTACGCGACTCAATACTGTTCAGCTCATTGTGGTTGATTCCGGTATTCTTATTCCCGAACCGTATTCGCATTATCGCTGCCGTTATTGGTGTGGCACTCTGGGCTGCTTCATTGGCCGCGCTGAGTTATTATGTTATTTACGGACAAGAATTCTCACAAAGCGTTCTGTTCGTCATGTTTGAAACCAACGCCAACGAAGCCCGCGAATATCTGAGCCAATATTTCAGTCTCAAGATCGTACTTATCGCACTGGCCTACACAGCAACCGCAATCCTGCTGTGGACGCGTTTACGCCCGGTTCATATTCCTTCGCCATGGCGTTATCTGGTGTCATTTGCGCTGTTGTACGGTTTAATTCTGCACCCAATGACCGTCAATACGTTTATCAAGCATAAGCCTTTTGAGAAAACGCTGGGCGGCCTTGCATCGCGCATGGAGCCTGCCGCGCCATGGCAGTTCATCTCTGGTTATTATCAATACCGTCAACAATTGACCGCATTAAATAGCCTGCTGAATGAGAACAACGCATTGCCACCACTGGCTAACTTTAAAGACAATTCTGGTGATGCTCCGCGTACGCTGGTGCTGGTGATTGGCGAGTCAACTCAACGTGGCCGCATGAGCCTGTACGGCTACCCACGTGAAACCACGCCGGAACTGGATGCGCTGCATAAATCCGATCCAAACTTCACCGTTTTCAATAATGTCGTGACCTCACGTCCGTACACGATTGAAATCCTGCAACAGGCGCTGACCTTCGCGAACGAGAAGAACCCGGATTTATATCTGACGCAGCCGTCGTTGATGAATATGATGAAACAGGCGGGTTATAAAACCTTCTGGATCACCAACCAGCAAACAATGACCGCCCGTAACACCATGCTGACCGTATTTTCCCGGCAGACAGACAAGCAGTTCTATATGAACCAGCAGCGTACCCAAAGTGCGCGTGAATATGACAGCAACGTACTGGCGCCGTTTAAAGAAGTCATGGCCGACCCGGCTCCGAAAAAGTTCATCATCGTCCACTTGCTGGGTACGCACATTAAATACAAATTCCGCTATCCGGAAGGCCAGGGCAAGTTTGACGGTAATACCGAGAACGTACCTGCAGGTCTGAGCAGTGATGAACTGGAGTCATATAACGATTATGACAATGCCAACGTCTATAACGACCATATCATTGCCAGCCTGATCAAAGACTACAAAGCAACTGATCCAAACGGCTTCCTGCTCTACTTCTCTGACCATGGTGAAGAAGTGTATGACACGCCGCCACATAAAACGCAGGGCCGTAACGAAGATAGCCCAACGCGCCATATGTATACGGTACCGTTCCTGCTGTGGACGTCTGAAAAATGGCAGGCTGCGCACCCACGCGACTTCTCACAGGACGTTAATCGCAAGTACAGCAGCTCTGAACTTATCCATACCTGGTCAGATTTGGCCGGCTTTACGTACGACGGTTTCGATCCGACCCGTTCTATTACCAGCCCGGAGTTCAAAGAGACGACCCGCTGGATTGGTAATCCGTACAAGAAAAACGCCCTGATTGATTACGACTCCCTGCCTTACGGCGATCAAATCGGGAATCAGTAATGCCCTCTCAGGCCACTCTTTAAGAGTGGCCTTTTTTTATGATGACGGTTACTGTTTCCCTGTCCACGATCTGTCAGGGATTCACATGTATCACAACATCAGCCACCTACTTTCCCGCCTGATTAACGGTCCCTTACCGCTGCACCAGGTTTACTTCGCCAGCAGCAACGCCGCAACGCCAGAACTGGCGTATAAGGTCGATTTTCCGCGACTGGAAATTGTGCTGGAAGGTGAATTTGCGGATTCTGGTATCGATAAGGTGCTTACCCCCGGCGATGTTTTGTTTGTTCCGGCTGGCGGCTGGAATATTCCGCAGTGGGTCACACCGGTCACGACACTCAGCATTCTGTTCGGCAAACAGCAACTGGGTTTCAGCATCGTCCAATGGGACGGCAAGCAATATCAAAACCTTACCCACCAGCACGTCGCTCGGCGTGGGCCGCGTATTGGCTCTTTTCTGCTGCAAACGCTCCATGAGATGCAAATGCAGCCACAGGAGCAGCAAACGGCCAGGCTAATCGTTGCGAGCTTGCTGAGCCACTGTCGCGATCTGCTCGGCAGCCAGATCCAAACCGCATCACGTAGTCAGGCGCTTTTCGACGCCATTCGCAGCTATATTGACGAACGCTACGCTTCGCCGCTCACCCGTGAATCCGTCGCACAGGCGTTTTACATTTCACCCAACTACCTCTCCCACCTGTTTCAAAAAACGGGCGCTATCGGGTTTAACGAATACCTGAACCACACGCGACTGGAACACGCAAAAACGTTGCTCAAGGGTTACGAGCTGAAGATCAAAGACGTGGCGCACACCTGTGGGTTTATTGACAGCAACTACTTCTGCCGCCTGTTTCGCAAGAATACTGAACGTTCGCCGTCAGAGTATCGTCGGCAATATCACAGCCAGTTGACGGAGAAAAAAACTGACCAGTAATCATCGCATACTGGGACAGAAAACGGAGACAAAGGTAACATTTACTGGATTTTTGTATTATCAAAAAACATATACCAGCACATATCACTTACATGTGAAGTATCTCTCACTTTTTTAGACATATTACATTTATCCAGCTTTTGGCAGATTTGTCAGATAGCGCCGCGTGACGAAACACTCTTATCCTGTGCATAGCAAAGCAACCCGGCAACGGGTAGCTAACGGAAAACGTAGAGGGTGTTTTTGTATGGAACTTTATCTTGATACCGCCAACGTCGCGGAAGTCGAACGTCTGGCCCGCATCTTCCCTATCGCGGGCGTCACCACCAACCCAAGCATTGTGGCAGCAAGCAAAGAATCCATCTGGGATGTGCTGCCACGCCTGCAGAACGCCATTGGCAAAGAGGGCATTCTGTTTGCCCAGACCATGAGCCGGGATGCGCAGGGCATGGTGGAAGAAGCTAAACGCCTGAGCAATACGGTGCCCGGTCTGGTAGTGAAAATCCCGGTGACATCCGAAGGGCTGGCCGCGATCAAGATGCTGAAAAAAGAGGGTATCACCACGCTGGGAACCGCCGTTTACAGTGCTTCTCAGGGTCTGCTGGCCGCACTGGCTGGGGCAAAATATATCGCGCCTTACGTTAACCGTATCGACGCGCAGGGCGGCGACGGAATTCGCACGGTACAAGAACTGCAAACATTGCTGGAACTGCATGCGCCAGACAGCATGGTGTTGGCGGCCAGCTTTAAAACTCCGCGTCAGGCGCTGGATTGCTTGCTGGCAGGATGTGAAGCAATCACCCTGCCATTAGACGTAGCGCAACAAATGCTCAATACCCCTGCGGTAGAGTCAGCGATAGAGAAGTTTGAGCAGGACTGGAACAACGCATTTGGTCACATCAACCTGTGAGGGAAATAAAGTATGGATCGCATTATTCAATCACCTGGTAAGTACATCCAGGGTGCTGATGTTATTACCCGTCTTGGCAGCTACCTCAAACCACTGGCAGAGCGCTGGCTGATCGTTGGGGACAAGTTTGTCTTAGGCTTTGCCCAGGGTGCACTGGAAAAAAGCTTCCAGGATGCCGGACTGACGCTGGAAATTGCACCGTTTGGCGGCGAATGTTCACAAAACGAAATCGACCGTCTGCGTGGCGTAGCGGAAAAAGCGCAGTGTGGGGCAGTGCTCGGTATTGGCGGCGGTAAAACGCTGGATACCGCCAAAGCGCTGGCGCACTTTATGGGCGTGCCTGTCGCCATTGCGCCAACCATCGCCTCTACCGATGCGCCGTGCAGCGCGCTGTCCGTCATTTACACCGATGCCGGTGAATTCGATCGCTATCTGCTGCTGCCCAATAACCCGGACAGGGTCATTGTTGATACCAAAATTGTCGCGGGCGCACCGGCGCGTCTGTTAGCTGCGGGTATTGGCGATGCGCTGGCGACCTGGTTCGAAGCGCGTGCCTGTTCACGCAGCGGCGCAACCACCATGGCGGGCGGTCAGTGTACTCAGGCGGCGCTGGCGCTGGCTGAGCTGTGCTTTAATACGCTGATCGAAGAAGGTGAAAAAGCGATGCTGGCTGCAGAGCAGCACGTGGTTGCACCAGCACTGGAGCGCGTTATTGAAGCCAACACCTATCTGAGTGGCGTCGGTTTTGAAAGCGGTGGTCTGGCAGCGGCTCACGCCATTCATAACGGTCTGACCGCAATCCCGGATGCACATCATTATTACCACGGCGAGAAAGTGGCTTTCGGTACGTTGACGCAGTTGGTGCTGGAAAACGCACCCGTCGATGAAATTGAAACCGTTGCCGCGCTGTGCCATTCCGTTGGCTTGCCGATTACCCTGGCGCAACTGGACATCAAACAGGATATTCAGGCGAAAATGCGCATTGTGGCTGAGGCAGCCTGTGCCGAAGGCGAAACCATCCACAACATGCCTGGCGGCGCAACGCCGGATCAGGTTTACGCTGCGCTGCTGGTGGCCGATCAGTATGGCCAGCGGTATCTGCAAGAGTGGGAATAACCTGCCAATAAAAATCCCCGCAAATGCGGGGATTTTTTTATTCCTACGATGCCGGACCCGCACAAGCGGCATCCGGCATCGTCTGTTACAGCAGATCGAAACGATCCAGGTTCATCACTTTCACCCATGCGGCCACGAAATCTCTCACGAACTTCTCGTGGGCATCGCTGCAGGCATAAACTTCAGCCACTGCGCGCAGTACAGAGTTAGAACCAAATACCAGATCGGCGCGGGTTGCGGTGTATTTTACTTCGCCGCTCAGACGATCACGGCCTTCAAACAGCTCTTTTGACTCATCAACCGCCTTCCACTCATGACGCATATCCAGCAGATTGACGAAGAAGTCAGTGCTGAGTACGCCAGGACGATCGGTAAAGACGCCATGCTGGCTACCATCAAAGTTGGCACCCAGTACGCGCATCCCGCCCACCAGCACGGTCATTTCCGGTGCTGTCAGGGTCAACTGCTGCGCTTTATCGATCAGTAACGACTCGGTGGTCGACACGTCAGGACGGGCACGATAGTTACGGAAACCATCTGCAATAGGCTCCAGCAGCTCAAACATCTCGATATCGGTTTGGTCCTGACGCGCATCTACGCGGCCCGGAACAAAAGGTACAGTGATGTTAACACCCGCCGCGCTTGCCGCTTTCTCGACACCGACCACACCGGCCAGCACGATAATATCGGCCAACGAGGCGGTATGAGCAGATTTATAAATACCTTCCAGCACAGGCAGAACGCGTGCTGCGGTGGCATTCACATCCCAGCCGCGCTGTGGATCCAGCGCCAGACGCGCACCGTTAGCGCCACCACGTTTGTCACCACCACGGAAAGTCGATGCGGAAGCCCACGCCACCGATACCAGCTCACTGACAGAAAGTCCGGAAGCGGCAATGGTCGCTTTCAGCTTCAGGATATCTTCTTCGCTTGGGTTGAAGAACGCATGCGGCAGCGGGTCTTGCCAAATCAGATCTTCTTTTGGCACTTCCGGCCCGATGTAACGCGCTTTCGGCCCCATATCACGGTGCGTCAGTTTAAACCACGCACGGGCAAAGGCTTCGTTGAACGCCTGCGGATCGTTAAGGAAACGACGAGAGATCTTCTCGAACTCAGGATCAAAGCGCAAGGTCAGGTCGGTGACCAGCATTGTTGGCTTGCGTTTTTTCGACGGATCAAACGGATCGGGGATAATCTCCGGTGCGTCAACCGCTTCAAACTGAATAGCGCCTGCCGGGCTGCGAGTTTGCACCCACTCATATTTGAACAGGTTCTCGAAGAAATAGTTGCTCCACTGGGTCGGCGTCTGCGTCCAGACCACTTCCAGACCGGATGTAATGGCATCCGCGCCCGCGCCGCTGCCGTAGCTGCTCGCCCAGCCCAGGCCCTGTGCTTCAATCGGTGCGGATTCAGGATCGGCGCCTACGTGCGAAGCCGGTGCAGCGCCGTGGGTTTTGCCCAACGTATGACCACCACCAATCAGCGCGACAGTTTCTTCGTCGTTCATTCCCATGTTACCGAAGGTCGCGCGAATAGCCGCTGCCGCAGAAAGCGGTTCGCCGCTATGGTCCGGCCCTTCCGGGTTCACATAGATAAGGCCCATTTCGGTTGCGCCCAGCGGCGCTTTGGCCAGTTCTTCCGGGTGACGGTGAGTCAGCCAGGCTTTCTCATCACCCCAGTTTACGTCCAGATCCGGTTCCCAGACGTCTTCACGCCCTGCGCCAAAACCGAAGGTACGGAAACCTGAGTTTTCCAGCGCCACGTTACCCGCGAGGATAAACAGGTCGGCCCAGGAAATTTTCTGACCATATTTCTGCTTGATTGGCCACAGCAGACGACGCGCCTTATCAAGGCTAACGTTGTCCGGCCAGGAATTCAGTGGTGCAAAACGCTGCTGTCCGCGACCCGCGCCACCGCGTCCATCGATGGAGCGATAAGTCCCTGCACCGTGCCATGCCATACGGATGAATAAACCGGCATAGGTACCCCAGTCGGCAGGCCACCACGGTTGAGATTCGGACAGAAGGGCTCTGAGATCCCCTTTCAGGGCAGAATAGTCGAGTTTGCTAAATTCTTTGCGGTAGTTGAAGTCCTCGCCCAGCGGGTTCGAACGGTTGGAATGTTGGTTCAGCAAATCTACACGGAGTTGATTAGGCCACCAGTCGCGGTTGTTCGTTCCTGCTCCCGCGCTCTGGTCGTGACCGCCCTGATGAAAAGGACACTTACCGGCAGTTGATGTGTTCTGGCTATCGTCGGACATGCTCATCTATATGCTCCCTTTACAGTGTTCTGACTACGATATACACCACCAGAGATAAGATATAGTCGAAATAACCCACAGATTCGATAGCTAATTCCTTTTATATTTTACGTTACAGAGATGTAGATCAAAATGATCAATAAAAAGCCCTCCGTAGAGGGCTGGGGCATCTGTTTAATTCGGTCTTACACCCAGTGTGTGACAAATAGCGTAGCTCATCTCAGCGCGGTTGAGCGTATAGAAGTGAAAATCTTTCACCCCTTCGCGACTGAGGATCTTCACCATGTCCATGGCGATATTCGCCCCTACCAGCTTGCGGGTTTCGGCATCATCATCCAGACCATCAAACATTGTCGACATCCAGGAAGGGATACGAACATTGGTCATGTCGGCAAATTTTTTCGCCTGCTTAAAGTTGGAGACTGGCAGGATACCCGGAATAATTTCCACATCGATACCCGCAGACACGCAGCGATCGCGAAAACGCAGATAGCTTTCTACATCGAAGAAGAACTGGGTAATCGCACGGTTCGCACCGGCATCAACCTTACGCTTCAGGTTCAGCAAATCAGCCTGAGCACTCTTTGCTTCCGGGTGCACTTCCGGGTAAGCCGCAACGGAGATATCAAAGTCAGCAACGTCTTTCAGCAGCGTCACCAGGTCAGAAGCATACATATCTGGTTTACCGCTTCCCGGCGGCAGGTCACCGCGCAGGGCAACAATATGACGAATACCGTTGTTCCAGTAGTCCTGAGCAATGGTACGCAGCTCATCACGGGTCGCATCAATGCAGGTCAGGTGCGGCGCCGCTTCAAGACCCGTGCGATCCTTAATACCTTTAATAATGCTGTGAGTACGGTCGCGCTCACCAGAGTTTGCACCGTAAGTGACTGAAACAAACTTCGGCTTCAGGCTGCTCAGGCGATCGATGGAGTTCCACAGGGTTTGCTCCATTTCACTGGTGCGCGGCGGGAAAAACTCAAATGAAACGTTAATCTGACCGGCAACTTCTGCCAGGCTCTGATTCAGGGCTTCCCGCTGGTTGGCGTGAAAAAAGCTCATACCTTACCTCATCAATCTTTTGTCGTTATATGTTGTGTTGTGAACTGCTATACGTTTAGACGTCTAGATGTAAAAATGACGGAAAAGCATGCTGCCGTCAACACAAAAATCATCGCTAAAGGTGAGGAATACTCAGCCAACGTGAAAAAAATTCACATCAGCTTGAAATGATGAGGGATTGCGTCATGAGTTCTTGCACCCACTGCAACCGGCTCTCATTTTCAGGCAACATCACTAACCCGGCACGGATACACAGCTCAGCATCGCTCAGTGGATGGAATGCCACGCCCTGGCGCTGGATAGCAGCAAATGAAGCCGGGAGCAAACTTAAACCATCGCCCTGGGCAATCCGCGCAAGCAGCACATCATGCTCCAGTGGTTCTTCAAGACAGGAAGGAGAGTAACCAGCGCGGTGGAAAATCTGGCGGGTATAGTCAAAGAAAGCCGGGTTACGTTCCCGCTGGAACCAGAACAACGGTCGGTGGTTGAGTGCCGATAAGGAAAGAGAAGCCGTACAAGCCTCTGACCAAAAGGAGGGTAATGCAGCAACTATCGGCTCTTGCCAGGCTAAAGGGGTGACGGTAAGCCCAGATGCCTCAATAGGCAAAGCCACCAGCGCCGCATCCAGTTTGCCTCGCCTTACCTGACGAACAAGTTCAGGTGAGCCGTGACGCATGACACGCAGCATTTTTACACGAGCATTTAGCGTTGATTCAAGCGCCACAAAAACGCCCTGTTCAAACGCCGTGCTTAATCCTAAACGCAGAGGTTGCACCTCCATCTGCGCTAGCTGGCTCAATGCAATATAGGTCTTGTCCTGTAGCGCCAGCAGCGGACGCACCATTTCAAGTACGCGCTGGCCGTCCTCCGTCAGCGTAAGCCCACGGGTATGACGGACAAAAAGCGTCACCCCCAGGCGTTCTTCAAGCTGGCGAATATGACGGCTTAGCGGCGGCTGCGACATAAAAAGACGTTGCGCCGCACGACTCATGTTGTTCTCTTCGGCCACTACGGTGAAGTAGCGCAGCAGACGGATATCCAGAGAGTGCAGGGGCGATATTGTCATACCAAAAAAGTATCACGGAAACGGTATTATCCCAATCATTCTGCGCGCTCTATCCTCACGCCACAGACCACACGATAGAGGAAGAAATGATGCTTTCAGAACGCTTTATTACCGGCCAGGAGATGTTGCAAAAAGTAGATGGCAAAGGGGGCGATGCAGTCATCGAAAGTCTGCAGGACATTGCGCCAGACTTCGCCCAATACCTGATTGAATTTCCTTTTGGCGACATCTATTCAAGACCGGGGCTGGATTTACGCAGTAGAGAAATAGCTACCGTCGCGGCATTAACTGCGCTGGGTAACGCCACACCGCAACTGAAAGTACATATTGGCGCGGCATTACACGTGGGTTTAACGCAGGATGAGATCGTTGAAGTGATTATGCAGATGGCCGTATATGCTGGCTTCCCCGCGGCACTCAATGGTTTGTTTGCCGCGAAAGAGGTGTTTGCCTCTCACAGAGGCTAAAACAACAGGCCAGCGGATTGTCTGCTGGCCTGAGCTCGCTACGGTTTCACATCTGCCACACGCATGCCTTTGAGTTGCTCATCCGTCAGCGGATTTCCCGCTTTGAAATAATCAACAACCGCATTAGAGATGTAGTAGCCTCCGGATGTATTTCGCGCTTTACCTTCGGTAAATGCGGCAAAACCATCACCGCCGTCAGCCAGGAAGCTATTGGTGGCTATGTGATAAACCGTGGCATCCTCAATCGGTTTACCGTTTAACGTTAGTACGGTGACGCGCTGACCGACCGGTTTACTGCTGTCATACTTCATCTCCAGTCCTTTGGACACCTGCAAAACACCGTTACTTAAACTCGCACCGTGCTCCATCAAACTACGCAACTGCTTACCGGTGAGATCCATTGTGGCCAGCTCGTTCGGGAACGGGAAGGTGCTAATGACCGCCCCCATGGTGATGGCTCCTGCGGGGACTTCATTACGGATGCCGCCTGAGTTAGTGAGCGCTAACTGGGTATCTTTACCTGCCGCCACCAGCAACGCATCCGCCGCCAGATTGCCCAACGAAGAAGATTCACCGTAAGCACGCGTCAGCTCAACCGGAGAGTTTGCAACCGTTTGTTGTACCACCTTATCAAGCTTTTTATTCCAACCATCGATGACCTGTTTCGTCTGCGGGTCTGGTTGCCATTCATCCGCAAAAATGGTCTTTAGCTCGAAATTCTTCACGGTAAATTGATGCTGTTTCTGCTGATAATCCAGCACCAGTTTACCCACATCAATGCCCCCGCTGTCGGTGGAAAGGATCAGGGTATTACCGACTTTAATCGGCTCCGGCGTGCCCACATGCGCATGACCGGTGATCAGGATATCCAGCCCCTGCACCTGGCCTGCGGTCTGGATGTCTTTATCCAGCGCACGGCGCACATCGGTGCCGCCCAGACTGGACTGACGCGCTGGCGTGCCTTCATGGATCAGCGCCACGGTGAGATCGACTTTGCCTTTAAGCTCATCGATATAGCGTTGCAACCACTTCACTTCATCACGCGCTTCGATACCAATACGTGTCGCCGCAGAAACCGTATCATCAAAAGCAAACACGCCGTGCAGGCCAATCACGCCAATCTTCACGCCATCTTTTTCAATAATGGTGTAAGGCTTATCCCAGAACATTTTGCTGCTGTTCTGATAAAAGATGTTGCCCTGCACAATCGGGAATTTCGCCTGACTCAGTTGCAACAGCGTATTGTCCCAACCGTGATCGAATTCATGATTACCCATGGTGACAGCGTCAAAATTCATGGTGTTCATGATATCGATAATCGCCTTACCCTTGGTCAGACTGCTGATATACGGCCCGGTAAAATAATCACCCGCATCAAAAAACCAGGTGGCGCTGTTTTTCGCTTTTTCCTGCCTCACCATCGTCGTGATATTGGCCCAACCGCCAATGTCACGCGTGCCATTAGCAATCCATGGGACTTTATAAGGTTCAACGTGGGCGTGAAGATCGTTGGTATAAATAATTGTGACATCTTTGGCACTCGCCCAAAGCGGCAACGATACCAGAACACCAACAGCAAGCATTTTTAACTTCATAATCAATCCCTTTCAGTCATATAAAGAATCGCTACGTTACGTTCTGAAAGGGTTTTTTATGTGAGAAAACTCACATCCACCGGTGATAGTCGCGGGTCAAAATCAACGACCATTAAAAATCGTTGGTAATACGATGACATCTCCGTTCACTATCAATTGCTGTAAATCCTTTGGCTGCCAAAATCTGGGACTGGCGAGCTCAGCAGATTACAGCTGGCCAGAGTATCGGCTGGGTTATGCCGCACTGCATTGCCGGGCATGCGGCAGCTATCCCCCGCTGTTTAATGAGGAACAGTTTGGTAGGTGGTTGTCAGCATATTTAACGGATTTTGCCGCCCAAAGCGGTCATTTTTGCCCACGTTGTTACCAGCGAGAAACGATACGCTATGGCCGAAATCCCCAGGGCAGCCAGCGCGTTCAGTGCCGGAGTTGCAAAAAGGTCTGGACACCAAAGCAGCAACCGCTTGTCGCCATCCAACCGCCCGAACAAATCGCAACAGTCTCTCTGATCGTACCTTTTCAGGGCGCCAGTGCAGATCAGCAACTCTATGTGTTGCTCAGTTTTGACGCTATTCGCGGTAATATTCTGCATATTTCCAGCAATTTCACACCTCATCCTGCCGGGGCTTCATTGCGTTACCGCTGGCGCGGCAGCACTGAGCCAGTGGTGAGTCATGATGATATTGTGGAACGAGTCAGTCAGCGAGAAACGCAGTTTTTACGCCGCAGCCAATTTGACGAAATTCAGTACGGCAGCGCGATGCTCAAGCGTAACGCCAGCGGCGCAATTTTACGCCCGGTCATTACCGCGCATGGGCATTTCCGCATACTGAGCCACCTCTGGCCTGCGGTAAAAACGCACATTATTGCCCACGAATGTTTTCTGCGCGGCGCGGCGATTACCGCATGGGCGGAACAATTTCGCGAACATCACGCCTCGCTTTGGTTTGTGGATGAAGAAATCAGCGACGATCAACACACCAGGCCCTGGCAGTTACTGGGCAAAAGTTATCAGGGATGGTGGCAGAACCAGTGGCAAATTTGGCAACAAGGCGACACGCGTAAAATGGTGTGTTTGTTAACAGAGGGTCAGGTTGAAAAAGGAGCGTCAATAACCCTGGCGGCAAGTCATCATTTTCTCAACTGGTTGCAGCAACAGACGGAATTTCAGCAAAGCCCACGTTACTCTGCCCATTCTGTGTTTCAGACGATAAGGACGCTGACGGAGAAATACAACATCCTGGATTTGCCCGGTGGCGCTGCCGCTTACCGGGCCTACGGTTTGTGTCATCGCCAGGCCGGATAAGCGTAAGCGCCATCCGGCAACGCAAACTACAGCAGTTGCGCCAAACGGTTGATGTCGGACTGGATAGCACCGGCGGTCACATCACGACCTGCGCCCGGCCCGCGGATCACCAGCGGGTTATCACGATACCAGCGGCTTTCAATGGCGAACACGTTATCGCACGGCAACAGCGCAGCCAGCGGGTGTTCAGCGCGGACTGCTTCAACACCCACACGCGCTTTACCATTGGCGTCAAAACGCGCCACGTAGCGCAACACCAGCCCCATTTCACGTGCAGCTTCCAGACGTTGCACCATCTGTTCATTCAACTCATCGCCATTTTCAAAGAAATGGTCAATGGAGCCTTCTTCGCAGTGCGCAGGCACCAGTGACTCAACGCGAACCTGGTCCGGCTCAATATCGTAACCTGCTTCACGCGCCAGGATCACCAGCTTACGCATCACATCTTTGCCAGAAAGATCGACGCGCGGGTCCGGTTCAGTTAGCCCTTGCTGCCAGGCCTGATCCACCAGATCGGTGAACGGGACCGTGCCATCAAATTGCAGAAACAGCCAGGATAACGTGCCGGAGAAGATCCCGCTGATCGACAGAATCGTATCGCCACTATCAATCAGATCGCGCACAGTATGGTTGATCGGCAAACCTGCGCCCACGGTGGCGTTATACAGCCAGTGGCGACCGGTTTTTTCGAAAGCATCATGAATTTGGCGATACTTATCACTGGTACTCGCCCCCGCCAGTTTATTGGCGCTAATGACATGGAAACCATGGCTGGCGAAGTCCAGATACTGATCGGCCAATTGTTCACTGGCCGTCACATCCAGCACCACTAAATCATCATACGGGTGGGCGCGCATCCACAGGAATAGCGCCTCTTCATCCTGCTCTACCGCTTCGTCGTCGAAGAAGGCCAGGGCACGGCTGGCATCCAGCCCTTCATAGTTCAGCAGGCTGCGGCGGCTATCCACCACGCCTGCCAGCACGAATTCAAACCCGGTACGCGCGGAAAGCGTTGTTTGTTCGCGGGCAAACAGTTCCAGCCAGCGTGAACCAATATTCCCCTTGCCGAACAGCACCAGACCAATACGTTTTTCTGCGCGGAAAATAGACTGATGCAAACCCTGAATCAGGCTTTCGGTCGGGCCGGTACGCAGTACCGCAACCAGACTGATCCCCTCTTCCGACTGCCAGGTAAACTCGACTGGCTGGCCTTTTAACTGTTGCCAGAAACGGTGGCAATGCAGCGGATTACGCGTTACGCCTGCCCCAACCATCGCCACCAGCGCCAGCCCCTGGCGCAGACGCAGCTCGCCCGGCAGGCCAGCTTCATCCAGAATTTTCAGCGCGCCGTCAGCGACTTCGGAGGTATAGCAAAATTGCAGTAGCTGACGGTCAGGATGCACGCCCACCGCCAGTGGACGCACCTGGGTGCGTTTTAAAATCTGGTCGACTTCTTTGTAGGCCAGCTTAAAGTCCTGGCCGGTGGGAACCTGAAACTCAATCAGACAGACGTCGTCATGGCTGGTCACGATGCGCGCCCCGGTACCAGAAGCCAGGACTCGCTCAATCCGCGTTGATCCCTGATCCGGCGTGTAGCTACAGCGCAGCTGGAGGTCGATATCACTACCCGAAACCGGCTGTAAGGTGCGGGCATGCAGAACCGGAGCCGCCAGACGCGCCAGCTCGCTGGCCTCATCAAGACGCAGCAGCGGTAGCAAACAGGCATCTTTGACTTTACGTGGGTCCGCACTATAAACCCCGGCGACATCGCTCCAGATGGTGACACGAGAAACCCCTGCCAGCGCGCCAACCTGCGTCGCCGAGTAGTCAGAGCCGTTACGCCCCAGCAGGACCGTTTCACCCGCATTGCTACGGCTGATAAAACCAGTCACCACCAGGCGCTTACCCGGATGCTGCGCCAACAGTTGCTGCAGTAATGGGTAAGAAAGACCTTCATCCACCTGCGGCTGAGCGCCGCGTTCAGCACGTAAAAACTCACGCGCATCCAGCCAGGCCGATTCCAGCCCCTGTTGATTAAGGACAGCGGACATCAAACGCGCGGACCACACCTCGCCATGCCCGACGACTTCAGCATAAACGGCATCGTTTACACCGCTGTCGAGTAACCCGGCCAGGCGTTCCAGATCGTGAATAAACGCGCCGATCAACCCATCCGCCACCTCAGGAGGTAACAAACCGCTGATAAGCTCGCTTTGATAGCGACGTAACGCCTGTTGAACCTGATGCGCAGAAAGACGATCGGTCTGGCTTAACTTCAGCCAGCTAATCAACTGGTTAGTGGTACTGCCCGCGGCGGAAACAACCATCATATCGTCAGGCTGCGAGTACTCCGCCATAATACCTGCGACACGCAAATAACATTTCACGTCTGCCAGACTACTACCACCAAATTTGTGCAGTTGACGACCCTTCGCCCCTGCCTGCGCAATCACACTCATGTTTACCCCTTGTTTGCAGCCCGGAAGCCATTTTCCAGGTCGGCAATTAAATCTTCGCCATCTTCAATACCGGTGGAGATACGCAACAACGTTTCTGAAATTCCGGCAGCAGCACGCGCTTCTGGCGCCATACCCGCATGTGTCATGGTCGCGGCGTGGGAGATCAAACTTTCAACGCCCCCTAATGATTCCGCCAGCGTAAACAATGACAACCCGCTCAGGAAGCGACGCAATGTTTGCTCGTCGCCATCCAGTTCAAAACTCAACATCGCGCCAAACCCTTTTTGCTGACGCGCGGCAATCTCATGCCCCTGATTATCCGGCAGTGACGGATGATACAGTTTCTTCACCAGCGGCTGGGTTTGCAGGTAGTCCACAATAGCCTGAGCATTACGTTGTGCCACTTCCATACGCGGTGACAGAGTACGCAGGCCGCGCAACAGCAGATAACTATCAAATGCGCCGCCGGTCACGCCAATATTATTCGCCCACCATGCCAGTTCAGTGACCGTTTCCGGATCTTTGGCTATAACAACACCAGCCACCACGTCTGAGTGACCGTTTAAATATTTCGTGCATGAATGCAACACCAGATCGGCGCCCAATGCCAGTGGATTTTGCAGTGCAGGACTTAAAAAAGTGTTGTCGACAACGCTCACCGCACCAGCCTCACGTGCCAGTTGGCAGATTTTTGCAATATCTACCACGCGCAGCAGCGGGTTGCTTGGACTTTCGACCAGCACCAGCTTCGGTTTTTCTGCCAGCGCCGCTTTCAGCGCCTGATCATCACTCTGATCGACAAACAGCACACGATAACAGCCACGTTTTGCCAGACTGTCAAACAGGCGGTAACTACCACCGTAACAGTCGTGCGGTGCGACCAGCAGATCGCCAGGCTTCAGAAACACCGTGGTGACCAGATGAATCGCCGACATGCCGGTATTGGTCAGCACTGCACCAGCGCCCCCCTCCAACTCCGCCAGCGCACGCTGAACCACATCACGCGTCGGGTTGCCACGGCGTGAATAGTCATGAGCACGAGGCTCATTAAAACCGGTGAAATTATAGGTACTGGAGAGGTGAATCGGCGGGACAACGCAACCGTACTGCTCGTCGTCATTTAATCCGCTACGCACTGCAATGGTGGCCTGTTTACGCGTCATATTGAGGAGATCCTGGCTGAGTCGGTGAAAAGTCAGACACCAGAGTAATCATTGTTACAATAGCCGTCAATACATCTGGACATCTAAACTTCTTTGCGTATAGATTGAGCAAACAGGAAATAGCCGTTAAAATTATATGCATTAGCGTACATTTGCGTCGGCTAACTTCGTGTCAGGGCCGCGCCACTACGATAAACTACGCGCAATTATGGTCCGGGCTCAGGTTCTGGCCTCAATATTAATGACAAAGAGGATTAGGTATCTCATGGCTGAATGGAGCGGCGAATATATCAGCCCATACGCTGAGCACGGTAAGAAGAGTGAGCAAGTCAAAAAAATTACGGTTTCCATTCCTCTGAAGGTGTTAAAAATCCTTACCGATGAACGCACGCGTCGTCAGGTCAATAACCTGCGCCACGCCACCAACAGCGAACTGCTGTGTGAAGCGTTTCTGCACGCCTTTACCGGACAACCGTTGCCAAACGACGAGGATCTGCGCAAAGAACGCAGTGATGAGATCCCGGAAGAGGCGAAGATCATCATGCGTGAACTGGGGATCGACCCGGAGACGTGGGAGTACTGATCGGCTGACGGTTAGAAAAAAAGAGAAAAGGCGGGATAACCCCGCCGTTTCTCACAACGTTATTTTCTAATACCATTGATTTTATTCAATGTTTCTTCCATTTTGAGCGTCTCTTTACGGTTCAATGGATAGAAATAAATCAGAATGACCGCGGCCAAAAACAGGCATAACGCCGGTAAAAGATTCGCCATCGTATAAATATTTTCCTGCACGATGCTGGTTTTCACAGCGCCGCCCGTTGACGAAGATTGATAACCAATAATGGCCAGCATAAAGCCACCAATCGCCCCTGCACACGCCTGACCCACCTTGCGGGCAAAGAAGTTCACACCATAAACGGTACCATCCTCGCGATCGCCGGTGACATACTGGTGATAATCACAAACATCGGTCATAAACGCCCAAATCATCAGGTTGAATAGTCCGGCCCCCAACGTCGCCAGGAACAGGAAAACCAAATAGACTTTCGCGTCCGTAATATGGATGAAGTACATAATCAGATACATCGCCACCGCAAAGAGCAATGCGCCGACGCTGGCCTCTTTTTTGCCAAACCGCTTCGTCAGCCAGGATGCCGAGGGTGCCAGCAAAACCAGAGAGCCAAAGGTGAAGAGCAACGCCACGGACATGGCCTCTTTGTTGTGGAAGTAGTCATTAAACAGGTAAGTCATGTTGGTACCTGACAACCCCTGGTTAATCACAATCAGCAGATCCACCACAACTAAAACGATCAGTGCTTTATTGCGTAACAATCCCTTCAGCAGCACCGATACGGGCATACTCTCTTTTCGCTCCACGCGCACACGTTCTGTTGTTAACTGACAGGTCAACGTTAAAAAGATAAAGCCCAGTACGGCACAACCAATAGCAATCCAGAAAAAATGTTGCCCGGAAATCACCTGACTTCCGTCCACCAGGGTGGTGTACATCAGAATCGGGATAAAAAAGCCGGTTGCTCCACCGCCGATGGCGGAACCCACGCTGCGCCAGGTTGACAGTGACACCCGATCTTCCGGGTTCGAGCTAATCGCCGCAGACATGGCGCCATATGGAATGCTGACTGTCGATAACAGTGAACCGTAAACAAAATAGGAACAGCAGATATAGATAATTTTCGCCGTATAAGAAAAATCATTCACAAACGGCAGGAACAGGACCACCGCAATGATGCAGAACGGGTACTTCATACGGCGCACCCACGGATTAAATCGTCCATGTACCGTCAATTTAGAGGTATCGCATAAGCGCCCTACACCAACATCGACAAACGCATCAAAGAGCTTAGTCACAAAATAGAGCGAGCCGACAATAACTCCTGAAATGCCGAGGACGTTAGTGTAATAAATCATTAAAAAACTATTTACTAACCCAAGAATAAAACAGGTTCCCAGGTCACCACACAAATAACCAATTTTATCCCTGAATCCGAAAGGTCTGACGACAATATCTTGATTGCTTCCACTCACTGTTCCATCATTAGACATGATGTCAACTCCTTAGACATATTATTCACGCAAACTATGCGTATATCCTGGTGTTCAACGTAATAAACCAATACGCAGAGTATTAACAATCAGAAGTTATAACCGAGGCCGACACGATAGCGGGTCTGGCGATCGTCAGTCGTGGTGGTGTCATAACCCGAAGAAACATTACCAATTTCAATAAATGGAACCCAGGAATCTATTTTATAAGCGACACGGAAGTTATATTCATAATCATCTTTCCGGTTGTTATATAAATCTTCGCTATCGGCAATTTTATAAATGCCGTTTAGCTCAAACATCCAGTTATTGACGTTATAACCAAGCCAGACTTCCGGACGATAGACCATGCGGTCATCTTTGCCGTCAGTGTTTCTGCGCATGTACTCCTGACGATAGCGGAACGCGGTCCACCAGCTGTCGTTGATGTTGTACTGCACGCGGATATAAGGTTTATAAATCGTGATGTTATCGCCCGTTTCGATCGCAATACCTGGCTGCCAGATGAGATCCCGCCAGGTAAACTGGTAACTTGCCGTATACTCGTTACCGTTACTTTCCATATTATTCCACGCATCGTTCGATTGCGTATCTTCAGAACGTGAAATGGCCTCTACCGCTACACCAAAACCTGTAGCAAAACGATGAGACATATAAACACGATCGTAATTTCGCCCGTCATCATAATATTCATGGCGGTAATCAACATAACCCGCCTGCGCGGCCGCAGATAATAATGGAATAAGTAACAAGGTAGATTTGAATTTCATGACAATCCCTTTTCACACTAAATAAAGAAAATTCACCATCACATTCCGGGCTATAAACAGGAAAGCAATAGAGTCGTAAGAATAATTTTATATTTCCGCGAAAGTGTATTTTAGAAAGAGGGGATAAACCTTTGAGATTTTGCCAGGAATTGGCATGAGTGGCAAAGAACAGAAGATAAAAATGACGAAGATCACTAGTGCGAATATTTTATCTTAAAAAATAAAAACACTGTTTCATTTATTAAAAGTGAAACATCATTCAATACATCAATGTAAGTTTTATTATCAAGTACAGATACAAAAAAAGCGCCATAAGGCGCTTTTTTCTGACAGCAGGAACTTATTTGCTGCCCGGGATGCTGAAACGCTTGTTGAAGCGATCAACACGGCCACCGGTAGCAACATCACGCTGCTTGCCAGTATAGAACGGGTGGCACTTGCTGCACACGTCGAGGTTCAGATCGTGACCGACAGTAGAGCGGATTTTAATGACGTTACCGCAAGAGCAGTTTGCAGTAATTTCTTCGTATTTCGGGTGAATATCTTTTTTCATGGGAAAACCTCGGTTTAAGGCCGCGTCGCTCTTCCAGCCCTAACGCCAGACACCACGCGATGTTAATAGTATAGGTCAGTGATACAAATTTGTATCAAAGGCGGCGAATCATACAGAAATTAACCTGCTCATGCAAACTGATCCGCATTCTACCCTCCACTAATGTGTATACTAACCCGCCAGATTTCAAGTCAGGATGATTCAATGCCCGTTGCGCACGTTGCCTTACCCGTTCCGCTACCTCGTACTTTTGACTACCTCCTGCCGGAAGGCATGAGCGCCAAAGCCGGGTGTCGTGTACGCGTGCCTTTTGGCAAGCAGCAAGAGCGCGTGGGTATCGTCCTTTCCGTCAGCGAGCACAGTGAACTACCGCGGAGCGAATTGAAAGCCGTTCTCGAAGTGCTGGACAGCGAACCGGTCTACTCGACCTCTGTCTGGCGTCTGCTGTTGTGGGCGGCGGATTATTATCATCATCCTATCGGTGACGTACTGTTTCACGCTCTGCCAATTTTACTGCGCCAGGGACGTCCGGCGACTAACGCGCCCATGTGGTACTGGTTTGCCACTGAAGAAGGCCAGGTTATTGATCTGAACAGCCTGAAGCGCTCTCCCAAACAGCAGCAGGCGCTGGCTGCGCTACGCCAGGGAAAAATATGGCGTGACCAGGTCGCTGAACTGGAATTTAATGACGCCGCATTACAGGCGTTGCGGAAAAAAGGTCTGTGCTCCCTGGCGAGTGAAACGCCAGGCTTTAGCGACTGGCGTACGCACTACGCCGTTTCCGGTGAGCGTCTGCGGCTGAATACCGAGCAAGCCACCGCTGTTGGCGCGATTCATAGCGCGTCGGACAGCTTTAGCGCCTGGCTATTAGCGGGCGTGACAGGGTCGGGCAAAACAGAGGTCTATCTAAGCGTACTGGAAAATGTCCTTGCCCAGGGCAAACAGGCGCTGGTAATGGTGCCGGAGATTGGCCTGACGCCGCAAACTATTGCCCGTTTTCGTGAACGCTTTAATGCGCCGGTCGAAGTCCTGCACTCCGGATTGAACGACAGCGAACGTCTTTCAGCCTGGCTGAAAGCAAAGAATGGCGAAGCGGCGATAGTTATCGGTACGCGCTCCTCGCTGTTTACGCCGTTTAAAAACCTCGGCGTGATTGTCATCGACGAAGAGCACGACAGCTCTTATAAACAGCAGGAAGGCTGGCGCTATCACGCGCGCGACCTCGCGGTTTATCGCGCCCATAGCGAACAAATTCCTATAATTCTCGGCTCAGCCACCCCGGCGCTGGAAACGCTGTGCAACGTGCGGCAGAAAAAATACCGCATGCTGCGCCTGACGCGACGCGCCGGGAATGCACGCCCAGCCACTCAGCACGTGCTGGATCTCAAAGGTCAGCAGGTACAGGCCGGGCTCGCCCCTGCGCTTATCGCCCGTATGCGTCAGCATCTGCAAGCAGATAACCAGGTAATTCTGTTTTTGAACCGCCGTGGTTTTGCGCCTGCGCTGCTGTGCCACGACTGCGGCTGGATTGCCGAATGTCCGCGCTGCGATCACTACTATACCCTGCATCAGGCACAGCACCATTTACGCTGCCACCACTGCGACAGCCAGCGCCCAATACCGCGTCAGTGTCCTTCCTGCGGCTCGACGCATATGGTTCCGGTTGGACTTGGCACCGAACAGCTTGAGCAGGCTCTGGCACCGTTTTTCCCCGGTGTGCCGATTTCACGCATCGATCGCGACACAACCAGCCGTAAAGGCTCGCTGGAGCAGCATCTGGCGGAAGTGCATCGCGGCGGCGCGCGAATCCTGATCGGCACACAAATGCTGGCCAAAGGCCACCACTTTCCGGATGTCACGCTGGTTGCACTGCTGGATGTTGACGGGGCGCTATTCTCTGCCGATTTCCGTTCGGCTGAACGTTTCGCCCAACTTTATACCCAGGTTTCCGGACGAGCTGGGCGCGCCGGGAAACAAGGCGAAGTGGTGCTGCAAACGCACCATCCTGAACATCCGTTGCTACAAACCTTGCTGTATAAAGGTTATGACGCATTTGCCGAACAGGCGCTGGCCGAGCGACAAACGCTCCAGCTTCCACCGTGGACCAGCCATGTGATCGTGCGGGCAGAAGATCATAATAACCAGCATGCGCCAATGTTCTTACAGCAGTTACGAAATCTGATTCAGGCCAGTCCGCTGTCTGATGACAAGCTGTGGGTGCTCGGCCCGGTTCCCGCCCTGGCGCCCAAACGCGGCGGTCGCTATCGCTGGCAAATTTTGTTGCAGCACCCGTCGAGAATTCGCCTGCAACATATCGTCAGCGGCACGCTGGCGCTGATCAATACGTTACCCGATGCACGTAAGGTTAAATGGGTGCTGGATGTCGATCCCATCGAGGGATAATGCCTCATGATGCGAGGCGGATCGTAAAATTAAACATCCATCACACTTTTTATGAAAATTCTGTAACCGCTTCCATTAACTATCTGATAAAAATGTTTCAGATGAAGGTTACCCAGGGACGAGTCTGTGCCAGCAGCCCTCTGGCGAGGAGAAAGAGTGAAACCGAATAAGCAGGTTGCCGCCGCTACGATGAAAGATGTTGCTCTGAAGGCGAAAGTCTCAACGGCAACCGTATCCCGCGCATTAATGAACCCGGACAAAGTCTCACAGTCAACCCGTAACAAGGTTGAGCAGGCCGCGCTGGAAGTGGGATATTTACCCCAATCAATGGGACGCAATGTTAAGCGTAATGAGTCACGTACCATTCTGGTGATTGTGCCGGATATCTGCGATCCCTTTTTTAGCGAAGTGATTCGCGGCATAGAAGTGACCGCCGCAGAACAGGGATATCTGGTGCTGATCGGCGATTGCGCGCACCAGAACCAGCAGGAAAAGACCTTCCTCAATCTCATAATCACCAAGCAGATCGATGGCATGGTCCTGCTCAGCTCGCGCCTGCCGTTTGATGCCAGCGTGGAAGAGCAACGCAACTTGCCGCCGATGGTCATGTCCAACGAGTTCGCGCCAGAGCTGGAACTGCCCACCGTGCACATTGATAACCTCACTGCCGCCTTTAACGCGATGAATTATCTGCTGGAACTGGGGCATAAGCGCATTGGTTGTATTGCCGGGCCAGAGGATATGCCGCTGTGCCACTACCGCCTGCAAGGCTATGTTCAGGCACTACGCCGCAGTGGAATTACCGTCGATCCACACTTCATCGCGCGTGGTGATTTCACCTATGAAGCGGGCGCCAACGCGTTAAAACAGCTGCTTGAGCTACCGCAACCTCCGACCGCGGTCTTTTGTCACAGCGATGTGATGGCGCTTGGCGCACTCTCTTACGCCAAACGTCAGGGCTTAAAAGTACCGGATGATTTATCTATCATTGGCTTCGATAATATTTCACTGACGGAATTTTGTGATCCACCCCTGACAACCGTCGCACAACCGCGTTTCGATATCGGACGTGAAGCTATGCTGTTACTGCTCGATCAATTACAAGGGCAGAGCGTCAGCAGTGGCTCACGTTTACTGGACTGCGAGCTAATTATTCGGGGTACTACCCGGGCACTGACGTAAAGTAAAGTGCTTTCGGACTCCCCTGTCTGGTCAAAGGCCCGTCGCTTAAGTAACATGGCGGGCTGACGAACGAATAAATACAGCGAAACGATAGTGGCACAACGAGATTATGTACGTCGCGGCCAACCGGCACCTTCGCGGCGCAAAAAGAGCACATCACGGAAAAAGCAACGCAGTACGCCAGCGGTATCCCCCGCGATGGTCGCTATTGCTGCAGCCGTACTCGTGACCTTTATCGGTGGTCTGTACTTCATTACGCATCACAAGAAAGAAGAGTCCGAGACGCTGCAAAGCCAGAAAGTCACCGGTAATGGCATCCCGCCTAAACCGGAAGAACGCTGGCGCTATATCAAAGAGCTGGAAAGCCGTCAGCCTGGCGTGCGTGCGCCTACCGAACCCTCTGCGGGTGGCGAAGTGCTTAACGCCGATCAGTTGACCAATGAGCAGCGCCAGTTGCTGGCGCAAATGCAGGCTGATATGCGTCAACAGCCTACACAGCTCAACGAAGTACCGTGGAACGAACAAACGCCTGAACAGCGCCAGCAAACGCTGCAGCGCCAACGCCAGGTGCAGCAACAGCAATGGGCCAACACGCAGCAGCAGGTTCAGCAGCCGCGCCCACGGGCGACGGAACAGCCTTACCAGCAGCCACAAACGCGTACGGCACAAGCCGCACCGGTACAACAGCCGAAAGCGCAGCCAAAACCAGTGGCCCAGCAGCCGTATCAGGATCTGTTGCAGACGCCTGCGCACACCACCGCCGCGCAGCCGAAAACGCAGCCGGCCGCGCCAATAACGAATGAAACGCAGCCGCCAAAACAGACGGCGGAGAAAAAAGACGAACGCCGCTGGATGGTGCAGTGCGGGTCATTTAAAGGCGCAGAGCAAGCAGAAACCGTGCGGGCGCAGCTGGCTTTTGAAGGCTTCAACTCCCGCATTACCACCAACAACGGCTGGAATCGCGTGGTGATTGGCCCGGTGAAAGGCAAGGAAAATGCCGACAATACCATCAGCCGCCTGAAAGTTGCCGGCCACACAAACTGCATTCGACTCGCCACTGGGGGTTGAAACCCCCAAAATCTCCCCCATCTATACTTGCATTACGCCCCGTACAACTGTGCGGGGCCTGTATTCTGCATTTGTAACCAAGGGGTCTGCTCGTGACAACAATAGTAAGCGTACGCCGTAACGGCCATGTGGTAATCGCCGGTGATGGTCAGGCCACACTGGGTAACACCGTAATGAAAGGCAACGTGAAAAAAGTCCGCCGTCTGTACAACGACAAAGTCATTGCGGGCTTTGCGGGCGGGACTGCGGATGCATTCACGCTGTTTGAACTGTTTGAACGTAAACTGGAAATGCACCAGGGTCACCTGGTTAAGGCCGCCGTTGAGCTGGCTAAAGACTGGCGTACCGACCGTATGCTGCGCAAACTCGAAGCGTTGCTGGCCGTTGCAGATGAAACAGCATCGCTCATCATCACCGGTAACGGTGACGTCATTCAGCCAGAAAACGATCTGATTGCCATCGGCTCCGGCGGTCCCTACGCCCAGGCTGCAGCACGCGCTCTGCTGGAAAACACCGAGCTTGGCGCACGCGAAATTGCTGAGAAAGCGTTGGATATTGCAGGGGATATCTGCATTTATACCAACCACTTCCATACCATCGAAGAATTGAACTCCAAAGCGTAAGGATCCCCCATGTCTGAAATGACCCCACGCGAAATTGTCAGCGAACTGAACAAACACATCATCGGCCAGGATAACGCTAAGCGTTCCGTGGCGATTGCCCTGCGTAACCGCTGGCGCCGCATGCAGCTCAACGAAGAACTGCGCCATGAAGTCACACCGAAAAACATTCTGATGATTGGCCCGACCGGCGTCGGTAAAACCGAAATCGCCCGTCGCCTGGCAAAACTGGCCAACGCGCCGTTCATCAAAGTTGAAGCAACGAAATTCACCGAAGTCGGCTATGTAGGTAAAGAAGTTGACTCGATCATCCGCGATCTGACCGATGCTGCCATTAAGATGGTTCGCGTTCAGGCAATCGAGAAAAACCGCTTCCGCGCAGAAGAAATGGCGGAAGAGCGCATTCTCGACGTGCTGATCCCACCGGCTAAAAATAACTGGGGACAGTCAGAGCAACCGCAGGAACCTTCTGCAGCGCGTCAGGCGTTCCGTAAAAAACTGCGTGAAGGCCAGCTGGATGATAAAGAGATCGAAATCGATCTCGCGGCCGCACCGATGGGCGTTGAAATTATGGCGCCTCCGGGAATGGAAGAGATGACCAGCCAGCTGCAGTCCATGTTCCAGAACCTGGGCGGTCAGAAGCAAAAACCGCGTAAGCTGAAAATCAAAGACGCAATGAAGCTGCTGATTGAAGAAGAAGCGGCCAAACTGGTCAATCCGGAAGAGCTGAAACAGGAAGCTATCGACGCCGTTGAACAGCACGGGATCGTGTTTATCGACGAAATCGACAAAATCTGTAAGCGCGGCGAATCCTCCGGTCCGGATGTTTCCCGTGAAGGCGTACAGCGCGACCTGCTGCCGCTGGTTGAAGGCTGCACCGTCTCTACCAAACACGGTATGGTGAAAACCGATCACATCCTGTTTATCGCCTCTGGCGCATTCCAGGTGGCGAAACCGTCCGACCTGATCCCGGAACTGCAGGGTCGTCTGCCGATTCGTGTTGAACTTCAGGCGCTGACCACCAGCGATTTTGAGCGTATCCTTACCGAACCGAATGCCTCCATCACCGTGCAGTACAAAGCGCTGATGGCGACTGAAGGTGTGGACATCAACTTCACCGAATCGGGTATTAAACGCATTGCCGAAGCGGCCTGGCAGGTTAACGAAACCACCGAAAACATCGGTGCGCGTCGCCTGCATACCGTTCTTGAACGTCTGATGGAAGATATTTCCTATGATGCGAGCGATTTGAACGGTCAAAGCATCACAATTGATGCCGAATATGTGAGCAAACATCTGGATGCGCTGGTCGCAGATGAAGATCTGAGCCGTTTTATCCTATAATCGCGTTCAATGCATTTTCATCACTGTTGATGGGGCTGATAAAGCCCCATTTTTATTGGCGCTAAATATGACTGAACAACAACAAATTAGCCGCTCACAAGCCTGGCTGGAAAGTTTACGACCTAAGACCTTACCGCTCGCCTTCGCGGCGATCATCGTCGGTACGGCATTAGCATGGTGGCAAGGGTTCTTTGATCCGCTGGTCGCTCTGCTGGCATTGATTACTGCAGGACTGCTGCAAATCCTGTCCAATCTCGCGAACGACTATGGCGATGCCGTCAAAGGCAGCGACAAGCCCGACCGCATCGGACCGCTGCGTGGCATGCAAAAAGGCGTTATTACCCAGCAGGAGATGAAGCGTGCGCTGATTGTCACCGTGGTCTTAATCTGCCTGTCCGGTCTGGCGCTGGTGGCGGTGGCCTGTCACACGCTGGCGGATTTTGTCGGCTTCCTGATTCTCGGCGGCCTGTCGATTATCGCCGCGATCACTTACACCGTAGGCAATCGCCCTTACGGCTACATCGGCCTCGGTGATATTTCCGTGCTGGTGTTCTTCGGCTGGCTGAGCGTGATGGGAAGCTGGTATCTGCAGGCGCATACGTTGATTCCGGCGCTCATTCTGCCTGCTACCGCCTGCGGCCTGCTGGCAACAGCCGTGCTCAACGTCAACAATCTGCGCGATATCAACAGCGACAGAGAGAACGGCAAGAATACGCTGGTGGTGCGTTTAGGCGCCGTCAATGCCCGCCGCTACCACGCCTGCCTGCTGATGGGGACACTAGTCTGCCTGGCGCTGTTTAACCTGTTTTCGCTGCAAAGCCTGTGGGGATGGCTGTTTATCCTCGCCGCTCCGCTGCTGATTAAACAGGCGCGGTACGTGATGCGTGAGATGGATCCTGCGGCAATGCGCCCGATGCTGGAACGCACCGTAAAAGCGGCATTGTTAACTAACCTGCTGTTTGTCGTTGGAATTTTCTTAAGTCAGTGGTCTCTTTAACTGACAAATATCAATTAACAATTGATGATTTTGCCAACAGTATACATAGCGCGATATACTAAAAATTCTCGCAGCAACTGAACGTTGAGCCTATGAAATACGATACATCCGAGCTTTGTGACATCTATCAGGAAGATGTCAACGTCGTGGAACCACTGTTCTCTAACTTTGGAGGACGGTCGTCGTTTGGCGGACAAATCATCACGGTAAAATGTTTCGAGGACAACGGGTTGCTGTACGATCTGCTCGAACAAAATGGCCGTGGTCGCATTCTGCTGGTCGATGGCGGCGGTTCTGTCCGTCGTGCGCTGGTCGATGCCGAACTGGCTCGACTGGCCGTACAGAATGAATGGGAAGGTCTGGTCATCTACGGCTCAGTCCGTCAGGTAGACGATCTGGAAGAACTGGATATCGGCATTCAGGCGATTGCCGCCATTCCGGTCGGTGCTTCAGGAGAAGGTATCGGGGAAAGCGATGTGCGCGTCAACTTTGGCGGCGTAACGTTCTTCTCTGGCGACCACCTGTACGCCGACAACACCGGGATAATCCTCTCCGAAGACCCGCTCGATATCGAGTAAAGAAAACACCGCAATTTGGTGTGATGCCAGTCGGTTAAACAACTGACTGGCTTTTTTTCGCTTCTGGAAATCTCCAGAGCCTCTTTTTGCCACTTTCCCCTTTCGATTCCCCTATCCTGCGCATTGACGAAGAAAAAACTCTCTCTATACCTAATGATGAATCTCATCACTCTCATCACGAGGTCATCATGCATATCGATCTGACAGGTAAAAAAGCGCTGGTCACCGGAGCCAGTCGTGGATTAGGGCGCGCCATTGCACTGTCGCTGGCGAAAGCCGGTGCTGATGTTGTTATAACCTATGAAAAATCTGCGGAGAAAGCCCAGGCCGTTGCCGATGAAATTACAGCGCTTGGCCGCCATGGTGAGGCCATTCAGGCAAACAGTGCAGACGCTCAGGCGATTCAGAACGCCGTACACCGCACGGTACAGTCACTCGGAGGACTGGATATTCTGGTCAACAACGCAGGGATCGCACGCGGCGGCCCGCTGGAGTCGCTGTCACTGGAGGACATCGACGCATTGATTAACGTGAATATCCGTGGCGTGGTAGTTGCCATACAGGCCGCGCTGCCGCATCTCCCTGAAGGTGGGCGAATCATCAATATTGGCAGTTGTCTTGCCAACCGCGTCGCCCAGCCGGGGATTGCCGTCTACGCGATGACTAAATCAGCGCTCAACTCGCTAACCCGTGGCCTGGCTCGCGATCTCGGCCCACGGGGTATTACCGTTAATCTTGTCCATCCCGGCCCAACGGACAGTGATATGAACCCGGCAGATGGCGAGCAGGCAGAATCCCAACGGCAGCTTATTGCTACAGGGCATTATGGAACACCGGAGGATGTTGCAGCGGCGGTGACGTTTCTGGCAAGCCCAGCGGCTGGGCAGATTTCCGGCACCGGTCTGGACGTAGATGGGGGTTTGAATGCCTGAAATTAACGTTGTGTTGCGGTAAAACGATTGTATTGCCGGATGACGGCTTACGCCTTATCCGGCCTACACAGGAACGATTACGCAATAGATTTCGTGTTGTAGCAAGGCGGCAAACGAAGGTATCCCCAGGAGCGTAGTAAACTACGTGACTGGGGTAACTGAGCGCAGCCAACGCAGCTACGGCACGAAAGATGAAGCGTAATTAGACTTCTTCCATACGACCTAAAAGGGCATGCAGACGATCCTGCCAGCCATTCTGCTGTTCTTTCAGGTTGTTGTTCTCACGCTCCAGCTCTTCACGCTGCTGCTGTGCAGACTGAACTTCCTGCGACAGTGAGTTGTTCTTTTCTTTCAGCTCTTCGATTTCCATCTGTAACAGCGTGATGGTATCAATCGCCTGCTGTACTTTTGCTTCCAGTTTCTCAAACACTTCTAATGACATCGTCATACCTCTCCTGAATTGCAAGGCGTTGATGGATAAAAATCCTCGTCCCGATAACCGGCGACGCCTTAATAAAAACGAGCGCACTCTACTTAACACCGATTGTATGAAGCCGCGTCATCGCTGTCCAGCGGCATCCCGCGCAGATTGCGGTTTGCAACACTTTTAATCTTTGTCCTGGTGACACAACTGTCATAACTCTTAAGTGTTAACAGGATGATCGGTGAAATGATTCAGCTCACACTATTTTTGTATAACAAATACCGCGCAATGGCGCGAAAACGCTCATTTTGTTGATGGAGCACACACATTTTAATTTCGATATTTCTCGTTTTTGAGCGTTAACGATAAATTAACAGTGTGCCTACCGGCTCCGGGGATGTCAGTGACCTTCTCGCATACAATAAACATTAAACTCTTCAGGATCCGATTATGAGTCAAACATCAACCTTGAAAGGCCAGTGCATTGCTGAATTCCTCGGTACCGGGTTGTTGATTTTCTTCGGTGTGGGTTGTGTCGCTGCACTCAAAGTGGCCGGGGCTACTTTTGGTCAGTGGGAAATCAGTATCATCTGGGGTCTGGGGGTAGCCATGGCTATCTATCTGACCGCAGGCGTTTCTGGCGCACACCTGAATCCAGCAGTCACAATCGCACTATGGCTGTTTGCGTGTTTTGACAAACGCAAAGTCGTTCCTTTTATTATTTCGCAAATTGCCGGCGCCTTTTGCGCAGCGGCACTGGTTTACGGGCTTTATTACAATCTTTTCATCGATTTCGAACAAACGAACCATATCGTGCGCGGTAGTGTAGAAAGCCTCAATCTGGCAGGTACTTTCTCCACCTATCCAAACCCGCATATCAATTTTGTGCAGGCCTTCGCGGTTGAAATGGTCATTACCGCTATTCTAATGGGGCTGATTCTGGCACTGACCGATGATGGTAATGGTGTACCGCGTGGTCCACTGGCACCGCTGCTGATCGGCTTACTGATTGCCGTTATTGGTGCATCCATGGGCCCACTGACCGGTTTTGCGATGAACCCGGCACGTGACTTCGGACCGAAACTCTTCGCCTGGATGGCCGGATGGGGTGAGATTGCCTTCACGGGTGGTCGTGATATCCCTTACTTCCTGGTTCCGGTGTTTGGCCCAATTACCGGCGCGATTTTGGGCGCATGGGCATATCGCAAACTGATTGGTCGCCATTTACCGTGCGATGTCTGCGCGATTGAAGAAAAAGACGCGGCGGCTAACACTCAACAAAAAGCTTCGCTGTAATGTGACTACGGGACAAAAATTATGACTGAAAAAAAATATATCGTTGCGCTCGACCAGGGCACCACCAGCTCCCGCGCGGTCGTAATGGACCACGATGCGAATATCGTTGCCGTTTCACAGCGCGAATTCGAGCAAATCTACCCGAAAGCAGGTTGGGTAGAACACGACCCAATGGAAATTTGGGCAACCCAAAGCTCTACGCTGGTTGAAGTTCTGGCGAAAGCCGATATCAGTTCCGATGAAATTGCAGCGATCGGTATTACCAACCAGCGTGAGACCACCATCGTCTGGGAGCGTGAGACCGGTAAACCAATCTATAACGCCATTGTGTGGCAGTGTCGTCGTACCGCAGATATCTGCGAAAAGCTCAAGCGCGATGGCATGGAAGAATACATCCGTAACAACACCGGCCTGGTGATTGACCCGTACTTCTCCGGTACCAAGGTGAAGTGGATCCTCGACCACGTAGAAGGCTCGCGTGAGCGCGCTCGTCGTGGCGAACTGCTGTTCGGTACCGTTGACACCTGGCTTATCTGGAAAATGACGCAGGGACGCGTACACGTCACGGATTACACCAACGCCTCGCGTACCATGCTGTTCAACATCCACTCCCTGGACTGGGATGACACGATGCTGGATGCGCTGGACATTCCGCGTGCCATGCTGCCAGAAGTGCGTCGTTCTTCTGAAGTCTATGGCCAGACCAACATCGGTGGTAAAGGCGGCACACGTATTCCTATCTCCGGTATCGCGGGTGACCAGCAGGCTGCACTATTCGGTCAGCTGTGCGTGAAAGAAGGGATGGCGAAGAACACCTACGGTACTGGCTGCTTCATGCTGATGAATACTGGCGAGAAAGCCGTTAAGTCAGAAAATGGACTTCTGACCACTATCGCCTGCGGACCGACCGGGGAAGTAAACTACGCGCTGGAAGGTGCCGTGTTCATGGCGGGTGCATCCATCCAGTGGCTGCGTGATGAAATGAAACTCATCAGCGATGCATTCGACTCTGAGTATTTCGCCACCAAAGTGAAAGATACCAACGGTGTGTACGTGGTTCCGGCCTTCACCGGTCTGGGTGCACCGTACTGGGACCCGTATGCACGTGGCGCCATCTTCGGCCTGACCCGTGGCGTAAACTCCAACCACATCATCCGTGCAACGCTTGAGTCTATCGCTTATCAGACGCGTGACGTGCTGGAAGCGATGCAGGCTGACTCCGGTATTCGTTTACACGCCCTGCGCGTCGATGGCGGTGCGGTCGCCAACAACTTCCTGATGCAGTTCCAGTCTGACATTCTGGGTACCCGCGTAGAGCGTCCGGAAGTCCGCGAAGTCACCGCATTAGGCGCAGCATATCTGGCCGGTCTGGCTGTCGGCTTCTGGCAGAATCTGGATGAGCTGCAGGAAAAAGCGGTCATTGAGCGTGAGTTCCGCCCAGGCATCGAAACCACCGAACGTAACTTCCGTTACAGCGGCTGGAAAAAAGCGGTCAAACGCGCTCTGGCGTGGGAAGATCACGACGAGTAATACGTCATTGCCGGATAGCAACTTTGGCTTATCCGGCAATCTCTTCGTGCGGGGGCAACCCCGCACACACATCAATAATCTCGTCCCCTCCCCTGTGCTACACTTCGCGCCATTCCTTTCAGCTACGAGTTTGCAATGAGACGAGAACTTGCCATTGAATTTTCACGCGTGACCGAAGCGGCCGCGCTGGCTGGCTATAAATGGCTGGGCCGCGGCGATAAAAATACCGCTGACGGCGCGGCGGTGAACGCCATGCGTATTATGCTCAACCAGGTCAACATCGACGGCACCATCGTGATTGGCGAGGGTGAGATTGATGAAGCGCCGATGCTGTTTATCGGTGAAAAAGTCGGGACCGGTCTTGGTGATGCGGTCGACATCGCCGTCGATCCTATCGAAGGCACACGCATGACGGCCATGGGTCAGGCCAACGCGCTGGCCGTACTGGCCGTTGGCGATAAAGGCTGCTTCCTGAACGCGCCGGATATGTACATGGAAAAGCTGATTGTCGGCCCAGGCGCAAAAGGGTCCATCGACCTGAACCTGTCGCTGGAAGCCAACCTGCATAACGTTGCCGCTGCACTCAATAAACCGCTCAGCGAACTGACCGTAACCATTCTGGCCAAACCACGCCATGATGAAACGATCGCCGAAATGCAAAAAATGGGCGTGCGCGTCTTCGCTATTCCAGACGGCGACGTGGCGGCCTCCATTCTGACCTGCATGCCAGACAGTGAAGTTGACGTGCTGTACGGCATTGGTGGCGCGCCGGAAGGTGTGGTTTCCGCAGCTGTGATCCGCGCGCTGGACGGCGACATGCAGGGTCGTTTGCTGGCGCGTCATGACGTCAAAGGCGACAGCGAAGAGAACCGTCGTATCGGCGAACAGGAGCTGGCTCGCTGCGCCGCGATGGGTATTGAGGCAGGTAAAGCGCTGCGTCTGGATGAAATGGCCCGCAGCGACAACGTTATTTTCTCCGCGACCGGGATAACCAAAGGCGATCTGCTGGAAGGGATTAGCCGCAAAGGTAATATTGCCACCACCGAAACACTGCTGATCCGTGGGAAATCACGTACGATCCGTCGTATTCAGTCCATCCACTACCTCGATCGCAAAGATCCGGATGTACAGACGCATATCCTGTAATTGATTTGATCAATAGAGCCTTCCAGCCCATCTGGGCTGGAAATCTTTCGTGCAACGAACGAAGATAAGGCAATCACAGCAGACAGGAGAAAACCATGGCAGATTGGGTAACAGGCAAAGTCACGAAGGTACAGAACTGGACCGATGCCTTATTTAGTTTGACCGTGCGAGCTCCGGTTCTTCCCTTCACCGCAGGTCAGTTTACCAAACTCGGCCTCGAAATCGACGGCGAGCGCGTCCAGCGTGCCTATTCCTACGTGAATGCGCCTGATAACCCCGATTTAGAGTTCTATCTGGTGACGGTTCCTGACGGAAAACTCAGCCCCCGTCTGGCCGCACTGAAACCTGGCGACGAAGTCCAGGTGGTGAGTGAAGCTGCCGGTTTCTTCGTGCTGGATGAAGTCCCCGATTGTGACACGCTATGGATGCTGGCAACCGGTACCGCTATCGGCCCATATTTATCGATTCTGCAGTTGGGCAAAGATCTGGACCGTTTTAAAAATCTGGTGCTGGTCCATGCCGCCCGCTATGCCGCCGATTTAAGCTATCTGCCGTTAATGCAGGACCTGGAAAAACGCTACGAAGGTAAATTACGTATCCAGACGGTTGTGAGCCGTGAAACCGCCGCAGGTTCATTAACCGGGCGAGTTCCGGCGTTGATTGAGAGCGGCGCGCTGGAAGCTGCTGTTGGGCTACCCATGGATACAGCAACCAGTCATGTGATGCTCTGTGGTAACCCGCAAATGGTACGCGACACGCAGCAGTTGCTGAAAGAGACCCGGCAAATGACCAAACACCTGCGCCGTCGACCGGGCCATATGACCGCAGAGCACTACTGGTAAGAACGTTTCAATGCCCGGTAAACACCCGGGCATTTTGCCGGATGGCGCGGCCTACGAGTCAGCTCTGTACTTTACGTCCTGCGTATCCTTACCATATTTATTTGCGTCCTGGGTGCCAATGAACGCCCCCAGATCGATAAGCATACCAACCAGAATCAACGTTGGAACAAAGCGGCCTACCGCCCATTGCCAGACGCCGGGTAATATCGCCCAATTTCCGGCCAGCAGCATCCACGCCAGGATCATCAACAGCGCCCACGCTCCGGAGCGCCCCCGGTCATGCAGACGTTTTACCGTCACTGCCGCCGTTGGCCATAGCAGACACACCAGACAAAAAGCCGCGGTCTGAATATCGAGTAATTGTTTGCTCGCCAGCGAAAACAGAACCAGCATGCTGACGATCCATAGGCCAATCCAAATCCAGAAATCACGGCGCCCGATGCGCCCTTTAAATGAGAATAACCACTGCTGTATGGTCATGTAAGTTCCTTTATTATTACCTTCCAGAACAGTTTACCCTTTTGACAAGCCCGACGGTTACCGTTTTAATCGTGAGCAGTGAGAATGAAAGGTACGATTGATGAAGCAAGGATTTACACTGTTTTTATTATTGTTTTCAGCCATGTCCGTGAATACAGCGGCGCTGGCGGAAGAGCCATCGACGGCAACCACGGCCCCCTATTTACTGGCGGGTGCGCCGACCTTTGACCTGTCGATTAGCCAGTTTCGCGAAAACTTTAATACGCAGAATCCGAAGCTTATTCTGAATGAGTTCCGTGCCATCGACAGCAGCCGCGATCGGGCAAATCTCACCCGCGCGGCCAGTAAAATTAATGAAAACCTGTATGCGTCCTCCGCCCTTGAGCGCGGCACCTTAAAAATCAAAAGTATGCAGATAACCTGGCTGCCGATTCAGGGGCCAGAACAAAAGGCGGCCAAAGCGAAAGCGCTGGAATACATGACCGCCGTCATTCGCACCGTCGCGCCGCTGTTGACGAAAGAACAGAGTCAGAAAAAGCTGCAAAAACTGCTCGCTGCCGGCAAAGGTAAGCACTATTACGCCGAAACGGAAGGCGCAATCCGCTATGTTGTTGCAGATAACGGCGAAAAGGGGCTGACCTTCGCTGTTGAACCGATTAAGCTGGCACTATCAGAAAGTCTTGAGAAGGCGAATTGATGACAAAAAGCAAAGCCTTTCACGGGATGAATCTCTATACTGTTTCACAGACCATGCTGCCCTGACGGGCGGCCATCTTCCTTAATTCGCTGACAAGCGTGGAGAAATGAAATGCGACATCCTTTAGTGATGGGTAACTGGAAACTGAACGGCAGCCGCCACATGGTAAACGAACTGGTTGCTAACCTGCGTAAAGAACTGGCTGGCGTTGCTGGCTGTGCAGTAGCAATCGCTCCGCCGGAAATGTATATCGACCTGGCGAAACACGCCGCTGCCGGTAGCCACATCATTCTGGGCGCGCAGAACGTTGACCTGAACCTGTCTGGCGCATTCACCGGTGAAACTTCTGCTGAAATGCTGAAAGATATCGGCGCGCAGTACATCATTATCGGTCACTCTGAGCGTCGTACTTACCACAAAGAATCTGACGAGCTGATCGCGAAGAAATTCGCTGTGCTGAAAGAACAGGGTCTGACCCCGGTTCTGTGCATCGGTGAAACCGAAGCGGAAAACGAAGCGGGCAAAACTGAAGAAGTTTGTGCACGTCAGATCGACGCAGTGCTGAAAACTCAGGGCGCAGCAGCATTCGAAGGCGTGGTTATCGCTTACGAACCTGTATGGGCTATCGGTACCGGTAAATCTGCAACGCCTGCTCAGGCTCAGGCAGTCCACAAATTCATCCGTGACCACATTGCTAAAGCTGATGCGAAAATCGCTGAGCAAGTTATCATCCAGTACGGCGGTTCTGTAAACGCAGCAAACGCCGCAGAACTGTTCGCTCAGCCGGACATCGACGGTGCGCTGGTTGGCGGTGCTTCTCTGAAAGCAGACGCCTTCGCAGTCATCGTTAAAGCAGCAGAAGCCGCTAAACAGGCCTAAGTTGTTAAAAGGGGAGCATCGCTCCCCTTCTTATACCCGCTTTACCAGTATCCCAGCCAGTGCCACCAGAAGGCCCCCGTGACACCCCAGATGGTCAGGTTGACCACACTCATCACCAGCCCCGTTTTCCACCACTCCGCCAGCGTGACATAGCCCGAACCAAAGATAATAGGCGCAGTACCCGTGCCATAGTGCGTGAGCGACATCATCAAGGAGGAGGAGAAGCCCAGCATCAGACCGAGCAGCGCCGGTGGAGCACCGAGGCCTAATCCGGCAGCAAAGAAAGCCGCGAACATGGCCGTGATATGTGCAGTGGTACTGGCGAAAAAGTAGTGTGAATAGACATAAAGCAGGATCAGCAGCAGCGTGGCGATACTCCAGTGCACGCCGAGATGGTCAATTGCGCTACCAACACTCGTCGCCAGCCACCCCACCAGACCCAGTTTGCTCAGGATATCCGCCATCATAACCAGTGCGGCAAACCAGACTATCGTATCCCATGCACCGCGGCATTTAAGGATATCGTCCCAACTCAATACCCCTGTCACTAACAGAACAGACAAGCCAATGAGCGCCGCGCTGGTGGGGTTAACGGCCCAGGTACTGCCCATCAGCATGGCAGGAACACCTGCCCACAGGCAGAGCAGCAAAGCGAAAACCGCGAGGGTGATTTTTTCAGCCAGCGACAACGGACCGAGTGCCCCCAGCTTTTCCCGGGCAAACTCTGGCGCATTCGGCGTGCGTGTAATAGCGGGCGGATAGAGCCACCAGATGACAATAGGCATCACGACCAGTGAGACAACGGCAGGAAGAAGCGCCGCAATCGCCCACATTCCCCAGGTCATATTCAGCACCCCATCCGTCCCTTTGGTCAAGAAACTCACAATAAGCGGGTTTGGGGCGGTAGCGGTAATAAACATTGCCGAACTGATCGGGTTAATGTTGTAGTTCACCAGAGCCAGATAACGACCTGTAGCACCGTTCTCTTTGTCACCGGGTTGAGAACCCAGACTTTCCGCAATCGCCCGCATCACTGGGTGAATAATACCGCCGCCGCGTGCGGTATTGCTTGGCGTAACGGGTGCGATCAGCGTTTCTGCCAGCGTTAGCGCCCACGCGATACCCAACGTTCTTTTGCCAAACAAAGCAATAAACCCATAGCCGATACGCGCGCCCAGCCCCGTTTTCAACAGGCTTTGCGACAACATAATCGAGATGCCGATCAGCCAGATAAGCTGGTTGGAGAAACCACTTAACGCATCGCTCAGCGCCGCGGTGGGTTTACCGGGATGCGTCACGCCGGTCATGGCTACCAGCATAATTGCCACAATCGCAATCGCGCCGATAGGCATCGCTTTACCAATAATTGCCGCGATAGTACCGATAAATAACGCCAGCAGATGCCATGCCTCGGGGGTGACATCTGCTGGACATGGGATAACAAACCAGATGGTCAGCGTAATAACAATCGAGATGATGGCAGGCCAACAGCGGATGGGGGTCAATCTGTCCATGAATCAATCCTTGAGTTTCCAGCACGCAATTATGCGCTCAGGTATTAACCAATATCGGTGCGCATAATACAATTCACCCACTCACAAAACAAAAAATTAACATTCTGATGCAACTATAATTTCCCCAACACGCTAAACCACAGATAATCCAGCGGCAGCAGTATCAGATACGTTGCCGCCGCCAGCGCGATACACAGCAGCATTCCAGCTCTTGCCGGTACTTTTCCTAACGCCATTGCCACCACAATCGGTGATGCCTGATACGGCAATAGCGGTGTGGAATAGCCCAGTACCTGAATCATAATCACCGAGAGTAGCGGGAAACCGGTCGCATCTGAAAAGCTTTGTGCCAGTGTGGTATACAGTGCTGGAACGCCGTTCGCCGTCATGATGAAATTGAGCGCGGTGGTAATGCCGGTCAATGCAAGGAAGCTGGTAAACGGTTTGTCCGCATCCAGCGGCATCACCTGTAACAGCGCCTCGCCTACCGCGCTACCGATACCGGTCTGTGTCACGGTGATGGCCAGCCCCAGAATACCCGCCACATAAATACAGGTACGAATGTTGACCCCACTGGAAAACTCGTCGCCATTGATAAAGCCAACCCGTGGGAGCAATGTGATAACTGCCGCCGCCAGCCCAGTCCACGCGGGGCCAATGCCGTGCCAACTTTCACTTACCCAAAGAAGCAACACCACCGCTAACATCCAGGCCAGACGTTTTTCATCTCCGCTCATCGGTTCCGACGGCGTGAGATCGCGCGGCGCATGGGGCTTGCCAGGGAACAGCCAGCAGATAAGCACGATGAGAACCGCGCCTTTAAGCCAACCCAGAACCGGCGTATGCAGCAGCAAATAGGGAAGATAATTCAAGTGGATGCCGTAAGAGCCTTCCGCAGCGCCACTCATCACCAGGTTTGGTACGTTAGCAGGTAAGATCGTGGCGGAAAGCTGGAACGTCCCAAACCCAACGGCCAGCGCCAGACCATACCAGGCGCGCGTGCCGTCGTTAATTCCAGCCCGTTTCGCCATCGCCGCCACAATCGGCATCAGCAGCGCAATACGTCCCATGTTGGACGGCATGACGAACGCCAGCGCGTAACTCAACAGCACCACGCTCGCCACCATTAACGGCCAGGAGTCGGTCAACCGTGATGACAGCGCCCTCGCAGCCCTGTCCGCCAGCCCCGTTTTACGAATTGCGATACCCAGCACAAAACCACTGAAAACCAGCCAGAACGCCGATGAGGCAAAGCCACCAAAGATGACATCCGGTGGCGCGATTTTGGCCACCATCGCCACGGAAAAGAAAAGCAGCGCCGTGATAAATTCCGGCAACAGCGACGTTGCCCAAAGTAAAATGGTGACGCCGACCACCAGAGAGGGGATAAACAGAGGGTGTGTAAGCCAGAGCGACATGCCTGTCTCCTGTTGTTTTTTTCAACAAGAATACGGGGACAGGCATGCGGAGTAAACGCCAGATTAGGTGGGGTTAACGCAGAATATCACATTGATGATCCTGAATTTCCTCAGCGGAGGCGAGATTGAGCGCCAGCAGATTGCTCTGGGTCGCCAGCAGAACAAAGGATTCGTCGCTTTGACGCACCATTGCCAGGGCGTAGCGGCCCATATGCTCGCGAGCATCCGGCACCTCCTCTGCCAGCATCATAAACGGGCTGCGTTGCGCCAGTTCATTTTCCGTGACGCGGCGCGCCAGATATTCATGCCCGCGTAATCCGCCGGGCAATGGCAACCAGCGAGTGCTGATTTCCGCTATATTATCATCCAGTTGCGTTCTGACGTCGGTTCGCAGACAGGAGATATGAATATGCAAATGATTTTGCGTACGTCCGCTACGCGAGTTAATGGTCAGCGAGACCGCTTTGTCAGGGATTTCGTGGCCGTATTTTTGGCTCATAAAGCTGCGCGCCTGCCAGGCCAACCAGAAAAAGTTCGGCGTGCCTGATTTCAACAGCAGTGGGCTTTCCGTACCATTGATACGGTAAGTGGGCATCAACAGATATTGCAGCGGACCGTTTCGGTCTTTGAATACCACATATCCGGCATCGGGTTTAACTTCAGTACACGGCGCGGGATCGTGCTGCTGCAATTGATGTGGCAGGCATTGTTCAAGGACTATCTGGCGTAACGCGTCCGGGTTACCGCTAAATTTCCAGTACCCAACGCCCGCAGCGGCGGCAACCACCATAACCGCCAGTAAAAGATAACCTGCTTTTTTCATTACGCGTTCCCTGTATCCCATTGAGGCGCAAGAGTAACGCAAAACGATGACAAATAAAAAACCCGGTCGCGTTAAGCCACCGGGTCGGTAAATCACAGACTTATTTAGCGTTTGCTGATCTGGTCGAACGTACCGCCGTTAGAAAAGTGCTCTTTCTGCGCTTTCGTCCAGCCGCCAAACTCTTCGTCGATGGTGAACAGCTTCAGCTTCGGAAATGCATTTTCGTATTTCTTCGCGACGTCTGCATCACGTGGACGATAGTAGTTTTTCGCTGCAATTTCCTGACCTTCCGGAGAGTAGAGATACTTCAGATAAGCCTCTGCCACCGCTTTGGTGTCTTTCTTTTCCACCACTTTATCGACGACGGAAACGGTCGGCTCCGCGAGAATAGATTCACTCGGCGTCACTATCTCGAATTTATCTTTACCCAGTTCGTTCGTTGCCAGCAGCGCTTCGTTTTCCCAGGCGATCAGCACATCACCGATACCGCGTTCTACGAAGGTATTGGTTGAACCACGCGCACCGGAATCCAGCACTTCAACGTTTTTAAACAGTGCTTTGACGAAGTCCTGCGCTTTGGCCTGATCGTTGTTGTTGTGGTGCAGGGCATAGCCCCATGCCGCCAGATAGTTCCAGCGTGCGCCGCCTGAGCTTTTCGGGTTTGGTGTAATCACTGACACGCCCGGTTTGATCAAATCGTTCCAGTCATGAATTTGTTTGGGGTTGCCTTTGCGGACCAGGAACACGATGGTGGAGGTGTAAGGCGCGGAGTTGTCCGGCAGGCGCGTAATCCAGTTTTTATCGATACGGCCACGTTCAGCAATGGCATCCACGTCGTATGCCAGTGCCAGCGTCACGACATCGGCTTCAATGCCGTTGATGACGGAAGTCGCCTGTTTACCCGAACCACCATGCGACTGGCGGATCACGACGTTGTCGCCCGTTTCCTGCTTCCAGTGCGCGCTGAAGGCTTTATTGTACTGCTCGTACAGTTCACGCGTTGGATCATACGATACGTTAAGTAACTGAATATCCTTTGCCAGTACGCTGGTCGATGCCAGCAATAATGTTAACCCTACGCCCCATTTGTTCATCGCCCAGCTCTCTTATGTGATGTTGTGATGAGCAAAGCGTGCCAGAAAGGCATCCAAACATTAAAGAATAAAAAAAGATTTGCTATAACTCTGGGGAATAAATGAGGAAGGTTGTACCGGATGACGGCTTACGCCTTATCCGGCCTACAAGAGTACACGTTGTAGGCCCGGTAAGCGAAGCGCCACCGGGCAACCAAAAACAATCAGTACAGTTTTTTCGCGCAGTCCAGCCAGTCACCTTTGAACGGACGCTTCATGTTTTCGATAGCGTCGATGATGTCGTGGTGAACCAGTTGCTCGTTCTGAATACCGACACAGCGACCGCCATGACCTGCCAGCAGCAGTTCAATAGCATATGCGCCCATACGGGACGCCAGAATACGATCGTAAGGAACCGGAGAACCACCACGCTGGATATGACCCAGTACGGTAGAACGCGTTTCACGGCCCGTTTCTTTCTCAATGTAATGTGCCAGTTCATCAACATCACACATGTGCTCAGTGATCGCGACGATTGCGTGTTTTTTGCCCTTCGCGATACCGGCTTTGATTTCAGCAACCAGATCATCACGGCTAAATTCAACTTCCGGAACCACGACAAATTCACAGCCACCGGCAATTGCTGCAGCCAGGGTCAGGTCGCCGCAGTAACGCCCCATCACTTCAACGATGGAGATACGCTGGTGAGAAGAAGAAGTATCACGCAGACGGTCAATCGCTTCGACGACGGTACCCAATGCGGTGAAGTAACCGATGGTGTAATCAGTACCTTTAATATCGTTGTCGATAGTGCCCGGCAAGCCGATGCACGGGAAGCCCATTTCAGTCAGGCGTTTTGCACCCATGTAAGAACCGTCACCACCAATAACAACTAATGCATCGATGCCACGTTTCTTCAGATTTTCGATAGCCACTGCACGCACATTTTCGTCGCGGAATTCCGGGAAGCGAGCAGAACCGAGGAAAGTACCACCACGGTTGATCATGTCGGACACGCTGTAGCGGTCAAGCTGGACCATACGGTCTTCATACAAACCCAGGTAGCCATCATGGATCCCCATGACTTCCAGTCCTTCCGTTAACGCTGCACGTACAACACCACGGATTGCTGCGTTCATGCCCGGCGCATCACCGCCGCTTGTCAACACACCGATTTTCTTAATCATGACTACCTCTGAACTTTGGAATGCAAAATGAAATCTGCTGCCGGAAGTCGATTCCGCATATCGAAACGATCCAACGAATATGCAGATAGTATAACAATCACTTCCTGCTGAATTGATTCAGGTCAGGCCAAATGGTGGTAATTTATACACAAAATGCTGGCCCGGCTCACTTTTTTACAACGAATTATGAAAGCTCAAACATCTTGCCTTCCTTGGGTACGACTGAACAGGGATCCTGGTGAATAATCACATCCGATCCCGGGAAACGCCGTAAAATTGCCTGCTCCACCTGCTCAGCCACTAAATGCGCCTGAACGAGCGGCAGATTATCTTCCATTTCCAAATGAATCTGAATAAAGCGGGTCGGCCCTGACTGCCGCGTGCGAAGATCGTGAGCGCCGCTGACACCGGGCCATGACGTCACTATATCAATAATTTCCTGACGTTCCTCATCGGGTAAGGCGCGATCCAACAAGGATTGCACTGCCTCATACCCCATGCGTAATGCACTATATAAAATATAGATGCCAATCCCGAGCGCAAACAAGGCATCCGCACGATGCCAACCGTACCAGGCCAGTCCAAGCGCCACGAGAATCGCACCGTTCATCATAACATCAGACTGATAATGAAGCATATCTGCCCGTACAGCCTGACTTTGCGTACGTTTCACCACCCAGCGCTGAAACGTGACCAGAATGATTGTACACACTAACGCAATGATGGTGACCACCACCCCAACGCCAGGATCTTTCATCGGCGTCGGTTGGATGAGATGCTGAATCCCGGTCAGGAATAAAAACAGCGCCGAACCGGAAATAAACATGCTTTGCGCCAGCGCCGCCAGTGATTCCGCTTTTCCGTGTCCGAACGTATGTTCATCATCGGCCGGTTGCAGCGAATAGCGCACCACCAACAGGTTGGTTAACGACGCCGCGATGTCCACCAGAGAATCCACCAGTGCAGCCAGAATACTGACCGATCCGGTGTACCACCACGCAAAAATTTTGATCAAAAGTAACAGCGATGCCATCACGGTAGCCGCGATTGCCGCCCGGCTAACCAGCCGCCCATAGGTTTGATTCATAAACACTCCTGCCAGGATATGCCGCTAGTATAACGGATGAAGTAAAACAGTCAGGCAATTACCGAGTGACAAATTTGGGGCCCCCACACATCATGTGAAGGAAGACAGGGATGGAATGTTGTAGCAATACATAACACACTTAAATTAAAAATTTATTCTAATAAAAAATCTACATTACGGCCTATCTTACAGCCGGATCAGCATGACCCATACGTCACCTGAATACGTTTTATTCTGAATTTTTAAGACCTCTCTATAACTCTTCCAATGCTGATTTACTTTAGGTGTACGATAAACACTCAATCAACATATCTTGAGGGATTAAGATGGCGTATTACCCTAATTCTATTGACTGGAAACCGATCCAGGAAGGAGGTCTGCGTAGGCTAAGGCTTGGCGAGATAAATCTTGCAAACTCGCTCTTTGGCTTCAGCGTTCTTTACCATCAAGTTTGAGTTCATCTGGAAAGTTATCTTCCTTTTGATAGTCAAAACCCCGGCCAGGCGATGACGCCTAACGGCGAAATGTGGTTTAGAAAAATAAAATATGAAGATGATTTCTCAATGCCAACAAAACAGCCAACTCCAAATGCCCAGCATCTTTTTTTACATGAAATGATGCATGTTTGGCAGCACCAATATGGAATGTGGGTGCGAACACGCGGAGCGTTCTCATGGGCAGCTGATTATACATACAGCCTAAATGAGAAAACTTACTTGATTACGGACTGGAGCAGCAAGCATCCTTAGTCAGCGATTACTGGTTGTTAAAGCATTATGGGTTTGATGGGCATAGCGATCTGTATGTTTACCGTGATTATGACCCAGAGGAACCGGTGCTGGAGTTAATTCAGAAATATGAAAAGGTACTAGGGGACTTTCCGATATGAAGAAATCGATCATTTTTCTCCCTTTGCTTTTATTTCTTGCCGGGTGCCCTGGGAAAGATAGAGAGGGTGCAGAGTCCGGCGAAAGACGGGCGATCTACGTAGACGGGAATCGTGTTTGCTTTACCACTGATAAAAACGATGTGTTAAACCGCTATATTCTGTCAACTAATGGTAGAGAAAATAAAAAATTATTAGTCGGCGATTTTAAGCATCTCACCTACCCAAGAACCTGCTTTACGGTAAATTTAGAAAAAGGGTTAGTGTATGGTGCAAGCTACACCTTAAATGGAAAAAATCACTACTACACCTTTATCATTACCAATGATGGTACTGTGTTGGATTTAGGAAAAAGCTGAGCATTATTATCAGATTACACGGCTCTACATAAATGCAGTCAGTCACACATAACAAAAACGTTTATAAGCTCCAAATATCTTCTGTAAGTGGCTGCTTATCTTTGGTAATTCGCTGTAATTTTGGGCAAAAAAAACCCCCACATCATGTGGGGGAAGACAGGGATGGTGTCTATGGCAAGGAAAACAGGGTTACTACTGGGAACGTGAGTTGCTACTACTCAATAAATTTAACGATGAGCTTTGTTTCCAGTGCGCTACGTCGCGCAGTTGCTCCATTCGTTGTTCATGTTTCTCATTTAAAACCGCTTGCTGCTCGGGCGTTAACAGGCGATACATCTGGTTGCGGACCCTGGCTATTTCAACCTGGCGGGCAACCTGTTCTTGTGCCATTTTTTCTGCCTGAGCGCGCACAGCGCTTTCATCAAATTTCTCTGCGGTGACAAGACGATGCATTGTCTCCATTTCGCTAACATTAACAGGAGGCTGTTCGTGTCTTGCCTGCTGCATTAAATCTCGCATCTGTTGACGTTGATGTTCGGTTAAACTGATACCGTCAAACATGTGGCTCTGTACGCTGCGCTGCGAGGAGCCTTCACCCAGGTGCCAGTGATCGCCTGTGACGACTTCAGCTGCATGGCTCAAAGTACTGAGTGCCAGCGTTGAGGCCATGACGGCAGCGGTAACTTTGCCCATCACTTGCTCCCAAAATCTTTTCTGTCGCGATTCAACGAGAGACAGTTTACGATTCGGGCTGCAAACATGCGTCAGGGGGTGTAAAACAACGTAAAGTCATAGATTAGCGACGCCTGATGACGTAATTTCTGCCTCGGAGGTACGTAAACAATGAATAAAATCCTGTTAGTTGATGATGACCGAGAGCTGACTTCCCTGTTAAAGGAGTTGCTCGAAATGGAAGGTTTCGATGTGCTGGTTGCCCATGATGGGGAGCAGGCACTTGAGCTTCTGGATGACAGCATCGATTTACTTTTGCTCGACGTCATGATGCCGAAGAAAAACGGCATCGATACACTGAAAGCGCTTCGCCAGACACACCAGACGCCCGTAATCATGCTGACCGCTCGCGGCAGCGAATTGGATCGCGTACTCGGCCTTGAGCTGGGCGCGGACGACTATTTACCCAAACCGTTTAATGACCGCGAACTGGTCGCGCGTATCCGCGCTATTCTGCGCCGCTCTCACTGGAGCGAACAACAGCAGACCAGCGATAATGGCTCGCCGACGCTGGAAGTGGATGCGTTAAGTCTGAATCCGGGTCGCCAGGAAGCCAGTTTTGATGGGCAAACCCTGGAGTTAACCGGCACCGAATTCACCCTGCTTTATTTACTGGCACAGCATCTCGGCCAGGTAGTTTCTCGTGAACACCTGAGTCAGGAAGTGCTGGGCAAACGCCTGACGCCGTTTGACCGCGCGATCGACATGCACATCTCGAACCTGCGCCGTAAGCTGCCAGAGCGGAAAGACGGGCACCCCTGGTTTAAAACCCTGCGTGGTCGCGGCTACCTGATGGTCTCCGCTTCATGATAGGAAGCTTAACCGCACGCATCTTTGCCATCTTCTGGTTAACGCTGGCGCTGGTGTTGATGTTGGTACTGATGCTGCCCAAGCTCGACTCACGCCAGATGACCGAGCTACTGGACAGCGAGCAGCGCCAGGGGTTGATGATCGAGCAACACGTTGAAGCTGAGCTGGCGAACGACCCACCCAACGATCTGATGTGGTGGCGTCGCCTGTTCCGTGCTATCGACAAGTGGGCGCCGCCAGGACAGCGGTTATTGCTTGTCACTACAGAAGGACGTGTGATCGGCGCAGAACGCAACGAAATGCAGATCATTCGTAACTTTATTGGTCAGGCTGATAACGCTGACCATCCGCAGAAGAAAAAATACGGTCGCGTTGAGATGGTCGGGCCTTTCTCCGTCAGAGACGGGGAAGATAACTACCAGCTGTATCTCATTCGACCAGCCAGCAGTTCACAGTCTGATTTCATCAACCTGTTGTTTGACCGGCCACTGTTGCTGCTGATCGTCACCATGCTCGTCAGCTCACCGCTGCTGCTTTGGCTGGCATGGAGCCTGGCGAAACCGGCGCGTAAGTTGAAAAACGCGGCGGATGAGGTGGCACAGGGTAACCTGCGTCAGCATCCGGAACTGGAAGCCGGCCCGCAGGAATTTCTGGCGGCAGGTGCCAGTTTTAACCAGATGGTGACCGCGCTGGAACGCATGATGACCACGCAGCAACGCCTGCTGTCGGACATCTCTCACGAGTTGAGAACGCCACTAACACGTTTGCAATTGGGGACTGCGCTGCTGCGCCGTCGTAGCGGTGAGAGCAAAGAGCTGGAGCGCATTGAAACAGAAGCGCACCGGCTGGACAGCATGATCAACGACCTGCTGGTGATGTCACGTAATCAGCAGAAAAACGCGCTGGTCAGTGAAACCGTAAAGGCTAATCAGCTATGGGGCGAAGTGCTGGATAACGCCGCCTTTGAAGCCGAGCAGATGGGTAAATCACTCACGGTGAATTTCCCGCCGGGTCCGTGGCCGCTGTACGGTAACCCAAATGCACTGGAAAGTGCGCTGGAAAACATTGTGCGCAATGCCCTGCGCTATTCACACACGAAGATCGAAGTGGGCTTCGCGGTGGATATCGACGGGATTACCATCACCGTGGACGACGACGGCCCAGGCGTAAGCCCTGAAGACAGAGAACAGATTTTCCGTCCGTTCTATCGTACCGATGAGGCGCGCGATCGCGAGTCTGGCGGAACAGGTCTGGGTCTGGCGATTGTTGAAACCGCAATCCAGCAGCATCGTGGCTGGGTGAAGGCCGAAGACAGCCCGCTGGGTGGTTTACGGCTGGTAATTTGGTTACCGTTGTATAAGCGTTCCTGAGTCTCTCTGTGTTGCCGGATGGCGGCGTAATGCCTCATCCGGCCTCCACGGACAGGGGGAATTATTTCCCCCACAAACGGCGGGAATTGTCCTCGATCTTGCCGCTTAAACGGCGTTTTTGCATCGTTCTGGTCCAGCTTTTCGATAGCCCTGCAGCCGACAGTAAACGGTGATATTGCGAATCATCAAACGGCATATGCCAGGCAATAGCAATCGCCTCCCGCAGACTGACATCGCTCACGCGCGATGCCAGTACCAGCGGCGCATCCGCCGACACCATGCCCGGCGCGATAACACTGTACAGCCAGCCTATCTTCCCCGAGGCCTGCATCTGACTTGCCATATCGCTAATGCCAAAATGGAAATTCAGCTTAAAACACGGTGAACGTGGCTGCGTGACCTGAATCAACGCCTCGCCCCACTGGAAAATATCGCCGATATAGACATTCTCTTCTGTCAGCCCAAGCGTTGAGAGGTTCTCCCCAAAGGCGGGGGCGACAAATAACTCCGCCTGTTCAGGGAATTCTTGTATCCAGTGCTGATAGTGTTCACGCGGATAGTGGCACAACGCGCGATCCGGCCCGCCGTGAATTTTAGTCTCCGCCTGTTCATCGCCCGTGAGCCCCAGATCGGTCAGCATCAACTCGCCATCAACCTGAACTTTAGCAATCGCGCTGGGACGGCTTCCCGTGTAGTCCCGAATCTTGCCTGTAAAAACATCGACCGGATATCGCATCTGTTCCCTCTCCCGATAAATTTCTCCCATTACACCACATTTATTTTACCCCAGTCGCTCAAAATGAGAGCACGGTTCACATGAAAGTTAGGGACACATGCTATCAATGTAAGCTGGTTTTGAAACATCATTTCAAATAAGGAGTAGACAACGTGACTGGTCAATCGCAATTTGCTGGCGTCTGGTGTCCTTCCATTACGCCAATGGACAATGACGGCAAGATCGATCTTAACGGTCTGAGCCAGCATCTTAAACGCCTTACCGAGGCCAACATCGACGTGATTTTGTTGATGGGCAGCATCGGGGAATTTGCCTCCTTTACGCTCGAGGAAAGGCTGTTGCTGATCCGTGAAGCCCGTGCCATGAGCTCGCTGAAGATGGTCGCCAACGTCTCATCCACTTGCCAGAACGATGTGCTGTTGATGGCACAGGAAGCGTATCGCGCCGGTTACGATGCCGTGATGATCCTACCACCTTACTATTACGGGCAAACGGCGAAACAGCTCCTGAGCTACTTCCGTCAATTGGGGCAGAAACTCAGCGGCAAATGGTTTGCCTATAACTTCCCGGCGCGAACCGGTTGCGACTTAACGCCTGAACTGGTTGCCACCCTTGCCTCTGAGTTCCCCAACTTCGCAGGCATCAAAGATACCGTCGACTGCCAGTCCCACACCCGCAGCATGATCCAGACCACCCGCGCCGTACGCGAAGATTTTGCCGTGCTATCCGGCTATGACGAATACTATATTCCTAACCTGCTGGCAGGCGGCGCAGGGATTATTTCAGGATTAAACAACGTCATGCCGGAGCTGTTTGTCAGCGCACGAGAAGCCTTCAAGCAGGGGGATCTGGCTGCACTTCGCGATATTCAGGACCAGATTGGCACCTACATGTCCATCTACGCCATCGGTGAGGATTTCGTCACCACCATCAAAACCGTGGTATCGCGTAAGTTTGGCTATTGCACCGGGGTTTCACGTAATGCAGGCGGGGAGCTGAATGAAAGTGAGTGTCGAACAATTGATGAGGTGTTTGTAATCAAGGGTTAAAACGGTTAAGCCGGATGGTGCAAACCATCCGGCTTAATCACGTTACTTCACCGCGTTGCGTATATCGATTGCCGCCGCTCTGGCTTTGGCTCTTTTCGACCAGATGGAGGTGATAATCGGCACGAGGATGGAGGTTACAATCACTGACGTCGCCACCAGAGAGGTTGCCGCCGGCGCCATGGGTTTGAACGCCGGAACCATTTCCGCAATCAGCACCGGCGTGGCAACGGCCGCGCCAGCAGAACTGGACGCCGCAATTCCCGCCGTACCATCGCCGCCGCCAATCAGTTTATCGGCAATAATCAGCGGGATACCGGTGATTATAATCACCGCCACGCCCAGCAGAATACCCAGTACGCCGGTCTGTGCAATCACGCTCAAATCAATGGTGTTACCTAATGCGAAGGCGAAGAAAGGGATCAGCGTCTGCACGGCCTTACTGAAGAATTCCCGCAGCTCAGGATCCAGATTACCCAGCGCAAAACCAATCAGGAACGGCAATACCGCCCCTACAAATACATGCGGTTCAAACGAAGCAATCCCGGCGGTTCCCAGAATCACCATGGTCATCAACGGGCCAGACTCCAGCGACATCAGGACAAACGCCCCAGCCTCTTCTTTGGTGCCGTACTGCTGCATAATCGAGGCATACAGCCCGCCGTTAGTCATATCCATTGCGGCCACCAGCGCCAGCGTGGACAACCCGGCAAAGAACCCCACTTCCACGCCATGTTCAGGAAGAATGCGCGATGCAATCGCCGCTACCACCCATGCGACCAGGATCTTGGTTATCACTAACGTGCCGGATTTACGCAGTACGGTTCCGGTAGCGCTCAGCTTAATCGATGCCCCCATGCAAAAGAACCAGACTGCCAGAATCGGCACCGTACCGGTGATCATACCGTTGGTAAATGAGCCGAAGTATTTCCCGGCGCCGGGGGAAAAGGTATGACACAACGCGCCCAGAAACAGCGGCACCAACATCATACCGCCTGGGATTTTCTCTATCGTACGTTTGATCTGCATTTCCATCACCTGTAGACATAAAAATGGGGCAATTTTTATGGGCGACTGCATCTTGCTTTTGAGATGCGCCCGTCTTGATGAAAAGAAGATAGACATTCGCAGAAACTATAAAAGTGATCCCACTCGCATAATAAAACCTTGTTTCAATTTAAATGGATCATTGTTTTTATATTGATTTTGATCACAAAAAAGCCCCCGCAGGCATCGCTTGCAGGGGCTTAATTAACGCGTCGAACTTATTTTTTCGCGGCGAAACGTGCAGCAGCTTCGTCCCAGTTCACCACGTCCCAGAACGCTTTGATGTAGTCCGGGCGACGGTTCTGGAATTTCAGGTAGTAAGCGTGTTCCCAAACGTCCAGGCCCACGATCGGGAAGCCGGAAGCGCCAGAGATAGCTTCACCCATCAGCGGGGAATCCTGGTTAGCGGTGGAAACAACAGCCAGTTTGTCACCTTTCAGAACCAGCCACGCCCAGCCGGAACCGAAACGAGTGGCTGCTGCTTTTTCAAATTCAGCTTTGAAGTTGTCAACAGAACCGAAGTCACGTTCGATAGCCGCTTTCAGGTCGCCCTGCAGCGTGGTACCGGTTTTCAGGCCTTTCCAGAACAGGCTGTGGTTAGCGTGACCGCCAGCGTTGTTACGCAGAACGGTTTTCTTATCCGCAGGCAGCTGATCCAGTTTGGTGATCAACTCTTCAGCAGACAGGCTCGCGAATTCAGGCAGGCTTTCCAGCGCAGCATTAGCGTTGTTTACGTAAGCCTGGTGGTGTTTGGTATGGTGGATTTCCATCGTCTGCTTATCGAAGTGCGGTTCAAGGGCATCATAAGCGTACGGCAGGGATGGCAGTGTATAACTCATAATCATCTCCAGTATTGTCGGGCGGCCAGTGTTAACGCCGCGTAAGCAGTTGGGTCATTATAGTTAATTAAATGATATTGAAAATGATTATCAATGCCGTACTTTTTACAGGGTCTTAATTATTCATCACCATTACTGAAGATGTGAGCCAAATCACCCAGTTAACGTGATGATTGCCAACAAGAGGACAAAGGCGGCAATCGTCAAAAGGTTAATCATCTGCGTAATTTTTAAACTCGTTGTGTCGGAGGGGTTATGACCGACGATAAAAAATAACGAGGATTCAGTCATGAGTAACGCGATTACGATGGGTATTCTTTGGCATTTGATAGGTGCAGCCAGCGCAGCCTGTTTCTATGCCCCGTTCAAACAAGTTAAACATTGGTCATGGGAAACAATGTGGTCGGTTGGCGGGATCGTCTCCTGGCTTATCCTGCCATGGACCATCAGCGCCATGTTGCTTCCCAACTTCTGGGCCTACTTCAGTTCTTTCAGCCTCTCCACGCTGGCACCCGTATTTCTGTTTGGCGCGATGTGGGGGATCGGTAATATCAACTATGGCCTGACCATGCGCTATCTCGGCATGTCGATGGGGATTGGTATTGCGATTGGTATTACCCTGATTGTCGGCACGCTGATGACCCCTATCATCAACGGTAACTTTGATGTGCTGATCAGCACCGATGGCGGGCGCATGACGCTACTGGGCGTATTGGTCGCGCTGATTGGCGTGGGCATTGTGACCCGCGCAGGACAGTTGAAAGAACGTAAAATGGGCATCAAAGCAGAAGAGTTCAACCTGAAGAAGGGGCTGGTGCTGGCGGTAATGTGCGGCATTTTCTCTGCCGGGATGTCCTTTGCGATGAACGCGGCGAAACCCATGCACGATGCAGCTGCCGCGCTGGGCGTTGATCCGCTGTATGTCGCGCTACCAAGCTATGTCGTCATCATGGGCGGCGGTGCTTTAGTCAACCTGGGCTTCTGTTTTATTCGTTTGGCAAAAGTGAAAGATCTTTCGATAAAAGCCGACTTCTCGTTAGCCAAACCGCTGATCATCACCAACGTGCTACTGTCCGCGCTCGGTGGCCTGATGTGGTATCTGCAATTCTTCTTCTACGCCTGGGGCCACGCTCGCATTCCGGCGCAGTATGATTATGTCAGTTGGATGCTGCACATGAGCTTCTATGTCCTGTGCGGCGGTATTGTTGGTCTGGTGCTGAAAGAGTGGAAAAACGCGGGCCGCCGTCCGGTCAGCGTACTGAGCCTCGGCTGCGTGGTCATTATTCTCGCGGCAAATATTGTCGGTCTGGGGATGGCCAGTTAATCATTCGGGCTGCTGAGATGACGCCACTGGCTCGGCGTCATCCCGGTTTCCCGCGTAAATACCACCGAAAAGTAGTTACTGTCTTCAAAGCCGCAGCGCATAGAAATTTCACTGATCATCAGTCTACTGTGCTTAAGCAGATACTGAGCATGGCAAACCCGTACCTGGCGGAGATACTGATTGATGGTCATCCCTGTCTGGCTGCGAAACTGCTGACGCAAAACTCGCTCACTGCACTGTTCCTGCTCACAGAATTTATCCAGCGCAAAGGCATGTTCATGACTCCCGGCCAACGCGGTAATCAGCTTATCCAACAACGTTTCACTTGATGTCGCTGGCAGCGTATCCGTGGCGTAGCGGTGCCGCTTGAAATGAGTCACCAGTTGCCCAAACAGCAACTCGGCCATTTCAAAAGCCAGCGGGTCACGCTGATTACTCTCATGTTCAAGCTGACTAATTATCTGCCGGGCCTGGGACATACCCGCGCTGCCAAGCCGCCAGTGGGGCTGTCGCGGCGAGCCGTTAAATCCTGGGATCGCGCTTTCCCAGCCGACATTCAGCGTCAGTCGTTCCGGGCAGTAAATGATATTTTGCAGGACGAGATCGTTAACTGAGGTGTAGGAGTGTTTGTCTTCGGCACGGATATAAAACAGATCGCCGCGGGTTATCCGGTACGGGCGATCGTTGAGAACATGCAGGCCATTGCCGCGCCATACCATCACCAGCTCGCAAAACTCATGAGTATGTTCGGCAAACACATCCTGTGGGTAACGATCGGCCACCGCGACGGCCTGGTGGTCATTCGCAAAAAAGTCTGATTTCAGAAGGACCAGATGATTCACCATCACATCACCTCAACCTGAACGCTTGCCGGATGCGCTACGTTTATCCGGTCTACAAGGCATCCACGTAGGCCGGATAAGGCACAGCCGCCATCCGGCATAAAAGGGTATGATTATCAGCAAACGGACGGCAAAAAACGTTGATAGCTTTCGCGTTACTGGAGGCTGCTTCCAGTAATGACATCGCGTCCCTGTCGGATATCGCGCGGCGACCAGTTAAACTCCCGGCGAAACAGCGTCGAAAAATGGTTACTGTCACCGAACCCACAACGATAAGCGATGTCCGTCACGCTGTCATCACTGTGACGTAGCAAATGGCGGGCTTTGATAAGCCGTAGGCGGTTGAGATAGCGCTGTGGCGTCAGCCCGGTCTGTTGTTTAAGCTGGCGGTGCAAAGTCCGCAAAGAGAGGGAAAACTTCTCGGCCAGCGCCTCCCAACACACCTCGTCGGCAAAGTTATCTTCCAGCCACGCCATCAGGAGGTTAAGCCGCGCGTCGTTATCGGTCGCAGCTTCCATCAGGCTGCTTTTACGCAGCAGCACCAGCAGCTGCATAAACAGGATCTCGCGATTTGCCGCCGTTGGTGTATCCATCCCCTCACCGAGCGCTTCCATCTGCCCCACCAGTTGTCGAACCTGCTGCAACACACCCTGATTCACCCGCCAGTGCGAAGGATACTGCCCATTCTGTTCCTGAGGTAAAAGCTGATTCAGCCCAGCCAGAAATTGAAACGCATCCGGGGAGCGATACAACACATTGGTCAGGCACAGATTGTCAGTATGTTCATATAAATGCCGGTCATGATCGCGAACGAAACACACCGTTCCCCCGCTAATGGTATAAGGCTGTCCATTGAACACATGAATTCCCGTACCATGTTCAACCACTACAATTTCATGAAAATCATGATGATGTTCTGGAAAAGCAGGCTGAGGAAGCCGGGGCTCAATCGCCACGGGCGCTTTACCTGTCGGAAAAAAATCCACGCAATGCAATACGGTCATGATGACATCCCCCCCGATCAAATGAACATGACTGAATAGTAATTAAGGGTTATCACCCTCACCTTAAATTTTTGACGCCAAAGTGCGTAAACACGGTCAATTCTTCAAGAAATAGCGGGAAAGATCGGGAATTGCGGAAGGGGTCACATCAGGTGAAACCGTCCCCATTAGTAGAAACTGTGAACGCTATCACGTTCACCTTTGCCATGCTGCCAGCCGCGTATTGTCGCTGTCACTAACAAGAAGGTACGCCATTTCACGGGTTCTTAGACTGAGTGCAATGAAACTCAGAAGGACCTCGCTATGACTCTTCGCCATTGTGTCGCTGTTGATCTCGGTGCATCCAGTGGACGCGTAATGCTGGCGCGTTACGACAGTAAACACCGTACCCTGACACTGCGTGAAATCCACCGCTTTGTTAACTGTCTGCAAAAAACAGACGGTTTTGACACCTGGGACATCGACAGCCTGGAAAACGACATTCGTCTGGGGTTGAAGAAAGTCTGCGATCAAGGCATTCGGATCGACAGCATCGGCATTGATACCTGGGGCGTGGATTATGTCCTGATCGATAAAAACGGTCAGCGCGTTGGGTTGCCAGTCTCTTATCGCGATAGCCGCACGAACGGCATTATGTCGCGGGCCATGACGCAGCCAGGTAAAAGTGACATCTATCACCGTAGCGGCATTCAGTTTCTGCCCTTTAATACCCTGTATCAGCTCCGCGCGCTGGTCGAGCAGCAACCGGAACTAATCCCCCAGGTGGCGCATGCCCTGCTGATCCCCGATTACTTCAGCTATCGCCTGACCGGCGAACTGAACTGGGAATACACCAACGCCACCACCACCCAGTTAGTCAATATCAACACCGACGACTGGGACGAAACCCTGCTGGCCTGGAGCGGTGCCGACACAACGTGGTTTGGCCGCCCCACGCATCCGGGGAACGTAATTGGTTACTGGATTTGTCCACAGAAAAATCAAATCCCGGTGGTTGCCGTCGCCAGCCACGACACCGCCAGCGCGGTGATCGCATCACCGCTGGCCGATAAAAATAGTGCCTATCTCTCTTCCGGTACCTGGTCGCTGATGGGCTTCGAGAGCAGAACACCGTATACCAACGATGCGGCACTGGCGGCGAACATCACCAACGAAGGGGGCGCGGAAGGGCGCTACCGCGTGCTGAAAAACATCATGGGGCTGTGGCTACTTCAGCGCGTGTTAAAAGAGCGGCAGATAACCGACCTGCCTGCCCTTATCGCTCAAACCCAGGCGCTGCCGGCCTGCCAGTTTCTGATTAACCCCAACGACGAGCGCTTTATCAATCCTGACGATATGAGTGCGGAAATTCAGGCGGCCTGTCGTGAATCAGGCCAGCCCGTTCCTCAGCAAAACGCCGAACTGGCGCGCTGTATTTTCGACAGTCTGGCGTTGCTGTACGCCGATATCCTGCAGGAACTGGCTGAGCTTCGCGGCGAAGCATTTCACCAACTGCACATCGTCGGCGGTGGGTGCCAGAACGCATTACTCAACCAGCTTTGCGCGGACGCCTGCGGTATTCGCGTCATATCCGGGCCTATTGAGGCCTCCACGCTCGGCAATATTGGCGTCCAGTTGATGACGCTGGACGAGCTTAACAACGTCGATGATTTCCGTCAGGTGGTGCGCGCCAACTACGACCTGACCAGCTTCATCCCCAATCCTGAAAGTGAAATTGCCCGCCACAAAGCGCAGTTTCAACCATTACGACAGACAAAGGAGCTTTGCGCATGACCACTCAACTTGAACAAGCCTGGGAACTGGCAAAACTGCGTTTCGCAGCGGTAGGTATTGATGTCGAGGAAGCATTACGCCAGCTCGATCGTCTGCCGGTCTCCATGCACTGCTGGCAGGGCGACGACGTAGCCGGATTCGAAAACCCGGAAGGTTCGCTCACGGGTGGAATTCAGGCAACCGGTAACTATCCGGGCAAAGCGCGTAACGCCAGCGAACTGCGTGCCGATCTGGAGCAGGCGCTGAGCCTGATCCCGGGTCCAAAACGTCTGAATTTGCATGCGATCTATCTGGAGTCTGATACGCCAGTTGCCCGCGACCAAATCAAACCTGAACACTTCAAAAACTGGGTTGAGTGGGCGAAAGCGAACCAGCTAGGGCTGGATTTCAACCCGTCCTGCTTCTCACATCCGCTGAGTGCCGACGGTTTCACGCTGGCCCACGCCGATGACACCATTCGCCAGTTCTGGATTGACCACTGCAAAGCCAGCCGTCGCGTCTCGGCGTATTTTGGCGAGCAGTTGGGTACGCCATCAGTGATGAACATCTGGATCCCGGATGGCATGAAAGACATCACCGTTGATCGTTTAGCGCCGCGCCAGCGTCTGCTGGACGCGCTGGACGAAGTGATCAGCGAGAAACTCGACCCGGCGCACCATATCGATGCCGTCGAAAGCAAGCTGTTTGGCATTGGTGCGGAAAGCTACACCGTCGGCTCTAACGAGTTCTACATGGGTTACGCCACCAGTCGCCAGACGGCGCTGTGCCTGGATGCGGGTCACTTCCACCCGACCGAAGTGATTTCCGACAAGATCTCCGCCGCCATGCTGTACGTGCCGCGCCTGCTGCTGCATGTCAGCCGTCCGGTGCGTTGGGACAGCGATCACGTGGTGCTGCTGGATGATGAAACCCAGGCGATTGCCAGCGAGATCGTGCGCCACAACCTGTTTGACCGCGTACACATCGGCCTCGACTTCTTCGACGCCTCCATTAACCGCATCGCCGCGTGGGTGATCGGCACCCGCAATATGAAAAAAGCCCTGCTGCGCGCGCTGTTAGAACCGACCGGGCAACTGCGCCAGCTCGAAGCCAGCGGCGACTACACCGCACGCCTGGCTCTGCTGGAAGAGCAAAAATCGCTGCCGTGGCAGGCCGTCTGGGAGATGTATTGCCAGCGTCACGACACGCCAGCGGGCAGCCAGTGGCTGGAAAGTGTGCGCGCTTATGAAAAAGAGATTTTGAGCAAACGTGGCTAACTGTGACGCCAGGCTTGTAGGCCGGATAAGACGCCCCGCGTCGCCATCCGGCAATAAATGAAACACGATTGCCGGATGGCGCTTCGCTTATCCGGCCTACGTAAGACCCGATAACGTTCGGGCAATAAATGGGAACACCGAACATGCAAAACATTACCACTTCCTGGTTCGTCCAGGGGATGATTAAAGCCACTTCCGATGCCTGGCTGAAAGGTTGGGACGAACGCAACGGCGGCAACCTGACACTGCGCCTGGATGAGGCAGATATTGCGCCATTTAGCGCCGATTTCCACGAAAAACCACGCTATATCGCGCTGAGCCAGCCGATGCCGCTGCTGGCGAATACGCCGTTTATCGTCACCGGTTCGGGAAAATTTTTCCGCAACGTCCAGCTCGACCCGGCCGCAAATCTGGGCGTGGTGAAAATCGACAGCGATGGCGCGGGTTACCACATTCTGTGGGGTCTGACCCACGAAGCCGTACCGACTTCCGAACTGCCCGCCCACTTCCTATCCCACTGCGAGCGCATTAAAGCCACCAATGGCAAAGACCGCGTGATCATGCACTGCCATGCCACCAACCTGATCGCCCTGACCTACGTACTGGAAAACAATACCGCGCTGATGACCCGCAAACTGTGGGAAGGCAGCACCGAGTGTCTGGTGGTGTTCCCGGATGGCGTCGGTATTCTGCCGTGGATGGTGCCAGGTACCGATGAAATCGGTCAGGCCACCGCCGAAGAAATGCAGAAACACTCGCTGGTACTGTGGCCGTTCCACGGCGTGTTCGGCAGCGGACCTACCCTCGACGAAGCGTTCGGTTTGATCGATACCGCAGAGAAGTCCGCTGAGGTTCTGGTCAAGATTTACTCGATGGGCGGTATGAAGCAGACCATTACGCGTGAAGAGCTGATCGCACTTGGCAAACGCTTCGGCGTGACGCCGCTGGCCAGCGCACTGGCATTGTAAGGAGAATAATGATGAGCTTTATGTTGGCACTGCCAAAAATTAGCCTGCATGGCGCCGGCGCGATTGCCGATATGGTGAACCTCGTGGCGAATAAGCAATGGGGTAAAGCGCTGATCGTCACCGATGGTCAACTGGTAAAACTGGGCCTGCTGGATAGCCTGTTTGCCGCGCTGGATGAACATCAGATGTCTTACCACCTGTTTGATGAAGTGTTTCCAAACCCGACGGAAGAGCTGGTGCAGAAAGGTTTCGCGGCGTATCAGGACGCAGAATGTCACTACATTATTGCCTTCGGTGGCGGTAGCCCGATCGATACCGCTAAAGCGGTGAAGATCCTGACCGCCAACCCCGGCCCTTCTACCGCTTACTCCGGCGTAGGCAAAGTGAAAAATGCGGGTGTACCGCTGGTCGCCATCAATACCACCGCCGGTACGGCAGCAGAGATGACCAGCAACGCGGTCATTATCGACTCTGCCCGTAAGGTCAAAGAGGTGATCATCGACCCGAATATCATCCCGGATATCGCCGTGGATGACGCCAGCGTCATGCTGGACATTCCGGCATCCGTCACCGCCGCAACCGGCATGGACGCCCTGACCCATGCGGTAGAAGCCTATGTTTCCGTTGGCGCGCATCCGCTCACCGACGCTAACGCGCTGGAAGCGATTCGCCTGATCAACCTGTGGCTACCGAAAGCGGTCGACGACGGTCATAACCTCGAAGCTCGTGAGCAAATGGCGTTTGGTCAGTATCTGGCGGGTATGGCATTTAATAGCGCTGGCCTGGGTCTGGTACATGCGTTGGCACATCAGCCGGGCGCAACCCATAATCTGCCGCACGGCGTCTGCAACGCCATCCTGCTGCCGGTAATCGAAAACTTTAACCGCCCGAACGCCGTGGCGCGCTTTGCCCGCGTGGCGCAAGCGATGGGCGTCGATACCCGTGACATGAGCGATGAAGCGGCAAGTATGGAGGCCATCAACGCGATTCGTGCACTCAGCAAGCGTGTCGGTATTCCTGCGGGCTTTAGTTCACTTGGCGTGACGAAAGAGGATATTGAAGGCTGGCTGGATAAAGCGTTGGCCGATCCGTGTGCGCCGTGCAACCCGCGCACCGCCAGCCGCGACGAGGTCCGCGAGCTGTATCTGGAGGCGTTATGATCCGCAAAGCCTTTGTGATGCAGGTGAATGCCGATGCGCACGTTGAGTACCAGCGTCGTCATAACCCCATCTGGCCAGAACTGGAAGCAGTGCTGAAAGAACACGGTGCCCATCACTACGCGATTTATCTCGACGAGGAGCGCAATCTGCTGTTCGCCACCGTTGAGATTGAGTCCGAAGAACGCTGGAATGCCGTTGCCAGCACCGACGTTTGCCAGCGTTGGTGGAAACATATGCGTGACGTAATGCCGGCCAACCCAGACAACAGTCCGGTCAGCGCAGAGCTAAAAGAAGTGTTTTATTTGCCGTAAGTCGTGTGCCCGGTGGCGCAAGCTTACCGGGCCTACGGTTCTATTTTTTCCTGGTCGGATAAGCGATAGCGCCCTCCGGCAATTTCAATTCTGCTCAGAAACCAGAATCGCCTGGGTGTCAGGCTCCAGTGCTTTAAAGATATGCGCCTGGTCAGCGGGGTAGCAAATATAGTCGCCCTCGCCTAACTCCTCCGGCGCTTCCGTCAACCCCACCATCGCCTTACCCTGCGTCACGATAATATGTTCAACCGATCCCGGTGGATGCGGTTGTGAAATACGATCTGCGCCCGGTTGCGTCAGCAGCAGATAGATATCCCGCCGCGCGCCCGGTGGGCAGGCTGCCAGTAAAATAGCCTGATAGTGGGCCTGCTCAGCCACGACTTTTGTCCCTTCGCCACGGCGAATCACCTGCGTTTTTTGCTCCTGCGGTTCCAGTAATCGGGCAAAGGGGATATCCAGCGCCACACACAGCGACCACAGCGTTTCCAGGCTAGGATTACCATTTCCCGCTTCCAGCTGCGAGAGTGTCGATTTTGCAATTCCCGCGCGACGGGCAATTTCTGCCAGCGATAAACCGGTGCGCTGACGTTCACGCACCAGACTTTTCGCGATCATACTGATGGGTTGGGTCATTCTCGACTCCATGTTCTTTATATCGAACGAATCGTTCGACTTGTAAATCAAACTGATTGTGTTCATTATAATGGAAACTCGTTCGATATGGCTAAAACGGTATGAAACATTATTTTTCCAGCCTCAAAGGCGACACGATTAAAGCGATATTTTTAGTCTGTCTGGCCGTCGGCGTAGTCGGCATGTCATACGGCTCGCTGGCAATGGCCTACGGCTTCCCGATTTGGGTGCCCTTTGTACTCTCGATTACAGTACTGGCCGGAGCTTCTGAATTTATGTTTATCGGTATTATCGCCAGCGGCGGAAATCCGTTGGCGGCAGCGGCGGCTGGGTTACTGGTGAATGCCCGACATGTACCGTTTGGCGTGACGGTACGCGATCTGGTCGGCACTCGCGCCGCCAGCTTTCTAGGCTGTCATATCATGAACGATGAAAGCGTGGTGTTCGGCCTGTCGCAGAAAACACCGGAACAACGTAAAGCCGCCTACTGGTTATGCGGTCTGGGCGTCGCCATTTTCTGGCCGATTGGCACACTGATCGGCGCCGGTGTCGGCAAGCTGCTCCCGGCACCTGAAACCATCGGTCTGGATGCCGTTTTCCCTGCCATTTTGTTGGCCTTAGTGGTTCCGGCCTTTAAAAACCGCACCACTCTCATCCGTGCCTGTAGCGGGGCCGTATTGTCACTCGCTTCCGTACCTTTCGCACCGGTAGGCTTGCCGGTACTGCTTTCACTGTTTGGCTTACTGACGAGGAAAAAATAATGGGCAACATGACGCTGTTTATCGTCGGTATCGCCGTGTTATCTCTGGGAACCTATTTAATGCGTTTAGGGGGAGCAAAACTGGGAGGCCGTTTAGCCTTTTCTGAACGTTCACAGGCGTTGCTTTCTGATGCTGCAACGGTGTTACTGTTCTCCGTTGCGCTGGCAACCACCTTTTACGAAGGCGAACACTTTGCCGGCATGGCGCGCGTGCTGGGCGTGGCTTTTGCGGTGTTTCTCGCCTGGCGTAAGACGCCATTGATTGTAGTGATTATCGCTGCAGCAGTGGTAACCGCACTGCTGAGAATGGCGGGTATAAACTAAAAAAGCGCCCCAAGGGCGCTCTTTCGACAATACTAAGGTCTCTTATTTCAGCAGTTCAGCAGTCATGTGCACGCGGTTACCGGTGTATGCCTGAGTGATTTTGTAATCGCTGGCACCTGCGCGTTCAGCCTGAGCGGCAATTTTTGCTTCAGCGCTTTCCAGCGTAGAACCGGTTGCGGTAACTGTCTGAGCAGCGAAAGAACCGAAAGACGTAGCCAGAGCGATAACTGCGACAAAAGTTTTGATGCTTTTCATGATATAAACCCTTTCACTTAGTTGTTTGAGTAAGGCACCGTGCCTTGATGTGATAAATAGTAGCCTTCATATCACGCAACTAAAAGCGGAAGGATTTGCCTATCTTATTCAAATTAACTGAACACTTATTACTCAGCGATCAACCGCTGCGGATGGGTGTAGATCGTCGCCCTGCCCGGTTTGCAAAAACCCACCAGCGTCAGGTTACAACGTTCGGCAACTTCTACGGCAAGCGTTGTCGCGGCTGAGACAGCAAACAGGATCTCCACGCCACACATCGCCGACTTTTGCACCATCTCGTAGCTGGCGCGGCTGGAGACTAATACTGCGCCCGCCCGCCAGGCTTCTCCTTCGATAGCACGTCGTCCCAGCAGTTTATCCAGCGCCACATGACGCCCGACATCTTCATGTCCACCCGCCAGATGGCCTGACGGCTGTACCCAGGCAGCCGCGTGCGTGCAGCCTGTCAGTTGCCCCACGGGCTGGAAATCAGGGAGATGCCTTAAGGCGTTATCGAGATGTGCCAGATCGAATGTCTGGGTAAACGGCAGAGGCTGGACCGGCTTGCCAATGTCATTGAGTTGTTCAACGCCGCAAACGCCACAACCGGTACGACCGGCCAGTGCACGACGTCGCTCCTTCAGCCCCATAAATCGACGACTGGACAGCTCAACCTGCACTTCTAATCCGTTACAGGAAGGAACCACTTCCATGGCGTAGATATCCTGCGGGCGCTCAATAATGCCTTCAGAAAGTGAAAAGCCCAGCGCAAAGTGCTCAAGATCTTTCGGTGACGCCATCATCACCACGTGCGAAATCCCGTTGTAAACCAGCGCAACCGGCACTTCTTCAGCGACCTCATCTGGCTGAGGATGTTGCAAATCCTCGCGTTTCCAGAGAGTCAACTGACGCGATCCTGCACAATTCATCACATTTTTGACTTCTTCTTGATGGATTTTATTCACTTTCTTTTAACCATATTGGAACACACATACCAACATTGTGGTATTCTTTACAAACCCCTCCTGGACGGAGGGAAATTCACCCAATTCTGGACCTTTGCGGTCCCGTCCGCAAAGAAAAATAACAACCACTTCCCTCGCGCTCGAGTAACGGAAAAGTGAAGGGAACGTGACAATGTCGAAACAAGGAGCGAACCATGCAGGTCAGCAGAAGGCAGTTCTTTAAGATCTGCGCTGGCGGTATGGCAGGCACCACGGCAGCGGCACTGGGTTTTGCACCCGGCGTAGCGCTCGCGGAAACACGGCAATATAAACTGCTGCGCACCCGCGAAACCCGTAACACCTGCACTTACTGTTCCGTTGGCTGTGGACTGTTAATGTACAGTCTCGGTGACGGAGCAAAAAACGCCAAAGCATCCATCTTCCATATCGAAGGGGACCCGGATCACCCGGTGAACCGTGGCGCGCTGTGCCCGAAAGGGGCAGGACTTGTGGACTTCATCCACTCCGAAAGCCGCCTGAAATTCCCGGAATACCGCGCACCAGGCTCTGATAAGTGGCAACAGATTAGCTGGGATGAGGCATTTGACCGCATCGCTAAGCTGATGAAAGAAGACCGCGACGCAAACTACGTTGCACAAAACGCCGAAGGCGTAACCGTTAACCGCTGGCTTTCCACCGGGATGCTGTGTGCTTCCGCTTCCAGTAACGAAACCGGCTATTTAACGCAAAAATTCTCCCGCGCGCTCGGTATGCTCGCGGTCGACAACCAGGCACGCGTCTGACACGGACCAACGGTAGCAAGTCTTGCTCCAACATTTGGTCGCGGTGCGATGACCAACCACTGGGTCGACATTAAAAACGCCAACCTCGTTGTGGTGATGGGCGGTAACGCCGCTGAAGCTCACCCGGTCGGGTTCCGCTGGGCGATGGAAGCCAAAATTCACAACGGCGCGAAGCTGATTGTTATCGATCCACGCTTTACGCGAACCGCTGCGGTGGCTGATTTCTATGCGCCGATTCGTTCCGGTACTGACATTGCTTTCCTGTCAGGCGTCTTGCTGTACCTGCTGAACAACGAAAAATTCAACCGCGAATACACTGAGGCCTATACCAACGCCAGCCTGATCGTGCGTGAGGATTACGGTTTCGAAGATGGCCTGTTCACTGGCTACGACGCGGACAAACGCAAGTATGACAAAACCAGTTGGAACTACGAGCTGGATGAAAAAGGCTTCGCCAAACGCGATGTCACCCTGCAACACCCGCGCTGCGTGTGGAACCTGCTGAAACAGCACGTTTCCCGCTACACGCCGGATGTCGTAGAAAACATCTGCGGTACGCCAAAGGCTGATTTCCTGAAAGTGTGCGAATACATCGCAGAAACCAGCGTCAAAGACAAAACCGCGTCGTTCCTGTATGCACTCGGCTGGACGCAGCACTCAGTTGGTGCGCAAAACATCCGTACCATGGCGATGATCCAGTTGCTGCTTGGCAACATGGGGATGGCCGGCGGCGGTGTTAACGCCCTGCGCGGTCACTCCAACATTCAGGGTCTGACCGACTTAGGCCTGCTGTCACAAAGCCTGCCGGGCTATATGACGCTGCCCAGCGAGAAACAAACTGACCTGCAAACCTACCTTGCCGCCAACACGCCAAAACCGTTGCTGGAAGGTCAGGTGAACTACTGGGGCAACTACCCGAAATTCTTCGTTTCGATGATGAAAGCCTTCTTTGGCGATAAAGCGACAGCGGAAAACAGCTGGGGCTTCGACTTGCTGCCGAAGTGGGATAAAGGGTACGACGTTCTGCAATACTTCGAGATGATGAACCAGGGCAAAGTGAATGGCTATATCTGCCAGGGCTTTAACCCGGTCGCGTCATTCCCGAATAAAAACAAGGTCGTGGCTTCACTGTCCAAACTGAAATTCCTGGTCACCATCGACCCGCTCAACACCGAAACGTCTACCTTCTGGCAGAACCATGGTGAGTCGAACGATGTGGACCCGTCGAAAATCCAGACCGAAGTATTCCGTCTGCCGTCCACCTGCTTCGCCGAAGAGAACGGTTCTATCGTTAACTCCGGTCGTTGGTTGCAGTGGCACTGGAAAGGCGCAGACGCCCCGGGGATTGCCGTTACCGATGGTGAAATCCTCGCCGGTATCTTCCTGCGCATGCGCAAGATGTATGCCGAGCAGGGTGGCGCGAACCCGGAACAGGTGCTGAGCATGACCTGGAACTACTCCACACCACACGAACCGGCTTCGGAAGAAGTGGCGATGGAGAGCAACGGTAAAGCGCTGGCCGATATTACCGACCCGGCAACGGGGGCAGTCATCGTCAAGAAAGGCCAACAGCTTAGCTCGTTCGCCCAACTGCGTGACGACGGCACCACGTCCAGCGGCTGCTGGATTTTTGCCGGGAGCTGGACGCCGGAAGGCAACCAGATGGCACGTCGCGATAACGCCGACCCATCAGGCCTTGGCAACACGCTGGGCTGGGCATGGGCGTGGCCGCTCAACCGACGCATTCTGTATAACCGCGCTTCCGCTGATCCGCAGGGGAATCCGTGGGATCCAAAACGTCAGATCCTGAAATGGGATGGAGCGAAATGGAGCGGGATGGATATTCCGGACTACAGCGCCGCCGCACCTGGCAGCAACGTTGGGCCTTTCATCATGCAGCCTGAAGGGATGGGACGCCTGTTTGCTATCGATAAGATGGCGGAAGGTCCGTTCCCGGAACACTACGAGCCGTTTGAAACGCCGCTGGGGACTAACCCGCTGCACCCGAACGTTATCTCAAACCCTGCCGCGCGTATCTTCAAAGATGACGCGGAAGCGCTGGGTAAAGCGGATAAATTCCCGTACGTCGGTACGACCTACCGTCTGACCGAGCACTTCCACTACTGGACCAAGCATGCGCTGCTCAATGCCATCGCACAGCCAGAACAGTTTGTGGAAATCGGCGAGAAGCTGGCGAATAAGCTCGGTATCTCCCACGGCGATACCGTCAAAGTCTCCTCTAACCGCGGCTACATTAAAGCCAAAGCAGTGGTGACCAAACGTATTCGCACGCTGAAGGCCAACGGTCAGGATATCGATACCATCGGTATTCCGATTCACTGGGGCTACGAAGGTGTGGCGAAAAAAGGCTTTATCGCTAACACGTTAACGCCATTCGTCGGTGATGCGAACACGCAGACGCCGGAATTTAAGTCCTTCCTCGTGAACGTGGAAAAGGTGTAACGGAGACGACCTATGGCTTATCAATCGCAAGACATCATTCGTCGTTCCGCCACTAACGGTTTCACCCCCGCGCCTCAGGCGCGGGACCATCAGGAAGAGGTGGCGAAGCTTATCGACGTCACCACCTGTATCGGCTGTAAAGCGTGTCAGGTGGCGTGTTCTGAATGGAACGACATCCGTGATGAAGTGGGCAACAACGTTGGGGTGTACGACAACCCAGCTGATTTGACCGCTAAATCCTGGACGGTAATGCGCTTCTCGGAAGTGGAACAGAACGACAAACTGGAGTGGCTTATCCGCAAGGATGGCTGTATGCACTGTGCCGATCCGGGCTGCCTGAAGGCGTGTCCGGCTGAAGGTGCAATCATTCAGTACGCCAACGGTATCGTCGACTTCCAGTCCGAGCAGTGTATCGGCTGTGGCTACTGTATCGCAGGCTGTCCGTTCGACGTGCCGCGCCTCAACCCGGAAGACAACCGCGTCTACAAATGTACGCTGTGCGTTGACCGTGTTGTGGTCGGGCAAGAACCGGCCTGCGTGAAGACCTGCCCAACCGGCGCCATTCATTTCGGCACCAAAGAGTCGATGAAAACGCTGGCAGGCGAGCGTGTGGCGGAGCTGAAAACCCGTGGTTACGAAAACGCGGGTCTGTACGATCCAGCAGGCGTTGGCGGTACTCACGTCATGTACGTATTGCACCATGCTGACAAGCCGAATCTGTACCACGGCCTGCCGGAGAACCCGGAAATCAGCGCCACCGTGAAATTCTGGAAAGGCATCTGGAAACCTCTCGCAGCCGTCGGCTTTGCAGCGACATTTGCGGCCAGTATCTTCCATTACGTCGGTGTAGGCCCGAACCGCGCGGAAGAGGAAGAAGACAACCTGCATGAAGAAAAAGACGAGGTGCGCAAATGAAACGACGTGACACCATCGTGCGCTACACGGCGCCGGAACGCATCAACCACTGGGTAACCGCCTTCTGCTTCATTCTGGCGGCAGTGAGCGGGATGGGCTTTCTCTTCCCGTCTTTTAACTGGCTGATGCACATCATGGGCACACCGCAACTGGCGCGAATTGTGCACCCGTTTGTCGGCGTTGTCATGTTTGCCTCGTTTATCATCATGTTTTTCCGTTACTGGCACCACAATCTAATCAATCGGGATGATATCTTTTGGGCGAAGAATATTCGTAAGATTGTCGTCAACGAGGAAGTAGGTGACACGGGACGTTATAACTTCGGCCAGAAATGCGTATTCTGGGCGGCGATTATCTTCCTGGTCCTGTTGCTGGTGAGCGGAGTGGTCATCTGGCGTCCGTATTTTGCACCTGCTTTCTCAATCCCGGTGATCCGATTCGCGTTAATGCTGCATTCATTTGCCGCAGTAGCGTTAATTGTGGTTATCATGGTGCACATTTACGCCGCCCTTTGGGTGAAAGGCACCATTACCGCGATGGTGGAAGGATGGGTTACCAGTTCATGGGCGAAGAAACATCACCCGCGCTGGTACCGTGAAGTCCGAAAGACAACGGAAAAGAAAACTGAATGAGTATTCGCATAATCCCGCAAGATGAGCTGGAGAAGAGCGAGAAACGCACGGCGGATATGATTCCGCCGTTATTATTCCCCAGACTCAAAAATTTGTATAACCGCCGCGCTGAGCGCCTGCGCGAGCTGGCCGAGAACAACCCGCTGGGCGACTACCTGCGCTTTGCCGCGCTGATCGCCCACGCGCAGGAAGTGGTGCTGTACGACCATCCGCTGCAGATGGATCTGACCGCGCGCATCAAAGAAGCGAACGATCAGGGCAAACCGCCGCTGGATATCCACGTCCTGCCACGCGACAAGCACTGGCAAAAGCTGCTGCAGTCGTTGATTGCTGAGCTGAAGCCAGAGATGAGCGGTCCGGCGCTCGCCGTGATCGAGAATCTGGAAAAAGCCTCAGAGCAGGAGCTGGAGCTGATGGCCAGCGCGCTGTTTGCCTCTGATTTTTCCTCCGTCAGCAGCGATAAAGCACCGTTCATTTGGGCTGCCCTGTCGCTCTACTGGGCGCAGATGGCGAGCCTGATCCCCGGCAAAGCCCGTGCGGAATACGGTGAACAGCGTCAGTACTGCCCGGTGTGTGGTTCAATGCCGGTCTCCAGCATGGTGCAAATCGGTACCACCCAGGGTCTGCGTTATCTGCACTGCAACCTGTGCGAAACCGAGTGGCACGTGGTGCGCGTGAAGTGCAGCAACTGCGAGCAGAGCCGTGATTTGAACTACTGGTCACTGGATAACGAACAGGCGGCAATCAAAGCTGAAAGCTGCGGCGACTGCGGGACTTACCTGAAGATTCTCTATCAGGAAAAAGACCCGAAAGTCGAAGCCGTGGCCGACGATCTCGCTTCACTGATGCTGGACGCGCACATGGAGCAGGAGGGCTTTGCCCGCAGTTCCATCAACCCGTTCCTGTTCCCGGGTGAAGGGGAGTAAGGTCTTCACACTACCGGGCGGCGTAGGTCGCCCGGGTTATAATGTATACGGTGTGACCACACCGGATAGGCCTGCAAAATCCTTAGTATTTCGCGTAACCAGCGTAAGACGATGAATCTGTGCTGTTGCCAGAATAATGGCATCCGGCAATTTCATCCCATATTCCTGCCTGATACTCACGCTTCGTTCAGCAATATCCTGTGAAACGCCGATCACGTTAAAAGCGCTCAACGCAACGCGTGTGCGGGATTCCTGATGGTATTTCTTTGCCCCAACCATCACTTCCATCCAGGTGATAAGGCTGATCGCATTCTGCGGCGGCCATGTTTCTATCGCTTGCTTTGCTTCACTCCGTCCACTAAACAGGTCGATGAGGATGTTGGTATCAAAAAGCGCGGATCCTTTGACCATTACCATTCCTCACGAAGTTTGCGCTGGTACTCAACGCCATCTTCTTCACAACCTTTCCAGAGTCCGAGAGCGCTGGAAATAGTCGTTTCAGCCTGTTCCTGCCTCTCAAGATACTGTTCAACGGCCTCCCGTAAAAGTTCTGCTCGCGGCAGGTTGCGCTGCACCTTGAGATCATCAAGACGTTTAATCACTTCATCTGATAAATCGAGTAAAATTCTGCCCATATCCATCCCAGCCATCATACTCATATATACCTCCAGTATATCATCAGCGATTAATTTCCACACAACATACACCTGAAAAAAGCGAGAAAATAGCTTTCACGTGAACGATTTTTACTTTTGCGAGCCGCTTTCCAGAATCATAACGCCCCTTTTTTTCCCATTTTCATTTGTGAGTATCCAGGTTATAAACCTGTATATCCATACAGATAAGAGTATTTAAAAATGGCACTGGAAAGCGGGATTGCGCAGTTAGTTGAGGCATTTATCGCGGCGGGACGCCCTTCTTCCCGCGAACAGAATATTGATGACCGGAGAGCGGGCTATATTGCCAGTACGGCGCTGGCCGGAGAAACTGAAACCCGCGTACAGGTTGAAGATATTGAACTCGATACCATGACGCTTCGCGTTGTTTCGCCTCTTAACTCTGTGGAAACGCTGCCCTGCGTCATTTACTATCATGGCGGATGTTTTGTCAGCGGTGGGTTTGCTACGCATGATAACCAACTAAGGCAGCTCGCCTGGTTCAGCGGCTGTAGGGTCATTGCAGTACAGTACCGCCTTGCGCCAGAGCATACTTTCCCGGCAGCACATAACGATGCTGAAACCGGGGCCAATATCATCTGGAAATATGCCCAGAAACTGGGAGTCGATCGCGAGCGCATAACCCTTGCTGGCGACAGCGCGGGCGGGCACCTGGCGCTGGTCACAGCACTACGCCTGAAAGCGGCCAGGCAATGGCAACCTGCACAGCTTATGCTGATCTACCCGATGCTGGACGCAACCGCCAGGTTTGCGAGCTATGACCATAATGGACAGGATTACATTATCACCCGCGACACGCTGCTTTCGGGCTACGAAATGTATATGCCGAAAACCGATCCATTGCATCCCGAAGTCAGCCCACTCTGGCGTGAAGACTTCAACGGCTTGCCGCCCACGCACATCATTACCGCTGAATTTGACCCACTGTGCGATGAAGGAGAGGCCCTGTTTCACCAGCTCCAGAAGCAAGGTGTGGACTGCACCTGTCAGCGCTATCCCGGCGTTATCCACGGATTTTTTCAGTTAGGAGGCGTAAGCCAGACAGCGCGAAACGCAATGCGCGACGTGGCCTGGCGTGTTAGAAGCCCATCAGCGGAGATAATTTCTTAATATTCAATGTTGTTTTCAACTTGAAAACATGATGGCATTGCGTTAGATTGTTTTCAGGTTGAAAACTATGTAATGGAACTACATCGTGCATGTTATCAGCCGAAAACCATTCAATGAGGGTATGCTCATGTATCCAAACCATGGGCTTGCTCTCTCTGAGTTGCTGAATGTTTTGGAGAAAAAAACATTCAATCACCCTGAAGAGATGAAACAGTATATTCCTTCTCTTGATAATTTTAAGTACAGGAATAAATGGTGGGTAATTGATGTTTCTGGTAACAACCTGAGACTCATTGCCTACATAGATTTCAGGTTACATAAAGTATTTGTGAAGCATATCGTTCTCCACGCCGAATATGACAAACTGACAGAATATTATCGGGGCCATAAAGAATGAGATCTCATCGTCATATGGACGCAGCCAGCGCAAAAAAGATCGTTGATACCTTCAGTTGTGCTGTAAAAACCATCCCGCTTTTGGGGGAAGAACGTAATGAAACGGAGTATCGAAGGGCACTAGCGCTAGTAGAGTTTCTGGTTGACCACGACGATCTTGAAAACCCGCTATTTGAATTACTCAGTGCCCGAATCAGTGAATACGAAAAATATGCACCAGAATTCAGAGCGCTCAATCAACACCTGAAACAAATCCCCTCTGGCGTTTCCGTATTGCGTACGCTCATGGATCAGTACGGATTAAAAGCCACCGACCTCGCCAACGAACTTGGTTCTAAATCGAACGTCAGCAACATCCTAAATGGCCGTAGAGCACTGACTGTAAGCCATATTAAAGCGCTTGCAGAACGCTTTAAACTTCCGGCAGATGCATTTATCGAGTAGAGGGTATCCCCCTACTCTTCCTCGTTACCGCCCTCTTCATATGCGCCAAACGGTTTTGCGGGTAGCACAATGTAAGTACCTTCAAACACGACGCCCGCCGTGTCATCGCCAAATACCCCGACCTGCATCTGCACGCGCGCCTTGCGGCCTCTTGCCAGACGATCAAGATCACCGCTCAGCGAGCCCAGATCGGCAATAGCAGTTGGTTTCCCGGTGATTGGCCTGCTGTAGCGGATATGCGCATCGGCGAGGATAATCGTTCCCCCCAGATGACGCTCACGCAGCATCAGCCAGATAAGTCCCCAGCCCGTTAGCGTCGCCAGTGAAAACAGGCTTCCGGCAAACAGCGTGTGGTGCGGATTCTGATTGCCCGTTTCGGGCATCGTGGTAATAAATTTCTGCCCGGTGTACTGCTGAATACGCACGCCCATTTTCTCACTCAATGGAATATGTTCGTACCAGGCTTGTTGTAGCTGTCCGCACCAGTCCCCGCGATGGAGAATATCGTCCAGCGTCGCAATGGGCTTAATCATCAAAAAGTGGCGCACCGGCGTGGTTTGCGGCGTGGTGATTTCCCCCTGGCTCACAAAACCGAGCTTGGCGAAAAATTCGACCGCATCTTCACGGGCGCTACAGGTGACGCGCTTGACCCCTTCCTGACGCGCCACAGACTCCAGAGTCATCGCCATCAGCGTGCCCAACCCTTTCTCTTGCACGGAAGGGTCTACTGCCATAAAGCGTATGGAAGCTTCGTTATCCGCATTGATATACAGACGCCCTACCGCAACCAGATTCCCCTCTTCGTCCACCACCATCTGGTGATGCGCCATCGCGTCCCAGGCATCCCGTTCGGAGCCTTTTGGCTGGTGCAATGGTTTACGCAGCATCTCCCAGCGAAACTGGTAGTAGCGCTCCAATTCTTCTTCTGTTTGCGGTACTCGAAGGTGATACATAGTTGTATTCTCTCTTGTTACCCGCGACCACGCCGGAAGCTGGTTCATACTTGTAACCAGAACGTCACGGGGCCATCATTAACCAGCGAAACCTGCATATCAGCAGCGAATCGCCCGGTTTGCGTATTCATTTCCTGTTGGCGGCAACGCTCAACAAAGTACTCATACAGCGCTTCTGCCCGCTCGGGTGCTGCGCCTTTCGAAAACCCCGGGCGCATGCCGCGTTCGGTATCTGCCGCCAGCGTAAACTGTGAAACCACCAGCACGCTGCCGCCTGACTGCTGCACGTTGAGGTTCATTTTGCCTTCGGCATCGCTAAAGATTCGATAGCCGAGTACGCGCTCGCACAGGCGATTCGCTTTCTGTTCGTCATCATCCCTTTCGACACCTAACAGGACCAAAAGTCCTGGGCCAATTTCACCCGTCACCTCGCCCTCCACGGTGACGCTGGCACGGGTTACGCGCTGAATTAATGCAATCATGGTTGCTCTGCTTCTTCTTGTTCTGCGGCTTGTTTAAGTTTGCGGTATTCCCCGAGAGTGACAGTTATTTCCGCGCCTAGCAAGACGATACACCACGTCCAGTAAACCCAGACGAATAAAATGGGGATCACCGCCAGGACGCCGTAAATGAGCTGATAAGACGGGAACATCGTGATGTAGAGCGCAAATCCTTTCTTTCCGGCTTCGAACAACACAGCAGCCACAAAGGCACCAATAACCGCATCACGGTTGGGTACACGCGTAGTCGGTACGATGCTGTAAAGCAGCCAGAACGAGAGCCAGGAAAGTACCAGCGGGAAAATACGCAGGACGTTATCAATCACCGTGTTGAGATCGCTGGCCCAGCGCAATGACAACAGATAAGAGCTGATCGCCAGACTGGCTCCCGCCAGCAGCGGCCCCAGCGTTAAAATCATCCAGTAGACGGCGAAAGAGTAAACTTTGGGACGCGTGCGCCTGCTGCGCCAGATAGTATTCAGAGCGTTATCAATGGCATACATCAGCAATAATGCTGTGACAATCAGCCCGCATGCCCCGACTGCCGTCATTTTGTTCGAATTGGCGACAAACTGTTCGATATAACGTTGAATGACGTCTCCCGTCGCCGGGATAAAGTTTGCGAAAATAAAATGACGTAGCTGGACACTGACGTCGGAAAACATCGGAAATGCGGCGAAAAGCGCAAATACGACGGCAATAAGCGGCACTAATGAGAGCAATGAAACGTAGGCAAGATTCCCTGCCAGCGTCGTCATGTTGTCCTCATCAATCCGTAGCCATAATAGCTTCAGCCAGTCTCGTACAGGACGCGTATGATGCCTGGCTTGCTGCTGAACATTTTTTAGCATAACAACGTCGCGAAATAGTCAGGAATGGTCTTTTTATCGACGACCTGGATACTGGTGATCCCTAACCGGTTAGCCCCTTCAATATTATCGGCGTTATCGTCAAAAAAGACCGTATCCTGCGCAGAAAAACCTTCAGACTGCAGGACGTGCTGGTAAATTCGCGCTTCCGGTTTACGCATGCCCAGGTCCTGGGAAAGATAAATATGGTCAGCAGCCTGACGGATCTCGGGGTATTCATCCGGCCAAAACGTGGTGTGCAGGCGGTTAGTATTTGATAACACAACGACACGATGCCCCTGCTCACGCAGCTTATGCATGATGTCGATAACCTCAGGGCGCAAGGCGACAAACACGGCCTGCCAGCCGTGAGAGAACTGCTCGTAACTTAGCGGCAGCGCCATCTCATGACATAGCGCCTCGGCAAAGGCTTCATCCGTTATTTCGCCTCGCTCGTGCTGGTGAAAAGCCTCTCCCATGGTGAAACTTTGCTTTAGCGAAGCCAACGGTACACGACTTAGATCGCTCCATGTGCCCAACACGCGGTTGAAGTCGATATCGACAATCACATTACCCAAATCAAAGATATAGAGCATGCCCTTCTCCTTATTCGCCGTGGATGAATAACTGTAGCGGGAAAGGAGAAGTTTGACTATGCGAGAGTGATGGCTGCGAAGTTATCGGGCCATCATTGGGAAGAATTACACGGCCAGAGCATCATCCTGTGAAGGACTCACCTGCACAATTTCTACCTGCTGTGACTGGAGTAAATTGTGCAATGCCGGACCTGGGTATTCATCAGTAAACAGCGCAGTTACCTGCGACACATTACCAATTTCTACCGCGGCAGAAGCCGTATATTTCGTATGATCCGCTGCCAGCAGAATGTGTCTTGAATGGGACATCATCGTTTTCACTACGCTGGCCTCGTTAACATCAAACTCCAGCAGCGCGCCGTCACTTTCAATCGCGCCAACACTGGTAACCAGGTAGTCGGCCCGAAAATCAGCGACAAATGCCGAGGCAGAAGGACCAATGATGCCGCTGTTGTGCGGGCGTAACGTTCCCCCCGGCACCATGACTTCAAAACGCGGATTGTTATACAGAATATGCGCCACGCGCAGGCTGTTGGTGATGATGCGCAAATGGTTATGGTTTAACAGCGCGCGGGCCACCTGCTCCACGGTGGTGCCTATGGTAATAAACACCGTCGAACCGTCAGGAATATAGTCAGCCACCGCCTCTGCGATGGCTTTCTTCTCTTCCGTCCACGAGACTTCACGCTGCTCAAAAGCCGTATTCACCACGCTGGAGGCTCTGCCCGCGCCACCATGATGACGCGTAATTAATCCCTGCTCGCTGAGTTTACGAATATCACGACGCACGGTCTGCGTGGACACGTCCAGCAGGCTGGCCAGCTCGTCGATATTCATATAACCGCGCTCGCTAATCAGCATCAACAGCTGATCGTGCCGCGGGTTACCGGTCAGTTCGGTAAGACTCATGAAATTTCCTCGAAAAACCATTGCCCTGGCATTTTATACAAAAAGTGACAGAAAAGATCGGGTTTGATCACAGTCAGGGATTCCAGCCCTTCCTCCCGGACGCGTGCATTTTAGCGCAGCAACCCCACTGGCGAACCTGACCGCGTCTTCCGGGGCATCACCACCCGCCAGGCTGAATGCAAGCGCACCGTGGAAAACGTCTCCGGCCCCCGTAGTATCCACAACGTCGACTTTAAATCCAGATTGATGCTGCAACGTATTATTTTTTATCCAGTCACAGCCCTCACTGCCACGCGTCACATAAACATGACCATTTGTGAGCGTTTGCGATTTTTTTAGTCCAACGACAGGATCGGTTATCCCGGTTAAACGCGCCAGACCCGGTTCAGAGAACGCCGCATGATCGCTCAACGCCACCAGCTCACTGATATCTTGTGGCGTGACGTCACCATCCAGTACCGTCATCACTCCCGCCCGACGCGCCAGCGTGAACGCCTGCCTGGCGCCTTCGTGCCAGCGAACATCCGCCAGAACCACATCCCACTGAGAAAAATCGATCTCGTTGAGCCAGTCAGCGTCATGCAGTAAGTCCGGGCTGGGGTAGTTAACGATAATACGCTCCCCTTGCGCATCCACCATAATCGCCGATTGTGAAGACTTTGCCCCCGCATAGCGCCGGGTGTAGCGGGTGTTTACCCCCAGGGATTCCAGCTCCGCCAGCAGGCTGTTTCCGGTGTCGTCATCGCCCACACGGCCAATAAAGTCCACCTGCGCGCCCAGCTTCGCTGCAGCCACTGCGGCCGTTGCAGCAGGCCCGCCGCCCACTTCGGTATAGCGCTTCGCCACATATTTACCTCCTTCAGTCGGTAAACCTTCTACGTAATAGATGCGATCCATCACGGTAATACCCACACAAGCAACACGAATCATGGTCATTCCTTAGGCGTTTCAAGATGGGATCATTTTAATTTCACAAAATGTTTAAAAAGTGACGGCTGTCAATTTTTTGACCATAAATTACAAATACGATCAAAAACAGACAAAAA
>NZ_RPOI01000024.1 GCF_003818115.1 Citrobacter youngae | reverse complement strand
GCGCGCCGCCAAAAAGGGCTTTCGCATTTCTCTGTCGAAACCTTTGTCCCCACTACCGGTTCGGCGCTCAACTGGGTGTGCGAAAAACTGCATTGGTTTGACTCACCCGAACAGATCAGCGAACTGGCCGCGCAGGCTAGCGACGCGGGTGGCGTGAGTTTTATTCCGGCGCTAACGGGGCTACGCGTACCCCATCTCCAGCCTCATGCCCGTGCGTCCCTGAACGGTATCTCAATCTCGACCACGCGCTCGCAGGTGGCCTACGCGATTCTGGAAGGGATTGCGCATTCGGTCGCGGCCTGTATTCGCGCAAATGAAGCGGCAACCGGGATCCCCACAAAAGAGTTGGTAGTCGGGGGAGGGTTATCCAATAGCGATACGTTATTGCAAATCCAGGCCGATCTTAGCGGTATTCCCGTGCGGCGAATGGCCGAAACGGCGCGGGCAAGCTTACGTGGCGTTGCGTTTTTGGCTGGTGCCGATGGGCTGCTGTGGGACTCGCTGTCGGATGCCTGCGCCATGCTAAAAACCGCGCGGCTATTTGAGCCGAAAATCAGTCATGACCTTCGCGAACAAAAAATTAACCGCTGGGCGATGCGTATTGCACTCGAAATGGAAGCCGCCGACAGCCTCACCTCAGCTAATCAGGAGCACACTTACTCATGAAGTTTTTCCCTTCGCGAAAGCCCAACAAAACCTGTAGTGAGATGTACGGTGCAGAGCCATTACGTCTCCAGCGCGCTGAACAACTGGATCGACTGGAAAGCGACACCTACGACATTCTGATTGTCGGTGGTGGCGTAACCGGAGCCTACGCGGCGTTGGATGCCAGTCTGCGTGGCTACCGGGTGGCGCTGATTGAGAAAAGTGACTTTGCCTCAGGCACGTCATCAAAGTCATCGAAAATGGTACACGGCGGTCTGCGCTATATCGAACAAGGGAATCTGGGGCTGGTTCGCCACTCTTTACTCGAACGCCAGCGTATGCGGAGGAATGCCCGTCATCTGGTGCAACGGTTACCCTTTTTATTCCCGGTACTCGATAAAAATGGCGTATTCGACAAGCGGATGTCTGCTGCATTTGAAAGCCTGCTCTGGACCTACGACCTTGCGGGAGGATGGCGGGAAGGCATCCTTCACCAAAAACTTACCCCTGCGGAAGTGCTGTCGCATTGCCCGACGCTCAAAGAAGAACAGCTATCCGGTGGTTTTATGTATTTCGATGCCCGTGTCGACGATGCCCGACTTACGTTGGCATTGGTGCGCACGGCGGCGTTTCATGGCGCGGTGGTGACCAACCATGCGGAAGTCATCGAAACCACGCGCGACCAGCACGGCAAAGTGAATGGGGCCATCGTCTGTGCCGATGGCAGAGAAATTCAGGTCAACGCGCGGGTTGCCATCATGGCGACGGGCGTCTGGCTGCGTGACTGGAATGGGCTGAAAAAAGGTGACGCATCACCGCTGAATATCCGTCCTGCCAAGGGGGTACATGTTGCTATTCCGTGGATGAAGATCCGCAATGATTGCACGGTGACGATCCCGGTTGCCGGGCGCAGCCGCCGCGCGACGATCACCCGTTGGGGCAACGTTTCCTATTTGGGGACCACGGATGAGGATTATCAGGGCGATCTCAATGATGTTCACTGCAATCGCGCTGAATTGGACTTTCTGCTGGAAGGTGCGAATTCGGCATTGAAAACCGATCTCCGCCCGGAAGACGTGGTGGGAAGTATCGCCGGTTGCCGCCCTCTGGTGGGGACGGCGGGAGGCAAGACCGTTGAAATGAAACGTAATCATGAAATCACAGTTGCGGCAGATGGTCTGATTACGATTGTCGGCGGCAAGCTGACGACATCACGTCATATGGCAGAAGAGACCATCGATGCCGCCAGCAAAATACTCGGTCGTAAAAAAGCCTGCTCAACTAAAACCGCCTGGTTGCTGGGGGCGGCGGGCTATGACCCGCAGGCGATTCTGGCATCGGGTGGTTTGTCTGCGCACCTGGGGGAGCGCTACGGGACTGAAGCGCATTTTGTCAGTGACCTTATCCAGTCCAATCCCTTACTGGCAAAGCCAATTGTGGAAGGGCTTCCCTATACCGAAGCTGAAGTGGTGTATGCCGTGCGCCATGAACTCGCCAGCACCATTGATGATGTGTTATCGCGCCGAATTCGTGCCCGTCTGATGGCTCGTGATGCGTCAGCGAATGCTGCGCAACGCGTGGGGGAAATTCTGCAACAAGAACTCAAGCTTCAGCCTGAACAGGTGGCCCGGCAGGTAGCCAGCTATCAGGCGGCAATTAAACATGAAAAATCAACACTTATGGGGACATCCGAATGATCAGTAAAGAAGCGATTAAACGCGGTTATAACCGTGGAAATTATACTGTAGGTGCACACACGCGCCCGACATGGGCGACGGATATCAAAAGCAGCGGTGGCGCGAAAGGGATGCAGATTGATCCGGTGGCGATGAGCGAAGCGACGTTTGATCGACTGCGGGTCATTGCAGATGAGGTGCTGACATCGGAATCTGATGTGATTACCTGGACCCGCGACTGGTGGGCCGGTTCGATGATTGCGGAAACCCAGGGCGCACCGGCCACGTCAAAAGGGGCGATTGTACGTGTCTCTACGGTAGAACAAATTCAGGATGTGATGCGTCTGGCGAATGCGTTGGCAATCCCGGTCACGGTTTCCGCCGGGCGCAGTAACGTCACTGGTGCCGCATTGCCGTTGCGGGGAGGCATTGTGCTGGACGTTTGCGAACTCAACAAACTTATCGACTTCGATCCACAAAGCCAGATTGTTGACGTTGAAGCCGGCATGTTCGGCGACATTTTTGAACAAACTATCCAAAAAGAGTACGGCATGACGATGGGCCACTGGCCGTCATCGTTTGGTATCAGTACCGTGGGCGGTTGGGTGGCCTGTCGTGGCGCGGGACAGCTGTCGACCCGCTACGGCAAAATTGAAGATATGGTTTATGGGATGGATGTCGTCCTTGCTGATGGCCGCTTAATCACCGTGGGTGGCTATGCGCGTAGCGCAACGGGGCCTGATCTACAGCAGATGTTTATTGGTTCTGAAGGCACATTGGGTGTGATTGTCCGTGTGCGTTTGAAGCTTCATCGCCTGCCGGATTATGGCCGCGCCATCGCCTGGGGTTTTTCCAGCTTCGCCAGTGGACTGGAGGCATGTCGCGAAATCTTACAGCATGGGGCGAATCCGGCGGCACTGCGTTTGTACGATAACCTGGAAAGCGGCGTGCAGTTTGGTCTGCCAGAGACCAATGTCCTGTTGATTGCGGATGAGGGGGAGCCTGAGATTGTCGATGCAGTAATGGCTATCAGCGAACGTGAGTGCCAACGCGGCGGACAACAACTCGACGGCGAGGCTATTTTTGAACGCTGGCTGGACACCCGATATCTGACCGGAAAAAGTGCTGAAGGCTTTAAAAAGAGCCCGGGTCTGGTGGCGGATACGCTGGAAATGGTGGGACGTTGGCGCGATCTTAGCGACGTGTATGATGATGTGGTGGCCGCTATTAACGCCGTACCCGGCACGCTGGCCGGTTCGGCGCATCAGTCTCACGCCTACATCGACGGCGCATGCCTCTATTTCTCATTGCGCGGTGATGTGGCGATTGAGCAACGTGCGGCCTGGTATCGTGCGGCATGGGATGCAGCGAATGCGGTGCTAATTAAGCACAACACCTCCCTTAGCCACCATCATGGTGTTGGTCTCCTGCGTTCGCCCTATATGCAGGCTTCTTTAGGCGAATCGCTTTCCGTTCTGGCGGATATCAAATACGCGCTGGATCCGAAAAACATTCTTAACCCAGGCAAACTGGGGTTAAGCATCGATCTTCCTTCACATCAGGCAGGCCAGTAATGATCAAAAATCTTGGCGTGCTCCTGGCACGCCAGCCCGTCATTATGGCGATTTACGGTATTGAGCAATTGAAAACCGCGCTGTCCAGCAAGGCGGAAGTCTGCATTATTGCCAATATTGACCTGATTAAGCTCCATCCGGTGATAGAACTGCTGTCGCAAGCGGGGAAGTACGTCATCGTGAATATCGACAGCTGCAATGGGCTGTCCCAGGATAAGGGCGGCATTGATTATGTGGCCGAAACGGGAGCGATGGGGTTGCTCTCGACGCGTTTGCAAACCGTACAGCGAGCGAAAAAGTGTGGACTGGTGACGATGCAGAAAATCTTTGTCACCGACCGTTCTACCTGGCTACGCAGCCTGAAAGCCGTAGAACAAAGCGAACCCGATTACGTGCAACTGATGCCCGCGCAGATGTTGCCGCTACTCTCACAGGCTGACCGTAATGTGTTGCCGCCAATAGTGGCATCAGGCTTCGTCTGTAACGAGGAACATGCTCAAACGGCGCTGTTACACGGCGCGATAGCCGTTTCGAGCAGTGATAGCGCGTTATGGGATATAGACCTTCACCGTTAGAACACCGGGAGCCCGACCATGGAGAATTCACAACTTTTTGTTATTGCACATTATTTTTCTCGTAAGGGAATGGGAGACAAGGTCAATGATGCGCTCAGACTGCTTGCCCAGGCCTCGCGTCAGGAGCCTGAAAACATCACCTATGAGTTTTTCCGTTCTACGGAAGACGGCGATCGCTTTGTGATTATTGAAACCTATCGTTGTCCTGAGGGTCTCGAACTTCATCGACAAACGGAGCATTTTCAACGTATTGGCGTTGGGATTATCAACCCGTTGCTTGAGCGTAAAGAGGTGAAAAGCTTTCTCACTCATGCCGATACACCGCGTAGTTAAAAGCTGGCCATTTTTACTACCAGGAGTACATCAATGAACAATGTCATGAAGGATTTTACGTTTTCAACTGTACCGGAAATTATCGTCGAGTGGGCAGGAGCATCACGAGCAGGGGAGATTATTCAGCCGCGATTTAGCGCGCGTCGCGTGTTGTTGGTGACCGACCCCGGACTGGTCAAAGCAGGGATTCTGCCGCCTGTTTTGCATAGCCTGCAAGAGGCAGGGTTTCAGGTGACGGTCTATGATCGGGTCCAACCCGATCCGCAGGAACGTCTTGTCCGGGAAGCCTTACAGGTTGCTCGTGATGACCATTGCGACATGGTCATTGGTCTGGGCGGCGGCTCCTCGCTGGATGTCGCGAAGCTGGTGGCCGTGTTAATCAACTCTGAGCAAGATCTGCAGGCGCTTTACGGTATTGGCAAAGTTTCCGGGCAGCGTCTGCCGCTGATTAACATCCCTACCACGGCAGGGACGGGCTCAGAAGTCACTAATATTTCGATTTTGACGACCAATGATGACAGCAAAATGGGGATTGTCGCACCACAGCTATATGGCGATTTGGTGCTGCTGGATGCGCAATTGACGCTTGGACTTCCTCCGGTTCATACGGCGGCGGCTGGCATCGACGCGATGGTGCATGCCATTGAGGCTTATACCGGTAAACATAAGAAGAACCCCATTTCGGATGCGCTGGCGCGGGAAGCATTACGCTTAATTAGCCGCCATCTGGTGACTGCCTGTCGTGATGGGAACAACCGTGAAGCGCGAGAAAATGTTCTGCTGGGCGCGATGCTGGCAGGCCAGGCTTTTGCCAATTCCCCAGTGGCCGCAGTGCATGCGCTGGCTTATCCCCTTGGCGCACGACACCATATTCCACATGGGTTGTCGAATGCGCTGATGCTGATTCCGGTGCTGCAGTTTAATGCGCCAGTCGCTGCGCCGTACTATGCCGAGCTGGCTGCTGTTATTGGCGAGGAGGTGTCGGGGAATATGGAGAAAGATGCCGCGATATTTATTGCTGCGATGGTACGCATTATTGCTGAATCGGGTGCACCGAAAAAGCTGCGTGATGTCGATATACCTGCTGAAACGCTGGCGATATTGGCTCAGGATGCCATGCAGCAGACTCGTCTTCTGGATAACAATCCTGTTCCGCTCACGGCAGATGATGCGTTGCGGCTATACCAACACGCGTTTTAAACAGAACACTCGCCAAAAGCTTGTCCGGCGAGTGGATTGCCGGACACTGTTTTGCCCGATGACATCGCGAGAACAACCGAATAGACATATCGAATCCAGGTGTTAGTATTCAATAGATAGCAGTTATGAGTATGCGTGTTTCATTTCCGGCCAGGAACGCTGATGATGACAACATTACTACCCGATTTCACAGCATTTTCGTCATTCACTTCCTTCGCGGTATGCGTTGCTATAACGCCTGTCCGCTCTTTGGCCATCGTTTATCATTCCTTCTCATCCCGGATGGAATCTCTCACTGAATAGCAGTTCAGTGGGTTTTGTGACACGCATCGTTTGATAACAGGGATTACGGCGGGTCGAATATGGATAAGATTAAGCGTCATCTGGTGTGGTGGGGCGCGGGTATTGTGGTGGTGGTTGCTGCAATAGCATGGTGGATGTTGCGTCCTGCGGGGATACCGGAAGGGTTTGCCGCCAGCAACGGCAGAATTGAAGCCACTGAAGTGGATATTGCCACCAAAATTGCCGGACGTATTGATACGATCCTCGTGTCGGAAGGGCAGTTTGTCCGTCAGGGCGAGGTGCTGGCGAAAATGGATACCCGCGTGCTGCACGAGCAGCGGCTGGAAGCGGTCGCGCAAATCAAAGAAGCGGAAAGTGCGGTTGCGGCGGCACGGGCGTTGCTGGAACAACGGCAAAGTGAAATGCGCGCCGCGCAGTCGGTGGTAAAACAGCGCGAGGCGGAACTGCAGTCGGTCTCTAAACGTCACGTTCGCTCCCGTTCGCTATCCCAGCGTGGTGCGGTGTCTGAGCAACAGCTGGATGACGACAGGGCTGCGGCAGAAAGTGCGCGCGCGGCGCTGGAATCTGCAAGGGCGCAGGTCTCTGCGGCAAAAGCCGCGATCGAAGCCGCCCGTACCAGCATTATTCAGGCGCAAACCCGCGTGGAAGCCGCGCAGGCCACCGAACGACGCATTGCGGCAGATATCGATGACAGCGAGCTGAAAGCCCCGCGCGATGGTCGCGTGCAGTACCGTGTCGCCGAACCGGGCGAGGTGCTTTCTGCGGGCGGGCGCGTGCTGAATATGGTCGATCTCAGCGATGTCTACATGACATTCTTCTTACCTACCGAACAGGCGGGTTTATTGAAGATTGGCGGTGAAGCTCGCCTGGTGCTGGATGCCGCGCCGGATCTGCGTATTCCTGCGACCATCAGCTTTGTGGCAAGCGTCGCGCAGTTCACACCGAAAACGGTCGAAACCAGTGATGAACGGCTGAAGCTGATGTTTCGCGTCAAAGCGCGTATTCCGCCAGAGCTGTTGCAGCAGCATCTGGAGTACGTGAAAACCGGTCTGCCGGGCATGGCCTGGGTGCGTCTGGATGAAAATCGCCCCTGGCCTGACGAGCTGGTGGTGAGGTTGCCGCAATGACGCATCTGGCGCTGGTTCCCGTTCCTCCCGTGGCGCACCTTGACGGCGTGAGTCAGCATTACGGGACAACGGTCGCGCTGAACAATATCACGCTGGATATCCCCGCCCGCTGCATGGTGGGGCTGATTGGCCCGGATGGCGTCGGAAAATCGAGCCTGCTGTCGCTTATTTCCGGTGCGCGGGTGATTGAACAGGGCAACGTGATGGTGCTGGGTGGCGATATGCGCGACCCGAAGCATCGTCGTGATGTCTGCCCGCGTATTGCCTGGATGCCGCAAGGGCTGGGTAAAAACCTGTACCACACGCTGTCGGTGTATGAGAACGTCGACTTCTTTGCCCGGCTGTTCGGGCACGATAAAGCCGAGCGCGAAGAACGGATTACCGAGCTGCTGAACAGCACCGGCCTGGCACCGTTTCGCGATCGTCCTGCCGGGAAACTCTCGGGTGGGATGAAGCAAAAGCTGGGGCTGTGCTGCGCGTTAATCCACGACCCGGAATTGCTCATTCTTGATGAACCCACCACCGGGGTAGACCCGCTGTCCCGCGCCCAGTTCTGGGATCTGATTAACAGCATTCGCCAGCGTCAGACCAATATGAGCGTGCTGGTCGCCACCGCCTATATGGAAGAAGCCGAGCGCTTTGACTGGCTGGTGGCGATGAACGCCGGGGAGGTATTGGCCACCGGGAGCGCCCAGCAGCTACGCGAACAAACCAACAGCGCCACGCTGGAGCAGGCGTTTATTGCGTTGTTACCTGAAGCGCAGCGTCAGGCGCACAAACCGGTGGTGATCCCGCCGTATCACGCTGAGCAGGAAGAGATTGCCATTGAGGCGAAAGACCTGACCATGCGCTTCGGCAAGTTTGTCGCCGTTGACCACGTTAACTTTCGTATTCCCCGCGGGGAGATCTTCGGCTTTCTCGGCTCCAACGGCTGCGGTAAATCCACCACCATGAAGATGCTCACCGGTCTGCTACCCGCAAGCGAAGGTGAGGCGTGGCTGTTTGGGCAAGCGGTTGACCCGAAGAATATCGATACCCGCCGCCGGGTAGGCTATATGTCGCAGGCGTTTTCGCTCTACAGCGAGCTGACCGTGCGGCAAAACCTTGAGCTACACGCGCGACTGTTCCATATCCCCGAAGCGGAAATCCCCGGGCGGGTACAAGAGATGAGCGAGCGCTTTTCGCTGACCGATGTCGAAGACACGTTGCCCGGTGCGCTGCCGTTGGGGATCCGTCAACGCCTGTCGCTGGCGGTGGCGGTGATCCATCGCCCTGAAATGCTCATTCTTGATGAGCCGACCTCCGGGGTCGATCCGGTGGCGAGGGACATGTTCTGGCAACTGATGGTCGATCTGTCGCGTCAGGATAAAGTCACCATTTTTATCTCCACCCACTTTATGAATGAAGCGGAGCGCTGCGACCGTATGTCGCTGATGCACGCCGGAAAAGTACTCGCCAGCGGCACGCCGCAGGAGCTGGTGAAACAGCGTGGTGCCGCCAGCCTGGAAGAGGCGTTTATCTCCTGGTTACAGGAAGCGGCAGGCCCGGCACCGGAAGCTCAGTTAGCGCCAGCCAATGTTCCGATAGCGCATGAAAACAGTCAGCCGCCGCGGCAGGGCTTTAGCCTGCGGCGCTTGTTCAGCTACAGCCGCCGTGAAGCGCTGGAGCTGCGGCGGGACCCGGTGCGTTCAACGCTGGCGCTGATGGGGACGGTGATCCTGATGCTGATCATGGGCTACGGCATCAGCATGGACGTGGAAAACCTGCGTTTTTCGGTGCTCGATCGTGACCAGACAGTCAGCAGCCAGGCGTGGACGCTGAATCTGGCGGGATCGCGCTATTTTATCGAACAGCCGCCGCTCACCAGTTATGACGAGCTGGACAAGCGAATGCGTTCGGGTGAAGTGGCGGTAGCAATAGAGATCCCGCCAAACTTTGGCCGCGATATCGCGCGTGGCACGCCGGTGAAGATTGGCGTCTGGGTCGATGGCGCAATGCCGAGCCGCGCTGAAACGGTCAGAGGTTACGTGCAGGCGATGCACCAGACCTGGCTGCAGGATGTGATGGCGCGTCAGCCCAATGCCAGTGGGCAAAACGGGCTGATGACCATTGAAACTCGCTATCGTTACAACCCGGATGTAAAGAGTCTGCCGGCGATTGTTCCGGCGGTTATCCCACTGCTGTTGATGATGATCCCTTCCATGCTCAGCGCACTCAGCGTAGTGCGCGAGAAAGAGCTCGGATCGATTATCAACCTGTACGTCACGCCCACGACCCGCAGTGAGTTTTTGCTCGGCAAACAGTTGCCTTACATCGTGCTGGGCATGCTGAACTTTCTGCTGCTGTGCGCGCTGTCGGTGTTTGTGTTCGGCGTGCCGCATAAGGGCAGCTTTATGACCCTGACGCTGGCCGCGCTGCTGTACGTCACCATTGCCACCGGGCTGGGGCTGTTAATCTCCACGTTTATGAAAAGCCAGATCGCCGCCATTTTTGGTACGGCGATTATCACGCTTATCCCGGCGACGCAGTTTTCCGGGATGATCGATCCGGTCGCCTCGCTCGAAGGGCCGGGCCGCTGGATTGGCGAAATCTACCCGACCAGTCATTTTTTGACCATTGCGCGTGGAACGTTCTCTAAAGCGTTGGATCTGACGGATCTCTGGCAGCTGTTTATGCCGCTGGCAATCGCCATTCCGGTGGTGATCGGTCTGAGCGTATTACTGCTGAAAAAACAGGAGGGGTGATGCGCCGATTACGCAATATTTATAACCTCGGCATCAAAGAGTTACGCAGCCTGCTGGGCGACAAAGCGATGCTGACGCTGATCGTCTTTGCCTTCACGATTTCGGTTTATTCTTCCGCGACCGTCCTGCCGGGTTCGCTGCATCTGGCGCCGATTGCTATTGCCGATATGGACCAGTCACAGCTGTCGAATCGGATTGTGAACAGCTTTTATCGCCCGTGGTTTTTACCGCCGGAGATGATCACCGCCGATGAGATGGATGCCGGGCTGGATGCCGGACGCTACACCTTCGCCGTGAACATTCCGCCTGATTTTCAGCGCGATGTGCTGGCAGGAAGACAGCCGGATATTCAGGTTAACGTCGATGCCACGCGGATGAGCCAGGCCTTTACCGGCAACAGTTATATCCAGAATATCATCAGCGGCGAAGTGAACAGCTTTGTGGCGCGTTACCGTGACAACAGTGAGCCGCCGGTGGCGCTGGAAATGCGCATGCGCTTTAACCCCAATCTGGAACCTGCCCGTTTTGGCGCGGTGATGGCAATCATCAACAACATTACCATGCTGGCGATTGTGCTTACCGGCTCGGCGCTAATTCGCGAACGTGAGCACGGGACCATTGAGCATCTGCTGGTGATGCCGGTAACGCCGTTTGAGATCATGATGGCAAAAATCTGGTCGATGGGGCTGGTGGTGCTGGTGGTTTCCGGTCTGTCGCTGATGCTGATGGTAAAAGGTGTGCTTGGCGTACCCATTGAAGGTTCGATACCGCTGTTTATGCTGGGCGTGGCGCTGAGCCTGTTCGCGACCACCTCGATCGGTATTTTTATGGGCACGCTGGCGCGCTCCATGCCGCAACTGGGATTGCTGATGATTCTGGTGCTGTTGCCGTTACAGATGCTCTCCGGCGGCTCTACGCCGCGTGAAAGCATGCCGCAGGCCGTACAGGACATCATGCTGACGATGCCGACCACCCACTTTGTCAGCCTGGCGCAGGCGATTCTTTATCGTGGCGCAGGGTTCGGCATCGTCTGGCCGCAGTTTCTGACGTTGCTGGCGATTGGCAGTGCGTTCTTCCTGATAGCGCTGCTGCGCTTTAGAAAGACGATTGGCACGATGGCGTGAACATTATTGCCGGATGGCGGCTACGCCTTATCCGGCCTACAAACGAGAACGGGTGTAGGCCGGGTAAGCGAAGCGCCCCCGGCAACGAAACAGGTAATTACTCTTCTTTCGGCAGGCACTGCAAATGACCGTGGCGCACTCCGCGCTGGGAAATCACATCATCGGCAAAATGCTGAACATCGCCCATGTCGCCTTTTAGTACGGCGATTTCCAGGCAGTCGTCATGGTTGATGTGAACGTGTAGCGTAGCGACCGATAAATCATGGTGATGGTGCTGCGTCGAAACAATGCGGCTGGCCAAATCACGCTTCTCATGTTCATAAACATACGAGAGTACCGCGAAGCCCTGAGTGCCATGCTCCTGGGTCGTTTCCTGCGCCAGCGCACCACGCAAAATATCGCGAATCGCTTCAGAACGGTTGTTGTAACCACGGCGCTGGCTCAGGCTATCCAGCGTTTCCAGTAAATCGTCATCGAGAGTAATGGTGACTCGTTGCATCTGCAGTTAACCTTTCATGTCGCGCGTCGGCGCACAGGGAATGCGGGAGTTACAGCCTCTGCACGGCGTCGGCTGTCAGGGTAAATGGCGTTGGCGTGCACACGGCCAGACTCAGGGTTTCGAGCTGGCACTGGCTAACGGAGAGCGAGGATGTCAGTGTAGTGCTATCGACGCTGACAATTTGCCAGGCGCTGCCGCCACGCTGCTTAACGATGGCTTCTTTGCGCGTCCAGATGCGCCAGAAAGCCGCCAGTTGGTGTTCCGGATGTTCTGCTTCGATTTCGGCATGTTCCCCAAGACTGAACACCGTATTCGCCAGCGTCTTCCAGTTTTCGCGCGGGCGCACGACTTCAATATCGCAGCCCACTTCCCCTTCGTCGCTAAGCAGCAGAGCAATGTCATCACCGCTGTGGCTAAGATTGAACCACAGCGGCGTGTCGGCCGAAAAGGCCGGTTTTCCTTGCTCGCCGTAGACGATATCAGGCAATGGGGAAAGGGCATGGGAAAGCAGCACGCGGCCAGCCAACCAGCGTGCGCGGCGAGCACCCTGCGGTGCCTGCTCATAGAGCGCATGAGGCAGCACGCCGGTGCTTAAATCAGAAACTTTCCCTAGAACGATCCGGTACATATCACGGCCAACGTTTGATGATGATAGAAGTATTGATGCCGCCAAACGCAAAGTTATTGCTCTGCAAAAACTCGCAATCAATCTTGCGGGCTTCACCCATAATGTAATCCAGCGCGCCACAATTGGCATCTGGCTGACTCAAATTCAGCGTAGGCGCAAACCAGCCTTCACGCATCATTTGCAGACTCATCCAGGCCTCCAGTGCGCCACAAGCGCCAAGGGTATGCCCAAAATAGCTTTTAAGCGAGGATAGCGGCACATTATCACCATAAATTGCGGCAGTCGCCTGACTTTCTGCAATATCGCCACGATCGGTAGCGGTACCGTGCGCTGAAATATAGCCGATATCCCGGGCGCTAATACCGGCCATGCTCAGCGATTTTTCCATGCAAATCTGCATTGTCTCACGCTGTGGCTGGGTGATATGGGCAGCATCGCAGTTAGTGGCAAAGCCGACGATTTCACCGTAAATCGTTGCTCCGCGCGCTTTAGCGTGTTCCAACTCTTCCAGCACCAGCGTACCAGCACCTTCCCCGATGACCAGACCATCGCGTTTTTCATCGAATGGGGAGGGGGTGGTTTTCGGTTCGTCGTTGCGCTGGCTGGTGGCGAACAGCGTATCAAATACGGCGGCTTCGGAAGGGCACAGTTCTTCTGCACCGCCGGCAACCATCACCGTTTGATAACCGTGTCGGATGGCTTCCCATGCGTAACCAATTGCCTGGCTACCGGAGGTGCAGGCGCTGGATGTCGGGATGACTCGCCCACGCAGGCCGAAAAACAATCCAGTGTTAACAGCCGTGGTGTGCGGCATCATTTGCACGTAGGTCGTGCCGGTGATGTTATTGGTGTGCTTCTCGGTCAGCATGGTCGCGAACTCACTCACCGGCCCGGTGCTGCCTGTGGAGGAACCGTATGCTATTCCGGTTTCACCGTTGGTCAGTACCCGATCGCCAATCAGTCCGGCTTGTTCTAACGCCAGTTCTGATGCGCGAGTGGACATCAGCGACACGCGACCCATGGCGCGAATGCGCTTGCGGGTATAGTGTTCCGGCAGAGTGAAGTTATCGATCGGCGCACCCAACAGCGTGTGCAGTCCGTCATAAACCTGCCACTCCGGCATTTTGCGTACCGCATTTTCATACGCCAATAGCCTGGCTGAGACATCCTGCCAGTTTTCCCCAAAGGCGGTGACGCCGCCCATGCCTGTAATCACGACACGACGTGTCATAACATCCCTCCATTGATGGAAATCACCTGGCGAGTGACATAGCCCGCCACATCCGACATTAAATAACTGGCAAGCCCGGCCACTTCTTCAGCCTGACCTATCCGTTTCATGGGGATCATCGACATCGCCTCTTTCAATGCGGCTTCTTCCATCTCGATCATCCCGGTATCAATCAGTCCTGGTGCAATACAGTTTACGGTAATTTTGCGTTTTGCCAGTTCGATGGCCAGCGCTTTGGTGGCGCCAATAATACCGGCTTTTGCTGCACTGTAATTAACCTGACCGCGGTTGCCCATCACGCCGGATACCGAAGACAGTGTGATGATACGCCCCCCCTGGCGTGCGCTAATCATCGGCATAATGCACGGATGAATGACGTTGTAAAAGCTGTCGAGGTTAGTGTGGATCACCGCATCCCAGTCGTTATCGCTGAGCGCAGGGAAGGCGGCATCACGCGTTACCCCGGCGTTGCTGACAATGCCGTACCATGCGCCGTTAACCTCAATATCGTGCTCCAGTACTTCACGGCATTGCTCGCGATTGGCAACGTCAAACGTCAACAGACGCCCTGCGCCGCCAGCGGCGAGGATAGCCTCCAGCGTGTCTTGTGCACCTTGTGCATCGCGATGATAGTGCACGCCGACCACAAAGCCGTCTGCCGCCAGTTGTCTGGCGATGGCGCGACCGATACCTTTGCTGGCACCCGTAACTAAAACTGAACGACTCATGTGGACGCTCCTTGTTGAAATAGCGTGTTAATTTCTTCTGTTGTCGGCTGGAAGGTGTTGACGCGACCGGTTGCCAGCGTCTTGTTGTCTGCCTGAATGACGCATTCAAAGCTACCGAATCGTGCATCCTGCATCAGCAATTTGACATGAATGCTCAGCCGCTTTCCGGCAGGCAGAACACCCGCAGCACAGACTAACTCGCGTGCGCCCAGCACCATACCTAATGCAATACTCGCCTGACCGTGTTGCTGTCGGTGCCAGCCAGACCAGACGCCAATGGTCTGCGCCATTAATTCCAGTGCGAACCAGCCGGGCAGATTGCCATCGGGGTCGAGGAAAGGGGCCAGTACGCTGTTTGCCGATACCGTCACGTGGCAGGTGGCGGTTTCGTCCGCCACACTGACGACCTCTTCAAGGAGCAGCATCGGCGCGTCATGCGGTAAATAATCGCCCGGTGATAAATAGTGGCTCATGAGATTCTCCCGAGCAGGATGCTGGCATTATTACCGCCGAAGGCGAACGAGTTAGATAAGATTACCGGGCGAGTCAGCGGCTGCGGTTGTTCAATGATGCCGCAGGGTGGCAATGTTTCATCGCGCGGCGACTGGCTAAAATCCTGCGGTGGCAGGGGCAGGTTGCGTTGCAGAATCAGCATACTGATTGCTGCTTCGGTGATCCCCGCCGCGCCCAGCGTGTGCCCGGTCAGGTGTTTGGTTGAACTGCATGGGACCGTGTCGCCAAATAGCGTGCTTACGACGTTGGACTCAATCTGATCGTTGAGCGGAGTGGCCGTTCCGTGCAGATTGATATAGCCCACGTGTTCCGGTGTCATTCCTGCGTCGTTAAGTGCCTGGCCTATGGCGCGAATGGCACCTTCTCCCTGCGGGTGGGGAGCCGAAATATGGTATGCATCGCTGGATTCGCCGACACCCAGCAGCGCAATGGGCTGTGGCTCGCGGGTTAATACCATCAATGCGGCGCCTTCGCCGATGGTGATCCCACTGCGGTCGCGGCCAAACGGCTGACATCGCGTTGGGGAGAGCGATTCCAGACTGTGGAAACCGTTGATGGGCATCCGACTTAGCGTATCGGCACCCCCGACAATGGCAATATCCACCAGACCAGATTCGATTAAGCGACGCCCGCTCATGATAGCCCGTGCACTGGACGAGCAGGCGGTTGAGAGCGTAAAGGCCGGGCCATCCAGCGCCAGCCAGTGGCTAAGAAAACGCGATGGATCGCCCAGTTCCTGCTGCGGGTAGCGCCAGTCGGTGCTCTCTTTGTCGTTGAGCATCAGATCAACGTGAACGTCACCTTCATTCAGACCGGAGGTGCTGGTGCCGAGAACGACAGCAATACGATCGCGGCCAAACCGGGCGATAGCGTCGTCTACCTGTGGCTGGATTTGTGCCAGTGCAGCCAGCAGTAGCTGGTTATTGCGCGAACGATGTGCGCTAAATTGCTGAGGGATCGCGGGCAGATCACCGTCTACACCTGCTAATACGGCGGGTGGATGTCCTTGTAGCCAGTTCGCGCGCGGACGCATTCCCGGCGCTATGCCACGTGTGAGGTTGGCGGCGATTTCATCGGTGTTATTGCCCAACGCGTTAATCATGCCAACGGCAGAAATGTAGATCATCTCAGTCACCCAGGTATTGAATGGTGATGTGGTATTTAAATACGTGCTGCTCAATGCTGATCGGTTCGCGTTTTCCTTTGCGATTCAGATACGTGATTTCCGTGACCAGTTTGCCGCGGCTATTGCGCAGTTCACGTGTATCGCCCGTATCGACGAGCGTCCAGCCTTGAGGTAATTGCGGTTGCCAGGCGCTAATTGGCCAATGACTAAGCATCACGTCAGCCAGCACCTGGCTTGCGGGCGGCAGTTGCGGAACGATGATCGATTGTTCGGTGTGCAATCCTTTTCCATCGTAAGTCACGAGGAACAGGCGAATGCCAACTGATGACAACCCGGCCAGTGTGATTTTCTTATCATCAGCATTAAGCATGACCAACAGCGACTGCGTTTTGCCGTTAAAACTTCCGGTCAGCAGCTGTTGTGAATTCACCGCGGGAGAAATCCCCGGAGCAGGTAGCGTCACACGTGTTCCCGGCTCTAACCAGGCTTGCGGGCGGCCTTGCTGTTCCGGCTGTGTGTGGCTGCAACCGGCAAGAATCAGTGCGGCGAGCGCTATCATTAACGGCCTGATAAGGCGAATCCGCCACCCGGCAAAAAATGTCGATAACATCATCTTTTTTTCTTCTCTCTTTTCGTTGGCATCGCCAGCGGTGACAGCAAAAATGCAGTGAAAATACCGCTCACCAATACAATGCCAAAACTGCTGATTGCCTGAGTGGCACTAAAGACCAGCATGCCGAGCGTCAGGAGCGTAGTCATCATCGCCAGTGTGATAGCCAGTAGCGACGTCAGTGGCGTACCGCGTGGATTACTGAAAAACAGCGTGTAGTTAATGCCAATCCCCAGCACCAGCACCAGTGCCAGCAGCGAGAACAGGTTGAGCGCGTGCCCACTCAGAGCCAGTACCGCCAGACCACAACCTAAAGACAGCACCGAGGGGACCAGGCTAATAAAGCCTTTACGCCAGCCAAGTCGAATGACGGCGCCACAGGCAATTACTGCCAGCGCAACGCATAGCAAGCCCGTCAGAATATGGCGATACAGCGCAAACAGAGTGTCAAAGCTGCTCTTACGATCCACCCACGCAACGCCGGAATATTTTGTGCTGAGCGTGTTTAAAGCATCACTTTGTTTCACTCCTTCAACGGGAACCAGCACGCTGCTTTCACCGTCTGCCAGCGACAGCCACAGTAAGCGCCAGCCTTCACTGGCCGGGCTGGAAAGCCAGGCATCGACGGTGACCGGCATGGCGCTAAGATCGGGTTTCACCGTTGTCAGCCCGGCGCTGTTTAAGGCTTTTGTGACGGCGGGCGCGGCATCTTTTAACAGGGTGAGATCCTGCTGCTGCCGGGCGAGCGAATTTAACGGAATAGTGCGATATCCGCTGAGTAATCCGTCTTTTTTTGCCTCTTCCAGCGCGGGAGTAAAGGCTTCCAGTCGCTCCAGCGTTTGTTGAGCAGATTTGCCGTACACGACAAACCACTTCTGGTCAACGCTTTGCCCGGTCAGGGCGGTAATTGCTTTTTCCTGAGCGAGAATGTCCTGCGGCAGCGCCTGTAACTGGGAGATATCATCGTCTACGCGTAGCGTCGCCATGCCTGCCAACGAGAACAACGCGAGCACCACCGGTAGGCCAACGGATAATTTCTTATTCCGCCGCCAGGCGGCAAGCCAGCGTAGCATGAGTACCATTGCCGGAACCGGGCGCACCGGTAACCTGTGACACAACCATGGATGCCAGAAAATGACCGTCAGGCACGAGGCACTCAGACCCACCGCCGCGAATACCGCCATCTGGCGAATACCGGGGAAGGGGGCCAGCATCATAATCAGATAAGCCGCCACGGTAGTGAGCAGTGCCAGGAGCAGGGCATTGCGTACTTTGGCAAGGCTTTGCCATGGCGATGTTTCTGCACCGTGCACCATCCGCTCGGTCAAATAGTAGAGCGTATAGTCGGCGGAAATACCGATGATGCTCATGCTCATCACCAGCGTCATCAGATGGAGTTCGCCAAAAATCAGCAACGTGACGACGGTTCCCGCCAGCGCGCCAATACCAATTGAAATCAGGCACAGCAGCAGCGGACGCAGCGAACGAAACACGGCCACGATGAGCAGGATCACCCCGATCACGGTCGCTATGCCGAGGGTCGAGATATCCTGTTTCGCCTGCTGGCTGGCGTAATCGCTGTAGAACAGCGTTCCGCGAGACAGTAATTGTGCCTGCGGATAGTGGGCTTTGAACTCACCTTCCAGCGTATTCAGCGTGGTGACCAATTGGTGCGTCTGTTGCATATCAAACGATGAGCCGGTCAGCTCGCCATGTAACAGATACCAGTAGTTGCCTTGCTCGTCCTGAGTGACCAGCCAGCCGTCCATCAGGCGTAAACGCTGGCCATTTTTGGCCATGGCCAACTGCGAGCCGCGCATCAGCATGAGGGGATCGTTTTGCAACTCTTTGCCGCTGACACCGGAGAATGCGGAGTAAAGCTGGGACAGGATCCACTGGGCCTGGGCTTCGCCGCCGTTTTGCAGACGAGCGCGGGTATCGTTATCTATCAGGCCGTTACGGTGTTTCCAGAAGAAAGCCCCCCATGCCTGCTGGCTGTCGGTGTCCATCGGGCCTTTCACCTGGGCCAGCGCGTGCGATTTTTGCAGCAGCGTCAGCCAGTCTTGCGCCGCCGACGGGTCCGGTTGCTTACCGGGACTCACCAGCCAGACCAGTTGCCGGTCGAGGCGCTGCATAAAGCCTTCGTTCAGGCTCGGGGGAATGTCGCCCATTGCCTGTTTTGGCAGCATGGCCAGCACGCTGCTATTGAGCCTGGCCTGCGGGAGTAGCGTCAACAAGACGCCCAGCATAATCAGGCAGGCGAGCCCCCATAACAGCGCGGGACGTTTACTGGGCGGCAAAGCGTTGGCGTTCATCATCGGTCAGTTGCGCTGGCGTCAGTTGGTGTTGGGAAAGCGCGATATCGGTGCGATCGCCCTGCTTGTCATTGAGCTGAATGCTCTCCAGGTAGGTCTTGCCAGCTAAATCAATCGTCGCGAAAATCTTATCCAGTGGCGTGGTGATTGGCGTCAGGCGTAACATCCAGCGCCCCTCCCCTACGTCGGTAAAGGTCACGCGGAAGTTTTGCTCCAGCACCTTACGATCCGCCTGGAATAATGCACGTAGCAGATGATTGAACTGGAACATTTGCGGGTTGTTTTCGGCGGTGATGGTCTGCGGTGGCTGACCGTTAATCACCTGAACCATCCGCTTATCATCAAGCAACAGTTGCATCGGGAACGGCGCGGTTTGGTCCCACAACAGACCCTGGTCACGGGCGATCAGCATTTTGCCCTGAGACCGCAGCGGCTGCGGCAGATCTTTTATCGTCCGGGTTTGATCGAAATGGGCGCGAACGACCGGCTGTTCGGTAAAACGCTGTTGCAGGTCATCAAGCGTCAGGGCGCTGACAAAAGGGCTGATGAGCAGCACCAACAATGGCCATAATTTCATGGCGTCACTCCCATTCGTTCAAACAAAATATCCGGGCTGACAAAGCACAGCTCACGGCTTTTTTCGTCCACGGCGACCTGGATGGTATAGCCCGTTGTGGCGCGTTTTCCTGTTTCAGCATCGAAAATGTCGTAGTCGATACGCAGGCGATTTTCGAACTCTTTAATACGGGCACGCACACGGATACGCTGCTCGAAAGTCAGGGCGTTGCGATACTTCACCCGGGTGTCGACCACGGGCCACAAATAGCCGGACGCTTTCATCTGCCGATAACCGTAATTGAATTGGTTCAGCAGTGCCTCGCGGGCAATCTCGAAATAGCGGAAGTAGTTGCCATGCCACGCTACACCCATCATATCGACGTCGTGAAACGGAATAGTCAGCTCGACTTCAGCCGTAAAGCGGGGATCGTTAAGCACCCTTTACTCCTTGTCTTTGGTGTCCGGCAACTGCCAGAAATCGAAAAAGTTAAACCAGTCGAGTGGCGACTGAAGTGCATAGTGCTCAAGGCGTTCGGCGTAGCGATCGACGGTATTCTGTAATGCCTGTTGTCGGGTGGCACGCGGCAAGAGCAGAGGGTCAGCAAATGGTTCGCAGTGGATGCGTAGTTTCTCCTGCTGGCGCAGGGCGAAAATCAGATCCACCGGACAGCGTAAAATAGACGCAAGAATGAACGGGCCCTGTGGGAAGGGCGCAACTTGCCCCATAAAGCGGCTCCAGCAGACACGCCATTCGCCGCCACGTTGGGTAGTGACTGCGATGCGATCGCCAACGATGGCGATCCATTCGCCACGATCCAGTTTCTCTTTGAGCAGAATGGCGGTATCCGGGCCAATATCGTTCACCGGTAGCAGGTTTAACCCGGCCTGCGGGGCCATCTCTTCCATAATTTTTTTAAAGCGTTGGGCGTTATCGCTAAATACCAGCGCATTGATTGTTTTACTGCCCTGTAGCTGGGCGAGTGCCCGACAGGCTTCGACATCGCCCAAATGTGAGGCCAGCAGCAGTTTTCCTCGCGGGTCGCTGACATTTAGCGTCTCTTCTGCGCCTGGTGCAAAAACAACATCGCGGCCGAGGTGCAGTTCACCGCGCCAGCTGGCAATTTTATCCAGCATCGCGCCGCCAAAACGCAGGAAATGCTGATAACTGATCAGGTTTGACGGTACTGGCATCCGGCGTGCGATCAGTTGCGCCCGTACGCGGCGAATCCAGCTCTGAGAGGCTTTTCGGGCAGTTGATGCGGTGAGCCAGTAAATGCCGACTACCGGATACAGTAGCAGGGAGAAGGCTTTGCGACCCAGTAAACGCCAGACCAGCAACATCAGACGCATTCCCCACAGCCCTTTGACTTCCTGCTGCTGCGCCCAGTGTGTTGATGAACGACGAAAAAGCAGGGAGGGGATGCGTGGCAACATGCCAAAAAACAGGCGAGTGTGCATTAATGAAATGCGCAGATTGTCTTTGAGCGCGTCAAAATGGGATAGCCCGTCCTGCGGATAGATGACTCGTGTGGGGATAAAATAGCTGGGGTTGCCTTGCCAGTAGAGACGCACCATCACTTCGGTATCAAAATCCATTCGTTTGCCGAGCGTCACGCGCTGTGCCAGCTGCCGTGTTGGTGCCACCGGATACACCCGGAAGCCGCACATGCTGTCTTTTAGCTGCAACGAAAGCGTTTCTATCCACACCCAGATGTGGGTTACCCAGCGTCCGTACAGGCGCGAGCGAGGGACAGAATCATCGTAAATCGGTTGCCCGGAAATGAGCGCTGCCGGATGTTCTTTTGCCAATGCAAGCAGCCTGGGAATATCTTCAATGGCATGCTGACCGTCGGCATCGACCTGCACGGCATGACTGAACCCGGCATCTGCCGCCGCCTGAATTCCGCTAATCACCGCCGCGCCTTTGCCTGCGTTGACCGGCAGGCGAATTAACGTCAGATTGCTGTATTCTGCCGCCAGGCGTGCCAGTTCATCTTGTGTGGTCTTGTCGCTGCCATCGTCCACCACAATGCAGGGGAGATTGAATGGCTGAAGACGATCCAATACGCCCGACATCATTGCGCCGTGGTTATAGCAAGGGATCAACACGCACGGGGAAAACGTCAGCGACATAACCGAATCTTCCCGCTGCTGGCGGTATGGCGCGCTTCACCGTCGTGGCGCTGATAACTAAAAGAGAGCATCTGACGTTCTTCCTGCCAGCTCAGACTCAGGGTGATGGTGGTTCCAGGCAATAGCGGTGACTGGAACTTCACGTTCTGAATACTGTGAAAACGCCAGCCAGGGACCAGCAACGTGGTGGCGTAATGCATCGCCCAATCCAGCTGTGCAACGCCTGGCAGTAGTGGCTGCACGGCAAAATGCCCGCTGAACCAAAACAGCGAAGGGTCGAGATGTAAAACAATCTCAGCCTGTTGAGGCTGTGCCTGATGGCGCTCGATTTCATGGGGTTTCATGAAATAACTCCTGTAATTGCGCATAGACACGCTTGTTCATACTGTTGACCGGAATCTCATCAATCACCCGCCAGTAGCGGGGAACGGCGACCGGCTCCAGCCAGGGCAACAGCGAACGTCGCCAGGTCAGTTCTTGCTGTTTTCCTCCGCATGCGAGCCAGCGTTGGTGGGTTTTGTCATCCAGTACCAGCAGGACGCCAACGCCCTGGCGTCCCCCGCGTGAGACCGGCAATGCCGCGACATCACGTATACCGTCCAGTGCCAGCAAGCGTTGCTCCACTTCGCTGAGTGAAATGCGTTTCTCTTCAATCTTGACGACTCGCCCGCGCCTGCCCATCAGGCGAAACTGACCATTTTCGGTAAATTGCAGAATATCATCCAGCAACAGGCCATCATCAGCGGTAATTAGCGGTGAAAATACACGAAACGCGTCATTTTCTGGCTGAAATCTGACGCCGGGAAAAGGCAGCCATGCCACATCATCTTGATGGCGATAACGCCACGCAAGGATCCCGGTTTCAGTGCTGCCGTAGATCTCATCGGGCCAGACATTCAGCCAGTCAGCAGCCTGTGCGACGTCCTGCCAGGGCAGCATACCGCCCGCAGACAGAATCAGTTCGACCGGCGGCGGTGCCAGATGGTGGTCGAGGCGTTTCAGAAACGCCGGACTGCTGATAAACGCATACCGATGCTCATGGCTCAGCGCCGCCAGTTGTTCGGCATACCATAGCATTGCCGCGTGCAGCGGCAGACCTAAGGCCATTGGCAAGAAGATACGAAACGTCAGACCATACAGATGTTGCGGAACCACTGACGCGACCACCCGGCAACCTGCGAGACGATCGGCAAAGCGCGTCGCGAGCAATGCCGCTTCGCTATCCAGGCGAGCGATCGGTTTGATCACGCGTTTCGGCTGGCCGGTCGAACCGGAAGTGAACAACTCCACAAAGGCGTCGCTGCATATTGCCGGAAACGTGATGTCGTGGGTCACGGATGTCATGGCAGAACTGACCACCCGTAGCGTTCCCTGCCACTCCAGCGTTTTATCGCTCAGTACGCCGTCAAACAGCCTGTGCTGCTCGTTTAACAACGAAACGCGACAATGCCCTGGGATCACCGGCGTTTTGCCAGCATGTAGCGTGGCCAGCAGCGCGACGATAAATAAATAGCTGTTCTCGAAGCACAATGCCCAGCGCTCACCTTCCTGCTGCTGCAGGTATGTTATCAACTGGGCCACATCATGGCGCAGATGACCCAGCGTCCAGGTATGCTCTTCCTGCCACGCAACAGGGACGTCGTTCGGGCGTGGGTCACAGAGCCATTGCGCAAGTGTGAGGGGCTGCTTCATTGGGTATCTCGTTTTATCACCAGTTGGCGAACTAACCACTCGCCGGCCATCAATGTTCCCATCAGTAAATAGGAAACCATACCGTTCCAGGTCGTCCACAGGGTCATATCGCCATTCAGTGCGGTAAAGAGCGCAACGCTGCCGTTGATGATGAAAAAGGCGCACCAGATTTGTGTCACACGGCGTGTGTAGCGTACTCCTGCCTCGGGCAGATTTGGGTCGCGCAGCCGCGCCAGGCGTTCAACAATGGGCATCGCGGACCAAAGCGATCCGCCAAAAACCGACAGCATCACGGCGTTTACCACTACCGGATAAAACAGCAGCAACTGATGTGTTTTGAGCAGATAACTGGCAATGCACAACGTGATACCCGCAACCGCCACGACCTGTGTTACAACGCGCAACGGCCCCGCCTGTCGCCGGGTCTGGCGAAAGCGTAAAAAAAGGAGTAGCGCCATCAACGGTAGCAACCAGTGCAGACTGTTATGCGCAAGGCCAAACCAGATCAAAAACGGCCAGGCCAACAACAGTAGGCCTGTTAGCAGTTGTACGACTGGCAGCGAGCGAGTGCCCGACACGGTGAATTACGCTTCTTTGAGAAGGCGTTCTACCGCGTCGACGACATCTTGTACGGTGCGTACTGCTTTAAACTCTTCCGGTTTAATTTTCTTACCGGTTTTCTTTTGCAGATGCACGATCATGTCGACGGCGTCGATGCTGTCGAGTTCCAGATCTTCGTACAGGCGCGCCTCAGGCTTAATGTCCTGCGGGTCGACTTCAAACAGCTTGACCAGCAGTGATGAGACTTCTTCGTAAATGGCTTTTTGTTCGGTCATAACGGACTATCCTCAGGCACGTTGCGCGTGAATGAACGATGCCAGCGTGGCGACGGAGAAGAAGTGCTGGCGCATTTCTTCGCTCTCTGCTGAGAGGACCACGCCATACTCGTTTTTTACCGCCAGCCCAAGCTCCAGGGCGTCGATTGAGTCCAGACCTAATCCATCGCCAAAGAGTGCCGCTTCGGTATCAATATCGTCAGCTGTCAGTTCGTCGAGATTCAATGTCGTTATAATGAGATTTTTGATTTCAAGATAAAGCGCTTGCATCATTAATTCCTGAAAGAGGTAAAGTACCTGGTTGTAATTGAAGCAAAAGATGCCGGTTCAACTGCCTTGCGGCCAGCGCCGGTTCTTGTGAATTTGCGTCGTAAAATTGGTCGATCTTAACCCGTTCGTGTACTGAAACGGTAAACATGGGCTTTATCGATGGGACGTCGTACCATTTGCTTTCTTTATCCAGCATTTGTTCGCTGCAGTTTATGGTTACGATGCGTAAATCGCTGCTGCAGCGTACGGCGATATTCGCCGCACCACGCTGTAACGTCATTTCCTCTCCGGGGCGTGTACGGGTTCCCTCGGGGAAAATTAAAATGGTATCGCCTTGTTCCAGACGTTGCTGGCACGCGGGTAACAGCGCATCAGCCTGACTGTTAATCAGATAATCTGCTGCCCGGACCACGCCGCCAAGAAACGGGTTTTTTAGTAATGCGCTTTTCACCAGACAGTCGGTTTCTGGCATGACCGAGGCCAGTAGCACGTAGTCGATGAGCGTCGGATGATTGGCGACGACCAGGCACCCTTGTTCGTTGCGTAAAATGTCTCGTCCTGCAATCTGGTAATCCAGCACGCCAAGTCGCTTCGCCACCGTTAAAAAGAGGCGAAAACTGGCAGCAATGCTGCGTCTGGCGATACGCCGACGTCGGGCTTTATCCCATACTGCGATGAGCAATACGTTAAACCAGACAGTAGAAAGGAGCAGTCCGCCGAGGCCAAACAGGGCAAAGCAAAAACCGGTCATCACCAGTCGCCATACCCAATTAAGCCGCAGGAAAATCGTGTTCATCCCTGACTCCACTGCCACTGTACGCGCTCGCCTGGGAGGGTAAACGCCGCGGTATCTTGCAAATAATGTTGTAAAAACAACAGGCTTTGTGGCAATGGTGTCTCACCTTGCGCGCAGTGTGGACGGGTTTCGCATTGCCAGCGATCACCGGATTCAATAACCAGCGCGACGGCAAACGGCCATGTCGGCATATCAGGCGGCAACTGTGGATGATAAAACTCGGGCAGAAAACCGTCGAAATCGACCATCAATACGCGCTGATATCCCGCCTGCAACAGCCCGATGACTTCGCATAGCCCCTGCTGGAACGTATCCCTGCCAGCGGAAAGCGAGGAGGAGACAATCGGCTTTTTCGCGGCGATGGTCAGGTTTCCCACGGCAGAATTATGCACAGAGAGGGCGAAATCGGTTGGTGAGAGAGCCTGCTCAGTCGCCAGGGCGTGCAGGATCCTGTAGTTACGCTCCAGCTCACCATGGCGGCTGGTGTACAACACGGCATCGATATCATGACGGCGTAGCATCGCCAGCCCGCAATCAACGGCCAGTTTGCTACCGGAGCTGAGGCGGCGAGCCGTCATCATCGGTAACTCGCTGAGTTTAGCCAATGGCGCGGTGGGATCGATGGCGTGCGAAAACCGTGACCATTCATGCCACTGTTCTGTTTCGCTTAATCCTGGCGCCTTGGCCTGCCAGTCGATAATGTTGAAAGCAAATTTCATCAACGCGTATCCGCGGTAAATCGGTTGTTCCGATTGTTTCTTATTTTTTCTTCTGACATATCAATAAAGTATGCCCAACACCTAAGTTGTCGTGGCGTTCATCTACCTGAAAACCTGCCTGATTCAGATAGTGATAAAACTTCTCTACGCTGTAGAAGCGGCTGTTGCCATTCGCCATACAGGTAAAATAAAGCGAAGACGCATTCAGGCTAAATGAGGCCGCTTCAAATTTTTGGGCATCCCAAAACAGTTCCATAATGCACAGCTTCGCGCCCGGTTTCATCACCCGAGCAATGTTGCTCAGAATGGCGATAATTTGTTCCGGGGAAAAACAGTCCAGAAATTGGCTCATCCACCAGATATCTGCCTCTGCGGGTAAAGGCGAGTCGCTAAGCATATCCACAGCATGGAAATTTATGCGATGGGATAATCCCGTATTTTCGATATTTTCGCGGGCAAGTGCAATTTGTTGCGGCAAATCTAATAGAGTGACTGCAATATTGTCATCATGTTGACAACAACGTAATGCCCATTTCCCGGTATTTCCGCCGACATCGTACAGGGTTGCAGGGGCGCTGGCGAATACATATGGCAATGCGGCATCAAATGCGCCATCTGAATAGTAATGATCGAAAGCGAACCAACTTTCACGCGCAGCCAGGGGTAATTGCGACAGTGCAGGATAGATTGTTGGCCAGTCGCCAAAAATTTTTAATCCCGCGGGCTTCCCTTCTTTCAGCGCATTCTCCAGATAGAACAGTCCCTGATAACAAACATCCTGGGTGAAATCCATATTCACACGCGTCATCGTGTCATGTAAAAGGAAGTGGCCGACTTTAGCGAGGTAATAATATCCTTCTTTGTGGGTAATAATTCGCCCACTTAACCCCATATCCAACAGGATGCTGGCGGCATATTCGTTGATGGTGCTGTTTTCGGTAATTTCGTCGAGCGTGGCGCCGCGTTTACCTTGCTTGTCCAGCCAGGTGAGTACTCCCGCATTTCGCAGACACAACGCGGTTTGAAAAAGCATAGGGGCAAAGGCGATACGTTGTGCTTCAGTAATGGCATCCAGTGCGCTAAGCGAATCCTGTTCGTACATGTGGGGACAACCTGTTAAATGGCAGAGAGTAAGAGTATCGGGCCTTTTCGGCCCGACTTTAGGCGTAATTACAGATTGGCACCGGCTGACAGATTGAGCTGGATGTCTTTATCCAGATTGCGTACCCAGCGGTTGTAGTTTTTATGAATTTTTCCACCAGAAGCCTGCAGGTTAAGGCTGCTGTCGTATTTAATGTCATAGCTGGTGGCGGTATAGGTGATACGGACTTCAGCCACATGATCTCGGGTTTGTTGGCGTGCTTTAATGACACCAGGACCGGCTTCAGACATGACCCATTGGCGTTGAATGCCCGCTTTCAGAATGGCGGTTTTAACCTGATCCTGAGTGTGCCCCGCGCTTACGCTGGTGTGAACTTGATCGATCGGCGCAGTACGTGCACATCCCGCCAGCGCACCGACAACGGCAATGGCCGCAAACCACTTAATATACTGTTTCATTAAAACTCCCTCTCAAAGTACTGTTTATACGTGTTTAATAATAAGCTTCGAAATAATGATCACCCTGCAGCTCCCGTGATTTTGTTTAAGCTAAATCAGCATTTTATTTCACGTGTCCGATAGCAAGGCGATGAGGTTGCCGGATGGTAATATTCGGTGACTTTCTTCAACGGAAATTTTTCAGCGTAATCATCGGCGAGAAGTATAGATTTTTAGATAAAACGTATCAAATAAAATAACCTTTAAATATAGGCAGATAGTTTGAGTTAAATGCTGTGGGGGGATTCATTATTCTTATGTGGTTTGGCAAAGACATCCATACGTTGACTTATGTATTTTCTTTATTAAAAAATGAAATCCTTTTCACTCTTTATTTAAGATAAATTGCGATATATACCTGTATGGATATCAGTTTAACGGGCATATAAAAAGATAAAAACTACCTCGGTTGGTAGTTTTTCAGGGTAGCCGACTTTTGGGTCTGCCGGGACCCAGCAAAATGGCCAGTTTGCTGCCACCGGTGGTGGTTTCCATCCAGATTTTACACACGCTGGTTAACGGCACAGAGAGCAGCATGCCTACCGGGCCGAGCAGCCATCCCCATACCAGCAGAGAGAGGAAGACGATTAGCGTCGATAATCCCAGGCGATGCCCCATCATGCGCGGCTCGAGGATATTGCCAATCACCATATGCACCACCAGAAACAGCGCGCCGACCAGTACGCATTCGTAAATGCCGTTGAACAGCAGCGCCTGAATCATGGGCGGCACGGCGGAAATAACCGAGCCTATATTGGGCACATAATTGAGCAGGAAGGCCAGCACGCCCCACATCAGAGCAAACTGAATCCCCATCAGCGCCAGTCCCAGCCAGACGATAGCGCCAGTCCATAGGCTGAGCAACGTTTTCAGTGCCAGATAGTGAGATACGCCCTTGAGCGCCCGATGCAGCCCCGCAATATGGATTTGTGGGTTGTTCAGCGCAAAGCGCAGCTTATAAGGAACATGGCGCACCTCAAACAGCATAAAGACGACCGTCATCACCAGCAGAACGACGCTGGCCATGGCGCCAGAAAGGCTGGTCATCAGCGTGGTGGTGAAGGTCATGAGTTTATCGGAATCGATACGTTGCAGGATGCGCTCTGGCGACATATGCAAATTCAGAAAGGGCACCATCTCTTGCAGATACAGGACTTTGCGCGTCAGCTCCTTATTGTATTTGGGTAGCATAGCCATGAATTCCGTGATCGAAGACGCCAGAACGCCGATCAGTGCCGTGAGGACGAACAGCATGACCACCACTACGAGCGTAATGGCAACCGGGCGACGTACTCCCCGGCGAATAAACCAGGTGACCAGCGGATTCAACACAATGGCAAAAAAGAGAGCCAGCAGCAGTTGCACAATGATATCCGCCGCGGCATGAATACCGGCGAGGATCACCACCAGCGCGGCCAGTTTAAGTAAAATGTGCAAACCTGTTTTGTCAGGCTGAATGGTTGTCATGTCTTCTTCCTGTGTGCATTTTTGCATTAAGTGTAGCGGCTGGCTTGCTGCCGATATTCCTAATCTGGTTACTGATTTCTGGGCTGCAACATGGTAGAAATGAAACACTGTTGTGAATATGTGGTGACCCTCCATGCCCGAACCCGTCGCTGAACCGACGCTGAGCGGTTTACGCCTTAATCTGCGCATTGTCTCCGTGGTGATGTTTAACTTCGCCAGCTATCTGACCATCGGCCTGCCGCTCGCGGTATTGCCGGGCTACGTCCATGATGTGATGGGATTCAGCGCCTTTTGGGCTGGACTGGTCATCAGCCTGCAATATTTCGCTACGCTGCTGAGCCGTCCGCATGCCGGTCGCTATGCCGATTTGCTGGGGCCGAAAAAGATTGTGGTATTCGGACTGTGCGGCTGTTTTTTAAGTGGTCTGGGCTATTTACTGGCGGGCTCAACGAACGGCTGGCCGTTGGCCAGTCTGCTGCTGCTATGCCTGGGTCGCGTGATCCTTGGGATCGGGCAAAGCTTTGCCGGAACTGGCTCTACGCTGTGGGGTGTGGGGGTAGTTGGCTCAATGCACATTGGACGGGTGATTTCCTGGAATGGCATCGTGACCTATGGCGCGATGGCGATAGGCGCGCCGCTGGGCGTTCTGTTTTATGCCTGGGGGGGCTTACAGGGGCTGGCGCTGACCGTGATGGGCGTGGCGCTGGTGGCAATATTGCTGGCGCTCCCTCGTCCGGCGGTAAAGGCCAGCAAAGGCAAACCGTTGCCGTTTCGCGCGGTGCTCGGACGCGTCTGGTTGTACGGCATGGCGCTGGCGCTGGCCTCGGCCGGCTTTGGGGTGATCGCCACGTTTATTACCCTGTTTTACGACGCTAAAGGCTGGGACGGCGCGGCTTTCGCGCTGACGCTATTTAGCTGCACGTTTGTCGGCACTCGTCTGTTGTTCCCAAATGGTATCAACCGTTTAGGCGGGCTGAATGTGGCGATGATCTGCTTTAGCGTCGAGATTGTCGGGCTGCTACTGGTCGGGATGGCTTCCATGCCGTGGATGGCGAAAATCGGCGTTCTGCTGGCCGGGGCTGGGTTTTCACTGGTTTTCCCGGCGCTGGGCGTGGTAGCGGTAAAAGCCGTCCCGCAGCAAAATCAGGGCGCTGCGCTGGCGACCTACACGGTGTTTATGGATTTATCGCTGGGGGTTACCGGGCCGCTGGCTGGGTTGGTAATGACGTGGGCGGGCGTGCCGGTTATCTATCTGGCGGCGGCAGGGCTGGTGGCGGTGGCGTTATTGCTGACCTGGCGGTTAAAAAAACGGCCTCAGGTGGTGTCACCGGAGGCCGCGTCATCGTCTTAACCGTTACTGGATAACCAGCGTGTTAATGATGTTTTCTGCGGTAGTCTGCGCCTTTTGCTGATCGTCAGCAGGCAGCGTGATTTGCAGGGTCAGCAGTTGGTTATCCACTTTGCCCAACACCACAGAAGAGTAAGCGGTCTGGCCTTTAGCCGAGATGATGCTGTCTAACTGCTGCAGCGTGTGGCCTTTCAGCTCAATGGATTTATTGGTGACGACCTGCAGCTGCGGGTCACGGCTACGCTGCTGATCTTCCAGACGTTTTGCCAGCACGGCCAGGTCTTCGTTGGTGTTGTCGCCAACAATCACAATCACCGCTTTCTGGCCGGTTGCGTCAGAATAGACGTGCATATTGTTCGCCTGGGTGCCCAGCTTGCCGCTCTGATCGGTCATATCCGCTGGCAGGGAAAAACTGAGTTTGCCGTCCAGCAGGCTGACCGGTTGTCCGCTGGCGCTACTTTCTGCGGCAGCACCCTCGGCTGGCGCTTTTGTATCGCTATTATCACAGGCTGCAAGCCCCATAACCAGCAGGCCAATACCGACATATTTAACCAGATTGCGCATTGACTTCTTCCTTTCGATAAACGGCCATAACGGCTCATTCGTCCATCTTATCACAACTCGGAAAATGAACCTTTAACTCGTCTGCAATGCAGCGATTTCGGATTTATCTGCCAGCCTTTTCAGCAACATATTCAGCAGCACGCCGTACATCGGCAGGAAGAAAATAATGCTGATCAGCACCTTGAAACAGTAATCGACCAGTGCGATTTCCATCCAGTGCTCGGCCATAAAGGCATCCGGGCTGCGCCAGAAGGCGATAAAGAAGAAGGCTAACGTATCGCTGATGTTGCCAAACAGCGTGGAAGCCGTTGGCGCCAGCCACCAGCGACGGTTCTGACGCAGGCGGTTAAAGACATGCACATCCAGAATTTGTCCCAGCGCGTAAGCCATAAAGCTGGCGGCGGCGATACGGGCGACAAACAGGTTAAAGTGCAGCAGTGCGCCAAATCCCTGCCATGATCCCATATAAAACAGGGATGAAACGACATAGGAGATCAGCAGCGCGGGGATCATCACCGCAAAGATGATGCGTCGTGCCAACGGCGCGCCAAAAATACGCACGGTCAGGTCGGTGGCGAGGAAAATAAACGGAAAGCTAAACGCGCCCCATGTGGTATGGAAACCAAAAATGGAGATTGGAAGCTGCACCAGATAGTTGCTGGAGGTGATCACCAGCAGATGAAATAGCGATAGCCAGAACAACGCTTTTACGCGCTGAGTTTGTGTAAACGGAGTCATATTGTGACCTTTTTGTTGGATGGGGTGAGGGAACCCAATAAAAAACCGTCGCATGATACTGCTTTAAGAGCACATTGCAATGGTTGTTTTTCACGCAATCGTTAACCTGATTGGCTTACGCCACAACAGAGCGTAAAATAACGCCGTTTTTGTATGAATGAGACGACGATGAGCGACCTGTTTACTTCCCCCGACCATACTCTTGATGCCCAGGGACTGCGCTGCCCGGAACCGGTGATGATGGTGCGTAAAACCGTACGTGGCATGCAGGCCGGTGAAACACTGCTGATTGTCGCCGACGATCCGGCAACAACCCGCGATATTCCTGGCTTCTGTACCTTTATGGAGCATGAGCTGGTGGCTAAAGAGACCGACTCGCTGCCGTACCGCTATCTGCTGCGTAAAGGTCACTAGTTTTGTTTGCCGGATGGCGCTAACGCTTATCCGGCAAACAAAGAACGTGTAACCCGTAGGCCGGATAAGGCAACGCCGTCATCCGGCAAAAAACTATCCTTTACGTAACAACCGCAGCGCGTTAGCGGTCACCAGTACCGTTGCCCCTGTATCCGCCAGCACTGCCAGCCACAATCCGGTTATCCCGAGCAGCGTGGTGACGAGGAAAATCCCCTTCAGGCCCAACGCAATCGCAATGTTCTGGCGAATATTGGCGTGGGTGGCCCGCGCCAGTTGAATCATTTGTACCAGACCGCGCAGGCGGTTGTGGGTCAGGGCGGCATCAGCGGTCTCCAGCGCGACGTCGGTTCCGCTCCCCATGGCAATACCGATGGTGGCTGCTTTCATCGCCGGAGCGTCGTTGATGCCGTCGCCAACCATCGCCAGCGGCGACTGTTGGTTAAGATGGGAAACGGCCTGCACTTTATCTTCCGGCAATAGCCCCGCTTTGAATTCAAGGCCCAGTTCGCCGGCAATGGCGGCGGCCGCACGTGGGTTATCACCGGTCAGGATCACGCCTTTCACGCCAATCTGATCAAGCTCGGCGATAGCGCTGCGAGCGTCGTCGCGCAGCGTGTCCTGTAGGGCCAGCACGCCGAGTACAGTATCGTTACGCAGCACCAGCACCACCGTTTGGCCCGCGCTTTCCAGCTCGCTTATCTGCCCGGCAAAGGCATCAGCAGGCTGCTTACCGGCGGCGCAAATCAGCACGCGCTCGCCGTCGACCAGCGCTTCAATTCCAGAGCCAACCAGAGCCCGTTGCTCTCTTGCGACAGGAATAGTCAGTTCGCGTGTTTGTGCTTCCCGGACAATCGCTTGTGCCAGCGGGTGTGTCGCACCTTGCTCTACTGCTGCCGCCAGTGCCAGCAGTTCAGCCTCGCCAATACCGCTTGCCGGGTGAATCGCTGTGACGCGCGGTTTACCCACGGTCAGAGTACCCGTTTTATCAAACGCGACCTGCGTGACTCTTCCCAACTGTTCCAGCGCGGCCCCGCCTTTGATTAGCGCGCCACGACGCGCCGCGGCGGCAAGACCAGAGGTAATGGCTGCGGGGGTTGAAATTACCAGTGCACATGGGCAGCCAATCAGCAGCAGCGTCAGCCCTTTATAAATCCACTCCTGCCAGGATGCGGCAAACAGTAGCGGTGGTACAAGGGTAACCAGCAGCGCAACCGCCATAATGGCTGGGGTGTAAATCCGGCTGAAACGGTCAATAAAACGCTCAATGGGGGCGCGACGTTCATCCGCTTCTTCAATCAACTTCAAAATACGGTCAATGGCGCTGGCGCCCGGTTCGGAGAGCACTTCCAGCGTAACCAGACGATCCACGCTGGTGGCGCCTGCCGGGACTTTCTCGCCGGTGGCGCGTTCAACCGGGATCGATTCGCCGGTCAGGGCGCTTTCATCAAAACTGGCAAAGCCGGAGACCAGTTTGCCGTCGGCAGGTAAACGCCCACCCGCGGCCACTTCGATAACATCGCCAGGGCGGAGGCTATTAATAGCCACCTCTTCGCGCTCGCCGTTACGCAGGCGCGTGGCGGTTTCCGGTTTGAGCGCCATCAGCGCGCTAACCCCTTTACGGGCACGGCTGGCAGCCCATCCTTCCAGACGCTCGCCGATTAAAAACAGCAGCAGTACCATGGCGGCTTCCGCTGTCGCGCCGATAAACAGTGCGCCGATGGCGGCCACGCTCATTAATGTTTCAATGGCAAAGTAGCTGCCGGTTTTCATCAGACGCAGAGCCTGACGGGCAATGGGGTACAGACCGACCAGGGTGGTGGCGATAAACGCTATCTGACCGAAGGGATGATTGAACTGCTCCAGCCCCCAGCTAATCGCCATCATGATAATCAGCGAAATCAGTGGCAGATTTTCTTTAAACCGCGATTCGGGGGCTTCTTCTGGTGCCTGCTCATCACGCAGGGTATAGCCTGCTTTCTGCACCGCGTTTTCAACTTGCTGGCGGATATCGGAACCGGCGTCGACCACCAGTTTTTCGGTGGCAAACAGCACCTGGACCTGGTTGACGCCGCTGACCTGGCGGACCGCATTCTCTACTTTTCGGGCGCAGGCCGCGCAGTCCATGCCTGCCACTTTCCAGGAATAACGGGTACCTAGTACGGTATCGGATACGGGTGGCGTAGTGGAGCAAGTTCCTTCGCAGCAGCAGTCATCAGCCTTCTTTGGCGCAGGCGCTGGCTTGAAAGAAGAGAATTGTGGGGCTTTTTTGCCACTGGTATCAGGTGTCGACATGGCATCCTCCGGTTGATAATCATTTCGTATTAACCGGAGGATACACTCTGGAGTCGACTCCAGAGTCAAGCATTTTAAAGATACAACGAACGAACAATCAGGAAATGTCCGGCGAAGTAGCAGGCGGCGGCAATGGCATTATCGGCGCGGAAGCGGCGACGGTAATGGCTACCCAGCCAGACAATATTGCCGATGAACAGGAGCGATGCGCCCATAAATGCCGACAGCGCCGGAGCGGTCGGGCGGAAGAACCACAGTTCGCCAGCCATCCAGACCATCATCAGCGTGATGCCAATAAAGGTGCAGATAGCGACACGCAACTCTTCCAGGCGCGTCCAAATCACAGCAATCAGCAACGCACCTAACACCAGCAGCACCAGCGGTAAAGGCCAGAAGAACGACAGCGTCATTTGGCTGGCGAAGTAAATGGTATACAGCAGGTGTGACAGGAAGAATGCCCCCACTGCGTACAGCAGGCGTTGGCGCGGCAATAGCGTCAGCGCGTCGCCCAGCAGCGAAGCCAGCAAGCCGGCCAGTACCAGGTAACTGATAGCGTTAAACATTGGCGCCTGCCAGGCCAGCAGCGCCAGCAGGAGTAACGTCAGGGGTTTAAAGACCCAGCGTTGCCAGGCGGGCCCACGATAGGAAGCATCCACGAACAACCATGCGGAAAGGCAGACAGCGATAAACGACCAAAGCATCTTAGTTCCTTGAATTCGTTATTTTTTCGTAAGCGGGGTGCTCACGGCTCTACTGTCCAGTGTAGAGGTCGATACTGCCAGATGACAACACCATAACGGGCAATGTATGCTTATTTCCGCATTTTCTGATGGGTTAATAATATGAGCAAACCACCACTTTTTTTCATTGTTATCATTGTCTTAATCGTTGTCGCCGCGTCGTTTCGCTTTGTTCAGCAGCGACGTGAAAAAGCGGATAATGATGCCGCGCCGCTGGTGCAAAAGCAGGTGGTGGTGACGAATAAGCGGGAAAAGCCGCTAAACGACCGACGCTCCCGTCAACAGGAAGTGAGCCCAGCGGGCACCAGCATGCGCTATGAAGCCAGCTTCAAACCGCAAAGCGGCGGCCTGGAGCAGACGTTTCGTCTGGATGCTCAGCAGTACCATGCGCTAACGGTCGGGGATAAAGGCACGCTGAGCTACAAAGGTTCGCGTTTTGTTGATTTTACGGCTGAACGCTAAGGTTTCATTTGGCTGATGCCGGATGGCGGTTTACGCCTTATCCGGCCTCCTGGTTTTGTCGTCCCGGCTCGCTATGCGATACCAGGCAAAGTGAGCACCATTACTTCTTCAACTGGTCTTTAATCTTCTTCTGCCATACCAGCAGTTCAAATACGCCGAACAGAAAAATACGCACTTTCTCGCCGCTGGTCATTTGCGGGCCATCTTTCGGCATGGTTGATTTCAGCAGCGCCAACTGCATGCCGTGCATCAGCACCATAAACACCAGAGCCACATTTACGAAGATATTGAGCGGACGTGGGAACGGTTGAAAAATATTCAGTAGCAGGAATGCCCAGACACACAGCATCAACAGACGTCCCAGATTAATCAGCATGTTGCTCTCCTTGTGCTTCACGTTGATACAGACGATAAGCAACCTGCCCAGCCACTTTTTCGCGGTATAACGACCAGTTAACCGGAACCGGCGGCAGGCCGTTTTCGACTTCGCTTTCCACGTAAATATACGCTTCATTTGCCAGCCAGCCGCGAGTTTCCAGAAGAGTTAATGTTTCTTCCAGTAATCCTTTACGAAACGGCGGATCCACAAACACCACGTTATGCGGCGTACCGGCCTGGGCCAAAAATGTCAGGGTATTGGTGTTGACCACGCGGGCATGGGGTGCTTTCAGTGTGGAGAGATTCTTTTGCAACTGCTGAGATACCGCGCGATCCATCTCCAGCAGCGTGGCATCTGCCGCATAGCGGGAGAGTGCTTCCAGACCCAACGCGCCGCTGCCGGCAAAGCAATCAAGGCAACGGGCATCGACCATTACCGGCGCCAGCCAGTTAAACAACGTTTCGCGCACACGATCGGTGGTCGGACGCAGGCCGGGGTTGTCCGGAACCGGGAGTTTACGGCCACGCCATTGCCCGCCAATAATGCGGATCTGGCCGCTACCAGAGTGATTCGGTTTTTTCATTTCTATTATTGCTCAATCCGCCTATAGCATGTCATTCCAGGCGGTGATGTGAGTTAAGTTAAGTGATAGACTATTTCATCATTTTTTTAGCTGCTATGTACATAGCGTTGACGCTGTGCCATGAAGCAACAGCGGGGGAGTGTAGTCGCAAATGGCGAAAGAGAAAAAACGTGGCTTTTTTTCCTGGCTGGGCTTTGGTCAAAAAGAGCAGGCACCGGAAAACGAGACAGAAGTAAAAAACGAAGAACAACAACCGGTTGCTGAAGAAACTACCGTCGTTGACGAACAGCCGCACGTCGAGGAAACCCGTAGCGAGGCGGAAACGCAAGCCTTTGCTGCTGAAGTCGTTGAAGTCACTGAACAGGTTGCGGAAATTGAGAAACTGCAGCCGGAAGAAGAACCTGTTGCCGAACAAGCGCAGCCGGAAATTGAGCCGGTTGTTGAACCCGTTGCTGAAACTGTAATGGAAACGCCAGCAGCGGTAGTTATCGAACGCGAAGAATTACCGCTGCCGGAAGAGGTGAAAGCCGAAGACGTTTCTGCCGAAGAGTGGCAGGCCGAAGCGGAAACCGTAGAAATCGTTGAGGCGGTTGAAGAAGAAGCCGAAAACGAACCGCAACTGACCGACGAAGAGCTGGAAGCGCAGGCGCTGGCCGCTGAGGCCGCTGAAGAAGCCGTCATAGTGGAGCCGCCAGAAGAACCTGCTGTAGAAGAATCGGCAGAAGAAGAGGTGGTTCAGGAGCAGGAAAAACCAACCAAAGAAGGTTTCTTTGCGCGCCTGAAGCGTAGCCTGCTGAAAACAAAAGAAAACCTCGGTTCCGGATTTATCAGTCTGTTCCGTGGTAAAAAGATCGACGATGATCTGTTTGAAGAGCTGGAAGAGCAGCTGCTGATCGCCGATGTGGGCGTAGAAACAACCCGCAAGATCATTGCAAATCTGACAGAAGGCGCCAGCCGCAAGCAGCTCAAAGATGCAGAAGCGTTGTACGGCCTGCTGAAAGATGAGATGGGTGAGATTCTGGCGAAGGTTGACGAACCACTGAATGTTGAGGGTAAGACGCCATTTGTTATCTTAATGGTTGGCGTTAACGGCGTGGGTAAAACCACCACTATCGGTAAGCTGGCGCGTCAGTTTGAGCAGCAGGGTAAATCGGTGATGCTGGCGGCGGGCGATACTTTCCGTGCGGCGGCGGTAGAACAGCTGCAGGTCTGGGGTCAGCGTAATAATATCCCGGTGATTGCTCAGCATACCGGCGCAGATTCTGCGTCCGTTATCTTTGACGCCATCCAGGCGGCGAAAGCGCGTAACGTAGACGTGCTGATCGCTGATACCGCAGGGCGTTTGCAGAACAAATCGCACCTGATGGAAGAATTGAAAAAAATCGTTCGCGTCATGAAGAAGCTGGACGAAGATGCGCCGCATGAAGTTATGCTGACTATCGACGCCAGCACCGGGCAGAATGCGATAAGCCAGGCCAAACTGTTCCATGAAGCGGTGGGCTTAACCGGTATCACTCTGACCAAGCTGGATGGTACGGCGAAGGGCGGGGTCATTTTCTCGGTTGCCGATCAGTTTGGCATCCCTATCCGCTATATCGGTGTGGGCGAACGTATCGAGGATTTACGTCCGTTTAAAGCGGGCGATTTTATAGAGGCACTTTTTGCCCGAGAGGATTAACAATGATTCGCTTTGAACATGTCAGCAAGGCCTATCTCGGTGGGAGACAAGCGCTGCAGGGAGTCACATTCCATATGCAGCCTGGCGAGATGGCGTTTCTGACCGGCCACTCCGGCGCGGGTAAAAGTACCCTGCTGAAGCTGATCTGTGGAATTGAACGGCCCAGTGCCGGGAAGATCTACTTTAGCGGGCACGACATCAGCCGTTTGAAAAACCGTGAAGTGCCGTTTCTGCGTCGCCAGATCGGCATGATTTTTCAGGATCACCACCTGTTGATGGACAGAACCGTCTTCGACAACGTGGCAATCCCACTGATCATTGCGGGTGCCAGCGGGGACGATATTCGTCGTCGCGTGTCAGCGGCGCTGGATAAGGTCGGGCTGTTGGACAAAGCGAAGAACTTCCCGATTCAACTCTCCGGCGGTGAACAGCAGCGTGTGGGCATCGCCCGCGCGGTGGTGAACAAGCCTGCGGTACTGCTGGCGGATGAACCGACGGGGAACCTGGATGACGCGCTGTCAGAAGGGATCCTGCGTCTGTTCGAAGAGTTTAATCGCGTCGGGGTAACGGTATTAATGGCGACGCACGATATTGGGCTGATCTCCCGTCGTTCTTATCGCCAGCTTGTCCTGAGTGACGGACACCTGCATGGAGGCCTGGCGCATGAATAGGCGTGACGCTATCAATCAAATCAAACAGTTCGGTGGACGACTGGATCGCTTTCGTAAATCGGGCGGCGCGCCGGGTGATGGCGGTCGCAACGCGCCAAAACGTGCGAAAGCGTCGCCAAAACCGAACTCGCGTAAAACCAACGTCTTTAACGAGCAGGTACGTTATGCGTTTCAGGGGGCGTTACAGGACCTGAAAAGTAAACCGTTGGCGACATTTCTGACGGTGATGGTTATCGCTATCTCACTGACGTTGCCAAGTGTTTGTTACATGGTCTACAAGAACGTGAACCAGGCGGCAAGCCAGTATTACCCGTCCCCGCAGATCACCGTATATCTGCAAAAAACGCTGGATGATGATGCGGCGGCACGTGTGGTGGGGCAGTTACAGGCCGAACAGGGCGTGGAGAAAGTGAATTACCTCTCCCGTGACGATGCGCTGGGCGAATTCCGTAACTGGTCTGGCTTTGGCGGCGCGCTGGATATGCTGGAAGAGAACCCGCTGCCCGCCGTGGCGGTGGTGATCCCGAAACTGGATTTCCAGGGTACGGAGTCGCTAAACACGCTGCGTGACCGTATTGCACAAATCAACGGTATCGATGAAGTACGCATGGATGACAGCTGGTTTGCACGACTGGCGGCGTTAACGGGCCTGGTCGGACGCGTTTCCGCGATGATTGGCGTGTTGATGGTGGCGGCGGTCTTCCTCGTCATCGGTAACAGCGTGCGTCTGAGTATTTTTGCGCGTCGCGATACCATTAACGTACAGAAACTGATTGGTGCGACGGATGGATTTATCCTGCGTCCGTTCCTTTACGGCGGCGCGCTGCTGGGTTTTTCCGGCGCATTTCTTTCACTGATTTTGTCAGAAATTTTGGTGATGCGACTGTCATCAGCGGTGACTGAAGTGGCACAGGTTTTCGGAACGAAGTTTGATATCAACGGCTTATCATTTGATGAGTGCTTGCTACTCCTGCTGGTATGCTCAATGATTGGCTGGGTGGCAGCCTGGCTTGCCACGGTTCAACATTTACGCCACTTTACCCCCGATTAAAAAATCTCTGGTATAATCTTTCCCTGCACTGAGTAGTTCGCTCTGCAGGGAAAGAGCCCTGTTTTCTCTTCCCGGCGCATTCATCGTGATGTCACATTTTGTGCGTAATTTATACACATTACGACATGGAACTTGTGGATAAAATCACTGTCTGATAAAAGATTGAATGATATTCTCGTTGCTCATAAGCTCTGGCATGGTTGTTGCTATTGGTTTTTACCAACGCCAGATGACAAAGATTGAGAGGATTTGAATGACCAAAGAAATGCAAAATTTAGCTTTAGCCCCTGTTGGTAACCTGGAGTCTTACATCCGGGCTGCGAACGCGTGGCCGATGTTGTCGGCTGACGAGGAGCGGGCGCTGGCTGAAAAGCTGCATTACCAGGGCGATCTGGAAGCAGCTAAAACGCTGATCCTGTCTCACCTGCGCTTTGTTGTTCATGTTGCTCGTAACTACGCGGGCTATGGCCTGCCGCAGGCGGATCTGATTCAGGAAGGTAATATCGGCCTGATGAAAGCCGTGCGCCGTTTCAACCCGGAAGTGGGTGTGCGCCTGGTTTCCTTCGCCGTGCATTGGATCAAAGCCGAGATCCACGAATACGTTCTGCGTAACTGGCGTATCGTGAAAGTCGCGACCACTAAAGCGCAGCGTAAGCTGTTCTTTAACCTGCGCAAAACCAAGCAGCGTCTGGGCTGGTTTAACCAGGACGAAGTTGAAATGGTTGCTCGCGAGCTGGGTGTTTCCAGCAAAGACGTGCGCGAAATGGAATCCCGTATGGCGGCACAAGACATGACGTTTGACATGTCTTCAGACGATGAGTCTGACAGCCAGCCGATGGCCCCGGTGCTGTATCTGCAGGATAAATCTTCTAACTTTGCCGACGGCATTGAAGAAGACAACTGGGAAGATCAGGCCGCGAACAAACTGACCCACGCAATGGAAGGTCTGGACGAGCGTAGCCAGGACATCATTCGTGCCCGCTGGCTGGACGAAGACAACAAGTCGACGTTGCAGGAACTGGCCGATCGCTACGGCGTTTCCGCTGAACGTGTTCGTCAGCTTGAAAAGAACGCCATGAAAAAACTGCGTGCGGCGATCGAAGCGTAAACTTTCTGCCAAACTGAAAATGCTGATAAACCCTGGATGAAAATCCGGGGTTTTTTGTTTTTATCTCTCCTGCTCTCTCCTGACGTTCTATGCTTTTTGTCATCAAGTTGTTATCTGCATGTCAAATTTAGCTATTCCAAAATAATAAAAATCGGGTATGTTTTAGCAGAGTATGCTGCTAAAGCACGGGTGGCTATCCAATAATCGAAATAAAGTGCTGAACAACAACATCACAACACACGTAATAACCACAATAATGGGGATTGTCAGGATGAATATGAAGGGTAAAGCGTTATTGGCAGGATGTATCGCCCTGTCTTTGAGCAATATGGCGTTTGCTAAGGATATTAAAGTTGCTGTCGTCGGCGCGATGTCCGGTCCGGTAGCGCAGTATGGCGATCAGGAATTTACTGGCGCAGAGCAGGCGATTGCAGATATCAATGCCAAAGGCGGCGTGAAAGGCGACAAACTGGTCATGGTGAAATATGACGATGCCTGTGACCCGAAACAAGCGGTAGCGGTTGCTAACAAAGTGGTCAACGACGGGATTAAATACGTTATCGGCCACCTGTGTTCTTCCTCCACTCAGCCTGCGTCAGATATCTATGAAGACGAAGGCATTCTGATGATTACCCCAGCGGCAACGGCGCCAGAGCTGACCGCACGCGGCTATAACCTGGTGTTACGTACCACTGGTCTGGATTCCGATCAGGGCCCAACGGCCGCCAAATATATCGTTGAAAAAGTGAAGCCGAAGCGCATTGCGATCGTGCATGACAAACAGCAGTACGGTGAAGGCCTGGCGCGTTCCGTGCAGGACAACCTCAAGAAAGCTAACGCTGACGTGGTGTTCTTTGACGGGATCACCGCCGGTGAGAAAGATTTCTCTACGCTGGTGGCGCGTTTGAAGAAAGAGAACATCGATTTCGTTTACTACGGCGGTTACCATCCGGAAATGGGGCAGATTCTGCGCCAGTCTCGTGCCGCGGGTCTGAAAACTCAGTTTATGGGACCTGAAGGGGTAGCGAACGTGTCGCTGTCTAACATCGCGGGTGAGTCTGCAGAAGGCTTACTGGTAACGAAACCGAAGAACTACGATCAGGTTCCGGCAAACAAACCGATTGTGGATGCGATCAAAGCCAAGAAACAGGATCCGAGCGGTGCATTCGTATGGACCACCTACGCCGCGCTGCAATCCTTGCAGGCTGGTCTGAACCAGTCTGACGACCCGGCTGAAATTGCCAAATACCTGAAAGCAAACTCAGTGGAAACCGTAATGGGGCCTCTGTCATGGGATGCGAAGGGCGACCTGAAAGGCTTCGAATTTGGCGTGTTTGACTGGCATGCCAACGGGACGGCGACAGACGCCAAGTAATTTTCCCGGCGCCTTTTGCGCAGCAGGTGCGTTGGCTGTGTTATTCAACCCCGGTCACTTACTTATGTAAGCTCCCGGGGATTTCATAACTTGCCGCCTTCCTGCAACACAAAATTCTTGGGAAAATGCGAGTAATACAACTGGCTGGGGACTGTTTTTTAGCGCTTCTCCCAGCCATTTTCCTGGGCCGTAAACCCTAACGCCTGCATAAACGCGGCCATCACGCTGCGGTCTTCAACGCCGACGTCGGCCATCCACCATGAACTCACGTCAGGGTTTTCCCGGATCACTTCTTCGATCAAATACTGGCCCACACCACGACGACGGGTGATATCGCGTACACGTAAGGAATCCAGTGCACCTTGCGTACCGCTCAGGGTGACACGTACTGCGCCAAGCAGGCGCTCGTTAAAGCGCGCGGCGTAGATCCGGTGCGTTTCATCTACGCTTAACGATGAGGGGGAATATTCCGGCCAGATTTTGCCCAGATCAATCTGGTCCTGGTCGCTAAAGTTATCTAAACGAACGATGGTCAGCTTCATTAACAGCATGTCCAAATCACAAAAGATGGAATCAGTGTACCGAAATAATTCGTCCGGATGCTTTCTCTTTTTTATGTGAATAACCAGATTAATAATTTTGTAACAACAGTAATGACAGTTTGAAACCGTAGAGATTGAAAAACAGGCAGGATAATACCCTGGAATGCAGCATTTTATTCGGCTCTTTGTACCGTTATTTTATGCTGACAAACGTGCTTTTTTTTGTTTATCTATAGTGAAAAGCAGAATATTATCTTTTCTTAATCGACTGAAAAATAGAGATTTTAGCCTGATTTTGCTTAAATGACTGCGCTAAACCATTAATGAGACTGGTAAAAATAGTGCAGTTCAAAAAAAGCACAGACTGCTTTTTAACCACATAAATACAAAATATTAATTACGTCACGAATGGGGATTCAGGTAATGAAACGGAATGCGAAAACAATCATCGCAGGGGTGATAGCACTGGCAATGTCGCACGCTGTCATGGCGGAGGATATCAAGGTCGCTGTTGTTGGCGCGATGTCAGGTCCGGTCGCGCAGTGGGGCGATATGGAATTTAATGGCGCACGTCAGGCGATTAAAGATATCAATGCCAAAGGTGGGATCAAAGGCGACAAGCTGGTCGCCGTGGAATATGACGATGCCTGCGATCCGAAACAGGCTGTTGCGGTAGCGAACAAAATCGTCAACGACGGCATTCAGTACGTAATTGGCCACCTGTGTTCTTCATCGACTCAACCGGCATCAGATATTTACGAAGACGAAGGCATTCTGATGATTTCTCCGGGAGCGACTAACCCGGAGCTGACGCAGCGTGGTTACGCGCACATCATGCGTACCGCGGGTCTGGACTCCTCTCAGGGGCCGACTGCCGCGAAATACATCCTGGAGAAGGTGAAGCCGCAGCGTATCGCCATCATTCATGACAAACAGCAGTACGGTGAAGGCCTGGCGCGTTCGGTGCAGGACAGCCTGAAAGCAGGTAAAGCCAACATCGTTTTCTTTGACGGTATCACCGCCGGGGAAAAAGATTTCTCTGCGCTGATCGCTCGCCTGAAAAAAGAAAATATCGACTTCGTTTATTACGGTGGCTACTACCCGGAAATGGGGCAAATGCTGCGTCAGGCACGTTCAGTTGGCCTGAAAACCCAGTTTATGGGACCAGAGGGCGTCGGCAATGCGTCGCTGTCTAACATTGCCGGTGATGCCGCTGAAGGCATGCTGGTGACCATGCCAAAACGCTATGACCAGGATCCGGCGAATAAAGCTATCGTCGATGCGCTCAAAGCTGACAAGAAAGATCCAACTGGACCGTACGTGTGGATCACTTATGCAGCAGTCCAGTCATTGGCGACCGCAATGGATCGTAGCGGTAGCAAAGAGCCGCTGGACCTGGTGAAAGATCTGAAAGCACACGGGGCTGATACCGTGATTGGGCCGCTGAAATGGGACGAAAAAGGCGATTTGAAGGGATTTGAGTTTGGTGTCTTCCAGTGGCACGCGGATGGTTCATCGACCGTCGCGAAGTAATACCTGAAGACGAGTTATCCCACCGCCCGTGTCAAACGGGCGGGTTAAGAAAGGTTACCTTATGTCCGAGCAGTTCCTCTATTTCTTGCAGCAGATGTTTAACGGCGTCACGCTGGGAAGCACCTACGCGCTGATCGCCATTGGCTACACGATGGTGTACGGCATTATCGGCATGATCAACTTCGCCCACGGCGAGGTGTATATGATCGGCAGTTATGTCTCCTTTATGATCATCGCCGCGCTAATGATGATGGGCATTGATTCCAGTTGGCTACTGGTCGCGGCGGGCTTCGTCGGCGCGATTGTGATTGCCAGCGCCTACGGCTGGAGCATTGAACGCGTGGCGTATCGGCCCGTGCGCAGCTCCAAGCGCCTGATTGCGCTGATTTCCGCTATCGGGATGTCTATCTTCCTGCAAAACTACGTCAGCCTGACGGAAGGTTCGCGCGATGTGGCACTGCCCAGCCTGTTTAATGGCCAGTGGACCGTTGGCAGTAGCGAAAACTTCTCTGCTTCCATCACCACCATGCAGCTGGTTATCTGGATTGTAACCTTCCTGGCGATGCTGGCGCTGACGCTGTTTATCCGTTATTCCCGTATGGGGCGCGCCTGTCGTGCCTGCGCGGAAGACCTGAAAATGGCCAGCCTGCTCGGCATCAACACCGATCGCGTGATTGCGCTGACTTTTGTGATTGGCGCAGCAATGGCGGCGGTAGCAGGTGTGTTGCTTGGACAGTTCTACGGCGTAATTAACCCCTATATTGGCTTTATGGCCGGGATGAAGGCCTTTACTGCGGCGGTGCTTGGCGGCATCGGCAGCATTCCAGGGGCGATGATCGGCGGCCTGATTCTGGGCGTCGCGGAAGCGCTCTCCTCTGCTTATCTGAGTACTGAATACAAAGACGTCGTTTCATTCGCGCTGCTGATTCTGGTGCTGCTGGTGATGCCGACCGGTATTCTGGGTCGCCCGGAGGTAGAGAAAGTATGAAACCGATGCATTTTGCAATGGCGCTGCTCTCTGCCGCCATGTTCTTCGTCCTGGCGGGCGTCTTTATGGGCGTTCAGTTAGAGTTGGACGGTACCAAGCTGGTGGTCGATACCGCCTCGGATATCCGTTGGCAGTGGGTGTTTATCGGCACTGGCGTGGTCTTTCTTTTCCAACTGCTGCGTCCCGTTTTCCAGAAGAGCCTGAAGAGCGTCTCCGGGCCGAAGTTTATTCTGCCGGCGATTGACGGCTCCACCGTTAAACAGAAGCTGTTCCTGGTGGCGCTGCTGGTGATTGCCGTGGCGTGGCCGTTTATGGTCTCGCGCGGTACGGTGGATATCGCCACGCTGACGATGATTTATATCATCCTTGGCCTCGGTTTAAACGTGGTGGTCGGCCTTTCCGGCCTGCTGGTGCTGGGCTACGGCGGCTTCTATGCCATTGGTGCGTACACCTTTGCGCTGCTGAACCACTATTACGGTCTTGGTTTCTGGACCTGTTTGCCGCTGGCGGGACTGGTATCGGCGGCGGCAGGATTCCTGCTTGGCTTCCCGGTTCTGCGTCTGCGCGGCGACTACCTGGCAATAGTGACCTTAGGCTTTGGCGAAATCGTGCGTATCCTGTTGCTCAATAATACTGAAGTCACCGGTGGCCCGAACGGTATCAGCCAGATCCCGAAACCGACCTTTTTCGGTCTTGAATTCAGCCGTAGCGCCCGTGAGGGCGGCTGGGATACCTTCAGCAACTTCTTTAACGTCAAGTACGATCCCTCTGACCGCGTCATTTTCCTCTATCTGGTGGCGCTGCTGCTGGTGGTCTTCTCGCTGTTTGTGATTAACCGTCTGCTGCGTATGCCGTTGGGCCGTGCGTGGGAAGCGCTGCGTGAAGATGAAATAGCCTGTCGCTCGCTGGGCTTAAACCCTACGCGCATCAAACTGACAGCTTTTACCATCAGCGCCGCGTTTGCCGGTTTTGCCGGTACGCTGTTTGCCGCGCGCCAGGGCTTTGTCAGCCCGGAATCCTTCACCTTTGCCGAGTCAGCCTTTGTGCTGGCGATTGTGGTACTGGGCGGAATGGGCTCACAGTTTGCGGTGATCCTCGCGGCCATCCTGCTGGTAGTGTCACGCGAGCTGATGCGTGATTTCAACGAATACAGCATGTTAATGCTGGGTGGTTTAATGGTACTGATGATGATCTGGCGTCCGCAGGGCTTGTTGCCGATGACCCGTCCACAGTTGAAGCTGAAAAACGGGGAAGCAAAAGGAGAGCAGGCATGAGTCAGCCATTATTATCGGTTAGCGGCCTGATGATGCGTTTTGGCGGCCTGCTGGCAGTCAACAATGTGTCTCTGGATTTGCATAAAAAAGAGATAGTCTCCCTGATTGGCCCGAACGGCGCGGGGAAAACCACGGTCTTCAACTGCCTGACCGGGTTCTATAAGCCGACCGGCGGGACGATTAAGCTGCGCGACCAGCACCTTGAAGGGCTGCCGGGCCAGCAAATTGCGCGTATGGGCGTGGTGCGTACCTTCCAGCACGTGCGTCTGTTTCGCGAAATGACGGTGATTGAAAATCTGCTGGTGGCGCAGCATCAGCAACTGAAAGCTGGGGTTTTCTCCGGGCTGCTAAAAACCCCTGCTTTTCGCCGCGCGCAGGATGAAGCGCTGGAGCGCGCCGCCACCTGGCTTGATCGTATCGGCCTGCTGCAGCATGCTAACCGACAGGCGAGCAACCTGGCCTATGGCGACCAGCGCCGTCTTGAGATTATCCGTTGCATGGTCACTCAGCCGGAAATTCTGATGCTCGATGAACCTGCTGCGGGTCTTAACCCGAAAGAAACCAAAGAGCTGGATGAGCTGATTGCTGAGCTGCGCGACCATCACGACACCACCATCCTGCTCATTGAGCACGACATGAAGCTGGTGATGGGCATTTCAGACCGTATTTACGTGGTGAACCAGGGGACGCCGCTGGCGAACGGGACACCTGAGCAGATTCGTAACAACCCGGACGTGATCCGCGCCTATTTAGGCGAAGCATAATGGTGGTGAGGCATAAGATGGAAAAAGTCATGTTGTCTTTTGACAACGTCAACGCCCACTACGGCAAGATCCAGGCTCTGCACGATGTCAGCTTGTATATCAACCAGGGTGAAATCGTGACGCTTATCGGTGCCAACGGTGCGGGGAAAACCACGCTGCTCGGAACGCTGTGCGGCGATCCTCGGGCAACAAGTGGGCGTATTGTCTTTGATGGTAAAGATATTACCGACTGGCAGACGGCAAAAATCATGCGTGAAGCGGTGGCGATTGTCCCGGAAGGGCGTCGCGTGTTTTCCCGTATGACGGTGGAAGAGAACCTGGCGATGGGTGGTTTCTTTGCCGAGAAAGGCCAGTTTCAGGAACGTATCAAGTGGGTGTATGACCTGTTTCCTCGCCTGCATGAGCGCCGTATTCAACGTGCGGGAACGATGTCCGGCGGCGAACAGCAGATGCTGGCGATAGGCCGTGCGCTGATGAGCCAGCCGAGGCTGCTACTGCTTGATGAACCGTCGCTGGGTCTGGCGCCGATTATCATCCAGCAGATCTTTAACACCATTGAGCAACTGCGCGAGCAGGGGATGACGATTTTCCTCGTCGAACAAAACGCCAACCAGGCACTGAAACTCGCCGACCGTGGGTACGTGCTGGAAAACGGCCACGTGGTGCTGGAAGATACCGGTGATGCATTGCTGGCTAACGAAGCGGTGCGTAGCGCTTATTTGGGCGGTTAACAGTTATCTAAATAGACAAGGGGCTCATCAGGCCCCTTTTTTATTGCGCTATGTTATTATTGATAATGATTATCAATAATAAAAATGAACATGGAGAAAGGATGACACGTTCAGGTGCCTGTATGGCTATTGGAAGTCTACTATTGGCCGGCTCATTCAGTGCGCAGGCAGTGAAAGAGCAAACTTTCGATCCGCGCGATCCTGCAATCTGGCAAGAAAAGCCGGTCAACCCGTCAGCACAATCCAATTCACCCTGCGAGGTATTCAGCAGTTCTGTGTGTCCGGGCTGGGAAGATGAAAAATCGGATATCCAGCGTGACCGTGAGCGGCGGGAACAGCAGCGTTTACAGAACGAATATGAACGCCGCTGGCGAAGAGAGTAAGACTGGAAAGGCAATCATTCATACCTGCAAGGATTGCGAGTTCTGTCCCAGCATTTGTGCACTATATTCTGTATAATCAATAGCTTGATTTATATTTTATATCAATGGTAATTGCATGAATGATTCACCGCATCAAACTAATGTGCAGCCCATGCCCGCAATTGATGGCGTCACGGTTTCCTTTAATGGGCTGAACTATCTGCGTCCAGAACTCCTGCTGGATTTTGTCAGTATTAGTCCATCACCATTGCTCGCCGTAACGCCTGTAGCGCTGCTGTATTCCTCTGTGGGCGTGCTTCAGCAAGTCGATTTGCGCAAGCTGCCGGTGGAAGTCTGTGGGCGCGTGGTTTATCCCATCTCTTCGCTGAAGCTTCCTGCATTACGGGGAAAACTCATCATCAACGCCCAGTCACGGCGACTCAAGTTTCTGGAAAGCCTGGTGGCGATATCTCCGGAAGATAACATTCATGGTATGCAGATCCTGGGTCTGGCGCTGGAATTCACGTTTGCACAGCCTGCCTGATCTTACCAGGGTGACAAAACCTTCTTTATTCACCGGGTAAAGCATACCGCTACCCGGCTTTGTTGTGCACCACTCCGCATTTTCCTGTCACTACGCTTTCACCGCCTTGCCATCTGTTTGTCGCCTTACTATCTTTTTTTTGTAATAAAAAAGTTATTTTTCTGTCATTCGAGCATGTCATGTTACCCCCGCGAGCATAAAACGCGTGATATCGCGCATCCGGCACAACAAGAGAGATAACCGATGATATCGTTACGACATACAGCTTTAGGACTGGCACTTAGCCTGGCGTTTGCAGGTCAGGCACTGGCGGTCACCACCATCCCATTCTGGCACTCAATGGAAGGCGAACTGGGTAAAGAAGTTGATTCTCTGGCGCAACGTTTTAATGCCGCCAATCCCGACTACAAAATTGTTCCGCAGTACAAAGGCAACTACGAGCAGAGCCTGAGTGCAGGAATTGCCGCTTTCCGTACCGGAAACGCGCCCGCGCTGCTACAGGTTTATGAAGTGGGTACAGCAACGATGATGGCTTCGAAAGCCATTAAACCGGTCTATGAAGTATTCAAAGAGGCTGGTATTAACTTCGATGAGTCTCAGTTCGTACCGACGGTATCCGGTTATTACACCGACTCTAAAAGCGGACATTTGCTTTCTCAACCGTTTAACAGCTCCACTCCGGTGCTGTACTACAACAAAGATGCCTTTAAAAAAGCTGGTTTAGACCCTGAGCAGCCGCCGAAAACCTGGCAGGACCTGGCGGAGTACACCGCGAAGCTGAAAGCGGCAGGCATGAAGTGCGGTTACGCCAGCGGCTGGCAGGGATGGATTCAGATTGAAAACTTCAGCGCCTGGAACGGTCTGCCGGTAGCAACCAAAAACAACGGTTTTGACGGTACTGACGCAGTGCTGGAGTTCAATAAACCGGAACAGGTAAAACATATCGCTCTGCTGGAAGAGCTGAACAAAAAAGGCGATTTCAGCTACTTCGGGCGTAAGGACGAATCCACTGAGAAGTTCTATAACGGGGATTGCGCCATTACCACCGCGTCTTCCGGTTCTCTGGCTGACATCCGCCATTACGCGAAATTCAACTATGGCGTCGGGATGATGCCGTACGATGCCGATGTGAAGGGCGCGCCGCAGAACGCCATTATCGGTGGAGCCAGCCTGTGGGTGATGCAGGGTAAAGACAAACCCACCTACGAAGGCGTGGCGAAGTTCCTCAACTTCCTGGCGAAGCCTGAAATTGCTGCCGAATGGCACCAGAAGACTGGCTATCTGCCGATCACCACCGCGGCCTACGATTTGACCCGTGAGCAGGGCTTCTATGAGAAGAATCCGGGGGCGGATATCGCTACGCGTCAAATGCTCAACAAGCCGCCGTTGCCGTACACCAAAGGGCTGCGTCTGGGCAACATGCCGCAGATCCGCACCATCGTGGATGAAGAGCTGGAAAGCGTCTGGACCGGGAAGAAAACCCCGCAGCAGGCGCTGGATGCCGCCGTTGAGCGTGGCAATCAGTTACTGCGTCGCTTTGAGCAATCGACCAAATCGTAATGTGAAATGCCGGGTGACGGCTGCGCCTTACCCGGCCTACAAATGCGCGTAGGCCGGATAAGCGTAGCGCCATCCGGCGCTGTTCAGGAATCAAACTTCCATGTCTTCATCCCGTCCGGTGTTCCGTTCGCGCTGGCTTCCCTATTTACTGGTGGCTCCGCAGCTGGTTATCACCGTTATTTTCTTTATCTGGCCTGCCGGTGAAGCGCTGTGGTACTCGCTACAATCCGTTGATCCGTTTGGTCTTTCCAGCCAGTTTGTCGGACTGGAAAACTTTGTCGCGCTGTTTCATGACCCGTACTACCTCGACTCATTCTGGACCACCATTAAGTTCAGTACGTTAGTCACGGTAAGCGGTCTGCTGGTGTCGTTATTTTTTGCGGCGTTGGTGAATTACGTGGTGCGCGGCAGCCGTTTTTACCAAACGCTGATGCTGTTGCCTTACGCCGTTGCGCCCGCCGTTGCTGCCGTATTGTGGATCTTCCTGTTTAACCCCGGGCGCGGGTTGATTACCCATTTTCTCGGTGAGTTTGGCTATGACTGGAACCATGCGCAAAACAGCGGTCAGGCAATGTTCCTGGTGGTGTTTGCGTCGGTCTGGAAGCAGATTAGTTACAACTTCCTGTTCTTCTTTGCCGCACTGCAGTCTATTCCTCGCTCGCTGATCGAAGCCGCCGCGATTGACGGTGCGGGGCCGGTTCGCCGCTTCTTTAAACTGGCGCTGCCGCTCATTGCCCCGGTGAGCTTCTTCCTGCTGGTGGTGAATCTGGTGTATGCCTTCTTTGACACCTTCCCGGTGATTGATGCTGCCACTGCAGGCGGGCCGGTACAGGCGACCACGACGCTGATTTATAAGATCTATCGCGAAGGTTTTGTCGGGCTGGATCTGGCTTCTTCCGCTGCACAATCGGTGGTGCTGATGTTCCTGGTCATTATTTTGACGGTGGTGCAGTTCCGCTATGTGGAAAGTAAGGTGCGTTACCAATGATTGAGAACCGTCGTGGGCTGACAATATTCAGCCATGCCATGTTGATTATGGGGATCATGGTGATCCTGTTTCCGTTGTACGTCGCGTTTGTCGCGGCGACGCTGGACAACAAAGCGGTGTTTGAGACGCCGATGACACTGGTTCCCGGCTCGCAACTGCTGGAAAACATGAAATACATCTGGGTCAACGGCGTGGGCGTCAACAGCGCGCCGTTCTGGCTGATGATGCTCAACAGTTTCATCATGGCGTTCAGCATTACGGTAGGGAAAATTACCGTCTCTATGCTCTCCGCATTCGCCATCGTCTGGTTTCGCTTTCCGCTGCGCAACCTGTTCTTCTGGATGATTTTTATCACCCTGATGCTACCGGTTGAGGTGCGTATTTTCCCGACGGTAGAAGTGATCGCCAATCTGAAGATGCTCGACAGCTATGCGGGTCTGACACTGCCGTTGATGGCATCTGCGACAGCGACTTTCCTGTTCCGTCAGTTCTTTATGACCCTGCCGGATGAACTGGTTGAGGCGGCGCGTATTGACGGCGCGTCACCAATGCGTTTTTTCCGCGATATCGTACTACCGTTGTCAAAAACCAATCTGGCGGCGCTGTTCGTTATTACCTTTATCTACGGCTGGAACCAGTATCTGTGGCCGTTGTTAATTATTACCGACGTCAATTTGGGCACTGCGGTGGCGGGTATCAAAGGCATGATTGCCACCGGTGAAGGCACAACGCAGTGGAACCAGGTAATGGCAGCCATGCTGCTGACGCTCATCCCTCCGGTAATCATCGTGTTAGCCATGCAGCGTGCCTTCGTACGTGGCCTGGTCGATAGTGAGAAATAAAAATGGCTGGTTTAAAACTACAGGCAGTAACCAAAAGCTGGGACGGCAAAACCCAGGTGATTAAACCGTTGACGCTGGACGTCGCGGACGGGGAATTTATTGTGATGGTTGGGCCATCCGGCTGCGGTAAGTCTACGCTGCTGCGGATGGTGGCCGGGCTTGAACGGGTAAGCGGCGGCGATATCTGGATTGATAATAAACGCGTCACCGAGATGGAGCCGAAGGATCGCGGCATTGCGATGGTCTTTCAAAACTATGCTCTCTACCCGCATATGAGCGTGGAAGAAAACATGGCCTGGGGGCTGAAAATCCGCGGGATGGGCAAGGAGCATATTGCTGAGCGGGTAAAAGAGGCGGCACGTATTCTCGAGCTGGGTGAGCTGCTCAAACGTCGTCCGCGCGAACTTTCCGGCGGCCAGCGCCAGCGCGTAGCGATGGGACGAGCGATTGTGCGTGACCCGGCGGTATTCCTGTTCGATGAGCCGCTTTCTAACCTTGATGCCAAGCTGCGCGTACAGATGCGTCTGGAGTTACAACATCTGCATCGCCGACTGAAAACCACCTCGCTGTACGTGACGCACGACCAGGTTGAAGCGATGACCCTCGCCCAACGGGTGATGGTGATGAACAAAGGCATTGCCGAGCAGGTAGGGACGCCGGTTGAGGTGTATGAAAAGCCTGCCAGCCGCTTTGTGGCGAGCTTTATCGGCAGCCCGGCGATGAATCTGCTCGACGGGCGCATCAGCGCTGCGGGTACCCATTTTGAGCTGGAGGGCGGCATGACGTTGCCCATCGGAAGAAGCGCCAGGGAGTGTATTGGGCGTAACATGACGCTGGGTATCCGCCCGGAGCATATTGCGCTAAGCTCGCAGGCTGAAGGCGGCGTGCCGCTGGTTGTCGACACGCTGGAAATGCTGGGTGCGGATAATCTGGCACATGGACGTTGGGGTGAGCAAAAGCTGGTGGTGCGGTTGGCGCATCAGCATCGCCCGACGGCAGGTAGCACGCTGTGGCTGCATCTGCCAGAAAATCATCTGCATCTTTTTGATGGCGAAACAGGACAACGTGTATGAGTAACTGGCCTTACCCCCATATTGTCGCCCATCGTGGCGGCGGTAAGCTGGCACCGGAAAATACCCTGGCGGCGATCGACGTGGGGGCGCGATACGGGCATACCATGATTGAGTTTGACGCTAAATTGTCGAAAGACGGTGAGATCTTCTTACTGCATGACGACAACCTGGAACGCACCAGCAACGGCTGGGGCGTGGCTGGCGAATTGAACTGGCAGGATCTATTGCGCGTGGACGCCGGCGGCTGGTTTAGCGGTGAGTTTAAAGGCGAACCGTTGCCGCTGCTCTCGCAAGTTGCTGAGCGCTGTCGCCAGCACGGCATGATGGCAAATATTGAGATCAAACCCACCACCGGGACGGGGGCGCTCACCGGGAAGGTCGTGGCGCTGGCCGCGCGGGAACTGTGGGCGGGAATGACGCCACCACTGTTGTCATCCTTTGAAATTGATGCGCTAGAAGCGGCGCAGCAGGCGGTGCCTGAACTGCCGAGAGGTTTGCTGCTGGATGAATGGCGCGAAGACTGGCGCGAGCTGACCACGCGGCTTGGCTGCGTCTCTATTCATCTTAATCATAAGCTGCTGGATGAGGCGCGCGTGGATGCGCTGCGCGATGCGGGGCTACGTATTCTGGTGTATACCGTCAACCGACCCCAGCGCGCGGCGGAACTGCTGCGCTGGGGTGTGGACTGCATCTGTACCGATGCCATTGATACGATTGGCCCGGATTTCCAGCCCTGTTAAGGCCCAATCGTTTTTAACGGAACGTTAGGCTGCGGCGTGCTGGAGGGCTTCAGCATGTCGCCGTTCTTTTTCTCCGACAGCATATGTTGCTTATTGAGCGAGCTGTCCGGATTACGGGTTCCACTCAACATCCCACCGTTACTGTTAGGCAGCATTTGCTGCTGTCCAGGATTCAACTCGCCCGGCTGAGACTGCAGCACGCGCTGGGTGTTCGTGTTGATTTGGTTTTCCATATGCTGTTGCTGCATGCGCGTCTGCGTTTGCAACTGCTGGTTGAGCATCCCTTTCTGCTGAATCTGCTGTGATTGCATTTGGGTTTGCATACGCTGCTGACTCGGGATCTGATAACCGGGTTGATTCGGGTTATTCATGGTGTTGATGGGCTGTGCAAAGCCAGCAAACGGCAAGAGCATGGCTAAAAGTAAGAGTCGTTTCATCGCTTTTCTCCTCTCGGGGATCGTTTAAGTTTACTCCTTTCTCGCCGTTACGATGATTATTTCAGAGTTATGCACCAGGCTTATTGGGGGCCGACCCCGTACATCTGGAGAATAACGATGATAAAACCGACGTTTTTACGCCGGGTAGCCATTGCTGCTCTGCTCTCAGGAAGTTGTTTTAGCGTGGCTGCCGCACCGGCTGCGCCACCGCCGGTATCCTACGGCGTTGAGGAAGATGTGTTCCATCCCGTTCGTGCTCAGCAGGGGATGGTGGCTTCCGTGGATGCTTTAGCCACCCAGGTTGGGGTGGATATTCTTAAACAGGGCGGGAATGCCGTTGATGCCGCCGTTGCCGTTGGTTACGCGCTGGCGGTGACGCATCCGCAGGCGGGCAATCTGGGCGGCGGTGGGTTTATGCTGCTGCGTACCAAAGACGGTAACACCACGGCGATCGATTTTCGTGAAATGGCTCCCGCTGGCGCGACCCGTGATATGTTCCTTGATGAACAGGGCAACGCCGATGCGAAAAAGTCGCTGACGTCGCATCTGGCATCCGGTACGCCGGGTACCGTGGCGGGTTTCTCGCTGGCGCTGGAGAAATACGGCACGATGCCGCTGAACAAAGTTGTGCGCCCGGCAATGAAGCTGGCGGAAGAAGGCTTTGTGGTTAACGACGCGCTGGCTGACGATCTGAAAACCTATGGCAGCGAAGTGCTCCCTAATCACGAGAACAGCAAAGCCATTTTCTGGAAAGACGGCGAGCCGCTGAAAAAGGGTGACAAGCTGGTGCAAACGAACCTGGCGAAAAGCCTGGAGATGATTGCCGAGAACGGTCCGGATGCGTTTTATAAAGGGGCAATTGCCGATCAGATTGCGGAGGAAATGCAGAAAAACGGCGGGTTGATGACCAAAGAGGATTTAGCCAGCTATAAAGCCGTGGAGCGTACGCCGATTAGCGGCGACTATCGCGGGTATCAGGTATTCTCCATGCCACCGCCGTCCTCTGGCGGTATTCACATCGTGCAGATCCTCAATATTCTCGAAAACTTCGATATGAAGAAGTACGGGTTTGGCAGCGCTGATGCCATGCAGGTAATGGCTGAAGCGGAGAAATATGCCTACGCCGACCGCTCGGAGTATCTGGGCGACCCGGATTTTGTGAAGGTGCCGTGGCAGGCGCTGACCAATAAAGCCTATGCCAAATCGCTTGCCGATCAGATTGATATCAACAAGGCGAAGCCTTCCAGCCAGATCAAACCTGGCAAGCTCGCGCCGTATGAAAGCAATCAGACCACCCATTTCTCGGTGGTGGATAAAGACGGTAATGCCGTGGCGGTGACGTATACGCTGAACACCACCTTCGGCACCGGGATTGTGGCGGGTAACACCGGCATTCTGCTTAATAACGAAATGGACGATTTCTCCGCTAAGCCGGGCGTACCAAACGTTTATGGACTGGTGGGCGGTGATGCCAACGCGGTTGGGCCTAAGAAGCGTCCGCTGTCATCAATGTCGCCGACTATCGTGGTAAAAGACGGGAAAACCTGGCTGGTTACCGGCAGCCCTGGTGGGAGCCGAATTATCACTACCGTGCTGCAAATGGTAGTCAACAGCATTGATTTTGGAATGAACGTCGCCGAAGCGACCAACGCGCCGCGTTTCCACCATCAGTGGTTGCCCGATGAACTGCGCGTTGAGAAAGGGTTTAGCCCGGACACCATTAAGCTGCTGGAGCAGAAAGGGCAGAAAGTCGCGCTGAAAGAGGCGATGGGCAGCACGCAGAGCATTATGGTAGGACCGGATGGCGCACTGTATGGCGCGTCCGACCCGCGTTCCGTGGATGATTTAACGGCGGGATACTGATGGTATTGCCGGGTCTGCCGTTGATGCAGGCCCGGCGAGTGCTTCCTGACGGTTTCTTACCCGTTATTTCACGCGCGCCATAAAGTACGCATCCACGTACTCGCCGTTGCGCAGGCCGTATTTCTTACCGGTGCCTTCGATCTCAAAGCCATGCTTTTTATAGACCGCAACAGCAGGTTCGTTATCCACAAACACTGTTAACTCGATACGCTCGACGCGCAGCCAGTTGTCGCACATGTCGATCATCGTGCGGATCAGCGCGCTGGCAACGCCGCGATTGTGCCACCGGGCATCCACGCAGATACCAAAATCGGCCACGTGGCTGCGGCGGGGGCGCTGAGCAACGTCGATGCAGAGATGTCCCACGACGATATCGTCAATGCAGGCAACCAGTTGTTTAACCCCGGCTTGCTCGGTTAGCCGCGCTTGCCACATTTCGAGGGAAGGATGAGGAACTTGTAGCGTGTTGTGATACACCTCTGGCTGGGCGTGGATCTGACGAATTGCGTCGTAATCTTTCGGTTCAGCGTGGCGTATCACTATCTCACTCATTCCTTATCTCCTTCAGGGTTAATTGAGTCTTTACCCTCGCTGAGAAAGAAAATTCCGTCAACTGCATTTTTTTGCAAAAAGAAGTAGACAAGTGCGAATGAGAATGATTATTATTGCTCTGCGTTCAGGGGAACCCCTACGGAGAACCTGAAAGCACGACATTGCTCACATTGCTTCCAGTATTACTTTAGCCAGCTTTTGCTGGCTTTTTTTTTGGTTTTTTTTCAGCCTGGCTTACTTGCCATTTTGTCCCCGGGAAGTGCTCGTGCTCCTCACGTACATTTAGTACGCTCCGGGCCCTGCGCGCTTGCCGTGAATAATCTGCCTGTGCCACTGACGCCCGAGCTTGTGGCATCTGCTTTTGTAGCCCGGATAAGGCAACGCCGCATCCGGCACGATGACAGGATAGATTCAGTCTCCAGCCGCTTTGCGCTATGGTGTAGACAATCACCTTCAAAAGGACTGTCTCATGACCTTACACTGCGCATTTATTGGTTTTGGTAAAAGTACCACTCGCTACCATTTGCCGTACGTCCTCAACCGCAAAAATAGCTGGCATGTCGCGCACATTTTCCGCCGTAACACCAGGCCGGAAGAGCAGGCGCCGCAGTATTCACATATTCACTTCACCAGCGACCTCGACGAGATCTTAAACGATCCGCAGGTGAAGTTAGTGATCGTCTGTACCCATGCTGACAGCCATTTTGACTACGCCAAACGTGCGCTGGAGGCGGGTAAAAACGTGCTGGTTGAGAAACCGTTCACGCCGACGCTGGCAGAAGCAAAAGTGCTGTTCGAACTGGCGCAAAGCAAAGGGCTGACCGTTACGCCGTACCAGAATCGCCGTTTTGACTCCTGCTTCCTTACCGCCAAAAAGGCGATTGAGAGCGGCAAACTCGGCAAGATTGTTGAGGTTGAAAGCCATTTCGATTACTACCGTCCCGAGGCGGAAACTAAGCCGGGACTGCCACAGGACGGCGCGTTTTATGGCCTGGGCGTACACACCATGGATCAGATTATCTCGCTGTTCGGTCGCCCTGAACACGTGACCTATGACATCCGCAGCCTGCGTAATAAAGCGAACCCGGACGATACCTTTGAAGCGCAGTTGTTTTACGGCGACCTGAAAGCCATTGTTAAAACCAGTCATCTGGTGAAAATCGACTATCCGAAGTTTATCGTCCATGGCACCAAAGGCTCGTTTGTGAAGTACGGCATCGACCAGCAGGAAACCAGCCTGAAGGCCAATATCATGCCGGGTGAGCCCGGTTTTGCTGCTGATGATTCCATCGGAATGCTGGAGTATGTCAACGATGACGGCATCACAGTAAAAGAAGAGGTGAAGCCGGAGGTGGGGGATTACGGTCGCGTCTATGATGCGCTGTACCAGACGCTGACCGCCGGTACGCCTAATTACGTCAAGGAATCTGAAGTTCTAACCAACCTGGAGATCCTCGAACGCGCCTTCGAACAGGCAACGCCTGCGACGATAACCCTCGCCAAATAGCCTGCACAGACTCCTCTGGGTTTATTCATATTTTTTGAACAGAGGAGTCAATTTTCACCCTCTATGATCCCAGGCGGATTGAGTCCACACTTACTCCATCGAAAACATCTGGGGGTGAACACAATGATCTATTTACGCAAAGCTAACGACCGCGGTCATGCGAATCATGGCTGGCTCGATTCCTGGCATACCTTCTCTTTTGCCAACTACTATGACCCGAACTTTATGGGGTTCTCGGCACTGCGCGTGATTAATGATGACGTGATCGACGCAGGTCAGGGCTTTGGCACTCACCCCCATAAAGACATGGAAATCCTGACCTACGTGCTGGAAGGCGCAGTAGAACATCAGGACAGCATGGGCAACAAAGAGCAGGTTCCTGCCGGTGAGTTCCAGATTATGAGCGCCGGGACGGGGATCCGTCACTCGGAGTACAACCCGAGCAATACTGAGAAGCTGCATCTGTATCAGATCTGGATCATGCCGCAGGAAAACGGTATTACGCCGCGCTATGAACAGCGCCGTTTCGATGCCGCTCAGGGTAAACAACTGGTGCTGTCGCCTGATGCCCGCGATGGCTCGCTGAAAGTGTACCAGGATATGGAGCTGTACCGTTGGGCGCTGGTCAAAGATGAGCAGTCGGTACATCAGATTGCCGCTGAACGTCGCGTCTGGATCCAGGTCGTTAAAGGCAACGTCACCATTAACGGAACCAAAGCGACCACCAGCGATGGTCTGGCAATCTGGGATGAACAGGCAATTTCTATTCATGCCGACAGCGACAGCGAAGTGTTGTTGTTTGACCTGCCGCCTGTATAAAAATACACGGCATCCTTCAAGCCGCATCTGTGTTGGCTTTCCTCGCTCACCCCGGTCGCGTACTTAATGTACGCTCCCGGGGATTCACTACGTCGCCGCCTTGATGCAACTCGAATGATTTTGTGTATTTCTCACAATAAAAACTCCTTTTTTTCTCTGCAAAGGTTCATGCACGTCCGTGGTAAACTGGGGGAATCTATCCCTTTTAACGCTTCAGGACGATGAAAAAGAAAAGACCCGTACTTCAGGATGTAGCCGACCGCGTGGGCGTGACTAAAATGACGGTCAGTCGCTTTTTGCGTAATCCGGAGCAGGTCTCCGTGGCGCTGCGGGGCAAAATTGCCGCTGCACTTGATGAGCTGGGTTATATTCCCAATCGCGCTCCTGATATCCTTTCTAACGCTACCAGCCGCGCTATCGGCGTGTTGTTACCGTCTCTCACTAACCAGGTTTTTGCTGAAGTGTTACGCGGCATTGAGGCCGTCACCGACGCCCATGGTTATCAAACTATGCTTGCGCACTACGGCTATAAGCCAGAGATGGAACAAGAGCGCCTGGAATCGATGCTGTCGTGGAATATCGATGGCCTGATCCTCACCGAACGTAGCCATACGCCTCGTACGCTGAAAATGATTGAGGTCGCCGGTATCCCGGTGGTTGAGCTGATGGACAGCCAGTCCCCGTGTCTGGATATCGCCGTCGGTTTCGACAACTTCGAAGCCGCGCGCCAGATGACTGCCGCTATCATCGCCCGAGGGCACCGTCATGTTGCCTATCTTGGCGCACGTCTTGATGAACGTACTATCATCAAACAGAGGGGCTACGAGCAGGCAATGCGCGATGCCAACCTGGTGCCGTACAGCGTGATGATGGAACAGTCTTCTTCCTACTCCTCCGGTATTGAACTCATCCGTCAGGCGCGGCGCGAATACCCGCAGCTCGACGGCATTTTCTGTACCAACGATGACCTGGCGGTAGGGGCGGCCTTCGAATGCCAGCGTTTAGGGCTGAAAATCCCGGATGACATGGCGATTGCCGGATTCCACGGTCACGACATCGGGCAGGTGATGGAGCCGCGTCTGGCGAGCGTGCTCACGCCGCGTGAACGCATGGGCAGCATTGGTGCTGAACGCCTGCTGGCGCGCATCCGTGGTGAAGCAGTCACACCTAAAATGTTAGATTTAGGTTTCACCTTGTCACCGGGCGGATCTATTTAAGCCAACAAGTTTGAAGTAGCTCACACTTATACACTTCGAGCACGAATGGATATTGCTTCTCTATTTATCCGGCTGGACAATGTTACCGATAACAGTTACCCGTAACAATTTCCAGATTCTTGTACCAGTGGGGGCAACGCTTTGAGCACGACTAATCATGATCACCACGTTTACGTTCTGATGGGCGTATCGGGCAGCGGTAAATCTGCTGTCGCCAGCGAAGTGGCGCATCAACTGCAGGCCGCGTTTCTTGATGGCGATTTTCTCCATCCGCGCAGCAACATCATGAAAATGGCTTCTGGTGAGCCACTCAACGATGATGACCGTAAACCGTGGTTACAGGCGCTGAATGACGCCGCTTTTGCGATGCAGCGTACCAACAAGGTTTCGCTGATCGTCTGTTCCGCTCTGAAAAAAGTCTATCGCGACCAGCTACGCGACGGTAACCCGAACCTCTCTTTCATCTATCTGAAAGGGGATTTTGACGTTATCGAAAGCCGTCTAAAAGCGCGTAAAGGCCACTTCTTCAAAACGCAGATGCTGGTGACCCAGTTTGAAGCGCTGGAAGAACCAGGTGCGAATGAAAACGATGTACTGGTGGTCGATATCGATCAACCACTGGACGGTGTGGTCGCCAGCACCATTGAGGTTATTAACCAGGGCAGTAAGTAGTGAGTACATTAACGCTTGTTTTAACAGCAGTAGGGTCCGTTTTATTACTGCTGTTTTTAGTGATGAAGGCGCGTATGCACGCCTTCCTTGCTTTGATGGTGGTGTCTATTGGTGCAGGTCTCTTTTCCGGTATGCCGCTCGATAAAATCGCCGCGACTATGGAAAAAGGGATGGGAGGCACGCTCGGTTTCCTGGCGATTGTTGTGGCGTTGGGGGCGATGTTCGGCAAGATTTTGCATGAGACCGGCGCAGTCGATCAAATTGCCGTCAAAATGCTGAAATCCTTCGGCCACAGCCGCGCACATTACGCGATTGGCCTGGCCGGGCTTATCTGTGCGCTACCGCTGTTCTTTGAGGTGGCGATTGTGCTGCTGATCAGCGTGGCGTTCTCGATGGCGCGTCACACCGGTACCAACCTGGTTAAATTAGTCATTCCGTTGTTTGCAGGCGTAGCGGCGGCTGCGGCGTTTTTACTGCCGGGGCCAGCGCCGATGTTGCTGGCTTCGCAGATGCACGCTGACTTTGGCTGGATGATCCTGATTGGCCTGTGTGCCGCGATTCCGGGCATGATTATCGCCGGACCACTGTGGGGTAATTTCATCAGCCGTTACGTTGAGCTGAACATTCCTGATGACATTACCGAGCCGCATCTGGGCGAAGGTAAAATGCCGTCCTTCGGCTTTAGCTTGTCGCTGATCCTGCTGCCGCTGGTATTGGTTGGTCTGAAAACCATCGCCGCGCGCTTTGTGCCGGTTGGTTCTTCAACTTACGAATGGTTTGAGTTTATCGGTCACCCGTTTACCGCGATTCTGGTTGCTTGTCTGGTGGCGATTTACGGTCTGGCGATTCGCCAGGGTATGCCAAAAGACAAAGTGATGGAGATCTGCGGTCATGCGCTGCAACCGGCGGGGATTATCCTGCTGGTGATTGGTGCAGGTGGCGTGTTTAAACAAGTGCTGGTTGATTCCGGCGTCGGTCCGGCGCTGGGCGAAGCGTTAACCGGAATGGGCCTGCCGATTGCCATTACCTGCTTCGTGCTGGCGGCAGCGGTGCGTATCATTCAGGGTTCTGCGACCGTGGCGTGCTTAACGGCGGTCGGTCTGGTGATGCCGGTGATTGAACAGCTAAACTTCTCCGGCGCACAGATGGCGGCACTGTCTATTTGTATCGCAGGCGGCTCGATCGTGGTCAGCCACGTTAACGACGCCGGTTTCTGGTTGTTCGGTAAATTTACCGGCGCAACGGAAGCACAAACGTTGAAGACCTGGACGATGATGGAAACCATCCTCGGTACGGTCGGCGCAATTGTTGGTATGATTGCCTTCCAGCTGTTGAGCTGAGTCTTGTTGCCCGGTGGCGCTTGCGCTTACCGGGCCTGGAAATGAGCACACATCCACATCGTAGGCCGGGTAAGCGCAAGCGTCACCCGGCTTTTTTACAGCACCATCACGCCATCCTCGGTTTTCAACCAACGCGGCGCTTTCAGCGTGTCGGCGAAATAGCCCACCAAATCCTGCAGCAAATCACCCGCTACTCGCTCCATATCATCAGAAAGCGTTTTGCTCATCAGCAAATGCGTCAAAAGCTGGCAGTAACGCCCCATCTGGTCTGGCTCAGGCTCGAAAAGGGGAAAACGGGTCGGGAATGTATCTACCGTCAGACTGGCCTGCAGATGCTGCGGTACAGGCTCCGTTAAGGTCGGTTGCAATAATGCGAGACAGGCCGACAAACGTGCACAAATCGCCAGTTTTTCAACCGGGTCATGGCATTCAACCAGTCCTTCGACAAAACGCTCGCAGTTATCCGCCAGTTCGGTGAAATCCGTGGCATGGCTAAAGGGCAGGGTAAATAAAGAGTGTGAAAAGAGAGGGGTAGTCGCCATAGGGCAGCCTCCAGTATGTTTTATTTAAACCACCACCGGAGAGGCTAATCTCGCGGGTGGCAGAATCGAGCGGAGTTAGCCTTACCGGTCATACTGGATACCGGCGCGTCTTGCGACGCCCCCGCTCGACCCGCCATTGAGACGAAATCGGTCGCACGACATAGAAGTATATGTCGCCAGTATGATTTTCAGAAGGCTAATTCTGACACCTGATTTTGCAGGTGCAGCGAGAAGATAAGGCTAATCCACGATGCTGACAAGAGGGCATTCCGGAAGGCGCTTCGCAGAAATGAAAATACGTTATATCAGCGACTTAAAAGCATAAGGAATACCTGAAATTACAGCGCAATGCCGTTCAGTTAAGCATGTAGGGTGAACATGTGATTATTGCTCAGGTTTCCGTTCACCTCAGTGGTGTCATTTCTTTGAAGCGCTGATACCCGTGAACGTGCAAGGGAGGCTCACCGCCGCCTCCCTTGCAACCCAGGCTCCCGGCGGGAAAATCGTCGCTGCGCGAGTTATTCGTCTTATTCCGTCTGCCTGTCGGGTCGGGGCCGAGCCTGCGTCCCTGCAGGCCGTCCCCTTTGCCCGCATCCTTGCGGGCAGACCCGGTCAGCCGTCAACGCCTCATCGATTTTCAGCCGGACCGGTGTCATCGCTTCAACGCTCTGACTTCCAGTTAAATTTGTTTTGCTGTCCAAACCTGTTCAAATAAAAACGCAGATGGTCAGGTGTGGGCTGGTCCGGCTGAAAATTGCCGACGTGTTTCCGTAAGGCCGGGGGAGTCAGCATGGATGCTGGCTCAGGGCGCGTTTTACAGGGACGTTTCCTCGCGCCCGGCCCGGTAGCCTGGAGGAATAAGTGGAGGGAACCACGAAGTGGCAATTTTCCTGCCGGGAGCCGGGATTGTTAAGGGGGCTGCGTAGCCCCCTTAACACGTTCACTGGTGACGAGATCTCAGAGAAGCAATGAACATAACGTGAACGGAATCGTTCTCTGAAATGCCATGCTCTCCAGCTTCAAAACGGTCACCCCTTCATCCACATCCGTACACCATCGAGGAACATCTGGGTGGCCATCATCACCAGAATCAGCCCCATCAGGCGCTCCAGCGCGTTCACCCCTTTCTCCCCCAGCAGACGCAAAAACAGCGACGACTGCAACAGAATCACAAACGTACCGCCCCAGGCGATCAGCAGGGCGATTACCAGATGCCCCATCTGATTAGGATACTGATGCGACAACAGCATTAGTGAAGCCAGGATTGTTGGACCCGCTACCAGCGGGATCGCCAGCGGAACGATAAACGGCTCTTCACCCGCCGGAAGCCCGGTGCTATTCCCGGTGGCGCTGGGGAAAATCATCTTAATGGCGATCAGGAACAAAATGATGCCCCCGGAGATAGAAACGGTTTCCGCGCGCAGGTTAAGAAATGCCAGAATTTTCTCGCCCGCAAACAGGAATATCAGCATCACCAACAGCGCAATGAACAGCTCGCGAATCATAATCGCGCGGCGGCGTTTTGGTTCGGTATGTTTCAATACGGACATGAAAATGGGCAGATTTCCGAGTGGATCCATAATCAGGATCAATAAAACTGCCGCTGAAATGATTTCATTCATAACTCAAATTCCCTGATAATTACCACGGACTTTCTGCTTGCTTGCGCAGCGGGATAAGTCGCATTACTGATGGCTTCGCTATCATTGATTAATTTCACTTGCGACTTTGGCTGCATTTTGTATGGTGAAGGATATGCCACCAGGACACTGGCATACATATACGCATCATCCTTCAAACTGCCTCTTTGTTGGCTTCACTCAGAAACCCCAATCGCATAGTTTTCTATGCTCATGGGGATTTCTTCGCTTGCCGCCTCGATGCATTTTGAATGATTTTACGTATAAACACAGCACACATCTCTGCAGGAAAAAAACGCTATGAAAAATGTTGGTTTTATCGGCTGGCGCGGTATGGTCGGCTCTGTTCTCATGCAACGCATGGTTGAGGAGCGTGACTTCGACGCCATTCGCCCTGTTTTCTTTTCTACTTCCCAGCTCGGGCAGGCGGCACCGACATTCGGTGGAACCGCGACCGGCACGCTTCAGGACGCTTTTGGTCTGGATGCGCTGAAGGCGCTCGATATCATCGTGACCTGTCAGGGCGGCGATTATACCAACGAAATCTATCCAAAGCTTCGTGAAAGCGGTTGGCAGGGTTACTGGATTGACGCGGCCTCTTCGCTGCGTATGAAAGACGACGCCATCATTATTCTCGATCCGGTTAACCAGGATGTCATCACCGATGGCCTGAATAAAGGTATTAAGACCTTTGTCGGCGGTAACTGTACCGTTAGCCTGATGCTGATGTCCCTTGGTGGCCTGTTTGCCAATGACCTGGTCGACTGGGTCTCCGTGGCGACCTATCAGGCGGCTTCCGGCGGCGGCGCGCGTCATATGCGCGAGCTGTTGTCTCAGATGGGCCATCTGTATGGCCATGTGGCCGAGGAGCTGGCGACCCCATCCTCTGCTATTCTCGACATCGAACGTAAAGTGACGACCCTGTCCCGTAGCGGTGAACTGCCGGTTGATAACTTTGGCGTACCGCTGGCCGGTAGCCTGATTCCGTGGATCGACAAACAGCTCGATAACGGTCAGAGCCGTGAAGAGTGGAAGGGACAGGCGGAAACCAACAAAATTCTCAACACGTCTTCCGTGATCCCGGTTGATGGTCTGTGCGTGCGCGTCGGCGCGCTGCGCTGCCACAGCCAGGCGTTCACCATCAAACTGAAAAAAGATGTGTCTATTCCGACCGTGGAAGAACTGCTGGCGGCGCACAACCCGTGGGCGAAAGTAGTACCAAACGATCGTGAAATCACCATGCGTGAGTTAACCCCGGCGGCCGTTACCGGCACGTTGACCACGCCAGTAGGTCGTCTGCGTAAGCTGAATATGGGACCGGAGTTCCTGTCAGCCTTTACCGTAGGTGACCAGCTGCTTTGGGGTGCTGCGGAGCCATTGCGCCGCATGTTACGTCAACTGGCGTAATGGTTTGTTAATGATCAAAGGGTGCTGAGTCACCCTTTTTTTTGCGTAATACAGGAGTAAGCGCAGATGTTTCATTTTTTACCAGGAGTAAGATAAAGCATTGGCTATTCTTTAAGGGTGACTTAGTACCGGAGGTATTAAGTTGTTGCCTGAAGGTGGGACGACGCAGAGAGGATGCACAATTGTGCTGCGCCGTTCAGGTCAAAAAAAGTGTCGCTACCTGATGTCGAAAATCAGTTGGAAGGGGTGACACCATAAAACAGGATGACAACCATGTCCGTTCGTATCGATAGAGACGTGATTAATGCGCTAATTGCAGGCCATTTTGCGGATCCTTTTTCCGTACTCGGTATGCACCAAACTGACGCTGGACTTGAAGTCCGCGCCCTATTACCTGACGCCACCGAAGTGTGGGTGATCGAACCCAAAACCGGACGTAAAGTCGGCAAGCTGGACTGCCTCGACTCTCGCGGTTTTTTCTGTGCAGTACTTCCCCGCCGTAAAAATTTCTTTCGCTATCAGTTGGCCGTTGTCTGGCATGGACAGCAGAATCTGATTGATGACCCTTATCGTTTTGGCCCGCTGATCCAGGATATGGATGCCTGGCTGTTATCTGAAGGTACGCACCTGCGACCTTACGAAACGCTGGGCGCGCATGCGGATACCATGGATGGCGTAACCGGCACGCGCTTCTCTGTCTGGGCACCTAACGCTCAACGCGTGTCAGTGGTTGGGCAGTTCAACTACTGGGATGGCCGTCGCCACCCGATGCGCCTGCGCAAAGAAAGCGGTATCTGGGAGCTGTTTATCCCCGGTGCGCAGCATGGTCAGCTGTATAAATATGAGATGATCGATGCCAACGGTAAGCTGCGAATCAAAGCGGACCCTTACGCCTTTGAAGCGCAAATGCGCCCGGAAACCGCGTCGCTTATCTGTGGTCTGCCGGAAAAAGTGGTGCAAAGCGAGGAGCGTAAAAAAGCCAACCAGTTTGATGCGCCAATCTCTATCTATGAAGTGCACCTGGGGTCATGGCGTCGTCATACCGATAACAACTTCTGGCTGAGCTACCGCGAGCTGGCGGATCAACTGGTGCCTTACGCCAAGTGGATGGGCTTTACCCACCTTGAACTGTTGCCGATTAACGAGCATCCGTTCGACGGTAGCTGGGGTTACCAACCTACCGGCATGTATGCGCCGACCCGTCGATTTGGTACGCGCGATGACTTCCGCTATTTTGTGAATGCCGCGCATCAGGCGGGGCTGAACGTCATTCTTGACTGGGTGCCGGGCCATTTCCCGTCGGACGACTTTGGTCTGGCAGAGTTTGATGGCACCAGGCTGTATGAGCACAGCGACCCGCGAGAAGGGTATCACCAGGACTGGAACACGCTGATCTACAACTACGGTCGCCGTGAAGTCAGCAACTATCTGGTGGGCAACGCCCTGTACTGGATTGAGCGCTTTGGTATCGACGCGCTGCGCGTGGATGCCGTGGCATCGATGATTTATCGCGACTACAGCCGTAAAGAAGGGGAATGGATCCCAAATGAATTTGGCGGTCGTGAAAACCTCGAAGCCATTGAGTTTTTACGCAATACCAACCGTATTCTTGGCGAACAGGTGCCTGGTGCGGTGAGCATGGCGGAAGAGTCCACTGATTTTGCTGGCGTTTCAAGACCGCAGGACATGGGCGGTTTAGGGTTCTGGTATAAGTGGAACCTCGGCTGGATGCACGACACGCTGGACTACATGAAACTGGACCCGGTTCATCGTCAGTACCATCACGACAAGCTGACCTTCGGTATGCTGTACAACTACACCGAAAACTTTGTTCTGCCGCTGTCGCATGACGAAGTGGTACACGGTAAAAAATCCATTCTCGATCGCATGCCGGGAGACGCATGGCAGAAGTTTGCCAACCTGCGCGCCTACTACGGCTGGATGTGGGCCTTCCCAGGCAAGAAACTGCTGTTTATGGGCAACGAGTTTGCGCAGGGACGTGAATGGAACCACGACGCCAGCCTCGACTGGCACCTGCTGGAAGGCGGCGACAACTGGCACCACGGCGTACAGCGTCTGGTGCGCGATCTGAACCACACCTACCGTCATCACAAAGCGCTGCACGAGCTCGACTTTGACGCCTATGGCTTTGAGTGGCTGGTGGTGGATGACAACGAACGTTCGGTGCTGGCTTTCGTGCGTCGTGACAAGGTCGGCAATGAAATCATCGTGGTCAGTAACTTTACGCCTGTGCCCCGCCACGGCTATCGCTTCGGTATCAATCAGCCGGGGAAATGGCGTGAGATCCTCAACACCGACTCGATGCATTACCACGGCAGCAATACCGGCAATGGCGGTGCGGTGCACAGTGATGAAATCGCCAGTCATGGTCGTCAGCATTCACTGAGCCTCACATTGCCGCCGTTGGCAACGATCTGGCTGGTTCGGGAGGGGGAATGACGCAACTGGCAACCGGCAACGCCACCCCCCATGGTGCAACGTATGACGGCCATGGTGTCAATTTCACACTCTTCTCAGCCCACGCTGAACGCGTTGAATTATGCGTATTTGACGAGGACGGTTGCGAACTCCGCTACGACCTGCCGGGGCGTAGCGGTGATGTCTGGCACGGCTATCTGGCCAACGCCCGGCCCGGTCTGCGCTATGGCTATCGCGTCCATGGCCCATGGCAACCGCAGCAGGGCCACCGGTTTAACCCAGCCAAGCTGCTGCTCGACCCTTGCGCCCGTCGGGTCGAGGGCGAGTTAAAAGATAACCCGCTGCTGCACGGCGGGCTAAATGAACCGGATCACCGTGATAACGCCGCCATCGCGCTGAAGGGCGTGGTGGTGTCCGACCATTATGACTGGGAGGATGATGCCCCGCCGCGCACGCCGTGGGGCAATACCGTGATTTACGAAGCGCATGTCAAAGGGCTGACGTATTTGCATCCTGACCTGCCGGAAGAAATTCGCGGAACCTACAAAGCGCTGGGGCATCCAGTGATGATCGATTACTTCAAGCGTCTCGGCATTACCGCGCTGGAGCTGCTGCCGGTGGCGCATTTTGCCAGCGAACCGCGACTTCAGCGGCTGGGCCTGTCGAACTACTGGGGATACAACCCGGTGGCGATGTTCGCGCTGCATCCGGCCTATGCCTGCTCGCCAGAGAGTGCGCTGGATGAGTTTCGTGATGCGGTGAAAGCGCTGCACAAAGCGGGGATTGAGGTCATTCTCGATATCGTTTTGAACCATAGCGCCGAGCTGGATCTTGAAGGACCGGTCTTCTCCCTGCGCGGAATTGATAACCGTAGCTATTATTGGATCAGGGACGATGGTGATTACTACAACTGGACCGGCTGCGGGAACACCCTCAACCTGAGCCATCCTGGCGTTGTGGAATACGCATGTGAATGCCTGCGTTATTGGGTGGAAACCTGCCACGTGGACGGCTTTCGTTTTGATTTAGCATCCGTCATGGGGCGTACGCCTGCGTTTCGTCAGGATGCGCCGCTGTTTACCGCGATCCAAAACTGTCCGCTGCTCTCTCGCGTCAAACTGATTGCGGAACCGTGGGATATTGGTGAAGGCGGGTATCAGGTGGGGAATTTCCCACCACCGTTTGCCGAGTGGAATGACCATTTTCGCGACGCAAGTCGACGCTTCTGGCTTCAGCGTAATCTGTCTTTAGGTGAGTTTGCCGGACGTTTCGCTGCATCCAGCGATGTGTTTAAACGCAATGGCCGCAAACCCAGCGCCACGGTCAATCTGGTGACCGCGCACGACGGTTTTACGCTACGCGACTGTGTGTGCTTCACAAATAAGCACAATGAAGCGAATGGTGAGGAAAATCGCGACGGCACTAGCAATAACTACAGCGACAATCATGGTAAAGAAGGATTAGGCGGCACGCTGGACCTGATTGAACGGCGGCGCGACAGCATTCATGCGCTGTTAACCACGCTGTTGCTCTCCCAGGGGACGCCGATGTTGCTGGCGGGCGATGAGCATGGTCATAGCCAGCACGGCAACAATAACGCTTACTGTCAGGATAACGCCTTAACGTGGCTGGACTGGCAGCAGGCAAACAGTGGGCTAACCACATTTACCGCCGCGCTGATTCATCTGCGCCGGCAAATACCTGCATTAACGGGGGATTGCTGGTGGGAAGAGGGCGATGGCAATGTTCGTTGGCTGAATAAGTACGCACAACCCTTAAGTGCGGATGAGTGGCAAAACGGCCCGAGGCAGATGCAAATCCAGCTTTCAGACCGTTTTCTGATTGCAATAAACGCCACGCTTGAGGTGACAGATATCGTTTTACCTGAAGGGGAATGGCACGCCATTCCCCCATTTGCCGGAGAGGATAATCCGGTGCTTACGGCTGTCTGGCAGGGACCTGCGCACGGACTGTGTGTGTTCCAGAGAAGATAAAAAGGAGTTAGTCATGGTGAGTTTAGAGAAGAACGATCGTGTAATGTTGGCGCGCCAGCTGCCATTAAAATCTGTTGCCCTGATCCTGGCCGGTGGCCGCGGAACCCGTCTGAAAGATTTAACCAACAAACGAGCCAAGCCTGCCGTGCACTTCGGCGGTAAGTTCCGCATTATCGATTTTGCTTTATCCAACTGTATTAACTCCGGGATCCGCCGCATCGGCGTAATCACTCAGTACCAGTCCCACACGCTGGTGCAGCATATTCAGCGCGGCTGGTCGTTCTTTAGCGAAGAGATGAACGAGTTCGTCGATCTGCTGCCTGCCCAGCAGAGAATGCAGGGTGAAAACTGGTATCGCGGCACGGCGGACGCGGTGACCCAAAACCTGGATATCATTCGACGCTATAAAGCGGAATATGTGGTGATCCTCGCGGGCGATCATATTTATAAGCAGGACTACTCACGCATGCTGATCGACCACGTCGAGAAAGGCGCGCGCTGCACCGTGGCCTGTATGCCTGTGCCGATCGAAGAAGCCAGCGCGTTTGGCGTAATGGATGTTGATGAAAACGACAAAATTATCGAATTCGTTGAAAAACCCGCCAACCCGCCAGCTATGCCAGGCGATCCGACCAAATCGCTTGCCAGTATGGGGATCTACATCTTCAACGCCGATTATCTGTATGAACTGCTGGCGGAAGATGATCTCGATGAAAACTCCAGTCACGATTTTGGCAAAGACATCATCCCAAAAATCACCGAAGCTGGCATGGCGTATGCACATCCATTCCCGTTGTCCTGCGTGCAGTCTGACCCGGAATCCGAGCCGTACTGGCGCGATGTGGGAACGCTGGAGGCCTACTGGAAGGCGAACCTCGATTTGGCTTCGGTGACGCCTGAACTGGATATGTACGACCAGGACTGGCCAATCCGAACGCACATGGAATCGCTGCCACCGGCGAAATTTGTTCAGGACCGTTCCGGCAGCCACGGCATGACGCTGAACTCGCTGGTTTCCGGTGGCTGTATTATTTCGGGTTCGGTGGTGGTGCAGTCCGTACTGTTTCCGCGCGTGCGGGTGAATTCTTTCTGTAACATTGATTCGGCAGTGTTGTTACCTGAAGTGTGGGTTGGACGTTCGTGCCGCTTACGTCGTTGCATTATCGATCGCGCCTGCATCATTCCTGAGGGCATGGTGATTGGCGAAAATGCGGAAGAAGATGCTCGTCGCTTCTACCGCTCAGAGGAAGGCATTGTGCTGGTCACGCGTGAAATGCTACGCAAACTGCAAATCAAACAGGAGCGATAATGCAGGTTTTACACGTTTGTTCAGAGATGTTCCCCCTGTTAAAAACCGGGGGGCTGGCGGATGTTATTGGGGCGTTACCTGCGGCACAAATTGCGGACGGTGTGGATGCCCGCGTATTGCTTCCGGCGTTTCCTGATATTCGTCGCGGCATTCCCGATGCGCAGGTCGTGACGCGTCGGGATACCTTCGCCGGACGGATAACGCTGTTGTTCGGACATTACAACGGCGTCGGCATTTATCTGATTGATGCGCCACATCTCTATGACCGTCCCGGTAGCCCGTATCACGACACCAACCTGTTCGCTTATACCGATAACGTCCTGCGTTTTGCGCTGTTGGGTTGGGTCGGCTGTGAAATGGCCTGCGGCCTTGATCCATTCTGGCGCCCGGATGTGGTGCATGCGCACGACTGGCACGCTGGCCTGGCACCGGCATATCTGGCGGCGCGTGGCCATCCGGCGAAATCGGTGTTCACCGTACACAACCTGGCGTATCAAGGCATGTTTTATGCAAAGCATATGGATGACATCCAATTGCCATGGTCGTTCTTTAATGTGCACGGGTTGGAGTTTAACGGCCAGATTTCGTTCCTGAAGGCCGGGTTGTACTACGCCGACCACATTACGGCGGTCAGTCCGACCTACGCGCGGGAAATTACCGAGGCGCAGTTCGCCTACGGCATGGAAGGGTTGTTGCAGCAGCGTCATCGCGAAGGGCGTCTTTCCGGCGTACTGAACGGCGTGGATGAAAAAATCTGGAGCCCGGAAACCGATCTGCTGCTGGCGTCGCGCTATACGCGCGACACGCTGGAAGAGAAGGCGGAGAACAAACGGCAGTTACAGATCGCGATGGGACTTAAGGTTAACGATAAAGTGCCGCTGTTTGCCGTCGTCAGCCGTCTGACCAGTCAGAAAGGGCTGGATCTGGTGCTGGAAGCGCTGCCGGGACTGTTAGAGCAGGGTGGACAGTTGGCATTGCTTGGCGCGGGCGATCCGGTTTTACAGGAAGGTTTCCTCGCCGCGGCGGCGGAACATCCGGGGCAGGTGGGTGTGCAGATCGGCTATCACGAAGCCTTCTCGCACCGCATCATGGGTGGGGCCGATGTCATTTTGGTTCCCAGCCGTTTTGAACCGTGTGGCTTAACGCAGTTGTATGGACTGAAATACGGCACGTTGCCGCTGGTGCGACGTACCGGTGGGCTGGCTGATACGGTGTCTGATAGTTCGCTGGAGAACCTGGCGGACGGTATCGCCAGTGGGTTTGTATTTGAAGATAGTAATGCCTGGTCGCTGCTACGGGCGATCCGGCGTGCTTTCGTATTGTGGTCCCGGCCTTCGCTGTGGCGGTTTGTACAACGTCAGGCCATGACCATGGATTTTAGCTGGCAAGTCGCGGCGAAGTCATACCGTGAGCTTTACTATCGCTTGAAATAGTTATCCAGGAATCACCTATATGAATGCTCCATTTACTTATGCATCGCCCACACTCAGCGTAGAGGCACTTAAGCATTCTATTGCCTACAAGCTGATGTTCACGATTGGTAAAGACCCGGTCATTGCCAATAAACATGAGTGGCTGAACGCCACATTGTTCGCGGTGCGCGATCGTCTCGTGGAGCGCTGGCTGCGTTCTAATCGTGCGCAATTATCCCAGGAAACTCGTCAGGTCTATTACCTGTCTATGGAGTTCCTGATTGGCCGCACGCTTTCCAATGCACTGTTATCGTTGGGGATTTATGACGATGTCAAAAATGCGCTGGAAGGCATGGGGCTGGATCTTGAAGATCTGATCGACGAAGAAAACGACCCGGGTCTTGGCAACGGTGGCCTCGGGCGCCTGGCGGCCTGCTTCCTGGACTCGCTGGCAACGCTGGGACTGCCGGGACGTGGCTACGGTATTCGCTATGACTACGGCATGTTCAAGCAAAACATTGTTGATGGCCGACAGAAAGAGTCGCCGGACTACTGGCTGGAATACGGTAACCCATGGGAGTTCAAACGCCACAATACGCGCTACAAAGTGCGTTTTGGCGGGCGTATTCAGCAGGAAGGCAAGAAAACGCGCTGGATAGAAACTGAAGAGATCCTCGCGGTTGCCTACGACCAGATTATCCCCGGTTACGACACTGATGCCACCAACACGCTGCGCCTGTGGAATGCACAGGCCAGTAGCGAAATCAACCTTGGTAAATTCAATCAGGGCGATTACTTTGCGGCGGTGGAAGATAAAAACCACTCCGAGAACGTTTCCCGCGTGCTGTATCCGGATGACTCCACCTATTCGGGACGCGAGCTGCGCTTGCGTCAGGAGTATTTCCTGGTCTCCGCCACGGTGCAGGATATCCTGAGTCGTCATTACCAACTGCACAAAACCTACGACAACCTGGCGGACAAAATTGCTATTCACCTCAATGACACCCATCCGGTGCTGTCGATCCCTGAGCTGATGCGTCTGCTGATTGATGAGCACAAGTTTAGCTGGGACGATGCCTTTGAGGTGTGCTGTCAGGTCTTCTCGTATACCAACCATACGCTGATGAGCGAGGCGCTGGAAACCTGGCCGGTGGATATGCTGGGTAAAATTCTGCCGCGCCACCTGCAAATCATCTTTGAGATTAACGATTACTTCCTGAAAACGCTGCAGGAGCAGTATCCGAGCGATACGGGTCTGTTGGGGCGGACGTCGATCATCGATGAATCCAACGGCCGCCGGGTGCGTATGGCATGGCTGGCGGTGGTGGTGAGCCACAAGGTTAACGGCGTGTCGGAACTGCACTCCAACCTGATGGTACAGTCGCTGTTTGCTGACTTTGCGAAGATCTTCCCGACCCGCTTCTGCAACGTTACCAACGGCGTGACGCCGCGTCGCTGGCTGGCGCTGGCTAACCCGCCGCTCTCTGAGGTGCTGGATGAGAATATTGGCCGCACCTGGCGTACCGATCTCAGCCAGTTGAGCGAGCTTGAACAGCACTGTGATTTCCCGTTGGTGAACCAGGCGGTACGCCGAGCGAAGCTGGAGAACAAAAAACGTCTGGCCACGCTCATTGCCCAGCAGCTTAACGTGGTAGTGAATCCGAAATCGCTGTTTGATGTGCAGATCAAGCGTATTCACGAATACAAACGTCAGTTGATGAACGTGCTGCATGTGATCACTCGCTACAACCGCATTAAGGCCGATCCTGACGCTGAGTGGGTGCCGCGTGTGAATATCTTCGCCGGTAAAGCGGCTTCGGCCTATTACATGGCGAAGCACATCATTCATCTGATCAACGACGTCGCGAAAGTGATCAACAACGATCCGCAAATTGGCGATAAACTGAAAGTGGTGTTTATCCCTAATTACAGCGTTAGCCTGGCGCAGGTGATTATTCCTGCTGCCGATCTGTCTGAGCAGATTTCACTGGCCGGGACCGAAGCCTCCGGGACCAGTAACATGAAATTTGCGCTGAATGGCGCGTTGACCATCGGTACGCTGGATGGTGCCAACGTCGAGATGCTGGAACATGTGGGCGCAGAAAATATCTTTATCTTTGGTAATACGGCGGAAGAGGTTGAAGCCTTACGTAGTCAGGGCTACAAGCCGCGTGAGTATTATGAGAAAGACGAAGAGCTGCACCAGGTGCTGACGCAGATTGGCAGCGGCGTATTTAGTCCTGAGGAGCCGGGACGCTATCGCGACCTGGTGGACTCATTGATCAACTTTGGCGACCACTATCAGGTGCTGGCGGATTATCGCAGCTATGTTGATTGCCAGGATAAGGTTGATGAACTGTATCGTCATCCGGAAGAGTGGACCACCAAGTCGATGATTAATATCGCCAACATGGGCTACTTCTCGTCGGACAGGACGATCAAAGAGTACGCCGAAAACATCTGGCATATTGATTCGGTGCGGTTGTAAAACACGAGGCCGGGGGCGCTTCGCTTGCCCGGCCTACGTTTATGCACTTTTGTAGGCCGGATAAGGCGTCGCCGCCATCCGGCATTTTTATCAGGACGCCAGCGACAGCTGGTGCTTCTCAATGTATTCAGCCAGCCACTGGGTCATGCGTGACTGCTGCTCAGCGTTCAGCCACATACCTTCTTTCGTGCGACGCCACAACGCATCTTCCGCACGACGAACCCATTCGTGATCGACCAGATATTTCAGCTCGGCCTCATAAAACTCATGGCCAAAGTCTTCACCTAACTCGGCAAGCGAGGTGGCTTCGCCGATGACCCATTCGGTGTTGCTGCCGTAGGTGCGAGAATAATGGCGCGCCAGCGACTCGGTCAGGAACGGGTAGCGACGGCGCAGTTTGGCCGCGTAGTCTTCGCGATCGCCGCCAATGTCACCGCCTGGCAGAATGCACTCTTTGGTCCATGCAGGCCCAATGCCCTGATAGTACGACGCCAGTTTTTCCATCGCATGTTCAGCCAGCTTACGGTAGGTCGTCAGCTTGCCGCCAAAGACCGACAGCAGCGGCGCTTTGCCGTTTTCATCATGGATATCCAGCGTGTAATCACGGGTGATAGCCTGCGGCGAGTCGGACTCGTCGTCGCACAGCGGGCGCACGCCTGAGTAAGTCCAGACGATATCATCACGGCCCAGCTGTTTCTTAAAGTGCGCGTTGTAGACCTTCAGCAGGTAATTGATTTCACTCTCATCAATTTTCACCGCTTTTGGGTCGCCTTTGTATTCGACGTCGGTCGTCCCGATGATCGAGAATTCGTCCATCCATGGGATGACAAACACAATACGTTTATCTTCGTTTTGCAGGATGTAAGCCTGTTTCTGGGTATGGACGCGCGGCACCACGATGTGGCTGCCTTTAATCAGGCGAATACCGTACGGCGATGGCAGGTGCATGCCGTCGTCGAAGAACTCTTTCACCCACGGGCCGGTGGCGTTGACCAGACCGCGCGCCTGCCAGGTGTGCTTTTTGCCGGTATCGATATCTTCGGCTTCAACAATCCACAAACCGTTTTCACGGCGAGCGGAGGTGGCGCGCGTGCGGGTTAACACTTCTCCGCCTTTGCGTACGACCATTTGGGCATTTGCCAAAACCAGTCGTGCATCGTCTACCCAGCAGTCAGAATATTCGAAACCGCGCACAATCTCGGGTTTCATTACGGAATCCGCGCCAAAACGCAAACCGGTAGAACCTGGCAAACTGGTGCGTTTGCCCAGATGATCGTACATAAACAGACCAATACGGATCATCCACGCCGGACGCAGGTGCGGGCGATGGGGCAGACGAAAGCGCATTGGGAAGGCGATATGTGGTGCCATTTTCAACAGCACTTCACGTTCGGCCAGCGCTTCGCTCACCAGACGAAATTCGTAGTGTTCCAGGTAGCGCAGGCCACCGTGGATGAGTTTGGAGCTGGCGGAGGAGGTCGCGCAGGCTAAATCCTGTGCTTCCAGCATCAGTACGGATAATCCGCGTCCAGCGGCATCTGCCGCGATACCGGCACCGTTGATGCCTCCACCTATCACAATCAGATCTTTGGTTTCCATGCTGGCCTCTCGCACTTTCGTTATAGCTCATTAATGTTCGTTATCGAGCATAATAGCAAAGAATCGCGCCATTGGTAACATCGGATAAACAATTTACAGTGATACATATAACATTATGGTGTTTAACTGCCGTCGGGACGTACACTAAGAAGTAACATGTTCGAAAAGCGTCACCTGCTAATAAAGAAGAGAGAGCAATGGATCAGTTTGAATGTATTAATGTCGAAGAAGCGCATCAGAAGCTGCATCAGGGAGCTGCGGTGTTAGTGGATATCCGCGATCCGCAAAGCTATGCCATGGGGCACGCCCCGCAGGCGTTTCATCTGACGAACGACACGCTGGGGTCATTTATGCGTGAGCATGATTTCGACACCACCGTGTTGGTGATGTGTTATCACGGCAACAGCAGTAAAGGCGCGGCGCAATATCTTCTGCAGCAGGGTTATGACGCGGTTTACAGCGTTGACGGCGGCTTCGATGCCTGGCATCGACATTTTCCGGCAGAAGTGGCATACGGTTCGTAAGCTAACAAAGATGCAGCCTGAAACGGGCAGGATATATATACTGTCCTCTTTTGTGTGGATGAAGCGACAGCAACCATGTTGATGATTACCTCTTTTGCTAACCCCCGCGTGGCGCAGGCATTTGTTGATTATATGGCGACACAGGGCGTTATCCTGACGATTCAACAACATCAGCAAACGGATGTCTGGTTGGCGGATGAGTCCCAGGCTGAGCGCGTGCATGCTGAACTGGCGCGATTTCTGGAGAACCCGGGCGATCCGCGCTATCTGGCGGCAAGCTGGCAGTCAGGGCAGACCGACAGCGGTTTGCGCTATCAACGCTATCCGTTTCTTGCCACGTTGCGCGAACGTGCGGGTCCGGTGACCTGGGCGGTGATGGCCGCGTGTGTGCTGGTGTTTATCGCAATGAATGTGATGGGTGACCAGGCGGTTATGCTCTGGCTGGCATGGCCGTTTGATCCTACGCTGAAATTTGAATTCTGGCGTTATTTCACCCACGCGTTTATGCACTTCTCACTGATGCACATTCTGTTCAACCTGCTGTGGTGGTGGTATCTCGGCGGTGCGGTTGAAAAGCGTCTGGGCAGTGGAAAACTGATTGTTATTACCGTGATCAGCGCCCTGTTGAGCGGTTATGTTCAGCAGAAATTTAGCGGCCCGTGGTTTGGTGGATTGTCTGGCGTGGTATATGCGCTGATGGGCTACGTGTGGTTGCGCGGCGAGCGCGATCCGCAGAGCGGTATTTTCCTGCAGCGTGGTTTGATTATCTTTGCGTTGATGTGGATTGTTGCCGGCTGGTTTGATTTGTTCGGCATGTCGATGGCGAACGGCGCGCATATCGCCGGGCTGGCCGTCGGTCTGGCAATGGCATTTGCTGATACTATTCATGTGCGAAAACGAACGTAATTTCAGGGAACCATAATGAAGCAAACACAACGACATGACGCGATCATCGAACTGGTAAAAAAACAGGGATACGTCAGCACCGAGGAGCTGGTGGAGCATTTCTCCGTCAGCCCACAGACGATTCGCCGCGATCTCAACGATCTGGCCGATCAGAACATGATTTTGCGCCATCACGGCGGCGCGGCGCTGCCCTCCAGCTCGGTCAACACGCCATGGCATGACCGTAAAGCGACGCAGACGGCGGAAAAAGAGCGCATTGCCCGCAAAGTCGCCACGCAGATCCCGAATGGCTCCACGCTGTTTATTGATATCGGCACCACGCCGGAAGCGGTCGCTCATGCGCTGCTTAATCACAGCAACCTGCGCATTGTGACCAACAACCTCAATGTGGCGAATACGCTGATGGCAAAAGAGGATTTCCGCATTATTCTGGCCGGTGGCGAACTGCGTAGCCGTGACGGCGGTATTATGGGCGAAGCGACCCTCGACTTTATTTCACAGTTCCGTCTGGACTTTGGCATCTTAGGGATAAGCGGTATCGACAGCGATGGTTCGCTGCTGGAATTTGATTATCACGAAGTTCGCACCAAACGCGCCATTATTGAGAATTCACGTCATGTGATGCTGGTGGTGGATCATTCGAAGTTTGGGCGTAATGCGATGGTGAACATGGGCAGTATCAGCATGGTGGATGCAGTATATACCGACACGCTACCGCCTGCTGGCGTGATGCAGGTCATTGCTGACCATCATATCCAGTTAGAGTTGTGCTAAGCGGGTTCCAGGCCTGATACGCATAGCGCATCAGGCGTTAACTAAACGCCATACCCCATCATCTTCAGCAGTTTCTGCGCATGTTGCACCGCATCCTGGCGGTGCGCCACGCCGAGCTTTTGGTACAAATTGCGGATGTGCGTCTTAATGGTCGTCGCGGCAACAGCCAGCTCACCGGCAATCTGCTCGTTGCTGTAGCCAGAATAAATCAGACCGAGAACCTGCCATTCACGCTGGGTCAGCGGGCTGGTACGGATCAGCTCCGGGACGTCCGGGTGGGTGAGCAGGCGTTCAACGAATCCTTCATCAAAGTGGGCGAATTTGTGGCGGTGATGCTGGTTAATCTCGCGCAAAATACGCTGCGCACGATGCTGTTCAAGTTCCGGTAATGTGTTGAGCTGAATCAGCTGGCGTAACTGCTGCGCCATGGCCTCGCCTTCGATCACAAAGTGGCTGATGAACCCGGTGCGGTTCGCCAGTTGCAGGGCGTCGAGCAACACCCGCTGTGCGTCATTTTTGCGCCCCGCCTGCCAGTACAATTGATTAAGCAGCAGCAGGTTACGGTTCAGATCGCTCATCAGGCGCAGATTGCGCGCATTTTCATTCAACTCTTCCAGCACAATCTCAGCCGGTTCAAACTCGCCCAGCAGGATCTGCGCACGGGCGATGTTGCGCCACTGTCCTTGCAGGAAGTGGTTATTGGCGAATTCCGGTTTCGGCGTGTGGCGCAGCCAGTTGGCGGCTGAATTTTTGTCGCCGACCATTTGCCAGTAAATCACCCGGACTTTATCAGCGTTCGAGATCCAGTCGCTGTGATAGTGGCCATTACCCAGCAGGTTTTCCAGACGGTTGAGCAGGCTACGCGCGTTGTCCAGATCGCCACGCGCCAGCGAACACTGAACCTGCAGCGCCAGACACTGTAGCTGCTGCTGCGGCTGGAAGGTGGAAAGTAGTTCAATACCCGAGCGAGCAGACGCTTCCGCTTCGTCCAGGCGCGCCCATGCCCACAGGAGCTGCGCACGAATGCGCACCAGGAACTCGTGCATCGGCAGCTGTTCGAGGTGCTGCTCTTTGATCAGTTGGAACGCTTTTTCCTGGATTTCCCAGGCGGCCTGCAAAAAGCCCTGGGCAAACAAGATTTCACTTTGCTGAATAAGACTCCACAGGGCGTAATGCCAGACGTCATGATGGCGCGCCATTTGTTCGGTTTGCTGCATCAACGCCAGAGAACGCGTGAGGTCGCCCTTACAGTGCAGAACTTCGCCGTGTACCGAGGTGGCGACAATTCGGCTATAGAACCAGGCGATGGGTAATTCATCCAGCGCCAGTTTCGCCAGACGCTCGGCTTCATCAGGATTTCCGTCGTTAATCGCGACCTGCGCTCGCAGGGCGTTAAATTCAGCATGTAGCGTCTGTTCCATATCGCCTTTCATTTCCTGCTCAGCGCGCGCCAGCAGGGTATTCACCTCGCCGTAGCGGTGCTGGCTTTGCATCAGCCAGGCTTGCAGCAGAACCAGACGCGGATTTTCCAGCAGGCTTTCCCACGGCAGAGCTTTCAATGATTCTTCAAGTAATGCCAGTTCGCTGTGGTTAAACAGCCCCCACGCATGATTGAGCAGAATGTCGCGCAGCATATGGGCGTCGCCTGCCGCCAGCGCGTGGTGGATGGCTTCGGTCGGAAAACCTTGCGCCATCCAGCTTTCAGCGGCGGCGCGGTGTATTTCGGGAAGTTCGGTAGCTAACTCCCACTGGCAACGCTGGCGTAAAAAGCTGCCAAATAGCGGGTGATAGCTAAACCATTCGCCGACATCATCCATCCGCTGCAGGAATAATCCCTGGCGCTCAATTTCCTCCAGCCGCATTTGGCCGTTTTCTTCGCCCGTGACCCGAACAATCAGCGCATCGTTCATCGAGCGCAGGATGGCGCTTTTTAGCAGGAAATGGCGGGTTCCGATATCGACGCTGTCCAGGACTTCATCGACCAGATAATCGGATAAATGGCTGGCGTTGATACCGGCCAGACGTCGTGCCGACTGGTGGGCGGAATGGTTGTTCTGACGGGCAGATAAGGCGATCAGCTGTAACGCCGTGGCCCAGCCTGCAACGTCATCGCACATGCGGCTACTTTCCGCAGCCTCAATCGGGGAGGACAGGCGACGGTCAAAGAATTGTTTGGCTTCCTGGTGGTTAAACGCCAACTGCTGACTGCCGATTTCCAGCAGTTGATCGCGTACGCGCAGGTTGGCAATGCCCAGTTGCGGTAGGTTTCGCGACAGCACGACTAACGTCAGATTCTCCGGCTGATGGCGCAGGAAAAAACGCATCGCTTCGTGGATGGCTGGATTGGAGATCAGATGATAATCATCCACGACCAGATAGAGTGGACGATGCCACTCTGCCAGTTCAATGAACAACTGGGCAAACAGTGAAGTCAGGCTGGCATACTGGCGTTTTTGCACCATGGCTTCGCTGGTGGTGCAGTGCCCACCGGTCGCCTGTTGGATTGCCGCAATCAAATAGCTGGCGAAGCGCTCTTGCTGGTTATCGCCTTCATCCAGGGAATACCAGCCTAATTCGTTCTTCCCCGCCGCCCATTGTGAAACAAGCGTTGTTTTTCCATAACCAGCAGGACTTGTTATCAGGGCAAGCCTGAAATTGTTCGCGCCGGAAAGTTTAGCCAACAGGCGCTCACGAACCACCGTATGGTCGAGTCGAACCGGACGACTTAATTTAGACGGAATCAACATAAGTTAGTCACTTCACTGTGTGAATATGGGGGAAAACGATTTTTTTTGCGCTTCGTAATTAATAGATATAAGGTCGGCCAGAACGGGATTTATTGCAAGCTAAGCGGACTTTTTGTGTGTCTGATTTTGCACTATGTCACAAATCTATACATCTATTGCAATAATTGTTTTAAAGAGTCGCAACAGGCATGGTGACTGGATCCAGCGTTATTTTTACGGGGCGGAATAACTCCTCTTCTTTTATATGGTTACTGTGGTGATGAATAAAAGTCGATGAATTTTGTGCTCGACTTAAAACTTTCATGTGAAATATCTCAAGCAGAATGTGTATTTCAGGTTAGAAACTATTTCTCCGTTTACATATTTTTTCTAAATGTCATCTTCCTGTTTGATATTGTCTGGATAATCCCTTTTGATTAATGCGAAAACCGCGATGCATTTCAGGGGTATGCGCAGAGCCTGCGTATTTATCAGCCATAATACCCCTCGTAAAGTGGCGGCGATCACATTTTAACGCTCATCCCCGCTCCTCCTCCCTACCTAATCCCTGGCAGGATGAGGAAGGTCAACAACGAGCCTGGCAAACTAGCGATAACGTTGTTTATTACCTAAGGACCTGGAATCCCTATGTCACAGCCTACTTTCAACAAAGATCAATTTCAGGCTGCCCTGACGCGTCAGTGGCAGCGCTTCGGTTTATCGTCGGCTCACGAAATGACGTCGCGCCAGTGGTGGCAGGCCGTGAGTGGGGCGTTGGCTGAGTTACTCAGCGCCCAGCCTGCGGTGAAACCGGCAAAAAATCAGCGCCATGTTAACTATATCTCAATGGAGTTTTTGATTGGCCGTCTGACGGGGAACAACTTGCTCAACCTGGGCTGGTATCAGGCGGTGAGCGACGAGCTGAAAGCACACGACATTAACCTGACCGACTTGCTGGAAGAAGAAACCGATCCGGCGTTGGGGAACGGGGGGCTGGGCCGTCTGGCTGCGTGTTTCCTCGACTCGATGGCAACGGTTGACCAGTCGGCGACGGGCTATGGCCTCAACTATCAGTACGGCTTATTCCGTCAGTCATTTGCTGATGGGCAACAGATGGAAGCTCCGGATGACTGGCATCGCGGCAGCTACCCGTGGTTCCGCCACAACGAAGCGCTGGATGTGCAGGTAGGGATTGGCGGCAAGGTCAGCAAACAAGGCCACTGGGAGCCGGGATTCATCATCACCGGTCAGGCCTGGGATCTACCGGTTCTCGGCTACCGCAACGGCGTGGCGCAGCCGCTGCGTCTGTGGCAGGCCAGCCATGCGCATCCGTTTAACCTGACCAAATTTAACGACGGTGATTTCCTGCGCGCCGAGCAGCAGGGTATCGACGCTGAAAAACTGACCAAAGTGCTGTACCCGAACGACAACCACACGGCGGGTAAAAAGCTGCGCCTGATGCAGCAGTACTTCCAGTGCGCCTGCTCCGTAGCCGATATTCTGCGCCGCCATCATCTGGCGGGACGTAAACTGCACGAACTGGCCGACTACGAAGTTATTCAACTGAACGACACCCACCCGACTATTGCGATCCCTGAACTGCTGCGCGTGCTGATCGATAAGCACCAGATGAGCTGGGACGATGCGTGGACGATCACCAGCAAGACGTTTGCGTATACCAACCACACTTTGATGCCAGAGGCGCTGGAGTGCTGGGATGAGAAGCTGGTGAAAGCGCTATTACCGCGCCATATGCAAATCATCAAAGAGATTAACGACCGCTTTAAGACGCTGGTCGATAAAACCTGGCCGGGTGATGCTGAAGTCTGGGCGAAGCTGGCGGTGGTGCACAACAAACAGGTGCGCATGGCCAACATGTGCGTGGTCAGCGGCTTTGCGGTTAATGGTGTGGCGGCGCTGCACTCCGATCTGGTGGTGAAAGATCTGTTCCCGGAATATCACCAACTGTGGCCGAACAAATTCCACAACGTCACCAATGGGATTACCCCACGTCGCTGGATTAAGCAGTGCAACCCGGCGCTGGCTGCGCTGCTGGATAAATCGCTGAAAAAAGAGTGGGCCAACGATCTCGACCAGCTGATTAATCTGGAAAAATACGCTGACGACGCGAAGTTCCGTCAGCAGTATCGTGACATCAAGCTGGCGAACAAAGAGCGCCTGGTGAAGTTTATTAAAGCGCGTACCGGTATTGAAATAACGACTAACGCTATCTTTGATATTCAGATTAAACGTCTGCATGAGTACAAGCGTCAGCACCTCAACCTGCTGCATATTCTGGCGTTGTACAAAGAAATCCGTGAGAACCCGCAGGCAGATCGTGTGCCGCGCGTATTCCTGTTTGGTGCGAAAGCGGCTCCAGGTTACTACCTGGCGAAAAATATCATCTTCGCCATCAACCAGGTTGCACAAACTATCAATAACGACCCGAAAGTTGGCGACAAGCTGAAGGTCGTGTTCCTGCCGGATTACTGCGTCTCGGCGGCGGAAATGCTGATCCCGGCGGCAGATATCTCTGAGCAGATTTCAACCGCAGGGAAAGAGGCTTCCGGCACCGGTAACATGAAGCTGGCGCTGAACGGTGCGTTAACCGTCGGTACGCTGGATGGCGCAAACGTCGAAATCGCCGAAAAAGTGGGCGACGAGAATATCTTTATCTTTGGTCATACCGTGGAAGAGGTGAAGGTGCTCAAAGCCAAAGGCTACGACCCGGTGAAATGGCGTAAAAAAGACAAAGTGCTGGATGCTGTCCTAAAAGAGCTGGAAAGCGGGAAATACAGCGACGGAGACAAGCATGCCTTTGACCAGATGCTGCACAGTATCGGCAAGCAGGGCGGCGACCCGTATCTGGTGATGGCGGACTTTGCGGCTTACGTTGAAGCGCAGAAGCAGGTTGACGTGTTGTATCGTGACCAGGAAGCCTGGACCCGGGCAGCGATTCTGAATACTGCCCGTTGCGGCATGTTCAGTTCAGACCGCTCCATCCGCGATTATCAGGCGCGTATCTGGCAGGCGAAACGCTAAGGAATCGCGATGGAAAGCAAACGTCTGGATAATGCCGCGCTGGCGGCGGGGATCAGCCCCAATTACATTAACGCTCACGGCAAACCGCAGTCTATTGGCGCCGAAACCAAGCGGCGTTTGCTTGACGCCATGCATCGCACCACCGCTGCCACTCAGGTGGCGGTAACTCCGGTGCCGAATGTCATGGTTTATACCGCCGGTAAGAAAATGTCGCTGGCGGTTGAGGGAAGCGGAGAGTTTAGCTGGCTGCTGACCACTGAAGATGGCGTACAGCACAAAGGGCATGCCATCGGCGGCAAATCTTTTCACCTTCCGACGAAACTGTCGGAGGGCTATCACACGCTGACATTGACGCAGGGCGAGCTGCGCACCCACTGTCGTGTCATTGTGGCGCCAAAGCGCTGCTATGAACCGCAGGCGCTGCTGGAGGGGCAAAAACTGTGGGGCGCATGCGTTCAGCTCTACACCCTGCGTTCAGAGAAAAACTGGGGGATTGGCGACTTTGGCGATCTCCGCGCCATGCTGGTAGATGTGGCGCAACGCGGCGGCGCGTTTATCGGGCTTAATCCTATTCACGCGCTGTATCCGGCGAACCCGGAAAGCGCCAGCCCGTACAGCCCGTCATCACGTCGCTGGTTGAACGTCATATATATCGACGTCAACGCAGTGGAAGATTTTCATCTGAGCAAAGAGGCGCAAAGCTGGTGGCTGAAGCCCACAACTCAGCAAACCCTGCAACGTGCGCGCGATAGTGAGTGGGTTGATTATTCTGCTGTTACCGCACTGAAGATGACGGCGCTGCGCATGGCGTGGAAAAATTTCTCTGCACGTGACGATGAGCAGATGGCGGCATTTCGCCAGTTTGTGGCTCAGGAAGGAGTTAGCCTCTACTGGCAGGCAGCCTTTGATGCGCTGCATGCGCATCAGGTGAAAGAGGACGCATTGCGCTGGGGATGGCCGGTGTGGCCGGAAGCTTTCCAGTCAGTGGACTCGCCAGAGGTAAAACGCTTTTGCGAAGAACATCGTGACGATGTGGATTTCTACCTGTGGTTACAGTGGCTGGCGTATACCCAGTTTGCTGACTGCTGGAAAACCAGCCAGAGTTTTGCGATGCCGATTGGACTGTATCGCGACCTGGCGGTTGGTGTGGCAGAAGGTGGGTCAGAGACCTGGTGTGACCGTGAACTGTATTGTCTGAAAGCCTCAGTTGGCGCGCCGCCGGATATTCTTGGGCCGCTTGGGCAAAACTGGGGGCTGCCGCCGATGGATCCGCACATCATTACGGCACGCGCCTACGAACCGTTTATCGAACTGCTGCGCGCCAATATGCAGAACTGCGGCGCGCTGCGTATCGACCATGTTATGTCGATGCTGCGTCTGTGGTGGTTCCCCTACGGTGAAACTGCCGATCACGGCGCTTACGTGCACTATCCGGTCGACGATCTGCTTTCAATTCTGGCGCTGGAAAGTAAACGTCACCACTGCATGGTAATTGGTGAGGATCTGGGTACCGTTCCCGTGGAGATCGTCAGCAAGCTGCGCGACAGCGGCGTGTACTCCTACAAAGTGCTTTATTTCGAGAATGACCATGAGAAAAACTTCCGTGCGCCGAAAGCGTACCCGGAACAATCAATGGCAGTCGCGGCGACGCATGACCTTCCTACGCTTAAAGGTTATTGGGATAGCGGCGATTTGACGTTGGGTAAGGCGCTGGGCCTGTACCCGGATGAAGTCGTGCTGCGGGGGTTGTATCAGGATCGGGAGCTGGCGAAACAGGGGCTGTTGGACGCGCTGCACAAATACGGCTGCCTGCCAAAACGTGCTGGTCACAAGGCGTCACTGATGTCGATGACGCCGATTCTTAATCGCGGCATGCAACGCTACATCGCTGACAGCAACAGCGCGTTGCTGGGCCTGCAACCGGAAGACTGGCTGGATATGGCTGAACCGGTCAACATTCCGGGGACCAGCGACCAGTACAAAAACTGGCGGCGTAAGCTCACCGCCACGCTGGAGCAGATGTTTGCCGATGAGGGCGTGAACAAGCTGATTAAGGATTTGGATAAGCGGCGAAAAGCCGCGGCGAAGAAGAAGTAAAGAAATTAAGCCGGGTAGGCGCTAGCGCCACCCGGCTTTTTTACATCAGATTGCCATATTTAACAGCAGGCACCCTACCAGGCCGCATACTGAAATAATGGTTTCCAGCATTGACCATGACTTGATGGTTTCACCGATAGTCAGGTTGAAGTACTCCTTGAACAGCCAGAAGCCAGGATCGTTCACGTGGGAGAAAATGACAGAACCGGAACCGACTGCAATAACCATTAGCTCAGGGCTTACGCCGGTCGTTGCAATTAGTGGTGCCACAATCCCGCCAGCGGTGATTGCCGCAACGGTTGCTGAACCCAGTGCGATACGCAGGACCGCCGCAATAGACCATGCCATCAGCAGTGGAGACACGTTAGAGCCATGCATCATTGAAGCGATGTATTTGTCCACGCCGCTATCAACCAGGACCTGTTTGAAGGCACCGCCACCACCGATAATCAACAGCATCATCGCGATGATTTTGATTGAGGACACCAGCGTGTCGTTAATCTGATCCATCGAACGTCCACGGTTCAGACCAAACGTGAACATAGCAATCAGCACCGCGATAAGCGTTGCCATAACCGGGTCACCGAGGAATTCTGCAACAGTCAGGAAAGCATGTCCTTTCGGCAGGATCATCTCTGCCACGGCGCGCATCGCCATCAGGATCACCGGGACCAGAGAGGTCCAGACGCTGACGCCAAAGCCTGGCATCTCTTCTTCAGTGAAGGTTTTCGCGCTGTACAGACCTTCCGGGATCGGCTTATCGATACCTTTCAGGAAACGTGCGTAAACAGGACCGGCGAGAATAACGGTCGGGATTGCCAGAATCGTACCAAACAGCAGGGTTTTACCCATATCTGCATGGAAAATAGTGGCGATAGCAGTCGGACCCGGGTGCGGCGGCAGGAAGCCGTGCGTTACGGACAGCGCGGCAGCCATCGGCACGCCAACGTACAGCAGCGGGATATTGGCAGCAGCGGCAATGGTGAACACCAGCGGCAGCATCAGTACGAAACCAACTTCGTAGAACAGGGCAAAACCAACGGTGAAGCCGGTTAATACTACCGCCCACTGAATATGTTTTTTGCCGAATTTAGCAATCAGGGTGGTTGCGATGCGCTGTGCGCCGCCGCAGTCCGCCAGCATTTTGCCCAGCATGGCGCCAAAACCCATAATCAGGGCGAGGCTGCCAAGGGTTCCGCCGACACCGGCTTTAATCGAACCAATGACTTTATCCAGTGGCATCCCTTGCATCAATCCGACAGCAAGCGCCACCAGGACGAGAGCGATGAAACCGTTCATTTTGAAACGGATCATCAGGAGGAGTAACAAGATTACACCGATAGCAACGATGACTAATGGCATGATTTACCTGGCCTTTACTTTGTTATGGGTAACGTCAGTGTTTAGATGACAAATTCAGATTGTCCCGACCGGGAACAGCGTATTCACAGCACCAATGCTGATTGCCCGTAAAACTAATCAGTTTCGCTGGCTGTTATGTGCGTCTTGGGTGCTGATACGAATGATACGGGTAACATACTGCGCTTGAGAATCACCTGGACAGGCAAAATTTAAATTATGAGAGGCTGGTCAAATTATGAGGGGGATTGTTGCAGGGTACGTGCAGAGAAATGTAAGGGCGTAGGCCGGATAAAGCGTTTACGCTGCTATCCGGCATCAATGCCCGATGGCGACGCGGATGCGTCTTACCGGGCCTACAAGTCTGGTCGCTAGTAGTAAGAGTGCTCGCCACGCTGGTGTTCGGTTAAATCGCGAACGCCTTTCAGTTCCGGGAATTCAGCCAGCAGCTGCTTCTCGATACCTTCTTTCAGCGTCACATCGACCATTGAACAGCCGTTACAGCCGCCGCCAAACTGCAGAATGGCGTAGCCTTCATCGGTGATTTCCATCAGAGAGACGCGACCACCGTGGCCTGCCAGCTGCGGGTTGATCTGCGATTGCAGCATGTACTCCACGCGTTCCATCAGCGGTGCATCATCGGCAACTTTACGCATTTTGGCGTTTGGCGCTTTCAGGGTCAGCTGGGAGCCTAACTGGTCGGTAACGAAATCGATTTCTGCATCTTCCAGATACGGTGCGCTCAGTTCATCAACATATGCGGTCAGCAGGTCAAATTTAATGGCGGTGTCGGTTGCTTCCACGGCGTCCGGCGGACAATAAGAAACGCCGCATTCAGCGTTAGGCGTGCCGGGATTAATCACAAATACGCGGATTTGTGTCCCTTCTTCCTGATTTGCCAGCAGTTTGGCAAAGTGCGCTTGTGCAGCATCGGAAATATGGATCATAGTAATGGCCTAATAGTTGACTATTTTACTTGGTTATAATACGCCCATCATCGAGGCTCTACAAGGTTCGACACAGGCACCATACCTGGACAGTCGCCGCGCCGTTGCGTAAAAGCAGCTGCGCGATTTCCGCGACGGTACTTCCGGTAGTGACGACATCATCCACAATAACCATATGGAGTCCCTGCACCGGCAATTCAAGGCGAAAGGCGTTTTTCAGGTTACGTTTACGCAATCGGGCGCTGAGATGGTGCTGCGTGGCGGTTGCCCGAACCCGCGATATGGTCCGGCTGTCCCAGTCGCAGCCCAGCCAGCGCGCCAGTGGGCGACACAGTAATTCGCTCTGATTAAACCCCCTGCGCCAGTGCCGTCGCTGCCAGAGCGGGACGCTGACGAGCCTGTCCGGCAGAGGAAGAGCGCTGACGCGCCGGGCCTGTAGTACCTCCAGCAACAGCAAACGCGAAAGAGCGGAGGCTGTTTCGCTGCGTCGCGAAAACTTGAGCTGGTGGATAAGCCCGCTCAACGGCGGAACATAGTCGCTGACGGTGACCAGCCGCTGCCACGGCGGCGGTTTTTGTAGGCAACGACCACAGGGAAGCGAGGTGTAAATGGCCGGTAGCCCGCACTGTGGGCACAGGCTGTCATGCTGGCGTACTGCCCGTGTGCAGACAGAGCAAATTCCCCAATGCCCCAACCTCAGCGGCATTCGGCATAGCCAGCATAATCCTGGTACTGTTAGCATAGAGACATCCTTGTTAGCTAAAAGAGAACAGTAACTGATGAATGACATCTGGTGGCAGACCCAGGGTTCGGGAAATTGCCATCTTGTGCTGCTGCACGGATGGGGACTGAATGCAGAGGTGTGGCATTGCATAAGCGAGGAACTGAGCTCGCATTTCACGCTGCATCTTGTCGACTTACCGGGATTTGGCCGCAGCCAGGGTTTCGGCGCGATGTCGCTGGAAGAGATGGCTGAGCGAGTATTAAAACAGGCACCGGAGAAAGCCATTTGGCTCGGCTGGAGCCTGGGCGGGCTGGTTGCAAGCCAGGTGGCGTTAACCCATCCTGAGCGTGTTCAGGCGCTGGTGACCGTGGCCTCTTCCCCTTGCTTTAGCGCGCGCGAGGAGTGGCCAGGCATCAAGCCAGAAGTGCTGGCAGGCTTCCAGCAGCAGCTGAGCGAAGATTTCCAGCGTACAGTGGAGCGTTTTCTGGCGTTGCAAACGATGGGCACGGAAACCGCACGTCAGGATGCGCGAGCGCTGAAGAAAACGGTGTTGGCATTACCCATGCCGGACGTCGAGGTACTTAATGGCGGGCTGGAGATCCTGAAAACGGTCGATTTGCGTGAGCCGTTGTGCTCGGTGGAAATGCCTTTCCTGCGGTTGTACGGCTATCTTGACGGGCTGGTTCCGCGCAAAGTCGTCCCAATGCTCGATGCCCTCTGGCCGCAGAGCGAGTCTTTGGTGTTTGCTAAGGCGGCGCATGCGCCGTTTATCTCGCATCCGGCGGAGTTCTGCTCAGCGCTGGTGGCGTTAAAACAGCGGCTATAAATCCGCTGTTTTGCCCGGTAGAATCATGCTGCCGGGCTGGGGATTAATGGCTGCACGTAGCCAGATCCTCAGCAGTCAGGCCGGTGATTCTGCAGATAGTCAGCGGGTCTATGCCATCAACCTGCATGGTTGTTGCAATGCGCAGAGCTTCCTCACGTTTGCCTTGTTGCAAACCCTCTCGTAACCCCTCTTGTAATCCCTCTCGTAACCCTTTCCTGTGACCTTCCTGAAGACCATTAAGGTGCCCTTCCTGACGTAATCTTTCGGCAATAGTCATCAACTTTTCCTTGTGTTGAGGTAAACGTTCGGCGACCTGGTGAATAAATTCGCTAAAACGCGCGGTGTCCCCGGCCTGCATCAGGTAATTAAACAGGGCTTTCAACTGGTTGTCATTAGCGTGTCCTTTAACAAGCAGGATGGCGAGTTTTTCTACTAACCCCATCAAATCGCGTTTACGTATATGTTTTTGGATGAGCTCCAGCAGCGCCATCCGGCGGTGCTGCATAATCTCGTCATCGGGTACAACGGTGATATCGATCAGTGGAAACGCGGTGCTATAAAGTTGTCTGGCGGACTCCGGGTCATCAAACTCGTCCAGCCAACAAAGTGAATAGGGGTATGGGCTTGCTGAACCATGATAAAAAAGCATGGGTATCACCAGCGGGAGTTTCTTGTGGCCTGCAGCCAAATGACGATGCATTACCGCAATAGCATAACGCATTAGCCGAAATGCCATGTGAGCATCGGCGCTGCTTTGATGTTCAATAATGGTGTAAATGTAACCATCACCTTCGCGGGTAGCTGGCTGGAGGATAGATCTTTTTTGCTGAAATAATGAAATCTATGTGGAATCCATTACGCAAAAAAGCCGGATATCTGCATAAACGAATTATCCGGCCTGGACGTTTGCACCATTTGTAGGCCGGATAAGCGTAGCGCCATCCGGCAAAGAGCATCTGATTAGCGTAAAGCCCACCATTCGCGCAGGCAGGCTTTACCTTCCGGGCAACTTTTGCAGCTTCCGGAAAGACACCCATCGGCATCTTCCTGAATCCGCACCGCTTTGCCCATCTTTTCTAACTGATTCAGCATGGCGTCAATCATCGGCTGCGGGGTGTGCAGTGTGTGGCTAATTTGTGTCGCCTCCATGCGCCCCCGCAAAGCCAATAAATCACGAACCTGAATAAGTGATGCCATTGTCGATAACCTTAGTGGCAATCGCCAGTCGTGCTGGAGCAGCAGGAACTTGCCGTTCTGTTGGTCGCCAGCAGTGCGAGGTCCACACGGCTACGTGCTCGACGCAGCAGGCCCAGCAACACGATGTTAAACAGGATGACCGCTAAAATGCACACCAGGCTGTAGGTCGGGTGTTCTTTGTAGCTGACCGCCTGATAAAACAGCGTTGACAGTGAATAAGCGATATTCAGCCCCCACAAAACCGAGAAGCCCATCCAGCCACGGCTGGATTCACGTGCGATAGCGCCCATCACTGAAATGCACGGCACATACAGCAGAACAAAGATCAGGTAGCTGTACGCGGCGGCGGCGCTGCCAAATTTCTCACCCATCACGCCCATTGCGCCCGTCGCCATTTCTCCGTCGCCCTTGCTGGCTTCGATAGGGTTGGCCAGTACGCTCAGGCTGAAGGTGTCTTTCAGGCTTTGCCAGGTTTCATCCACCGCACCGAGCAGCTCGTCGCCAAGGTGGAAATCTGCCGGATTGAACTCTTCTTCCTGAATGTTTTCTGCGGTATAGAGCGTGTTCAGTGTACCAACTACCACTTCTTTCGCCATCGCGCCGGTGAACAAACCTACGGTTGCCTGCCAGTTATCTTCGTGAACGCCAATCGGTTTAAACACTGGAGTAATAACACGGCTAACGGAGGCCAGCGCAGAGTCGTTGATGTTGTCGACGATTTTTCCGCTCAGCGAGAAGCTGTTAAACGCGCTGAGGAAAATGCTGACGATGATGATGACTTTACCCGCACGCAGAACAAAGCCTTTCAGGCGCTGCCAGGTCTGAATGATCAGACTCTTGATGTGCGGCACGTGGTATACCGGCAGCTCCATCACGAACGGCGTTGCTTCACCACGCATGATGGTGTGTTTGAGCATCAGGCCGGTCAACACCGCCATCACGATACCCAGTACGTACAGCGAGAAGACCGCTAGTGCACCGTTCTGACCAAAGAACGCCGCGGCAAACACGGCGAAAATCGCCAGACGTGCGCCGCAGGACATAAACGGCGCCATCATGATGGTCATCAGACGCTCACGCGGGGCGTCCAGCGTACGTGCGCCCATCACGGACGGTACGTTACAGCCAAAGCCGACGATCAGCGGGACGAACGATTTGCCCGGCAGTCCCAGCGCCTGCATCAGACGGTCCATCACAAACGCGGCGCGCGCCATGTAGCCGGAGTCTTCAAGGAAGGAGAGGAACAGATACATCATGCCGATTTGCGGTACCAGCGGCAGCACGGTGTTAATCCCGCCGCCAAGGCCCTGGGCCAGGAAGATGGTTAGCCAGTCCGGGAAGTGCAGCGTGTAGCCAATCCACTGAATACCATGGATAAAGAGCGCTACGGAGCCGACGTCAAACAACGGTTGCAGCGCGCCGCCGATGTTAATGGCAAGCAGGAACATCAGGTACATCACGAACAGGAAAATCGGCAGTCCGAGGAAGCGGTTAAGGACGATTTTATCTACCGCGGTGGTGAAACGGCTCGGCTCTGCCGTCAGAGTATTGCTGACGGTATCGCAGATAGCGGCAATGCACTGATAGCGCGCATCGGCGATGTGCAGCGCCGGATCGTCCATAGTCTCGCTCAGGCGTGCGATGGAAGCATCGAGGTTTTGCGCGGCATCACCGGCGTAAGCGCGGCTGTAGATATCGCCTTCCAGCATCTGCAGACCCAGCCAGCGGCGCTGTTTCAGTGGCATGTCTTTGGCCATCGCGTCGGCGAGGGAATCCGCTTCCTGCAACAGCGGCTGGGCATAATGGACCAGCTCGACGGTGTCGTTTTCTTTGTAGCGGTCGATCGCCAGTTTCAGCGCTTCAATGCCGCGGGCGCGGGTGGAAACCAGCGGAACCACCGGGCAGCCAAGACGTGCTGAGAGGGCGTCGATATCGATACGGATTTGCTGCTTTTCTGCGATATCCAGCATATTCAACGCGACGATGCAGGGGATGCCCAACTCAAGCAGTTGCAACGTCAGGTAGAGGTTGCGTTCAAGGTTTGACGCATCGACCACGTTGATCAACAGATCTGCGTCGCCGCTCAAAATATAGTGACAGGCAATTTGCTCATCGAGAGAGGTCTGGGATGAGATTGTCGTCAGTGAATAGGTGCCAGGTAAATCCACCAGCGTGACCTGATGGTCCGTTGTGGCGAAATGACCTTCTTTACGCTCAACGGTAACGCCAGCCCAGTTACCTACACGCTGGCGCGCGCCGGTGAGCTGGTTGAATAAGGTTGTCTTGCCGGAATTAGGATTACCAATTAAACCAATGGTTAGTTTTTTCATTTTTATAGACTCACTGTATTAACAGGAAACCGCTTCCACTTCTAATAACGCCAGATCTTTCTTACGCAATACCAGGCTTACGCGACGCGTTTCGATATGGATAGGATCGCCGAGCGGGGCGACGCGTACCACGTTGAAGGAGGAGCCGGGCAGCATGCCAAGTGACAACAGTTTCTGACGATAAGCCGGGCTGATTTCACGGGCAAAGCCGGTAATTTTCCACGCACTGTCAGGAGTGAATTGCATAGGGACCTACTTATATCTCGCTAACTGGATGATTACCTCATGGGGCGACAGGGCGGCATGAGACCAGATGATTAGCCAACGTAAGGAAAGAGTAAATAATCAACAAAACAATGATAATGAGAATGGTTTCTATCATCAATAGAATAAATGTGACGGAATGTAGAATTGAACAATAATTTGAGCCAATTTTGATATTTCTCAACATTTATTCCGCTTTGGAATGAATGTTTCTGCAGTGTCATTATTGACTTTCTTAATGTTTAATTAAGGTTTTATTTGTTAATGAGGTGATAAATATAAGGGGCGGAGAGAAGATAATATATTAAATATGCCGGACAGGGTGTTTACACCGCCATCCGGCACATGATCCAAACTTAGCGTTTTTTACCCATTGCCGCCGCCAGCGCATCCATCATCGCGCTGTTGCCCGCAGGCTGGGCGTCACGACCACGCGGTTTCGCCGCTTTTGGCGCTGGGCGATTGCCCTGAGTGCGATCGTTATTCCCGCCGCCGCGACGCGCATTGGTTTCACCCGGCTGCTCGTCCAGGCGCATGGTCAGCGCGATACGCTTGCGTTGCAGGTCAACTTCCAGCACTTTCACCTTCACGATGTCGCCCGCTTTCACCACGGTGTGTGGATCGTCGACGAACTTATTCGACAATGAAGATATATGCACCAGTCCATCCTGATGAACGCCGATATCCACAAACGCGCCGAAGTTGGTGACGTTGGTGACCGCCCCTTCCAGAATCATCCCCGGCAGCAGGTCGTTCATGGTTTCTACACCATCGGCAAACTGTGCGGTTTTAAATTCAGGACGCGGGTCGCGGCCCGGTTTTTCCAGCTCTTTGATGATGTCGGTGACGGTCGGTACCCCGAAACGTTCATCGGTGAAATCGGCAGCTTTCAGATTGCGCAGTTCGTCGCTGTTGCCCATCAGGTCACGCAGCGATTGCTCGGTGGCGGCCAGAATGCGTTCCACGATCGGGTAGGCTTCCGGGTGAACGGTGGAGGCATCCAGTGGGTTATCGCCATGGTTGATGCGCAGGAAGCCCGCGCACTGTTCAAAGGCTTTTGGCCCCAGACGGCTGACTTTCAGCAGTTGCTGACGGTTCTGGAACTGACCGTTCTCATCGCGCCAGGCGACGATGTTTTGCGCCATCATGCGCGTCAGGCCGGCCACGCGGGTCAACAGCGGAACGGAGGCGGTATTGAGATCGACGCCGACGGCGTTTACGCAGTCTTCCACCACCGCATCCAGCTTACGCGCCAACTGCGTCTGGCTAACGTCGTGCTGATACTGGCCCACGCCGATCGATTTCGGATCGATTTTCACCAGCTCAGCCAGCGGGTCCTGCAGACGACGGGCGATAGACACCGCGCCACGCAATGAAACGTCGAGATCCGGGAATTCCTGCGCCGCCAGCTCGGAAGCAGAGTAAACCGATGCCCCGGCTTCGCTGACGATCACTTTCTGCGCGGTGACTTTCGGGAACTGTTTCTGCACGTCGAGGAAGAAACGTTCGGTTTCACGCGACGCCGTACCATTACCAATCGCCACCAGTTCAACGTTGTATTTTTCACACAGCGCCGCTACAGCAACGGCGGCTTTGGCGGCCTGACCGGTGTGTGGATAAATGGTGTCGGTCGCGACCAGCTTGCCGGTGCCGTCAACAACCGCCACCTTCACGCCGGTACGCAGACCGGGATCGAGGCCCATAGTGGCGCGCAGCCCCGCAGGCGCGGCCATCAGCAGATCGTGCAGGTTACGGGCGAAGACGTTAATCGCTTCATCTTCGGCACGTTCACGCACGGTGCCCATCAGCTCGGTTTCGAGGTGCATCAGCACCTTAATTCGCCATGTCCAGCTGACCACGCCTTTACGCCAACTGTCGGCAGGGGCGTTGTTCAGGCGCAGTCCCAGGTGGTTCTGGATAATCTGTTCGCCGTGGCTCTCTTTTGGCGGCTCATCGAATTGCGGATCGGCATTCAGAGAAAGCTGAAGCACGCCTTCGTTACGGCCACGGAACATGGCCAGCGCACGGTGAGACGGCACGGTAGAGATCGGTTCGTGGTGATCGAAGTAGTCGCGGAACTTCGCGCCTTCCTCTTCTTTACCGCTTACCACGGTGGAGACCAGGTGGGCGTTTTTCCACAGGTAATCACGCACTTTCGCCAGCAGGGCGGCGTCTTCTGCGAAGCGTTCCATCAGAATGTAGCGTGCGCCGTCGAGTGCGGCTTTGGTATCCGCCACGCCGTTGTCGGCGTTGAGGTATTTAGCGGCTTCCGTTTCCGGGTCGTGAGACGGCTCGTTCCACAGCAGGTCTGCCAGCGGCTCAAGGCCTGCTTCAATGGCGATCTGCCCACGGGTACGGCGCTTAGGTTTGTACGGCAGATAGAGATCTTCGAGTTCGGTCTTACTTAACGTGCCGTTGATCGCTTTCGCCAGGTCGTCGGTCAGTTTGCCTTGCTCGCCGATAGATTTCAGGATTGCCTGACGGCGGTCTTCCAGTTCACGCAGATATCCCAGACGGGTTTCCAGATTACGCAGTTGCGTATCGTCCAGACCGCCGGTGATTTCCTTACGATAACGTGCGATAAACGGCACGGTGTTCCCTTCGTCAAGCAAGCGAACGGCAGCTTCTACCTGTTCAGCACGAGCCTGAATTTCACCTGCGATAATGCGGCAGAAAGAATCATTCATCATGGATAGCTTCGTCTATAGGATAAAAAATCAGGGGATAGTTATACGGATTGACTGGAAAAAATGCCAGTCATCTACGGGGGCTTCGGATTGTTCCGGTCTCACTTAACGTATTCAATCTCATTCACGTACCAGCTGGCTTCCCCGCCAGGGGTGTTCACCACCGCGAGATCGCCGACCTCTTTTTTCAGCAGCGCCCGCGCCATCGGCGAATCGATAGAGATGTAATCTTTACGGCCGAAGATCTCATCGTAGCCAACAATACGGAATTTGCGGATGTCTCCATCGTCATTTTCAATCTCAACCCATGCGCCAAAGAAGACTTTGCCTTCCTGCTGTGGGGAGTAATCGACGATTTTCAGATTCTCCATACACTTGGTCAAATATCGGACGCGGCGGTCGATCTCACGCAGGCGCTTTTTATTATACTGGTAGTCAGCATTTTCGCTGCGGTCACCCAGACTTGCGGCCCAGGTAACCTTTTTGGTGACTTCCGGGCGCTCTTCACGCCAGAGATAATTCAGCTCTTGTTTGAGTTTTTCATACCCTTCACGGGTTATCAGGGGCGTTTTCATCTTATTGTTTTGCCTTCGACTCTGTGATGATGCGCACAATTAGTATTACATGAGCATATCAACAGAATAAATAATGTATTGCGAGAAACATTGTATACTTAAGCTGCTGTTTAATATGCTTTGTAACAATTTAGCCTGGAATTCATACCAGAATTCGCTGGTGACTCACGCTAGCTTTCTTAAGAATATACACTTAATTGTTGCGAACCTTTGGGAGTAATAACAATGCAAGAGAACTATAAGATTCTGGTGGTCGATGACGACATGCGCTTGCGTGCGCTTCTGGAACGTTATTTGACCGAGCAGGGCTTCCAGGTTCGAAGCGTCGCAAACGCTGAGCAGATGGATCGTCTGCTGACCCGTGAGTCTTTCCACCTGATGGTGCTCGATTTAATGCTGCCGGGAGAAGATGGCCTGTCTATTTGCCGTCGCCTGCGCAGCCAAAGCAACCCGATGCCGATCATTATGGTCACGGCGAAGGGCGAAGAAGTGGACCGTATCGTTGGACTGGAAATCGGCGCTGACGATTACATTCCGAAACCGTTTAACCCGCGTGAACTGCTGGCGCGTATCCGCGCTGTACTGCGTCGCCAGGCGAACGAACTGCCGGGCGCGCCTTCCCAGGAAGAAGCGGTCATTGCGTTTGGTAAGTTCAAACTGAACCTCGGTACGCGTGAAATGTTCCGCGAAGATGAGCCTATGCCGCTCACCAGCGGTGAATTTGCGGTGCTGAAAGCGTTGGTAAGCCACCCACGTGAACCGCTGTCCCGCGACAAGTTGATGAACCTGGCCCGTGGTCGTGAATATTCGGCGATGGAGCGGTCCATCGACGTCCAGATTTCCCGTCTGCGTCGTATGGTGGAAGAAGACCCGGCGCACCCTCGTTATATTCAGACCGTATGGGGTCTGGGCTACGTCTTTGTTCCGGACGGTTCTAAAGCATGAGGCGAATGCGCTTCTCGCCACGAAGTTCGTTTGCTCGCACGTTATTGCTTATCGTCACCTTGCTGTTTGCAAGCCTGGTGACGACCTACCTTGTGGTGCTGAACTTCGCGATTCTGCCGAGCCTCCAGCAGTTTAATAAGGTCCTGGCCTACGAAGTCCGTATGCTGATGACTGATAAACTGCAACTGGAGGACGGTACGCAACTGGTAGTACCACCTGCATTTCGTCGGGAAATTTACCGTGAGCTCGGTATTTCCCTCTATTCCAACGAGGCCGCTGAAGAAGCCGGTCTGCGTTGGGCGCAACACTATGAATTCTTAAGCCACCAGATGGCGCAGCAGCTGGGCGGCCCGACGGAAGTCCGCGTTGAGGTGAACAAGAGCTCGCCGGTCGTGTGGCTGAAAACCTGGCTGTCGCCCAACATCTGGGTACGCGTGCCGCTTACGGAAATCCATCAGGGTGATTTCTCACCGCTGTTCCGCTATACGCTGGCGATTATGCTGCTGGCTATCGGTGGCGCGTGGCTGTTTATCCGTATTCAGAACCGACCGTTGGTGGATCTTGAACATGCGGCGTTACAGGTGGGGAAAGGCATTATTCCACCGCCGCTGCGCGAGTATGGTGCCTCTGAGGTACGCTCTGTTACCCGAGCCTTCAACCATATGGCCGCCGGCGTAAAACAGCTGGCCGATGACCGTACGCTGTTAATGGCGGGCGTGAGCCATGATTTACGCACCCCGCTGACGCGTATCCGTCTGGCGACGGAAATGATGGGCGAAGAAGACGGATACCTCGCGGAGTCCATCAATAAGGACATTGAAGAGTGTAATGCCATTATCGAACAGTTCATCGATTATCTGCGGACGGGTCAGGAGATGCCGATGGAGATGGCCGATCTGAACTCGGTATTAGGTGAAGTGATCGCGGCAGAAAGTGGTTACGAGCGTGAAATTGATACTGCATTACGCCCAGGCGTCATTCAGGTGAAGATGCACCCACTGTCTATCAAGCGCGCGGTTGCTAATATGGTGGTTAACGCCGCTCGCTACGGTAATGGCTGGATTAAGGTCAGTAGCGGTATGGAAGCGCATCGCGCCTGGTTCCAGGTCGAAGATGACGGGCCGGGTATCAAACCGGAACAGCGTCAACACCTGTTCCAGCCGTTTGTGCGCGGTGACAGCGCGCGTAGCACCAGCGGCACGGGCCTGGGACTGGCGATTGTACAGCGTATTATTGATAACCATAACGGTATGCTGGAAATTGGGACCAGTGAGCGAGGCGGGCTGTCGATACGCGCCTGGCTTCCGGTTCCATTCACGCGCACGCAGGGGACAACGAAAGACGCGTAGAAAAAAGGGAGGCTAAATGCCTCCCTTTTTATTTCGCTAACCGACTGATATTGCTGCGCTTATCAGTTGCAGTAGGCCGGATAAGGCGAAGCCGCCATCCGGCACTTTTCGTTACAGCTTCGGTCCGGCGCTAACCAGCGCTTCGCCCGCAGGGGTGTCGGTGTACTTCTCGAAGTTCTCGATAAACAGTTTCGCCAGTGCGTTGGCTTTTTCTTGCCACTGCTCCGGGGATGCGTAGGTATTACGCGGATCGAGAATACGCGTATCCACACCCGGCAGCTCGGTTGGGATTGCCAGGTCAAACATCGGCAGACGGAACGTTTCCGCGTTATCCAGAGACCCGTTCAGGATGGCGTCGATAATCGCACGGGTATCTTTGATTGAGATACGCTTGCCGGTGCCGTTCCAGCCGGTATTCACCAGATAAGCCTGTGCACCAGCCGCCTGCATGCGTTTCACCAGTACTTCTGCGTACTGCGTTGGGTGCAGCGACAGGAATGCCGCGCCGAAACAGGCAGAGAAGGTTGGCGTAGGCTCAGTGACGCCACGCTCGGTGCCAGCCAGTTTGGCGGTAAAGCCAGACAGGAAGTGGTACTGGGTTTGGTCCGCCGTCAGGCGAGAAACCGGTGGCAGTACGCCAAATGCGTCGGCGGTCAGGAAGATGACTTTGGTTGCATGACCCGCTTTTGACACCGGCTTAACGATATTGTCGATGTGATAAATCGGGTAGGACACGCGGGTGTTCTCGGTTTTGGAACCATCATCGAAGTCGATAGAACCATCTTCGCGCACGGTGACGTTTTCCAGCAGGGCATCACGGCGGATTGCGTTGTAGATTTCCGGCTCAGCATCTTTAGACAGTTTGATGGTCTTCGCGTAGCAACCGCCTTCGAAGTTAAATACGCCGTCGTCATCCCAGCCGTGTTCGTCATCGCCAATCAGGCGGCGTTTCGGGTCGGTGGACAGCGTGGTTTTACCGGTACCGGACAGGCCAAAGAAGACCGCCACATCCCCTTTTTCACCGACGTTTGCCGAGCAGTGCATGGATGCAATACCTTTCAGCGGCAGCAGGTAGTTCATGACGGAGAACATACCTTTCTTCATCTCGCCGCCGTACCAGGTGCCGCCAATTAACTGAATGCGTTCAGTCAGGTTAAACGCCACGAAGTTTTCGGAGTTCAGACCTTGTTCTTTCCACTGCGGGTTAGTGCATTTTGCACCGTTCATCACGATGAAATCAGGTTTGAAATCAACCAGTTCTTCGTCGCTCGGGCGGATGAACATATTTTTGACAAAATGTGCCTGCCAGGCGACTTCGGTAATGAAGCGCACGGAAAGACGGGTATCCGCATTAGCACCGCAGAAAGCATCAATGATAAACAGACGTTTGCCGGAGAGTTGATGGGTGACTAACCCTTTCAAATGCTGCCAGGTTTCCTGGGAAAGCGGTTTGTTGTCGTTCTTACCTTTACCTTTGTCGGATCACCAGAGTGTATCTCGTGTGGTGTCGTCACGGACAATGTACTTATCCTTTGGCGAACGTCCGGTAAAGATACCGGTATCAACTGCAACGGCGCCCAGATTCGTTAACACGCCACGCTCATAACCTTCCAGGTTTGGATCAAGTTCTTCCTGATAAAGCGTGTCGTAGTCTGGATTGTAAACGATATCCTGAACGTCATTGATACCATAAGCCTTGAGATCTTGCGGGGTTAAACTGTTGTTCACACGCATTTCACTGCTCCTTAGCCAATATGTATTACCTGGAATAGTAAGGTTTTTTAGGGATTGCTAACCGCGACAAGGCTCATAGATTTACGCATCCGGTGATTCCACGAATAACCGAATACGCTGCGACTCCTGTCACAAAGAGGCGGATATTATGGCAGGAAACCCTTTTTTGTTGTGGAAAATGTTCTTAAAACGTTAATAGAGAGTGTTTTTGGCGGGAATCTTGTGAGTGTAATCGCATTCATGTAAGAAAAAAACGTAACTCAAACATAAACAATATCGATTCACCTCGCGCAGCTGGGCTCCGAAATGGACCGACAAATACTCATATTTGTGAAGTTGATGCGATAATTAGATTTTCTCTTCTTTCTGGAAAACGACATGGACAGTGTTGAGCTTTCACCAACGACCCGCTGGGGCATGATCTTTATCGGACTGCTACAAGGGTGTGTGTGCTACCTGCTGATGGCGTATCTTGCGCCGCAGAACAGTGACTGGCTGTTCTACGGGATGCCCGTAACGATTGCGCTCTCCTCTGCGCTTTTGCTGACTGTCGTCTCATTTAAGCAACGTGCTCTATGGTGCTGGATGGCGTTGATCTGTGTGGTTGTGCTGGCGATGAGTGTGTGGCTGAAATGGAGTGTGGCAGACAGTGACAGATGGCGGCAGGATGACATTTTTTTTGCCTACGGCTGGCGCTTACTGTTGATGGCGATGCTGGCTTTGCCGTGGATTCAATATCAACTTCATGCCCGTCGTGAACAGGCTCGCTATCCGCAGTTTTATACCTGCCTGTGGCTTAACTCGCTGACGCTGCTGATCGCTTTTGTGGCCAACGGCCTGTTCTGGCTGGTGCTCCTGCTGTGGAGTGAAATGTTTCAACTGGTCGGAATCACCTTCTTCAACACGCTTTTCTTTGAGACTGACTGGTTTGTTTATTTGGCTTTAGGTCTGATCACCGCACTGGCAGTAGTGCTGGCACGTACGCAGTCGCGTCTGGTTGCTGCGGTGCAAAAGTTGCTGACGTTCCTTGCCACAGGTTTACTCCCGCTGGTTGCACTGTTAGCGCTGATGTTTATGCTGACCCTGCCTTTTAGCGGACTGGACGCTATCTCACAGCGCGTGTCAGCGGCTGGCCTGATGTCCACGTTGACGCTGATCTTCCTGTTGCTGATGGCCATTGTGCGCGAGCCGCACAAAGAGGCGTTACCTTATCCTGGCGCATTACGTTACTTGATTAACGCTTCACTGGTTGTTGCTCCTCTCTATATGCTGATTGCCGGTTGGGCCATGTGGCTGAGAATTCATCAGTATGGCTGGACGCCTGAGCGTTTGTATGGCGCATTGGTGGTCTTTGTATTACTGGTGTGGTCCCTCGGCTATCTGGTCAGTATTTTGCGCGCTGGAGGCAACCCGCTCGATATTCAGGGAAAGGTCATTCTTGGCGTTTCGCTCCTGACATTGGGCCTGTTGATTCTGCTGACGTCGCCGGTCATTGATGTCTGGCGTATTAGCGTCAACAGCCATATGGGGCGCTACTACAGCGGGAAAATTACGGCTGACCAGGTCAGTCTGTATATGCTGGATCACAGCGGAAAACCCGGTCGCGCCGCACTGGAAGCATTGCAAAAAGACGATGTATTCAACAAAGACAGCAAGCGCAGGCGTGATTTAAATGCCATCCTGCGGGGGCATCGCGATCCGGTAAATGAGCTGACGGCAACGCAGTTAGCGCCGAAGGTGATGATTGCACCGGGAAGCAAGAAGCCCGATGACGCGTTTTGGTCGTTTTTAAAGGGGCAGCGCTACCGGATCGCCTCCTGTATTGAGCAGGATGCGTGTGTGTTGGTGGATCAGGATCTCAACGCGGATGGGCAGCCCGAGCAAGTATTGTATGCTTTTGGCGATGGGGAGAGCCTGGTCTTTGGCGTTAAGGAAAACAAATGGGTGTTGATCGCGACAGCCCGGCTACCGGAGGGATTCAATAAGGATCAACTGCTGCAGGCGCTGGCGAATCATCAACTGGATTCGGCTTCAAGAGTCTGGCGGGATATCACCATTAATGGCAAACGACTGCCGATGACTTATTACAATGAGTGAATCTGTTGCCGGATGGCGGCGCGAGCGCCTCATCCGGCCGACAAAAGTTTTACCGTAGGCCCGATAAGCGTTGCGCCACCGGGCAAAACGGGGATTAATGCACCTGTGGATCGGCAGGGGAGGCGTTGCTGCGGATCTCTGCAATATCCATGGCGTTAAACAGATAGTGGCTACCGCAATAATCGCAGTGCATATCGATTTCACCTTCTTCTGCCAGAATGCTGTCAACTTCTTCATCCGGCAGCGTTTTCAGAGCGCCCGCGCAGCGTTCGCGTGAACAGGTGCATTTGAACTCAACATCCTGAGGATCGTAGAGGGTGACTTCTTCTTCGTGGTACAAACGCCACAGAACTTCGTTGGCTGGCAGCGTCAGCAACTCTTCGGCTTTGATGGTTTCTGTCAGTGCGGCAAGGTGATCGAAATCATCTGCCTGTGCGTTTTGCGCTGGCATGACCTGCAACAGCATACCGCCAGCAGCAGGTTTACCGTCGACGTCGCCAGTGCGGATAAACAGACGCGTCGGCAGCTGTTCTGAACGCATGAAGTAATCTTCCAGGCAGGCCGCCAGCGTGTCACCTTCCAGACCGACCACGCCCTGATAGCGTTCGCCTTCTTCCGGTGTAATAGTGATCACCAGATAGCCGTTGCCAACCAGTGTTTTCAGATCGGCATCTTCAGGGATATCGCCTTGTATACGAGCCACGCCGCGCATCTGCTGGTTGTTGTTGCCGTTAATGACCGCCAGGCTCAACGGACCGTCGCCCTGCAGCTGTACGGTGATATCACCGTCAAACTTCAGCGTCGCGGTCAGCAGGCTGGTGGCAACCAGCAGCTCCGCCAGCACGGTTTTGACCGGCTGTGGGTAAGTATGATTTTCGAGGATCTGTTGCAGGGTTTGCGAAACGGTTACCAGTTCGCCGCGCACGGCAAAGTTTTCAAACAGATAACGATGTAATTGGTCATGTTGCGGCATAATCATCTCTCTTGCAGGTGACAGTCACTCGCTGTCGCCGTGTTTAAATCGTAACAGGTCGCGGCGCTCTTTTTTGTCCGGTCGCCTGTCCGGGTGCGGCATGGTTAACGCGTTAAGTTTACGCGCCAGCGCCATTTTTTCGCGTTTTTCCACGCTTTCCGCGGTTTCTTCATACAGCATAACGGCTTCAGTTGCCGGGCGACGCTGCTCGCTAATGGCTTTAATAATGACCGTTCGTTCGTCATTTCCCTGGCGCAGGGTGAGGGTGGCATTTAGCTCGACAATCTTACTCGGCTTGCTGCGCTGCCCGTTGTAATGCACCTTACCGCCTTCAACCATTTCGCGGGCGACTGCGCGCGTTTTATAAAAGCGTGCTGCCCACAGCCATTTATCCAGCCTGACTTCGACAGGGGGCTTCTCTTTCATGGCGTCTCCTTCACATCAGTGAGGGGATCAGTCGGCGGTAGTCATTCAGTGACGGATGGCGTGCGTACTGTTTTTCCGCTGTACCTGAGTCGGGATTGGTTACGCCGAGGCAGTAACGAATGCCGAATTGAGCAGCGGCGTCGAGAATTGGTTCGCTGTCGTCAATAAACAACGTCTTCTCTGCACTCATTCCCGTTTCTTCAGCGACAGCGTGCCATAACCGCTGATCCTCTTTGGGATAACCAAATGTGTGGGTGGAAAGTAATAAATCAAGGTGTGAGGCCAGACCGGTATGCTGAAGCTTCACCGCCAGGTTATGCGGATGCGCATTGGTGAGCAAAATACGACGTTTGCCGCTCGCTTTTAGGGCATCAAGGAACGGTACCGTATCTTCACGCAGTACGGCGCGTGGTCCCTGTGCGGTTGTCATGGCGCATATATCCAGACCCAGGCGTTCGCTCCAGTAATCCAGGCAGTACCAGTTTAGCGTATGCTGTACGGCATGATACTGCTGACGAATAAATTCCTGGGCTTCCTGGGGAGAGATACCCTGCTGCGCGCCGTAGGTTTCCGGCACCAGTTTTTGCCAGAAATAGTTATCGAATGCCAGATCGAGCAGCGTACCGTCCATATCCAGCAGAACGGTGTCGACGTCCTGCCAGGCAATATCTATGTGCATGGAAACTCCCCAGAGGAAAATAAGATGCGCGACAGGGTAGCATATTCCGTCGCGCGGGCGTGTTATCGAATCAGGCTTTCTGGGTCTTCAAGCAGCGTTGGATTCAGGCAACTCTCGTAATATTCCTGAATTTCCGCGATGCGCGAACGATGACGCTGGTAGCGTCTGAATGCCTGAACGCTGTTGTAGATAGCGCATCCCAGCATGGAGAGCATCAGCAGCGTGGTGCCAAGGTAACGCCATAAACCTGAACGATCCGGGATCCGGTGCAGGCCAATGTGCTGGGTACCGTTGGCGTCGGTCGAGATGTTGGTGACAATCCCTTCAGCGCGAAATGGCGTTTGCATCAACATCTGGGCAAGGCGCTGGAAAGCGTTCCATTGCTCTTGTGGCGGATAGTCGTACAACGAGGTCGCCGGCCAGGGCTGATCAACCAGGTCGCTGCCTTCGTCACTGATAATCAGGAAACCACCGGGGGCAGGGCTATTCAGTGCCTGAGCCGCCCGGGCGGTCTCGCGTGAAATGAACGGTGCCGTAGAGGTATTCACCAGGTTATCCAGTGATTCGGCGCTTACCGGGCGCAACAGCACATTCACACCATCCAGTTTCCCGGCGTTTGCTCGCTTAACCAGAGCGTTCCAGTCCTTACTGTTACCCAGGTTAACCAGGGCATTTTTCAGGCGTACGCATTCATCTTCGGCGGCACACAAATCGGCGGTTTTCAGGACAATATCGCCAAAATCATCCAGCAATACCATGCCGGACTTCTGAATGGCTGAGCGTAATGATGAGCTGACGCGAGAGTCATCGTCGGGTTTGGGATGCAGTTGGCGGCTAACGCTTTGGGTCAGTGCGGTCGCCTTATTGACCAGGTCGGACTCAGGCAGCGGCAGGGCGCGCGCGTCATTCCAGATAATCTGCGAACAATCAAATGGCATAAAAGGTGTCGCGGGTTGTGCGTTCCAGCTCCCCTGAGTGTGGATGTTACACATCCCTGTGCCACTCAGATGCAGCGTGTCGCCCACGCGAACGCCTGCCTTTTCCAGTTGCTTTACGCTGGTGGCCTCAACTGTTTGCGCCCCTTTCATCCAGGAAAGCGTAAGTTTAATTGGCATATCCAACGGGACCCAAAACAGCAGCATTAGCAATACCAGCAACGAACCGCCGGCAACGACGGCGCTGCGTAGCCAGTGTTGCAACGGGAAGTTTTTCACCTCGTCATGCAAAGATAAAAAACGCCCCTGGCGGACAACATGGCGATCCAGATAGATATCAATATCCGTTTGCTGGCCAAGGTCCTGTGCAATGTAAGGTTGCCAGTGTGGTGGATAAATCAGGTCAATAATACCCAGGGAGATATTATTAATTTGCTCCTGATCGTTTTCACCAAACAGCCCCCAGCGACGTGGAGTGCCACGCAGACAGTGGATTTCTCGTAGAGCCGTTTTAGACGGTGGTGCAAACAGGCCCCACAGACCCGCAGCCAGCAGCAACACCGCGCCACCGGCGGTCCACGGTACGAACGTGTCTGGCATGATTAAACAGAAAAAGAACAGCAGGAATGAGGCAGCAATCAGTAACGCTTCGCGCAATCCCGACGGGCGGCTGAGAGCATATTCTTCATGCGTTTCCTGACGAATATTCAGCAGTTCAATCTGCTCGCTTTCTTCACCACGAATAGATGCCTGAGTAGACGCGGTGTGCTGTAGGGCGTAGCCGCGCGCTTCCTGCATATACTCTTTCAACGTATGACCGTTCAACGAGATAACCAGCGGCAGCGTATTGGTGTGGATCAGCTCAACGCTGTTTTCGTCATTGATGTATTGTTCCCAGAAGGGAGGCAAATGCACTTCGACGGAGTCGAGATAATAGCGCCATTTATTCGGATCGTCGGTGGTGATGCCATAGCGCGTAATTGAATGCGTCAGTACGATGACGCTATTACTTTGGGCATTCAGGGTTAACGATACCGGTGCCGAACTGGCACCTGTTGGGCCAGGTACCTGCTGAATTTGACTGAGGTTTTCGAGATAGTTTTCGACCGCGCCACGTTCTTCGGGTGTTAGTTTACGCTTAGAGGCGTCAGAGAAGACGTTGCTCAACGGTAATTTTTGTTGTCTGAATTTTGATCTGAATCGCCACCCTGCAAGCAATGAGCAGGCCAGCAAAGCAGCTAAAAAAATCAGAATGGTGCTCATGCTTTCCCCATCTTACTTAGTCTGTCAGGCGTGGTCAGTCGCACCCTGTTCAATATTCGTGATTCTGTGGTTGGCTATCGGCAAGTGTGGAGTTGAACTTGAGCATCTTTAAGTACAGCCCAATAAATGCGAATAATAGCAAAATCACCAAAAACGGAATATCAGCAAATTCCTGGAGTTATTTCAACCTATTGACTTTTAATTTGAAATAGGGATTAACTTTTAGTACGTTACATAAATGTAAATAAACGGCAATTCACATTGCCGAAACCGTGCTGTATATCGCACAATAACCCCAGATTTCACAGCAAAGATCCTCATGATGAGCAAATCATTACAAAAGCCCACGATTTTGAAAGTGGAAACCGTCGCACAATCCCGGCTATTTAAAGTCGAAAGCGTGGACCTTGAGTTCAGCAACGGCGTACGTCGTGTTTATGAGCGTATGCGCCCATCCACGCGCGAAGCGGTAATGATTGTGCCGATTGTGGATGACCACCTGATCCTCATTCGCGAATATGCGGTCGGAACTGAATCCTACGAGCTTGGTTTTTCCAAAGGGTTAATCGATCCGGGTGAAAGCGTGTTTGAAGCGGCTAACCGGGAACTGAAAGAAGAAGTGGGATACGGTGCGAAGGACCTGACGTTTTTGAAAAAACTCAGCATGGCGCCTTCCTATTTCTCCAGCAAGATGAATATTGTGGTCGCTGAGGATCTTTATCCTGAGTCGCTGGAAGGTGATGAGCCCGAGCCATTGCCACAGGTGCGCTGGCCGCTGGCGCATTTGATGGATCTGTTAGAAGACCCTGACTTCCACGAAGCGCGTAATGTCAGTGCGCTGTTCCTGGTACGCGAATGGCTGAAAGGGCAGGGGCGGTTTTAATCGACATTGCCGGATGGTGGATGTCGCCTTATCCGGCCTACAAAATCCAGCAATATCAAATAATTGTGCCGAAAATGTAGGCCGGATAAGCGAAGCGTCATCCGGCAAAAGATTAGAACAACTCGTGCGTCTCACCATTATCAATAATGGTTGTCCCCACCTCATGTACCGCCTGTTGCGTTGGCTGAGTACCTTCAATGAAATACTCTGCACGGCTGTTACCGCCGTTTGCCAGTTGGCCGGTGCTACGATCGATATTGACCGTAACGATACCCGGTGGTGGTGTCAGCGGCTGCTCAGGAACACCTTCTAATACACTCTTCATGTAGGCATCCCATGCAGGCTGCGCACTCTTGGCACCGCCTTCGTAGCCGGAGATTTGGTCTTTGATCGCGCCGGATGCCGTCGTATGTCCGAGATCGCGGCGATGATCATCAAAGCCGATCCATACCGAGGTCACCACCCCTGGGCCGTAGCCGGAGAACCATGCATCTTTCGAGCTGTTGGTTGTCCCGGTTTTCCCGCCGATGTCATGGCGCTGTAAATCGCGTCCTGCACGCCAGCCGGTTCCCATCCAGCCTGGTTCACCAAAGATATTGGTGTTCAACGCGCTCTTGATCAGGAAGGCCAGCGGCGTGTTGATGACGTGCGGTGCGTATTCTTGCGTGCCGCTTTGTGCGACCAGCGCCTGGTTAGCTTGCTCAAGCTGTGGCATTGGCACGGCGGCGTTTTGTTGTTCCTGAGATACCGCAACATCTTCAACGTTACTGTTTTCCAGCACGTTAGACTTCTGCGTATCGCCGTAAATTACCGGGATATCACATTCCGGGCAGGCAATTTTTGGCTTCGCCTCAAAGATAACGCCACCCATATCGCTTTCAATCTTACTGATGAAATACGGGTCGACCAGGAACCCGCCGTTTGCCATTACCGCGTAACCGCGAGCAACCTGCAGCGGAGTGAACGAGGCTGAACCCAGCGCCAGTGATTCAGTATGCACAATATTCTGTGCCGGAAAGCCGAAACGCTGCAGATACTCTGCCGCGTAATCCACACCCATTGCGCGCATGGCACGAACCATCACCACGTTTTTCGACTGGCCGAGCCCCTGACGTAAGCGGATAGGGCCAGCATATTGTGGCGGTGAGTTTTTTGGCTGCCAGTCAGAACCTGCACCGGCATCCCAACGGGAAATCGGTACGTCATTCAGCATACTTGCCAGCGTCAGGCCTTTATCCATCGCGGCGGTATACAGGAAAGGTTTGATGTTAGAACCCACCTGGCGTAACGCCTGGGTTGCACGGTTAAACTTGCTCTGGTTGAAGTCAAAACCCCCCACCAGTGCCAGCACTGCACCGTTTTGCGGGTTAATAGAAACCAGTGCGGAGTTAACGTCCGGCACTTGCGCCAGCCACCAGGCATCTCCCACCTGGCGTACCCAGATTTGCTGGCCAGTCTGTACTACGTCGGTCACTTTACGCGGTGTTGGGCCTTGTTGAGTATCCGAACGATAAGGACGCGCCCAGCGCATACCTTCCATACGTAATGACACCGATGTTCCATCCGCCAACGCAGCGGTCGCTTCCTGTGGGTTGGCGCTGGTGACAACCGCGGGCAGCAGCGGGCCGTAGGTCGGTAGCGCTTTTAGCGTATCGGTGATTTTTTTGCTGTCCCAACTGCTCCCGCCCACTTTCCACAGCACGTTCGACGGGCCGCGGTAGCCGTGGCGCATGTCGTAATCCATCACGTTGTTGCGTACTGCCTGCTGAGCTGCCTGCTGTACTTTGCGTGTAATGGTGGTGGTGATGCGATACCCGTCTTCATAGGCTTTCTCACCATAACGGTTATACATCTCCTGGCGCACCATCTCAGACAGATAAGGGGCTGAGAAAGCGATTTCCGGCGCGTGATAGTTGGCATCGATCGCTTCACTACGTGCCTGATCGTATTGGGCCTGGGTGATGTAGTTTTCGCTCAACATACGCGACAGTACAACGTTACGGCGCGCAGTTGCCCGGTCCATCGAATAGAGCGGGTTGAAGGTTGACGGCGCTTTTGGCAGACCGGCGATCACCGCGATTTCACTTAAGCTGAGTTGATCAACTGTCTTGCCGAAATAGACCTGCGCGGCAGCACCCACGCCATAGGCGCGATACCCCAGATAGATCTTGTTCAGATAAAGCTCGAGGATCTCGTCTTTACTCAGCAATTGCTCAATACGAATAGCCAGGAACACTTCTTTGATCTTACGCATCAGCGTACGTTCCGGACTCAGGAAGAAGTTTCTCGCCAACTGTTGGGTAATGGTACTGGCCCCTTGTGAGGCGTGGCCGGAGAACAACGCGACGCTGGCCGCACGGAAGATCCCCACCGGGTCCACCCCGTGGTGCTCATAGAAGCGGCTGTCTTCTGTGGCGATAAAGGCTTTAACCATTACCGGCGGCATTTGATCCAGCGTAACCGGAATTCGACGTTTCTCGCCATATTGCGCGATGAGTTCGCCGTCAGCACTGTAAACCTGCATTGGGATCTGCAGACGCACATCTTTTAGCGTCGCGACGTCAGGTAATTGTGGCTCGATATAGCGATAAAGGCCATAGATCGAGCCTGCTCCCAGCAGGATGCAACATACTGCAAGGATTAATAAATACTTTACGAACTTCACTGGAGATTTCCCATTTAGTGGCATTTGGGCAGTTTATAAACAAACGCGCGGTAGTATAAAGGCAAGCCAGACGCATTGATATACCCGTTGAAGGAACGGGTGATAAGGAGATCATCAGCAATGGCTTTTCGTATATGGAAAATTGGTCTGCATATTCAGCAACATGATGCGCTGGCTGTCGCTATCGTTCGTGACGCATCCGGTTGGGTCCTACAACGCTGGTGGCGTATGCCGCTGGCACATCAGGTTGTCGTCGATGGGCACATTCGTGAGCCGGAACAGCTTACTGCGGTGCTCCTGCCGTGGAGCCGTGAACTACCGCACAGGCACCATATTCATCTTTCTTTTCCTGCCAACAGGACGTTACAAAAAAAGTTACCCCGTCCAGCAATGACCCTACGCGAACCAGAGCAAACGGCATGGTTGTCTGGGGCAATGGCTCGCGAACTGGATATGGAGCCGGATGCGCTGCAGTTTGATTATAGCGAAGACACGCTAAGCCCGGCGTTCAACGTGACGGCGGCACAAAGCAAAGAAATATCGGCACTCCTGACACTGATGCATCCCCTGAAAGTACAGGTTACGGCCATTACGCCGGATGCCAGCGCCTTGCAGCGATTAATTCCTTATTTACCCGTGCATCAATCGTGTCTGGCATGGCGTGACGATACCCAATGGCTCTGGGCGAGCCGCACGGCATGGGGACGTAAATCGACGGGGGAAATTGACGATATTGACGCGCTTGCCGCGGCATTATCTCTTTGCCCTGTGGATATTGCGCTATGTGACGCTGGTGGCTTTGATCCCTTTAATGCGGTGTCCGTCCGCCAGCCACCGATTCCAACGGAAAGCCACAACTTTGCTGTTGCGCTTGGGCTGGCGATGGGAGGTGTGTACTGATGACGGCGAACATCAATCTTTTGCCCTGGCGTCAGTCGCGGCGGTATGCCCGTCTGCAATGGTGGGGAGCATTATTGAGTGGATCTTTACTGGTTATTGTGGGTATCGCGTTGGGTTATTACGCGCTTTCTCGGGTAGATAATCGGGTCGATTTACTGCTGGCTGATGCCGAAAAAATGCGGGCTGAAACCCTGATAGCGCTCAAGCCGCGCCTGCAACAGCGTCAACAACAATGGCAGCAGGCGCAACAAAGAGAAAAACGGCGTGAACAGATGCGAAGCTGGCAGTCTGTTTTACAAGGGGTGGCCGAGTTGCTGCCAGAACAGGCGTGGTTAACAGGAATGACCTGGCAGCAGGATACGCTGGAGCTGACAGGGCTGACGCTGAACGTTGCTGCGCTTCATAGACTGGAGACGCAATTACGTAAACACCCTGGGTTTCAGTTGGGAAGCTCAGGGGAAACGCGACAAGATGCGCAGGGACACTGGCAGTTTCACTATCGTCTGATACGGAGCGTTATGCATGCAGGCGCTTTGTGATGGCTGGTTAGCGCAGACGCCGCGGTTTCGACTTTTGTGCTGGGGCGGCTGGATGTTGGTTCTGATCGCGGCTGCGCTGTTGTGCCTTTATCCTGTAGAGCAACAACGGAAAGCGCAGCAGGCAGCATTAGTCCGTCAACGCGTGGCGATTCAAGATCAATGGCGCAATCTGTATCTGCTGGCGTCATCGGTTGAACAACCCTTTTCTCCCTCTGAAGCGAGGCCGGTTCCTTTTTCCCCATTGGTATATCAAAGCTCTCTTACACGTCTGATCCACTGGCAGCCCTCCGTACGGGGAGGCGAACTGGCGCTGAAAACTGCGTGGGATGCAGTCCCACACGTGTTTGCCCTACTGGCGGAACAGGGAATGAGTACGAGTCAGTTTTCTCTTAGTGCAGAAGATGCTGATGTGTTGTTGACGATACACCTGGAGCGTCTGAATGATGACTAAGCGCTGGCTGTTCGCGTGTTTTAGCGTGCTGTTGTTGACCGGCATGCGCAATCCCTTTCAGCCGCCAGAGGATCTCTGCCGGATGGCTGAGTTGTCGGCATGGCGTTATCAGGGGGCGGTGATCCAGGGAGGACGCTCAATTGGTTTTATGCAGGATGGTCAACACAAATGGCGGAGGGTCGAGCAGCGAGATGTTCTGAATGGCATCTGGAGGGTATCTCAGGTGACAGCCCAAAGCGTAACTATCGACACAGGGAATGATTGTGAGCCATCACGGTGGCAGTGGCAACGACAAGGAGAGGCGAATGAAGCGGTGGATAGTCATCGTGCTGATGACCGTAATACCCAGCGTGCTGGCTGGGAAAGCACAAAACGTGACGCTGGTGGTCGATGATGTGCCCGTTGTACAGGTGCTGCAGGCGCTGGCGGTGCAGGAACAGAAAAATCTGGTGGTTTCGCCGGATGTCAGCGGTGCGCTGTCGCTGCATTTGACGGATGTGCCCTGGAAACAGGCCTTGCAGACGGTGGTGAAAAGCGCCGGACTGGTATTACGTCAGGAGGGCAATATTCTGCATGTGCATTCAGTGCAATGGCAGAGTGAAAATGCGGCCCGTCAGGAAAACGAGCAGGCGCGGATTCAGGCCAGTCTGCCGCTGGAACATCGCAGCATCATTTTGCACTATGCCGATGCATCCGAGTTGGCCAAAGCCGGTGAAAAACTGCTGAGTACTAAAGGAAGTATAACGGTCGATAAACGTACCAACCGCTTACTGCTGCGAGACAATTCTGTTGCGCTAAACACACTGGAACAGTGGGTGGCGCAAATGGACTTGCCCGTTGAACAGGTCGAGCTGGCGGCGCATATCGTCACGATTAATGAAAAAAGTTTGCGTGAGCTGGGGGTTAAGTGGTCGCTGGCAGATGCACAATTGCCAGGGGCGGTGGGGAATGTCACCACGCTTGCCAGCGACCTTTCTGTGTCTACTGCAACATCGCGGGTGGGATTTAATATTGGCCGCATTAATGGTCGTTTGCTGGAGCTTGAGTTGTCCGCATTGGAGCAAAAACAGCAGCTCGACATCATTGCCAGTCCTCGATTACTGGCTTCTCATCTGCAACCTGCCAGTATTAAGCAGGGCAGTGAAATCCCGTATCAGGTCTCCAGCGGTGAAAGCGGCGCGACATCCGTCGAGTTCAAGGAAGCAGTACTGGGGATGGAGGTGACGCCAACGGTGTTGCAGAAAGGGAGAATCAGGCTGAAACTGCATATCAGCCAGAATGTTCCGGGACAGGTTCTACAGCAGGCAGATGGCGAAGTGTTGGCTATCGACAAGCAAGAGATTGAAACGCAGGTCGAGGTAAGAAGCGGCGAGACGATTGCGCTTGGCGGGATTTTTTCACATAAAAATAAATCCGCTGCCGACAGCGTGCCGCTGTTAGGCGACATTCCCTGGCTTGGCTCCCTTTTTCGTCACGATGGTAAAGAAGACGAACGGCGCGAATTAGTGGTCTTTATTACGCCAAGGCTGGTTTCAACGGAATAACTTATGCATGAAAAACCGTTGTTTTTGCACTGAACACGTTTCAGGGATTTGACGTGCGGGTGTATTTAGCATACAAGGAGTACCGATTTGAGCGTCGGTACTTTTCTTTACTTATGCGGCAGTAATACGCTTTGCCTTTCCGGTGGTGTGTCATAGGCTTATTTGGCGTCATTTGGCTGCGCGATACGTCGCCAGGTCTGATGTTTGCAGGGTAGCATGCCTGCCACGACCAGAAAGGCGTAAGGTTTGGTGATTTATTCAGTTGCCAAACCCGCTTGAGTATTGAGATAATTTTCAGTCTGACTCTCGCAATATCTTATGAGGTTTCAGTTCATGTCCTGCTGCGCTGGGTGTCTGCGAAGCGGGTTTACCATTAACGAATAGTCTTAGTAGTACCGAAAAAATGGCAGAGAAACGCAATATCTTTCTGGTTGGGCCTATGGGTGCCGGAAAAAGCACTATTGGGCGCCAGTTAGCTCAACAACTCAATATGGAATTTTACGATTCTGATCAAGAGATTGAGAAACGAACCGGAGCTGATGTGGGCTGGGTCTTCGATGTAGAAGGTGAAGACGGCTTCCGTGATCGCGAAGAAAAAGTCATCAACGAGTTGACGGAAAAACAGGGTATTGTGCTGGCAACTGGCGGTGGCTCTGTAAAATCACGTGAAACACGTAACCGTCTTTCCGCGCGTGGCGTCGTGGTCTATCTTGAAACGACAATTGAAAAACAGCTTGCACGTACTCAACGTGACAAGAAACGCCCGCTGCTGCAGGTAGAATCGCCGCCGCGTGAAGTTCTGGAAGCATTGGCCGACGAACGCAACCCTCTGTATGAAGAGATTGCCGACGTGACCATTCGCACCGACGATCAGAGCGCGAAAGTCGTAGCAAACCAGATTATTCATATGCTGGAAAGCAACTAATTCTGGCTGAATACACACTCGTCTGCGGGTACAAGTAACTAAGGTGGATGTCGCGTAATGGAGAGGATTACAGTCACTCTCGGGGAACGTAGTTACCCTATCACCATCGCGGCTGGTTTGTTTGATGAGCCAGCTTCATTCTTGCCGCTGAAATCGGGCGATCAGGTTATGTTGGTGACCAACGAAACCCTGGCTCCCCTTTATCTCGATAAGGTTCGCGGCGTACTTGAACAGGCGGGTGTTAACGTTGATAGCGTTATCCTTCCCGATGGCGAGCAGTATAAAAGCCTGGCGGTGCTGGATACGGTCTTCACTGCGTTACTGCAAAAACCGCATGGTCGCGATACCACGCTGGTCGCACTTGGCGGCGGCGTGATTGGCGATCTTACCGGTTTTGCAGCAGCCAGCTATCAGCGTGGTGTTCGTTTTATTCAAGTCCCGACAACGCTGTTGTCGCAGGTTGACTCCTCCGTAGGCGGTAAAACCGCCGTAAACCATCCCCTCGGTAAAAACATGATTGGCGCGTTTTACCAACCTGCTTCCGTGGTGGTGGATCTCGACTGTCTGAAAACGCTTCCTGCGCGTGAATTGGCATCGGGCCTGGCGGAAGTGATCAAATACGGCATCATCCTTGACGGTGAATTTTTTAGCTGGCTGGAAGACAATCTGGATGCGTTATTGCGTCTGGATGGTCCGGCAATGGCGTACTGTATTCGCCGTTGTTGTGAGCTGAAAGCAGAAGTTGTCGCAGCGGACGAGCGCGAAATGGGCTTACGTGCTTTACTGAATCTGGGACACACGTTTGGCCATGCTATCGAAGCTGAAATGGGTTATGGCAATTGGTTACATGGTGAAGCCGTCGCAGCAGGTATGGTAATGGCTGCCCGCACGTCAGAACGTTTGGGTCAGTTCACCTCCGCTGATACGCAGCGCATCATTACGCTGTTACAGCGAGCAGGCTTACCGGTGAATGGGCCGCGTGAAATGTCCACTGAGGCTTATCTGCCGCACATGCTGCGAGATAAAAAAGTGTTGGCGGGAGAGATTCGTTTAGTGCTTCCGCAGGCGATAGGGAAGAGTGAAGTGCGCGGCGGAGTGTCGCACGAGGTGGTTCTTAACGCGATTGCTGATTGCCAGCAGGCGTAACAACAAGAAAGGTCAGGCTTGCGTTGTAAAGCGTAAGTCTTTTAGCTTCAGGTTATGTGCAAAGTCGTAAGCATTAACCTTTGAGTGGGGTGTTAAATGGATGAATTCAAACCAGAAGACGAGCTGAAACCCGATCCCAGCGATCGTCGTACTGGTCGTTCTCGTCAATCGTCTGAACGCGATAATGAGCCGCAAATCAATTTTGATGATGTTGATCTGGATGCCGACGATCGCCGTCCTGCGCGGGCACGTAAAGAGCGTGATGAAGAGCAGGACATTGAAGAAGACTATGAATCTGATGACGATGTTGTGGATGAAGAACGTGTAGAACGTCGCCCACGCAAGCGTAAAAAAGCGGTCAGTAAACCAGCCTCCCGTCAGTACATTATGATGGGTGTGGGTGTTCTGGTACTGCTGCTGCTAATTGTCGGTATCGGTTCTGCGCTGAAGGCCCCCTCATCTTCCTCTTCCAGTGAGCAGGCTGCGTCTGGTGAGAAGAGCATCGATCTTTCTGGCAGCAATGCGACGGATCAGGCGAACACCACAATGCCTGCGACGGGTGCTGAGCAGACCGCTGGCAATACGCAGCAGGATGTTTCTCTGCCGCCGATTTCCTCTACCCCGACTCAAGGCCAGGCACCTGCCACAGCGGAAGGTCAGCAGCGCGTCGAAGTTCAGGGCGATCTGAACAATGCACTGACGCAGCCGCAAGGTCAGGCACAGGTTAACAACGTCGTAGTCAACTCTACGCTGCCAACTGAACCTGCTACCGTAGCACCAGTTCGTAATGGCAATGCAGGGCGTCAGACTGCGAAGACTGAGCCAGCAGAACGTACTGCAGTTGCACATCAGGAACGCAAACAGGCTGTTATTGAGCCGAAGAGCAAGCCGCAGACCACGGTAAAAGCGACGCCGACAGAGCCAAAACCTGTTGCTCAGGCTAAACCAACCGCAACTGCGCCGACGACCACAACCAAAGCGCCGGTGGTAACCGCTACGCCGAAAGCGACTGTTGAGCCTAAAGCAACCGCGACGACGCCAGCCCAGACTGCAACACCTGCACCAACGACAGCAACACCGGTTGCGGGTGGTGCGAAAAGTGCAGGGAACGTTGGCGCGTTAAAATCAGCGCCATCCAGTCACTACACGCTGCAGCTCAGCAGTTCCTCTAACTACGACAACCTGAATGGTTGGGCGAAGAAAGAGAACCTGAAGAACTACGTGGTGTACCAGACGACGCGTAACGGTCAACCGTGGTATGTTTTGGTGACGGGCGTGTATGCGTCTAAAGAAGATGCGAAACGTGCAGTGTCTACGTTACCCGCCGACATTCAGGCGAAAAACCCGTGGGCAAAACCGCTGCACCAGGTTCAGGCCGATTTGAAGTAAGATAGGATATGTTCTGCAATGGTTTGCTGTTTCGCCCAATTGCGGGACAAAGACTAAAGCGCAGGATGCTGTCGGAGCTTTCTCCACAGCCGGAGAAGGTGTAATTAGTTAGTCAGCATGAAAAAAAATCGCGCTTTTTTGAAATGGGCAGGGGGGAAATATCCCCTGCTTGATGACATCAAACGGCATTTACCTCAGGGTGAATGCCTGATTGAACCCTTCGTGGGTGCAGGGTCGGTGTTTCTCAACACCGACTTTTCTCGTTATATTCTTGCCGATATCAACAGCGACCTTATCAGTCTCTATAACATCGTGAAGACGCGTACCGATGAGTATGTGCAGGCTTCACGTGAGCTGTTTATGCCTGAAACGAATCAGGCTGAGGTGTACTACCAGTTCCGGGAAGAATTTAATGCCTGCCAGGACCCGTTCCGACGTGCAGTGCTGTTCTTATATCTCAACCGTTTTGGCTATAACGGGTTATGCCGTTATAACCTGCGTGGTGAGTTTAACGTCCCCTTTGGTCGTTATAAAAAACCCTACTTCCCGGAAGCCGAGTTGTACCATTTTGCTGAAAAAGCGCAAAATGCAGAGTTCCATTGCCTCTCCTATGAAGAGTGCATGGATCGCGCGGATAGCAACTCTGTGGTCTACTGTGACCCGCCATATGCACCGCTCTCGGCGACGGCAAATTTCACCGCGTATCATACCAACAGCTTTAGCCCGAAAGAGCAGGCGCATCTGGCCGAGATGGCAGAAAAGCTGGTCAGTAAGCAGATCCCGGTGTTAATTTCGAATCATGACACGCCGGATACCCGCGAATGGTATCGAGCGGCGAAACATTTTCAGGTCAAAGTGCGGCGCAGTATAAGCAGCAACGGCGGCACACGTAAAAAGGTGAACGAACTGCTGGCACTATACAAACCAGGAGTCGCAACGCCTGCGAAAAAATAATTCTCAAGGAGAAGCGGATGAAACAGTATTTGATTGCCCCCTCAATTCTGTCGGCTGATTTTGCCCGCCTGGGTGAGGACACCGCGAAAGCGCTGACCGCGGGTGCTGATGTCGTTCACTTTGACGTCATGGACAACCACTACGTGCCGAACCTGACCATCGGCCCGATGGTACTGAAATCGCTGCGTAAATATGGCATCACCGCTCCGATTGATGTTCATCTGATGGTGAAGCCCGTTGATCGTATTGTCCCGGACTTCGCCGCCGCTGGCGCCAGCATCATTACTTTTCACCCGGAAGCCTCCGAGCATGTTGATCGCACTTTACAGCTGATCAAAGAGCATGGCTGTAAAGCGGGGCTGGTGTTCAACCCGGCAACACCGCTGAGTTATCTGGACTACGTCATGGATAAGCTCGACGTGATCCTGCTGATGTCCGTTAACCCAGGCTTTGGTGGACAGTCCTTTATCCCGCAAACGCTGGATAAGCTGCGCGAAGTGCGCCGTCGCATTGATGAATCTGGCTATGACATCCGTCTGGAAGTGGACGGCGGCGTTAAGGTGAACAACATTGGTGAAATCGCGGCTGCCGGTGCGGATATGTTTGTCGCAGGCTCTGCTATTTTCGACCAACCAGACTACAAAAAAGTCATTGATGAAATGCGCAATGAACTGGCGAAGGTAAGTCATGGATAAATTTCAGGACATTCGGGGCGTAGCATTTGACCTCGACGGTACGCTGGTTGACAGTGCGCCGGGATTAGCCGCAGCGGTGGATATGGCGCTGTATGCGCTGGAACTGCCGGTAGCCGGTGAAGAACGCGTTATCACCTGGATTGGCAATGGCGCAGACGTACTGATGGAGCGCGCGCTGGCGTGGTCTCGTCAGGAGCGCGCGACCTTACGCAAAACGATGGGTAAACCGCCCGTTGATGATGATATTCCCGCCGAGGAACAGGTGCGTATTTTGCGCAAGCTGTTCGACAGATACTACGGCGATGTCGCAGAAGAGGGGACATTCCTGTTCCCTGATGTTGCCGACACGCTGGGCGCGCTGCATGCGAAAGGATTACCGCTGGGTCTGGTAACCAACAAACCGACGCCGTTTGTCGCGCCATTGCTTGATGCGCTGGATATTGCCAAATATTTTAGCGTGGTCATCGGTGGTGATGACGTACAGAACAAAAAACCGCATCCGGATCCGCTGCTGCTGGTGGCAAGCAAGCTTGGCATCAAGCCTGAGCAAATGCTCTTCGTAGGGGATTCACGCAATGATATTCAGGCGGCAAAAGCTGCTGGCTGTCCGTCCGTTGGCCTGACCTATGGCTACAACTACGGTGAGTCGATCGCGCTGAGCCAGCCCGACGTTATTTACGACCGTATTAATGAACTACTGCCCGCTCTCGGGCTTCCGCATAGCGAAAATCAGGAATCAAAAAATGACTAAGCCCATCGTTTTTAGTGGCGCACAGCCCTCAGGTGAATTGACCATTGGCAACTATATGGGTGCGCTGCGTCAGTGGGTGAGCATGCAGGATGACTACCATTGCATCTACTGCATCGTTGACCAACATGCTATCACCGTTCGTCAGGACGCTCAGCAGTTGCGTAAAGCAACGCTGGATACGCTGGCGCTGTACCTGGCATGCGGTATCGATCCTGAAAAAAGCACCATTTTCGTCCAGTCTCATGTGCCGGAACACGCACAGTTAGGTTGGGCGCTGAACTGCTACACCTATTTCGGTGAGCTGAGCCGTATGACCCAGTTCAAAGATAAATCCGCACGCTATGCGGAGAACATCAACGCCGGGCTGTTTGATTACCCGGTGCTGATGGCGGCGGATATTCTGTTGTATCAGACCAACCAGGTACCGGTTGGTGAAGATCAGAAACAGCATCTGGAACTGAGCCGTGATATCGCTCAACGTTTTAACGCCCTGTACGGCGATATCTTTAAAGTGCCTGAGCCGTTTATTCCGAAATCCGGTGCGCGCGTCATGTCGCTGTTGGAGCCGACGAAGAAAATGTCCAAGTCGGATGACAACCGCAATAACGTGATCGGCTTGCTGGAAGATCCGAAATCAGTGGTTAAGAAAATCAAACGCGCGATGACCGACTCGGAAGATCCGCCTGTTGTTCGTTACGATGTGAAAGAAAAAGCGGGCGTCTCCAACCTGCTGGATATCCTCTCTGCCGTTACTGGCCAGAGCATTCCTGAGCTGGAACAGCACTTTGAAGGCAAAATGTATGGTCATCTGAAAGGTGAAGTCGCAGAAGCTGTCTCCGGCATGCTGACGGAGCTTCAGGAGCGCTATCACCGTTTCCGTAACGATGAAGCCTTCCTGCAGAAAGTGATGAAAGAGGGCGCGGAAAAAGCCAGCGCGCGTGCCTCTGTTACGCTGAAAGCCGTGTATGAGGCTATTGGCTTTGTTGCCAAGCCGTAATACTTTTTGCATTGCTGAAAAAACCGGGAATTTCCCGGTTTTTTTGTATCTGCGCAAAGAGATTTATTGATTATTCAGCCACTGCGCCGCAACCGCCAATCATTTTAGAAATTGAAATTGCCGGGTGCAGCAGGTAATCATACGAGCAGGTTTTATTACGGTTTTCAATATGACCCGTACAAGCGGTCAACGTCGTCAGAATCCCTGCCACAAGGGCAATTTTTGCAATCTTAAGCATAACGAAATCCTTGTAGATATAACTATTTATATATATGAAAAAAATGGAAAAAATCCATTTTCCGCCGGTGAAAATATCAAGTAATGGAACAAGGAGGTAGTCCAGATAAGGACTACTCAAAGACAAGGAAATATGCTTTGAAAAACAGGTGAGAAATAAAAACGGCAGTCAGGAAAGAGATTCCAGGACTGCCGTTTGTGTTAATTAGCGGAACGATTTCAGAACGGTATACCGTTGGTTATTTCGCTGATGTGAATCAATGGTTCGAGAACCAGTTCAGCTTATCGCGTAATCCCACTACACGACCCACGATAATCAGCGCCGGGCTTTCAACCTGTTTTGCCAGTTCACCGAGCTGTGTCAGCACACCACTGACGACGCGCTGTGTTACGGCAGTACCATTCTCGACCAGAGCAACCGGCATATCGGCTTGCATACCAAACTCGATGAGTTTTTCCTGAATCGTTGCCGCCTGATTCAGTCCCATATAGAACACCAACGTTTGTTTCTCTGCTGCCAGGTTCTCCCAGTCCAGCTCACCGCCTGTTTTCAGGTGCCCGGTGACCAGGCGTACGCTCTGCGCATAATCGCGATGAGTCAGTGGGATACCGGAATAAGCAGAACAGCCAGAAGCCGCTGTAATGCCTGGCACGACAGAGAATGGAATACCGGCATGACACAGGGTTTCCAGCTCTTCGCCACCGCGGCCAAAGATGAATGGGTCACCGCCTTTCAGTCGCACCACGCGCTTGCCTTGTTGCGCTTCACGCAGCAGGATCTGGTTGATCTCTTCCTGCGGAACGCAGTGATAACCCGCACGTTTGCCTACGAACACACGATCTGCATCGCGGCGTACGAGGTTCATGATGTCGTCAGAAACCAGACGGTCATATACCACAACATCAGCTTGCTGGATCTGCTGTAGCCCTTTCAGCGTCAGCAGGCCGGCATCGCCAGGACCGGCGCCAACCAGCACCACTTCACCACGATGGTCCAGAGGTTCACTGAGCAACTGCTCGGTGGTTTCCTCGATGGCTTTCTGATCGCTATTCGCAAGCGACTGCGCCAGGCGGTCGTTAACGAACAATTTTTCCCAGAAGCGGCGACGTTCACCCATGCTGGCAAACTGTTGCTTCACCCGGGAGCGCAACTTGCCGGCATATTGTGCGACCTGGCCCAAATGCTGAGGCAACACGGATTCGAGTCTTTCACGCAGCAGGCGGGCAAGAACAGGGGATGTCCCGCCAGAGGAGACCGCCACCATCAGCGGAGAGCGGTCGATAATGGAGGGCATGATAAAACTGGCCGCTTTTGGCGCGTCGACCACGTTGCAGAAGATACGGCGTGACTCCGCGGCGGTGCTGACGCTTTGGTTGACGGCATCGTCGTCAGTAGCGGCGATAGCCAGCCAGCAAGAGTCGAGCAGGGCTTCATCGAATGGCCCCTCAACCAGCGTCAGCATGCCTTCATTTGCCCATACGGTGAACTGCGGAATAAACGCCAGCGCATTAACCGTTAAACGGGCGCCAGCTTCCAGCAGTAACCGCGCTTTGCGTTCTGCGACATCACCACCGCCGACGATCAAGCAGTCGCGGTCACGTAGTTGACAAAATATAGGCAAATGGTCCACGACATTACCCCTTAATTAATTATTGGCAGCAGCCTCAGAATCTACCCATTAGGCTATCTTATTTGTCAGTTTGCCCCTGGGCAGTGCTCACAATCCTCACGTACTGCATGTACGTTCCGGTTGTTCCGCGCTGTCCGTGTTCAAACTGCCTGCATCGAATACGCCTACTGGGCAAGATTTTCAGCTTGATTGATTTTTGCCGGAGCCGGACGCTCCGATTTTGGCGTAGCATACCAATAACCCAATCCCATGAATACGACACCGGACAAAGTATTACCGAGTGTCACCCACAGAAGGTTATGACCAATTCCGGACAGGGTATAAGCTTCGCTGTGATGACCGAACCAGGAAAGGGCAAACAGCGTCATATTGGCAACGGAGTGTTCATAGCCGGACGCGATAAACGCCAGCAGACACCACCAGATAGCGAGGAATTTTGCCGCGCCTTCGGTGCGGATTGCCATCCAGATTGCCAGACAAACCAACCAGTTACATAGCGCGCCTTTAAAGAACAGTACCGTTGCAGGTGCGGTGGTTTTCGCCAGCGCGACCGAATGGACAATGCTGGTATCAACCGGCAACAGGCTGCCGCCACCCCAGCTGTACAGCAGGGCGACAAACACGGAACCGACCAGGTTACCCAGCCAGGTTTGTGGCAGAATTGCCCACATCTGACCGTGGCTGATGGTGCCTGCTTTGACGCCGAGCGTCAGGAACATGGTGTGACCGGTAAACAGCTCTGAACCGGCAATAATCACCAGCGTTAAGGCGATACCAAAGGTTGCACCCATCACCAGCGGACGCACGGACGGGTCAAGCAGATTACCGAGCGTAAAAATAAGAATGATGCCGAGGCCAACGTAGGCCCCCGCCATTGCCGAACTGACCCAGAATCCGAGCGGGTTATTTGCCGACAGGCGTGCGATGCGCGCAGCGTTAGCTGCACACTTATTGATAGTGTCTGTGAACATGTGTTGATTATCCTTTTCTCACTTCATCCTTTGCACTGCGTCTTTGTTGGCTACTGAGTTACTCGTCTCGTCCTGAGACTCGCCCTTACGGGCCGTCGCTGTGCGACGTTCAAATCTGTTCCTGACAGATTTGTCGCTCACCCCAGTCACATAGTGAACTATGCTCCTGGGGGTTTGCTCAGTTGCCGCCGCGATGCAGCACAAATGATTTTGTGATAACAATTACAATGAAAAAAATACAAAAAAGGGGAGGCGTTGCGCCTCCCAAAAATTAATTAACCGCGCAGTTGTACCGTGCCGTCTTTCACTCGCGCTTCGTAATGTTTCACGGAGAATTGTTCGTCTTCCATGCACAGCCCATCGCTTAAACGAAAGCGTTGTTTCTTCAGCGGACTGGCGACCCACAATTCGCCCTGATGTTCAGCAATCAACCCACGCGACAGTACGCTGGACTCAAAGAATGGGTCGATATTGCTGATCGCAAACACCTGATCGCTGTGATACGGGCGGAAAATAGCAACCTGCTCAGTACCTAACAGGGCGCAGACGCCTGTCGCAGGCAGAATGTCATCGATTTTGCAGATGTTTTTCCACTGGCTCATGCGTTTTCCTCCACCAGAGTCACCGGAATACGCTCATAAGGCGTAGCCGGACGATGTTGTTCGCGCTCAGGTACAACCTGAACATTCGGATCGCGTTGATCGCTGTTGATAAAGTGTTTAAAGCGAACCTGTGCGGATGGGGTGTTAACGGTTTCTGTCCACTCGCAGACCACCGCTTCACGCAGACGAGCCATCTCTTCTTCCAGGTGCTGGTTCAACCCCAGTTTGTCGTCGATGATGACTGATTTCAGATACTCGATGCCACCTTCCAGGTTATCTAACCACGGTGCAGTACGGGTCAGTTTGTCCGCAGTACGGATGTAGAACATCATAAAGCGGTCAAGGTACTTGAGCAGCGTTTCACGATCGACATCGGCCGCCAGCAGGTCTGCATGACGCGGTTTCATCCCGCCGTTACCACAAACGTACAGGTTCCAGCCTTTCTCAGTGGCGATGATACCCACGTCTTTGCCCTGAGCTTCCGCACATTCGCGGGTACAACCGGAGACGCCGAATTTCATTTTGTGCGGGGTACGAATGCCTTTGTAGCGATTTTCCAGCTCCACGCCGAAACCGACGCTATCGCCGACGCCGTAACGGCACCAGGTGCTACCTACGCAGGTTTTCGCCATACGCAGCGCTTTGGCATACGCGTGACCGGTTTCAAAACCGGCTTCAATCAGCTGACGCCAGATTTCCGGCAGGTCATCTTTCTGCGCGCCGAACAGGCCGATACGCTGAGAACCGGTAATTTTGGTGTACAGGTTAAATTCGCGCGCGATACGACCGACAGCTACCAGGCCTTCCGGGGTAATTTCACCGCCCGCAGAGCGCGGGATCACGGAGTAAGTACCGTCTTTCTGGATGTTCGCCAGGAAGTTGTCGTTGGTATCCTGCAGCGGCGTGTGCTGTGGTTTGAGGATGTACTCATTCCAGCAGGACGCCAGCAGGGAACCGACGGTAGGTTTGCACACTTCACAGCCGTAACCTTTACCGTGTTTAGCCAGCAACTCTTCGAAAGTTTTAATGCCTTCTACGCGGATCAGGTGGAACAGTTCCTGACGTGAATACGGGAAGTGTTCACACAGGTTGTTATTCACTTCGATCCCCTGTTTCGCCAGTTCGGCGTTCAGAACCTGCGTCACCAGCGGGATACAACCGCCGCAGCCGGTACCGGCTTTGGTTTCGGCTTTCAGCGCCGCAACGGTGTGACAACCTTTGTTGATAGCGGCAATCAGCATGCCTTTGGTGACGTCAAAACAGGAACAAATCTGCGCGCTGTCCGGCAGTTTATCCACGCCGATAGACGGCTTACCGCTGCCCGCGTGTGCTGGCAGAATCAGTGAGTCCGGGTTTTCTGGCAGTTCGATGGCGTTCAGCACCAGCTGTAGCAGGTTGCCGTAATCGCTGGTATCACCGACCAGAACCGCACCGAGCAGGGTTTTGTTATCTTCACTAACGATGAGGCGTTTGTAGACTTCTTTGCTTTCGTCGAGGTAAACATAGCTACGCGCTCCCGGTGTACGACCGTGCGCATCGCCAATCCCGCCGACATCCACGCCGAGCAGCTTCAGCTTGGCGCTCAGGTCCGCGCCTTCAAAAGCGTTTTCGGTTTCGAGAATATGGTCAACGGCAACCTGTGCCATTTTGTAGCCCGGGGCCACCAGACCATACACGCGGTTGTTCCAACTGGCGCATTCGCCAATCGCATAGATATCCGGGTCAGAGGTCTGGCAAGAATCGTTGATCACGATCCCGCCGCGCGGCGCGACGTCCAGGCCGCACTGAGTTGCCAGTTTGTCGCGTGGACGAATACCGGTAGAGAAGACGATGAAATCAACTTCCAGTTCGCTACCGTCGGCAAAACGCATGGTTTTGCGCGCTTCGGTGCCTTCCTGGACGATCTCTTTGGTGTTTTTGCTGGTGTGCACACGCACGCCCATGCTTTCAATTTTGCGACGTAACTGCTCGCCACCCATATGATCCAGCTGTTCAGCCATCAGCATCGGGGCGAATTCAATGACGTGAGTTTCAACGCCGAGGTTTTTCAGGGCACCGGCGGCTTCCAGACCCAGCAGGCCGCCACCGACAACGGCGCCGCGTTTGCTACGGCGCGCGCAAGATTCAATGGCGTTGAGGTCTTCAATGGTACGGTAAACGAAGCAGTCCTGGGTTTCCGAACCTTTAATCGGTGGGATCCACGGGTAAGAGCCCGTCGCCATGATCAGCTTATCGTAATAGACCGTACGACCCGCGCTGGAGTGGATTACTTTCTCCTGGCGGTTGATGGTAATTGCGCGTTCGCCCACTAACACCTTAACGCCGTGCTTCTCATAGAATCCTTCACGCACCAGAGAAAGCTCTTCGGCGGTGTGGTGGGAGAAGTAGGAAGACAGGTGTACACGGTCGTACGCTTTGCGGGGTTCTTCACAGAAGACGGTAATATCAAAATTGGCAGCGTCGGATTTATCAAGAAGATCCTCAATAAAGCGATGGCCGACCATACCATTACCGATAATAGCGAGTCTGACTTTGCTCATTTTTGCCTCGATTTCTTTTCTATTACTGCCTACCTTAACGATTCAGCAACCGCACTTATTGATACAAATCAAATTCGGCCTTATATACTCCTTAAGGGGTATATGACTGATTTAACTGCATTTTTATAAGTTACGGAATTAACTGGCTTTTCGTGTTTGTATAAAAAGCGCACAATTTAAGGGGTTTTTGTAAGAATTGGCCTACATGACCAGTGAAAGGAAGAGGGCGCGAGAGTGTGCCGGATAGCACAGATACCATCCGGCAGTGAGATTAATGCGTGGCTGGCGCGTTATGCTGGCGATGACGCGTGACGAACCCAAGAATAAAGCACATCACGAATACGACGGCATACAAACCGTTCGCCGTCTGCAATGCCGCCAGCGGGCCGCTGTGCGCCACAATAGGACCGGTGACCACGAAGGTGAGCATAGTACCGATGGTGCCGCAGGTCAGAACGAAGTTAACCAGTTTTGGTGAGGCGACCTTCGTCTGCTGTGAGCCGAGGGTAATAATGGTGGTATAAATCGCGCTGGAGAAGAAGCCCAGCGTCAGAATGAACCACGGCATATGTTCCGGCGTGCCGGTGATGAACAGATACATCAGAACGGTGGCCAGACCTGCCAGTACGGTCAGGATGCGCTGCAGATCGAAGAATCGCAGGATAAAGCTAAACGCCCACATGCCAACCATATAAGACATCCAGAAGTCGCTGACCAGTTTACCCGCATCGTTCAGGCTCATGCCCAGGCTTTTGGCGTATTCCGGTACCCAGGAGATAAAGCCCAACTGACCGAGGATGTAGCACAGCGCGGCGATCGCCAGGAACAGCACGCCAATACCCCATTTTTCTTTCACTACCGGGGCGTCCGGTTGCTGCGCGTGTTTACCCAGCGCCGGGAATTCGCAGCCAAAGGTCAGCAGGAAAATGGCGACGTAGACCAGGCCGATGCAGGCATAGACCCAATACCATTCGATGCTGCGTGCTAACAGATACGCTGCCACCATCGGGAAAATCATCCCCGCCATGCTGAAGAAGGAGTCAGTAAACAGCAGGCGGGAACCGCGCTGGCGACCTTCGTACATCTGGGTCACCAGGAATGTACCAATCGACATGGTGATACCACTCACCACACCCAGCACAAACATGGCCGCAGAGAACAAGGCCAGGCTGTGGCTGAGCATCAGTCCGGCGACCGCCAGGACCATCAGGATGAAGCCAAAACGCAATTGCGTTTTCAGCGGCACGATTTCCATCAGCCAGGCATTCAGAAAAATAGAGATCAGGATACCTGCATTCAGGAAGGTGAAAGTGTTACTCATACTGGAAACGGGCAAATGGAAATAGTCTGCGATGTTTCCCATCACCATCCCGGTGACAATGACCAACGCACCTGTCAGGGCGTAGGAGAGAAAGCTAATCCATGTGAGCTTAATGCGATTGCTGTTAGTCATGACTGGCCTGTATAGAAGTGTAAGGCGCATTAACGGCGCCGTGAGCGGGCAGATTTTAGGCGTTTTAGTGATGTATTTAAATGTTTTTTGGTAATTACTGAGCCTGTTACATTTTTGTATGTGATCGTGATCACATAGACATTTACGGCTATGAGGTTACATTTGTTTCAAGTACGTAAAATTAGGTAAAGGGATGGCCTTGTTCATGAAGGCTCTTTAGAATCAATCCACTTGCTTCATTTCTGCTCTTGTTAAGGAATTCTCATGCTCAAATCGACTCTGGCGGCTGTTGCAGCTGTTCTCGCTCTTTCTGCTCTCTCTCCCGCAGCGCTGGCAGCGAAAGGGGATCCGCATGTCCTGCTGACAACTTCTGCCGGTAACATTGAGCTGGAGCTGAACAGTCAGAAAGCCCCGGTTTCAGTGCAAAACTTTGTCGATTATGTCAACAGCGGTTTCTATAACAACACCACGTTCCACCGTGTGATCCCTGGATTTATGGTGCAGGGTGGTGGTTTTACCGAGCAGATGCAGCAGAAGAAACCTAACCCGCCAATCAAGAATGAAGCCGATAACGGACTGCGTAACACCCGCGGCACGATTGCTATGGCGCGTACAGCGGATAAAGACAGCGCAACCAGCCAGTTCTTTATCAACATTGCAGACAACGCTTTCCTCGATCACGGCCAGCGCGACTTTGGCTATGCTGTCTTCGGCAAAGTTGTGAAAGGTATGGATGTCGCGGATAAGATCTCTCAGGTTCAGACCCACGATGTCGGTCCTTACCAGAATGTTCCGTCAAAACCGATTGTTATCCTTTCTGCTAAAGTTCTGCCGTAATCGTATCTCGCGCGGGTAGTTCTTGCCCGCGTTCACCCCTCTCTCTGCGTAACCCGAAATTGCTGCTTATACTTGTGGCAAGTGTCGGCTCATTCAGGGAGGTCACGTGAAAAAACTCACCGATAAACAAAAGTCCAGGCTGTGGGAACAGCGGCGAAATGCCAATTTCCAGGCAAGCCGGCGACTGGAAGGCGTGGATATTCCACGGGTTACTCTGAGCGCTGAAGACGCCCTGGCGCGTCTTGAAGAATTGCGGAGGCACTATGAGCGATAAATTCGGTGATGGACGTGACCCCTATTTATATCCGGGCCTGAATGTCATGCGTAACCGGCTGGGGATTCATCAGGCGCAGCGTCTGGCGCAGGCGGCTTATGAACTGACGGCGCTGCGTGCGGCGACTATCGAATTGGGCCCGCTTAAACGGGGTTTGCCGCATCTGTGTGCTATTCATCGCCAACTCTATCAGGATATTTTTGACTGGGCGGGACATCTGCGAGAAGTCGATATCTACCAGGGCGATACCCGCTTTTGCCATTTCGCTTATATCGAGAAAGAGGGCAATGCGCTGATGCAGGACCTGGAAGACGAGTCCTGGCTGGTGGGGTTGTCGCAAGAAAAGTTTGTCGACCGCCTCGCACACTACTACTGTGAAATTAATGTGCTGCACCCGTTTCGCATCGGCAGTGGTCTGGCGCAGCGTATTTTCTTCGAACAGTTGGCGATTCATGCCGGGTATATACTCAACTGGGAGGGCATCAAGGTTGAGGAGTGGAACCAGGCAAATCAAAGCGGTGCCATGGGGGACCTGTCCGCACTGCAGGCGATATTTCGTAAAGTGGTAAGCGAAGCCCTGGAAACTGAGTAGAATAGCGCGGTTCTTCTGTACCGGAGCCGCCATGATCCTGCTTATCGATAACTACGATTCTTTTACCTGGAACCTGTATCAATACTTCTGCGAACTGGGCGCAGATGTCCTTGTCAGGCGCAACGACGCGCTGACGCTGGCGCAAATTGATGCGCTGAATCCGCAGAAAATAGTGATTTCCCCGGGACCCTGTACGCCGGATGACGCCGGTATTTCGCTGGAGGTTATTCGCTATTTCGCAGGGAAGATCCCTCTGCTGGGTGTTTGTCTGGGCCATCAGGCGATGGCGCAGGCCTTTGGCGCGACCGTTGTGCGGGCGGCGAAAGTGATGCATGGTAAAACGTCGCCGATTACGCATAACGGGCAGGGCGTTTTTCAGGGGCTCGCCAATCCATTAACGGTAACGCGCTACCATTCGTTGGTGGTCGCACCTGAGACGTTGCCTGAGTGCTTTGAGGTGACCGCCTGGAGTGAAACGCAGGAGATCATGGGTATTCGCCACCGGGAGTGGGATATGGAAGGGGTGCAGTTTCACCCGGAGAGTATTCTCAGCGAACAGGGGCATCAGCTGCTGGCTAATTTCCTCAACCGGTGATTTGTGGTTGCTATTCAGTGATTTTTTATTCATATTTTGTGATTATAATTTCACTGGCATTTCTGCTTAACAGGGTGGTAATGACATGGCAACTGAACAAACTGCAATTACACGCGCGACATTCGATGAAGTGATTCTGCCGATTTATGCACCGGCTGAGTTTATCCCTGTAAAAGGGAAAGGGAGTCGAGTATGGGATCAACAGGGTAAAGAGTACGTTGATTTCGCGGGTGGTATTGCAGTTACCGCGTTAGGGCATTGCCATCCGGCGCTGGTTGAGGCGTTAAAAACTCAGGGCGAAACCCTGTGGCATACCAGCAATGTTTTTACCAACGAACCGGCGTTGCGCTTAGGCCGTAAAATCATTGATGCAACCTTCGCCGAACGCGTACTGTTCATGAACTCCGGTACCGAAGCTAACGAAACCGCCTTTAAGCTGGCGCGCCACTATGCCTGCGTGCGCCATAGCCCGTTCAAAACCAAGATTATTGCCTTCCATAACGCGTTTCACGGTCGTTCGCTGTTTACCGTATCCGTCGGCGGGCAGCCGAAATACTCCGACGGCTTTGGACCCAAACCGGCGGATATCATCCATGTACCGTTTAACGATCTGCATGCGGTCAAAGCGGTGATGGACGATCATACCTGTGCGGTGGTGATCGAACCTATTCAGGGCGAGGGTGGCGTTACTGCGGCAACGCCGGCATTCCTGCAAGGTTTGCGTGAACTTTGTGATCAGCACCAGGCATTGTTGGTATTTGATGAAGTACAGAGCGGAATGGGGCGAACCGGCTCACTGTTTGCCTATATGCACTACGGCGTGACGCCGGATATCCTGACCAGCGCCAAGGCGCTCGGCGGCGGCTTCCCGGTGAGCGCGGTACTGACCACCCAGGAGATTGCCTCGGCGTTCCACGTGGGCTCGCATGGATCCACTTACGGCGGTAACCCGCTGGCCTGCGCGGTTGCGGGAGCGGCGTTTGATATCATCAACACGCCGGAAGTGCTGGAAGGTATTCAGGCCAAACGCCAGGCGTTTGTTCAGCATTTGCAGAAAATTGACCAGCAGTTTGACATTTTCAGCGACATTCGCGGTATGGGACTGCTGATCGGCGCCGAACTGAAGCCGCAGTTTAAAGGCCGGGCGCGTGATTTCTTGTACGCCGCGGCGAATGAAGGCGTGATGGTACTGAATGCCGGGCCGGACGTGATGCGTTTTGCACCGTCGCTGGTGGTGGAGCAGGCTGATATTGATGAAGGGATGCAGCGCTTCGCGCAGGCCGTGGCGAAAGTGGTGGGTTGATGGATTGCCGGATGGCGCTACGCTTATCCGGCCTACGAATCACACCTTACCCCGTAGGCCGGATAAGGCGTTACGCCGCCATCCGGCAACTCTCTTAACCCTTCATATCCCGCAGTCGGCGGCTCAGCCAGATCCCGTGATGCGGTCGCTGACGCCATGCTACCGACGAAATGGTGTGCATGGTATTCAGATGCCCCAATATCCGCTGTAGGTGCTGCTCAAGGGTGCTTAAAGGCCCATGGGACAGCATCTCTGGCGCCTCGAGAATATTCACATCGCCGGAGCTTCCGGGGCCGTCATATTCCAGCCGCTGCTGGCAGCGCTGGATCGCAATTTCGCAGGATTCCAGATACCGCTGCGCCAAATCCGGCGTCAGCATCGTATGTTCCCTTGCCAGCGTAGTCATTGCGTTGATGTGTTCGACGATGAACTGGCTATGCGTAACCCACAGTTTCATGTCCGCCAGATAGTGCGAGTTGAAACCAGGCTCCTGCATCGCCTGGTTAAGTGAGTTGAACAGCGTGTTATGCGCCTGGTTGACCCGCATGCGTTGATACGCCAGCGGTGTGGCCTGGGGATCGTTGCTCAGGATCAGGCGAATAGCCTCCTGATCGGCTTCTAACGCATCGTGGGCGTTTTTACGCAGCAAACCGCTCTGCCACTGCGGCCACAGCCAGAGCATTCCGCCAAAGGCGATCAGGCAGCCAGTGACCGTATCGATAAACCGCGGCACGATAAACTGTTCCCCGTTCAGCGTCAGCAGTTGCAGGGTATATACCGCGGTGACCGTAAAGCCGACGGTAGCCCAGCCGTAGTTTTTGCGGATGGTCAGATAACTCACCAGGGTTATCAGCAGCATGCCTGCCAGCGTGTAACCTTCCTGAATATGAAAGTGCAGTGTGACGCCGGCGATCACCAGGCCGACGAGCGTCCCTACTGAACGGTGTAAAATACGTACCCGGGTCGCCCCATAGCCATTTTGCGTGACGAACAGGATTGTCATCAAAATCCAGTAGGGTTTTGGCAGGTGTAAGGCGCTGCCCATCAGGCTGGCAATGCTCAACATGACGCTGATGCGTCCGGCATTACGCAGCGCCGGGGATTTCAACGACAGATAGCTTTTCAGGGCAGGGATCAGCGGCAGCCGACGCTGCTTGTCAGCCATTAAATCACGGGCATACAGTGGTCGCTGGGTGCGTAGCACGCGGGCAATACGGCTGAAGTGCCAGTAGCAAAACTGTCCTACCGGATTGTCCGGATGCTGGTTGGCGATTTTCTCCAGCGTGCCAATCTGCTTTTCCATTGAGAAACGGGTCGGTAAGCGGTGATACAAAATGTCATCGGCCAGAACGCGAAGGCGTTCGGCGACGGTGCGCGCATTCCAGCGAATCACCTGTTCGGCGTGGCTACGTTCAACCAGCTTTTGCACCTCTTCCGGCTGGTGGAGGCTAACGGAGATATGTTCCTGTAAATCGAGCGCCTCCTGAAAGGCACGTAGCAGGCGCTTATAATCGTTGTTGCGATGCGCCGACAGCATATGCATTTGCTGATAGCACTGGGTAATTAAATCCACCGCTTTTTGTTGGCGCACCAGCAGGGGAGGAAGCGCTTTTTCGGGATCGGCATGCTGGGTCAGCATGCTGTACTTGGCCTCACAGTAATCGGCTAATTCGCGGTACAACAAACTGAGCGATTCACGCAGCGGCTGCTCGCGCCACATCCAGAACCAGAACCAGTTGAACAGGCCGTACCACAATGTGCCCAGCGCGTAGATCAGCAGTGGCTCCCAGACGGGCATGTTCCCGGCCAGGCTGAGCGTGAAAATTGCCGCGATAAGCGAGGCAGGTAGTAGTCGCGCATGCAGAGGGCCTAATTCTGCGGTTACACCAAGAATCAGCGTCAGGCCGGTGAGGATCAGCGGCAGCGGTATATCTTTTGCCAGCAGTAACTGCATGATCAGACTGCATCCGGCAAACAAAGACGCGCCAATCACTAAGCGTTTGAAAAAGCGCTTATGCGGGGTATCAAGACCGGCAATATTGCAGCAGGCAGGGACGAGGGAGAATAAGAGCCCCAGATGAAGCTGACCAATGATAAGGCCGACAGCCACAGGTAAACATAGCACCAGCGTCTGTCGTAGTGCGTAGTTGATCTCGGGGTGATAAATCAGTCTTCGCCACATCGGAGCAAACAAAAATGGCGCATTACTACGTAACACGCCATGTCGATGGGATTAACGCGTGCCGTAGACGACGATGGTCTTACCATGCGCGGAGATCAGATTCTGATCTTCCAGCATTTTCAGGATACGACCAACGGTTTCACGGGAACAGCCAACGATCTGGCCAATTTCCTGGCGGGTAATTTTAATCTGCATGCCGTCCGGGTGAGTCATTGCGTCAGGCTGTTTCGCCAGATTCAGCAGAGTCTGGGCGATACGACCAGTTACGTCGAGGAAGGCAAGGTTGCCTACTTTTTCAGACGTTACCTGCAGACGACGAGCCATCTGAGAAGACAGACGCATCAGAATATCTGGGTTGACCTGGATTAATTGGCGAAATTTTTTGTAGGAAATTTCAGCGACTTCACATGCGGTTTTGGCACGTACCCAGGCGCTACGTTCCTGGCCTTCTTCGAAGAGGCCTAATTCACCAATAAAATCGCCCTGATTCAGATAAGAGAGGATCATTTCTTTCCCTTCTTCATCTTTGATCAGCACTGCCACTGAGCCTTTAACGATGTAATACAACGTTTCCGCTTTTTCACCCTGGTGAATCAGCGTGCTCTTCGATGGGTACTTATGAATATGGCAATGAGACAAGAACCATTCGAGAGTCGGGTCTGTTTGCGGTTTGCCAAGCACCATGCGCGGTTATCCTCTGTTATAAGCTGTCTCCAGAGCCAAAAAACAACCTGTCTCTGGGTTTGCAAAAATGTGCTTCCCGCTACCTGGGAAGGGGGCTGTCAATACGTGCGACGGCCTGTAATGTGATGTCCTCTGCATACATGCAGTACGTCAATGTATTACTGTAGCATCCTGACTGTTTTAGCATAGCTTTCGCCGTGTGTCTCCTGGTGTCTCGCTTCAGCATGACGCAGGTCGCCTTCCATTGCGAGAATTGTTATGTACGCGTAATCTGTCAGGAAAATTGAAACATTGGAGTTACGAAATATGCAAGCGCGTGTAAAGTGGGTTGAGGGGTTAACCTTCCTCGGTGAGTCCGCCTCAGGCCACCAAATTTTGATGGACGGTAACTCTGGTGATAAAGCGCCGAGCCCGATGGAAATGGTCTTAATGGCTGCGGGCGGTTGCAGCGCAATTGATGTGGTGTCGATCCTGCAAAAGGGGCGTCAGGATGTGACCAACTGCGAAGTGAAGCTGACCTCCGAGCGTCGTGATGAAGCGCCGCGCCTGTTCACCCATATCAACCTGCATTTCATTGTAACGGGTAACGACCTGAAAGATGCGTCTGTGTCTCGCGCAGTTGACCTCTCGGCGGAGAAGTATTGTTCCGTAGCGCTGATGCTGGAAAAGGCGGTGAACATTACCCATTCTTATGAAGTCGTTGCCGCGTAATTGCTGATGCCGGATGGCGGCGTTGCCTTATCCGGCCTACAGGATGATGTTGAGTCGTAGGCCGGATAAGCGAAGCGCCATCCGGCGCTTTCCACATATCACTCTATCTTTTTACCTTCCATCAGTCGCTGGACCAGCGGTAGCATAATCAATTCCATCGCCAGACCCATCTTGCCGCCCGGCACGACCAACGTATTGATATGCGAAATGAATGAGCCCTGCAGCATGGCCAGTAGCCAGGGATAATCGATGCCTTCCAGATTACGAAAATGAATCACGACAAAGCTTTCATCCAGTGACGGAATGCTCCTGGCGGCAAAGGGATTAGAGGTATCGACGGTCGGTACGCGTTGGAAGTTAATATGCGTGCGGGAAAACTGTGGGGTGATGTAATTGATGTAATCGTCCATTGAGCGCACCACCGAGTCCATTACCGCTTCACGTGAATGCCCGCGTTCGCTGGTATCGCGGGTCAGCTTCTGGATCCACTCCAGGTTTACGATCGGCACCACGCCAACCAGCAGATCGACATGCCGGGCCACGTTTTGCTGTGGGGTGACAACGCCACCGTGCAGTCCCTCATAGAACAGGACATCCGTCGGTTCAGGCAGCGGCTGCCAGGGCGTAAATGTCCCCGGAACCTGATTCCACGGTACGGCCTCATCGTAGGTGTGCAGGTATTTACGCGACTGACCTTTGCCCGTCTGGCCGTATTCAATGAAGGTTTGCTCCAGCAGACCGAAGTCGTTAGCTTCGGGGCCGAAATAGCTGATATGCCGCCCGGCATCGCGTGCTTTGCGAATCGCCATGTCCATTTCCGGACGGGTATAGCGGTGAAAACTGTCACCTTCCACCTCGGCGGCGCGCAGGTTTAACTGCGCGAAAATTTTACGAAACGCGAGGCTGGTGGTGGTGGTCCCCGCGCCGCTGGATCCTGTTACCGCAATCACCGGATGTTTGGCAGACATAACAACTCCATGAAATGGTTGTAATTATAGTAAAGTCGGCCGGCGGCAACGGATTACTCGTGAATCTGCTTCCTCGGCATAATGTTGACCGTTTCATGCAGTTCGGACCACACCAGCACGGCTTCACCTGATTGTAGTTGGCGTTTGACGTCGGCGACTTTTTGTTCGAGCGAGCGTTCATGTTCACCGTAATCGGTGCCTTCACGCAAGACAAAGCTTTCAATCAGATTGTCCAGCGCGTCCGGAGAGATATCTTGCCATGGGATAATCATGATGACGCCTCCAGATACGTTGTCAGCCAGTCCGGGATTCTTGATTCCAGCCACATCTCAGGACGGCGCACTGTGCCACCAATAAATCCGACGTGGCCGCCATGTTCAGTCAGCTGATATTCCACCTGCGAAGGCAGATTTTCCGGTTTCGGGATCACGTGATGATCCATAAACGGATCGTCTTTAGCATGGATAATCAGCGTTGGTTTGGCGATCCGATTGAGCAACGGCATGGCGCTGCACTGGCGGTAATAGTCTATAGCATCGGCGAAACCGTGGATTTTGGCGGTGATCAGATCGTCAAAATCGCGAATGCGGCGCAAAGATTTCAACTGGGCCAGACTCACCGGCAGCGAGCCAGGATAAGCCTCAAGCTTACGCGAGGCATTGGCTTTCAACAGGTTAAGCAGGTAGCGCTGATAGACCTTGGAGAATCCTTTGTCCATATGGTAACTACAGGCTTCCAGCACGAAAGGCGCGGAGACGATAACCGCGGCATCAATGGGGATCGTGTTCCCTTCTTTTGCCAGCAGGCAGGCCAGCATGTTTCCACCGAGCGAATAGCCAACCGCAGCGGTGGGTACACGACCGAACTCACGCTCCAGCCAGTGTAAAAACCAGGTGCCATCTTCTGTTTCACCGGAGTGATAAATACGGTTCAAACGATTGGGCTCACCACTGCAACCGCGAAAATGCATTACCACGCCCAGCCAGCCGCGCTTTTGTGCTGCTTCAATCAGGCCGTGGGCGTACGGGCTGTTCAGACTACCTTCCAGACCGTGAAAAACCACCAGGCGCGGTTTGTGTTTCGCCTGTTGCGGATCTTCACTCCACGCCAGATCGACGAAATCACCGTCGGGCAATTCCAGACGCTGCCAGTGGGCGTCGAACTTCACCTTACGGCGAATTAATCGCGGCAGCATCGTCTGCAGATGGCGGTTACTGATACCGCGCATCGGGCGGAATTCTCGCGAATCGTCGGTAGGTGGGGTCATTTCTGTGGACGTGATTTCAACCATAACACCGGAGCAATTAATAATCGGAAAGAATAACTATACCGCGCACAGCGCGTGCGGGTTAGCCAATATGTGATTTTGTCGCCAGTCAGTCAGCAGGTTACGCGAGCCAGGACCGAAACGTAGGCCTGATAAGACGCGCGAACGTCGCCATCAGGCATTTTCGGCTCCGGTGACGGATGGCAGCTTCGCTTTATCCGGCAGGGCTACTCGGCCAGCATCTGCTCAAGCTGTTCCTGCGCATCCAGCCAGGCCATCTCACACTCTTCCAGCCCGGACTTCGCGCTTGCCTGTTGTTGCAGACATGCCGTGAGCTCAGCTTTACGGCTTTGGTCGTACAGTTCGCTGTCGCCGAGTTTCTCTTCCGCCTGTGCCAGCTGTGCGTGCAGTTTCTCCATCTCTTTTTCCAGACGAGTAATCTCTTTACGCAGCGGTTGCGTCAGGGTGCGCAGCTCCGCTTCGCGACGCTTCTGGTCTTTACGCGCCTGGGCGCTGTTAACGCTCTCTTTCGCCGGTTCGTCGCCCTGGCTTTCCTGTTTTTGCACATCGCTCAGCCACTGCTGATAATCCTCCAGATCGCCGTCAAACGGCTCGACTTTCTTGTCGTGTACCAGATAGAGGTCGTCGGTGGTGGAGCGAATCAGGTGACGGTCGTGCGAAACCACGACCAGCGCGCCTTCGAAATCGATCAGCGCTTCGGTCAGCGCCTGACGCATATCTAAATCCAGGTGGTTGGTCGGTTCATCGAGCAGCAGTAGGTTCGGGCGCTGCCAGACGATCAACGCCAGCACCAGACGCGCTTTTTCGCCACCGGAGAAGCGACGGGTTTCTTCGCTGACTTTATCGCCCTGGAAGCCGAATCCGCCGAGGTAGTCTCGCAGTTTCTGCTCAAGCTCCTGCGGCGCCATGCGCGCCAGGTGCTGGATAGGCGATTCATCGGCGCGTAAAAACTCCAGCTGGTGCTGAGCGAAGTAGCCCAGCTTGATGCCTTTCGCCAGGCCAATCTCGCCGCTGATGGGGGCCAGTTCGCCGGCCAGCAGCTTAATCAGCGTTGATTTACCCGCACCGTTGCGGCCTAACAGGCCGATGCGAGAACCCGGCACCAGATTCAGTTTGATGGAGTCGAGGATTGTGCGATCGCCGTAGCCAGCGCTGACCTTTTCCATCTTCAGCAGCGGGTTTGGCAGGCTTTCCGGTTCACGGAAGCTGAAGTGGAACGGGTTGTCCACGTGCGCAGGGGCAATCAGCTCCATGCGTTCCAGCATTTTGATACGACTCTGCGCCTGTTTTGCTTTCGTTGCTTTAGCGCGGAAACGATCGATATAGCTTTGCAGATGTGCCACGCGCTCCTGCTGGCTTTCGTACATTGCCTGTTGCTGCGCGAGGCGGGTCGCACGCTGGATTTCAAACGCGCTGTAGTTGCCGGTGTACTCGAACATGGTTTGCTGTTCGATATGAATAATTTTATCCACCACCGGATCGAGAAAGTCGCGGTCGTGGGAGATCAAGATCAGCGTGCCCTGATAGCTTTTCAGCCATCTTTCCAGCCAGATCACCGCGTCGAGATCGAGGTGGTTGGTAGGTTCATCGAGCAGCAGCAGGTCTGAACGGCAAATCAGCGCCTGGGCCAGGTTGAGGCGCATACGCCAGCCACCGGAGAAGTCGCTGACCGGCCGTTCAAGCTGTTCGTTGGAGAAACCGAGGCCATGCAGCAGGCTGGCGGCGCGTGAACGCACGGTCCAGGCATCGATGGCATCCAGCTTGCCATGGACAGTGGCAATGGCATGTCCATCGTTACGTTCGTTGGCGTCGTTCAACTGCGCTTCCAGTTGACGATATTCGCGGTCGCCGTCAATGACGTACTCCAGCGCGGGCTGTGGCAACGCAGGCGTTTCCTGATTCACCCACGCGAGCTGCCAGTTTCCCGGATAGGTAAATCCTCCAGCGTCGGCGCTGAGTTCATTTTTCAGCAATGCCAGCAGGGTAGATTTACCACAGCCATTTTTACCCACCAGGCCAACCTTCTGCCCTGGATTAATGGTGGCCGTGGCATTGTCCAGCAAGACGCGCACGCCGCGACGAATTTGTAACGATGAGAAAACAATCATAAGGCGCCGTATGTTCAGACTATGTTAATTTATCATTATGATAATGTAATGTGCGGGCCGTTTGCCGCACCGAGGCGCAATGGTAGCCCAAAACGTCGAAAATAGACAAAAGACAAAACCGGGAGGGGGATGATGTTCCAGCCAGCGAAAGTCTTGCTGCTGTATGCCCATCCGGAATCTCAGGACTCGGTCGCGAACCGTGTTCTGCTTAAACCGGCCATGCAGCTCAGCAATGTTACCGTGCACGACCTTTACGCGCACTATCCTGATTTTTTTATCGATATTCCGCATGAACAGGCGCTGCTGCGTGAGCATGATGTGATTGTTTTTCAGCACCCACTCTATACCTATAGCTGTCCGGCGCTGTTAAAGGAGTGGCTTGACCGCGTACTGAGCCGCGGATTTGCCAGCGGTCCCGGAGGGAATCAACTGGCGGGAAAGTACTGGCGTAGCGTTATCACTACCGGAGAACCGGAAAGTGCCTACCGCTATGACGCGCTAAACCGTTATCCAATGAGCGATGTGCTGCGCCCTTTCGAGCTGACGGCCGGTATGTGCCGCATGCACTGGATGAGCCCTATTATCGTTTACTGGGCCAGAAGGCAAACGAAGCAGGAGCTGGACAGCCATGCGAAAGCGTATGGTGACTGGCTGGCGAATCCGATCCCTGTGGGAGGCCGCTGATGGAAGGTTCAGATTTGTTGACAGCCGGAGTGTTGTTTCTCTTCGCGGCGGTGGCGGCGGTGCCGTTGGCGTCCAGGTTGGGTATCGGCCCGGTGTTAGGATATTTGCTGGCGGGTATTGCCATCGGCCCGTGGGGATTAGGGTTCATCAGCGATGTGGATGAAATCCTGCACTTTTCCGAGCTGGGCGTGGTGTTTCTGATGTTCATTATTGGGCTGGAACTTAATCCGGCCAAACTGTGGCAACTGCGGCGTTCAATATTTGGCGTCGGCGCCGCGCAGGTGATGCTGAGCGCGGTGGTGCTGGCCGGGTTATTGATGCTCACTGCGTTCTCCTGGCAGGCGGCAGTGGTTGGCGGCATTGGTCTGGCGATGTCATCGACCGCGATGGCGCTACAGTTGATGCGCGAAAAAGGCATGAACCGCAGTGAATCCGGGCAGTTGGGTTTTTCGGTGCTGCTGTTTCAGGATCTGGCGGTGATCCCTGCGCTGGCGCTGGTTCCGCTGCTGGCGGGTTCTGCTGACGAACATTTTGACTGGATTAAAGTGGGAATGAAGGTGCTGGCCTTTGCCGGTATGCTGATTGGCGGGCGCTATTTGCTGCGTCCGGTTTTCCGCTTTATTGCGGATTCTGGCGTGCGGGAAGTGTTCACCGCCGCCACGCTGCTGTTGGTGCTGGGTTCTGCTTTATTTATGGATGCGCTGGGGCTGTCAATGGCGCTGGGAACGTTTATCGCGGGTGTGCTGCTGGCGGAAAGCGAATACCGACATGAGCTGGAAACGGCAATCGATCCGTTTAAAGGTCTGTTGCTCGGGCTGTTTTTTATCTCCGTGGGCATGTCGCTCAATCTCGGCGTGCTCTACACCCATATTCTGTGGGTGGCAGCGAGCGTGATCGTGCTGGTGGTCGTAAAAATGCTGGTGCTGTATGTACTGGCGCGTCTTAACGGCATGAGAAGCTCTGAACGGATGCAATTTGCCGGGGTTTTAAGTCAGGGCGGTGAATTCGCTTTCGTACTGTTTTCAACGGCATCCTCGCAACGGCTGTTTCAGGGCGACCAAATGGCGTTGCTGCTGGTGGCCGTCACGCTGTCGATGATGACCACGCCGCTGGTGATGAAGCTGATTGATAAATGGCTCTCCCGCCAGTTTAACGGCACGGATGAGGAAGACGAAAAACCCTGGGTGGAAGATGATAAACCGCAGGTGATTGTGGTGGGGTTTGGGCGTTTTGGTCAGGTTATTGGTCGCCTGTTGATGGCCAATAAAATGCGTATTACCGTCCTGGAGCGAGATATCAGCGCGGTGAATCTGATGCGCAAATATGGCTACAAGGTCTACTACGGTGACGCCACTCAGGTGGAACTGTTGCGCTCCGCAGGGGCAGAGGCGGCACAGTCTATTGTTATTACCTGTAATGAGCCAGAAGACACAATGAAACTGGTGGAACTGTGCCAACAGTATTTTCCGCATTTGCATATTCTTGCGCGAGCGCGCGGACGTGTAGAGGCGCATGAGTTATTACAGGCCGGTGTGACGCAGTTTTCCCGCGAAACGTTCTCCAGTGCGCTGGAGTTGGGGCGTAAAACGCTGGTTACACTGGGGATGCATCCGCACCAGGCACAGCGTGCTCAGCTGCATTTTCGTCGGCTGGATATGCGCATGCTGCGGGAACTGATCCCCATGCATACAGATACGGTACAAATCTCTCGAGCCAGGGAAGCCCGGCGCGAGCTGGAGGAAATTTTCCAACGAGAGATGCAGCAAGAGCGACGTCAGCTGGATGGCTGGGATGAATTTGAGTAGAGGATAATCATGGCAATTCGTAAACGTTTTATCGCAGGCGCAAAATGTCCGTCCTGCCAGTCGCAGGATACGCTGGCGATGTGGCGCGAAAATAATATCGATATTGTTGAGTGTGTTAAGTGCGGTCATCAGATGCGGGAAGCCGATAAAGAGGCGCGCGAGCACGTTCGCAAAGAAGAGCAAGTGATCGGGATTTTTCATCCGGACTAGCGATATGGCGCAGCTTTTTTTAAGCTAGAGGGTACACGGGTGCAGAATTCCGCTACAATCTGCGCCACTATTCTTTCCATGCTCAGGAGATATCATGAAAGTAGCAAAGGACCTGGTGGTCAGCCTGGCCTATCAGGTACGTACAGAAGACGGTGTGTTGGTTGATGAGTCTCCGGTGAGTGCACCGCTGGACTACCTGCATGGTCACGGTTCCCTGATTTCTGGCCTGGAAACAGCGCTGGACGGTCATGAAGTTGGCGACAAATTCGATGTTGCTGTTGGCGCAAACGACGCATACGGTCAGTACGACGAAAACCTGGTGCAGCGCGTTCCTAAAGACGTCTTCATGGGCGTTGACGAACTGCAGGTTGGCATGCGTTTCCTGGCTGAAACTGACCAGGGTCCAGTACCGGTAGAAATTACCGAAGTGGAAGACGACCACGTTGTGGTTGACGGTAACCACATGCTGGCTGGCCAGAATCTGAAATTCAACGTAGAAGTTGTTGCTATCCGCGAAGCGACCGAAGAAGAACTGGCTCACGGCCACGTTCACGGTGCGCACGGTCACGACCACGATCATGACCACGGTCATGACGGTTGCTGCGGTGGACACGGCCACGACCATGGTCACGAGCACGGCGGCGAAGGCTGCTGCGGCGGTGGCGGTAAAGGTAACGGCGGCGGCTGCGGTTGCCACTAATACCCTTCGTCTTTCAACCCACAGCGGTGTTGGCTGCGCTTTCGAATCCTGGTCACATAGTTATCTATGCTCCCAGGACTTCCTCAAGCTTGCCGCCTTGCTGTGATTTGAAATCCTTTGGGTATATGTGAGTAGATCCGATAAGCGTTAGCGCTTTCGGACACAAAAAA
>NZ_RPOI01000023.1 GCF_003818115.1 Citrobacter youngae | reverse complement strand
TTTGGTCGGTGATAGAGGATTCGAACCTCCGACCCCTTCGTCCCGAACGAAGTGCGCTACCAGGCTGCGCCAATCACCGAATGCGGGGCGCATCTTACTGCTCAGCTGCGCGCCCGTCAATCCCTTAGTATCAAAATGCCATTCGATCGGCGAGAAAGTCAGCAGCCCATTACTGGGTTACAATCTTCTTGTCGTCCGGGACATGACACCAGTTGTTATTCTCATTTATACCGCCGTTTGGCGAGGTATATCCAAGGCAACCGAGAATGGTGTCGTACAGTTCAACATGGCGACGCGGAATCTTCATATCAGCCTCCTGCTTAAGGTGGGCGAAGGCTTTCGCATGATCGGGGTCTTCCAGATACTTATCAGACATCCACACCATCATAGGAACGCGGAACTGCTCTGGCGGTGCCATTTTACGTGGCGTACCGTGCAGATGCTCACGCTCGTTGATCGACTCACCGTGATCGGCAGCATAGAACACAATCGCTTTCTTATCGCGCAGCTGGTCAAACACTTTGGTGATAAAGTGGTCAACATAGGTTACCGAGTTATCAAATGAGTTAATCATCTGCGCTTTCGAACAACCGCTATCAACATTGACACACTCCGGCTTCCACTGGGCGTACTCACGGGTATAGCGCTGCGTGTAGTTAAAGTGCGAGCCTTTGGTATGCAGGATAATCAGGTGTTTACCATTATCGTCCGGTTTGATTGATTGCTGCATCTCAGAGATCAGCAGCATATCGTCAACCGTTTTGCCACGGTTACGCGGCTCAGCGCCAATCTGCTCACGATAGGCGATGTTCTCCGCCATCGTGTTGCTGTAAAACCACATCTCACTTTGCATCGCGTAGAGATCGGTATTAAAACCTAGCTGGCTGAGTACGGAAAAGACGTTTTGTTCTTTCAGCGTACGCTGCGGGTTATCGCTCGCCCCACCTTCACGAACAAACATACAGCGTAGCGAAAGTTTGGTTGCCGTATCACACGAATATCCGCGGAACGCGGCCAGGTTTTTTTCCTGAGCCAGCCTTGGCGTAGTATTTCTCTCGTAGCCAAAAATGCCCATATGATCCCAGCGGGTCGTTTCGCCGATAATAAACACGACGTAGGTATCATCAATATTCTTGGGGGCGACGTAGGTAAATTTCTTCGCCGGATTCATCAACGAATTGTTATCTGAAGATTCATCCACCTGCGCCCAGGCATACAGACCCAGCGCGGACAGCCAGTTTGAAGGCAAATATGAATTTGCCACTACGCCACCGTAGCTGGGCAAATCAATACCCGTTTCCCGTTCAACTGATTTTTGCTGTATTCCAAGTAAACGAATCGGCGCCCACACCATCAAGCCAGCCAGCAGAACAACGGCCACACTACGCCATCTCATACCTGGCGTACGTATTTGTTTTAGCAGGGTATAGCGGCAACGGTTACTCCAGATAAGCAGCAGCGGCAAAATGCTGACCGACACCAGCCACACGATAAAATGCCAGCCCACAACTTCCTTTGATAAATCAATATCGGTTGTCATGACCGAGGCAATAATGCCGTAGCCAATGACCACATTCAGGAAGGTCATGTAATAGCTGGCACCAGCGGAACACAGCACCACCAAGGTAGCCAGTACGCGCCAGGCCCGCCGACCAAACAGAGACAGAAGACGAAGTAAAAAGAAGGTAACCAGCACGGTGCCGGCCAATTCAACAACCGCAGAGATTCCTTTCAACGCGGTAAATTCCTGCACATAGCTGCCGAAGCGGCGATAAAAAACTGCGCAGTTCATAAACAGACCGATATAGATCGCAAGCAAGAAGCTAAGCTTTTGCTGCGTCATCGATTTAATGTATCTCATGCAAAAAAACCCTGGGAATCGGGATAAAAACACCCTGTGAAGTGGTCAATCGACCAAACAGGGGAAAATGCGACAACAGCAGAGATGAAATGTCTACGGGCGCGGCTAAGTAGACCACAGGAGGGGAGAAAAGTGCTTATGGTGAATGCAAACGGCGCATATATTTTTGTAAATATATGCGCCGGGTATTAATCAGACCGCTAATAGATTCAGGCGTGAGCCTCAGTAAATACGCTACGTTGCGGCTGGCGAATGGTGGTAGAAAGCGCCAGCGAGATGATTAACAGCGCAAAGATAACGCAGAAGGTGACATAGAACCCACCAAACAGCGAAGCGATAATCGAACCACAAATACTGCCGATACCAAAGCCAAGATAGATAACACCGTAGTTTTTCGCCAGGTTATTCAGGCCGAAGAACTCGCTCACCAGTGACGGGAAGACCGTAATGGTGCCACCGAAGTTGAAGGCAACACAGGCAATGGCTGCGAAGAATGTCACTTCATTCAGCGGGGCAAAAAGCAGCGCCGCCATGCCCACCAGCGAAACAACCTGACCAATGGTGATAACGCGAATACGGGAAATTTTGTCGGACAGAATACCCAGAACCAGACGACCTGACAGGTTCGCGATAGAAATAACGGTTACCGCATTCGCCGCTGTTGCCACATCCATTTTTGCCAGGCTTTGGGCGATATCTTTCGCGACACCAATCACGTAAAGCCCGCTCATGCACGCCGTCAGGAACATCACTGCCAGCATCCAGTACTGTGGTTTACGCATGGATTGTGCCAGCGTGTAGTCATTCTCTACCACGCCATTTACGGCTTTAACTTCCTGGTTTGGCGCATCTTTCATCAGCGTGGAGCCAAAGACAATCATCACCAGTACGATCGCGCCCCAAATCATAAAGGTCTTTTCCAGACCCACAGTGCTCAGCAGTTGGCTGTCGATAAATTTAAAACCAAGGCTACCCAGGCCGTAAGAGCCGATCGCAAAGGCGGAAATCAGCCCTTTACGCTCAGGGAACCATTTCACGCAGTTGGACAGGGTTAACAGGTACCCTGCACCGTCAGCCAGACCAACCAGTACACCGGCACTCAGCCACAGCATAATCAGGCTGTCAGAATGCGCGGTTAAGAAGAAGCCCACACCCAGTAAGATACCCGATGCCATGGTGACGCGTTTCACACCGAAACGTTCCTGAAGCTTCCCGGCGACGGAAGAAGAGATCGCCAGACCCAGACTCAGCAAACCAAAGGAAAATGCAACCTGACTCACCGGCGCATCAAGCTTAGAAGAGAGCGCACCGTTAAACAGGCTCCAGGTATAAACAGAACCTAATGCAAATTGGGTAATGATGGTGCCGATCAGTGTCAGCCACCGGGTACGCTGATAATCAGAAGTTTTCATGGCAGTCTTCCTGCATAAACAAAATGGGAAATTCTCTGCCGACAACCATACCGAAGTGCTTTTATGACCAGGAGAAAACGGCATGAAATGCCATCAGGACGGAATGAAATGCCTGGATTGCGGAATGAATGACGAGACAAAAAGTCGGGTTACTGAATTTTATTGCCGGAGTTAGTGCACGCTATCGCTGGAATGCGTGTGATTATTGATCCCGATATGTAACAGAGATGTTTTATCCCGGCTTTCTTTCGTTAAAATTTAGCGCTCACTCCCATGGTGTACAGATAATCGCTGTTATTCGTACTATTTTCTGCCTGAGAAAGTGCCGCATAGGCAGCCATATGCTGATTCAGCAGCATATCTGCACCGACAGTGACATCGACCCAGTTACCATCCTGACTCGCCGCCGCCATACGATTGAGACCCGATTGCGCCTTCCAGATATTCTCGCCAAACTGCTGGTTATAGCTGATTTGCGCCCATGACCGTACATCGCCAAACTGCGAGTCGACCCGCCAGCCCAGGGTACTGACGCTGGCATGCCACATCGGATCGGTCAGCGTTAGCGAAGTCACACTGTCGCCAAATTCGTTGTAGGTAGAGGTGGCTGAACCATCATAATGCAGGGCTGCGACGGGTCCCGTCGTCACCTTACGGGAAAGGGGAAAATTCCAGCCCACGCTCATACCGCTGGTCGCATCCAGAGCCGTTTGGTCCGCCAGATTCACCACCGGCCCCGCCACGTTCTGGGTGGAGCGAATGCGCTCTTCCAGAATGTCGTTATAACGTGGTTGGTGATCGCTGTCCCATGTATAGCGTTCCGACGTATGACCGGACAGCGCATCAACGATATATTCTTGTTGCCAGCCATATGCCGTATTGGCAAACAGCGCACAGACGATGACGTTCGCCAGAGTTAACCTCTGACGACCACTACTGTTTCTTATAATCATCAACGCGACTCCAGAAAAGAGCCGAATACGGCGATATTATTGTCATTGTTTAAAGGATATCGGGCACATGAGGCCCTGTATTAAATATTGTCTTTTTAGCGGGCGCGTCAAGGCGGGCCGAATGAAATTTTTACGCCAGTAAAAACAGCGAGGAAGAGTATGCAACGTTGCGGCTGGGTCAGTCAGGATCCACTATACATTGCCTATCATGACAAGGAATGGGGCGTCCCGGAAACCGATGGTAAAAAGCTGTTCGAAATGATCTGCCTTGAAGGCCAGCAGGCTGGGCTGTCGTGGATAACCGTGCTGAAAAAACGGGAAAACTATCGCCAGGCATTTCACCACTTCGATCCTGCCACCGTTGCGGCGATGACCGAAGAGGATGTAGAAAGGCTGGTACTGGATGCCGGTATTATCCGCCATCGGGGAAAGATTCAGGCCATTATCGGCAACGCCCGCGCATGGCTGGCAATGGAGCAAAACGGTGAGCCGTTTAGCGAGTTCGTCTGGTCATTCGTCGATAACCAACCGCAGTTAACCCGTGCCGCCAGTCTGAGCGATATCCCTACTTCAACGCCCGCCTCTGACGCACTTTCTAAAGCGTTAAAAAAACGTGGATTTAAGTTTGTTGGCACCACTATCTGTTACTCCTTTATGCAGGCATGCGGTCTGGTCAACGACCATGTCACCGGCTGCATCTGTTACCCAGGAGAACAACATGATTCGTGAATCCAACGCTGACGATCTGGCACCAATTCTGGCACTGTGGATGGAAAGCACCATTTTTGCCCATCCTTTTATCGAAGAACGCTACTGGCGCGAGAGTGAGCCTATCGTACGTGATGTCTACCTGCCCGCTGCGCAAACCTGGGTGTGGGAAGAAAACGGTGTGCTCAAAGGTTTTGCCAGCGTGATGGAAGAGCGCTTTTTAGGCGCGCTGTTTGTCGCGCCTGCCGCCATCAGAAGCGGTATCGGTAAAGCACTGGTGCAACATGTGCAGCAGCGCTTTTCGTTGCTCAGCCTGGAGGTCTACCAGAAGAACCAATCAGCGGTAAACTTCTACCACGCACTGGGCTTTCGCATTGAAGACAGCGCATGGCAGGAAGAGACTCACCATCCAACCTGGATTATGGGCTGGCAGGCGGATCAAACGCGGTAAGTGTCAGCGTGGGCCCACTGTACTTCTCCAGCCACGCCAGCGCAGTATTGCCCGCACAGCCGTTCCCCAGCTTCGAGCTGGGGAGATCTTTGGTCAGCACGTTGACAGCACCATTTTTACAAATCCCGTCGGCGGCCGGGTCCAAATCAGGCCAGGCCCCCTCATGAATACAAATCACGCCAGGTTTGATCCCTGTCGTCACGACAGCACCCGCCAGGATATGCCCGCGGTGGTTCCACACTCTGACCGTATCGCCATCGGCAATCCCCCGCGCTTGCGCATCCTGCGGATGAATTGTTACCGGCTCCCGATCCGCCACCGCATACTGTTCGCGTAACGCACTGTAGTTGAGCTGGCTGTGCAAACGGTGAGCCGGATGGGCGGAGAGCACCTGCAGTTGGTCGGGTTCGGCATTGCCGAACCACTCATCCGGCTCCAGCCACATCGGGTGTCCTGCACAATCCGCATAGCCGTAACCTGCAATTTTTGCAGAATAGATTTCAATTTTTCCACTGTCCGTTTTCAGCGGATGCGCCTGTGGATCACGGCGAAAATCAGCAAAACGGATGAACTGCGCATTGGCGGCGTTTTCCGGCATTTCGATCAGTGCATTCTTTTGCCAGAACTCAGCGAATGGCGGCAGTGTAACCTGCTGGCTGGCACCACGCTGCGCGGCAATGTCGTAAAAAGTTTCCAGCCACACCAGTTCGCTTTTACCTTCGGTGAATCGCTCGTAACCGCCCTGTTCCCAGCGCTCGCTAAGCTCGGCAAAAACATCAAAATCGTTGCGTGCTTCAGCCTGTGGCGGCACGACCTGCTTCATCGGCACCAGATGCTGGTTGCTGTAGTCTCCGGTCATGGTCAAATCGTTACGTTCAAAAGAGGTTGTCGCAGGTAACACGATATCGGCATGCTTCGCCGCAGCGGTCCAGAAACACTCAGAGATAACTACCAACTCTGGCTTCTGCCAGGCGCGAATCAAACGATTGGTATCCTGGTGATGCGTGAAGTTGGCGCCGCCCGCCCACCACAGCATGCGGATGTCCGGGAAATGCCGATCCATACCGTTATGCTGATAGAAACCACCGGGATTTTCCAGCGCTTCAACAATTCGCGCCACCGGGATTTTATCCACCGCGTCGGTACCGCCTTTGAGGCTCCCTTGCATCGAAGCCAGTACCGCTGCACGACGTGTCGGGTTCCCGCCGTTGGCAAAATGGTACGACAGCCCAAAGCCACCGCCGGGCGTGCCAATTTGACCGAGCATGGCGGCCAGCGTGACGATCATCCAGTGTTTTTGCTCGCCATACTGCTGACGCTGCATCCCCCAGCCGGCCATCAGCATGGTGGTATTTTGGTGAAATATTGCCGTAAGTTCGCGTATTTTCGCTGCCGGAATACCACAAATTTCAGCAGCCCATTCTGCCGTTTTCGCTATCCCATCGGATTCACCCAGTAGGTAGTCGGCGAACGAATCATATCCGGTTGTACAACGGGCGAGAAAATCCTCGTCGTGCCAGTCGTTTTCCACCAGCGTATGCGCGATACCCAGCATCAACGCTACATCGGTTCCCATATGCGGGGCGATCCATTCCATTTTGTCGCCAAAGAACGCCACACTTTCCGATCGCATTGGATCGATGCAGATCAATCGCTTACCGCTATCGCGCAGCGCTTCAAAGTAAGCAATACCCTGTTCGTCAGAAGCATTCCAGGCAATTTTCAGTGTATTCAGTGGGTTAGCACTCCACAGCACCACCACATCGCTATGCTCCAGCACCATCGGCCAACTGGTCTGCTGCTGGTAAACTTCGTTGCCCCCCACCACATACGGCATGATGGCCTGTGCAGCCCCCGTAGAATAATCCCCCAGGTGTCCGGTATACCCCCCCGCCAGCGCCATATAACGCTGTAGCAGGGTTGCCGCTTTGTGTAACACGCCATTAGATCGCCAGCCGTAAGAACCGGCAAAAATCGAGGCCGGGCCGTAGCTGTCACGGATGCGTTTATGCTGCGTATGGATAAGATTCAGCGCGTCGTCCCAACTGACGCGAACAAACTCATCCTGCCCGCGCACGCCTTGCGGATTCTCCGGCGAGGCGAGAAAGCCTTTACGCACCATTGGAAAACGTACCCGCGTTTTACTGTGAACCTGGTCGCGCACCACGGTTTGCAAGGAGTTGGGATGGGAAGTGGGCAGCGCGCCACGCGAGGAGAAAACCGTCTCACCATCGGTGTCGACGAGAATGGGTCCCCAGTGGGCGGCAGTTAACACCGGGTAATGTGCGGGTGAATTAGCCAAGATGGCGCTCCTGAATGCGATGTGACGGCTTATTTATTATGCCGTTCAATGTTACTTACAAATTTCAGAGTCTTCCCTGGAATTTTCTTCATGTTCACACGTCATAATCAACCGCCACGGTCGCTGTGGCAAAGAAGAAAAAGTCATTAAGGAATTAAGATGAAGAAACGTGTTTTTGTTATTGCTGCCATCGTGAGCGGCGCCCTGGCGGTTTCTGGCTGCACAACAAACCCTTACACCGGCGAACGCGAAGCGGGTAAATCCGGCATTGGCGCGGGTATTGGCTCTCTGGTCGGCGCGGGCATTGGCGCACTCTCTTCTTCGAAGAAAGATCGCGGCAAAGGCGCGTTGATTGGTGCAGCGGCAGGTGCGGCTGTGGGTGGCGGTATCGGTTATTACATGGACGTGCAGGAAGCCAAACTGCGCGAAAAAATGCAGGGAACGGGCGTCAGCGTGACGCGTAGTGGCGATAACATCATTCTGAATATGCCGAATAACGTCACCTTCGACAGCAGCAGCGCCAACCTGAAACCTGCTGGTGCCAACACCCTGACCGGCGTGGCAATGGTACTGAAAGAGTACAATAAAACAGCCGTCAACGTGCTGGGCTTCACCGACAGCACGGGCAGCCAGGATTTGAACATGCGTCTGTCACAGCAGCGTGCCGACTCCGTCGCCAGTGCATTGATTACCCAGGGCGTAGCAGCGAACCGCATTCGCACTCAGGGTATGGGTCCGGCGAACCCCATCGCCAGCAACAGCACGGCGGAAGGTAAAGCGCAGAACCGTCGCGTAGAGATTACGTTGAGTCCTGTGCAGTAATCGTTGAGCCGGGTGGCGGCTTCGCCTTACCCGGCCTACGTTCGACATGTAGGCCCGGTAAGCGCAGCGCCACCGGGCAAATTACTTGCTTCGTCAGATTTTCCCGCTAAGGTATTCACACGAAATTCAGGGAAATCAGCGATGAGCAAATCAACACGGGCAACCATCAGCGATGTGGCAAAGGCCGCAAAAACCGGCAAGACCAGCATTTCACGCTACCTCAACGGTGAAAAGCATCTGCTATCCGACGCGCTGTTAGCCCGCATTGAAAAAGCCATTGCCGAACTCGACTACCGTCCAAGCCTGATGGCCAGAGGCCTGAAGCATGGGCGTACCCGCCTGATTGGCCTGATTATCGCCGATATTACCAATCCCTACTCCGTCAACGTGTTAAGCGGCATTGAAGCCGCCTGTCGCGATAAAGGCTTTACTCCACTGGTGTGCAACACCAACAACGAAGTGGATCAGGAACTGCATTATCTCGACCTGCTGCGCAGCTACCAGGTCGAAGGGATCGTGGTGAACGCCGTCGGGATGCGTGAAGAAGGACTGAACCGTCTGCAGCAGTCTGCGCTGCCGATGGTGCTGATTGACCGTAAAATTCCCGATTTCGCCTGTGATATGGTCGGTCTGGATAACACCCAGGCGGCAACGGTTGCCACGGAACATCTGGTCGAACAAGGTTTTGAAGCCATCCTGTTCCTCAGCGAACCACTCGGCATGGTGAATACCCGCCGCGAGCGCCTGAGCGCTTTTCGCGCCACCCTCGCACAGTACCCCGGCGTTATCGCACAAAATGCGGAAGTCCCGCTAACGGACAATACGCAACTCGATGACACACTGCGCCAGTTTCACCAGCAGCATCGTGGGATGCGCAAAGCCGTTATCTCTGCCAATGGCGCCCTGACGTTGCAGGTTGCCCGTGCGCTAAAGCGTATTGGCCTCAACTGGGGCAGCGACATCGGTCTGCTCGGGTTTGACGAGCTGGAATGGGCCGAACTGGCGGGCGTTGGTATTACCACGTTGAAACAACCTACCTGGCAGATTGGCTATACCGCCGTTGAGCAGGTTGTACGCAGGATCGATGGCGGCTCTGCTGCCATTCAGGAACAGGTCTTCTCCGGCGAATTGATCGTTCGCGGCTCTACCGCCCGCTAAATTTCCTTCGTGATGGTGATCATAAATTCAACATCACAGCCTTTTCTTTGGAACCGGTTCCATCTAGCGTTATAGCAAGAACGCTAGTTTTGGAGTTTCCATGAAAAGAAAAATTATGGTGGTCACTGCCGCTTACGGCTACGACCAGGTACGCGCCGCAGGTGGGCAAACAGCCCTGCTGCCCATCATTGCCGAAGCCGGTGCTGACGGGGTTGAAATCCGTCGCGAGATGCTGACCGACGCCGAGCTAAAAACACTGCCAACCATGGCCTCTGCTATCGAAATCTTCGGCCTGCTGGCCTGTTACTCAGCGCCTGAGCCGTTGTTCCTTGAGGACGGTAGCCTCAATCCCCGACTTCCTGCGCTACTTGAAGAAGCACAGGCCCTGCAGGCGCTGTGGCTAAAAGTCTCCCTCGGCCATTTCTCCCATACCGAACAGTTCAACGTGTTACGTGAATGGCTGGACAACAGCGGGATGGAGCTGGTTGTCGAAAACGATCAGACCGCCTGCGGACGCCTGAAGCCGATGCAGCGCTTTAACGAAGCCTGCCAGACGCAAAATCTGCCGATATCTCTGACCTTCGATATGGGCAACTGGCTGTGGGTAGGCGACGTTCCGGAAGAGGCTGCACAGCAGTTGGGCTCAAGCGTTGGATACATCCATGTGAAAGCCGCCACATCACATCGCGACAGTTACCGTGCCGTGCCGCCTGATCACGCGGAACCACGCTGGCTGGCGCTGTTGGACACGTTGCCCGCAGATGTTCCACGCGGCATTGAGTTTCCCCTGGAAGGGCAGGATTTGGCGGCGGTTACCCGTCACTACGTCGCTCTGTTACGCAAGGAGTAACACATGAAAAATTCACTGGATGTGGTCACTATTGGTGAAGCGATGGCGATGTTTGTCGCCACGCAAACCGGTGATTTGGCGGACGTGGAGCAGTTTATTAAACGCGTTGCAGGCGCTGAACTTAATGTCGCAACCGGACTTGCTCGCCTGGGTCTGAACGTAGGCTGGGTAAGCCGCGTGGGTAACGACAGTTTTGGCCGTTTTATTATTAAGTCGCTGGAGAAAGAAGGGATTAATGCGCAGGGAGTTACTCTGGACGGGCGCTACGCTACTGGCTTTCAGCTTAAATCTAAAGTCGAAAATGGAACCGATCCCATTGTGGAATATTTCCGCAAAGGTTCTGCTGCCAGCCATCTCAGCGTTGAGGATTATCACGATGGGTATTTCTCCAGCGCACGCCACCTGCACCTGAGCGGCGTTGCAGCTGCGCTGTCTGCCAGTTCATATGAACTACTGGCGCACACCGCCCGCACGCTAAAAACACAAGGGAAGACCATCTCGTTCGATCCGAATTTACGCCCAGTGCTGTGGAAAAGCGAAGGCGAGATGGTGGAAAAACTCAACCGACTGGCATTCCAGGCTGACTGGGTTTTGCCTGGATTAAAAGAGGGCATGATTTTAACCGGTCAGCAGACACCAGAAGCCATTGCCGACTTTTATCTGCGCCATGGCGTGAAGGCCGTGATTATCAAAACCGGGGCTGATGGGGCCTGGTACAAAGCAGCGAGCGGCGAGCAAGGCTGCGTCGCACCGGTGAAAGTCGACAATGTGGTCGATACCGTCGGTGCGGGTGATGGCTTTGCCGTCGGCGTTATCAGCGCCCTGCTGGAAGGGCGCTCGCTGCATCAGGCGGTGACCCGGGGCAATAAAATTGGCGCTCTGGCCATTCAGGTCCAGGGCGACAGCGAAGGATTACCCACACGTGAACAATTAGGGGAATAAATTCCCGGCCAACTCTGTCTCTGTACCCTACATTCAGAGGCGGCGTATCAGCATAACCAGAGGGCAGTCTATGAATAGCTCAACCAATGCAGCAAAACGCTGGTGGTACATCATGCCAATCGTGTTTATCACGTACAGCCTGGCGTACCTTGATCGCGCGAACTTCAGCTTCGCTTCCGCAGCCGGCATCAACGAGGATCTCGGTATTACCAAAGGGATCTCTTCCCTGCTGGGGGCTCTGTTTTTTCTTGGCTATTTCTTCTTCCAGATCCCAGGCGCAATTTACGCCGAACGCCGCAGCGTACGTAAACTGATTTTTATCTGCCTGATTCTGTGGGGCGCCTGCGCGTCACTGACCGGGATGGTCAGCAACATTCCAATGCTGGCCGCCATTCGCTTCATTCTTGGCGTCGTTGAAGCCGCGGTCATGCCCGCAATGCTGATTTATATCAGTAACTGGTTTACGAAGTCCGAGCGTTCGCGTGCTAATACCTTCCTGATCCTCGGTAACCCCGTCACCGTCCTGTGGATGTCCGTCGTGTCCGGATACCTGATTCAGGCGCTGGGCTGGCGTGAAATGTTCATCATTGAAGGTTTTCCGGCCATCATCTGGGCGTTCTGCTGGTGGGTACTGGTAAAAGATAAACCGTCGCAGGTAGGCTGGTTGTCAGAATCCGAAAAAGCCGCGCTGCAGGCCCAGTTAGAAAAAGAACAGCAGGGTATCAAAGCCGTGCGTAACTACGGCGAAGCGTTCCGTTCACGTAACGTTATTCTGCTGTGCATGCAGTACTTTGCCTGGAGTATTGGCGTCTACGGTTTTGTTCTGTGGTTGCCGTCAATTATCCGCAGCGGCGGTGCCAACCTGGGTATGGTAGAGGTCGGCTGGCTTTCGTCCGTTCCGTATCTGGCCGCAACGGCGGCGATGATCCTGGTTTCATGGGCTTCCGATAAACTGCAAAACCGTAAGCTGTTTGTCTGGCCACTGCTGCTGATTGCCGCTTTCGCCTTTATTGGCTCCTGGGCCGTTGGCGCAGACCATTTCTGGATTTCTTACACACTGCTGGTTATCGCCGGTGCGGCCATGTACGCCCCTTATGGCCCCTTCTTCGCCATCATTCCTGAAATGTTGCCGCGCAACGTCGCTGGGGGAGCAATGGCATTAATCAACAGCATGGGCGCATTAGGCTCATTCTTTGGTTCCTGGTTTGTCGGCTACCTCAATGGCACCACCGGCAGCCCGTCCGCCTCATACATTTTTATGGGGGTAGCGCTTTTTGTCTCAGTATGGCTAACTCTGATCGTTAAGCCTGCTAATAATCAACAGCTACCTATTGGCGCACGCCACGCTTAAATTTTAACTTACGGAGATTCGCATGAAGCCGTCCATTATTCTCTATAAAGCGTTACCTGACGATTTACTGCATCGCCTGGAAGAGCATTTTACTGTCACTCAGGTGCCTAACCTGCGTTCAGAAACCGTAGCACAGCACGCCGAAGCCTTTGCCAGCGCGGAAGGCCTGCTGGGCTCCAGTGAAGCCGTCAATACCGCCCTGCTGGAGAAAATGCCGAAACTGCGCGCGACCTCCACCATTTCCGTAGGCTATGACAACTTCGATGTCGATGCCCTTAACGCACGTAAGGTGCTGCTGATGCACACGCCAACGGTGCTGACAGAAACCGTGGCAGACACGGTAATGGCGCTGGTGTTAAGCACCGCTCGCCGCGTGGTGGAAGTCGCCGAGCGCGTGAAGGCAGGCGAATGGACAAAAAGCATCGGAGCCGACTGGTTTGGTACCGATGTTCACCACAAGACGCTGGGCATTGTCGGCATGGGACGCATTGGGCTGGCGCTGGCGCAACGCGCGCATTTCGGCTTTAGCATGCCGATTCTCTACAACGCGCGTCGTCACCATCAGGAAGCGGAAGAACGTTTCAACGCGCGCTACTGCGACCTGGATACGCTGCTGCAGGAAGCGGATTTTGTTTGCCTGATTCTGCCGTTAACGGACGAAACCCACCATCTGTTCAGTACCGAACAGTTTGCCAAAATGAAGTCTTCTGCCATTTTCATTAACGCTGGGCGTGGCCCGGTGGTGGATGAAAACGCACTGATCGCCGCACTGCAAAGCGGGGAGATTCATGCCGCGGGCCTGGATGTGTTTGAACAAGAGCCGTTGCCGTCAGACTCACCGCTGCTGTCGTTGCCGAATGTGGTGGCGGTACCGCATATTGGTTCAGCCACGCATGAAACGCGCTATAACATGGCGGCTTGTGCTGTGGATAACTTAATTGACGCACTGCAGGGGAAAGTTGAGAAGAACTGCGTGAATCCGCAAGTGGCCAAATAACACAAAAGGCCGGGTAGCATTGATGCTCACCCGGCCTTTAATGTGTCTTACCGTACGACGATTACTGCGCGGCATTCACCGCAGCAGTCCATGCCTGATTAAATGCCTGATGCTGCGCCGCCAGCGGGCCAATCAGCGTATTGTACTGACTGGCCTGTTGTGAGGTTGGGAACTGGATGCCGTTGGCGACAAAGCTCACCTGCGTATCCTGTTGCGCGATAAAATCGCCTACCTGCACCAACTGCTGCGTGAAAACTTGCGCGGCTGGGATCAGCGGCTGTAACGCCTCTGCCGGTGCGGTCACGACTTTGCTGTAAACCTGATCAAAGACAGGTTTCAGGTCATCACCCTGCTTCAGCGCGCCATGGGCAGCATCTGCCTGTAGCTTCGCATTCTGCAACTGTTGTCCTAACACACCCAGCGCGCCATTTGCCTGACGCAGCGGTTCACGCTGAGTCATATAATCCTGAGGAACACGGATTGCATTTACGCTATCAACAACCGGGCGCAGACCGGAGTCCATTGCCTGATTAACCTGCTGTGAATAGCCATAAAGAATCGCGTAATCGGACACAAACGGGCCAAACTGTTTTTTCTGATCGGCAGTCAGCGTCGGTAAACGCTCTCCGCTACGCATTGCAGTATTCTGCAGAAAATCGATAAACGCTTTGCGTTGATCGCCTTCTTTATCAAAACACCCACTCAGGCCAACTACCATTAAGAGCGCCAAAACAGGCGCAAACCAGCGAGAGCAGGACTTACCTGTCGCCATTTTAATACTCCTTTCACCCAAAAATGCGCACAACGACACCCGCGTGCCTGACGTTGACAAGGATAGTCCAGGTCAGCCCCGCAAGATACCCTTTCCGCGTAATCTTGTGGGGGAAAATAACGGTTTCCGCCGCCCTGTGTTTTGCTCAACAATGCTCCCTTCACATAGCGGCACTCTATTTTAGTCATCTTTACAATTGGAATGGTTCGATCGGAGATCCCGACCTTTATCAGTTCGTTAGCCAACTAAAGGTTGTCACCCGCGATTCGCTGAAACGAATCCACAACGCATACCATAAATTCGCCTTCATTTTTTCCGACTACGCTTAATGAGCTTCGATGAAATTCACGATCCCGCTGTGTGATTTATAGGAGTTCTCAATGGAATACAAAGATCCTATGTTTGAACTGCTAAGCAGTCTGGAGCAGATTGTTTTTAAAGATGTATCGCAGACGGTTACCCAGACGCAAAAAACCAACCCTTTCGCTGAATTTGAACAACTACGACGAGGGACAGGTTTAAAAACAGATGATTTCGCCCGGGTGATGGGCGTAACGGTCGCGATGGTTCATGAATGGGAGTCTAAACGAGTGAAGCCATCCAGTACCGAATTGAAGTTGATGCGCCTGATTCAGGCAGACCCACGATTAAGTAAGCAGTTGATGGATTAAGTTATTTTCAAGTTTGACATAAGAGCGGTCCTGCAGAAGGGCCGTTCCTCCACTGCCAATATCCGCAAAAAAGAAAATAGTAGTTGCATCCACCTGCGTAAAATGAGTTAATGCCCTCAACGGTTTGACGTACAGACCATTACAGCAGTTAGTAAGGCAAGTCCCTTCAAGAGTTATCGTTGATACCCTCGTAGTGAGCATTTCCTTTACTGTTAAAAAATCTGTAAAGCACGCCATATCGCCGAAAGGCACACTTATTTTTTAAAAGGTAATACACTATGTCCGGTAAAATGACTGGTATCGTAAAATGGTTCAACGCTGACAAAGGCTTCGGCTTCATCACTCCTGACGATGGCTCTAAAGACGTGTTCGTACACTTCTCTGCTATCCAGAACGATGGCTACAAATCTCTGGACGAAGGTCAGAAAGTTTCCTTCACCATCGAAAGCGGCGCTAAAGGCCCGGCAGCTGGCAACGTAACCAGCCTGTAAGCTTAAAAAGCTCAAAATTCTGAATCCCTGCCCAACGGCGGGGATTTTTTTTATCTGTACTTCGAAAAACGCCTCGCCCACACGCGTCTTTGCATTACTTTACCCGTCGCCCCTTTGACCTTTCCCTAAGGGCAAGCTTTATAGTGAGCCAGTCAGTATCCCACAACGTTCACAAGGAATTGAAGCTATGTCGAAATCCTCATTGCTGCTGGTTTTAGGTTTACTCACCACCGGTAGCGCGTTCGCCGCCCCCCCTGAAGCCACTTTTTTGGCGGAACACGGGCTCAGCGGAAAATCCGTCGAGCAAATCGTCGAGGCCATTGATCAGTCTCCCCAGAGCCGCCCACTGCCCTACTCGGCATCCGTCACCAGTACCGAACTGAAGCTCTCTTCGGGCGATCAGATCTATACCCTGCCGCTCGGTGACAAGTTCTATCTGTCATTTGCCCCTTATGAATGGCAAACACATCCTTGCTTCAACCACAGCCTTTCTGGCTGCCAGGGCGAAATGCCGGAGAAGACATTTAATGTCAAAGTAACGGATAACAAGGGTGATGTGGTGCTACAAAAAGAGATGAAGAGCGGTCGAAATGGTTTCGTCGGAGTTTGGCTACCGCGCAATATGGCAGGCTCCATCGCAGTAAGCTACAACGGCAAAACGGCGGAATATCCCATTAAAACCATGGAAGACAGCCAGACCTGTCTGACTAAATTACAGCTGCGCTAACAACATAAAAAAATGCCGGATGGCGCAATGCTTATCCGGCCTACTGGTGTTTATCTCGTAGGCCGGATAAGGCGAAGCCGCCATCCGGCATTTTCTAAGTCAGCTCATGACCGTTACTGCAGCAGCGAAATATCCGCCACGCGCAGGAACAGTTCACGCAGTTTTTCGAGCATAGACAGACGGTTAATACGCAGATCTTTATCTTCCACGTTAACCATCACTTTCTCGAAGAACGCATCGACCGGTTCACGTAGCGCAGATAGCTCAACCAGCGCTTCCTGGTAATGACCGGCAGCGAAGACAGGCTCCAGCTTATCGCGCAGCACCACAACCTGCATCGCCAGCGCAATTTCTTCCGGCTCTTTCAGCGTTGCCGCATTCACACGGTCGTTCAGCGTTTCTTCAGACTTCGCCAGAATATTTGATACGCGCTTGTTCGCGGCAGCCAGTGCAGAAGCAGCTTCCAGCGTACGGAAATGCGAAACCGCCTTCATACGTGCGTCGAAATCAGCCGGACGAGTCGGACGACGCGCCAGCACGGCCTGAATGGTATCGACGGTGTAACCTTCGTCCTGATACCAGGCGCGGAAGCGACCAAGCATAAAGTCGATAACGTCATCAACCACTTTCGCGTTGGTCAGCTTATCGCCATACAGACGAACAGCCTCTTCCGTCAGCGTTTGCAGATCCAGATTCAGGTTCTTCTCAACGATGATACGCAGCACGCCCAGCGCAGCACGACGCAGCGCAAACGGGTCTTTGTCGCCTTTCGGATGCTGACCAATACCGAAGATACCCGCCAGGGTGTCCATCTTGTCAGCAATCGCCACGGCACAAGCCACCGGGTTAGACGGCAGGTCATCACCGGCAAAGCGCGGCTGATACTGCTCGTTCAGCGCCACAGCAACATCTTCCGCTTCGCCATCGTGACGTGCGTAGTGCATACCCATCACGCCCTGGGTGTCGGTGAACTCGAAGACCATGTTGGTCATCAGGTCGCACTTGGACAGCAGGCCAGCACGGGTTGCGTGGTTAACGTCAGCGCCAATTTGACCAGCAATCCAGCCCGCCAGCGCCTGGATACGGTCAGTCTTATCGCGCAGCGTACCCAGTTGCTGTTGGAACAGCACGGTTTGCAGACGCGGCAGATGGTCTTCCAGGCGTTTTTTACGGTCGGTATTGAAGAAGAACTCAGCATCCGCAAGACGCGGACGAACTACTTTCTCATTACCGGAGATAATCTGGGTCGGATCTTTCGATTCAATGTTGGCCACGAAGATAAAGTTCGGCAGCAATTTGCCGTCATTCGCGTATACCGGGAAGTACTTCTGGTCACCTTTCATGGTGTGTACCAGCGCTTCAGACGGAACCGCGAGGAATTTCTCTTCGAACTTCGCGGTCAGCACGACCGGCCATTCTACCAGCGAGGTGACCTCTTCCAGCAGGCTTTCGCTCAGGTCAGCGTTACCGCCGATCTTACGCGCCGCTTCTTCAGCATCGGCTTTGATTTTCGCTTTACGCTCGGCGTAATCGGCAATCACTTTGCCGCGCTCACGCAGGATTTCCGGATACTGATCGGCAGAATCGATAGTGAATTCCGGCTCGCCCATAAAGCGGTGTCCACGGATCACACGATCGGACTGAATGCCCAGAATCGTTGCCGGAATAACTTTGTCGCCCAGCAGCAGAGTCACGGTGTGAACCGGACGCACGAAGTGAACGTCAGACGCGCCCCAGCGCATCAGTTTCGGGATCGGCAGCTTCGCCAGCGAAGTGGCGATCATGTTCGGCAGCAGCGTTTCAGCGCTTTCGCCTTTCACATGCGCGCGATACAGCAGCCACTCGCCTTTGTCGGTGGTCAGACGCTCAGCCTGATCAACCGTGATACCGCAACCGCGCGCCCAACCTTCTGCCGCTTTACTCGGTTTACCTTCAGCATCAAACGCCTGGGCAATGGCCGGCCCGCGTTTCTCAACTTCACGATCGGGTTGAGATTCTGCCAGGGCAGCGACTTTCAGCGCCAGACGACGTGGAGCGGCAAACCACTCAACATTGCCGTGCGCGAGGCCAGCGTTGTCCAGCTCCGCGGTAACGTTCGCAGCAAAGGACTCAGCCAGGCTGCGCAGTGCTTTTGGTGGCAGCTCTTCAGTGCCGATTTCCACCAGAAAAGTTTTCTCAGACATGGCCGCCTCTTATTTGTCTTTGTTGCACATCGGGAAGCCAAGGGCTTCACGGGAAGCGTAGTAAGCTTCTGCCACTGCTTTGGTCAGGGTGCGAATGCGCAGGATGTAGCGCTGACGCTCGGTGACGGAGATGGCTTTACGCGCATCCAGCAGGTTGAAGCTATGGGCGGCTTTCAGAATACGTTCATACGCAGGCAGCGGCAGCGGGTTTTCCAGCGCCAGCAGCTGCTGCGCTTCTTTCTCGTACTGCTCGAAGCAGGTGAACAGGAAGTCCACATCGGCGTATTCGAAGTTGTAGGTGGATTGCTCCACTTCGTTCTGATGGAACACGTCGCCGTAGGTTGTTTTGCCCAGCGGACCGTCGCTCCAGACCAGGTCGTAAACGCTGTCTACGCCCTGAATGTACATGGCCAGACGTTCCAGACCGTAGGTGATTTCCCCGGTAACTGGCTTACATTCCAGACCACCAACCTGCTGGAAGTAGGTGAACTGCGTGACTTCCATGCCGTTCAGCCACACTTCCCAACCCAGACCCCAGGCGCCCAGTGTTGGGTTTTCCCAGTTATCTTCCACGAAACGGATATCGTGAATGGTCGGGTCCATACCCAGCTCTTTCAGAGAACCCAGGTACAATTCCTGAATATTGTCCGGTGACGGCTTAATCACCACCTGGAACTGATAGTAGTGCTGTAAGCGGTTCGGGTTTTCGCCATAGCGCCCGTCGGTCGGACGACGAGAAGGCTGCACATAAGCAGTCGCCATCGGTTCCGGCCCCAGTGCACGCAGGCAGGTCATTGGGTGAGATGTCCCCGCGCCGACTTCCATGTCCAATGGTTGAACGATGGTGCAGCCCTGGCGAGCCCAGTAATCCTGTAAGGTCAGGATCAAGCCCTGGAAGGTCCTGGTATCAAACTTTTGCATATTATTTCGTGCTGGATACGTGTGGATTTAAAGGAAGCGATCAGTATACCCGCTGGCTGCAAGATATACAGTACGAAACGGGAAAAAGGGGGAACTTAGCGCATGGAAAGGTGCAAAAACTGCCCGTCTGCGTCAAATGAGCAGACAAAACTCTCTTTGCGGAAGGTAGAACCGCGCATCTCATAGCTACCCTGAAATTGCTCAAGACCGGTGATAGCAATTTTCTGGGCGCCCGTATTATAAAGCTCCGATGCTTCACTTTTGCACAATGACTCCATATCCAGCGAACGCGTGGCGGTAATTTTGCCCTTTTGCGCTTTCTGCACGGGTGCTGACGATTGTGGATCGGCGCACCCCACCAGCAGCAGCGTGAGGATTGCGGGAAAGAAATACTTCATCATCATTTTATTACCGCCTGGTTTGCTGGTCAGTCTTATTATTAGTGTCTGGGAACGGATCCTATTGTGAGAATCTCCCCAGGCCATCACAAGCTTTAGCGTAATAACTCGGATTAATCCAGTGAGCGATGTTCGCAAATACTGGTCAGACTTTTTTTAATGAAAACAGAGGAACTGATGCAGCCCAAAATTTACTGGATTGATAATCTGCGCGGGATCGCCTGTTTAATGGTTGTGATGATTCACACCACGACCTGGTACATCACCAATGCGCAAAGCGTCAGCCCGGTAAATTGGGATCTGGCCAACGTGCTCAATTCCGCCTCTCGCGTCAGCGTCCCGCTGTTTTTTATGATCTCGGGTTATCTCTTTTTCGGCGAACGCAGCGCCAAACCGCGCCATTTCACGCGCATCGCGCTCTGCATTCTGTTTTACAGTAGCGTGGCGCTGGCCTACATCCTGCTGTTTACCTCGATCAACGCTGAGCTGTCGCTGAAGAACCTGCTGCAAAAGCCGGTGTTCTACCACCTATGGTTTTTCTTCGCTATTGCCGTTATCTACCTGGTATCCCCGCTTATTCAGGTGAAAAATGTCAGCGGAAAAATGCTGCTGGCATTGATGGTGGTGATAGGCGTGATTGCCAATCCCAATACCGTCTCGCAAAAAATTGGCGGCTTTGAGTGGCTTCCCATCAACCTGTACATCAGCGGCGATACGTTCTACTACATTCTATACGGCATGCTGGGCCGGGCAATTGGTATGATGGAGACACAAAAGCGCTCACTCACCTGGCTCTGCGCAGCGTTGTGTATCGTCGCCGTGTTTGTTATTTCCCGCGGGACGCTGCATGAGCTCCAGTGGCGAGGCAATTTTGCCGATACCTGGTATCTCTACTGCGGACCAGCGGTATTTATCTGTGCCGCCTCACTTCTGACGCTGGTCAAAAATACGCTCAGCACGCGCACTTTGCCGGTACTGGGCCTTATTTCCCGCCACTCATTGGGCATCTATGGCTTTCATGCGCTGATCATTCACGCGCTGCGCACCAACGGCATAGAACTCAAGAACTGGCCGCCGCTGGATATATTGTGGATTTTTAGCGCCACGCTGGCAGGAAGTTTACTGTTGTCCATATTGTTGCAGCGCATCGATACGCACAGGCTGGTAAGTTAAAATGAAAAACCCCCGCTCGTTACCGAACGGGGGGCTACCGATTATTCCGTAAACTCTTCTGCAATCGCCACAGTTTCTTTTGAACGTTCAAAACCACCATCGCGAATGTTTTTCTGCACGGCAACTGCGCCAAACAGACTCAAAAAGAAAGCCAGACCGTAAAACCCTTTCTCACTAAGTAACAGCGTGGCGTTCCACAAACCAACAACCAGTAATGCTACCGCGATAACAAACGTGGCCAGACAGGTTACATAGTAAATCGGCGTCGTAGGGATACCTTCATATTTATCCCGTACCGTCTTTTGATACGACGCAGCAGAAAACAAACCAAGCACCAACACAGCAAAGTAATACCCCTTTTCATTCAACTGCATATCCGCATTCCACAGCCCCAGCAGATACGTCGCAATGCCGCCGAAAAGCGCTATCCATGACACAATGCTAAATGCGGGAGAATACGTTGAAGTTCTGTTATCCATTCAGAGTTCCTGTCCTTTAGGTGTATTTTCTGATGAGCGCAACAATAAAATTTGCCCCCATAAACAAATAAAGAATGCCGCTGGGTACAGCGCCTTTTCAATGGGCGCTAATGGAGCGTTCCACACCCCCACCAGTAGCAATCCTATCGTGATGAGTGCCACCATCTGACACACAGAGGCGAAGCGTTCGTCGCTCTGATTGAGATTTTCACCACGCTGATAAACATATGTCACAAACATTCCCGCCATCAGCACGCCGAAAAAATAGCCTTTGCCACTCAATAACGGGCATGCCTGCCAAAAGCCAATAACGTAAATCAGCGCGCCAGAGAGGAATAATATCCAGGGCAACAGCCTTGTCGTCAGCCTTGTCGTCTTCATTGGGATCTCCTTATCCATCATGGATACAATATGAATAACCCGCTAAAGACAACACAGAAAAATGCCACTACGCCGGACTTTCAGAATAAATTCATGCACGCCAATTATTTATTAGATTGAAATATATATTTGATAAATCCCCTCTGTTTACCAGAGGGGATTTAGGGTCAGGACATCAGTGGTTGTAATTGCTGATAGATTCGGCGGAAGGTTTCTCGACGCTGTTGGTAAAGAGCATGACGCCCGGCGTCAGGATAATGCGCCTGCTCCAGCGTAAGCTGAGGCAACAGGTCAGATAATGGCCGTTGCGGATTGATGGCAATTTGCGCCAGGCGCGCCGCACCGAGTGCAGGGCCAACATCACCGCCGGTACGGTAATCCAGTTGCAATCCGCTGATGTCAGACAGCATTTGACGCCAGTATTCACTGCGCGCCCCACCGCCAATCAGTGTAATGCTGGCGGGCTGCACGCCACAGGCATGTACCACATCCATACCATCGGCTAAGGCAAATCCCACACCTTCCAGTACCGCTCGCGCCAGTTCTGCCGGACCATGCTGATGCGTCAGACCAAAAAAGACACCCTTCGCTTGCGGGTTGTTGTGCGGCGTACGTTCACCTGAGAGATAGGGTAAAAACCAGACCGGTTCAGCCTGCTCATTTGCCTGCTGTGCGGCATCAATCAGCGCAGGTACACTTGCCATCCCGGTTAGTTTTGCCGCCCAGTCCAGGCAGGATGCCGCACTTAGCATCACGGACATCAGGTGCCACCGTTCAGGTAGAGCATGGCAAAAGCTATGGACTGCGCTTTCCGGTTTGCTGAGAAAACCGTCGCTGACCGCAAAATAGACCCCGGAAGTCCCCAGCGAGAGCATAGCCTGACCGGCATTCATCATGCCGACGCCAACCGCCCCCGCCGCGTTATCACCGCCACCCGCCACTACGGGAATCTCTGACATGCCCCAGGATTGCGCGACACCAGGCAACAGCGTTCCAGTAATCGCACTGCCCTCGTACAAGGTCGGCATATGTGCGCGAGTCAGTTGACACGCAGACAACATGACGTCACTCCAGTCACGTTTCGCGACATCCAGCCACATCGTACCTGCGGCATCCGACATATCGCTGGCAAACTCTCCGGTCATACGCAGACGCAGGTAATCTTTCGGCAGCAGAACTTTATCAACCCGGCTGAAAATGTCCGGTTCATGGCGCTGCACCCACAGCAATTTAGGGGCGGTAAAGCCAGGCATCATCAGGTTGCCGGTGATGGCACGCGATTGCGGAACCCGCTCCTCAAGCATGACGCACTCTTCAGCACAGCGACCATCGTTCCACAGGATTGCCGGACGCAGAACCTTCTGTTGCTCATCCAGTAGCGTCGCACCGTGCATCTGTCCGGCAATCCCCAGCGCTTTCACCTCGCGAAGCGAATGCTGCTGGCCCAACGTTTTCACAGCCCGATCCGCCGCCAGCCACCACTGTTCAGGATCCTGCTCCGACCATAACGGATGCGGGCGCGAGACGGTCAGTTTCTCCGTGTGCGAGGCCACCACATCGCCCTGCTCGTTGAGCAGAATGGCCTTTACGCCTGATGTACCAAGATCTATCCCGATATACATAGGGTATCGTTCCTTAAAGAAAGGCCCGGTAGCGAATCGCTATCCGGGCTTACGGACGTACTCAGCAGTCCGTTATTTGTCGAACAAATAATGGTTTACCAGATTTTCCAGCAATTCCTGATGACCGCTCTGGTGCACCGGTGCCAGGTTATGTTGTTCAGCGTACTGCGCAATTTCCGTCAGCGTCATCTGACCTTTCAGAATTTGCTGGCCCAGCTCACCATTCCAACCGGCATAACGTTTTGCCACGCGCTGATCCAGGCCACCGTCTTCAATCATACGAGCCGCAATTTTCAGCGACAGCGCCATGGTATCCATCGCACCAATATGACCATAGAACAGATCGTATTTATCAGTACTCTGACGACGGACTTTGGCATCAAAGTTCAGGCCACCAGTGGTAAAACCGCCCGCTTTCAGGATTTCGTACATGACCAGCGCATTCTCTTCTACGCTGTTCGGGAACTGGTCAGTGTCCCAGCCCAGTTGCGCGTCGCCACGGTTCGCATCGACGGAACCAAATAGCCCCAGAGCAATCGCCGTAGCGATTTCGTGGTGGAACGAATGGCCTGCCAGCGTGGCATGGTTTGCTTCAATATTCAGTTTGATCTCTTTTTCCAGACCGAACTGCTTCAGGAATCCGTAAACAGTCGCGGCATCGTAGTCATACTGATGTTTAGTGGGTTCTTGCGGCTTCGGTTCGATCAGTAAGGTGCCCTGAAAACCTGTTTTGTGTTTATGCTCGACCACCAGTTGCATAAAGCGGCCAATCTGCTCACGTTCCTGACGCAGGTCGGTATTAAGCAGCGTTTCATAACCTTCACGGCCGCCCCACAGGACGTAGTTTTCGCCACCTAACTTATGTGTGGCATCCATGGCAGTCACGACCTGCGTAGCCGCCCAGCTGAAGACTTCCGGATCCGGGTTAGTCGCCGCACCTGCGCCATAACGTGGGTTGGTAAAGCAGTTTGCCGTACCCCACAGCAGTTTCACGCCGCTCTGTTCCTGTTTTGCCGCCAGCACATCCACCATCTGGGCAAAGTTATTTTTATACTCTTTCAGTGACGCGCCTTCAGGCGAGACGTCAACATCATGGAAGCAGTAGTAAGGCACATTCAGCTTATGGAAAAACTCAAATGCCACATCCGCTTTACGTTTTGCCAGCGCCAATGCTTCACCCGGCTGTTGCCACGGACGGTCGAATGCCCCCATACCGAACATATCCGCGCCGTTCCAGCAGAAAGTGTGCCAGTAGCAGGCGGCAAAGCGCAGATGCTCTTCCATGCGCTTGCCCAGCACGATTTCATCAGGGTTGTAATGGCGAAATGCGAGTGGGTTAGTGGATTTTGTACCTTCAAAACGAACGCGATCGAGTTGGTCAAAATAAGCCTGCATAATAAGCTCCATAATCAGGTAATACGGCAAGTAAACTGCGATACAGTCATACTGGAATTTCCTGATTTATTGCTCAATTACGTTATTTCACACCGCCATTAAGAGAATACCCAAATGTGCGCTGGCTCCCAAAAATGCACACTGAATAAGCAATTAAAAAAGCGATCGCGATCGGCTCTTCATCAATAAACAAAAAACCGTAATACACAGATAAGAAATGACAATTGTCTTCCTGGTCGGGGTGTGTGAATTTTGCGTAGCGTTACGCAAATAAGAAATTTGTAACGCTTCATCAAGTAGTCGCACCTGCGGTTTTGGTAGTATTGACAGGCCACGTTAACCTTTCAGGACAGGCTCTTATGTTTGATAAACGACACCGCATCACCCTATTATTTAATGCTAATAAAGCCTATGACCGTCAGGTGGTAGAGGGCGTAGGTGAATATTTACAGGCATCGCAATCCGAGTGGGATATATTCATTGAGGAAGATTTCCGTGCCCGTATTGATAATATCAAAGACTGGTTAGGCGACGGTGTTATTGCTGATTATGACGATGATGACATTGCGCAATTACTTGCCGATGTCGATGTTCCGATCATCGGCGTTGGGGGTTCCTACCATCTTGAAAGCGATTATCCCCCCGTCCATTACATTGCGACCGATAACCATGCACTGGTGGAAAGCGCTTTTTTGCATCTGAAAGAAAAAGGGGTCAACCGATTCGCATTTTATGGTCTGCCCTCTTCCAGCGGCAAGCGCTGGGCTGCCGAGCGTGAATATGCCTTTTGCCAGTTGGTCGCCAAAGAGAAATACCGTGGTGTTGTCTATCAGGGGCTGGAAACCGCACCAGAAAACTGGCAACACGCCCAAAATCGACTGGCGGACTGGCTGCAAACTTTACCCCCGCAAACCGGTATTATCGCCGTGACCGACGCGCGTGCGCGGCATGTTCTGCAGGCCTGCGAGCATTTGCATATTCCGGTGCCGGAAAAACTGTGTGTTATTGGGATCGATAACGAAGAACTCACCCGTTACCTGTCCCGCGTCGCACTGTCATCCGTTGCTCAGGGCGCGCGACAAATGGGCTATCAGGCAGCAAAACTTCTGCACCGCTTACTGGCGAATGAAGAACTGCCGCTGCAACGTATTCTGGTGCCTCCGGTACGCGTCGTGAATCGTCGTTCAACCGACTATCGCTCACTGACCGATCCCGCTGTCATTCAGGCAATGCACTTTATCCGCAACCATGCCTGTAAAGGCATCAAAGTCGAGCAAGTGCTGGATGCAGTAGGGATTTCACGTTCGAATCTCGAGAAGCGCTTTAAAGACGAGGTCGGGGAAACCATCCACGCCGTGATTCATGCCGAAAAACTGGAAAAAGCGCGTAGCCTGTTGATCTCCACGACGCTCGCGATAAACGAAATTTCACAAATGTGCGGCTACCCGTCGTTGCAGTATTTCTATTCCGTTTTCAAGAAAGAATACGACACGACACCAAAAGAGTACCGTGACATGAACAGTGAGGTGTTGCTGTAGGGGGAATTGTGCCGGATGACGGTTTCGCCTTATCCGGCCTGCAGAGCGGCTCACAGGCCTGATAAGCGTCGTGCCATCAGGCCTATGGAATTACATATGCGCGGCGATTAAACGCTGGTTATCCTGGTACATCGCGAACAGATAGTTATTGTAACTCTGTCCTTTGGTGGAGTACCCCTTCAGCTTATGGATCATCGCGGTCGCTGTCACTTCCTGATCGGCTTTACGCAACTGCGCGCGCGATTTACGGAAGGAAGAGTATGCCGGATGCGTGTTCAGGTTAATGACATAGGCATTCACCGACTCTTTTACCGATTCAAACTGTGAGTAGCCTTTCACCTTACCGGGTGCATTGTTGCAGCGGCCTTTGACACATTTCATGCCAAACAGGTTGTTATTGCTACGCGCCAGTTTCGATGTGCCCCAACCGCTTTCAGCCGCAGCCATAGTCGCCACCATACTGGTAGGAATGATGTCTACGCGTTCAAGCAGCGTATTCCATGGAATTTTACGCGTGTTGCCAGACCAGCTCACCTTGTAGCGTTTCGCGATGTCTTTCATACGCGTACGCTCAGTCGGTGACCAGCGATTCTGGTACTGCTTTGAGATCAGCCAGTTACGGTCCGCCGTAATGGCAGCATTTTGACTGGTAATATAAGGCATAACCGTCCGGAGAAACGCTTTTTTCCTTGGTGTTCCGGAAGGGTATTTTCGCAAATCAGGAAGTGAACTACTCTTTGCACTATTGCGAGAATACTCTTGTTTACTGCTTACCTGTGTATTACTTGCCTTGATTACCTGGGGCTTATGACTCGTTGTCGCCGTGTGTGTCTTTGCCAGCACCTCACCCGAAAATGCAATGGTGAGTAACATAAGAATCATTGCCCCATATCGTCGAATGGGAGTCAATATCATTAGGTCTCCTGGTCGGATTTAAACATTCCAACACCTTATATTTTTCACAAAAATGAGAGATGAATCTCAAATCATATCAAAAATAGCCGTCAAGAGCACCCAAAGGAATAGTCCAATTCTGAAACTATGTCACGTACAAACCGTTCCGGGTGCGGTTAATTCGAAGAAAATGTGGAGGTTATCGCAAAATTAGGTCGTTTTTTGCGCGTGATCGCTCACCCTCATCTCTCATCCGGGCGGAATCGACGCTAAGGATGAGTTTCCGCTCTGATTTCACTGGCAAACTGGCGTAAATCGCAGCATCAAGGACAGCATTATGAAACTTGCCGCCGTTGCGCTGGCGCTGATACCCGGCATTGCCATCGCCTCATCATGGACTTCTCCAGAACTTCCCACCTTCGAAGCGGAAGGTACGGGTAAATTCGTCAGCCATGCAGCGTTGACGAAGGGTACTCGCCCTTTAATCCTGAATTTTGACCAACAGTGCTGGCAGCCTGCTGATGCGATAAAACTCAACCAGATGCTGTCGCTAAAACCGTGTGAAGGCGTGCCGCCGCAGTGGCGTTTATTCAAAGACGGCGATTACACGCTGGAAGTCGACACCCGCTCCGGCACGCCGACCCTGATGCTCTCAGTCAAAAACGCCGCAGAGCCCGCCACCGTCCAGATTCGCCAGTGTCCAAAATGGGATGGTTCGCCGTTAACACTGGACGTGAGCCAGACTTTCCCGGAAGGCGCCGTGGTGCGCGATTTCTACAGTCAGCAAACGGCAACGGTGAAAAACGGGTCGATTACCTTACAGCCCGCCGCAACCAGTAACGGGCTATTGCTGCTGGAACGGGCAGAAACCGATGCCCCCGCAGCCTTCGACTGGCATAACGCCACGGTATATTTCGTCCTGACGGACCGCTTTGTGAATGGTGATCCGAGCAACGACCACAGCTACGGACGTCGCAACGACGGCATGCAGGAAATTGGCACTTTCCACGGTGGCGATTTGCGCGGACTCACCAGTAAACTCGACTACCTGCAACAGTTGGGCGTCAACGCCTTGTGGATCAGCGCACCGTTTGAGCAAATTCACGGTTGGGTCGGCGGTGGCACCAAAGGCGATTTTCCCCACTACGCTTACCACGGCTACTACACCCAGGACTGGACAACGATTGATGCCAACATGGGTAACGAAGTGGATCTGCGTGCGCTGGTAGATGGCGCACACCAGCGCGGTATCCGTGTCCTGTTTGATGTGGTGATGAACCATACCGGCTACGCCACGTTGGCGGATATGCAGGAGTATCAGTTTGGGGCGCTGTACTTATCGGGCGATGAGCTGAAAAAAACGCTCGGTGAACGCTGGACGGACTGGAAACCCGCTGCCGGGCAGAGCTGGCACAGTTTTAATGATTACATCAATTTCAGTGATAAAGCCGGCTGGGAAAAATGGTGGGGGAAAAACTGGATCCGCACCGATATTGGCGATTACGACAATCCTGGCTTTGATGACCTGACCATGTCGCTGGCGTTCCTGCCCGATCTGAAAACCGAATCCACCACACCTTCCGGACTGCCAAACTTTTATCAGCACAAGCCGGATACGCACGCCAAAGCCATTGCTGGTTACACGCCCCGGGATTATCTGACGCACTGGCTCAGTCAGTGGGTACGTGATTACGGGATTGACGGTTTTCGGGTCGATACCGCCAAACACGTCGAGCTTCCCGCCTGGCAGCAGCTAAAAACACAGGCCAGCGCGGCGTTAGTCGAATGGAAGAAAGCCAACCCGGATAAAGCGCTGGATGATAAACCCTTCTGGATGACCGGCGAAGCCTGGGGTCACGGCGTCATGCAAAGCGATTATTACCATCACGGCTTCGACGCGATGATCAATTTCGACTATCAGGAGCAGGCGGCAAAGGCCGTCGATTGTCTGGCAAATATGGATCTCACCTGGCAGCAGATGGCGGATAAACTGCAGGACTTCAACGTCCTGAGCTATCTCTCCTCGCACGATACGCGTTTGTTCCGCGAAGGTGGAGATAAAGCCGCCGAGCTATTGCTGCTGGCGCCGGGCGCGGTACAACTCTTTTATGGCGACGAGTCGGCACGACCTTTCGGCCCAACCGGCTCAGATCCGTTACAGGGTACACGCTCGCAGATGAACTGGCAGGACGTTAGCGGGAAATCTGCCGCCAGCGTCGCGCACTGGCAGCGCATCAGCCAGTTCAGGGCCAGACATCCCGCCATTGGTGCCGGTAAACAGACCACGCTGACATTGAAGCAGGGATACGGATTTATCCGCGAACATGGCGACGATAAAGCCATGGTGGTGTGGGCCGGTCAACCCTGATCCCAACAGGCTTCTCATGCTCAACGGCACGGGAAGCCAGATTCAATATAAAAAACTATCCAGAAAAAAATCTGCAGCACAAAACATCAATTCTGCTCCATGGGCCTGATTTGCACCCCGCCATAGGTAGCGCTATGGTTAGCCACTTTAATACTGAGTTCGACAGATCACCTGCTATGACATTCTCACTTTTTGGCAACAAATTTACCCGCCATTCAGGCATCACACGCCTGATGGAGGACCTCAACGACGGCTTACGCACCCCAGGCGCTATCATGCTCGGTGGCGGTAATCCGGCGCAAATACCAGAGATGCAAAATTACTTTCAGTCTCTGCTGGCAGAAATGCTGGAAAACGGCAAAGCCACTGATGCGCTTTGTAATTATGACGGTCCACAAGGTAAAACCGAGCTACTGTCTGAGCTGGCGAAATTACTACGTGAGAAGCTGGGCTGGGATATCGAACCACAAAATATTGCACTGACAAATGGCAGTCAGAGCGCGTTTTTCTACTTATTCAACCTCTTCGCCGGACGTCGCGCCGATGGAACCACCCGAAAAGTGTTGTTCCCGTTGGCCCCGGAATATATTGGCTATGCCGATTCCGGCCTGGAAGAAGATCTCTTTGTCTCAGCACGCCCAAACATCGAACTGTTACCGGAAGGTCAGTTTAAGTATCACGTTGATTTTGAACACCTGCACATCGGTGAAGAGACGGGCATGATCTGCGTATCACGTCCGACCAACCCAACAGGCAACGTGATCACCGATGAAGAGCTGATGAAGCTGGATCGGCTGGCCAACCAGCATGGGATCCCGTTGGTGATTGATAATGCCTATGGCGTACCGTTCCCCGGCATCATCTTTAGCGAAGCGCGTCCGCTGTGGAACCCCAACATTGTGCTGTGCATGAGCCTTTCCAAGCTGGGGCTGCCGGGCTCCCGCTGCGGCATCATTATTGCGAATGAAAAAATCATCACCGCCATCACCAATATGAACGGCATTATCAGCCTTGCACCTGGCGGAATGGGTCCGGCAATCATGTGCGAAATGATTAAGCGCAACGACCTGCTGCGTCTGTCTGAGACGGTGATCAAACCGTTTTACTATCAGCGCGTTCAGGAGACGATTGCGATTATTCGCCGCTACTTGTCAGAAGAGCGCTGCCTGATCCATAAACCAGAGGGCGCGATTTTCCTGTGGCTGTGGTTCAAAGATTTGCCCATCACGACTGAACTGCTGTATCAGCGCCTGAAAGCACGTGGTGTGCTGATGGTTCCCGGTGATTACTTCTTCCCAGGGCTGGATAAACCCTGGCCGCATACGCATCAGTGCATGCGGATGAATTACGTACCGGAACCGGAAAAAATCGAGGCTGGCGTGAAGATTCTGGCTGAAGAGATCGAACGCGCCTGGCTGGAAGGCTAACGCAAACCCGACCATAGTGCGGGTCGGGCTCACTTCACAGCGGTTGTGAACGCAGACGCTGTCGCTGAATACTGACGGCATCTATACACTGCAACGCGCTGGTCGGGCAGGCTTCGACACACGCGGGTCCCGCCTCACGGTGCCAGCACAGATCGCATTTTATCGCCTGCACCCGAGACGAGCGGGCGACGACATTCATCGCCCCAAACGGGCAGGCCAGCATACAGCTTTTACAGCCAATGCAACGCGACTGTTCAACGAAGATATGCTCATGTTCACGACGAATGGCGTGCGTTGGGCAAACATTCGCGCAGGGAGCATCTTCGCATTGATGACAAGCGACCGCCGTCGTAAAGGCGTCATCTTTGATCACGCGGATCCGCGGAGTAAACGCAGCAGAAGAAACAGACGCGCAGTCCTGGTTTTGCTGATGCGCGACGACACAGGCCACTTCGCAGGTACGACACCCAATACATTTTTCCGCATCCGCCATAATAAACGCGTTCATTGTCCCCTCCCTCTGCGTGAAAACCACAGAGTGCCAGAGAGGTTGCCCCTGTCGCTTTGATCGGACAGGGGAAACGGTTAAATTTTGTCAGGTGACTGAACGACGTCAGGCATGCGCCTAATCTCGAACGGTAAAACCCAGCTCATTTGAAATCGCCTGCGCGGTTTCCCGTAGTGGCTTGAGTAGATTTTTTTCCCCTATCTGCTTAAGTCGCGAGGTAGAGAGTGAAATTGACACCGCGTACGGCACCCGACCATGAATATCAAACACCGGCACGGCGATGCAGGAAACACCCAGCTCGTTCTCTTCCCGATCCATCGCCATACTGCTTTCGCGAATCTGCGCCAACTCATCGTACATGGCCGGTAAACCAGTAATCGTATTGCGGGTCAGCGGCTGAATAAGATCCTGATGGCTCTCCCAGTAGGCTTCCACATAATCCGCATGCCCAAACGCCATGTAAATTTTACCCATCGCGGAGCAATACAGCGGCATATGTTGGCCGATATAAGCGCGGGTACGCAGCATGCCCGTCGTCGGTTCCAGCTTATAAATCAAAATCGCATGGTCGTCTTCACGACTGGAGAAGTTGATGGTTTCACCGGTGGCGATATTCAGCGCTTCAAGGTGCGGCGCAGCAACATGGATGATGTTCAGTGACGACAACGCCTTCTGACCCACGGCAATAAATTTGGTGGTCAGGCGATAACTCCCTGCCGCGGGCGCGGGGGTGACATATCCGCAGGATTGCAGCCCTTGCAGCAGTCGATGCACGGTACTTTTGTTCAGCCCTGCCAGTTCAGACAAATGCGCCAACGGGCAACCATTCGGATAGTTGCTCAAAATCTCAATCAACATCAAACCACGGAACAGGCTCTGACTTCCGGCTGGCCGCTCTTTGTCTTGCGTCATCTCACTCTCTTTTGTGCCCATCGTTTCCGCTCCCCTTTTCGTCGCGCTCTGATGGTAGCGCAAAGTGTGTTTCAGTTCACGATCTGAACCGAAAAAACACAACCATTTGATTTTCATGATTTTAAAAAACAGGGTGCCCCGTTGATCTGTCAAAATTTGATCGCTATATTTGAAATCAGATTTCGCATAGTGAAATTTAGAGATAAAAAAGCGATCAAATTTAAACAAGGAAACAGGAATGAAAGTCACTTTTGAGCAGTTGAAAGATGCGTTCAATCGGGTACTGCTGGCACGCGGTATCGCCGTTGAAACCGCCGATGCCTGTGCCGAAATGTTTGCCCGTACCACCGAATCCGGAGTGTATTCGCACGGTGTTAACCGTTTTCCCCGTTTCATTCAGCAACTGGATAACGGCGACATCATTCCTGAGGCCAAACCGCAGCGCATTACCAGCCTGGGTGCAATTGAGCAGTGGGATGCCCAGCGTTCGATCGGAAATCTGACGGCGAAAAAGATGATGGACCGTGCCATCGAACTGGCCTCCGATCACGGTATTGGCCTGGTCGCACTGCGTAACGCCAACCACTGGATGCGCGGCGGCAGCTATGGCTGGCAGGCGGCGGAGAAAGGTTACATCGGTATCTGCTGGACTAACTCGATTGCCGTCATGCCGCCGTGGGGTTCGAAAGAGTGCCGCATTGGCACTAACCCGTTGATCGTCGCGATCCCCTCATCGCCAATCACCATGGTCGATATGTCGATGTCGATGTTCTCCTACGGCATGCTGGAAGTTAACCGTCTGGCGGGCCGTGAACTGCCGGTGGACGGCGGGTTCGACGATGAAGGTAACCTCACCAGAGAACCTGGCGTTATCGAGAAAAATCGCCGTATTTTGCCAATGGGTTACTGGAAAGGTTCAGGTCTGTCGATTGTGCTGGATATGATTGCCACCCTGCTTTCAGACGGTTCTTCCGTGGCCGAAGTCACCCAGGACAACAGCGATGAATATGGCGTTTCACAGATTTTCATCGCCATTGAAGTAGATAAGCTGATCGACGGCGCCACCCGCGACGCCAAACTGCAGCGCATTATGGATTTCATCACCACCGCTGAACGCGCCGATGAAAACACGCCTGTCCGCCTGCCGGGCCACGAGTTTACCAAGCTGCTGGAAGAAAACCGCCGCAACGGTATCACCGTTGATGACAGCGTCTGGGCCAAAATTCAGGCGTTGTAAGGAGTCAGAGTATGATCTTTGGACATATCGCTCAGCCTAACCCGTGTCGTTTACCCGCGGCGATTGAAAGAGCGCTCGACTTTCTGCGCAGCACAGACTTTAGCAATCTGGAACCGGGTGTGGTGGAAATCGACGGTAAAAATATCTTCGCGCAGGTTATCGATTTAACCACGCGTGATGTTGCCGAAAATCGCCCGGAAGTGCATCGCCGCTACCTGGATATTCAGTTTCTGGCCTGGGGCGAAGAAAAAATCGGTATCGCGATTGATACCGGGAATAACCCAATCAGCGAATCGTTATTAGAACAGCGCGATATTATTTTTTATCACGCCAGCGAACATGAATCGTTCATTGAAATGATTCCGGGAAGCTACGCCATATTTTTCCCGCAGGATGTTCACCGCCCTGCATGTCATAAAACTGTCGCCACGCCGATCCGCAAAATAGTCGTGAAGGTCGCTATTTCAGTTTTATAAAAAGGAGCACAACATGAGCGTTAATAATGCCGGTTATATTATCGGTGCGTACCCCTGTGCACCCTCATTTCACCAAAAGAGTGAAGAGGAAGAGAAGGAATTCTGGCGACAGCTTGCCGATACCCCGGATATTCGCGGACTGGAGCAACCTTGCCTTGAACATCTTCACCCGTTAGGCGACGAATGGTTATTGCGCCATACGCCGGGCGACTGGCAAATCGTGGTCACCGCCATTATGGAAACCATGCGCCGTCGCGGCGCAAACAGCGCTTTTGGGCTGGCTTCCAGCGACGAAGAACAACGTCAAGCCTGCGTTGCGTATTACCGTCATCTGCAGCAAAAAATCAACCATATCAATGCGACCCACGCCGGAAAAGTGATTGCGCTGGAGCTGCATGCCGCACCCAATGCCAGCAATCCAAATGTTGCGCAGGCCACCGATGCGTTTGCCCGTTCGCTGAAAGAGATTACCTCCTGGGACTGGTCCTGCGATCTGGTGCTGGAACATTGCGATGCCATGACCGGCATTGCGCCGCGCAAAGGCTTTCTGCCGTTAGACAATGTGCTGGAGGTCATTGCCGGGTATGACATCAGCGTGTGCATTAACTGGGCGCGATCGGCCATTGAAGGACAGAACCCCGCCCTGGCGTTGACCCACACGCAGCAGGTCAAACGGGCTGGAAAACTGGGTGCGCTGATGTTCTCCGGTACCACTATCACAGGAGACTACGGTGAGTGGCAGGACTTACACGCCCCGTTTGCCCCATTCTGCCCACAAAGCCTGATGACCACCGACCATGCCCGCGAATTATTCGCCTGCGCAGAAGCCGAACCATTGCAATTTGCCGGTATTAAATTGCTGGAAATAAACGCCAATGCAGATGTGAACCATCGCGTAGCAATATTGCGCGACGGTATCGCGACGTTAAATAAAGCAAAAATATAAAAATAAAATACTACTCTACGAGAATATTAATATGAACATGACCTCTCGCCCTACACTCAAAGATATACCCCGTCAGCGCTGGCTGCGGATTATTCCACCTATTCTCATCGCCTGTATTATTTCTTATATGGACCGCGTCAATATCGCCTTCGCGATGCCGGGCGGAATGGATGCCGAATTAGGTATTTCCGCCACCATGGCAGGACTGGCTGGCGGTATTTTCTTTATCGGTTATCTGTTTTTACAAGTTCCCGGCGGAAAAATTGCCGTTCACGGCAGCGGCAAGAAATTTATTGGCTGGTCGCTGGTTGCCTGGGCGGTTATTTCCGTCCTCACGGGGTTAATCACTAATCAGTACCAACTGCTGGTTCTGCGCTTTTTACTCGGCGTTGCCGAAGGCGGCATGCTGCCGGTGGTGCTGACGATGATCAGTAACTGGTTCCCCGATGCCGAACGCGGTCGCGCCAATGCGATTGTGATTATGTTTGTGCCGATTGCCGGGATCATCACCGCTCCGCTCTCGGGTTGGATTATCACCGTTCTCGACTGGCGCTGGCTGTTCATCATTGAAGGTTTGCTTTCCGTCGTTGTACTGGTGCTGTGGGCCTATACCGTTTACGACCGTCCGCAGGAGGCACGCTGGATCTCTGAGGCCGAGAAAAATTACCTGGTCGAAACGCTGGCCGCCGAGCAAAAAGCCATTGCCGGAACGGAAGTCAAAAATGCCTCTCTGGGCGCGGTGCTTTCCGATAAAACCATGTGGCAGCTCATCGCGCTGAACTTCTTCTATCAGACCGGGATTTACGGTTACACCCTGTGGCTGCCGACCATCCTCAAAGAGTTGACGCACAGCAGCATGGGACAGGTCGGTATGCTCGCCATTCTGCCGTACGTCGGGGCCATTGCCGGGATGTTCCTGTTCTCGTCTCTCTCTGACCGCACCGGCAAACGCAAGCTGTTCGTCTGCCTGCCATTGATTGGCTTTGCTCTGTGCATGTTCCTCTCCGTGGCGCTGAAAAATAACGTCTGGCTGGCTTATGCCGCGCTGGTCGGCTGCGGCTTCTTCCTGCAATCGGCAGCGGGCGTGTTCTGGACCATTCCGGCACGTTTGTTCAGTGCGGAAATGGCCGGGGGCGCACGTGGGGTCATCAACGCGCTGGGCAACCTCGGCGGCTTCTGCGGTCCTTATGCGGTCGGCGTACTCATCACCCTGTACAGCAAAGATGCGGGGGTTTACTGCCTGGCTATCTCACTGGCTCTGGCCGCGCTGATGGCGCTGCTGCTGCCAGCCAAATGCGACGCCGGTGCCGCTCCGCTAAAGACACTGAATCCACATAAACGTACCGCATAAAACGATGCCCGGTGGCGCTGAGCTTACCGGGCTTACAAGCTGTAACCGTCGTAGGCCGGATAAGCGCAGCGCCATCCGGCAAAGCTGAGACATCAAAGATGAGTAAAAAAGAGACCTTCTGGCTGGGTATTGATTGTGGCGGCACGTATCTGAAAGCCGGATTGTATGACGCCAAAGGTCATGAGCAGGGCATTAACCGGCAATCGTTGCAGACCGCATCGCCATTGCCTGGTTACGCCGAACGCGATATGCACCAGCTGTGGCAACAGTGTGTCACCACGATCGCCGGGCTGTTAGCGCGCACCGGCGTCTGCGGCGATCAAATCAAAGGCGTCGGTATTTCCGCTCAGGGCAAAGGCCTGTTCCTCCTCGATAAGCAGGATAAACCGCTGGGCAATGCCATCCTCTCTTCCGACCGCCGGGCGATGGACATCGTCCAGCGCTGGCAGCAGGATGGAATTCCCGAGCAGCTCTACCCGGTTACCCGCCAGACGTTGTGGACCGGGCACCCAGCATCGTTGCTGCGCTGGGTGAAAGAGAATCAACCCCAACGTTACGCGCAAATTGGCTGCGTGATGATGGGCCATGACTATCTGCGCTGGTGCTTAACCGGTGTTAAAGGCTGTGAAGAGAGCAATATCTCCGAGTCGAACCTCTACAACATGACTACGGGTCAGTACGACTCGCGCCTGACCCAGTGGCTGGGCATCAGTGAGATCGACAATGCGCTGCCGCCGATTGTCGGCTCAGCAGAAATGTGCGGGGAAATCACCGCTCAGACAGCCGCCATAACCGGTCTGGCGGCGGGCACGCCCGTCGTCGGCGGACTGTTTGATGTGGTTTCCACCGCACTCTGCGCCGGTATCGAAGATGAACACACCCTCAACGCGGTAATGGGGACCTGGGCGGTCACCAGCGGGATCGCGCACGGCCTGCGCGACCACGAGGCCCATCCCTATGTCTATGGGCGCTATGTCAACGACGGGCAGTACATCGTTCACGAAGCCAGCCCGACCTCTTCCGGCAATCTGGAATGGTTTACCGCCCAGTGGGGCGAACTCTCTTTTGCTGAGATCAATCAGGCTGTTGCCAGCTTACCGAAAGCCGGCAGCGATCTTTTCTTCCTGCCCTTTTTGTACGGCAGCAACGCCGGGCTGGAGATGACCAGCGGCTTTTATGGCATGCAGGCGATACACACTCGCGCCCACTTATTACAGGCCATCTACGAAGGCGTGGTTTTTAGCCACATGACCCACCTCAACCGCATGCGCGAACGTTTTACGCAGGCGCATACCCTGCGCGTCACCGGCGGCCCGGCGCACTCCGACATCTGGATGCAGATGCTGGCAGACGTCAGCGGTTTACGTATCGAATTGCCGCAGATTGAAGAGACCGGTTGCTTTGGCGCTGCGCTCGCCGCCCGCGTCGGCACCGGCGTTTATTCCAACTTCAGCGACGCCCAGCGCAGCCTGGAGCACCCGGTGCGCACACTTTTGCCGGACACCGCCGCGCAGGCGAGCTACCAGCGTAAATACCGCCAATACCTGGATTTAATTACCGCACTACAGGGCTACCACGCCCGCATTAAGGAGCACGAATGATGAGTCGACCATTACTGCAACTGGCGCTCGACCACACCAACCTTGAAGCCGCACAACGCGACGTCGCGCTGCTACAAGAGAGCGTTGATATCGTTGAGGCGGGGACGATTCTCTGCTTAACCGAAGGGCTGAGCGCCGTGAAAGCCCTGCGCGCCCAGTGCCCGAATAAAATCATCGTCGCCGACTGGAAAGTGGCCGATGCGGGCGAAACCCTCGCTCAACAAGCGTTCGGCGCTGGCGCTAACTGGATGACCATCATCTGCGCCGCCCCGCTGGCGACGGTAGAGAAAGGCCATGGCGTCGCGCAGTCCTGCGGCGGCGAAATTCAGATGGAGCTGTTTGGTAACTGGACGCTGGATGATGCCCGCGACTGGTATCGCGTTGGCGTTCGCCAGGCGATTTACCATCGTGGCCGCGATGCGCAGGCCAGCGGACAACAGTGGGGAGAAGCAGACCTGGCGCGCATGAAGGCGCTTTCTGATATTGGTCTGGAACTGTCGATTACCGGTGGGATCACCCCCGCCGATCTGCCGTTGTTCCGCGATATTAACGTCAAAGCTTTTATTGCCGGGCGCGCGCTGGCGGGAGCGCAAAACCCAGCGCAGGTTGCTGGCGAATTCCATGCGCATATCGATGCCATCTGGGGAACACAGCATGCGTAATCATCCATTAGGTATCTATGAAAAAGCGCTGGCGAAAGACCTCTCCTGGCCGGAGCGTCTGGTGCTGACGAAAAGCTGCGGTTTTGATTTCGTCGAAATGTCGGTGGATGAAACCGATGAGCGTCTGTCGCGTCTCGACTGGAGCCCGGCTCAGCGCGCCTCGCTGGTTAGCGCAATGCTGGAAACCAGCGTGGCGATCCCGTCAATGTGCCTGTCAGCCCACCGTCGTTTTCCCTTTGGCAGCCGCGATGAGGCCGTGCGTGAGCGGGCGCGAGAAATAATGAGCAAAGCCATTCGCCTGGCGCGCGATTTAGGCATTCGTACCATTCAACTGGCAGGTTACGACGTCTATTACGAAGAACATGACGCAGGCACGCAGCAGCGCTTTGCCGAAGGACTGGCATGGGCAGTGGAGCAGGCTGCCGCTGCGCAGGTGATGCTGGCGGTAGAAATCATGGATACCGCGTTTATGAACTCGATCAGCAAGTGGAAAAAGTGGGACCAGATGTTGTCCTCGCCGTGGTTCACCGTCTATCCGGACGTGGGCAACCTAAGCGCCTGGGGGAATGATGTCACTGCCGAATTGACGCTGGGCATTGACCGCATCGCTGCTATCCACCTGAAAGATACGCTGCCGGTAACCGAAACCCATCCGGGCCAGTTTCGCGATGTGCCGTTTGGCGAAGGGTGCGTGGACTTTGTTGGCATCTTCAAAACGCTGCATCAGCTGAACTATCGCGGGTCGTTTCTGATTGAAATGTGGACTGAAAAAGCGAAAGAGCCGGTACTGGAAATTATCCAGGCACGGCGCTGGATAGAAGCACGCATGCAGGAAGGAGGATTTCCATGTTAGAACAACTGAAAGCCGAGGTGCTGGCGGCCAATCTGGCGCTCCCGGCACATGGTTTAGTGACCTTTACCTGGGGCAACGTCAGCGCGGTCGATGAAACGCGTAAACTGATGGTGATTAAGCCATCCGGCGTGGAATATGAGGTGATGACCGCCGACGATATGGTGGTGGTGGATATTGCCAGCGGCAACGTGGTGGAAGGCAGTAAAAAACCGTCGTCCGACACGCCAACCCATCTGGCGCTGTATCGTCGTTATCCCCAGATCGGCGGGATCGTCCATACCCATTCTCGCCACGCGACGATCTGGTCGCAGGCGGGTTTGGATCTCCCGGCATGGGGCACCACGCATGCCGATTATTTCTATGGTTCTATTCCGTGTACGCGTCTGATGACCGCTGAAGAGATCAACGGCGAATATGAATATCAAACCGGAGAGGTGATCGTTCAGACCTTCGAGCAGCGCGATCTCAATCCGCTGCAGGTTCCGGCGGTATTGGTGCACTCCCACGGACCATTCGCCTGGGGTAAAGACGCGGCAGACGCGGTGCATAACGCCGTGGTGCTCGAAGAGTGCGCCTACATGGGGTTGTTCTCTCGCCAGTTAGCCCCGCAGTTGCCGGATATGCAGTCTGAGTTGCTGGATAAACATTATCTGCGTAAACACGGAGCGAATGCCTATTACGGGCAATAACGGGTCAGGCGCTATTGATATGTTCTTTGCAATAGCGCCGTTTCCACGCCGCGGGCGTCAGGCTGGTGTGCTTGTGGAATATTTTGCGAAAATAACCCACGTCATTAAAACCACATTTCATTGCCACCTCGGTTAGCGACAGCGAATCGCTGATTAACAGTTTTTCTGCCGCCCTTACCCGCTGACGGTGCAGCGCTTCGGTTAGCGTCAGCCGGAAAGCGCCACGGAAAACGCGCCCCAGATAATCCGCATTGCAATGCAGCTCTTTCGCCAACGTTGAGGCGGAAATCGGCAGGTGAAACTGAGTATGTATAATTTGTTGGGCCTTCCATGCCAGCGCATTCCCGGGGCTGTCGGCGGGTTGCTCGCTGGCAGCCGCAGAGATTTGCTGCAAAATCAGCAGCAGGATCAGTTCCAGCGCGATACTGCGATGTATATTTTCCTGCTCGCGTAAGAACTGGCGAAACAGCGAAATAATATATTGTGGCTCGCTCACCCGGGTATGTTGAGGGATAGCAAGTAACGGTTCCGTTATTGATGCGTCGCTTTCTGCCGTCACCTCAAAATGCAGCCAGTAAAATTTCAAATCAGCCGGAAATTGCCCAACGCCAATATGCAAGCGCTGCGGCCACAGCAGCAAACTTTCCCCAGCATTCACGCAAAAAACCGTATGGTCTTCGCGAATCGTTAATGTCCCTTTTTCAACAAAGATAATCTCCCAGGAGTGCAATTGCCGCGCCGGATGGCTACCCACGCCTCGGGAAATAAATAACCCACCATTTTGCACTTTAATCGGAAGAGACATGGACAATTCGAGCATATATATTCAAATTCCCACTTTTCGTATTATTCAAAATACCTTTATCATTGATTATTAATCATAAAATTACTTTTCACCGGATCGAAATCACATTTTCATTATAAAGTCGGAATTGTCATCTTTTTATACTTTTCCCTTCCCTTGTTGCGCTAAACATTTCGTGCAGAATAAATAACGTACTTTGCAAATTACCACTAAAAAACCCGCAATGTAGCGGGACACTTTCTGAACATCCTCTCCGGGAGTTATTTATGACTTCGGCTCCGATTACGACAAGCGATTTAGCGCATCGTGCGCAAGACGATAAATTATCTCTGCGTGAAAAGATTGGTTATGGATTAGGTGATGCGGGTGGGACGGTCATTACCTGCCTGATCATGAACTTCCTGACATTTTTCTACACCGATGTCTTCGGGTTAACGCCTGCGCTGGTCGGCACATTATTTATTGCTTTGCGTGTATTTGACGCCATTTCCGACCCCATTATGGGCGTGCTGGCCGACCGCACACAAAGCCGTTGGGGGCGCTTTCGCCCGTGGCAACTGTGGGTCGCGGTTCCCATTGGCATCATTGGCGTACTCACTTTTACCGTCCCGGACGCCAGCATGGGCATAAAAATCGCCTGGGCGTTCGGTACCTATCTGCTGCTCTCCGTCGGCTATACCGCCATCAACGTACCGTATTGTGCGCTGATCAACACCATGACGACCCGCCATAACGAGGTGATCGCCTGTCAGTCCTGGCGCTTTGTGTTGTGCGGCGTGGCGGGATTCCTGGTCTCCGTTGGTCTGCCGTGGATGGTGGATGTTCTCGGTCAGGGTAATGCCGCGCAGGGTTATCAGTTTGGCGTGGGCATCCTGTGCACCATCGCGGTGGTGATGTTCCTGTGCTGCTTCTTCTGGGTACGCGAGCGTGTGCCACTGGCAATGATGGGAAAATTTACCCTGCGTGAGCACATTGGCGGGCTGCGCAAAAATGACCAGTTGCTGCTGATGCTGGTGATGTCTTTCCTGCTGATTAACGTCTTCAATATTCGTGGCGGCGGGTACATGTATTTTATTACCTACGTGCTGGAAGGTAGCACCGCTTATACGTCGCTGTTTTTCACCATGGTGACCTTCGCGTCCATCATCGGTTCAGTGATCGTCAGCCCCCTGACCCGTCGCATCGATACCGTCAAACTCTATTACTACACCAACCTGGTACTGGCCGCACTGGCGGTAATGATGTGGTTCCTGCCAACCGGCCCAGTTTATCAGACGCTGTGGCTGGCGGTGATCCTCGGTAATGGCATTATTTTAGGCTTCACGCTGCCGTTGCACTTCTCGCTGATGGCCTTCGCCGACGATTACGGCGAGTGGAAAACCGGCGTGCGTTCCTCCGGCATGAATTTCGCCTTTAACCTGTTTTTCATCAAGCTGGCCTGGGCCTCAAGTGCGGGGATCATCAGCCTGCTGTTTATTTTTGTCGCCTATCAGCCGGGCGCCGGTAATCAAACCGCCAGTTCGCTGCAAGGGATTACTGCGATGGAAACGCTGCTGCCCGCGCTGTTCCACCTGCTGCTGGCGCTATCTGTCCGCATCTGCAAACTCAATAACCCGATGATGTCGCGTATTTCCACCGATCTGCGTCAGCGTCATGTACAGCCTTAAGGAGCACGAAATGAACGTACTGGAAGTCGACCTGCATAAGCTCACCGTCAGCGATCCGTTCCTCGGACAATATCAGCAGTTGGTGCGTGACGTGGTGATCCCCTATCAATGGGATGCGCTCAATGACCGCATTGCAGAGGCGGAACCCAGCCATGCGATAGAGAATTTCCGTATCGCCGCAGGTCTGCAGGATGGCGAGTTTTACGGGATGGTTTTTCAGGATAGCGACGTGGCGAAATGGCTGGAGGCCGTTGCCTGGTCCCTGTGCCAGAAACCCGATGCGGAACTTGAAAAAACAGCCGATGACGTCATTGAACTGGTGGCGGCTGCGCAGTGTGAAGATGGCTATCTCAATACTTACTTCACAGTGAAAGCACCGGATGAACGCTGGACCAACCTCGCCGAGTGTCATGAGCTGTACTGCGCCGGTCATTTAATTGAAGCGGGCGTCGCGTTCTTCCAGGCGACGGGAAAACGCCGTTTGTTAGAGGTGGTGTGTCGCCTGGCGGATCACATCGACAGCGTGTTTGGACTCGGGGAGAATCAACTGCGCGGCTACCCCGGACACCCGGAAATCGAGCTGGCGTTAATGCGCTTATACGAAGTGACCCAGCAACCTCGCTATATGGCGCTGGTAAATTACTTTGTGGAACAGCGCGGCGCACAGCCCCATTTCTATGACGAAGAGTACGAAAAGCGCGGCCAAACCTCTTACTGGCATACTTACGGTCCGGCATGGATGGTGAAGGATAAACCCTATAGCCAGGCTCATCAGCCCATTTCAGAACAGCAAACGGCGATCGGGCATGCGGTGCGCTTTGTCTATCTGATGACCGGCGTCGCTCATCTGGCACGCTTAAGCCAGGACGAAGGCAAGCGTCAGGATTGCCTGCGTCTGTGGAAAAACATGGCCCAGCGCCAGTTGTACATTACCGGCGGGATCGGTTCACAAAGCAGCGGCGAGGCGTTTAGCAGCGATTACGATCTGCCCAACGACTCCGTGTATGCGGAAAGCTGCGCCTCAATCGGCCTGATGATGTTCGCCCGCAGAATGCTGGAAATGGAAGCCGACAGCCAGTATGCCGACGTGATGGAGCGCGCCCTGTATAATACCGTATTGGGCGGGATGGCGCTCGATGGCAAGCACTTCTTCTATGTGAACCCGCTGGAAGTACATCCTAAATCATTAAAATTCAATCATATTTATGACCACGTGAAACCCGTTCGTCAGCGCTGGTTTGGCTGCGCCTGTTGCCCGCCGAATATCGCTCGCGTGTTAACCTCAATTGGCCACTACATCTATACACCGCGTCAGGACGCGCTGTATATCAATATGTACGTGGGCAATAGCATGGAGGTCCCTGTTGTAAACGGCTCGCTTAAACTGCGTATTAGCGGAGATTACCCATGGCATGAGCAGGTAAAAATCGCCATCGAATCACCGCAGTCGGTTTATCACACCCTGGCTCTGCGCCTGCCAGACTGGTGCTCCGCGCCGCAGGTTTTGCTGAATGGTCAGCCGGTTGAGCAGGATATTCGCAAAGGCTACTTGCACATCAGCCGGACCTGGCAGGAAGGCGATACGCTCAGTCTGACCCTGCCGATGCCGGTGCGCCGGGTGTACGGAAATCCACTGGTGCGCCATGTGGCAGGGAAGGTCGCTATTCAACGTGGGCCGCTGGTGTATTGCCTGGAGCAGGCCGACAACGGCGAGGAGTTGCATAACTTGTGGCTACCAAAAGAGAGTGAGTTCAGAGTATTCGAGGGTAAGGGGCTGTTCAGCCATAAGATGTTAATTCAGGCTGAAGGTGTGAAGCAAAGTCGCGCCGACGCGACGCAGCAATCCTTGTGGCACTATGATGTTTCACCGGCTTCGCGTCAGGCGCATACCCTGACGTTTATTCCGTGGTTTAGCTGGGCGAACCGTGGTGAAGGCGAAATGCGTATCTGGGTAAATGAGCGGTAAGTGAAAACGTGCCGGATGGCGACGCTTCACGTCTTATCCGGCCTGCAATACTGAAAAAATTGCCCTCCTCCATGAGGACAAACGGGTGAGAATCAGAAGCGCCAGCTCACCCCTGACAGGAAAGTGAAGCTGTCATCGCGATCGACCATCGGGCTATTTTTAATATCATCCGGCAACACGCTATAGTTAGCGCTGGCCAACAGCGTCAGGTTGCTGGTCAATGCATATTTAGCGGACAAGCCAACATACGGTGTCCAGCTATCGCCAGGGGAATAACTTGATAACCCGCTACGGCGGGATTCATTGCCAGAGATGCCGTAATAATATTGGTTAAAGTTTTCGTCATAGTAGAGCACGCCAACAGCCGGGGTCAGCGTCAGCTTGCCCATCGGCATTTGGCGGAACAGAGACGCTTCTCCTACCCAACCGTTGCTGTTGTCCAGCACATCTGCCGCCGCGGAGACTTTCACGCTGCCCCATTTTTCATGGTGATACCATGCTGCACCCGCCATCGCGGTAGCGTCACGCTTATCCAGCTTTTTCATCGCCTGGTCGTCGTTATCACCTGGATCAAACTCAAGCGGCATATATGAGGCAGTAATGCTAAATTCATTGCTTTCGTTTTTTGAAAGAATATAACCTAACGTTGTTTGCCTAAAATAAAATGATTCACTTTCATAACTGACAAGCGGTACTGCGTGAACATTATCATTATATCCACGATAAGGAGATTCATTATATACAGCGCCACCGCCAATAGAAAATTCTGCGGCTGTCGCACTCGCCATAAAAGAAAAGGCAAATAGTGCCACAATATTGCGTTTAATTAACATGCCAACATTCCATTTTAAAATAAGCTACAAAGCGCGTGCATAATAATGCTTACAATTTCATCGGTGCAACATCCATATTTATATAGTAATATATAAAAAATTATATATATCGGGCTTGGCGATGAATAAATTACAACTTAAACACCGGGAACTGAAGATTATTTCGGTAATCGCTGCCAGTGAAAACATCAGCCACGCAGCGACCATCCTCGGCATTGCACAAGCCAACGTCAGTAAGTATCTTGCTGATTTTGAATCAAAGGTTGGATTAAAGGTGTTTGACCGCACCACCCGACAGTTGACCCTCACGCCGTTTGGTACTGCGCTGCTCCCTTACATCAATGACATGCTAGACCGAAACGATCAGTTGAATAATTTCATTGCTGATTATAAGCACGAAAAACGCGGCCGGGTAACGGTATATGCGCCAACCGGGATTATTGCTTACCTGTCGCAACATGTTATCGCAAAAATTCAGAATATCGGCGACATTAGCCTCTCACTGAAAACATGTAATCTTGAACGGAAAGCATTTTATGAAGGCGTCGACTTTCCTGATGATTGTGATGTTTTAATCACCTATGCGCATCCCAAAGACGAATCATTGGTCGCCAGTTTTATTACTAAATATGCAGTAACGGCCTTTGCCAGCCCGGAATATATTAGCACTCATCCTATAAGCGGCCCTGAAGATCTTGAACAGCACTCTTGTATTCTGATTGATTCCATGATGATCGACGATGCCAATATTTGGCGATTTACCTCCACCGGTGGCAAAGAGATGCACGACTACCGCGTGACGGGAAATTACGTCTGCGACAACACACAGTCTGCACTGGCGCTGGCTCGAAACCATCTGGGCATTGTTTTTGCGCCGAATACGAGCGTGCAAAAGGATGTTCAGGTCGGGTTGCTGGTCCCGTGTTTTTCTGAACAACATGAATGGTGGCTGGATCTGGTAGCGATTTTCCGCAAGCGTGAGTATCAGCCCTGGCGGGTGCAGTATATTCTTGATGAGATGTTGGCTGAGATTCGCCGGCAGCTTACTCAGTCGCTGGAGCAGTAGACTGAGCAAGCAAAACAGCCTGAGTTTAATGATCGAGATACAGGTAATGCACCCAACTGGTCATTCGCAACAAGACTTTGCGCATGACTGACACATGTTCGAAGTGGTCAGAATATACGGCGACCTGCGCGTAAATCCCGTCAGGTAACGCGCTAACCTCCGCATTATCATTCAGCTCAATCGTGGCGATCACCCCTTCAGAACCAGGCGTAGAATTTAAGGATTGCAGCGCCCCGTTCGACTGGTATGTACCACCCGGTACGGCCGGACTGATAGCAGCCAGTTTACCGCTAAATACTTTACCCGGCAGGGCGTTAAACACCACTTCCGCTTCATCGCCTGGCTCCAGTCGCAGCAGCGAGTTTTGACGGAACTGGGCGATAATTTGCCGTTTTTGATCCGGGATAAACACCATCACCGGGCGCATAGGCAGTGCGGCGGCATAGGTTCCCGGACGCATCAGCACCTGCGTCACATAGCCATCGCTGGGCGCGCGAACCACGGTCTGGTCCAGATTGAACTCCGCTTCTGCTAACTGTGCTTTCAGGCTGGCAATTTGTGAATTTTCCCCCAGCACCAGGCTGTCTAACTGACTCTGGATTTGCTGTTGTTCCGCAATGGAGGACTTCACCGATGCTTCCTGCGCCAGATAGTTTTGCCGCGCCGCGTCGATATCGCGTTCAGAAAAAGGATTCACCTTCGCCTGGCTTCCCTGCGCATAGCGCTGATAATCTTTCGCCAGCTTGTCACGGGTAGCCTTTGCCCGTTGCGTGTTGGCTTGCATTTCATCCAGTTGCGCAGCAAGAGCCTGCTCTTTATGCTGTGCGGTGACAATATCGGCTTTCAGACGATCGACCCGCGCCTGATAACGCCCCGGATTAAGTTTGAATAGCACCTCGCCTTTTTTGATCAGTGTATTCTTCTTATCTGTCACTTCCGTCACGACACCCGTTACCTGCGGCACTACGGGAATAGAAATTACCGCCTTTTGCGCCTTAAAGGTATACGGATGATTATAATTCATCAGTAATATCAGTCCGCACACAATAAATATACCGCCCAATGCTGCGGTAGGTACTGTCCATTTATTGACAGGAATTTTAAAAATCTTAAATATTGACCATGCACACGCTACATAGGTCAGAACAATCAGTAAATCCATCGATATTACTCCGCCGCAGAGGTCTTCACCTCACCCAATTTTTTTTCCAGATCGGCAACCCTTGCCTGCAGCTGGATCAGGGAAGAATCCGCGCTCTGCATGCCCCATCCGCGCTCCGGGCGATAAAGCGTTGCCCAGATCCATAAAAAGGGCCAAATAACATGTAAGGTAAACAAACTCACCCAACCCGCAACATGTATTGCGTCGGCATGAGGATGATTACGTTTTTTTGCAATCAGATAGGGAATATCATGCAGAATAATAACCCCATAAAAAATGACCAGGAATACAAAAATAAGCACTCCTAATGCAAAATAATCAAGAAACATATTTGCCTCAGAGATTGAAATAACAAATAAGAATTCCATTTGGATTTAAAAATAGATTGGAGGATAGTAGATGAATATGTATATGGAGTGCAATTATCTTGTTTATATAACGACATATGGGTTTTTATATAACTGCAGAATAAAGATATGCCCGGCGAAAAACCGGGCAATAAGTGACGAGAAATTAAAACAGTCCCAGTGGTTTATCCGAGTAGCTCACCAGCAGGCACTTGGTTTGCTGATAATGCTCGAGCATCATTTTGTGTGTCTCGCGCCCGATGCCCGACTGCTTATAGCCGCCGAACGCGGCGTGAGCCGGGTAAGCGTGGTAACAGTTGGTCCAGACACGGCCAGCCTGAATACCGCGTCCCATCTTGTATGCCAGATTGCCGTTGCGACTCCAGACGCCAGCGCCGAGTCCATATTGCGTGTCATTGGCGATTTCCAGCGCCTCTTCCATGGTTTTGAAGGTCGTGACCGCCAGCACCGGGCCGAAGATCTCTTCCTGGAAAACCCGCATGTTGTTCTTACCAAACAGAATGGTTGGTTCGAGGTAATAACCCTCTTTTAACTCGCCATCCAGGTGCTTGCGCCGCCCGCCGGTGAGAACATCTGCACCTTCTTTCTTACCAATGTCGATGTAATTCAGAATAGTTTCCAGTTGACCATGCGACACCTGCGCGCCCATCTGCGTCACGCTGTCTAACGGATTACCGCTACGAATACTCTCCACGCGGCGAATGGCCCTTTCCATAAAACGTTCATAAATGGATTCCTGAACCAGCGCACGACTCGGACAGGTACACACTTCGCCCTGGTTGAAGGCAAACAATGCAAAACCTTCCAGCGCTTTGTCAAAGAACGCATCTTCTTCATCCATCACGTCCGCGAAGAAGATATTGGGTGACTTGCCGCCCAGTTCCAGCGTGACAGGAATAATGTTCTGCGTGGCGTACTGCATGATCTGCTGCCCAACTTCCGTTGAGCCGGTAAACGCCACTTTCGCAATACGTTTTGACGTCGCCAGATACTCACCAATTTCCCCACCCGCGCCGTTTACCACGTTCACCACGCCAGGCGGGAGCAGATCGCCGATGACTTCCATCAGCAACAGCACGGACAGCGGCGTCAGGCGCGCGGGTTTCAGCACCACGCAGTTACCCGCCGCCAGTGCGGGTGCCATCTTCCAGCTGGCCATCAGCAGCGGGAAGTTCCACGGAATAATTTGCCCTACCACACCAAGAGGTTCATGGAAGTGATACGCCACGGTTTCGCTATCAACCTCGCTGATTCCCCCTTCCTGCGCACGAATACAGGAGGCAAAATAGCGGAAATGGTCAATTGCCAGCGGCACATCTGCCGCACTGGTTTCACGGATAGGTTTACCGTTATCCCAGGTTTCAGCCGTCGCCAGCAGCTCCAGATTTTGCTCCATACGATCGGCAATTTTGAACAGAATCGCCGCCCTGTCCTGCACGGATGTCTGCGCCCACTTGTCTTTTACTTTGTGCGCGGCATCCAGTGCCAGATCGATATCCTTTTTGCCGGAAGAGGCCACTTCGCACAGTAATTGCCCGGTAACTGGCGTCAGGTTCTGGTAATACTCACCGTCCACTGGTGCAACCCAGTCGCCGCCGATAAAGTTATCGTATCGGGCCTTTAACTTCAGAGGGTAACCATACTCGCCGGGATAAATACGCGTTGAAGGGGGGTTGTTGGTCATGACCGTCTCCTTGCTGTAGGGGTATTACAAAGGTAGACGGGACTGGCGAATTATTCGCCAGCCTTTTACTGCTTTACGACAGATATCACGAATTACATGGCAGCACGATAAATCGCCATGATTTCTTCATGTGTTGCCTGAATCGGGTTAGTGAAACCACAGGCATCTTTCAGGGCGTTGGTCGCCAGAACAGCAAAATCTTCTTCCTTAACGTTCAGCTCACGCAAACCTGCCGGAATATTCACTTTCTGCGCCAGTTCGCGGATTGCCGCGATACAGGCTTCGGCTCCTTGCGCATCGTTCAATCCAGCCACGTCGACGCCCATTGCCGCAGCACAATCGCGCAGACGAGCTGCGGCCACCTTGCTATTGAAGACCTGAACGTGCGGCAGCAGTACCGCATTGCAGACACCGTGCGGCAGGTCGTAGAAACCACCCAACTGATGCGCCATCGCGTGAACGTAACCCAGAGAGGCGTTGTTGAATGCCATACCTGCGAGGAACTGTGCGTAAGCCATGGCTTCGCGCGCCTGAGCATTGGCGCCATCTTCCACGGCGATCGTCAGGTTCTCGGCAATCATCGTCACGGCTTTAAGCGCACATGCATCGGTGATCGGCGTTGCCGCAATCGACACGTAGGCTTCGATAGCGTGGGTCAGCGCATCCATACCGGTTGCCGCTGTCAGGGACTTCGGCATACCGACCATCAGCGAAGAATCATTGACGGACAGCAGCGGTGTAACGTGCTTATCGACAATCGCCATTTTGATGTGGCGTACTTCGTCGGTAATGATGCAAAAACGGGTCATTTCAGATGCCGTTCCCGCCGTCGTGTTAATGGCAATCATCGGCAACTGCGGTTTTGCAGAACGGTCGACACCTTCGTAATCACTAATATCGCCGCCGTTAGCCGCCACCAGCGCAATCCCCTTCGCACAATCGTGTGGGGAACCGCCACCGAGGGAAATTACGCTATCACAGGCATTTTCTTTCAGCATTTGCAGACCTGCGGCAACGTTGCTGGTTGTCGGATTAGGATGCGTACCATCATAAATTACGCTGAAAATATCACGTTCCTGCAGCGCTTTTTGAATTTCACTCGCCATACCTAATTTCGCCAGCATGGCATCCGTGACAATTAACGTACGACGAAAACCATATTCCGCCATTGTATTCATTGCATCTTTTAATGAACCAGCGCCAATTACATTCACGGAAGGAATAAAAAATGTTGAAGCAGCCATTGTACGATCCTTAATTACTCAAAAGAGGCAGGAAGCATACGAGTGATAATCCCAACAAAATATGATCGTGGTTGTTATTTTAATAACATTGAAAATTAAAAAGCACATTAGGTTCATAATCTAATGTGCTTATTTCAATCAATATCTATTTTGTATTAATTCATTTAATTTTTGAATTAATTGTTTCATTACTTTTCGGGAAACAGTAATGCATCGCGTAATAAATGATCATTTCCCCGACGACGCGTAAAACCAATACGGTCAAAATATTCCAGAATCTGAATAGCCAATTTACGCCCGACGTTAAGCCTGTCGCGGAAATCGGCAGCGCAGGTCGATCCTCTTTCCTGATCCAGTTCGCGGATCAGATTGGCAAAGGCCACAATCCGATCGTTACGGTAATAACGATCTTTGACGATCGCCGTAATAATGCCCTGCTGCGCCGCCTGCCGTAGCGCCAGACGCATCGCCTGCTCGTCCGTAGCCGTGGTTTTCGCCAGATCCCGCACCCACCACGGCTCATCACCAAACAGAGGTTCTACTTTTTGCCAGATAGCCCGCTGCTCATCGCTAAAACCGGCCTTATGATCCGGCAAATGTAGCCAGCCATGATGGCTATCAATAGCGCCGCTATCGCGCATCTTTTCAATCAGCAGCAGGACCAGCGCTTCATCTTCCATCGGCAGGGCCATACGACGCAGGCGTTCACGTCCAGGTCCCGGCTCATCACGGTGCTGTTCATGGTAGGTCGCCAGCGTATCCAGAATCTTACGCTGCCAGCGTGCAGCAACGGGCGCATTCAACAGACTATACCCGGCGCGAATAAATCCATGTTGCTCAATCAACGAACGCATGCCGTCGCCATTGAGCTGGCGTGCCCATGCGAAATCGGGAATATTCACCGCCCCGCGAGTCAGATGCAATGCCAGCGCTTCGCCGTCATTCTGCGCATTTTCCAGCGCCGACAGCCACTGTAAATACTCCGGCTTACGCTTCCCACGACGCGGTGGATTCAGCGTCACGACACGTGCGCCTGCCAGCGTCGTACGGGCAGAAATATCACGCAGCACCAGCCTGTCGTTATCAGCCAGCCACAGCGGCGTATCAAATACCAGTTCCGCCAGCGTCCCTTCGAGCAGTGAGATACGTCCGGTCACGTGGCTGGCCGCGTGGTGGATATGCAGCGGCTGCCACTGCATCAGCGGAGCCGAGTGTTCTAAAGAGACAATGACGCGTGAGAAGGCCTCTGGCGGCGCATCTGCAAGCAGCCAGTCACCACGGTTAATCTCTTCTTTTTGCGCATCACCGACAATGTTCAGCGCAATTCGCTGTCCGGCGTGAGCGTATTCGGTCGGCTGATTTTGCGCATGCAGGCTACGTACGCGCATCGGTTTGTTGACGCCCGTAAGCCACAACACATCCCCGACGTTCACTTCTCCGCTGAGCGCCGTTCCCGTTACGACCAGACCTGCGCCTTTTACCGTGAAAGCGCGGTCAATCGCCAGGCGGAAGGTGTGATCGCGAGCCAGTTCACGCGGCGTCAACTGCAGCAAGTGGTCACGCAGCGCTTCGATACCACGGCCTTCACCGGCGGCAGTTACGAACAGTATCGCATCGGCAAAACCATAGTTACCCAGCGTGGTTTGCACCTCGGCACGTACTTCGTCAATGCGTGCTTCATCGACGCGATCGGCTTTTGTGAGCGCCACGGTAAGCTGTGGGTTGCCCGTCAGTTGCAGGATTTGCAAGTGTTCACGCGTTTGCGCCATCACGCCGTCATCACACGCCACCACCAGCAGCGCGTGGTCGATACCACCGACACCCGCCAGCATGTTGGACAGAAACTTTTCGTGACCAGGGACATCGATAAATCCCAGTACCCGCCCGTCCGGCTGCGGCCAGTAGGCATAGCCGAGGTCGATAGTCATACCGCGCTTTTTTTCTTCCGGCAGCCGGTCGGCATTCACGCCGGTAATCGCCTGTAATAACGTTGTTTTTCCGTGGTCAACGTGTCCGGCGGTTGCAATAATCATTTCAGCATCATCTCCATAAACCGGGTCTCGTCTTCAAGGCAGCGCAGATCCAGCCACAAGCGGCCATCATAAATTCGCCCAATGACCGGCACGGGCAGCAAACGCCAGCGGGCGGCCAGCGCTTCGAGGCGGCTTCCACGCCCGTCATGGGGGGTAAAGGTTAATGCCGCGCTCGGCAGCCTATCAACTGGTAGCGAGCCGCTGCCAATCTGCGACAGGCAAGGCATGACAGTCAACGCAAACTCGGCACCATAATGTTCTGTCAATTGTGCTTGTAATCGTAGCGCCTGCGCGTGGACAGCCTCTTTCGTGCGGGTGAGCTGGCGTAACGTCGGCAACTTCTCCGCCAGCGCTTCCGGGTGCAGATAGAGCCGCAGCGTTGCTTCCAGCGCTGCCAGCGTCATTTTATCAGCCCGTAACGCGCGTTTCAGCGGATGGCTCTGTAAGCGGGCGATCATCTCTTTTTTACCGACGATAATCCCGGCCTGCGGCCCGCCCAACAGTTTGTCACCAGAGAAACTCACCAGGCTCACACCTGCGGCAATGAGCTGCTGCGGCATCGGTTCCTGCGGCAAACCATACTGACTGAGATCGACCAGCGAGCCGCTACCCAGATCCGCCACTACCGGCACATCCAGTTCCTGACCAATGGCGGCCAGCTCAGCTTCATCAACCGAGCTGGTAAAGCCTTCAATGCTGTAATTACTGGTATGGACTTTCATCAGCAGACCGGTGTTTTCATTCACCGCCTGACGGTAATCTTTCGCATGGGTCCGGTTGGTGGTGCCAACCTCGCGCAGGATACATCCGGCCTGGCACATCACGTCGGGAATACGAAACGCGCCGCCAATTTCTACCAGCTCGCCGCGCGAAACGACCACCTCTTTGCCGTTGGCCGTGGCGGCCAGCATCAGCAGAACCGCAGCGGCATTATTATTGACAATACAGGCATCTTCCGCGCCGGTCAGGTGGCAGAGTAGATCCGCCAGCGCCCGATCCCGATGTCCACGTCCGGCATCATCCAGGCTGTATTCCAGCGTCACCGGCGTACGCATCGCCTGCACCACCGCAGCAATCGCCTCCTCAGCTTGTGATGCACGCCCAAGATTGGTATGCAGCACCGTTCCGGTCAGGTTAATCACCGGACGTAGCGCGCTTTGCGATTCTCGTTCCAGCCGGGCGCTGGCCTCTTGCGCCCAGTCTTCCCCCCATGCTGGAAGCGCCTGCGTGTCGCGAATCGCCTCTCTGGCTTCATCGAGCATATGACGCAGCAGATCCACCACGCGGGTATGACCGTGGGACTCACGTAAGACCTGGAAAGCGCTATCGCGCAGTAAACGATCGATAGCAGGAAGCTGGCTGTAGAGTGAACGCATGTCGGTTGTCATGAAAGGGCCTGGCTGTTGGTGGCCCTCTCCACCGTGGAGAGGGATATCGATATAGGAAGGATTGTACCGTGACTTTGCTCAGGCGGGTATTATCTGCATCAAGCCTTTGGCGGTTCCGTACGGGCAAAACTTTCGCGTTGAAAGAGTGTTTCCACCAGTTTGACCAGACGTGGACGGTCCACACACCAGCCAGGCGCAACCCGACGAAAATTGAGATAGCCCACGGCACAGGCAATCGCAATCGTTGCCAGATTAACCGTATCCGTTTTCAGCGTACCGTCCGCCAGATAACCTTCCAGCACATCCAGGCTGCGGGTAATTTTTTCTCGCTGGCGTAGCAATTCAGTTTCTGACTGCTGCGCAGCGGGGCGAGCCTGTTCGCGCACCGAGACTAATCCCGCATCCATAATACCGTCGGCCAGCGCTTCCAGTTGACGAACTTTGAGTGCCGCCAGCGGCTCACGCGGCAGCATTGCGGGTGCAATATCCAACAACTCTATATATTCAGCAATGATCGGAGAATCAAACCAGTACTCTCCCTTATCGGTGACCAGCGCGGGCACTTTTCCCAATGGATTGTATCGCGCCACGCCGCTATCCGCGTTATAGGGGAGTTCATTAACGAATTCGAAGGTGATGCCCTTTTCCAGCAACAGAATAGAAATTTTACGCACAAAAGGGCTGGTATAGCTGCCAATGAGTTTCATGCCGTGTCCTTTTTGCCAACAAAAAAGCGATGTCCAACGAATATCTGGACACCGCTTAGTATGGCTCAGGCCACGACAAATGGCAGGTGATGCTGGTCTCAATGATCCAAATAAAGATAATGCATCCAACTGGTCATACGCAGCAGCACTTTACGCATCACCGAAACGTGGGCGAAATGGTCGGAATAGACCGCCACCTGGGCATAGATACCGTCCGGTAGTGCATCCACATCTGCATTGGGAGCCAGTTCAATCGTGGCCAGCACGCCATCGGTACCCGGCACCACCGTCAGAGACTGCAATGCTCCCTGGGCCTGATAAGAACCGCCCGGTACAACCGGCAGAATGCTGGTGAGCTTGCCGGGGAATACCTGGCCTGGCAGCGCGTTGAAGACCACTTCCGCTTCATCACCCGGTTTAAGACGCAGCAACGAGTTCTGGCGGAATTGCGCCACGATTTGCCGTTTTTGTTCCGGAATAAACACCATCACCGGGCGCAGAGGCAGCGCGGCGGCGTAGGTTCCGGGCCGAATAAGCACCTGCGTAACATAGCCGTTGCTGGGGGCTCGGACGATAGTCTGCTCAAGATTGTATTTGGCTTCAGCGAGCTGAGCGCGCAGGGACGCAACCTGAGATTGCTCTCCGTTGACCATGCTGTCTAACTGACTCTGAATCTGCGTCTGTTCGGCGACGGAGCCTTTTACCAGCGCGTCCTGTGCCAGATAGTTCTGCCGGGCGTTGTCGATATCGCTTTCAGAGAAGGGATTAACCTTCGCCTGGCTGCCCTTCAAATAGCGTTGATAATCTTTATACAGGCGGTCGCGTTCAGCGGAAACGCGGGTGGTATTGGCGACGGCTTCAGAAAGTTGGGCTTTCAGATTGTCGATATTGTGCGTGGCGGTCACCAGATCGGCTTGCAGTCGGTCCACTCGCGCCTGATAACGCACGGGATCGAGTTTAAATAACACCTCGCCTTTTTTAATCAGTTGATTATTTTTATCTGTCACTTCACTCACAATTCCAGTGACCTGCGGGGTAACAGGTATTGAAATAACCGCCTTTTGCGCCGTAAAGGTATACGGGTGGTTATAGTTCATTAATAAGATGAGTCCCGCCACAATAAACACCCCACCTAATGCGGCTGTGGCAAGCGTCCATTGGTTTACCGGAATACGGAATATTTTAAAGATGGCCCAGGCAAATGCCACGTAAGTCAGGACAATCAACAAATCCATGATCAAATCTCCGGAAAGGTGGAGTTATCGTCTTTTTTCTCCCCAGCCAGCCTTTTTTCTAACTGGGTAATGCGCGCTGCCAGCGCGGCAATTTCAGGGTCTTGTTCCTTTCCGGTCGGCGTAATGTGTGACTGCATCCCCCAGCCTCGTTCTGGCTGATAGAGCGTGGCCCAGATCCACAGAAACGGCCAGATAACGTGCAGCGTAAATAAGCTCACCCAACCTGCCGTATGGATGGCATCGGCATGGGGATGGTTGCGCTTCTTAGCCATGTTATAGGGAATATCATGGATGGCGATGATTCCGTAAAACAGAACCAGAAAAACGAAGATCAGCACACCTAACGCGAAATAGTTTAGAAACATACCCGCCTCGTATTCACGCTAATCAGAGCTTTCAATTGCAGGCAGCCGAAAGGAGTCATGGCTGGTAATTTGAACATAATTGCAGTTAGTCATTTCCGCCATACCACCAGGGTATAAATTTGCAGGTGAACGACTCGCGGGGTAGCAGCAAGAAATGGGAGATGAAACAGAATCCGCCTCAGATCACATCAGGAGAAATCCTGGCAAATATTTATTGCGAAGTAGATCACAAATACCCAACAAACAGCCAAAGCAAAAACGTGAACAACTTCACATTTAAGTGCCTTTTCCAGCCTATTTCCGCGTAATGATGTTTTTTTATACCGGTGTTTTGTGATCGAAATCACATTAAGTGATGCCGTAAACCCTATATTTACGTGACATTGATCACATTAAAAGTCATCGACTGGACAGTTGAACGATTCAGTGCCAGATTTCGCAGTATCTACAGGGTCCGGCTACCTCCTGCCGCTACATTAACAAACCTCGGGCTTTCAGCCTGCGCGATAGCAAACATAAGAAGGGGTGTTTTTATGTCATCCGATATTAAGATCAAGGTGCAAAGCTTTGGTCGATTCCTCAGCAACATGGTGATGCCAAATATCGGCGCGTTTATCGCGTGGGGTATTATCACCGCATTATTCATTCCGACAGGGTGGTTGCCGAACGAAACGCTGGCGAAGCTGGTCGGCCCGATGATCACCTATCTGCTGCCGCTGTTGATCGGTTATACCGGTGGTAAGCTGGTTGGCGGCGAACGCGGCGGCGTAGTGGGCGCGATTACCACCATGGGCGTGATCGTCGGTGCTGATATGCCGATGTTCCTCGGTGCGATGATCGCAGGTCCGCTGGGCGGCTGGGCTATCAAGCATTTCGACGGCTGGGTAGACGGTAAGATCAAGTCCGGTTTTGAGATGCTGGTGAATAACTTCTCCGCTGGCATCATCGGGATGATCCTCGCCATTCTGGCATTCCTTGGCATTGGCCCATTGGTTGAAGCACTGTCCAAAATCCTGGCGGCAGGCGTTAACTTCATGGTTGTCCATGACATGCTGCCGCTGGCGTCTATCTTCGTTGAACCGGCGAAAATCCTGTTCCTCAACAACGCCATCAACCACGGTATTTTCTCACCGCTGGGCATTCAGCAGTCCCATGAGATGGGTAAATCCATCTTCTTCCTGATTGAAGCTAACCCGGGTCCGGGTATGGGCGTTCTGCTGGCATACATGTTCTTCGGTCGCGGCAGCGCTAAGCAGTCTGCAGGCGGCGCGGCTATCATCCACTTCCTGGGTGGTATCCACGAAATTTACTTCCCGTACGTGCTGATGAACCCGCGTCTGATCCTGGCCGTTATCCTCGGCGGTATGACTGGCGTATTTACGCTGACTATCCTGAACGGTGGTCTGGTGTCTCCGGCCTCTCCGGGTTCTATCCTGGCCGTACTGGCAATGACGCCGAAGGGCGCTTACTTCGCCAACATCGCGGCAATTTGTGCGGCAATGGCGGTCTCCTTTGTGGTCTCGGCGATTCTGCTGAAAACCAGCAAAGTGAAAGAAGAAGATGACATTGAAGCCGCAACCCGTCGTATGAACGACATGAAAGCGGAATCCAAAGGCGCATCTCCGCTAGCAGCGGGCGACGTAACCAACGACCTGAGCCATGTGCGTAAAATCATCGTCGCCTGCGATGCCGGCATGGGTTCCAGTGCCATGGGTGCGGGCGTACTGCGTAAGAAAGTGCAGGATGCCGGCCTGTCGCAGATTTCCGTCACCAACAGCGCGATTAACAATCTGCCGCCGGATGTGGATCTGGTCATTACCCACCGTGACCTGACCGAACGCGCTATGCGCCAGGTTCCGCAGGCACAGCACATTTCGCTGACCAACTTCCTCGACAGCGGTCTGTACTCCAATCTGACCGAACGTCTGGTCGCTGCACAGCGCCACAACGTAAACGAAGAGAAAGTCCGCGACCACCTGAAAGACAGCTTTGAAGAGGGTGATACCCACCTGTTCAAACTGGGTGCGGAGAATATCTTCCTGGGCCGTAAAGCCACCAACAAAGAAGAAGCGATTCGCTTTGCCGGTGAGCAACTGGTGAAAGGCGGCTATGTTGAGCCAGAGTACGTCGAGGCGATGCTGGACCGCGAAAAACTGACCCCGACTTACCTCGGCGAGTCCATCGCTGTACCGCACGGTACGGTTGAAGCCAAAGACCGCGTGCTGAAAACCGGCGTGGTGTTCTGCCAGTATCCGCAAGGCGTACGCTTCGGCGAAGAAGAAGACGATATCGCCCGTCTGGTCATTGGTATCGCTGCACGTAACAACGAGCACATCCAGGTGATTACCAGCCTGACCAACGCGCTGGATGACGAATCCGTGATCGAACGTCTGGCTCATACCACCAGCGTGGATGAAGTTCTGGCGCTGCTGGCGGGTAAAAAAGCTTAACGGTTAAGTATCTCCAAAATAGTTCGAGCTGCAGGAAGGCGGCAACGCAGTGAATCCCCAGGAGCGTACATAAGTACGTGACTGGGGTGAGCGAGGAGAGCCAACGCATCTGCAGTTCGAAATATGAAGGCGATATCCTCTCCCTTGTGGAGAGGGTTAGGTTGAGGGAAAAGCCTCACCCCAGCCCTCTTGGGTAAAAACATTAATGAAGGTTAATACTATGAAAGCATTACATTTTGGCGCAGGTAATATCGGTCGTGGCTTTATCGGCAAACTGCTGGCGGACGCGGGGATACAGCTGACGTTCGCGGATGTAAACCAGGTCGTGCTCGATGCCCTGAATGCCCGTCATAGCTATCAGGTTCATGTGGTCGGTGAAAACGAGCAGGTTGATACCGTTTCCGGCGTCAACGCGGTGAGCAGCATCGGCGATGATGTCGTTGAACTGATTGCCCACGTAGATTTAGTCACCACCGCCGTTGGTCCGGTCGTGCTTGAGCGCATCGCACCTGCCATCGCTAAAGGGCTGGTTAAACGCAAGGCGCAAGGCATCGCGACTCCGCTGAATATCATCGCCTGTGAGAACATGGTGCGCGGCACGACCCAGTTGAAAGGCCACGTCATGAACGCGCTGGCAGATGAAGACAAAGCCTGGGTCGAAGAACACGTTGGTTTTGTCGATTCCGCCGTAGACCGCATCGTTCCCCCTTCCGCTTCTGCGACCAACGATCCGCTGGAAGTCACCGTCGAAACCTTCAGCGAGTGGATTGTCGACAAAACGCAATTTAAAGGCGAACTGCCAAACATCCCGGGAATGGAATTAACTGATAACCTGATGGCATTTGTCGAACGTAAACTCTTCACGCTGAACACCGGGCATGCTATAACCGCGTACCTCGGAAAATTGACCGGTCATCAGACCATCCGTGACGCGATTCTCGACGAGAAAATCCGCGCAGTGGTAAAAGGTGCGATGGAAGAGAGCGGCGCGGTACTGATCAAACGCTATGGCTTTGATGCGGCAAAACATGCAGCATATATTCAGAAAATCCTCGGTCGCTTTGAAAACCCGTATCTGAAAGATGACGTTGAGCGCGTTGGCCGTCAGCCACTGCGTAAACTGAGCGCGGGCGACCGTCTGATTAAACCGCTGCTGGGCACGCTGGAGTACGGCCTGCCGCACACGAATCTGGTTATCGGTATTGCGGCAGCAATGCACTATCGCAGCGAAGAAGATCCGCAGGCACAGGAACTGGCCGCGCTGATTGACGAAAAAGATCCGCAGGCCGCGCTGGCGCAGGTTTCCGGTCTGGATGCCAATAGTGATGTGGTGGCGGAGGCGGTTAACGCATATAACGCGACCAAATGATTGAGAATGTGGCGCAGGTCTGCCTGCGCCCAAATGACAGATTGTCAGATATGCAGGCAATAATGGAACAAACGCAGGCCTTTGAAAATCGTGTGCTTGAGCGTCTGAATGCTGGCAAAACCGTACGCAGCTTCCTCATCACCGCCGTAGAACTGCTCACCGAGGCGGTGAATATCCTTGTGCTTCAGGTATTTCGCAAAGATGACTATGCGGTAAAATATGCCGTAGAACCGTTGCTCGACGGCGACGGTCCGCTGGGCGATCTTTCCGTTCGTCTCAAGCTCATCTACGGTCTGGGCGTACTCAGCCGCCCGGAGTATGAAGATGCGGAACTACTGATGGCGCTGCGGGAAGAGTTAAACCATGACGGCAATGAATACGCGTTCACCGACGATGAGATTCTTGGTCCGTTTGGCGAACTTCACTGCGTAGCAGCACTCCCGCCGCCACCGCAGTTTGATACCTCAGACTCAGGTCTGCACGCCATGCAAATCCAGCGCTACCAGCAAATGGTACGCTCCACGATGGTACTTTCCCTGACCGAGCTGATTTCTAAAATCAGCTTAAAAAAAGCCTTTCAAAAATAAGACCCTGCAGGCTTACTTCTCTTCCTGCTGCGGTCGATACAGTTGCCGATAGTACGCCAGACGTTGCAGATACAGCTGCGCGCTCTCCTGTGGTATTTCAGAAGGGACTACGTCGCGCGGCGGTGTTTTATTCAGATATTCGCGAAAAGCCTGGCTGGAAGCCATAAAATCGACCGTCTTATCAATCAGAACCGAAACGTTCTCACCTATTTTCGCCATAATCTTCCCTCCTCCATGTATTAACCGCGCTCAGCCTGTGCGGTTGCTCATTTAAGTTTAGGATCGGTTGGGCGATTATATTGAGGAAAACGTGCTTCGCTATAAACCCGCCAATAAAAAGCGCCATGGCCAATCTTATCGCTTAAAGTTCCTTATTAATCAAAAAAGTAGCATTACCATTAGCTTAATAATACTTGCGGCATTTGATTATTTATCTTCGATTAGTTGTGAATAATCCCGCTCTGCGCGCATACTATAGGATATTCATCCTATTTTTATCAGAAGCTATCCTATGAAAGAAGTCGAAAAAAACGAAATTAAACGCCTGAGCGATCGTCTTGACGCTATCCGCCACCAGCAGGCTGACCTGTCCCTGGTTGAAGCCGCCGACAAATATGCCGAGCTGGAGCAAGAGAAAGAAACTCTGGAAACTGAGATCGCACGACTGCGTGAAGTACACGGCCAGAAGCTGAGCAAAGAAGCGCAAAAGCTCAGCAAACTCCCGTTCCGTCGTGCCATCACCAAAAAAGAACAGGCCGACATGGGCAAGCTGAAGAAGAGCGTGCGCGGCCTGATCGTCGTTCACCCGATGACCGAGCTTGGCCGTGAAATGGGCCTGAAAGAGATGACGGGCTTCGCGAAAAGCGAGTTCTAATCTGTCACCGGGCAACACTCGCTTGCCCGGTCCTTCGCTTCCCCTCGCAATTGGCCCTACCAATTTCAGTCAGATCCTACCAATACCTCACATTTCATTAAAATGTGCGTACAATACCGTTGCCAATAAATAACATTTGATTAACCATTCATTGTCATTACCCCTACACAACAATATTGGCAGGGCCACTTTTACACATAGTGTGACGAAGAGATGAGCACAGACTCATTGCATTATGTCAGCGACCCCCAGGAGACCTGCAATGAATCTCTGGCAACAAAACTACGACCGGCCGGTAACATCTGGCTTTCCAGTCTGATCGCATCGCTCCCCATCCTGTTCTTTTTCTTCGCCCTGATTAAGCTCAAGCTGAAAGGCTACGTTGCGGCGTCATGGACGGTGGTGATCGCTTTGTCGGTCGCCCTGCTGTTTTACAAAATGCCGGTCGATCACGCGCTGGCCTCCGTGGTGTACGGTTTCTTCTACGGTCTGTGGCCAATTGCCTGGATCATTATCGCCGCGGTATTCGTCTATAAAATCTCGGTAAAGACCGGGCAGTTCGACATCATCCGCTCCTCGATACTCTCGATTACCCCAGACCAGCGTCTGCAAATGCTGATTGTCGGTTTCTCCTTTGGGGCATTCCTCGAAGGGGCCGCGGGCTTCGGTGCGCCGGTGGCGATAACCGCCGCGCTGCTGGTTGGCCTTGGCTTTAACCCACTGTATGCAGCAGGTTTGTGCCTGATCGTAAACACCGCGCCAGTAGCGTTTGGCGCGATGGGAATTCCTATTCTGGTTGCCGGTCAGGTCACCGGGCTGGACAGCTTTGAGATTGGTCAGATGGTTGGCCGCCAACTACCGTTCCTGACGATTATCGTACTGTTCTGGATCATGGCGATTATGGACGGCTGGCGCGGCGTGAAAGAGACCTGGCCTGCGGTGATGGTCGCGGGCGGCTCGTTTGCTATCGCGCAGTACCTCAGCTCTAACTTTATCGGGCCGGAACTGCCGGACATCATCTCTTCTCTGGTTTCTCTGGTGTGTCTGACGCTGTTCCTGAAGCGCTGGCAGCCGGTACGCATCTTCCGTTTTGGCGATATGGGGGCTTCACAGGTCGATATGGACCTGTCGCGCACCCGCTACACCGCCGGGCAAATCATCCGCGCCTGGTCGCCGTTCCTGTTCCTGACCGCCACCGTCACACTGTGGAGCATCCCGCCGTTTAAAGCGCTGTTTGCCCCTGGCGGGGCGATGTACCACTGGGTCGTCAACATTCCGGTTCCGTTCCTCGATAAGCTGGTAGCCCGCATGCCGCCGGTGGTACACGAAGCCACAGCCTACGCGGCGGTGTACAAGTTCGACTGGTTCTCGGCAACCGGCACCGCCATCCTGTTTGCCGCGCTGCTGTCTATCGTCTGGCTGAAGATGAAACCCTCCGCCGCTCTGCAGACCTTTGGCAGTACGCTGAAAGATCTGGCGCTGCCTATTTACTCCATCGGAATGGTGCTGGCATTCGCCTTTATCTCTAATTACTCCGGGCTGTCTTCAACGCTGGCGTTAGCACTGGCTCACACGGGCAGCGCGTTCACTTTCTTCTCGCCGTTCCTCGGCTGGCTGGGGGTATTCCTGACGGGCTCTGATACCTCGTCAAACGCCTTGTTCGCAGCGCTACAGGCAACGGCAGCGCAGCAAATCGGTGTTTCTGACGTATTGATGGTGGCTGCAAATACCACCGGCGGCGTGACCGGAAAGATGATCTCTCCGCAGTCTATCGCCATCGCCTGTGCGGCAGTGGGACTGGTTGGCAAAGAGTCTGATCTGTTCCGCTTCACCGTCAAACACAGCCTGATTTTCACCTGCATGGTGGGTGTGATTACCACGCTGCAGGCCTATGTCTTAACCTGGATGATTCCATGATTGTGATGCCCAGACGCCTGTCAGACGAGGTCGCATCTCGTGTGCGGGCGCTGATTGAAGAACAACAGCTGGAAGCGGGCATGAAGTTGCCCGCCGAGCGCCAGCTGGCCGTACAGCTCGGCGTGTCGCGCAATTCGCTGCGCGAGGCGCTGGCAAAGCTGGTAAGTGAAGGCGTGCTGATTAGCCGTCGTGGTGGTGGGACGTTTATCCGCTGGCAGCATGAAGCGTGGTCCGAACAAAACATCGTTCAGCCGCTGAAAAGCCTGATGGCGGACGACCCTGATTACAGCTTCGATATTCTCGAAGCCCGCCACGCCATTGAGGCCAGCACCGCCTGGCACGCCGCCATGCGCGCCACAGCCGCCGACAAAGAGAAAATCAGGCTCTGTTTCGAGGCCACACAAAGTGAAGATCCGGATCTCGCTTCACAAGCAGACGTTCGCTTTCACCTTGCCATCGCTGAAGCCTCGCACAACGTGGTGCTGCTACAGACCATGCGCGGTTTCTTCGACGTATTGCAGTCTTCGGTAAAACAGAGTCGCCAGCGTATGTACCTGGTGCCACCGGTATTTTCACAGCTCACAGAACAACACCTTGCTGTGCTGGACGCGATTGTCGCCGGGGATGCCGATGGCGCGCGTAAGGCGATGATGGCGCACCTCAGTTTTGTCCATACCACCATTAAACGCTTTGATGAAGACCAGGCCCGCCAGGCGCGTATCACCCGTCTGCCCGGTGACCATAATGAAATTAGCAGGGAGAACAACACATGATTATTTCAGCAGCCAGCGATTATCGCGCCGCAGCCCAGCGCATTCTGCCCCCTTTCCTGTTCCACTACATTGACGGTGGCGCGTACGCGGAGCATACCCTGCGCCGTAACGTGGAAGATTTATCAGAGGTGGCACTCCGCCAGCGCGTGCTGAAGAACATGTCAGATCTCAGTCTGGAAACCACCCTGTTTAACGAAAAACTGTCGATGCCGGTGGCCCTCGCGCCTGTCGGTTTATGCGGCATGTATGCACGCCGGGGCGAAGTTCAGGCCGCCGCCGCCGCTGATGCTAAAGGCATTCCGTTTACGCTTTCGACGGTATCCGTCTGCCCAATTGAAGAAGTCGCCCCGACCATCAAGCGTCCAATGTGGTTCCAGCTGTATGTCCTGCGCGATCGCGGCTTTATGCGTAACGCCCTGGAGCGAGCCAAAGCGGCGGGCTGCTCCACGCTGGTCTTTACCGTCGATATGCCCACGCCCGGCGCACGTTACCGTGACGCGCATTCCGGTATGAGCGGTCCAAATGCGGCACTGCGTCGCTACTGGCAGGCAGTCACCCATCCACAATGGGCATGGGACGTTGGCCTGAACGGTCGGCCGCATGATTTAGGCAATATTTCGACGTATCTTGGCAAACCCACCGGCCTTGAGGATTACATCGGTTGGCTGGCGAATAACTTCGATCCGTCCATCTCCTGGAAAGACCTCGAGTGGATCCGCGAATTCTGGGAGGGTCCGATGGTGATCAAAGGGATCCTCGATCCAGAAGATGCCCGCGACGCCGTACGCTTTGGCGCAGATGGCATCGTTGTTTCTAACCACGGTGGGCGCCAGTTAGATGGCGTGCTGTCTTCCGCCCGCGCACTGCCCACCATTGCCGATGCGGTGAAGGGCGATATCACTATTCTGGCCGACAGCGGGATCCGTAACGGCCTGGACGTGGTGCGTATGATTGCACTGGGTGCCGATAGCGTGCTGCTGGGCCGTGCTTATCTGTACGCGCTGGCAACACACGGACAGGCTGGTGTGGCGAATCTGCTGAACCTGATCGAGAAAGAGATGAAGGTGGCAATGACCCTGACCGGTGCAAAAACCATTAGCGAAATCAGCCGCGATTCGCTGGTACAGGAACTGGGCAAGAGCCTGCCTGCCGCATTGGCTCCCCTGGCCCAGGGTAGCGCAGCGTAACAATCCCCCGTAACCCCCCTTTTTCTCAATGGTCGGCCTGTTTCCAGCCCGACCATTTTTTATTCGAAAAATAACGATTGGTTAACACTTACAACCAATATATTTGACAACTTTTTATCCACCTGCCAAATGTATATACAAGCTAATACAACAACAATTCACACGTATAACTTCCATCATAACGGGCGAGGGTGACATGGCTTATTCCGGCAAAGTGAATATCCAGCAGGCGATAGATGACAGTCCTTTTTCGCGCTTCCACTGGGTCATTATTGTCCTGGGCTTTCTGGTTTTAGCCATTGACGGCTTCGATACGGCGGCGATGGGCTATATTGCCCCCACGCTCTCAGCCGACTGGGGCATCAAGAAGCAGGATCTTGGACCGGTGTTAAGCGCCGCACTACTGGGCCTCTCCTTTGGCGCCCTGCTGGCCGGGCCGATTTCCGATCGTTTGGGCCGTAAGCGCGTGCTGGTCTTTTCCTGTCTGTTCTTTGGCCTCGCCAGTCTGGGTACTGCCTATGCCGAGACGCTGAATATGCTCACATTTTGGCGCTTTCTCACCGGCCTGGGCCTTGGCGCGGCAATGCCCAATGCCATCACCCTGGTCTCAGAATTTGCACCAAAACGCTGTCGTTCAATGGCGATTAACACCATGTACTGCGGCTTTCCGTTAGGGGCTGCGGGCGGCGGGGTGATCTCCTCCTGGCTTATCCCCAACTACGGCTGGCACAGCGTCCTGCTTGCTGGCGCGATCGCCCCGCTGGCTCTTACCGTACTGTTGGTACTGTTCCTGCCGGAATCGGTTAAGTATCTGGTTCATCGCGGTAAAGGGGTAGCACAGGTTAAACGCATTGCTCAACGCTTTATATCGGGAAGCCTGGAACAGGTAACCCAGTTTTATCTGGATGAAGACCGCGTCACGGTCAAAAAAGGCAGCGTGGCACAGCTATTCAGCATGCCCTGGCTGCCGGGAACGCTGATGCTCTGGATGACCTACTTTATGGGGTTGGTTATCTATTACGTGCTGCTGAGCTGGATGCCAACGCTGATGCTGGGAATGGGCTATCCGCTGGCCGAATCCGCCTGGCTGACGTCGCTATTTACCTTCGGCGGTACCGCAGGGATCCTGCTGGCCGGTTGGTTAATGGATCGCTGGGAAGCGCATAAAGTGGTGTCACTCGGCTTTATTCTGACGATGCTGTTTGCCCTCGCTCTCGGGTTTGAACATAACCACATCATCCTGTTCGGCGCGCTGATCTTCCTGATGGGAATTACCATGAACGGCGCGCAGTCCGGACTGCAGACGCTAGCCGCCACGTTTTATCCAACCCACTGCCGCGCAACGGGCATTGCCTGGATGCAGGGCGTGGGCCGCTTTGGCGGCGTCGCCGGGACCATGACCAGCGCCCAACTGCTGTCTATGCAATGGCAGGCTGATAGCATACTGATGTTCCTCAGCGTTCCGGCGCTGGCCGCCGCTGCCGCGACGATTTACAAGCTGCAACGCTATAAACCTCACGCGCTGACCGTCGCATAGTACCCGCTCTTTCTGCTATTCTGCCCCCCGCTATCAAGGGGGCAGTATGCTTAACATCGTTTTGTTCGAACCAGAAATCCCGCCAAATACCGGCAATATTATCCGTCTTTGCGCCAACACCGGCTTTCGTCTGCATATTATTGAGCCAATGGGCTTTACCTGGGACGACAAGCGCCTGCGTCGCGCGGGGCTGGATTACCATGAGTTTACCGCCGTGCTGCGCCACCCTGATTACGCCAGCTTCGTCGCCGCAGAAAATCCGCAACGTCTGTTTGCCCTGACCACCAAAGGTACGCCAGCGCATAGCGCGGTAAGCTATCAGGATGGGGATTATCTGATGTTTGGCCCGGAAACTCGCGGTCTGCCACCCAGCATCCTCGACGCGTTGCCTGCCGAACAAAAAATTCGTATTCCGATGATGCCGGACAGCCGCAGCATGAATCTGTCTAACGCGGTGTCAGTAGTGGTGTATGAGGCCTGGCGCCAGTTAGGTTATCCTGGCGCGGTATTACGCAGTTGATTTATGTCGGATGGCGGTTGACGCCTTATCCGACCTACGAGGTTTGTAGGCCCGGTAAGCACTGCGCCGCCGGGCATAGCTCGAAATCAGATGCCATCGCCATACTCGAACGTATGATGAATCCCGTTGAAATGCTGATCCATATCCATAGATGGCTTATCGCTGTCAGGCTTGCCGACGATGCGCGCCGGAACGCCTGCGGCGGTTGTATGCGGGGGTACCGGCTGTAAAACGACGGAACCTGCGCCAATCTTCGCGCCGCGTCCAACCTCGATATTGCCAAGGATTTTCGCGCCAGCGCCAATCATCACGCCTTCACGAATTTTCGGATGACGGTCGCCGCCTGCTTTACCGGTTCCGCCAAGCGTGACGGATTGCAAAATAGAGACGTCGTTTTCAATGACCGCCGTTTCGCCCACCACAATACCGGTGGCGTGATCGAGCATAATCCCCCGGCCAATTTTTGCTGCCGGGTGGATGTCCACCTGGAAGGTAACAGAGACCTGATTTTGCAGGAAGATCGCCAGTGCCTGACGCCCCTGATGCCATAGCCAGTGGCCGATGCGGTATGCCTGCAGCGCATGGAAGCCTTTCAGGTACAGAAGTGGGGTGGAATATTTATCGACTGCCGGGTCACGCGTACGTACCGCCTGGATATCGCAAGCCGCCGAGGCAATCATTTCAGGATCGGCCGCGTAGGCCTCTTCCACGACTTCGCGAATCGCAATAGCAGGCATGATCGGAGAGGCGAGTTTATTCGCCAGCATATAGCTCAGCGCACTGCCGAGGTTTTCATGCTTGAGCAGCGTTGCGTGGTAAAAACTGGCCAGCATTGGCTCACATTCCGCCAGTGCACGGGCTTCCGCTTTAATGTTTTTCCAGACGATATCCAGTTCTTCACACGGCATTGCGTACTCCAGAAGGTAGCAAAACGACCGACCCGTTCTTCGCGGGTCGGGTCGTTAGATTGAAACGGTTCCTTACGGCTAGTGGCTGCTTCGCTCGTCCTTGCGCGCACGACCTAATAACGTCAATGCTGCCTCGCGCGCATTTTTTCCGCAATACAATACTTGATAAATTTCCTCGGTTATTGGCATCTCGACACCAAAACGGTGCGCCAATTCACGAACTTCTTTCGTATTGCGGTAGCCTTCAACCACCTGACCAATCTTGTCCTGCGCGCCCTGCACGTCCATACCCTGGCCGAGCATCATGCCAAAACGACGGTTACGCGACTGGTTGTCGGTACAGGTCAGCACCAGATCGCCTAAACCCGCCATCCCCATAAAGGTGGCAGGATCGGCACCCAGCGCCGCGCCAAGGCGAGACATTTCGGTAAGCCCACGGGTGATCAATGCCGTTCGTGCGTTTGCACCAAAGCCGATGCCGTCAGACATCCCCGCGCCAATCGCAATGACGTTTTTCACCGCGCCGCCAAGCTGCACGCCAATGAAATCCGGGTTGCTGTAAACGCGAAAGCTTTTGCCGCAGTGCAGCAACTGCTGGAGATCGTCAGCAAAGGCGTCGTCCGTCGAGGCCAGAGAAATCGCCGTCGGCATGCCCGCAGCCAGCTCTTTAGCGAACGTCGGGCCGGAAATAACCGCCAGTGGAATGGAGTCCCCCAGCGCTTCACGCGCGACGTCCTGCAGCAGACGCCCTGTTTCCGCTTCCAGACCTTTTGTCGCCCAGACCAGCCGCGCGTCAGGACGCATCAGCGGTTTGATATTACGCAGCACTTCGCCAAAGACATGGCTCGGCACCACCACCAGAATATTACGACTGGCGGCCAGCGCAGTGGCTAAATCACTTTCCAGGCGCAGCGTTTCGGGAAAAGGCACATCAGGGAGGAACGCGACGTTGCAGCGATCGCGCTCAAGGGTCGCGATATGTTTCGGATCATGGCCCCACAGGACAACCTGGTGGCCGTTTCTTGCCAGGGTGATAGCAAGAGCGGTGCCGTACGAGCCGGCACCAATCACAGTCATTGAAGCATTACTTTGGTTCATCAGGCATCCTGATGTTCTTCAGTACCTTCGCCAGCCTGCTGCTGTAAATAGTTCATGAACAGCGCATCAAAGTTGACCGGCGCAAGGTTCAGTTGCGGGAATGTACCGCGTGAAACCAGGCTGGTGATGCATTCGCGGGCATACGGGAACAGAATGTTCGGGCAGTATGCGCCAAGGCAATGCGCCATCTGAGTCCCTTCAATACCACTGATGGAGAAAATACCGCCCTGCTGAACTTCGCACAGAAACGCAGTTTCTTCACCCAAAGAAGCCGTTACGGTGACACGCAGCACTACTTCATACACATCATCTGCCAGTTGGGTAGATGCGGTATCTAGATCCAGTTTAACCTCTGGCTGCCAATCTTTCTGGAAAACATGCGGTGCATTTGGCGCTTCGAAAGACACATCCTTGGTATAAATACGTTGGATCTGGAAAGCCATTTCAGTGTTATTTTGTTCTGACATGTTGAGAAAACCCTTTAGTGTTGTCCTTTAAATACTATCCGTACGCCTTAACGCAGCAGGGGATCCAGTCCACCACGCGCATCCAACGCATACAAGTCGTCACAACCACCAATGTGCTGTGCATCAATAAAAATCTGCGGAACCGTTGTACGGCCACTGCGCTTGATCATCTCTTCACGCTTCACGGCATCGCCGTCAATCGGAAGTTCCTGGAAACTCACACCCTTACTGTTCAACAGCGCCTTTGCGCGATGGCAAAACGGGCAGGTTGCTTTGGTATAGATCTCAATATTGGCCATGACTTATCTCCAGTGTTCTTTTACCCAGCGGTACGAAAGAAGACGGGTAAATTACTTGCCGCGAACCAGTGGCAGATTCTCGCCACTCCAGCCCGCTACGCCGTCTTTCAGTACAGATACCTGCTCAAAACCGGCTTTAATCAGCGCAGTTGCTGAATCCTGGCACTGCATACCAGAGCCATCAACCACAATAACAGGTTTGTTTTTGTGTTTTTCCAGCTCGCCAAAATTGTTGGCTTTGATTTCGCTCGGCAGCAGGTTCGTGGAGCCTGCGATATGACCTTTGCGGAAGTCGTCGCGCTGACGTAAATCAACAATCACCGCATCTTCTTTATTGATGAGACGTGTCGCTTCGCCGCGTGTAATCACCTTCACTTTTGAGGTCAGGCTCTTAAACGTGGTAAACAATACCGCCGCCAGTAACGCAATCCAGGCGATACTCAAGACAGGGTGGCGGCTAACAAATTGCATAATTTCTTGCATGGGGGGTAACAACTCCCGACTCAGTGATTAAAAAAACCAGGAAAGGAGTATACCTGCGCGTTGGCGCAAATACAGCCAGAGCGTGCATTGGATTGCATTTTTGCGGGGCGCTACGGAAAAAAAAATGTAAATCAGTGTTCCCCCTGGCACGCGATCCCTCATTATTTGATCTTCTGGGGCTACTTTATCGATTCAGCTGTAGTAAAATTACGCAATTATTTTTTATCTATTAAGTGTGAGGTTGTCGCAATGTCGGTTTCTAAAAAGCCTATGGTACTGGTGATTCTGGATGGCTACGGCTATCGTGAAGACAGCCAGGATAACGCTATTTTTAATGCCAAAACCCCGGTAATGGATGCTCTGTGGGCAAAACGTCCGCATACCCTGATTGATGCGTCTGGCCTGGAAGTCGGCCTGCCCGATCGCCAGATGGGCAACTCCGAAGTGGGTCACGTCAACCTGGGCGCGGGCCGTATCGTGTATCAGGATCTGACCCGTCTGGATGTGGAAATTAAAGAACGTACTTTCTTCGCTAACCCGGTGCTGACCGCCGCAGTTGATCAGGCAAAAAATAGCGGCAAAGCGGTACACATCATGGGTCTGCTGTCTGCCGGTGGCGTACACAGCCACGAAGATCACATCATGGCGATGGTAGAAATGGCAGCTGAACGCGGTGCTGAGAAAATCTATCTGCACGCTTTCCTTGATGGTCGTGATACCCCGCCGCGCAGCGCTGAACATTCACTGCAGAAATTCGAAGAGAAATTTGCCGCGCTGGGCAAAGGCCGCGTAGCGTCCATTATCGGTCGTTACTACGCTATGGACCGCGACAACCGTTGGGATCGCGTGGAACAGGCTTACGATCTGATGACGCTGGCGAAGGGCGAGTTCCAGTTCGCTACGGCGGTTGAAGGTCTGCAGGCTGCTTATGCCCGCGATGAAAACGACGAATTCGTCAAAGCGACCGTGATCCGTGCCGAAGGTCAGGCAGATGCTGCTATGGAAGATGGCGATACGCTGATTTTCATGAACTTCCGTGCTGACCGTGCGCGTGAAATCACCCGTGCGTTTGTTAACGCTGATTTCGACGGCTTCGCCCGTAAGAAAGTCGTTAACCTCAACTTTGTAATGCTGACCGAATACGCGGCAGACATCAAAACTGCGGTTGCTTACCCACCAGCATCTCTGGCCAACACCCTTGGCGAGTGGATGGCGAAGAATGACAAAACGCAGTTGCGTATTTCCGAAACCGAAAAATACGCGCACGTAACCTTCTTCTTTAACGGCGGCGTAGAAGAGCCGTTCAAAGGCGAAGACCGTATTCTGATCAACTCGCCAAAAGTCGCCACCTACGATCTGCAGCCGGAAATGAGCTCCGCAGAGCTGACCGAAAAACTGGTTGCGGCGATTGAGAGCGGGAAATACGACACCATCATTTGTAACTACCCGAACGGCGACATGGTCGGCCATACCGGGGTGATGGAAGCAGCGGTTAAAGCGGTTGAAGCGCTGGATCACTGCGTTGAGCAGGTGGCTAAAGCGGTTGAATCCGTTGGCGGCCAGCTGCTGATCACCGCTGACCACGGGAACGCAGAGCAAATGCGCGATCCGTCCACCGGTCAGGCGCATACCGCGCACACCAACCTGCCGGTTCCACTGATTTATGTCGGTGGTAAAAACGTCAAAGCAGTTGAAGGTGGCAAACTTTCTGATATCGCCCCAACCATGCTGACGCTGATGGGTATGGAAATCCCGCAAGAGATGACTGGTAAGCCGCTGTTCATCGTGGAATAATCCCTCCCCATGAGGGGAAAGGCGATTAATACCATCACTCGGGCCGTGAAACTGCGTAAGTTTTCAGTCAGGTCCTTGTTCTACGCCAGCGCGCTTAGCGCTGGCGTATTGTTGTGCGCCTTTTCCGCCCACGCGGACGAACGCGATCAACTCAAATCTATTCAGGCCGATATCGCGGCAAAAGAACGCGCGGTACGCCAACAGCAACAACAACGCGCCACCCTCCTTGCTCAGCTTAAAGCTCAGGAACAGGCTATCGCCGTTGCCGCAAGGCAGCTGCGCGAAACGCAAAACTCCCTGGCACAGCTGAATGCGCAAATCGCTGAGATGAATGCCGCACTCGCGAAGCTGGAAAAGCAGCGGGCAGCGCAAGAGCGCAGTCTGGCAGCCCAGTTGGATGCTGCGTTTCGCCAGGGTGAACATACTGGTATTCAGCTCATCCTCAGCGGTGAAGAGACTCAGCGCGGGCAACGCCTGCAGGCCTATTTCGGCTATCTGAACCAGGCGCGCCAGGAGACTATCGCACAGCTGAAGCAAACCCGCGAAGAGGTCGACTCGCAGAAAGCCGAGCTGGAAGATAAGCAAAGCGAACAGCAGACGCTGTTGTACGAACAGCGTGCACAGCAGGCGAAACTGGAGCAGGCGCGAAATGAACGCCAAAAAACGCTCGCGGGTCTGGAGTCGTCGATTCAACAAGGTCAGCAGCAGTTAGGCGAGATGCGCGCCAACGAATCCCGCCTGCGCAACAGCATTGCTCGCGCCGAAGCCGCAGCCAAAGCACGCGCAGAGCGTGAAGCACGTGAGGCGCAGGCTGTACGTGATAAGCAACAGGAAGCATCACGCAAAGGCTCGACCTATAAGCCAACCGAAAGCGAGAAATCACTGATGTCTCGTACCGGCGGGTTAGGTTCACCACGCGGTCAGGCGTTCTGGCCCGTTCGTGGTCCAACGCTGCATCGCTATGGCGAACAGCTGCAAGGTGAGCTACGTTGGAAAGGGATGGTTATTGGCGCATCCGAAGGTACCGAAGTCAAAGCCATCGCCGATGGTCGCGTCATTCTGGCGGACTGGCTGCAGGGCTATGGCCTGGTGGTCGTCGTTGAGCACGGTAAAGGCGATATGAGCCTCTACGGTTATAACCAGAGCGCGCTGGTCAGCGTCGGTACGCAGGTTCGCGCCGGGCAGCCTATTGCACTTGTGGGTAGCAGCGGCGGTCAGGGCAGGCCGGCGCTCTATTTCGAAATTCGTCGCCAGGGTCAGGCGGTCAATCCACAGCCGTGGTTGGGAAGATAAGTTTTGCCTCAGTTTCGTCGTACTTTGCTCTCACTCGCCAGCCTGCTGGCATTCGCAACACCTGTTTTCGCCGGCAAACTTGCTATCGTTATTGATGATTTCGGCTACCGTCCGCACACAGAAAATCAGGTGCTGGCAATGCCTTCCACTGTCTCTGTTGCCGTTCTGCCAAACGCGCCACATGCGCGTGAAATGGCGACTAAAGCGCATAACAGTGGACATGAAGTGTTGATCCATCTGCCGATGGCCCCACTGAGCAAGCAACCGCTGGAAAAAGACACGTTACGCCCGGAGATGAGCAGCGAAGAAATTGAACGGATTATTCGCGACGCGGTAAGCAAAGTGCCGTATGCAGTGGGACTGAACAATCACATGGGGAGTGCGATGACGTCCAGCCTGTTCGGCATGCAGAAGGTGATGCAAGCTCTGGAGCGCTACGACCTCTACTTCCTCGACAGTATGACCATCGGCAACAGCCAGGCCATGCGCGCGGCGGCAGGAACCGGGGTGAAGGTCATCAAACGCAAAGTCTTCCTCGACGATACACAAAACGAAGCGGATATTCGCCGTCAGTTTAATCGTGCCGTCGAACTTGCGCGTCGTAACGGGTCAGCGATTGCCATCGGGCACCCCCACCCTTCTACGGTACGAGTGTTGCAGCAGATGCTGTATAGCCTGCCAGCCGATATTATGCTGGTTCGTCCGAGCAGCCTGCTTAATGAGCCGCAGGTAGATACTTCCAGACCTAATCTCACTCCACCGAGAAACGGTACGCCAGATGCGCCGCGTAATCCTTTCCGCGGGGTGAAATTATGCAAGCCGAAGCAGCCGTTAGAGCCGGTTTACGCCAGCCGATTCTTTAGCGTGCTAGGAGAAAGCATCACACAAAGCACGCTGGTGCAGTATATGAGACTGCAGTGGCAAGGCTGGGGGAACACATCTTCACCCAGCACCATGAACGCTAACGTAGATTAAGCGCTTTTCGGGCAATACGCGAAGGCGTTGATTTTTTATCGCGCCATTTCCATAGACGGAATGACCATAGCAGTGCCTGGTACAATACTTTGGCACTGCGGACGTTAGTTATCATGCGCTTATACATACCAGAGACAAAAATCTCTGCGATCATACGCTGACGAATATGCACATCCTGTTCTTTACGGACTGCATGGCATACGCGCAATGCTTCATAGGTAACTTGCTGATGAAATTCCGGATAAATAGTAATCCGATCGGCATATTCACGATTCAACCTATCCAATAACCGCGTAATTTTAATATAGTGCCGCTGGTAGTTGAGATTTTTTAAACCTTGTCGTTTAAGACGGCTGATTGATTGATCATGTAAGAAGTATTTATATAAAGATTGCTCGGTATATCGCACTCGTACAGCGTTAAACATAAACTCCGTCGTCCAGACAATATCCTGGTGATGTAACCCCGGAATAAATGTTATTTTATTTTTCTCAATAACATCCCGGCGATAAATTCCCATCCAGACCACATGTGTCCAGCGGCGTGAAGCCAACGCCATACGTAACCAGTCAGGGCCGGTCAACACCCCCGTAGACCGAAGACGATCCGTCGGTATTGATTGCCAGGTGTGCCCCGTTTCAAGAATGCACCAGTCGGAATTACACTGAGCTAAATCCAGGTCATCCTGAATTGCCATGGTCATCAGGGTTTCGTACATATTGGGATAAACCAGGTCATCGGCATCGACAAATGCAACATAATCCCCTTTGGCCGCTTCCAGGCCACGGTTACGCGCTACGGATGCCCCTGCGTTAGCCTGATGCAACAACCGCACATGGGGATAGTTATCCGCATAATGTTGTGCAATATCAACAGAGTTATCCGTTGAACCATCATTCACAATGATGATCTCTAGCGCAGTCCATGTCTGTACGATCAAAGATTCCATGCAATCCCGAAAACTATCACCCACGTTATATAACGGAATAATAACACTCAACATATTTGTGCAGTTTCTCATCAGCTAACCCAGGTTTGTCATTACGCTGATGACTTTTACTACAGTTTCATTAAGGAATTATTAAGGTTAGAACGTATTTATGGGCAGAAACGCTGCAGCGAAAGCGTCCGGTTTGAGAAAGATACCCTGCTACGCCTGCGTTCAGCAGGTTGATGATAGCTCAGATCGTCTACATATTGAGGTACACAACCTGTATACTCTATCCCTATGAATTAACGTACTCTATAGGCTGATATTGAGGGAAAAGATGGCCATCAGTAAGACACACGAAAAAGGTTTTACGGTCTATTGCAAAGAGACCAGAAAAGATCTTAAGTCACTGATGAATAAATACATCAAAAAAGAAATCAGTGGCAAACCGCTGAGCAGTGGTAACGCATTGCGCAGCGTGGAGTTGGTCGAGTACAACTCACAAAAATTTATCATCAAAAACGACCGTGAAGTTGATCCACGATTTGAGAAAAAATTACAGAACTTTACCTCCGGCCCTTTCTATTCCCGACTGATCAGGAAGCTGGACAGGCTCCCGCCGGAAATGCGCATCTGCACTGCCGATCTCTACTATGCTGCTGAGAAAACACGTTTTCGCCAGTGCCATGATGTTTATACTATTCATGAATATATTGAAGGGGTTCCTTTAAGGGAAATTAACCAGCAGAATGCTGACGAGGTAAAGCAATGCGTACTGCGTCTTCACAAGGCAGGACTGGCATCAAATGACATTCACCCAGGGAATTTCATTCGCACACCAACGGGTGAGTTAAGGATTATTGACCTGTCCTGTAAGGGAAATATGAAGGTCTGCCAGGCAAATGACATTCTGGCATTACAACGAAAATATAATATTAACGTTAAAGGCAGAGGGTTAATTTATAAACTCATCCTGCTTAAAGAAAATATAAGATCGTTATCCAGAAAGATCCGCGAAAAATAAAATCTATGGTTTATACGGCCAGATAGCGATATCTGGCCGTAATTAACATTGAATGCACCTTGCGCATTCAATCCCAGCTCAGGATCACTTTCCCTGACTGGCCTGAACGCATCGCGTCAAAGCCCTGCTGGAATTCATCGATGGAGAATCGATGGGTGATGATCGGCGACAAATCCAGACCAGACTGGATCAGTGCAGCCATTTTGTACCATGTCTCAAACATCTCACGACCGTAGATACCTTTAATAAACAGTCCTTTAAAGATAACTTTCGTCCAGTCGATGGACATATCAGATGGCGGAATACCCAGCATAGCAATACGGCCACCGTGATTCATGGTGTCCAGCATGGTGCGGAACGCTGGCGGCGCCCCAGACATTTCCAGACCCACATCGAACCCTTCGGTCATCCCCAGCTCGGCCATCACGTCGGTCAGGTTCTCTTTCGAGACGTTGACTGCGCGGGTAATGCCCATTTTACGCGCCAGCTCCAGACGGTACTCATTAACATCTGTAATCACTACGTGGCGAGCACCAACGTGCTTCGCTACCGCTGCAGCCATAATGCCAATCGGACCCGCACCGGAAACCAGCACATCTTCGCCAACCAAATCAAACGACAGCGCCGTGTGTACCGCGTTACCGAATGGATCGAAGATGGAAGCTAAATCATCGGAGATATTGTCCGGGATTTTAAAGGCGTTAAACGCCGGGATCACCAGATATTGTGCAAAACAGCCTGGACGGTTTACGCCGACACCGGTGGTATTGCGGCACAGGTGAGTACGGCCACCGCGACAGTTACGGCAATGTCCGCAGGTAATGTGGCCTTCACCGGAAACGCGATCGCCGATTTTGAAGCCTTTAACTTCCTGGCCGATGCCAACAACTTCACCGACATATTCATGCCCTACAACCATTGGAACCGGGATGGTTTTTTGCGACCATTCATCCCAGTTATAAATGTGAACGTCAGTCCCGCAGATGGCTGTTTTACGGATTTTAATCAGCAAATCGTTATGGCCGACTTCCGGTTCAGGAACGTCGGTCATCCAAATGCCTTCTTCCGCTTTCAGTTTGGATAACGCTTTCATTTCACATCCTCAGGCAATTACGCCCAGTTGTTTACCAATGCGTGTGAACGCGTCGACTGCACGCGTAATCTGCTCAGGGGTATGTGCCGCAGACATCTGGGTACGAATACGCGCCTGGCCTTTTGGAACCACTGGATAAAAGAATCCAGTAACGTAAATCCCCTCTTTTTGCAGTTCGCGGGCAAACGCCTGCGCAACAACCGCATCACCCAGCATTACCGGAATAATCGCGTGATCGGCCCCTGCCAGCGTGAAGCCTGCTGCGGACATTTGCTCACGGAATTGACGCGCATTCGCCCACAGACGATCGCGCAGGTCGCTACCCGCCTCAACCATCTCCAGCACCTTAATGGAAGCAGCAACAATTGCCGGAGCCAGTGAGTTAGAGAACAAATACGGACGGGAACGTTGACGCAGCCACTCAACAACTTCTTTACGTGCCGCAGTGTAACCACCAGATGCGCCGCCGAGTGCTTTGCCCAGCGTGCCGGTGATGATGTCCACACGACCCATCACGTCACAGTATTCATGGGAGCCACGACCATTTTCACCGACAAAACCGACGGCATGGGAATCATCAACCATGACCAGCGCGTCGTATTTATCCGCCAGATCGCAAACGCCTTTCAGGTTAGCGATCACACCATCCATAGAGAACACGCCATCAGTGGCGATCAGGATATGACGAGCGCCCGCTTCACGTGCTTCTTTCAGACGCGCTTCCAGTTCCTGCATATCGTTGTTGGCGTAGCGGAAACGCTTCGCTTTACACAGACGAACGCCATCAATGATAGAAGCGTGGTTCAGAGCATCAGAGATAATGGCATCTTCTGCTCCCAGCAGCGTTTCAAACAGGCCGCCGTTGGCGTCAAAGCAAGAAGAGTAAAGAATGGCATCTTCCATACCGAGGAATGCCGCCAGTTTTTGCTCCAGTTGCTTATGGGTGTCCTGAGTGCCACAAATAAAGCGCACCGAGGCCATACCAAATCCGTGAGAATCCATACCCGCTTTTGCCGCTGCAATCAGTTCCGGGTGGTTAGCCAGCCCTAAGTAGTTGTTCGCACAAAAGTTAATAACATGGCTTCCGTCAGCCACGGTGATATCAGCCTGCTGAGCAGACGTAATAATGCGCTCTTCTTTAAACAACCCCTCCGCGCGTGCGGTTTCCAGATCGTTCGTTAACTGCTTATAAAAATTCCCACGCATTGCAATTCTCCAGACTGGGCAAATTTCAGCACATATTACCCAATGCTATTGGTTTGTACGAGATGACTCATCATGACTTGTCTAAAATGCAGCATAAATCACGTGTACCCACATAACCTTTCAGGAATGACAGACCTGGCATCACAACCTGACTTACGTTGTCGCGTCATCAATGGCCTGAGACGCTGATGACGGTGCCAGAGTAAATCCTGCCATAGCAAAGGCCTTATTAACCTTAATGATATAGTTATCTTCGTAGAATTCCTCAATCGCCTGCTGAATCTGTTCGCCGGCAGGCAACGTTTTTCCATCAACAATACCTTGTAGCAAGGAAACAAATTTTTCCGGTTCATCAGTAGGGTATAAATTACCGTTTATCCCTTCTTTGATAATGTCTGCAGGCCCCGTTTCGCAATCAGAGCTAATGGCATAAACACCGTGAGCACTGGCTTCAACCAAAACCATAACGAAACCTTCAAAATGAGAAGTTAGCAGCAGGCAGGTGATATTTTTTAGCGTATTTTGAATATATTCCCATGGTGATTTCTGCCAACCATGCCAGTGAATATTTCCACTAATCCCCAACGTTTCAGCTAATGCCGTTAAGGTATCAACATCCGGGCCGGTGCCGACAATATCTAAGGACCACTTCCCTTTTAGTTTAGCCAACCCGTTGAAAAGACTGCGTACATTTTTCTGTCCATCTGCCACAACCCTGCCTACATACACAAACCGGGCATGCTTCTCAGGGGTAGGGATACGGATATCGCATCGCGCAACGGGATTGTAAATCGTTGCAATAGTGCTTTTTTCTATTCCCATCTCAATGAGCTGCTGAGTTATCCCTGAGCTAATTGAAAGATGATAGTCAGCTTTATTAATATACTTGATTTTTTTCTTATAATTATTTTTGTAGAAGTTAAAAATAGAGAAGTGAAACCATGAAAATATTTTCACCTGCTTGCTTGTATATTTCCTTGCAACGTGACTGATGTAACATGAAAGCGTATCCAGGGAAACAATTATATCTGGACTTTCCTGAAGAATAATTTTTCGCAAACCATAAGCAAAACTTAGTCTTCTTAATTTAGTTATTTTTATATTAGAAGATAGATGACAATAGCGCTGCCCTGTGAGCCAGTCATTATTGACATTGCTATTATTATTTTTCTTAAAAAAAACAAAAGAGACATCAATATCAGGGTCTTGCGTTCGCAGCAGCTTCACCAAATTAATACATACCGTCTCCATACCTCCGAGGCCACTGGTTTCATAACCTGTAATAATTATCTTCTTAAGTTGCATATATTATTTTCATTCCAACGACTATTGTCAGTCCCAACACAGTGCTTTACCTTGCTTATTCATTCGTTGATGGCTCCGAAAAAGCCGGCACCGCGCGCCTGAACATCCATTTACGACGTGAATCATACACCACCAGACCCTAACTATTTCAATTAAGAATGACTGAAGCAATAATCAGTACACATGTCACACGCCACATGACGCGACGTACTGCTGAAGCCGAAGCCATGTAGTGATATGATTAGAGGTATTCGTGTCTGAGATTGTCTCTGACTCCATAATTCGAAGGTTACATTTATGATCATCGTTACCGGCGGCGCGGGCTTTATCGGCAGCAACATCGTTAAGTCCCTGAATGACAAAGGCATCACCGATATTCTGGTGGTGGACAACCTGAAAGACGGCACCAAGTTTGTGAATCTGGTGGATCTGAATATTGCTGACTATATGGACAAGGAAGACTTCCTGATCCAGATTATGGCCGGGGAAGATTTTGGCGATATCGAAGCGATTTTCCACGAAGGCGCATGCTCTTCCACCACCGAGTGGGATGGCAAGTATATGATGGACAACAACTATCAATACTCCAAAGAGCTGCTGCACTACTGTCTGGAGCGTGAAATTCCTTTCCTGTATGCCTCTTCTGCAGCAACGTACGGCGGTCGTACCTCTGACTTCATCGAATCTCGTGAATATGAGAAGCCGCTGAACGTCTATGGCTACTCAAAATTCCTGTTCGACGAATATGTACGCCAGATCCTGCCAGAAGCAAATTCTCAGATCGTTGGCTTCCGTTATTTCAACGTCTACGGACCGCGCGAAGGTCACAAAGGCAGTATGGCGAGCGTCGCTTTCCATCTCAATACTCAGCTCAATAACGGCGAAACACCCAAGCTGTTCGAAGGAAGCGAAAACTTCAAACGTGATTTCGTCTATGTCGGCGATGTTGCAGCAGTAAACCTGTGGTTCCTGGAAAACGGGGTTTCCGGCATCTTTAACCTCGGTACTGGTCGCGCAGAGTCTTTCCAGGCCGTCGCGGATGCCACGCTGGCATACCACAAAAAAGGCAGCATTGAGTACATTCCGTTCCCGGAAAAACTGAAGGGCCGCTATCAGGCATTTACTCAGGCGGATCTGACTAACCTGCGCGCTGCAGGCTATGACAAGCCGTTTAAGACCGTTGCTGAAGGCGTAACGGAATATATGGCCTGGCTGAAGCGCGACGCTTAAGGCAGGCAATCTATGAGGATTCTGGTGGTTGGCCCGTCCTGGGTGGGCGACATGATGATGTCGCAAAGTCTCTATCGCACGCTCAAGGCGCGCTATCCCCAGGCCATAATCGACGTGATGGCACCTGCATGGTGCCGTCCGCTGCTGTCGCGTATGCCTGAAGTCAACGACGCCATCGCCATGCCGCTGGGACACGGCGCGCTGGAGATTGGCGAGCGCCGCAAACTGGGCCACAGTTTGCGTGATAAACGCTACGATCGCGCGTATGTCCTGCCGAACTCGTTTAAATCCGCACTGGTACCCTTCTTCGCGGGTATTCCTCATCGTACCGGTTGGCGTGGCGAAATGCGCTATGGTCTGCTGAACGATGCGCGTGTGCTGGATAAAGATGCATGGCCGCTGATGGTCGAACGCTATGTGGCCCTGGCCTACGATAAAGGCGTGATGCTGTCGGCTAAAGATTTGCCGCAGCCTCTGCTGTGGCCACAATTGCAGGTCAGTGAAGGTGAAAAGTCTCTGACCTGTAGTCAGTTCTCCCTTTCTGCCGAACGCCCCATCATCGGTTTTTGCCCTGGTGCGGAATTTGGTCCGGCGAAACGCTGGCCACACTACCATTATGCTGAACTGGCAAAACAGCTGATCGACGAAGGTCATCAGATTGTGCTGTTTGGCTCGGCAAAAGATCATGAAGCCGGAAATGAAATCCTGGCAACGTTAAGCGTTGAGCAGCAGGCCTGGTGTCGTAATCTGGCGGGCGAAACGCAGCTGGAGCAGGCCGTTATTCTGCTCGCCGCCTGCAAAGCCGTGGTCACCAATGACTCCGGTTTGATGCACGTGGCTGCCGCACTAAATCGTCCGCTGGTCGCTCTGTATGGCCCTAGTAGCCCGGATTTCACTCCACCACTCTCCCACAAAGCTCGCGTGATTCGCCTGATTACGGGCTATCATAAAGTGCGTAAGGGGGATGCTGCACAAGGGTATCACCAGAGCCTGATTGACATCACACCTCAGCGCGTACTGGAAGAACTGAATGACCTGTTGTTACAAGAGGAAGTCTGACGGATGCGGGTTCTGATCGTTAAAACATCGTCAATGGGCGATGTACTGCATACGTTGCCCGCATTAACAGATGCGCAGCAGGCCATTGCGGATATTCAGTTTGATTGGGTAGTGGAAGAAGGGTTTGCTCAAATCCCCTCCTGGCATCCGACCGTTGACCGTGTGATCCCGGTGGCGATTCGCCGCTGGCGTAAAGCCTGGTTTTCCGCCCCCATTAAAGCTGAGCGCAAAGCTTTTCGCGAGGCGGTGCGTTTACAGAACTATGACGTGGTTATCGATGCGCAGGGGCTGGTAAAAAGCGCCGCGCTGGTCACACGTCTGGCGCATGGCATTAAGCATGGTATGGACTGGAGTACCGCGCGCGAACCGCTGGCGAGTCTGTTTTATAACCGTAAGCATCATATCGCCAAACAACAGCATGCTGTTGAACGCACTCGTGAGCTGTTCGCGAAAAGTCTGGGATATACCAAATCCCAGTCGCAGGGGGATTACGCTATTGCGCAGCATTTTCTGAATGAACGCAATGCCGATGCAGGGCAGTATGCCGTCTTCCTGCACGCCACCACTCGTGATGACAAGCACTGGCCGGAAGCGAAGTGGCGGGAGCTCATTGGCTTATTAAATCACGCAGAAATACGTATTAAGCTCCCCTGGGGGGCTCCGCATGAAGAAGCGCGAGCCAGACGACTGGCAGAAGGATTTGATTACGTAGATGTTTTACCGCGAATGAGTCTTGGGGATGTAGCCCGGATATTAGCCGGCGCTAAATTTGTGGTATCCGTTGATACCGGATTAAGCCACTTGACCGCCGCACTGGATCGGCCAAATGTTACGCTATATGGCCCTACGGACCCGGGGTTGATTGGGGGATACGGGAAGAATCAGGTCACATGTCGTGCCCCGGAAGGAAAGCTTGCTTTGCTTGAACCCACTCAAGTTTATTCTCACATAGCGCTGCTGTAATTATTCAGGTATCGCAGATATGTTAAATTCGTTCTTATACAGTCGCTTTGCTATTTAACATATCTGCAGCTGACTAAAACTATGCACTATATCGTATTTCATCCACGATTAAGCATTATTGCGTTCATCTACTTCCACCAACATAATCCAAGAATAATTCGTCGGGCATGCCAGTATGAGGATGAAATTTTACGTCTGAAAAGTGATTTCTGCTTTTTCTTGTGACTCTTTATCTCTTTACGTTCTTTCTCTAACCAGCTCCCGGACAACTCTTCAGGATGATGGACAAAGTTTGCCAAGTATATATCAGAAAAATATCCCTGACGCATCAGATATGCCCATTCATCTATGATGAAAAAGTTATTTTCAAAACGGGAAACAAGTTTTTGAGCAGTTACCGAATTCATCAAATAACCGCAGGCTCGCAAAACATATCCATGACCAAATATGACTTTGCCGAAGGTCTGGCCACCAATTTTTTTGAGTTTAAGCAAATTTAAGACAACTTTATTCTTATACCTTAAACCATCTTGCCCACCAAGTAGGTATAACGCATCTTTATTGAGAACACTTTCATCAATTGTCGATATAAATTCCTTAAAATTCTGATCGATTATTGCGTCATCCTCAAGAATACAAACCCAATCTTGTCCACTCTGCCCAAACTGTTTAAATGCCTTCATATGGCTTAGTGAGCAACCCAGTTCACCATCAGTAGGCGTATGGTTTTCCCTGTGCTGAAAGTCAGTTAACGGTATCTTGCGCTTTTCTTCGGCAGACAAATTTTTCCCATAGATAGCATCAACGAACGAATACTCGATATTTAATTCATTCATTATATCTGATACGCGTTTTCGTCGGGCATCGTCAAAAGGAAGCGAAATGACCAGCACGTACATGAGTTCAAACCCTCTAATATAATTAAGCCAGCACAGTCATCGTGAAATAAAGGTTAACAATTGCTGGCCAGCTGAATAAACTTAATTAACTATTCTATGTAGCTATACAAAGTCTATTATTTCATATTTATAGTTTATTCTTTGATGTATGATTAATAATTTTATCAGTTTTTTTTGCATAGGTTGCAAAGAGATCAGACTCATCACGAATAATTTTATTAATGTCTTTTTCAAAGTATATCTTCAAAAATCTGAAGTAGTCTCTTTGCGTTAACCCGATGTTCAACGAGGAGAAGTACAAACCAATCAGATCTTTATTGCGCCAACGAACAGGAACCGCATTTCTTATCTGAGCTCGGTGCAGATCAATAACCGACAGTTTGAACGTATTATCCTCAAAATTGGCCGGTTGATGCAATAAGAAGTGGCAGAGATAGCAATCACGGTGATTAACGCCTCCCTGATGCATTCTTCTGACCATAATGGCAAGACGCTCAATTAATGCCATTTTAATTTTCCGCGAAGGTGGATTCACCAACCAATCTGCGCAATAGTCTTCCAGGCTAACCGCCGGGCTCAGATCTTCAGTTATAATAAATGAGATACGGTTGAGCGGATTTATACCTTGTTGCCCGAAACCAACACCGTGCATTGTATCAACATCCAGTTCCTGCAAACGGTGTATAGCATTCCACTCTCTATCAGCTCCGAGTACCGGCAAACGTAAAGAGAACAAGTTTTTGATAACTTCCTTCAGTTTAGTTCCCTGGTGCCATTTCAGGAAATAGCTTTTACCTGCAATCTCAAACCTTATCGTTCTACGCGTTTCGAGCTGTCTAAATGTTTCTCCCTGCAGCTTCTGCACTTCAGAAAAAGCATCTTTCCCTTTCCACAAGGATAAAAATGGTTCTTTTAATTCAACCATGGGCACCACCTATAATAATATCAGCTGCTTTCTCAGGTAGACTATAAAGGTCTTGAGTATCAGCAAAGTGTCGTGCATTCTCTTTCCATGCATTTCTCTGCTCTGAGTCAGTTAAAGAAAAATAAACAGCTTCATTTAATAATTTTTGTTCAAACGGTTCATCAATAACAATGCCGCACTCAGCATCTTTAACATAATGAGCATATCCGCAAACTGCCGTTGTTATGACAGGTAAACCTGCTACAATTGCTTCAACCAGCACGATCCCTGCGGCTTCCTGGTATGCCGGATGAATCAATAGATCGGCCGCTGCCATTAACTCTGAGACATCATTACGGCCAGGGAAGAACTTGATATTGTCAGCAACACCATTCTCTGTTGCCAGCTTTATATAGCGATCAGGCTTATCCTGACCCACAACAAATAGAATCGTTTGTTTGCGGACAGCTTCCGGTAAGGAAGCAATCGCCTTGATAGTTCTGTCGACACCTTTACGGGTAAAATCAGAACCGATTTGTATAATTAAATACTGGGAATCACTGATATCATTTTCTTTCCTGAAGCTAGCTCTGCAATTTGCTGCCTGAGAGCTGTATTTTCTGTCAGGATAAATCCCCGGCGGAAGGATATGGAAACGCGTTGACTCAGTATGATAGTGCTTCTGAAAATCCGCAATTTGCTTATCTGTTAGCATCAACAGCTGTGTTGATTTTCCCTCAGCAAATGTTGCTTTCTCAAAGGCGGCATAATGTCGGTATCGTGGTGTCAGACGATAGAGCAAACCTTTTTCTTGCGCGACTTTTTCTGCGTAGCAGACATCAGCAGCATAATAAACATCTAATCCAGGCATTTTATTGAACCCAACAACCCGATCTGCTGGATTACTCTCAAGATGTTTACTTACCCACCGATGATACTCAGCATTTTTCCCGTTGTTGGAGCATGACCTCACAGGAACAATGATGATCTCCAGGCTGTCTGGAATATTTCCTTGCCATGATTGTGTGTAAACCCGAACATGATGTCCACGTGATGCGACTGTCGACGCTATACGCAAAAAATCACGCTGTAACCCACCAAAAGGGAAATATTTATACAAACAGAAAGCAATAACCATTTTATATATCCGGATGCTTTATTAGTCGAGTTTAGGTAACCGTGACGCTATGGCTGCAATCACGTCTTCCGCAGGTATAGCAGATAAATATTTCTTACTTCGATCAAGTTTTTCACGCACTGGCATTGGTTGGTAATCACCAGCCCAAAATTGAACCACATCATCAGACCATGGTCGCCAGGCGATATGATCGGTGGCGCCGAAAAGGCAAATGATGGGGGTTTTAACAGCTGCAGCAATATGCATCGGGGCAGAGTCGACACCAATAAAAAGTACAGCATGATCAATTAATGCAGCAAGCTCAGGGAATGTTGTCTTCCCGGCAATTTCAGTTAAAGGTTTGGTTTCACATGCCCTGGCAATCTCATCGACGCAGGCAATATCGCTGGCACCGGGTCCAGAAGTCAGTACAACCTGATACCCCAAATGATGTATCGCATCAATAACCAGGGAGAATCTATCATTCTCCCACGACTTGAATTCTTGTCTCGCCGTAGGCTGTATAACGACATACTTCTGGGTATCAACCTGAGGAAGTTTTTTCCGAACAGATTGCCAGACTTGCTCACCATAAACCATTTTCAGTACCGGGACTGATTCTTTTAAATTTAATGGCATCAACACAGACAAATTGCGTTCAACCCAATGCTCGCCACTTAGAGGAACGTGATGAGTAAAACTGTCGCGCCAGAATTTTTTATTTCTGTGTGAGAAATCATGTGTCAACTTTATTGGGCAATCCAAACAACGACACAATAAAGCAACTATCCACTGATCGGTAAGATTGACCACTAAATCATAATGATTGCCACGTAGTACCTTGATCAGCGCTAAGAAATTTTTTGCTTTCTCAAAAGCAGAGCTCTTTTTATTTTTTATGCCATACAAAGCATGGATATCGGGGTTTTCAGATAAAATAGGAATGGTATCTTCGTAGAGTAGAACATCAATATCAGCATCAGGATAATTTTTTTTAAGCGTGCTGATGACCGGTGTGGTTAGCAACATATCGCCGTGAAAGCGCATTTTTATTACCAGGATCTTTTTCACACTATACCCTTTCAGGTTATTGTTAATTTTCAAATCACGCTACCGCCCCAGGCTCAACAGCTACCTGTGTACTGCAGATCACACCATCTTATTTTATCGCTTATATTATACCACTATTCACTTGACAATTCGATATCTATGGAAATTTTCTATGTGAATTAGAGAAAAATTAATATTTACAATATATGAGACTATTTATCATATTATGAAAATTGAGCCTATATTCTCAACGACATCACATAGGTTCATTTTGATGTTAATTTGTTATTTTTCCTGGCTCATTTTTGCCATACAACATCAGGATGGCTATGCTGTATAATAAAAAGACATTTATGAACATCTTTTCAAATAAACAATATACCAGAATATAGCCAACAAGAGAGCACAGTAATGAAATGCTAAAAATATCTTTTTGGCTTCTGGCTCGGATATATATGTCTTTAAATGTAATGAAAAAAGCCGCAGTAAATAAGAAGAGACCAATGGCCCCAACATTATAAAGAATTATCATAAAAAACGGTTCATCTATATTATAGCCGTTATTTCGTTCAGAATACACCCCGCCATTTTTCGGCGCATTATGGTCCTCTAAATACTGATTGTATGTAGAATTCCCATATCCAATACCAAAGATGGCATTGTTGATATTCTCCATTACTAAAGGGAAACGGTCTAAGATGATTTCATCACGACTGGATGTGACGTTATTCATTTGCAGAGTTTGATCGACTTTCATTTTTACCTGACCCACTGTGTTGTAGGCCCCGATAAGCAAAGCAGCCATTATAAATAGCAAACCACAGGTAGCAGCCATAAATCTCTTGATGGTTTTACTCACCAGAAATGAAATCAGAAAAATCTCTACAACAACTGCCAAGATCCCTGCGCGGCTCCCGGTGTATGATAAAAAGACGAATGCAAGCGCAGAAATGATATATAATACTGTTTTCAGGAAGTGATTCTTGAATAAAATCGCTCCTGTTAATACAAAAGGAAATAGCATAACAACATAGAATGCGAAACCATAGCGAAGCTGTAGATACAGTTCCTGCGGGTTATTTTTTATAATTCTTAAAATCGGCACTACTAAGACAATATAGGATAGAGTAAGTATCGCCCCAATAATAAAGACCTGTCTCAGTGAGGTTATATGCTTACTGAATGCTCCAAAAAATAACATCATCACTAACGGGTAACGCCAGTCTTTTATCAATATGATAAAGGCATCAAGAGATTTATCTTCATAGGTGAAAAATACAATACAAAAAACACACCACAACGTGAAGAGTAACAATAGTTTTCTCTTCTGCATGAGATCGAGCACAATGTTTTTAATATCTATTTTATTGGCTTTAATATAGTAAATAGATAAAACTACAGCGAGCAAAGAGGTCATATTTAGCACCCCTTGATTATCTATCGTAAATAACCCAAAAATCATTAAAACCAATACAACTTTGCTTAAAATCAAGATATTACCATTTTGACTGTATCTTACTTGATTCATAAAATTCAAATCTCACTTCTTCAAATTGCCTTGTTAATCAACAACAAACACTCGCTAGCACGATTTATGGGGCATATCTTATTATATAACATCGTAAAAATCCCCCATTAATTTAAGTCTCTTCCTCTCACTGTGTACCCTCACTCTAATCACAAAAATATTTTCACATAACATAATGATTAATAAAGAAATTTAATCACCAAGTATCTCTTTCCTTCCTTTACAGTTTGTTCTATTCTATGCCGACAGGAGCGCCATTTTGTCTTACATAAACACGCGTGCACTCTGAAAGAATCAAAAGGAAAAAGATGTGAAAGAAAATATAATAAAATATATTAAGAATGCACATATTGAAAATGACGATAAAAAAAACACATGTATCAATATTACCTATGGCGCTGACAGGCCCTTTCTTTACGGTACGGGTGTTTCAATTACATCGGTACTTTTAAATAATCGGGACCTGAACTTCCATTTCCATATTTTCACTAATTATCTTGACGAACATCAACTTCATCTTTTTTCTGTCCTGGCAAGCCAATATAATACCCGCATTACGTTTTATGTACTGGATGATAATGAATTAAAAAATCTACCTACTGCATCTAAGGCATGGAATTATTCAATCTATTTCAGACTTATTGCAATAGATTACTTTGCCGATAAACTCAGCAGCATTATATATCTTGACTCTGATATTATATGTAAAGGAAGCCTTGCCTCGTTACTCACGGAAGAATTTAATGGCAATGTATTAATGGCTGTCCATGATAGCTTTGTCGATACATCTGCTGTTGCCGGCATAAATCCAGGCCAGTACTTCAACTCAGGCTTCATGTATTTTAACCTTTCAGAATTAAAAGATACTAATTTGACTCTGCAAGTCATTTCAAAGGTTAATGAAAACCGTTTCTCACATCCCGATCAGGATGCGTTGAACGTCCTCTTCAATGATCACGTAAAAATCCTGGACCATAAATTCAATTCATTCTTTAACATCGATACGTTAGCCAGGAAAGGGGGTGATGCCTTTAAAATCACATCACAAACGGTATTCATTCACTATGTCGGCGTCACTAAACCCTGGCATGACTGGGCACAATATTATGCTGAAGTCGAATACTTCAAAATAGCCAGAGAGAATTCGCCGTGGAAAGATATTCCTTTATTGGCACCCACTACGTATAAACAGCTATCACGAAAAAGCACACATTTAAAACACAATGGGCAACTCTTCGGTGCTTTTATTTTCTATGTAAAGTATTTAGTTAAGAAATACCAAACACAGAAAAAACGCTAATGCATTGATATTATTGTCTTTTAGGAATGGTTATGTTTCTGGCATATTCCATAAAAAGATCGGTTTTTATGACCATAACCATTCCGTTTTTAGCCTTCCACTGCTGAGATTACCAAGCGGGACAACACAACTCAGGCCCCCTTTCTCGTGATCCGTACAGTTTCCTCAAAAAATCAGCAAAAATGATGGTAAAGCCATAGTTAAATACATAGAATCCCCAGCACATCCATAAGCCAGCTACTATTATGCTAGAATTGCTTTACACCGCCCTTTTCTACCTTATTCAGCCTTTGATCTGGATACGGCTTTGGGTGCGCGGACGTAAAGCTCCGGCGTACCGTAAACGCTGGGGTGAACGCTACGGTTTTTATCGCCGCCCACTGAAACCAGGCGGTATCATGCTCCATTCAGTTTCCGTGGGTGAAACGCTGGCAGCAATCCCATTAGTCCGCGCTCTGCGACATCGTTACCCGGATTTGCCGATCACGGTAACCACCATGACGCCAACCGGTTCAGAGCGCGTGCAATCTGCTTTTGGCACAGACGTTCAACATATTTATCTTCCCTATGATTTACCGGATGCGTTGAACCGTTTCCTGAATAAAGTTGACCCCAAACTGGTGTTAATTATGGAAACCGAGCTCTGGCCAAATCTGATCGCTGCACTGCATAAGCGCCATATCCCGCTGGTCATCGCCAACGCGCGCCTTTCCGCGCGTTCAGCCGCTGGCTACGCTAAATTAGGAAAATTTGTTAGCAGGCTATTACGCCGCATTACGCTGATTGCTGCGCAAAACGAAGAGGATGGCGCTCGCTTCATTACATTGGGTGCCAAAAGCAATCAGGTCACCGTCACCGGTAGCCTGAAGTTTGATATTTCTGTCACCCCACAGCTGGCCGCTAAAGCAGTTACGTTGCGACGCCAGTGGGCACCGCATCGCCCGGTATGGATTGCGACCAGCACGCATGACGGGGAAGAAAGCATCATCATCGCTGCTCATCAGGCGCTGTTACACCAGTTCCCGAATCTTTTATTGATTCTGGTTCCCAGACACCCTGAGCGCTTCCCGGATGCCATTAACCTCGTACGCCAGGCTGGTCTAAGCTTTACCACACGTTCTTCAGGCGAAGTGCCGTCCTCAAGTACCCAGGTGGTTATTGGCGACACGATGGGTGAGCTGATGCTACTGTACGGAATTGCCGATCTTGCTTTTGTCGGTGGCTCTCTGGTTGAGCGTGGTGGACACAACCCACTGGAAGCAGCGGCACATGCCATTCCCGTATTGATGGGCCCGCATACCTTTAACTTCAAAGACATTTGCGCCCGACTGGAACAGGCAAGTGGGTTGATCACCGTCACTGACGTCACCACGCTGGTGAAAGAGGTTTCGTCCCTTCTGACCGATGAAGATTATCGTAATTTTTATGGTCGCCATGCTGTTGAAGTACTGTACCAAAATCAGGGCGCGCTACAGCGTCTGCTGCAGCTGCTGGAACCTTACCTGCCACCCAAAACGCATTGAGGGCTGTCATGCAAAAACGGGCGATTTATCCAGGAACCTTCGATCCCATAACTAACGGCCATCTTGATATCGTGACACGTGCGACGAGCATGTTTGATCACGTGATCCTGGCAATTGCCGCAAGCCCCAGTAAAAAACCGATGTTCACGCTGGAAGAACGCGTTCAGCTGGCACAGCAGGCAACGGCGCATCTGGGTAATATAGAAGTCATGGGATTTAGCGATTTAATGGCAAACTTTGCCCGCGATAATCAGGCTAATATTCTGATTCGTGGCCTGCGTGCCGTGGCTGATTTTGAGTATGAAATGCAGCTGGCCCATATGAACCGTCATCTCATGCCGCAACTGGAAAGCGTCTTTTTGATGCCATCTAAAGAGTGGTCGTTTATTTCATCATCACTGGTTAAAGAAGTCGCCCGCCACCAGGGTGACGTAACCCACTTCCTGCCGAAAAATGTTCACCAGGCGCTAATGGATAAGTTGAAGTAGCGCATTTAGCCGGGTAAGCCAACAAGGTTTATCCGGCCTGCAATGAATATTATTTCTGACAGCGACGGCAGTAGAACGTTGTACGCTGAGCGTGTTTTGTCGCAATGACTGACGCTCCGCATACGCGACAGGGTTCGCCTTCTCTCCCATAGACCTGCAGCTCCTGAGCAAAATAGCCTGGCTTACCGTCACTTTGCAGAAAATCCTTCAGCGTCGTTCCACCCTGCTCGATAGAGCGCAGCAATACAGCCTTAATAACGCGTACCAGCAGCTCACACTCATCTTTCGACAGCGATGATGCCAGGCGGTCAGGATGAATACCAGCCGCAAAGAGAGACTCACTGGCGTAGATATTTCCCACCCCCACCACCAGCTTGTTATCCATCAGCCAGGGTTTTATCGCCGTTTTCTTCTTTGCGCATTTCTGCTGGAGATAAGCAGTGTTGAAATCGTCGCTCAGCGGCTCTGGGCCAAGATGAGCGAGCACATTATGTCCATCCAGTTCTTTTGTCCACAGCCAGGCGCCAAAACGCCGAGGATCGGTATACCGCAGAACTTTGCCATTACTCATCACTAAGTCGACGTGATCATGCTTTTCTGCGGGAAGTTCTTCAGGAAGAATACGCAGACTACCCGACATCCCCAGATGAATGATAATCCAGCCATCCGTCAGCTCCAGCAGCAGGTATTTCGCGCGGCGCTGTACGCTCAGGACAGGTTTATCGCTCAGACGATAGATTTCCTCGGATACCGGCCAGCGCAAACGACCATTACGCACAGTGGCGTGTAAAATCTTCGCCCCTACCAGATGCGGCTCAATACCACGGCGACTGGTTTCGACTTCAGGTAATTCAGGCATAGCATCTCCGGCGCTGTATCAGGTCTCATTAATATGGGGACGGCCAGAAAACAAAAAACCCCGCCGAGGCAGGGTTTTTCTTTACATCAAAACGAAAATTATTTGATTTTCGCTTCTTTGTACAGTACGTGCTGGCGTACAACTGGATCGAATTTTTTCAGTTCCAGTTTTTCCGGCTTAGTACGTTTGTTCTTCGTGGTGGTGTAGAAGTGACCTGTACCAGCAGAAGAAACCAGCTTGATTTTCTCGCGAATACCTTTAGCCATGATTTATTTCCTCTTTAAGTACTTAGTACTTTTCGCCACGGGCACGCAGTTCAGACAGAACTGTATCGATGCCTTTCTTATCGATTACACGCATACCTTTAGCAGATACGCGCAGGGTGACAAAACGCTTCTCGCTCTCAACCCAGAAACGGTGAGAGTGCAGGTTCGGCAGGAAACGGCGTTTAGTCGCGTTCAGTGCGTGGGAACGGTTGTTACCGGTCACCGGACGCTTGCCAGTAACTTGGCAGACTCGGGACATGTCTATTCTCCAAAAATCAAATTAGCTCGAGCTTCGTATGGGGTATCGGCGCCTCGTCAGGCTTTACAGCCCGGTCATCGCATAGTTCTAAGTGAACTCTCGATTGCCAGGCCCAAATGCCAAACCCGAGATTCTCAAAGGTGGCGTAGTATACGCTGACCCGGCGTTATGCTCAAGTCCCGAACAGACAAAGATCCCGATGGATCGCGTAAAGTGTGTTAAATCCAACCGCGTTCCGCAAAAGAAACGTACTCTCCGCGCCCAATTATCAGATGATCAAGCACCCGGATATCCATGAACTGACAGCATTTCACAACACGCTCGGTGATGAGTTTATCTGCTTTGCTCGGCTCTGCACACCCCGAAGGGTGATTATGCGCAAGGATCACCGCGGAAGCATTCATTTTTATCGCTGCGCGGACAATTTCTCGCGGATGCACCTCTACATGGCTAAGCGTCCCGGAAAAAAGTTTGCTGTGTTTTATCACTCGATGTTGTGAATCCATGAAGATCACCAAAAAGATCTCGCGCTCTTCTTGCGACAGCTGACTTTGCAGAAACTCACGTGCCATTTCCGGGCTAAGTATCGACCTTTCTTCTATCACCCGCACGTCGTAGTAACGTCTTGCCAACTCAGCAATTCCCTTAAGCTGAGCGTACTTCGCAAGGCCAATGCCCTGGACCAGGCTAAAATCCATGTAGTCAGCCGACAACAGACCGTAAAGCGAATCAAATTGTTGTAGCATTTCTTTCGCCAGCGTCAGGACATCTTTACCCAGCATCCCGGTGCGTAAAAAAAGCGCCAGCAGCTCAACGTCGGTCAGCGAGCCTGCCCCCTGCGCCAACAGCTTTTCCCGAGGCATTATACGTCCTGTATTTTCCATGCTTTCCCCTCCTTTCGCATCCGCATGGTGGCATAACACCAGCGGCAGATCGACGTTCTGTTCTCCATTCCTCGTGGCGCTTCGCAAAGTGGATCACGGTCAAAAGCACGATAAATGATGGAGTGTGATAAAATATCCGCCTTCTGGTGTAACCCAACAGGAAAGATCATGATGAGCCTGGCCGGTAAAAAAATCGTACTTGGCGTCAGTGGCGGTATTGCTGCGTACAAAACCCCTGAGCTGGTGCGTCGTTTACGGGAACGCGGCGCAGACGTCCGCGTGGCGATGACCGAAGCGGCAAAAGCCTTTATTACCCCCCTGAGCTTACAGGCAGTTTCGGGCTATCCGGTATCTGACAGCCTGCTCGACCCCGCTGCCGAAGCCGCGATGGGCCATATTGAGCTGGGGAAATGGGCCGATTTGGTTATTCTGGCTCCCGCGACGGCAGACCTGATTGCCCGCATTGCCGCCGGTATGGCTAACGATCTGGTGTCTACGATTTGTCTGGCAACACCCGCGCCTGTTGCCGTGCTGCCGGCCATGAACCAGCAGATGTATCGCGCTGCCGCGACCCAGCACAATCTGGGCATTCTTGCTTCGCGCGGTTTGCTCATTTGGGGCCCTGACAGCGGTAGCCAGGCATGTGGTGATATCGGTCCTGGACGTATGCTGGATCCGTTAACGATTGTGGATATGGCGGCAGAACATTTTTCACCTGTCAACTCCCTGCAACATCTCAACATCATGATTACGGCGGGCCCGACGCGTGAACCGCTTGATCCCGTGCGGTATATTTCCAACCACAGCTCCGGGAAAATGGGATTTGCTATCGCGGCCGCTGCAGCAAAACGCGGGGCAAACGTCACGCTGGTGTCGGGTCCGGTTTCGTTACCCACACCGCCATTTGTCCAGCGCGTTGATGTGGTGACCGCACTGGAAATGGAAGCCGCCGTGCAATCTGCGGTGCAACAACAGCATATTTTTATCGGCTGCGCCGCAGTCGCGGATTACCGCGCTGAAACTGTCGCCCACGAAAAAATCAAAAAACAGGCGACGCAGGGCGATGAATTAACAGTAAAAATGGTCAAGAACCCGGATATTATTGCCGGCGTTGCCGCACTGGATGCTAACCGTCCCTTTGTCGTTGGGTTTGCCGCCGAAACAAATAATGTGGAAGAATATGCCCGGCAAAAACGCCTCCGCAAAAACCTTGATGTGATCTGTGCAAACGATGTTTCGCTTTCTACTCAAGGATTTAACAGCGATAGCAACGCATTACACCTTTTTTGGCAGGATGGAGATAAAGTCTTACCGCTTGAGCGCAAAGAACTCCTGGGCCAATTATTACTCGACGAGATCGTGACCCGTTATGATGAAAAAAATCGACGTTAAAATTCTGGACCCGCGCGTAGGGAAACAATTTCCGCTCCCGACGTACGCCACCTCTGGTTCTGCCGGACTTGACCTGCGAGCCTGTCTTGATGACGCCGTAGAACTGGCGCCTGGCGCAACGACGCTGGTGCCAACTGGGTTAGCCATCCATATCGCCGATCCCTCACTGGCCGCGGTGATGTTGCCACGCTCTGGTCTGGGTCATAAGCACGGTATCGTACTGGGTAACCTGGTCGGTTTGATTGATTCCGACTATCAGGGTCAGCTGATGGTATCCATCTGGAACCGTGGCCAGGATAGCTTCACCATTGAACCAGGTGAACGTATTGCACAGATGGTCTTTGTACCGGTTGTGCAGGCTGAATTTAATCTGGTGGAAGAGTTTGAAGCCACCGATCGTGGCGAAGGCGGCTTCGGCCATTCCGGGCGCAAGTAACCCGTAAAGAAGCATCCCGTAGCGTAATAACGCAATAACATACCGCAAACAGTCGTTTGCGGTCGCTGTGTGGATGCCTGCCTGGCAAGTGCTTATTTTCAGGGGTATTTTGTAACATGGTAGAAAAGCAAACTGCGAAAAGGAATCGTCGCGAAGAAATACTTCAGTCGCTGGCGCTGATGCTGGAATCCAGTGATGGAAGCCAGCGTATCACGACAGCAAAACTGGCAGCCTCTGTGGGCGTTTCCGAAGCGGCATTGTATCGCCATTTTCCCAGCAAGACCCGCATGTTCGATAGCCTGATTGAGTTTATCGAAGATAGTCTGATTACCCGTATCAATCTGATCTTAAAAGATGAAAAGGACACCGGCGCACGTCTGCGTCTGATCGTTCTGCTGATTTTAGGGTTCGGTGAACGTAACCCCGGTCTGACGCGCATTCTGACCGGGCATGCGCTCATGTTTGAACAGGATCGTCTGCAAGGCCGTATTAACCAGCTTTTTGAACGTATTGAGGCACAGTTGCGCCAGGTTCTGCGAGAAAAAAGAATGCGTGAAGGCGAAGGTTACGCCGTAGATGAAACGCTGCTGGCCAGTCAGTTACTGGCTTTCTGTGAAGGTATGTTATCTCGTTTCGTGCGCAGCGAATTTAAATACCGTCCAACGGATGACTTTGACACCCGCTGGCCGTTGGTTGCCGCACAGTTGCAGTAACGACTTCGTTTTATCCGGCCTACGTAAGCCGTAGGCCCGGTAAGTGCGTAGGCCGGATAAGCGCAGCGCCATCCGGCAGTTCTTATACCCCAAACTCTTCGCGATACGCCCGTACTGCGGCCAGGTGTTCTGCCATTTCAGGTTTTTCTTCCAGATAAGCAATCAGATCTTTCAGGGTAATGATAGAAATCACCTTGCAACCATAATCGCGTTCCACTTCCTGAATCGCTGAAATTTCGCCGCGGCCGCGCTCCTGACGATCGAGAGAAATGAGTACCCCTGCCAACGTCGCGCCATTTGCCTGGATTATCTCCATGGATTCACGAATCGCAGTACCGGCAGTGATCACGTCATCCACCAGCATGACACGCCCCTCAAGTGCGCTACCGACCAGATTGCCACCTTCACCGTGGGTCTTCGCCTCTTTACGGTTAAAGCAGTACGGCAAATCTTTATCGTGGTGTTCAGCCAGCGCAACGGCCGTTGTAGTCGCAATCGGAATACCTTTGTACGCTGGGCCAAACAGCAAATCGAACTCAATACCGGAATCCACCAGCGCTTCAGCGTAAAAACGGCCTAACAGAGCCAGGTCGCGCCCGGTATTAAACAGTCCGGCGTTGAAGAAATAGGGGCTTTTACGCCCGGATTTCAGCGTAAACTCGCCAAACTTTAGTACCTGCTTGCTAAGCGCAAACTCAATAAACTGGCGCTGATACGGTTTCATGGATTCGCTCCTCATCTCACTTTATTACAGACAAAAAAAAGGCGACTCATCAGTCGCCTTTAAAATCAATTTTCTAACGCCGCCTTCTGCGTCGCTACAATGGATTCGATTCCCCCTCGGGCCAACGCCAGTAGGGTGAGAAGTTCTTCATGGCTGAATGGCTCGCCTTCCGCCGTGCCTTGTACTTCAATAATACGGCCGTCTTCAGTCATCACCACGTTCATGTCGGTTTCTGCGGCAGAATCTTCAACGTACTCGAGGTCACAGAGCGCTTCACCGTTAACAATCCCCACGGAAACCGCTGCAACCATCCCTTTCATCGGGTTAGTTTTCAGTTTACCGCTCGCGACCAGCTTGTTCAGCGCATCAGCTAACGCAACACATGCACCGGTAATTGATGCGGTGCGCGTACCGCCATCTGCCTGGATAACATCGCAATCCAGCGTAATGGTGAACTCACCGAGCGTCTTCAGATCAACAGCGGCGCGCAGCGCGCGAGCGATCAGACGCTGGATTTCCATGGTACGACCGCCCTGCTTACCTTTTGCCGCTTCACGGGCGTTACGGGTGTGCGTGGCGCGTGGCAGCATGCCATATTCTGCGGTGATCCAACCCTGGCCCTGACCTTTCAGAAAACGCGGTACGCCTTCATCAATAGAAGCGGTACACAGCACTTTGGTATCACCAAATTCGACCAGCACGGAGCCTTCAGCGTGTTTTGTATAATTACGGGTCAGGGTGACGGGACGCACCTGATTGGCACTACGACCTGCTGGACGCATGATAAAATCTCCGGCTTGAAACGAATGTGGCTGCGCATTATACGGACTTCCGACTGTTATTCCTATCCTGACAAGACGTGGATGGCTATAATCCTCCCATCTCATCTTTAAAAACAGGAACGTCTATGATCCGCAGCATGACCGCTTACGCCCGGCGTGAAATCAAGGGTGAATGGGGTAGCGCTACCTGGGAAATGCGCTCGGTAAACCAGCGTTATCTGGAAACTTATTTTCGCCTGCCGGAACAGTTCCGTAGTCTCGAACCCGTAGTTCGCGAACGTATTCGCACGCGTCTGACGCGCGGTAAAGTCGAATGTACGCTGCGTTTTGAGCCTGATGCCAGCGCTCAGGGCGAGCTGATTCTGAATGAAAAACTCGCTAAACAGCTCGTTAGCGCTGCTAACTGGGTCAAAATGCAGAGTGATGAAGGTGAAATTAACCCGGTTGATATCCTGCGTTGGCCTGGCGTAATGGCAGCCCAGGAGCAAGATCTGGACGCCATTGCCGCCGAAATCCTCGCCGCGCTTGACGGTACGCTGGATGACTTCGTCGTCGCGCGTGAAACCGAAGGTCAGGCGCTAAAAGCGCTGATCGAGCAGCGTCTGGAAGGCGTCAGCGCTGAAGTCACCAAAGTGCGCGCACATATGCCGGAAATCCTGCAATGGCAGCGCGAGCGTCTGGTAGCCAAACTGGAAGATGCTCAGGTGCAGCTGGAAAATAACCGCCTTGAGCAAGAGCTGGTGCTGATGGCACAGCGTATCGACGTGGCTGAGGAACTGGATCGCCTGGAAGCCCACGTCAAAGAAACCTACAACATCCTGAAGAAAAAAGAGGCCGTTGGCCGTCGTCTGGACTTCATGATGCAGGAATTCAACCGTGAGTCGAACACTCTGGCATCAAAGTCTATCAATGCCGAAGTGACTAATTCCGCGATTGAACTGAAGGTATTGATCGAGCAAATGCGCGAACAGATTCAGAATATCGAGTAAGTCACCATCTCACGTAGCCCGTCAATAAACGGCGGCGCTACGTGCCTTTCCCGACGCTTCAGTTCTCATCTATGCGACCAGAATTATATTTTCTCATCATTTATCATCACCACCCATATCACAAAGCGCATGCCATAACGTGTTTACAACAATTTCGCATTAGCTGTAGTTATTAAAATCACTTCACCTTAGAAAATCTCAATCGTGACAGTGCGCACAAATCGTTAACCTTAGCCCCCAGCAAATCAGGGGGAATACATGCTGTTACACGTTTTATATTTAATTGGTATTACTGCCGAAGCCATGACCGGTGCGCTTGCGGCTGGGCGTCGTCGTATGGATACATTTGGCGTCATTATCATTGCCACCGCGACAGCCATTGGCGGTGGTTCAGTACGCGATATTCTTCTCGGCCATTATCCGCTCGGCTGGGTAAAGCACCCTGAATACGTCATTATCGTAGCCACTGCCGCGGTACTGACCACCATTATTGCTCCCGTTATGCCCTATCTGCGTAAAATATTCCTCGTATTGGATGCGCTGGGCCTGGTGGTCTTTTCTATTATTGGCGCTCAGGTGGCGCTGGATATGGGCCATGGTCCGATTATCGCCGTGGTCGCTGCGGTCACTACCGGGGTTTTCGGCGGCGTATTACGCGATATGTTCTGTAAACGCATCCCGCTGGTGTTCCAGAAAGAACTGTATGCCGGCGTATCATTTGCCGCTGCCGTGCTGTACATCGTGCTGCAGCATTATGTCTCCAGCCACGATGTAGTAGTTATCTCCACCCTGCTTTTCGGCTTTACCGCCCGACTACTGGCGCTGCGCCTGAAGTTAGGTCTGCCGGTATTTTACTATCGCCATGAAGGCCATTAAGGCATAAAGCCCGCGATCCGCTGAGCAGCTAACCAGTTGCTCAGCGCTGTGATCTCCCTATTCTCCAGCCACTGCATCACCTGCCGAGCCCGCCGCTCCCCCATGAAAGGAAGCTGCCGCCAGCTTTGTTCATCGCGTTCTTGCAATTGCTGCCACGAACCATCCCTGCAGGCATTCAGCGTTGCCTGTGTTAACGGTATTCCCATGGCAATCACCCAGCGCGTGAACGGAAGATCGCGTGACAGGTTGAATTGATGCCATAACTTCTCCCCTTTGCTTACACCAAATGTGGATTGTAGTTGTTCCTGAGTTAGCCCGAGCCAGGAAAAGATATGCTCAAAGCGATACGCCTGGTGGAGCTCCCGCCATCCCGCCTCGCCGATGCCCTCGAGCCCTAAGACCTCTTTGGCCCCCAGCCAGACCAGCCTTGCGACAAACTGCGCATAACACTCCCGGGTAGCATAAAAACAGGTTAATGAATTGAAGCGACCCTCAGGTGGCGTTGGCTTAGTACGTTGAGTACTGCGCCAGACGACTTCGTCTATACGGGGGATCCCCTGCCCGGCAAGGCTTATCAGAATCTGATCGCCAGGTGCGATATCCCATTCATTCCAGCGTCGGACAGAGCCAATATTGACGCGCTGCACCCGCTTATCATCCAGCATGACGGGCTTCAACATAGCAACAACGGCAATTTTCCCGCTTTTGCCAACAGAGAACTGAATACCCGTCACCTCAGACACTATGGCCACGGGAGGATATTTCCACGCTGCCAGCCAGTCTCCCTGTCCAGGGAGCCAGTATCGCGCCTGCGGCTCTTTTCCCGTTCGCACAACTACGCCATCCGTCACAAAAGGTAATGCTGAACTCCACCAACTGGCGCGTGCTTGCTCGACATCATCTGCACTCTTCACGGCCCTGGTAAAATGTTGCGTAAAACTGAAACCGGCAGCAGTGAGTTGTTCCAGTCTTTCCGACATGGCAGCCGGTCCATCGGGCCACGCCCAGATAAAAATAGCCAGCGAGCGTAACATTTCCGGATTGCTCTGGCGCATCATCATTCCAGCAACTTTTGAACGGGCGTTCATTCCCCCTCTCTGCTGTTGGATATGCCCTTCCTGCTGTAAAAATATCTCACCCTGCAGAGTACTGTTAGCGAGCTGTCCCTTGGTGATATGGGGTACGGAAGGGATCTGAAGAACCTTTTGCGTCCAGTCTTCACCTTTCAGGCCGTTACCACGGCTAATCGCCCGGACCAAATTGCCATTGCGATAAACCAGCGTCACCGCCACACCATCCACCTTCGGCTGTACCCAGAGATCGCTGCGGGCTTTCATCCATTGCTGTAGCGCTTGCTTATCGGCAAGTTTTCGAACTCCCGTATGGGGAACAGGGTGCGAGACGGTGCCACTTATTGGGGGCGCAGACAGATCTGTTTTGGCTTCATCGCCAAAACAACGTTGCCATTGGATGAGTTGCGCATTGAGCTGGTCATAAACGCCGTCGTCTACGGCACTTTCACCCTGTTTCCAGTAACTGTCATTCCACTGTGTTATCTGCTGCTGTAGTCGTGAAATTTCCTCATTTGCCCGGGCAGGCGACCAGACGGGGCAAACCGCCCATACAGGTAAATTCCAGACCAGCAAAACCAGCCCTATGCATTTCCATGATCCCATGCTACCTCCGCTGAACACTGCATTTCCCGGCAGATATAGCGCGAAGTGAAAGGGAAGCAGAGCGGCAAATATTCACTCTGCGGGCAGCATTCCTGACATTTGCACGTATTGCTGCAAATCGCGGATAAAACAGGAAACTGGTACGCAAAACGCAATAAACATGCGCAAAAAGTGTGACAAAGGCTACGTAGCAAAGCGGCTACGTGTATAATAAGCCCGTATGTAGGCTCTCTTTCGACAATCACATACATTAAGATACTCATGGCTCAAGGCACGCTTTATATTGTTTCTGCCCCCAGTGGCGCGGGTAAATCCAGCCTGATTCAGGCTTTATTAAAGACCCAACCGTTGTATGACACCCAGGTTTCTGTTTCGCACACCACGCGCGCACCGCGCCCGGGGGAAGTGCACGGTGAACACTATTTCTTTGTGAACCATGATGAATTCAGAACCATGATTGGCAGAGACGCGTTCCTGGAACACGCGGAGGTTTTCGGTAATTACTACGGCACCTCACGTGAAACCATTGAGCAAGTATTGGCATCCGGCGTAGACGTCTTTTTAGATATCGACTGGCAAGGTGCGCAGCAAATTCGTGAAAAAATGCCGCATGCGCGCAGTATTTTTATTTTGCCGCCATCTAAGATTGAGTTGGATCGCCGTCTGCGTGGCCGCGGTCAGGATAGCGAAGACGTGATCGCAAAACGTATGGCGCAAGCTGTTGCAGAAATGAGCCATTACGCCGAATATGATTATCTTATTGTGAACGATGATTTCGATACCGCCCTGGGCGATTTGAAAACCATCATTCGCGCCGAACGTCTGCGCATGAACCGCCAAAAGCAGCGTCATGACGCTTTAATCAGCAAACTGTTGGCAGACTGAACCCACATTCAGTATCATGCCCAGTCATTTCTTCACCTGTGGAGCATTTTAAGTATGGCACGCGTAACTGTTCAGGACGCTGTAGAGAAAATTGGTAACCGTTTTGACCTGGTACTGGTCGCCGCGCGTCGCGCTCGTCAGATGCAGGTAGGCGGAAAGGATCCGCTCGTACCGGAAGAAAACGATAAAACTACCGTTATCGCGCTGCGCGAAATCGAAGAAGGTCTGATCAACAACCAGATCCTCGACGTGCGTGAGCGCCAGGAACAGCAAGAGCAGGAAGCCGCTGAATTACAAGCCGTTACCGCTATTGCTGAAGGTCGTCGTTAATCACAAAGCGGGTCGCCCTTGTATCTGTTTGAAAGCCTGAATCAACTGATTCAAAACTACCTGCCGGAAGACCAGATTAAGCGTCTTCGGCAGGCGTATCTCGTTGCACGTGACGCTCACGAGGGCCAGACACGTTCAAGCGGTGAACCCTATATCACGCACCCGGTAGCGGTAGCCTGCATTCTGGCCGAGATGAAACTCGACTACGAAACGCTGATGGCTGCGCTGCTGCATGACGTGATTGAAGATACCCCAGCCACCTACCAGGACATGGAGCAGCTTTTTGGTAAAAGCGTTGCAGAGCTGGTAGAGGGGGTATCGAAGCTTGATAAGCTTAAGTTTCGCGATAAGAAAGAGGCGCAAGCTGAAAACTTTCGCAAGATGATTATGGCGATGGTGCAGGATATCCGCGTCATTCTCATCAAACTTGCTGACCGTACCCACAATATGCGCACGCTGGGCTCATTACGCCCGGACAAGCGTCGCCGCATCGCCCGTGAAACCCTCGAAATCTATAGTCCGCTGGCACACCGTTTAGGTATTCATCACATTAAAACCGAGCTGGAAGAGCTGGGTTTTGAAGCGCTGTACCCGAACCGCTATCGCGTGATTAAAGAAGTGGTTAAAGCCGCTCGCGGTAACCGTAAAGAGATGATCCAAAAAATCCTCTCGGAAATCGAAGGGCGTTTGCAAGAGGCAGGCATTCCGTGTCGCGTAAGCGGGCGTGAGAAGCACCTGTACTCTATCTACTGCAAAATGGTGCTCAAAGAGCAGCGTTTTCACTCCATCATGGATATCTACGCTTTTCGCGTTATCGTTCATGATTCCGATACCTGCTATCGCGTACTCGGCCAGATGCATAGCCTGTACAAACCACGTCCTGGTCGCGTGAAAGACTATATCGCCATTCCAAAAGCGAACGGATATCAGTCTTTGCACACCTCAATGATCGGCCCTCACGGCGTTCCGGTTGAAGTACAGATTCGTACTGAAGACATGGACCAGATGGCAGAGATGGGTGTCGCAGCGCACTGGGCTTACAAAGAACACGGCGGCGAAAGCAGCACCACTGCGCAAATCCGCGCTCAGCGCTGGATGCAAAGCCTGCTGGAACTGCAGCAGAGCGCCGGTAGCTCATTTGAATTTATTGAAAGCGTCAAATCTGATCTCTTCCCGGATGAGATTTATGTTTTCACACCGGAAGGGCGCATTGTCGAACTGCCCGCTGGTGCAACGCCTGTCGACTTCGCCTACGCCGTGCATACCGATATCGGTCACGCCTGCGTCGGCGCGCGCGTCGACAGACAGCCTTACCCGCTTTCACAACCGCTCTTTAGCGGTCAGACAGTTGAGATTATTACCGCCCCGGGTGCGCGCCCGAATGCAGCATGGCTCAACTTCGTCGTCAGTTCGAAAGCGCGCGCCAAAATTCGCCAGTTGCTGAAAAACCTCAAGCGCGATGATTCCGTGAGTCTGGGTCGTCGACTGCTCAACCATGCACTGGGCGGTAGCCGTAAACTGGCTGAGATCCCGCCAGAGAGCATCCAGCGTGAGCTTGAGCGCATGAAGCTCGCCACGCTTGACGATCTGCTCGCAGAAATCGGTCTGGGTAACGCCATGAGCGTGGTGGTAGCGAAAAACCTCCAGCAGGGCGAAGCAACAGCGAACGTCCCAGCACAATCTGGCCATGGTCATCTGCCGATCAAAGGCGCAGACGGCGTGCTGATCACCTTCGCGAAATGCTGCCGTCCAATTCCAGGCGATCCCATCATTGCCCACGTCAGTCCGGGCAAAGGTCTGGTGATTCACCATGAGTCCTGCCGTAATATTCGTGGCTACCAGAAAGAGCCAGAGAAATTTATGGCGGTGGAATGGGATAAAGAAACAGAGCAGGAATTCATCACCGAGATTAAGGTGGATATGTTTAACCACCAGGGTGCTCTGGCGAACCTGACGGCGGCAATTAACACGACCACCTCCAATATTCAAAGTTTGAATACGGAAGAGAAAGATGGCCGCGTTTATAGCGCCTTTATTCGCCTGACCGCTCGCGATCGCGTGCACCTGGCGAATATCATGCGCAAAATTCGCGTCATGCCGGACGTGATAAAAGTCACCCGTAACCGAAACTAATTTTCTACACGAAATCATTCGAATTGCATCAAGGCGGCAAACGAATGAATCCCCATGAGCGTACTAAAGTACGTGATTGGGGTGAGTGAGAGCAGCTAACGCCGAGGCAATTTGAAGGATGATGTGTATATGAATGAACAGCGCTATGCACGTATCCGCGAGATGCTCGCACGTCGTCAGCCCGATCTGACCGTCTGCATGGAGCAGGTTCACAAACCTCATAACGTTTCTGCGATTATTCGTACTGCAGATGCGGTCGGCGTGCATGAAGTCCACGCCGTCTGGCCGGGTAGTCGTATGCGCACCATGGCCTCTTCTGCCGCAGGCAGCAACAGTTGGGTGCAGGTGAAAACTCACCTTACCATTGGCGATGCGGTCACACATTTAAAAAGCCAGGGCATGCAGGTCCTGGCAACCCATCTGTCAGATAAAGCCGTGGATTTTCGCGAGATTGATTACACGCGTCCCACCTGCATCCTGATGGGCCAGGAGAAAACCGGCATCACTCAGGAAGCGTTGGATCTGGCTGATCAGGACATCATCATTCCCATGACTGGCATGGTGCAGTCGCTGAACGTTTCGGTCGCCTCCGCGCTGATTCTGTACGAAGCACAGCGCCAGCGGCAAAACGCTGGGATGTACCGACGAGAAAACAGCATGCTGCCACAAGACGAGCAGCAGCGCTTACTGTTTGAAGGCGGCTATCCGGTGCTGGCGAATGTCGCTAAGCGCAAAGGCCTTCCCTACCCTCACGTAAACACGCAGGGCGAAATTGAAGCCGATGCAACGTGGTGGGCCACTATGCAGTCTGCGAGATAAACGCGATGAAAGGCCGTTTACTGGATGCCATCCCACTCAACTCTCTGACCGGCGTTGGCGCAGCGCAAAGCAGTAAACTGGCGAAAATTGGCCTGCACACCGTACAGGACCTCCTGCTACACCTCCCCCTGCGTTACGAAGACCGTACCCATCTGTACCCAATTGGCGAACTGCTGCCGGGCGTCTATGCCACCGTTGAAGGCGAAGTGCTGAACTGCAATATCACCTTCGGCGGTCGCCGGATGATGACCTGTCAGATCAGCGATGGTTCCGGCATTCTCACCATGCGCTTTTTCAATTTCAGCGCAGCAATGAAAAACAGTCTCGCCACCGGGCGTCGGGTACTGGCCTATGGCGAAGCCAAACGCGGGAAATACGGCGCAGAGATGATCCACCCGGAATACCGCGTGCAGGGCGATCTCAGCACGCCGGAATTGCAGGAAACTCTCACTCCGGTTTACCCGACAACCGAAGGCGTGAAGCAGGCCACGCTGCGCAAGCTGACCGATCAGGCACTGGATCTGCTCGATACCTGCGCCATTGCCGAACTGCTGCCACCAGAGCTGTTACAGGGCATGATGAGCCTGCCCGAAGCACTGCGCACGTTGCACCGCCCCCCACCGTCGCTGCAACTCAGCGATCTGGAAACAGGACAACATCCGGCGCAGCGACGTCTGATTCTCGAAGAACTGCTCGCACATAACCTCAGCATGCTGGCATTACGCGCCGGGGCGCAGCGTTTTCATGCCCAGCCGTTAAGTGCTAACAACGCGCTAAAAGATAAGCTGTTGGCAGCATTGCCGTTCAAACCTACTGGCGCGCAAGCTCGCGTCACCGCGGAGATAGAACGCGACATGGCGCTGGATGTGCCGATGATGCGCCTGGTGCAGGGCGATGTCGGCTCCGGTAAAACCCTGGTTGCAGCGTTAGCCGCCCTGCGAGCTATCGCACATGGTAAGCAGGTTGCGCTGATGGCCCCCACCGAATTATTGGCTGAACAACATGCGAATAACTTCCGCAGCTGGTTCGCGCCACTGGGCGTTGAAGTGGGCTGGCTGGCGGGCAAACAGAAAGGCAAAGCGCGTCTGGCGCAACAGGAAGCCATCGCCAGCGGTCAGGTGCAGATGATTGTCGGTACTCATGCAATTTTCCAGGAACAGGTTCAGTTCAACGGTCTGGCACTGGTTATCATCGACGAACAGCACCGCTTCGGGGTGCATCAACGTCTGGCGCTGTGGGAAAAAGGTCAGCAGCAGGGTTTCCACCCGCACCAGCTCATCATGACCGCCACGCCGATTCCGCGCACCCTGGCGATGACGGCCTATGCTGACCTCGACACATCGGTCATTGACGAACTGCCTCCGGGACGTACGCCGGTCACCACGGTCGCCATTCCGGATACCCGCCGCAGCGATATTATTGATCGCGTGCGCAACGCCTGTACCCACGAAGCGCGCCAGGCATACTGGGTCTGTACGCTGATTGAAGAGTCTGATCTGTTAGAAGCTCAGGCAGCAGAAGCAACGTGGGAAGAGCTTAAGATTGCGCTGCCAGAACTCAATATTGGCCTGGTACACGGCCGTATGAAGCCCGCCGAGAAGCAGTCAGTAATGGCGGCCTTTAAGCAGGGTGAACTGCATCTGTTGGTTGCCACCACGGTGATTGAAGTGGGCGTGGACGTGCCAAACGCCAGCCTGATGATTATTGAAAACCCGGAGCGCCTGGGCCTGGCCCAGCTGCATCAACTACGTGGCCGCGTAGGTCGTGGCGCGGTGGCCTCCCACTGCGTCCTGCTGTACAAATCACCGCTGTCAAAAACTGCGCAAAAACGCCTGCAGGTTCTGCGCGACAGCAACGACGGATTCGTGATTGCGCAAAAAGATTTAGAGATCCGCGGCCCCGGCGAGCTGTTAGGTACTCGCCAGACCGGAACGGCAGAATTCAAGGTCGCAGATTTACTGCGTGATCAGGCGATTATCCCGGAAGTTCAGCGCATTGCTCGCCATATTCACGAACGTTATCCGCAACAGGCCGTGGCGCTAATAGAGCGCTGGATGCCGGAAACCGAACGCTACTCCAACGCATAGTCGATTCATAGCGGCGGCGGATGTTACCCCGCCGCACAGCCGTTATTGCGCAAAAATCGGTAACAGCAGATACAGCTTAATCACCAGTGCGTTGACGATATCGATAAAGAATGCCCCCACCATCGGCACCACCAGAAACGCCATATGGGATGGCCCAAAGCGTTCGGTAATCGCCTGCATGTTGGCAATCGCCGTCGGCGTCGCGCCGAGGCCAAAACCGCAGTGTCCGGCAGCCAGCACAGCGGCATCGTAGTTCTTACCCATCATGCGCCAGGTAACGAATATCGCATACAGCGCCATGAAAATGGTCTGCACAACCAGGATTGCCAGCATCGGCAAGGCCAGAGAAGCCAGCTCCCACAGCTTCAGGCTCATCAGCGCCATCGCCAGGAACAGCGACAGGCTAACGTTACCCAGCACAGAAACCGCACGCTCGAACACCCGATAAAAGCCCAGTAGTGCCAGACCGTTACTGAGGATCACCCCAACAAACAGCACGCAAACGAAGGTCGGCAGTTCCAGCACCGTTCCAACCAGCATTTGCGCAACGATTTTACCCACCGTCAGACAGATAGCGATCAGCGCGATGGTTTCAATCAACACCAGTGAGGTGATCATGCGCCCAACGTCCGGCTTTTCAAATGCGGTCGGCACAGCCTGATCGTCCGGCATACCGTCTGGCGTGGTGGAGTGTTTGACCAGATAGCGCGCCACCGGACCGCCAATCAGCCCACCCAGCACCAGGCCAAACGTTGCGCAAGCCATCGCCACTTCAGTCGCATTGGTGAAGCCATAACGTTCAATAAACAGCTTGCTCCATGCTGCCCCGGTTCCATGTCCACCAGAGAGGGTGATCGAGCCAGCGATCAGACCCATCAGCGGGTCCAGACCCAGCAGGGTCGCCATACCAATACCGATTGCGTTTTGCATCAGCAACAGGCCAACAACCACAATCAGAAAAATACCCACCACGCGGCCGCCAGCACGCAAACTTGCGATATTGGCGTTCAGACCGATAGTGGCGAAGAAGGCCAGCATCAACGGATCACGCAGGGTCATATCGAAGTTAACTTCCCAACCCATGCTTTTTTTCAGCACCAGCAGCGCAATCGCCACCAGCAGGCCGCCCGCTACGGGTTCGGGAATGGTGTATTTTTTCAGGAAGGAAACAGACTGGACGAGCTTACGTCCCAGCAGCAACACAAGGGTTGCCGCAACCAGCGTTGATAACGTATCGAGATAAAACATTTACAGCTCCATTAGTGCGTTTAGCACAATCACGCACGATGCATTCCAGACCGATTTTTAGCTCTTATTGAGTTTTCGGGGTGGATTTTAAGCAGAAAATGATGAAAAGTTATATAAAAATGTTTGTTTATCCGTTTTAAATATTAAAAACACCTGCTAGCAAACGTTTGCTTTTCTGCCCTGGTCAGATAAAATCACCGCTTTTCCACCATGGGATTGCCTCTGATGTCCGTTAACGCCGTAGAGTCAACAAATGCGCAACCGGTTGCGCAGACTCACAACAGTGAACTGATTTACCGTCTTGAAGATCGCCCCCCGTTAGCCCAGACCTTGTTTGCCGCCTGTCAGCATCTGTTGGCCATGTTCGTCGCGGTAATTACTCCCGCTCTGTTAATTTGCCAGGCGCTTGGTTTACCGGCTCAGGATACTCAACACATTATCAGTATGTCGCTGTTCGCCTCCGGCGTAGCTTCTATCATTCAGATCAAAGCCTGGGGGCCGGTAGGCTCAGGGCTGCTATCCATTCAGGGCACCAGCTTTAACTTTGTTGCGCCACTGATTATGGGCGGTACGGCGCTAAAAACCGGTGGCGCAGATGTCCCAACCATGATGGCGGCGCTGTTCGGTACGCTGATGCTGGCAAGCTGCACCGAGATGGTTATCTCACGCGTACTGCATCTGGCGCGGCGGATCATTACCCCATTGGTCTCAGGCGTGGTGGTGATGATTATCGGCCTGTCGCTGATTCAGGTGGGTCTGACATCGATTGGTGGTGGCTATGCCGCAATGAGCGACAACACCTTTGGTGCACCGAAAAATTTACTGTTGGCAGGCGTGGTGCTGGCACTAATCATCCTGCTTAACCGTCAACGCAATCCTTACCTGCGTGTTGCGTCATTGGTGATTGCGATGGCGGCAGGCTATCTGCTGGCCTGGTTTATGGACATGCTGCCGCAAAATACCGCACCGGTAAGCCAGGACCTGCTAATGGTGCCAACGCCGCTGTATTATGGCCTGGGTATCGACTGGAGTTTACTGCTGCCGCTGATGCTGGTCTTTATGATCACCTCGCTGGAAACCATCGGCGATATTACGGCCACCTCTGATGTCTCCGAGCAGCCGGTTTCTGGTCCGCTGTATATGAAACGCCTGAAAGGCGGCGTGCTGGCGAACGGTCTGAACTCGTTTGTTTCCGCTGTGTTCAACACCTTCCCGAACTCCTGTTTTGGGCAGAACAACGGGGTTATTCAATTAACGGGCGTTGCCAGCCGCTACGTCGGTTTTGTGGTGGCGTTGATGTTGATCGCGCTGGGCCTGTTCCCGGCGGTTAGCGGTTTTGTACAGCATATTCCTGAGCCAGTACTGGGCGGGGCAACGCTGGTAATGTTCGGTACTATCGCCGCATCCGGCGTGCGTATTGTGTCCCGCGAGCCACTGAACCGCCGCGCGATTCTGATTATCGCGTTGTCGCTGGCCGTCGGCCTGGGCGTCTCCCAGCAGCCGTTGATCCTGCAGTTCGCCCCGGACTGGGTGAAAAACCTGCTCTCTTCCGGCATTGCCGCAGGCGGTATTACCGCTATCGTTCTGAACCTGGTGTTCCCGCCAGAGAAGCAATAAGCAAAATGCGGCGTTGATTCTGAATCAACGCCGCTGTAACGCTCTTTCACCATTCCCGCCTTGAGCATTGCGTCTAAATCGTGCATAACTTGACTATGTGCACTTCGCGGGATGGAAGACCATGAAATTTATTGGAAAGCTGCTTCTTTACGTGCTGATCGCCCTTGCAGTGGCGATCCTCGGCCTTTATTTTCTACTGCAAACCCGCTGGGGCGCAGAGCACGTCAGTGCCTGGGTTTCACAGAACAGCAGCTACCATCTGGCCTTTGATGCCATCGATCACCGGTTTTCTTCCCCTTCCCATATTCTGCTGGAAAACGTCACCTTTGGCCGGGATGGTCAGCCCGCCACGCTGGTCGCCAAAACGGTCGATATTGGACTCAGTAGCCGCCAAATCACCGACCCGCTGCACGTAGACACCATTTTGTTGCAAAACGGCACGCTGAATCTTTCCCAGCAAACCGCGCCGTTACCGTTTCAGGCCGATCGCCTGCAATTGCAGGATATGGCGCTTAACAGCCCCGGTAGCGAGTGGAACCTCAGCGCCCAGCGCGTTAACGGCGGCGTCATTCCCTGGAGCCCTGAAGCAGGTAAAATTCTCGGCAGCAAAGCGCAAATTCAGCTCAGCGCCAGTTCGTTGACGCTCAACGATGTCCCGACCACCAACGTCTTGATTGAAGGCAGCATTGACCATGACCGGGTGACGCTTAGCAATATTGGCGCAGACGTGGCGCGTGGAGCATTAACCGGCGTAGCGCAACGCAATGCCGACGGGAGCTGGGTAGTGGAGAATCTGCGCCTGAACGATATCCGGCTGCAAAGCGACAAATCGCTGGCCGACTTTTTTGCCCCGTTAAGCACCATTCCTTCCCTGCAAATTGGTCGTCTGGAAGTAACGGATGCCCGTCTGCAAGGCCCTGACTGGGCGGTGACGGATCTCGATCTGAGCTTGCGCAACATGACCTTCAGCAAGGACGACTGGCAAACTCAGGAAGGAAAATTGTCGATGAACGCCAGCGAGTTTATCTACGGCTCTCTGCACTTCTTCGATCCGATTCTGAACGCCGAGTTCTCACCACAGGGCATTGCGCTGCGCCAGTTCACCACCCGCTGGGAAGGCGGTATGGTCAGAACATCCGGAAACTGGCTACGCAGCAACAAAGCGCTGGTCCTCGATGATGCCGCTATTGCCGGTCTGGAATACACGCTACCGGAAAACTGGAAGCAGCAGTGGATGAAACCTCTGCCAACATGGCTAAACAGCCTGACGCTGAAGAAATTCAGCGCCAGCCGCAATCTGGTAATTGATATCGACCCGAGTTTCCCGTGGCAGCTCACCGCGCTTGACGGTTACGGCGCTAACCTCGGGCTGGTACAGAACAATCAGTGGGGGATCTGGAGCGGGAGCGCCACCCTCAACGCCGCTGCTGCTACCTTTAACCGCACGGATGTACGTCGTCCTTCGCTGGCGCTGACGGCGAACAACAGCACCATCAATATCAGTGAACTGAGCGCCTATACGGAAAAAGGGCTGCTGGAGGCCACTGCCAGTATTTCGCAGTTGCCTCAGCGCCAGGCTCAGATCAGCCTGAACGGACGCGGCGTGCCAATGACGATCCTGCAGCAGTGGGGCTGGCCCGCACTGCCGCTTTCCGGTGATGGTAATATTCAGCTTACCGCCAGCGGCAATATTCAGGCCGATGCGCCGCTCAAGCCAACGGTCAGCGGGCAACTGCATGCGGTGAACGTGGAGAAACAGCAGGTCACGCAGACTATGCAGGCGGGTGTGGTTTCAGGGAGTGAAGTCACAGCACCACCACCTGCGCAATAATTTATTGCCCGGTGGCGCTTCGCTTACCGGGCTTACTCACGCTCATAAACGAATATATTCACTGCACAACAGCCACTTCACCGGCTCATCCTCTTCAATCGCCGGGAAGCGACCGCCAGGTTCCAGAAAGTGGTTGTCATGCTGGTCGTCATTGACCATCGAGATTTCCCAGCCCAGCACGAACGCCTTCTCCGCCCAAAAGCGATGATACAAGCGCGGCGGCAGGCACACCCCCTGTCCCGGTTTCAATACCAGCGTCTCGCCAGCGTCAACGGTACGCCGCTGACCATCGACGCTAACTTCAACAATACGCCGTGCGTCATACCCGTCATCAGGCGTGGCCCATGCCAGCTGCATACATAAGTCACCGCCGCCGCGATTCACGATATCTTCCATTTTATGGCGATGAAAATGCCATGGTGTTTGCTGATCCTGCTGAATTTGCAGCATCTTTTCGGCGTACGGTTTGGGGTAATTAGCTGAGCCTGGCAGACCATTGCGCAACGTCAGTAACGTCAGTCCCGTTTGCGCAAAATCTCCACGCCCAAAGTCGGTAATATCCCAGCCCAACTGGAGATCGCGCACTTCACGCCACAGAGATTGATCCTGTTGCCGCCAGGCATCGATCGTAAAATACGCAAAATCAGGCAGACAGATCCGAAAAGTCTCGGCGATGGCATGCGCTTTATCGACGGCATAATTAATATGTGAACGCTTCATTCCACTTTTCCTTGTTGCGAAAGAGGCGGGTCGCCCCGCCTGCATGCCGTTAGTAAAGTGATGCTTTGCCGGTTGAACCGAACAATTTCATTTTGTGGCGGATCACGTCACGCGCGGCGCTAATGGCTTCTGGGTAGATTACGTTCGGGTCCCACCAGGTTTCTTTCGCCAGGATTTCGCGGACTTTCTGGAAGTAGGCGTATTTCATATCACTGGAAATGTTGATTTTGCCAACACCCAGCGTCACGGATTCGGCAATTTCCGCATCCGGATTCGCTGAACCACCGTGCAACACCAGCGGAATGTCTACACGCCCGGCGATATCGCGCAGGATGTTCATTTGCAGCTCTGGCTGCATCCCTTTCGGGTAGATCCCGTGTGCCGTACCAATCGCCACCGCCAGCGTGTCTGCGCCGGTGCGGGCGATAAAATCCTGAGCCTGAGCAGGATCGGTATAGGTGACCTTCGACACGCCGCCTTCCACTGACGTCCCGGTCTGACCAATCGTACCCAACTCCCCTTCCACAGAAACACCTACCGCATGCGCCAGCTTGACCACTTCGCGGGTCAGCGCCACGTTCTCTTCATACGGCAGCAGCGAGCCATCAATCATCACCGAGGTAAACCCACACTGAATCGCCCGCAGCACATGCTCAACCGAAGCACCGTGGTCCAGATGCAGAGTAAACGGCACTGGGCTACGCATCGTGATATCACGGACGTAGCTAAAAAACGCATCGCCGACAAAATCATGTTCGCTGGGGTGAATGGAGATAATCGCCGGGGTGTTGGTCGCTTCCGCTTCTTCCACAACTGCACGTACAAAGCAGCTGTCCGCCACGTTGAATGCGCCGATGGCAAAACCGTGCTGACGGGTAGGTTGCAGTAATTCTTTCATCGAAACTAACATGTTAATTCTCCAGTTTCAGGGTGTAGAAAGCCCTGCCAGTGCGTCATCGCAGAGGCATAGAAGGCGTTACAGAAAATGAATCAGGCTTTGCCGATAGCGCCGCTGGCCTGCAGGTACGGAATAATGGCTTCCTCGCAGGCCTGCTCCATCAGGGTCAGAGCATCAACAAGTTCACCGGATGTGTCACGACACAGGGTATGCAGCAGCGCAGCCTTTCCGGCTTCAAAGACCGCTGCGCCAACGTTTATCTTGGCGACGCCAAACATCGGACAGCGCTGTAGCTGATCAAACGGCGTCCCGCTGCCGCCATGCAGCGCCAGAGGTACCGTTGATAACCGGGCAATTTCCTCCAGCCGCTGGAAATCAATGGCTGGCGTAACGCCCGGCGCGTACATGCCGTGCGCCGTACCCACCGACACCGCCAGCAAATCGATCCCGGTCTGTTGGATAAAGGGTTCCACGTCGGCGGCCTGAGTCATCAAATCAGCGTTAGCGGCATGGTCATAGCGCGGAGCATCGGCCAGATGGCCCAGCTCGCCTTCCACGCACAGAGAAACGCTGGCTGCGAGCTCAACCACTGCACGGGTCTGGCGAATATTCTCCTCCAGCGCAAAGGCGGAGGCATCGATCATTAACCCGCTGAATCCGGCGCGAAAAGCCTGACGAATGCGTACAGGATCCTTTCCATGATCCAGCGCCAGCGCGACCGGTACCGAGGCTTCCTCTGCCAGCGTTTTGACGACCGCAGCGGCTATCGGGGCCGGAAAATGCTCCAGATGCCCCTGATACAGATTCAGAATGATGGGCGCACGGTGTTTCTCTGCCACCCGAACCGCCGCGCGGGCGCTTTCCAGGTTCATACAGTTGATGGCCAGCAGCGCGTACTGCTCGCGCCAGGCTTTCGCCACCATGCTTTTCATATCGGCAAACATACGGCCTCCGGTTATTCCAGGGTGAAGGTGATCTCTTCGTCTTTCAGTTTTTGATCGCTGAGTTCATCAAACTCTTCGTCACGCTCGGTCACCGGTTTCTTCCACAGCGACAACATGACACCGCAAATCACTGTGCCGATCCCCAGCGCCAGGCAAAACAGCAGCGGATGCGTAAAGAGCGGGACCACAAACATGCCGCCGTGCGGTACCGGGCTTTCGACACCCCACACCATAATCAGGCCGCCCGCAATCGCCGAGGCCACCACGCAGGAGCCCACCACGCGCAACAGGTCGCGCGCTGCAATCGGAATGACCCCTTCGGTAATCATGCAGATCCCCATCGGGAATGCCGCTTTCAGAGCCTCGCGCTCCGCACGGGTGTATTTGTGACGCGTCAGCAGGAAAGAGAGCGTAATGCCGAACGGAGGGATCATCGAGCCAACAAACTTCACCGCTTCCGGACCGTACACACCGCTGACCAGCATGCCGTCAGCAAACAGCGACATGGTTTTATTCACCGGTCCGCCGAAGTCGAATGTCGCCATCGCACCGAGGATAGCGCCCATCAGAAAGCGGGATCCGCCCTGCATGGACTCCAGCAGATGAATCAACGCGTCCTGCAGCCAGGCTATCGGCTTGCCAATCAGCGTCATCATCAACAGGCCGCCAATGACGGTACTCAGTACCGGCAACACCATGATGGGCATCAGCCCCTGCATCGACTGTGGCAAACGGATATAGCGCTTAAGAAGCAGTACGGTATAACCGACCAGGAACCCGCCCAACATCCCGCCGATAAAACCGGTATGAATTTCGCCGCAAACAAAGCCGACAATCAGGCCCGGCGCAAATCCGGGACGATCGGCAATGGAGTACGCAATCGCCGCACTAATCAGCGGTACGATTAACCCCATCCCCCAGCCGCCAATCTGGTTGAGCATCCAGGGTATGGTTCCTGTTTTTTCACCCACGTTAGTGCCGCCAAGTATTTGCCCGAGAGCAATACAGATCCCGGCGGCGACAATTAACGGGATCATCCACGAAATCCCCGTTAATAAATGTCTTTTTATTTCCTGAGATAGCGGAATTTTATTTTCACTCATGTGAAATCCCTCCAGAATGAGGATCGCTACTGGTTATTATTAACTAATGATTTTTCGACCTTTTCAAGAAACTGAATGGGCGATTTTATGACGATTTCGGTTTTCACTCGCACAATGCGTTTATTTGAAAATCGTTCCTCCCCTTTTATTTTGACATCGACAGCAAGAATTACGACATCAGCTGCAGAAATATCCTCTGTCAGCAGTTCGTTTTCCGTGCCGATAGTTCCCTGGGTTTCAACTCTTATATTATGACCAAGCGCTTTAGCACCTTTAATTAGCTTCTCACGAGCAATATAGGTGTGCGCAATACCCGCCGTACAGGCGGCAACACAAACAATATTCATAACATGCTCCACTTTTTATTTAGCAGACATTGGATTCAGCATATTGACTAAAAAGCTCAATAATTTTCTGTGGACTGCTTTCGACTAACAGTTGTTCAATAATGTCGTCATCCGCCAACGCGCCGGCAACCTGCGAAAGCAGACGAATATGTGTAGTGTTTTGATCTTCAAGACGTACGGCAAACAGAATGATGCAGCGCACGTTGCTGCCATCCAGGGTTTCCCAGGGAATATCCTGACGGGTACGCCCAATTGCCAGCGTGGTATTGACCACTGCCGAGGATTTCCCGTGCGGGATCGCAATATGATTTTCGAAGCCGGTCGAGCCTTCTGATTCACGCTGCCAGACATCCTGAATAAACGTTTCCCGACAGCTAATTGCCCCATCTTTTTGCAGAATATCCGTCAGTTCCTCAATAGCCTCCGTTTTGTTTGTGGCCTTCATGTCCAAAATAACGCGATTTGTATTGAGTATTTTCGTGATGTCCATCAATCATACCTCATGGAGTTCAGACATTAATTTTCGACGACCAGCGACGTCGCCCGATGTAATTTTTCCGTAATAACCGTTTCTGTTACCCGCTTAATATCTGCATCATTGAAAAAGGCGGTGACATACACGACCGGCATAGCAACGGCAGGTAAATTTATCGTCGATACCACCAGTTCAATATCGTCCGTCAGTACGGAGGGCAGGCTGCCTGCCGATACCACGCCGACGATAGTCCAGTCCGGAAAGGCGCGCAGAATACGGCTTTTGAGTAAGTGAGAGGTGCCAATACCGGTTGAGCAGACCAGCAGCACGCGCTTACGCGCTATCTGCCGCTCCATTGCGGCTTGAAAATGCACGGTTAAATATCCCACCTCATCTTCCGACACGGACCGCTCGCCCCAACCGCTAAACACCCGATTCACCGCGCACTGGGTCAGACGCCACACGTCCTGCAACTCGCCTTTAATATCCTCCAGCAGCGGATTACGAATGCGGATCTGGTAGTTCAGGCGGTTAATCAGCGGCTTAATGTGGATCAGCAATCCGTCATACAGCGCCGTGTCCTGGCTAAGATCGCTGTCGACCATCTCGGCAAAGGAGGCAATCAACCGATGGGTAATCAAACGCGCTTCGTCGCTGGAGTGCATATGGCCAATCACGCTCACGTCGTTATGCTCTTCAATTACCACGCCGGAGGAGATAATGTATTGATATATAAACCAGACTTCGTCTTCCGGTAGCGGGTGGGCAATGCGTTTTTCAATATGTAGAATCATCCGGCTGGCAATGGAAAAAATATTCTCGTCACATGAGGTGATATTTTCATCTTTTCTCGGTAGCGCATTGCCCCGCGTGATGCGGTACATCATGATCAAAATATGGGTAAAGATATTGACGTAATAAGGCTCGCCCAAAGACCAGCACAGGTCGTTCTCCATTTCCTGCAATAACGTCTGGACAAATAAAACATCTTCTTCGCCAAAGTAATGCACTAAGGCTTTATAACTGCCCGGGTCAAGACGTGAATAAACCACGTTACCAGGCTCATTATGGTTAATCACGCCGTTAATCAGCGACGCCATCGCCTGGCGTACACCGCTCTCGCTGCCTTCGATATGCGTGCCGCTCTGACTGCGAATCAACGACAGGCCCAGTGGGGTAATCCAGGATTCAATTACTTTCAGATCATTAACAATCGATGCGCTACTAATGAAATAACGTTCGGATAATTTACTGATCGACGTTTCATGCGGCGTTTCGCTTAATAATTGTGAGGCTATCTTGACTCGCCGTGAATTATTCATCATGCCGTCAGTATCATCACCCTCCGATCCTAATAACTGGTCCATATATAAAAGGTCGGTAATATTATCGGAACTTAATATCACCCCAGCACCAGCACGTTTATCGATGGTTATTTTCCATTCTGATAACCATGGTTCCAGTAAGCGCAGATCGCGCTGCACAGTTTTCTCTGAAACAGATAAGTACTCGGCAATTTTCAGCAGCGTGACATATTCCTTCCGGGACAGAAGAAATTTTAATAATCTGTTTTGTCGCGAGGTAATCATTTGCATTATTTACCCTTATTACATACCAGATTAAATATCTATACCCGTCATACTTCAAGCTGCATGTGCGTTGACTTTCCTCGCTCACCCCAGTCACGTACTTATGTACGCTCAGGGGATTCGCTGCGTCGCCGCCTTCCTGCAACTCGAATTATTTAGGTTATAAAGAAGCATTTATGCTCCACGTGTAATCCGTGATGATAAATATAAGAGGACTACGATGCGCCAACAATACTAAATCGTGTCCAGTAATCCGGACAGAAATAAGACAAAAAGAGGAAATAGTGAGATATTTACGGCGCAGATCACATTTTTCGCGGGAATCAGAGTGATACCGCTCGCAAATATGCAGAGATAAAAATTTAATTCAGGATGTTTTGGATTTTCAGATCTGGAATGCTGCTCGCAGCGTGGGCCGGATAAAACGCATCCGGCACCACGTCGACACATGCTTACAAGGTAATCGTCAGCTCACTGCCCTGTGGAGTAATAACTACACCCAGCTCGCTGCCCATATGCGACCCGCATTTAATGCCGCCAATTTTCTGAATATTTCGCAGGCACAGCGTCCAGTTACGTGCCTCACCGTTCCCTTTCACAGTGATGGTATTACCTACACGCGTCGCCTTCAGCGTGAAGATAACCGAGCCGTCCATCGCAGGTACTTCACACACCGCTTCCCGGCCCTCCTGCAGATGGAACAGCTGGAACGCGGTTCCTTCGTGCCAGGCGTAGTCCGGCTTCTGGTTATTGCTGCCCAGCGCCAGCAGGGTGTTCTCACGCACGTAGACTGGCAGGCTCAGGAAGTCATGCTGCTGCTTATGCCATCGGCTGCCCGCCACCTCGTCGTTACGCCACAGATGCGTCCAGCGTCCTTCCGGCAGGTAGAACTGCACATCACCCGCCTCGCTAAACACCGGCGCAACCATCACGCTATCACCCAGCATGTACTGGCGGTCGAGGTAATCACATGCCGGCTCGTCCGGGAACTCCAGCATCATTGCGCGCATCATCGGCGTTCCGAGCTCATTGGCGCGCGCCGCTTCGCGATACAGGTACGGCATCATGCGGCATTTCTGCTCGGTGAAATAGCGCACCACATCGCAGGATTCGTCATCGTACGCCCACGGCACACGGTAGGATTTGCTCCCGTGCAGACGACTATGGCTGGAGAGCAGCCCGAACGCACACCAGCGCTTGTAGACGTGCGCAGGGGCGGTATTCTCAAAGCCGCCAATATCGTGACTCCAGAAGCCAAATCCGGACAGACCAATGGACAACCCGCCGCGCAGGCTTTCGGCCATCGATTCATAGTTGGCATAGCAGTCGCCGCCCCAATGCACCGGAAACTGCTGCGCGCCGACCGAAGCTGAACGGGCAAACAGGACCGCCTCTTCTTCACCGACAGCCTTTTTCAGCACGTTCCACACCAGTTCGTTGTAGATGTACGCATAATGGTTGTGCATTTTCTGCGGATCGGCACCGTCAAACCACTGAACGTCAGTAGGAATGCGTTCACCAAAGTCAGTTTTGAAGCAGTCAACGCCGATATCCACCAGACCTTTCAGCTTGTTGGCATACCACTCACAGGCTTGCGGATTAGTGAAGTCATAAATCGCCAGGCCCGGCTGCCATTTATCCCATTGCCACAGGGAACCATCCGGCCGCTTGAGCAGATACCCCTTCTCTTTCAGCTCGTTGAAAATCGGTGATTTTTGCCCGATATACGGGTTGATCCACACGCAAACCTTCAGCCCTTTCTCTTTCAGGCGGCGGTTCATGCCTTCCGGGTCCGGGAAGGTCACCGGATCCCACTCAAAGTCGCACCACTGGAAGGCTTTCATCCAGAAGCAGTCAAAGTGAAAAACGTGCAGCGGCAGATTGCGCTCGGCCATCCCGTCGATAAAGCTGTTGACCGTCGCTTCGTCATAATTGGTGGTGAACGACGTGGTCAGCCACAGGCCGAACGACCAGGCAGGCGGCAGCGCGGGACGGCCAGTGAATTGGGTATAACGGTTCAACACGTCCTTCGGCGTTGGGCCGTCGATAACGAAGTATTCCAGATACTCGCTTTCCACGCTGAACTGCACTTTCGACACTTTCTCAGAGCCGATTTCAAACGACACGCACTGCGGATGGTTCACCAGTACACCGTAGCCGCGGTTAGTGATATAGAACGGGATGTTCTTGTAAGATTGCTCGGTGCTGGTGCCGCCGTCGCGGTTCCAGGTTTCTACCGTTTGCCCGTTACGCACCAGCGCGGTAAAGCGTTCGCCCAGGCCGTATACCGTTTCCCCGACGCCGAGATCCAGGCGCTCAAACATATAGTTACGCCCGCTGTGAGTATCCTGCACGTAGCCGTTATTTTTCAGCTGACTGCCGGTAATACGTTCGCCGTTACGCAGGAAGTCCAGCGACCAGAACTCACCTTTAGTCACGCGCACGCTCAGGTTACCGCTCTTCAGCTCAGCAAATTCGGCGGTGTTGTGCATCTCGACCTTCACATCCTGCAGCACATTGAGCGGGTAATGCGGACCGGTATCCAGCGCCCCCTGGAAGTGCTCCATACGCACACCGACCACACCTTCCTGCGGCGAGAAGAAGCGCAGGGTAAACAATGGGGTATCCAGTTGCCAGGTACGTTCACGCACATCGCGTGGCGCAACGTAGACAATCATCTCATTTCCTTGCTGTTCAACCTCGAACACCTGAATCGGGTTAATCACGTTCAGACCGGGCTGAATCAGCCAGTTTCCATCGCTAATTTTCATTGTCGGTTCCTTAGTTCTGTAATTCTTTCGTCGTGAAATCCTGCTGATTGCGGCGCGCCCCCTGAGCCAGTTGGCTCATGATTTCAGTCAGATACGGGGTTTTAAGGGTATAGAAGCGTTTGGCAATCACGGCACTCAGCAGGTAGCAAATAGCCGGAACAATGGTGAACAGCCCGATGATGATGCTAATGGTGGCGCTGTTCTGGGTTTTCGCTGCGGCGTCGTAGCCCCCGCCCGCCAGCATCCAGCCGATCATCGCCCCGCCAAGCGCCAGACCCAGCTTGAGTACGAACAGCGTGCCCGCAAAGCTGATCCCCGTCAGACGCTTTCCGTTGCACCACTCGCCGTAATCCACTGTGTCGGACATCATGACCCACTGAATTGGCGTCACGAGCTGATGCAGTACACCAATCACGAAGATGAAGACGAACATGGTGATGTTGGCGTGCATCGGTACGAAGAACATCGCCAGACTGACGACCGCCAGCGCGGCGTTGGTCCACCAGAAGACGCTGACTTTGCATTTCCAGTCGGTCAGCGGTTTTGCCAGCGCAGAGCCGATAAGATTGCCGACGCAATAGGTGGTAAGGAAAGCGACAAACACTTCCGGGGTACCCAAAATCCAGGTGACGTAATACATCATCGCCCCGCCGCGAACGCAGACGGCCAGGATGTTGAGGATGGTCAGCATGCCGACGATGCGCCATTGATCGTTCTGCCAGATGTCGCGCAGGTCTTCACGCATCGAGGTGGTACTCGGCGGCGCTTCCACGCGTTCTTTGGTGGTGAAAAAGCAAAACGCCAGCATCAGGAAGGCCACAACCGAGAGCACGGCAATCCCGCCCTGAAAGCCGAACGCTTTATCCTCGCCGCCAATCAGATCCACCAGCGGCATCATCAGCACGGTGGAGAGCATGCCGCCCGCCGTCGCCAGCACAAAGCGCCATGATTGCAGGGAGATACGCTGCGTGGGGTCATTGGTGATAACACCGCCCAGCGCACAGTAGGGAATATTCACCACGGTATAAAGCAGGGTCAGCAGCGTGTAGGTGATTGCGGCATAAATCATTTTGCCATGCAGGCTGAGATCCGGCGTGCTGTAGGCGAGCACACACACCAGACCAAACGGGAGCGCGCCAAACAGCACCCACGGGCGGAATTTCCCCCAGCGCGAGCGGGTGCGGTCGGCCAGCAGCCCCATACAAGGGTCTGAGATGGCATCCAGCGCACGCGCCAGTAAGAACATGGTGCCGACAAATCCGGCCGGAATACCAAAAATATCGGTATAAAAGAACATCATATATAACATAACGTTATCGAAGATAATGTGGCTGGCAGCATCGCCCATTCCGTAGCCAATCTTCTCTTTAACAGACAGAATCTCACTTTTCATTACGCATCCTTGTTAGCACTTTCACACGCACTGATACCGGTTACAGTTCTTGTAAACCATCCCTGTGAGCGCGGGTATTCCGATATCTCGTTATCAAATTACGATTCTTGTTTTCTGTGATCGGGGTAGCGTCGAAAAAATGTGATGAAATGTAACTAACGGATTTATTGAGGATTTATATGAAACTGGTCATGGTATAGATAAACGGAAGTTAAAAAAGTGAGTGAGGGGGTGTGGAAACGTTTGGAAGTAGCTATAATGCGCCCCGCCTCCATGTAGCAATCGAGGCGCGGAAGATCGTCATCTCCGGTGAGGTGGCTGGACTTCAAATCCAGTTGGGGACGCCAGCGTTCCCGGGCAGGTTCGACTCCTGTGATCTTCCGCCAAAATCCTTACCTTATCCCAGTCATTTGCAATATCTTTTCAGCACACAAATTCCTTTATGATCCTCGCCCAAATGTTTTCATAGCGAGAATCTAATATGAACACTGCTCTTACAATTATGGCTATTGCTGCTACTGTAATTAGCCCATTATTAGCCATTCAGACACAAAAATTTATAGAAAGATATTCCCAGAAAAATCATTAAAAGTTGACATATTCAAACAGCTTATGGCTACCAGATCTCAGAGTGCCAGACTGTCAAGTGAACATGTTCGTGCACTAAACATGATCGACTTAGCATTTTACGGGAAAATTAAAAGAGGAAAAGCCAAAAGAAGTGCTTCTGAAGGTAATATATTATCCTCATGGAAGCTATATTTTGCACATTTAAATACACCTTACCTTGATAACGATAACACCTTAGGTGCCATATGGAACCAAACAAGTAACAATCTTTTCTTAGACCTATTATCAGAAATCGCAAAAGATATTGGCTATGACTTTGAGCGAGTGCAATTACAGCCATATATTCTCCTGTAGCTCACGGAGCAATAGAAAACGTTCAGTTAAAAATTAGGAAGGGCCTAGCTGCAATTTTTTCTGGGCAGGATGCATTAAAAATGGAAATCATAAATATTCCGAATAGACAGGAAAATTAATCAATTCTCTACTTATCCTGTGGCTCAATACCCAATTTTGCCAGTTCTCTTCTCCCCAAGGTTTTGAGCCAGTTCCCCAAACTCATCCCCTCAGCCTTTGCCGCAGCCTCGAACTGCGCCTTTAACTCAGGCGTGATACGAATCTGAAAAGTTGGAGCCTTTCCGGATTTGGACTGATTTGGGTCGCGTTTAGCCGTTGACATGTACGTACCTACAAGCACAATATATCACCAATCAGGTACGTACCTTTACACCTGACGACCTGACTTATAAACGCCCTCGCCCGGTATTCGCAGTACCCGACGAGAGCTAACCTCACCAACTATCAAGGAGTTGATTATGGCTGATTCACATTCTACCCCAGACAGCGACCAATCCGGAACCGAGCGTTCGGTAATTGTGGGATATCGCCCGAATGTTTTCGACAAATCCACACCCAAAATTATTCTTTCCGGCAAGTGGCTACGCGAAGCGGGGTTTGATACCGGGCAACAGATTAGCGTAAAAGTGATGAACGGCTGTATCGTCCTGATGGTCTACGGCGAGCAGGAACAACGGTTGCAGGATGAGCTGCAAGAAGCAAATCAGAAGTTAAAAAGAATTGAGAGCACGTTGGCGACTCTCCAGTGAAGTACAGCTGAACCTGCAAGCAGTACTTACAGGTTCACTTGGTGCCGGATGGCGCTTACGCTTATCCGGCCTACTCTCCTGGAAAATGAAGCCAAAGTGTAACGGGAACCCAAACAAATGAATCACCACGAAAAACCAGACACCATCTTTTCGATTGACGACGATGAAAAAGTCGAAGAAATAAAAATTCAGTTACTGAAAGCCAAGATTCAATGTGCACAATGTGATATTCATTCTGATAATATTGTTAACGGCGATAATTTCTTTGATGAATTAATGGAGCCTGATAAATGAAAAAAGCAATATAAACTTACGGGCAATAATCAATAATTATGATATTTGAAGCAGCAACTCATTATTCATGAATCAGAAACGCATTAGAAATGATTCAATCACTACACTAAAAATCATAATAAAAATACTATCCTGATGGCCTATGCCAAACGATAAACATGACAGCACAATAAACACCATATTATAATCCCGCTAAAAATACACAGGCATCCTTTTTCTTTAATCAGGAAGGGACAGCCTCGTTTCTAATAAATTAGATTATTGGGTTACATATGAAAAACGTATTCATGGCAATGGTTATCGCTCTCGTCACTATCACCGCATCATCTACTGTTTTCGCATGCCCGAAAGGAGAACACCCGCACGGCGGTACTGGCTCACACCATAAGGGCGGCTGGTGCTCGTATGATCAGTAAAATTGCCATTCCTGTCTTGTTATTGCTCTGTTTTTCAACGCCTGTACTGGCAAAATCGACATTGAATATCGACGGCAACTCGCTTTATCACGGTTATCAGTTGTATGAGAAAGGTTTTGATTATTTGAATGTTCGGGATGAACAGACAGCAGTGATGTATATGTCTTTTGTTGCCGGTGTAGCGGGGACACTATCAAAAGAAAATATCATCTGTAATGAAAGCATAACCATTGGACAGGAAGCTGATATTGTTGGTAATTACCTCCAGACCCATCCTAAAGAACGAACAAAATACAGTCCTTCTGAATTGGCCATGATTGCTTTGGGCAAAGAACTTGCTTGTAACAAAAATAGTAATAGCTAGCGCTGTACGCAGCTTATTTACTGGATGGCGCTAACGCTTATCCGACCTACCGCTTCCCCAAAAAATAAAGCCGCTGACCTATTAATCAGCGGCTTTTCTGTTACTTACAATCCCGTCAGAAGTTATATTTCACGCCCAGCATACCGCGGGTATCGCTGTAGCCTTTGTCGCCGATCTGTTGAGCCACGTTGCTCCACACGTTGAGGCGCGGGGTGATTTGACCTTCAACGCCGACTTTCAGCTCGCCAATGTTCTTCGTGCCACGCATGTCATTGCTCACATCGTCCATCTTCACGCTGGCGGTCTGGGTGTTGTGGATCCAGTTGGCTTCAACAAACGGCTGGAACTCACGAGATTTACCGTCGTCGATGGCGTTGTGACCGTTGATAAAGGCTTTCACACCCAGACGGGTCATCAGGTTACCATCGGTGTTGTCTTTCACGCGGGTACCGTTCGCTTCGCGGTGGCTGTCGGCCTGCACGTCCATCCATACCACCTGCGCTTTCGGTTGCAGCCAGTAGCTGTTGCGCTCGTTTTCACCCAGTTTGAAGCTGTAACCCGCTTCAACAGAGGCTGTTATCCCGCTGGATTTGTATTTCTCTGTCGCCTGCTCCTGGCCCATCACTTTGTTATCAAACCAGTTGTACAGCATCCAGGTGTCTACGTAGGTGCCGGTCTTGTCGGCGTCATTGGCATACCAGGTGCCGTACAGCCCCACGCTGTAACCGGTAACCTGACCACGTGAATGGTAGCCGGTCAGGCTGGACTGCGTGCGGTTCTGGCTATTGGCGTAACCTGCCATTGCGCCGATGTGCCAACGGTCGAGACCGTCGCTACTCCACTGCGCCAGATCGCCGCCTAACTGCATCACATAGCTGTTGCTTTGGGTTTTCAACTGCCCACTACCGTCTTTAAAGCGGGTATGCGCCCCGACGTTACGCATCCACATGCTGGTAACTTTCTTCTCGCCTGTCAGCATATCGACGTACTGCGTTTCACCCAGACGATCGTGCAGTCGGGTCATAAACAGCGTATTAGCGGCGTAGTTGTTCGCCAGATAACTGCCTGCTTCCGGGCGGTATTGCTGCTCGGTGACCGGAGGTGCGACAGGTATTTCCGGCTCAGGGATTATCGGATCGACCGGGTCTGGGTCAATAGGGTCAACCGGATCCGGGTCAACAGGGTCTGGGTCGATGGGATCTACCGGGTCCGGGTCTTCCGGATCCGGCGGAGCAGGAATAAAGCTGGTCAGATACCAGTTACTACCTTTCTGCACTACGTTATAGTCGTACGCACCGGCAACAATACGACCCGCTTTCTCAAACGTACCGTCAGAATTACCGGCCACTTCGATAATCTCAATACCTTCAACAGTTTGTGCCCCGGTTCCGCCAATATTATTCACCGCCACAAACGCGTTACCGGCGGTATTGCCGAGCACTTTCAGCTTGTCGGTTTCGGAGGCATCGTCATTCAGGACGGTATTGAAAACCAGTTTGCCGCCGTTGCCGGTGAAATCTTCATTAATGGTAAGCGTCTGCCACGGTTCGTCGTCAGCATGGCCAAAGTTCACGACGGACCCGCTGTTCAGCGTCAGATCAGTGAGCGTTGAGCTGTTGGTCATATTCCAGGTCGCATCGCTCATTTGCAGCGAGATAACGCCCGTTCCGGCCGTGACGCTGGTGATGTATGACGCCCCACTCCACAACGAGTTGTCGGTCATGTTGAGTTTAATCGCACTGTTTTGCTGCGGCAGGCTGCTGTTCGCGGCAGTCGCGCCGGCGGCGTGAAGATCGCCGTCGATGAGAAAACGCCCGCCAGCGGAGCCATCGACGATACCGCCCGTTTCTGTGCTGATGGCGTAGCTTTCATTGCTGTGATTGCCTGCCATGGTAATGGCAGCGCCGCCCGCCAGGTTTATCGCACCGCGTGAAGCCGCATACAGGCCGCGTGGCGCTTTGCTGTATGACGCCGCTTTGGCCGAATTGTTTACGTTGATCGTCGCGTTTTCGCCGAGATTCACCGTCGCATTGGTGGAATAAACCGCATGTGCGCTGACGCCGTTGACCGTAATCGTGGCATTGTTGCCCAGTTCCGTTTTGGAAGATGAGGCGGCATAGATCCCTGTTGAGGAAGCACCCGACGTCTCGATAGTGGCGTCATCACCAAGGCGGATCGAGGAGCCGCTCTGCCCGGTACGAAGACCTTCTGAACTGTCACCTATCGTCACAATGTGTGCCCGGTCGCCGACGACAATCGTATTTTTGGCCTGCGTTTCGTCTCTCATCGCGTTTGCAGTGATACCGCGCCCCTGATAACCGGTGGTTTGAATATACAGATCGTCGCCAACGTAAATGTTGGCCGAACCTTTCCAACCCTGCCCCTGATTATAGGCGCTGTAACCGGCGTTTATACCGTCGCCATCCTGACCGTCCACATAAATGCTGGTGCGATCTCCGGTGATGATAAAGACCGGGTTATCCGGTGAATTGACCCCGTGTGTGCGGATACCATCAACATCCTTACCATTATTAGCGGCATTCTTCGACTGTGTGCGGATCGTCAGGTCATCACCGAAAATAACGCCCGGGCTACCCGTCGCGCTGTTCTGAATAACGGTAATGGTGTGTTCGAAGGCTTCTGCTCCTGGCCCATTCAGCGTTAATCCATGGCCAAAAACAGGAATGGTGCCGGCACTCCACTGATAAACATAATTCGGCGTAGCGCTGGTTTTAGCGAAACTGGCATTCGCCTGTGCAGGAAATAAAGCCTGCAACTCTGGCGAAAGACTGTTCACCAGTCCACTGGAAGGCAAACTGTCAATATCAATCCAGGCCGCGTGGGTTGAAAATACCATTGACGTTAGCGCGGTTGATACCGCTATAGCAATGCGTGAGTAATGCTTAGGTTTTTTCATAATAGCCTCCTGCTTTCGGGCGTAGGGCGTCCACCACATCGCGATGATGTGGAAATAATAAAAATGAGAATCAGCTATAAAATGTTAGAGAGTATTTTATGAATACTTAGGCCTAACTTATCTTCAAGTCGAAGTTTGTAGACATATATTCTCTTAACATCAATATTATCTATTCGGGTAATTTGCTGAATACTTATCCCTGAAATAAATCGCTTGAGTAATATCATTTCCGTATAATTCAATGAACGCCCACGTTTGCTGTTGGCGAGATGCCCCCGGAATAAGCGACGTATTTTCTGATGCTGAACTTCATCACTATCACTGGAATAAATAATCCCTTGAATTTTATTGCTTTTCGATAACCAGTAATTGGCTAACGGCGTCAGGATCCGATCCGCTATCAATACAATATGCATACCACTCTGCGTCAGGCGATCCACCCATTGCGGATCGGTGAACAGACGCAAATTCGGGAATGAAAAATCGATAAAAATAAATCCATGGGATAAATGATTGTGATTATTAAGTAAAAGCTTTTCAATAATGCCTTTTTTCAAATAATCATTACCCTCTGGCCAGACAGCAAAAGCGGCACGGTGGCAGTATTGTGCGCGTACGGCAGCATCCGGAAATAATTCACAGGATAATTCACAGCTTATGCAACGAACACTCTGTAGCGGCTTTCTCTTCATCTACTATGCCCCTGTTATTTTCCATAAATATTTCATCGGTAAATAAATGTGTCAATCCGACAGGTGGTGAAATCCGTTTTCGCTAATAACAGTCGAGTGGTAAAAATGTTATAAAATCCTATAGAAAAATAATCTCCAACTGTAAATATCGTTATGTTGATAAATATTACGGAGCTTTATCTCAGATTAAAATCCCATATATTAGGAGTTTTATACACAAATCCAGACATCACGGTAAACGTAAATACAGCACTATTTGCTAAAACAAAACCTTGCGAAATGATTTTAGTAAATCACAAAATTCCTAAAAACCAGAAACCTTTGTGATGTTGTGGGATAAATATAATAGCTAATCAGATAAACCTGTAATTAATTCTCATTATTTAACCTTAGTTAATTATCACCTAAGATATAGGCACTATAAGTCATTGTATTAAAAGGATTTAATTTTTAAGAGTAAAACTCTTATCTTTGATCAAGTACAAAGGTAGAGGCGTCTTATCCATTTCGATGTAATATTAAATGGGTATGTTGATGCAACATATGAGACGTTTCGTTACTGAGGGCCGGGCATTGTACCTTATCAACCAGTTGGTCGAATTTAATCCTGATAACAAAAGCCTGGTCAATCGACAGACAGGGCGAGCAATTCAACTGCAGATCCCAGCCTCGCTCTGTTTTCTCTATTTAATTACTCACGCAAGTGACATTGTTTCTCAGAACACGCTGCTCAAAGTCGGTTGGGGAGAAAGAAACAATGTGACCACGACCAATACTTTTTACCAGGCAATTTTGACGTTGCGCAATGCACTGGCGGATGTCGGGTTGCCCCGTGATACAGTCAAAACTATTTCCCGGCGAGGACTCAGATTAAATGAGAGTACGCATGTGGAGACGATCACACATTCCCAAACTGAGCCCCCTTTAGCACCATTTATTAAGGAAAACAACGATCCCGAGGTAATGCCCTCTCCACCACAAGTAGCAACGTCGATTCCCTGGTGGAACATTTTCTTAACCACCGGAGTGATTATTACTACTCTGATTATCTGGCTGGTTTGGTATCAGACTCGCCCTGTCATGCCGTTTAGTAAATTCGTGTCGGTTTCTATGCAAATTCCCTCACAGGAAAACTGTAAAATTTATTACTCACCGAATGAACACAATCTGGAAAGCTATTTCAGCCTGATGCAATCGCATCCCGATCTTTGTGAATATAACAAACATGTGTTTCTTTCAGGTTACCGTAAGGCACAGAGGATGGTGGCCTTTGTATGCGATAAGGATGCGCGGATAGATGTTCACGCGTTTTGTTCTACTCATTACTACTGGATGCGCGGGAAATGAACAAAATACACAATCTTATCCTGCTGGCGATTGGCGTGGTATTGATGCTGGGTTCAGGCGCCTGGCTATGGTATTCACGCTACGCCGACAGACCGTTGAACTGCGTCGGTAACGTGGAGTGGAATATTGGCAGCAACCGCTTTACCGGCACGGTGTCGTATCGGCTGTACGACCATCAGGGGCTGGCAACCTTAACCGGCAAACTGTACGGACGTCACGTCACAGGTATCAGTAGAAACATCTATTTTACCTATACCCAGCACCACGACGCGCGCGTGCTGCAGTCGACGCAACTGGTAAAAACCTTCTCAGACTCCGCCGATAAAGACGATATCAACGGGACGTTGCCCAGTTTTTATCGCGAAACCGGGCAGCGCCTGAGTCTGGTCATGGAGGAGTATAAAGGGGCGTGGATAGTGGCGAGTTCCACTGTTCCTTCGCTGTACTGCCGTAAAAGGTAACGTCATATCCGGATACAAAAAGAGTGCCCCCACGCAGGAATTCATATTTGTCATCATCGACTTACGCGACATGGGTCACTGAATCCATTCATATCCCATTGCTATTCTTTTCCCCGAATCAGGAAACATCCTGAATACCACAATATCCATTGCGTAACAATTAAGCGAAATGGGCGTTTTATTTTGCCCAGAAGACTTCAACCTATGGATGGATATTTGGAGAAGACGTGGGCAGGGGCGTTTATCTCTCTCGCGAGCAATGTCTGAAGGTTCAGGCGTTATCGCATTTCAGGAAACGGTGTGTTTCCGGTGTATTTTTGGCGTACATATGAGGGATACGTAATGTTTACTTTTAAAAAGTGCCTGATTGCACTTTCTATAAATTTGGCCGTTGTTTCATCAGGTTTTGCTTGTACGACCCTGCTGGTCGGTAACGAAGCATCAGCGGACGGCTCCATGCTGGTAGCGCGTAGCGCTGACAGCGATGCCCTGAAAGCGCAACATTTTGTCATTCACCCGGCAAAACAGAATCAGACCGGGGTATACAGCACCAAAGCACATAACGGCGCGAATGACTTTACCTGGCCGCTCCCCAAAAACTCGCTGCGTTATACCACGGTTCCAAACTGGAAAACCCAACTGCACGGCGCGACCGGATTTAACGAGCTGGGCGTTGGAGTGAGCGGCACAGAATCTATTTTTGCCTCACCAAAAGCGCTGGCCGCCGACCCGTACGTTGAGGATAAAGGGATCACCGAAGACGATATCCCGGATATTCTGCTGTCGCAGAGTAAAACCGCGCGTGAAGCCGTGGCGCTACTGGGCCATATCGTTGAGACCGTCGGCGCAGGCGAAGGCTTTGGCGTTGCCGTCGTCGACGATAACGAGATCTGGTATCTGGAAACCGGCAGCGGCCATCAGTGGATGGCGCAGCGTCTGCCAAATAACCAGTATTTTGCCACCGGTAACCAGGGCCGCTTACAGGATTACGATCCGAAAAACCCGGACATGATGGCGTCAAAAAACCTGATTCAATTTGCGACCGAAAAGGGTCTGTACGAACCGGCGAAAGATGGCAAATTCAACTTCTCCAAAGCCTATACCCGTGATGACGAGCGTGACCGCACGTATAACGACCCTCGCGTTTGGACCATCCAGAAAGAGTTCAATCCTTCCGTAAACCAGGATATGGCCAAAGGGCGTGAATTCCCGGTCTTCATGACGCCAGAGAAGAAAATGACGCTGGACGATGTGAAAGCCGTACTGCGTAACCATTACGAAGGCACCAGCCATGACCCCTACACCAACGGTCTGAACGGCAAAGAGCCATGGCGTCCGGTCAGCGTCTTCCGCACCTATGAAGCGCATGTTATGCAGGTCCGTCCGTGGTTGCCAAAAGAGATCGGTGAAACGACCTACATTGGTCTGGGCATGGCCGATCTCACCGCCTTTGTTCCGTACTACAGCGGCCTGAAGGCGTATCCGGCTAACTATACGATGGGCACCGATAAAGCGGACGATCAGTCTATCTACTGGAAATATCGTAAATTACAAACGCTGACGATGACCGATTATCCGAAGCTCGCGCCAATCGTCAAAAAAGCCTACAAAGCATGGGAAGACAAAGTGGCGAAGGAGCAAAAAGAGGTCGAAGCAGAGTATCTGAAGATGGCGAAAACCGATAAACCAGCCGCCGATAAGATGCTGAATGACTTCAACCTGCGCATCATGGCCGACGCCGAGAAGCTGACGGAAGATCTGACTAATCAGCTATTTACCATCCGCACCAAAGACATTCAGTCTGATATCTTCTTTGCCAACGCAGCGAAAAAAGACTGAGTAACGACGCGATAGTATTCTGGCGTAAAGCGCTTATTAGCTTTGCGCCAGCATTTCACACCGCGCCTTCACTGCGTCGTGCAGCAGACGGACTGCCGTTGAAAGCTGCTGCCGATGCGGGCAGATCATATTCAGCGGAACGGTCTCTCCCTGATAATCCGGCATCAGCAGTTGTAATCGACCGTCACGCACATCTTCGCTGACATCCAGCCACGACTTGTACGCCACACCTTCCCCGGCAATCGCCAGCCGTCGGATCACTTCCGCATCGTCGCTCATAATGGTGCCGTTAACCTGCACACTACTGGCCTCGCCGTTGCGCGTAAACGTCCAGCGATCGTGCAGACGGCCGCGTAATACGAAGGTCATGGCGTTGAGCTGTGTTAAATCATCCGGGGTTTGCGGCGCGCCGTTTTGCGCAACCCATTCCGGTGATGCCACCAGCACACGTCGGTTACTCGGTGCAACGGGCAGCGCAATGTATGACGCGTCTTCGGTATTGCCATAGCGAAACGCAACATCGACGGGGTCTTTAAAGACATCCGTCACCTGATCAGAGAAAAAAATCCGCAGGCGCAGCGCGGGATAGCGGCGTCGAAACGACTGAAAGACCGGCAGCAGCAGGTTGCGACCAAGATCGGAAGGCACGGCAATTTGCAGCGTGCCAGACACTTCATCTTCCGGGGTCTGTATTTTTTGCAGCCCGGCATGCATCACGTCCAGCATCTGGCGGGCATAGGGTAGCCAGACCTCGCCCTCCGGCGTCAGGCGCAGGCTGCGCGTGGAGCGGGCGAACAAGCGGATAGCCAACGTAGACTCCAGGCGCTTGATAGCTGAACTGACCTGAGCAGGCTGAACGCCGACTTCGCGCGCGGCATCGCTAAAACTATTCAGCGCCGCGGCGCGGACAAACAACGTGAGATCTTCAAGCCGGAACATTTTCACTCCCCGAGTATAAGTCCTGTCGCCGTAGGGCTATTTTTCCCGTTCTGCTACCGGTTTACCATCGAATTATTCAACTGATTCCTGTGACCGGAGAGACCATGAAAGCCATCGCTATTACCCGCGCCGCGACCGACGGCAATAACATTGAATTTTTACAAGAGATTGACCTACCCATGCCAGTCGCTACCGGGCACGATCTGCTGGTTGAAGTGAAAGCCATTTCCGTCAATCCCGTTGATACCAAGGTCCGCGAAGGTTTTAACGCCGATGTGCCGCGCGTTCTGGGCTGGGATGCCGTGGGCGTGGTGAAATCCGTGGGTGAAGCCGTCACCCTGTTCACACCTGGCGATGAAGTCTGGTACGCCGGAGCGCTGGGCCGCGCTGGCAGTAACAGTGAATTTCAGCTGGTTGATGAACGTATTACCGCGCTGAAGCCAAAAACACTAGATAATGCTTCTGCTGCAGCGCTGCCGCTGACCGCCATCACCGCCTGGGAAATGCTGTTCGACCGTCTGGGCGTTGAGGAAAATAGCAATGAAGATGATGTGTTATTGATTGTTGGCGCGGCTGGCGGCGTCGGTTCTATCCTGACGCAACTGGCCAGTAAGCTGACTAAAATGACCGTCATCGGCACCGCATCACGTCCGCAAAGCCAGAAATGGGTACGTGAAGCAGGCGCTCATCATGTCATTGACCACAGCAAGCCGCTGACGGAAGAGCTGGCACGGATAGGGGTTAAGGCGGTGACGCACGTTGCCAGCCTGAACAACACTGAGCAGCATTATCAACAAATTATTGCCGCACTGGCACCACAGGGTAAACTGGCGCTGATTGACGATCCTGAATTCCTCGATGCCCGTCCGCTGAAGGCCAAAAGCATTTCGCTGCACTGGGAATTTATGTTTACCCGTTCGATGTTTACCACCCACGATATCATCGCGCAGCACCAGCTATTGACCCGCGTGGCGCAATTGATCGACGACAATACCCTCCGCACCACGCTGGGCGAGCATTTTGGCGCTATCACTGCGGCGAATCTGCAAAAAGCCCACGCGCAAATTGAAACCGGTCGTTCGGTCGGCAAGATTGTGCTGGAGGGGTTTTAACATGTCTGATTCAGAAGTGATTTCAATTATTGCGGTATTGAAAGCCCAACCCGGGAAGATCGACGCACTGAAACAGGCGCTGCAGGCTCTGCTGTTACCCACTCGCCGGGAGCCGGGCAATATTGAGTATGAGCTGTACCAGTTACGCGACACGCCGGATGTGTTTTACGTGCGCGAATCCTGGCACAGTCAGGCCGGTCTGGACGAGCATATCGCTCTGCCACATTTCCAGGCGTTCATTCTACAAATGAACGATCTGCTAGCCGAACCGCTACGGCTGGATTATCTGACGCCGATTGCGCCATAAAATAACTGCCGAAGCCCCCTGCCACGTGGGGGGCTGCACCAGTCATGTCTCACTCGCTTCGCTATCTCTGCTATGATGCCTGCACACAAATAAAACAAAACAACATGCCGAGGGAAAGATGAGTTCCACCAGAAGAGGGATGATGAACGTCCTGATTGCTGCCGTATTGTGGGGAAGTTCGGGCGTTTGCGCGCAGTACATCATGGAGCAAAGTCAGATGTCGTCGCAGTTTCTGACCATGACGCGCCTGATTTTCGCCGGGCTGATTCTGCTGATGCTCTCTTTCGTTCACGGCGACAAAGTGTTCTCCATTATCAAAAATCGCAAAGATGCCATCAGCCTGCTGATTTTTTCCGTAGTTGGAGCGCTCACCGTACAGCTCACCTTCCTGCTGACCATTGAAAAATCCAACGCCGCCACCGCGACGGTACTGCAATTTTTGTCACCGACCATTATCGTGGCGTGGTTTTCCGTAGTGCGCAAAGCGCGACCGGGGATTTTAGTGCTGACGGCGATCTTCACCTCGCTTATCGGCACCTTCTTACTGGTCACTCACGGTAACCCGACGTCGCTGTCTATTTCACCTGCCGCGCTGTTCTGGGGAATTGCCTCGGCGTTTGCCGCCGCGTTCTACACCACCTACCCCTCAACGCTTATCGCGCGCTACGGCACGCTGCCGGTCGTCGGCTGGAGTATGTTAATCGGCGGCATGATCCTGCTGCCGTTTTATGCCGGACAGGGCACTAATTTCGTGGTGAATGGCAGTTTGATTCTGGCGTTTTTCTATCTGGTGGTCATCGGCACGTCACTGACGTTTAGCCTGTACCTGAAAGGCGCGCAGATGATTGGCGGACCGAAAGCAAGCATTTTGAGCTGCGCAGAACCGTTGAGCAGCGCGTTGCTGTCCCTACTGTTGTTAGGTATTACCTTTACCCTGCCAGACTGGCTGGGCACGCTTTTGATCCTCTCATCGGTAATACTGATCTCAATGGACTCACGTCGCCGCGCCAGAGCGGTTTAACCCCAACCGGCGCGGCAACGGGTCACGATTACCAACCAGGAACCGCGCCGCCGTTAAAGATAGTTTCTGCCGCCTTTGCCACTTCCGGTGACTGATAAGATTGCAGGAATTCTTTCACATTCCCGGCATCTTTGTTGTCTTCTCGCGCCACCAGGATGTTCACGTAGGGTGAGTTTTTGTCTTCAATAAATACGCTGTCATGTACCGGAGAAAGCCCGGTTTGCTGGATGTAGGTGGTACTGATAATCGCCACATCCACTTTCTGATCGTCCAGCACGCGCGGCAGCTGCGCGCCTTCCAGTTCCATAATATTCAGGTGTCGCGGATTATCAGTAATATCCAGCGCCGTGGGCAGCAGGCCTGTATTTGCTTTCAGCGTGATTAACTTTTCTTTTTGCAGCAGCAGTAGCGCCCGCCCGAGGTTGGTTGGATCGTTAGGTATCGCAATCGTCGCACCGTCTTTAAGCTCCGCAACGGTTTTGATTTTCTTCGAATAACCGGCCATCGGGAACACAAAGGTATTACCCACGGCTACCAGCTTATAGCCGTGCGCTTTATTATCTTGTTCAAGAAATGGGCGATGCTGGAAGACGTTGGCATCCAGTTCACCGTGATTGGTGGCATCGTTAGGCAACAGGGAACCGCTAAACCCTACCAGTTCGACATCCAGCCCATATTTTTCTTTAGCCACTTTCTTCGCGACTTCCGCCACATCCTGCTCTGCGCCGTTAATCACGCCGACTTTGATATGCTTTGCATCGCTGCTCTGCTGATCGCATCCTGCCAGCAATAATCCCGCCAGCAATACTGCCGCCCCGGCCCCGAAATGAGGTATCTTCAGTTTCACGTTTTATCCTTTTGTAATAACCGCCTGATGAGTAATGAAATGACTATAGCGGCAAGGCCGCTGCGGTTTAAAAAACGAAAAAGCATCAGCAAGAAGAAAAAAGCATAACGGGAAAAAGATACATTAGTCGGAAGATGCCGTTAGTTCATCACTTGAAAGCCCGGTGATAATTAGCACCAGTTCACGATCGATCCCCTTCTCCAGCATGGCATGGGCTATCCGCAACGCTTCGTCTTGTTTGCCTTCAATCTTGCCCTTTTGTAATCCCTCTTGTAAGCCACTGTAATGACCCGTTCTTCGCCCTGATTCACGTAAACATTCTGCAATCGTCATTAATCTCTCCTTGTGTTGGGGAACGCGTAAAGCCACCTCGCGAATAAACGCCTCGAAACGCGGTGCGCTGCCAGACTGCATCAGATAATTAAATAGCGTTTCTACCTGGCTGTCATTAGCGTATCCCTTAACCAGCAGAGCAACCAGGTTATCCACCAGCACCATCAGGTCACGTTCACGTATATGCTTCTGGACAAGCTCAAGTAGCGCCATCCGCCGATGCTGCATAATCTCATCATCAGACACCGCCGTGATGTCTACCAGCGGGAAGGCAGAACCATAAAGCTGCCGCGCAGTTTGTGGATCGTCAAATTCATCCAGCCAACACAGCGAGTATGGATACGGGCTGTCAACGCCATGATAAAAAAGTATCGGCACCACCAGCGGCAGCGTTTTGTGTCCTGCATCAAGATGCTTCTGCATCGCAGCAATGGCATAACGCATCATCCGGAATGCCATATGAGCATCTGGCGAGCTTTGGTGCTCAATCAACGCATAGATATAGCCTTTACCGGTTCTCGTTTTTAGCGACCACAGAATATCGGAATAACTGGCACGCAGGTCTTCCTCAATAAAACTCCCGGGTTCCAGCTTCAGTGTGTCCAGATCGCAAAGCTCATGTAATGACGCCGGAAGATAGGTATCAAGAAAATCCCGTGCCGTATCTGGATGGCCCAGGAACTTTTTAAATACCGCATCATGCGGCGTAGAGGTTGTTGGTTTTTGCATGGCGATCCGTCACCAGAAGAACAAGATGACGGGACATTACTCGCCAGTGCTACAGACGACATCAGGGAAATGACCCCTTTGCGAGGCGTTTTCGAGGATAAATAGATGCTGCTGCAATGCATTCATTTTCCACGAATGATGTTCGCAAAAATGCCCGGTAGGCGGGAGCACCTCCGGACATTCTCTTTTCGCTCTCCAACGATGGCAGCCTCACACCAGGGCTTTGACTATCTCAATCAACCTGATGATATCTGCAGGCCGGGTATTACCGGTTTGTGGATCGATAATCGAGCTGTACACATGCGGCATGACGCGCGGTATACCCGTCTCAAGACAGGTTTGCAGGATAATGCCGAAGTTATCGAGATCGATACCGCCGGTCGGCTCAATCAACGTCATGCCGTTGCGCGCCGCGGTTGTCGCCAGCGCGTACAGCTCAGGCAACGATTTCTCACCGCCCATCGGGAAGAACTTCGCGGCATGCGCGCCAGAGTCCAGCATCATGCGCACTGCGGCATCGCAGGAAACGCGGGCTGGCGTGCCCTGGCTGCTGCTGACCCCGGTGGAGATCAACACTTCCCCCGGCGTGCCCGTGGGACTGACTAACGCGTTGATATGGGTCTGTTCACCGCCCGTTGCGGCCAGCGCGCCTGCCGCAAACCCACAACCGGTAAAGGTCTGGTTGACGTGTGCCGGATGGATCCGTGAGGCAATCATCGCCGCTTTATAATACTGCGCCGGGTCACCGGCCCCCAACCCCACGGAAATCGACGGCACGTCGGCCATCCAGCGTTTTACTTCCTTAACCCCTTCCTCAACCGAGGCAAACTGTGCGGAAAGGATGCCGATCGCCGCGTGACCTTCGGCAGCGTCATAGATTTCCCGTGCGTTGGCGATATCCTTCGCCAGCACGTTAATAGCCACTTTATTGCGATAAAAATTAATGCGCTGCATGCTCTGCAATCTCCTTTAGTCGCGCCACGATCAGCGCCATTTCCCCTTCTGCGACCGTACGCGGGTCAAGACTAAAGACGCCCTGATGAAGGTTGTAACGACGCGCGTAAATCGCGATATCACCCTCTCGCAGCTGCGCTTCTACGGCGTAAGCATCCATCCCCAGCTCTTGTGCATTCACCCGAATACGAATCCGCCAGATGGCGCGCCCGGCTTCGTCCTGCTCAATATCCGCCTTCAGTCCGCGAATCGCTGAAATCGCCTGCGCCACGGGGCGAAGCTCTTCGGCGGTGACCACGGTTTGCCCCTGATGATAGTTTTCCAGGGCATACACCAGCCCGACCATATTCTCTTTGCCGATCTTCATCGCCCGGGCAATTCCGTGGTGCTGCGCTTTACACGCGGCAATCCACTTTTTCTTTCCGGTGATAAACCCGGAGGTCGGCGCGTTAAAGGCTTTTGCCCCGCTGTAGACCACCATATCCGCCCCGCTCGCCACCCAGGCGTGTAAATCCTCCTCGGCGGCGGCATCGACAATCAGCGGCAGGTTATGAACCTGCGCAACCTGTACGAAGTCGGCAATGCTCAACATGCCTTTCTGCACGCAGTGGTGCGATTTCACATACAGCAGCGCGGCGGTGTTATCGGTAATCGCGCTCTCCAGCTGCCAGCAGGCCGCCAGATTACTTGAGCCAACCTCCACCACGCGTCCACCCCCTAAGCGGATCGCGCTGGTGATGGGCGCACCGTAGTCAACGTTATGCCCGCGCAGCATGACCACTTCATTAGCCATACCCGCGCTATCCGGCATCAACGTGACTCGCGCCTGGTCACCGCGGGTAATGGCCGCGGCAACGGCAATCGCAATACCCGCCGAGGCGCACGAAGTAACATAGCTGTCCTCCGCGCCGGTGTAGCGGGAAACCAATTCACCGGTACGGTCCACCAGCCGGTCAATTTCAACAAAGGCCGAAGCTGCCCGCGCGGTGGCCTGCATCACTTCCGGCGCGACGCTGGAAACGCCCAGAATCGTCATTTTGCCGCAGGCGTTAATCACCTGTTTTAGCCCCAGTTGTTGATAGATATTCTGTGTCATGGCTTACAACACTCCAAGCAGCGAACAGACCACGCTGAGCGCGACAATCGACAGCAAAATCGTGGTGTAACGCGGTCCTTTCTTCACCAGATAGAAGTAGATGGCGAACACCGCCGCCAGCGGCAGCAGGCCGGGGGCAATAGAGTCGAGGATTTGCTGGACCACCACTTCAGAGCCTTTCAGGGCGCTGAGTTTTAACGGCGTGGTGATCTTGACGTAGCTTGCCGACAGCGCGCCCATCATGATCAGGCCCAACACGTTCGCGCCGTAGATCAGTTCCTTAATTCGCCCTCCCTGCAGCAGACCAATTATCGAGTCACGTCCCAGCGTATAGCCTTTGTGCACCATGCCATAGCTGATTGCCAGCGTAATGGCCGGGTAGAGGATTAACGGTACAATTCCGCCCATCGCGCTGCCATTGGCGGCGAATGGGATGAAAATAGCAATTAACAGCGGCATCACTGCGGCCCAGATGATGGAGTCCCCCATCCCGGCCAGCGGCCCCATCAAGCCCGTTTTTATCCCGGTGATGGAGGCGTCGCTGATCGGCTCACCGCGCGTTTTTTGCTCCTCCATCGCAATGGAGATCCCCTGAATTACCGCCCCGAACGTCTGCTCTGAGTTGAAGAAGTTCAGATGGCGTTTCAGCGCTTCTACCTGTTCCTCTTTTTGCGGGTAGAGCTTTTTGATGATCGGCGTCATCGAGGCGCAGAAAATCAGGCTTTGCAAACGCTCATAGGAGCTGGAAACTTCCGCGCCCAGCCAGTAGATAAACCAGGCTTTGGTGATGTCTGCTTTGGTCAGCGTACCGCTTTCACGCGCACGCTCCACCAGTTCATGTTGCATTACGTCGCTGCTCATCATGCTGCTCCTTCATTTTTCGCCAGACCTTTAATCAGGAAGGCCACGCAGGTACCAAAGATTGCCATCGCCATGATGTCTACCTTCAGGTACAGCACCGCAAAGAATCCGCCGATAAACCACGGCAGCAGGCTCTTTTTACCGATCACCATAATGGTGATGGCAAAGCCCAGCGCTGGCAGAATGCCGCCCATAATTTCAAAGGAGTGCGTCAGCCAGTGCGGCATCAGCTTGAGGAAGCTTTCCACCACGTCCTGACCAAAATAGTTGGCGGCGAAAACCACCGGGAAACGCAGTACAAGGCCAAGCAACGCCGGGTAGAGGAATGCACAGCGCATAATGCCCGCCATGTTGGCCGTTTCCGCATGCTTGTCGGCCATATGCACCCACGCTGCGTTTAACGTGCGGCGCAGCTGGTCGAGGAACACGCCGATGACGCCGAATGGGATCGCCAGCGCGATAGCCAGGTTCGGATCCATTCCGGCCTTCACGGCGATAGGAATTGAAATACAGGCAGCTAGCGCAGGATCCGACGGGACGTTACCGCCTGGCGTAGAGGTCACGCCGAGATAAACCAGCTGCATGCCTGCACCGATGATCATCGCCGTTTCCATGTTGCCTAACAGCAGGCCAACGAATACGGCAATCACGACGGGCTGTAGCAGCATGGCGGAGAAGGTGTAGCCAAGGCGTAATCGGGCAAACCAGTAATACAACCCCATCAGGCTTGCAAAGACTAAAGTATCCATAGTTAAGTACCCTGTTATCAAAGAATTAGAATTTTTTCAGGATATCGTCCAGCGACTGAGGCTTATCTTCCGGGATAGTCTGGAAGAACACCTGAATCCCACGATTTTTCAGGTCGCTCAGAATGCCGACGTCTTTTTCATCCAGCGTAATGTTCTGGAATACCGCTTTGCGGTTTGGCCCACCGCCCAGCCCACCGACCTGAATGGTGGTGACATCAAAGCCTAACTGGACCGCTTCCTGCACCGCCGCCAGAGAGGGGAACAGCACCAGCACTTTGCCGTCACCAAGCTGGTTTTCTTTCCAGGCGGCAGCAAAACTTTGGTTACCGAAGCAATCCACTTTGATGTTCGGCGGCGCGGCCATCAGGTAGATATTTTTCATAAACGGATCGGCATCCAGCTCATCGCTGACCACCGTAATCCGGTTGGCCTGAGATTGTCCAACCCATTTAGTCACCACTTGTCCATGAATCAGACGGCTATCGATACGACATAAGACGATGTTTGCCATGATGTTTATTCCTTATTGTGATTGTTGTAATTGACGCACGTGGGCGACAACGTCCAGGCAACTGCTACGCCCGGCCTCGACCAGTTCAGCCACGCAGGTGGTCAACTGGCCATGCTCGCGTTTGTCGAGCGCCTCCAGCAGCAAAGAGGCATTGAGCCCGGAAATCACTGCCACCGGGTAATCGGCACTCAGCCGCGCCGCCACGTTAGAGGTGGTGCCGCCAATAAAATCAGTCAGGATCAGTGAACCTTCCGGCATGGTTTTCACCACAGCTTCAACGCGCTGGTAAAACTCGCCGAGTGTATCAACGGGCATCAGCGCAATTTCCGTCACGCCTTTGATTTCACCCATCACCATGCGCAGGCTGTTGCAAAGCTGTTGCCCCCAGCCGCCATGGGTCAGCAGCAGGATCTGGGGCAAGGATTCAGTGGTAGTCAAAATGGCCTCCTGGCTCGATTACATAGACATAAGTAAACAGAGCAAAGGCTGTGCCAGAATTTGTGTCACGCAGGGAAGAGAGGAGTGCTGGCGGGGCAGAAAGCCGCGCCAGTAAAGGGATTAGCTATACAGCAGTTCGTAGATATAAAAATATTCCGCGTCCGATAAGCGAATGGCATAGGCCTCTTCGATCGGCAGGAAAGCGGATTTAATGACACTAAACGCGCGATTATCCAGATCCGGCTTGTTCTCCAGCGCCATCTGTAACGGTTTACGGTTAATCACGATACGCTCGACCATACAGCAGCAGTGGATCAGGAAGCGCAGTGTCACCTGACGACTCGGTTTGAGCGAAAGCGCGGTGGTCAGATGATTCAGCACGCCTTCCATCTCTTTGAGAATACGCTGCGGGTTGAGCACCGAAATATGGTTAATGATGCTCTCCATAGTCAACGCGCTGATAAAACGCATCGCGCTGCGCTCCATCTCCAGACGGCGTTCGCTGCTGGAGAGATCTGGCGTCAGCAGGCTGAGTACCAGCTCGGGGCCTTGCTCAGAGAACAGCTCCTCGAGCGAGATAAACGGAATATCCGGCAGTCCTGGCTGGAAAGTGCCCACTATTCCCGCCAGGCGTTCACTGGCGTTAATCGCCTGCTGAACACGCTCCAGGCTGCGAACTTCGTTGTAATCGAGGATCACCATCCGCGTATCCTGCGACATTAACTCGCCGAAACTCTCTTCCAGCACCTTTTTGATTTTTTCTGCTGTTCCCATTCCTGTGATGCAGGAGATAACCAGCACTTTACCGCTATTTTCCTGCTGCGGCGTACAGAGCTGACAGGGAATATTTTTGCTCTGCATCAACGCCGCCAGCTGCGGCAAGTCGCTGGTTTCGTAGCTTAAATCCAGCCCGATTTCCAGCAGGCTGGTGAGCGTGATATTGGGCATCAGCAGTACGTCTATCTGGAATAACTTACTGATCGTGCTGCCAAAATGGACCAGCGAGCCAATATCCACCATCAGGATCAACCGGCGATATTTTCGGGTCTGGATCATCTGTGTCAAAGCTTCCAGCGTGTCATGCACCGACTGCTCGAAAGGCATATCGATAGCGCTGAACACCTCGCGCTCCAGCACGCGATTCACGTACTGCGCCTGACTTGTCGCCGTCGTTGCACCGTGGGCAATCAAAATCACCCCGCAGTCCGGACTGGCGTCAATCCGTTGGCGGTAATGGCGACACTCTTTGAGGAACAGGCACAGCCAGACCACTTCCGTCGCCGGACACTGAATATGCAGCAGTTCATTGATTTTTCGGCATAACAGCGTAGCGTTTTCGTATTCATCTTTGCAGCGATCGAGGATCAGGCTGGAAGAATAAAGTTGCGGAATAAGGCCGCGCTGCACATAGCCAATCAGCGCCAGGAAGTGTTTGCGCAGCGGGTTAACCAGATTTTCCGGCAGCGTAAAACCAAGCACCTGCTCAACGCAGCCGATCAGCAGCGTGACGCGCTCTTCAATCTGATCGCCATAGCGCGGAGGATGCGCCACGCTGTCGCGGCTATAGAGACCATATTCAAATATCGAACTGAGCTTGTTTTTGAGGATTGCCAGCGTTTCGGCTGGCGGCACGTTGCTGTTACGCAGGTTGATATATTCGCGGGTCAGGAAGCTGTAGAAAAGATCGCTCTCTTCAATTTCGGCTCCGGTGGCCAGCGAATTTTTCAGCGCCGGCAGCGTGCGGGCATCGATGCTTAAATGCTCTTTGCCTTCGAACAGTGCGCCAACCAGCAGACGTTGTTCCGGCGTGGCGTTAAAGGGGATCTCGGTCAGACGTTTATCCAACTGTAGCGTATCGCTGTGCTCCGTCATTCCCGAAGCCCAGGCCTGGGCGCAGAGAAACTGAATATCGCTTTTAAGCTGACCAATGTTGCCTTCCAGCGGCTTGTTCAGCAGCCAGAGCAGCAAGGTACGGTCGATGCTTATCGTACGCTCGATTTTGCGGCTCTCACGCTGTAAGAAGCCAACGATCAGTTCAACCTGCTCTTCCACCGAACGCTGGCGGATGCCGGGCAAATCGATACATACCTGAATACGTCGCTGGAAAGTGCGCAGCAACGCCGAACTTACCGGTTCGGTGGTCGCACATATCAGGCGAACCGAGATTGACCGCGCCACGGCGCTTGAGCCCAGCGGCCGATATTCACCTTTGTCGAGAATAGAGAACAGCTTTTCCTGACCTTCATACGGTAGGCGATGCACTTCATCGAGCAGCAGATAGCCGCCGTCGGCCTGCTCGACCAGACCCGGTTTATTTTCGTTTGCGCCGGTAAACGCTCCCTGTCGATGACCAAACAGATGCGAAGAGAGCAACTCCGGGTTATGGGCATATTCCGCGCAGTTGAAATAGACCAGCGGCGGGGGCGTTCCCGCTGCACGTTCGCAGGCGAAACGGTGCATCAGTTCGGCAAAAAAGGTTTTGCCGACGCCGGAGGGGCCGGTCAGCAGAACGTGCAGCCCGTGGGGATACAGCACTGCCGCGCGGCCTTTTTCCACCGCATCGCGCAGGCTGCGATCGTAACCAATCAGGCCGGAAAAGGGATCGTCTGTCGCCTGGTTTTCCTGAACAGGCAACAGGTCGGCAACGGTTTGCACTTCGCGCTCGGACTCATCCAGTTTGCGCCCCAGCAGCGTTTCAATCGCCTGACGATGCAGAAAGAATACCGGGCGTCCGCGGCTTTTAATCGCCAGGCCGTCGTTCCAGAGCTGATTGAGATCTTTACTGACCGAGTTGCGCGCCAGTCCGAGGTTAAAGCCGATAGCTTCCGCTGTGAACGCCGTTTCCTGCGCCAGATGGGCAAGATTCAGTCCTCGCGTCAGCCGTTCCAGCTCCCCCAGTATTATCTCAATCCGTCTCATCTCTTTACCGCTTAAGAAATAAATGATTGTTCAGAACATACACTATTCTGCTACGCAAGACAGTGAGGCGGCGTCCAGACCTTCCGGTCATCAAAACGTTTTCGACAAATAATGCCGCGCTGAGCCGGTTTCCGGAAAGTTATCGAGGGTCATTTGCAGCTGATAGCCGTTTTTCTGATAAAACGGCAGCGCCTGGAAACTCATCGTGTCCACCAGCGCATGCAGGCATCCTCTCTCACGCGCTGTCTGCTCGGCAGCCTGCATCAATTTTGTGCCGTAACCGCCTTTACGCAGCGAATCATGCATCCACAGGAAATCAATACACAGCCATTCGCCTTTGATTTTGCCAATCAGCCCGCCCAGAATTTCATTGCTTTCATCGCGCCAGTACACCGCCAGGTCGCCAAAATTGGTGGTTCTCAGGAACTGGCGGTTGTAGGCGCGCAATCCGGCAAGCAGGGCATTTTGATCGTCTTCGGTAATCGTATCCGTAATCTGTATTTGCATCCTATCCTCCTGAAATAACTACAACTTCTGGCTGATTTATTTTTAGACATTAACACAGGGTGATGAGTGAGTCGTATGCCGTCTACACTTACTCTTGAGATGATGCGCATAGACAACAAGGATTATTAACATGAAACGAGTCATTTTTCCGATTATTGCCATCCTTTTCACACTACCCGGTCTGGCGCAAGCCGACTCGGCATATGGCAGTCTGCAGGCTGTACACGAAAAAAATACCGTTTTGAAGGACTTACGTAAAATTTGCACCCCGCAAGGCTCGCCATCTGATGAGGTGTGGGAAAAAACGATTATGGCTGATACGCGTAACCAACAGCACATCCACGAAGCCATTCTGGCAATTCAAAGAAACAATCAGAACAACTACTGGGAAGCACTTGGCAAAGTGGAATGCCCGGATTTATAAGCATCTTGTTGTAAAATGAGCACTGTAACCGGTTTCCGTGTCGCAAAAACACGTATTGTTGCCAGAACGTATAAATAGCAATGGAGCAACAACAATGCGATACCGTTTTCCAGAAAACTTCTGGTGGGGCAGTGCCTGCTCGGCACTGCAAACCGAAGGGGATAGCCTGAACGGCGGCAAAAGCCAGACCACGTGGGACGAGTGGTTCGACCGTCAGCCAGGGCGCTTCCATCAGGGGATTGGCCCGGCAAACACCTCAACCTTTTATCAGCACTGGAAACAGGACATCGCACTGCTCAAGCAGCTGAAGCACAACAGCTTCCGTACGTCTCTGAGCTGGTCACGCCTGATCCCGGACGGTACCGGCGAGGTTAATCCGGAAGCCGTCGAATTCTATAACAACGTCATCGACGAGCTGCTGGCGCAAGGCATTACGCCATTTATCACCCTGTTCCACTTTGACATGCCAATGGTGATGCAGGAGAAAGGCGGCTGGGAAAACCGTGACGTGGTTGAGGCGTTTGGCCGCTACGCACAGACATGTTTTACATTGTTCGGCAACCGGGTGAAGCACTGGTTCACCTTTAACGAGCCGATTGTCCCGGTAGAAGGCGGCTATCTGTATGACTTCCATTACCCAAACGTGGTGGATTTCAAACGTGCGGCCACCGTGGCGTATCACACTGTACTGGCGCATTCCACGGCGGTGCGGGCGTATCGCGCCGGAAACTACGGCGGTGAAATCGGTGTGATCCTGAATCTGACGCCCTCTTATCCACGCTCGCAGCACCCGGCGGATGTAAAAGCCGCGCACCATGCGGATCTGCTGTTTAACCGCAGCTTTCTTGATCCGGTACTAAAAGGGGAATATCCGGCGGATCTGGTCAAACTGCTGAAAGAGTACGATCAGTTACCGGTATGCCAGCCGGGCGACAGTCAGCTCATCGCCGAGGGGAAAATCGACCTGCTCGGTATCAATTATTATCAGCCGCGCCGCGTGAAATGTCGTGATACTGCCGTCAATCCAAACGCGCCGTTTATGCCGGAGTGGCTGTTTGATTATTACGAAATGCCGGGGCGGAAAATGAACCCTTATCGTGGCTGGGAAATTTATGAGCCAGGTATTTACGATATTATTACTAATCTGCGTGATAATTACGGCAACCCACGCTGCTTTATTTCTGAAAATGGTATGGGTGTGGAAAATGAGCAGCGTTTCGTTGAGCATGACCAGATCAACGACAGCTATCGTATTGAATTTGTTTCTGAGCATCTAAAATGGCTACATAAAGGCATCAGCGAAGGCTGTAATTGTCTTGGCTACCATATGTGGACTTTTATTGATAACTGGTCCTGGCTCAACGGATATAAAAACCGCTACGGTTTTGTTCAGTTAGATTTAGCAACGCAAAAACGTACGGTGAAAAAGAGCGGCGAATGGTTTGCCCATACTGCCGAAAACAATGGTTTTAATTAAAAATAACCAGGATGCCGGATAGCGATCCGGCATACCGAGCTTTAGTTTATTGCATACCCTTTATGCGAACTTTTGCTGCCACCAGAAGCGCCGTCAGCAGCATCAGGCTGCCGGAAATCATCAGGGGTGACAGCAGTCCGAGAGTATCGAGCGCATAGCCTCCCACCGCGGCCCCGCAGGTATTGGCAAGCTGGATCACGGCGACCTGGATGGATCCGGCTTTTTCTGCCTGATCGGCAAGCGAGCGCGTGATCCACGTCGACCAGCCGACCGGTACCAGCGCAAACAACAGTCCCCAAATAATCGCAATACCCGCCGCCACCACTTTGTCACTGCCCCACAGAATCAGGACCAGCGCACTGAGCGCCAGCACCAGTGGCGCACCGGCTAACGCCAGTTTGACCGAACGCTTCAAAATCATCGACGAAAGCGACGTACCAACAAAGCTGGCAATACCGAAGCTCAGCAGCACCAGCGTCAGGCCATCAACGTCAAAGCCCGCCAGATTCATATAGATCGGGCGAATATAGGTAAAGAAGGCGAACTGTCCGGCAAAGGACATGAAGATGGCAATCATCCCGGCCATCACCCCCGGTCGCTGCAACAGGCTGAACATGTTTTGTTTCTGATGCGAAGGCTCGCCAGGCAGCGAAGGCAACGCTCTCACCACCCAAATTGTGCACAGCACGCCCATCACCGCCGCCGCATTAAACACATTACGCCAGCCGATAATGCCGCCCAAAAAGCTCCCCAGCGGCGCGGCAATCACCAGCGCGATAGAGACTGCACCAAAAATCACCGACAGCGCTTTCGGCACCGTACGTGCAGGAACCAGACGCATGGTCAGCGACGCCGACATCGCCCAGAAGCCACCAAGCGCCAGACCGAGGCAGGCGCGGCCAACGAGCAGCAGCGAAAAAGAATTGGCAAAGGAAACCAGCAGACAGGAAAGCGTCAGCAGCACCGAAAACAGGATCACCACATAGCGACGATCGGTCGCCTGAATAATTTGCGTCACAAACAGGCTGGCGAACATGGCGACAAATGCCGTCACGGTCACCGATTGCCCCGCCACACCTTCAGAAATCCCCAGATCCTGCGCCATCGGCGTTAACAGGCTCACGGGCAGAAACTCAACGGTTATCAGGCAGGCAACGCAGAACGCCACGGCAAATACCGCCGACCAGTTAGGTCGGGAATTTGCCTCAGCGCGGGATTTTTGTTCAACAGCTTCACTCATTTTGTTACCTGCGTGGGGTTATTGTAGAAAAGTTACGCAGTGTAGCATTAAATTTGTGACGAATTTAACGTTTTGACAACTATTCATCGGATGTCGGCTGCACCTTATCCGGCCCAGGACAGAGCACCCTTACTGGCTCAATTTAGCGTCACGCGCAGCCCGGGCCAGGCCGGTTATCCACTCCTGGTGACCGTTGATCATCGGATTGGGCAGCGTACGCGCCAGTTCTTGTGCCGGAACGCCAATTTGTGATTCCTGGGTCAGAATACGTACGCGCCCGCCGGGTAAATCCTCAAAGAGCCAGGCGTGGATCACATCCAGACGTGTAGTGGCATCACCTTCCGCCCAGCCATGCCAGGCAACACGCGCGGCCTGGCCGTCAACCGGCGGCACATACTCGGTGATTTGCGCTTCGATTGGGAAACCAAAAGTCGTAAAACGAAAACGGGCATTCATGCTTAACAACGGACCGGAACCGTCATGAAACCGGATATCCGCCACGTTGCTGTAATACGTTGGCCAGCGCGTTGTGTCATTAAGCTGTGCCCAGACGGCACGGGCGCTCAGTCCGGCAACGATAATTTCATTTGAGGCAAAGTTATCGGTCGTCCCCGGCAGATACGCTTCAGGCCAGATAATTGCACTTTGTTGAGTCGCTTGATTCATGATGTACCTCGTCGTGTGAGTTAACGAGGTACATCATGCTTTCGCGTAAGATATAAAGATAATGACGATTCAAAATAATCGTCATCATAAATTTTGATATCAGTGCAGCCAGTGCACGCCATCCTCGGGCTGGAAAAAGGCGTTATAGCGCATCTGAAACGCATTAAGCTCCTGCATATCCGGCTCCATCTCGCGCAGAAAACCAAGCGCCAAACGTACCTGCGCATCGGTAATAGGTGCAGCCAGCCGGGCTTTTTGCAGCCAGCGGTGCCATTGCAACAGGTTCTGCTCACTGCCGTCGACAATCACGATTTGCCAGATCAACAGCACCTGGGCGGCATTTTGCAGATGTGATTCATCAGGGCGGTGGAGGTACTGTAAAAAAGCCTCACCCTGTACTTTTCCCATCTGATCGATCATCGATTCTACCGGCACGACATCAATGTTCAGTCGCTCGCTCAGACGGCGAATTGCCCGCCGCGACCCGGACGTTAGCACCCGAAATCCCACCACAAAAACAACCACCAACGTGGCCAGCATTATCCAAATCATGCGCACATCCATTACCAGACAGGACGCCCATCATAGCGGCAAATTCACCTCTGTCGACGACTGAACGTGTCATAATGTGACTTATTGAACTCGCAGGCAGACATCATGATATCTGATATCAGAACGCTCGATCTTAATCTGTTAAAAACGCTGGATGCCCTGCTGGATGAACGCAGCGTAACCCGGGCGGCACAGCGGCTGTCGCTCACACAGCCTGCGGTAAGCGGTATGCTCAACCGCCTACGCGACTATTTTGACGATCCGCTATTTAGTCGCACGCCGCACGGCATTGTCCCGACGCTGCGTGCCCAACAGTTGGCCGCCCCGGTCAAACAGATCCTCAGCGACATCGATACCCTGCTTAAACCGACACAGTTTGACCCGCTCACCGCAGCGCTCACCTTTACCGTCGCCGCTACGGATTACGCGCTCAAAGCAGTGATCGTGCCGTTTATTGCCGCGCTTCGCGTGCGCGCCCCAGGCATCCGTGTGCGGGTGGTTCCGGTTGAGCCAGCGCTACTTACCACGCAGTTTGAGCAGGGGAAAGTCGACCTGGCGTTACTGACGCCGGATACAACGCCCGATAACCTGCACAGTCGGGGGTTATATGATGAAGAGTACGTCTGCCTCATGCGTCATGAGCATCCTGACGCGGGAAAAACGCTGACGCTCGATCGCTTCTGCGCGCTGGAGCATGTGCTGGTTTCTTATGAGGGTGAAAGTTTCTGGGGCGTCACCGATGAGGCACTGGCAAGCGTCGGACGCCAACGGCAGATTGGTTTGTCGGTTAGCAGCTTCCTGGTATTGCCGGACATCCTCGCCATCAGCGATATGATTGCCGTGGTTCCTGCCCGTCTGGCATATGACGAGACACGAATGTGCGTTTTGCCGCCCCCGCTGCCCATTGCCGGTTTTACAAAAAGCATGGCCTGGCATGAACGCACGCACCGCGATGCCGCTCATCAGTGGCTACGTAATCTGGTACATGAAACCAGCCAGTTTAAGGCATAAAAAAGCCCGCCATTAAGGCGGGCAAAAGTTACCAATGCACACTTAACTTAAGCGATTTTCAGTTGTTGAATCTTTTTCTCGCGACGAATTTTACGTTCTTCAAACACGGCCACGATAGCCATCAGGCAGATACAACCGATGGCGGCGGTGTCCAGCGCGGCGAAGGTTCCTGCCCAGCCGGTGAGGCCGAAAATCGGCGTACCATCAGCAATCATCCCCAGACCCAGCTTGGCGAAGCTGTCACCAATCAGATAGGCGAAAGTACCTTTAATCCCATCGGCGGCGCCAATCGCTTTTTTCGGCACAAATCCGACTGCCGCCACGCCAATCAACAGCTGCGGACCAAACACCAGGAAGCCCAGCGCAAACAGCGACGCCAGATAGACATACTGGTTGCTGGCGTGCTGATAAACGCCCAGTGTCGCAATGATTAATGCCAGCGCCACGCAGGCCACCAGCGCACGGCGACCATTCGCCAGGTCAGAGAGCCAGCCCCACAGCAGCGTGCCGACCAGCGCGCCCACTTCAAACAGGGTAAAGCCCTGAATCGCCACTTCTTTGGAGAGCTTTAGCTCCTGGAAAGCGTAGACGGTGGACCACTGGTCAATACCGATACGCACCACGTACAGGAAGATGTTCGAGAAACATAACAACCAGATCACTTTGTTTTTCAGCACGTACTCAACAAAGATCTGCCATTTCGTCATCTCGTTTTCTTCGGTCTCTTTGTCTTCTTCGCTGATCTCCTCGCCGAACAACTCTTCAGCTTTACCGAGACCATAAGATTCCGGGGAGTCACTGCCGTAGCGCAGGCCGATAAAACCAACAATCAGCGCGATAATCGACGGGAAGATAAACATCCCGATGACGTGACCGTCGAACAGATAGTTAGCGCCAAACAGCGCCACGCCTGCCGCACCCGCACCGCCGAGGTTGTGGGAGATGTTCCACATACCGAGGTAAGAACCCCGCTTGCGACGCGGCGTCCATTTGGTGATGGTGGAATAACTACACGAGCCGCCGGTACTCTGGAAGAAGCCGCTCAGCGCGTAAAAGGCGATCATCAGAAACAGGCTGGTCGAACCCGCCCCCATGCTGGCGCTAAAACCGAGCATACAGATAGCAGAGAGGATCAACATAAACGGCAGGAACTGCTTGGTGTTTTTGCCATCCGCGTAATAAGAAACCAGCGTTTTACCCACGCCGTAGGTGATGGAGAAGCCCAGGCCAATCATCCCCAGTTGCGTCATGCTCAGCCCGTAGGTGGAGATCATGTCGTTCTGCGCGATGTTGAAGTTTTTGCGGATCAGGTACATGGTCAGGTAGCCGATGAAAACTACCAGATAAGACTGCATGAACGGTTTGAACCACATTTTGCGCCGCACATCGAGCGGCAGATCCAGGGTTGGCTTGCGCACCTGGTTTAAGAAGGCCAGCATAGGACTCTCCGAGCTAATTTTTATACCTGCGAATAGCAGGCATTGTAAAAATCAGCCGGGGATCACGCCTGAGACAGCGTCCAGGTGAAACCGGGAAAATTTCTTAGTTTTACCCCACTCGGGGCAAAAAGGTGAGGTACATCACGCTTCACCAGGCTCACGCGGCGCCTGGGCATTCAAAAACGGCAACAGCAACAGCGCGGAGATCCCCGCCGCGATGGCGATAACCACAAAGAATCCGGTCCAGTGCCAGACTTCCATTACCTTCGCCAGCGGCCAACCGGAGAGCGAAGCGCCCAGGTAAGCGAACAGCCCGACAAACCCGGTCGCCGCCCCAGCCGCCTCTTTGTGCGAGCACTCCGCCGCCGCCATACCAATCAGCATTTGCGGGCCAAAGACGAAAAATCCGGTGGTGAAGAAGCACGCTGCCTGCATCACGTAGCTGGCGAACGGCATCAGCCACAGCGAACCGACGGAAAGCAAAATCCCGGCGGCAAAAATCAGGTTCATTGGCCCACGATTGCCGTTGAACAGCTTATCTGACCCCCAACCCGCCACCAGAGCCCCAATAAACCCGCCCAGTTCAAACATGGTCACCGCGGTGTTGGCGGTCACCAGATCGACCCCCAGCGTTTCTGACATGTACAGATTACCCCAGTCATTGATCGCCGCACGTACCACGTACACCAGCACATAACACAACGACAGCAGCCAGATGTAGGGATTCAGCAACACATAGCGAGTGAGAATTTCTTTGCGGGTTAAGCCTGCACCCTCCTGCTGCTGGGCAATTTCTAACTCATCATGTCGCCAGTCGCCAACCGGAGGTAAGCCAATCGCCTGCGGCCTGTCGCGCAACCGCCAGCACAGGAAAAATCCGACCACAATCGCCAGTATTCCGGCAATCATCATTCCTGCACGCCAGCCATAATGCAGCGCCGTCGCCGCCATCACCATCGGGATCAGCGCCCCGCCGACGTTATGCGCAGTGTTCCATAGCGCCCACCAGCCACCGCGTTCGGTACGCGAATACCATGCGGTCAATAAACGCGCACAGACCGGCGACCCCCAGCCCTGGAAGAACGCATTCAGTGCCCACAGTAGCGCAAAGGCCCAAAGCGAGGTCGAGAAACCGAACAGGATGTTTACCACGCCGGTGGCAATCAAACCAATGCCCATAAAATAGCGGGCGTTGGAACGATCGCTGACGATACCAGAGACAAACTTCGACAGGCCGTAAGTGATGTAAAACAGCGTTGCCAACAGGCCAATGTCGCTGCGGGTCAGCACACCGCTGGTGAGGATATCCGGCACCGCAGCGTTGAAGCTTTTGCGCGTGAAATAGAACAGCGCGTAGCCAAGCCAGATGGTGGTCAGAATATGCCGCCGCCAGTAGCGATAACGGGCATCTACCTCACTTTTATTGGTAATGTGTGGCGCATTAGCCGGGGCTTTTAGAAACTGAAACATTGCCATTCCTTACACATAACGCTGAGGCAAAGAGACGCTGACCCGCGTACCGTGCGTACAGGATATCGAAAGCTTACCGCCGAGGGCCGTAATGCGCTCACGCATCCCGGTGAGGCCAAATCCCTGCTTATTCGACCCCGGCGGCAGGCCGCTGCCGTCGTCCTCAATCACCAGCATCAGTCGTTCATCCTGTTGCCAGCCCTGAAGTGTCACCGCGCTGGCGTTGGCGTGCTTAACGATGTTGTTCAGCCCTTCCTGGCAGACGCGAAACAGCGTCACCCGCTGGCTTTCGCTGAGTGCAGATTCGTCAATTCGCCAGTCGAGATGGCTGACGATGCCGCGGCTTTCCAGCTCCATTTCACGCATCAATGAGCGGATGGCCTGCTCCAGCGTGAGATCGTCCAACTGGCGTGGTCGCAGGCGGCCTAACAGGCGACGCACCGAATCGTACACGCCGAGAGAAAGTTGTTCGATGTGTGCCCCGCTACGCTTCACCCCTGCGTTTTCCGGCGCCAGGCGCTGGACAATACCCGCCTGGGTACGAATGGCGGTGATGGTTTGGCCGATATCATCGTGCAGTTCACGCGCCACATCGCGGCGCACGCTCTCTTCGGTCTCCAGCAGGCGTTCAGCCAGACGATGGTTGCGCGCTAATTCGTTTTGCAGCGACTGGTTAAGCTCACGCAGACGCTGAATGCCCGCGCCGAGCAGCAGCCCGGTCAGGCTTTGCACCAGCAAGGAGAGCAGCAAGTCGACGGGATGATCGTGCCAGGTCTGGCTGGCAATCAGCGCGATGGCGTTCATCAGCGTCGCAATCAGCGCCCCCTGCCAGCCGTAGTGCCAGGCCAGCGCAATGATCGGCAACGCGAGGCAAAACGGTGTGAAGCGCGAAAGCTCGGCGGGTAAACCGAGCTGTAGCCACAGGCTGACGCTAAACAGCAGCAGGTACCAGACCAGATGCCGCCCGCGCCAGTTCACCGGCTGCGACACCACCGCAGGGCCCAGCGGCAGCCAGGTGGTGCTGGTCAGATAGTGCCAGAACACCAGGCAGATCGGCGCCAGCGTTAATCCGCCGGTGAGCGTCAGCAGCAGCACGGTCCACGCCTCTTCACCTTGCCCAAGCCATGGTAGCGATTGCAGCAGTGCCGCTGCGGTCAGCGCTGCCCCCTGTAATAACAATGTGCGCCAGTCACGCTGATGGCGGAAACGTGAGGTCAGTGCGACGGGAAGTAAGGTGAGAAAGCTACCGATCACCAAAAGCGGCAGATGGGACAGCGCCACTTCCTGCGCCAGCCAGAACAGAAGCAGCCATTCCGCACCCAACAGTACCGGCCAGTAGCCGCGCGAACATTGCAGCATTAAGCCCAGGCGCAGGCCGAATGGAAACAGCAGCACTGCCAGCTCCGGGCGTTCAACCAGATGAAGGCTGATGCTCCACAGGCAAAACCATGCGGCAGAGAAGATAAAAAAGCAGGCAACAATGGTGACTAACCGGGAAAAGAACGTGTTCATTGCCAGCCGTCAAACATCCGCCGAGCCAACTCAACATCGTTGCTTACGCCCAACTTTTCCATCAGGTTGGCGCGGTGCACGTGTACCGTTTTTGGTGACAAGCCCAGTTCAGCCGCAATCTCTTTGACTGCCATCCCTTGCGCCAGTTTTTCTGCCACCTGACGTTCGCGTTTGGTGAGCGGGTCCTGACGCCCGGCCGCCAGTTTGACGGCGATGTCCGGCGTTAAATAGCAGCCGCCGGTTGCCACGGTACGCACCGCGGCAATCAGCTCATCCGGGCTACAGCGTTTTGAGAGGAAGCCTCGCGCCCCTGCGTTCAACGCCTGCTCCACCAGCGCCGGGCTGTCGTGGACGGAGAGCATGATAATCGCCATGCCTTTTGGCAACTGGCTTAACAGTTCGAGGCCGGAAATGTCAGGCATGGAGATGTCACAGATACAGACCTGCACGCCGCGCCCCGGCAATCCTGCCAGCGCCTCGCTACCTGAGCCAAACTCAGCCACAACCTGCAAATCGGGTTCCAGCCCCAACAGTTGGGCAAACCCGGAACGGACGATAAGGTGGTCGTCGATAAGGGCAACGGTAATCATGGGTTATGTCCTGGTGCTGGAAAACGCCTGATGGCGCTGCGCTTATCAGGCCTACGGGCGGGTGCCGCTGTAGGCCGGATAAGGCATTTATGCCGCCATCCGGCAAAAGCGCTTACCTTAACGATAAGCGCTCTACCGTTCAAGCCTTGAGCGAACTACTCAAAGAAGACGGTGATTTTGTTAAACATCGACGGGTCGGACTGGTTGCGCGCCACTTTCACCACATCTTCCAGTTTGTCGATCTGGCTTATCATCTGCTCCAGACGCTGGTCATCATTCACCAATAGCCAGATACGGCTCTTATCACTGTCCTGAATCGGTAGACAGAGGATACCTTCCACGTTGAACGCACGGCGGGCAAACAGCCCACAAACGTGGGTCATTACACCCGGGTGGTTGCGTACGGTGAGTTCCAGGATTACGTTGTCATGAGTCTGCTGTTGCATGGCTTATTCCCCCACCATTTCAGTGTTTGCCGCACCCGGCGGTACCATCGGATACACTTTTTCTTCTGCATCAATACGTACGTGGATCAGCGCGGGTCCTGGACGATTGATTATCTCCTGCAGCGCCGCCTGTGGGTCCGCTTCATGATTTAAATCGCAGGTTTCGAGACCAAAACCGGCGGCAATCTGCATAAAGTTAATCATCCCCGGATAGGTCGCAGCAAACACGCCTTGCTTATAGAACAGGCTCTGCTGCTGATACACCAGACCCAGTGCTTCGTTATTCATCAGGATAATTTTAATATCCAGCTGATTTTCGCTGGCAGTCGCCATTTCCTGAATATTCATCATCAGGCTGCCGTCGCCGGAGAAACACAGCACTTTCTTGTCCGGGTTCGCCAGCGCCGCACCAATCGCCGCAGGCAGGCCAAAGCCCATGGTTCCCAGACCGCCGGAGGTCAGCCACTGGCGCGGACGGTTCAGCGGGTAAGCCTGCGCCGCCCACATCTGGTGCTGGCCGACGTCGGTAGTGATAATCGCGCTGTCGTCCACGCAGGCGGCAACGGCGTTAATCAGCCCATAATGGCTGAGCGGATCGCTTTCCTGTGGAATAGTACAAGGGAATTCGCGTTGTAAATCGGCCACCATCTGATGCCACGCGTCCCGCGGTTGTGCCTCAATCAATGGGATCAGCTGTTCCAGCACCTCATCGACATCTGCCTGAATGGCCACGTGCGGCTGTTTGATTTTACCCAGCTCCGCGCGGTCAATATCCACGTGGATGATTTTGGCATTCGGGCAGAACTGTTCGGTTTTACCAATTGCCCGGTCATCAAAACGTGCGCCAAGAACAATCAGTAAATCAGCCTCTTGCAGAATAAAGTTGGTGCTGCGCGCGCCGTGCATGCCCAGCATACCTAACGACAGTGGATGCGCTTTTGGCAACATGCCCAGCGCCATTAAGGTCATGGTGGTGGGCAGCATCGCTTTTTCCGCTAGTTCACGTACGCGCTCAGGTGCGTTAATCACGCCGCCGCCGAGATACAACACCGGACGTTGTGCCGCATTAATCATGGCGGCAGCATCGCGAACGCTGTCCGCGCTAAAGGTTGGCGCAGGGGCTTTTTCTGCAGGCTCCGGCATCTCTTCAATGTCAAATACGGCTGTTTGAATGTCCTTAGGTATGTCTATCCACACCGGGCCAGGGCGTCCTGACTGCGCAATGCGGAAGGCATCGCTCATGACCTGCGGTAATTCATTGATATGGCGAACCAGATAATTGTGTTTGGTGATGGGGATAGAGATGCCGTAGGTGTCGACTTCCTGGAAGGCGTCGGTGCCGATCATCGAGGCCGGAACCTGACCGGTGATACACACCAACGGGATGGAATCCAGGCGCGCATCGGCAATAGCGGTCACCAGGTTGGTTGCGCCCGGTCCGCTACAGGCCATACAGACGGCGGGTTTACCCTCGGTTCGTGCCATCCCCTGGGCGATAAACCCCGCACCCTGCTCGTGGCGCGCCAGGATATGACGGATTTTCGTGCTTTGGCTCAAGGCGTCGTAGACGGGGAGAATTGAGCCGCCAGGAATACCGGTGACCACTTTAATTCCCTGACGTTCCAGGAAATGAACGATGAATTCTGCGCCCGTAAAACGCGTACGCTTGGATGTTATGCCCGAACTTGCCATGCTCCAGTCCTTTTATTCTGGGCCTTTGCTCCGGGCAGGTCTCTGAAACGAAAAACCCCGCCCGGTTTGCGCCGGCGGGGTTTTGGAATCGTGTGTTGTTCCGGACCCTACGGCGCATTGCCGACGACGACCACCACACGCACGACGACCGCCGCGCGAGATGGCGCAGTTTTTAGTAGGGTCGCAGTCAGCATGGAATGGTTCATTAGGAGCCTTGTCTGTTTGTTGGTTAACAGGATTTATACAAACACAGGTTTTTCAGCGTGACAATGGAAAATTTTTCATCTGCGCAAAAATGCGCCAAAGATCACGTTTATCTGTACGCAATGTAAAAACAAAAAACCCCGCCGGAGCGAGGTTTTTTTCAGGGTTTGCGGCTGGTAACCGCAGAACACACTGTGTTACGTCAACGCAAGAAGTATACGCGATCGGGAACGAACGCGCAATTTAAGGCACGGATTTTGACGTTTCTGAGTATGGATCGCTTTGCGGATTTTGTCCATAAAATACTGTTCATACATACAGTATCTATCTATACTGTAAATGTTCGCAGTGCGCGAGGGGGCCGCTGTTTTACCGGCGCATCAAAGTCCTGGCTGAAACGGGTGGTGCCGTCAGCGCCTTAACCCCCTAAGTGAGCACACTGTGTTACGTCAACAAAGGTGCTGGCAACAGGCAGCGGCGAGGTACGCCAGCACCGTGCTCCTTGTACCAAAAGGAGAGCGTATGAGCCTCGTGGATATCGCTATTCTTATCCTCAAACTCATTGTTGCAGCACTGCAACTCCTTGATGCCGTTCTGAAATACGTTAAGTAATTCAGATTCAAGTCGCACCTAAGGGGGGCGGGTAACACTCCGCTCCCCTTTCACCTTCTCCCTGGTGCTTGTGTCGTGCCAATGTGTTACGTTTTTATGACATCCTCAGGGAAGAATTCCGCCATGACGCTTTCTGTTTTCTGCATTTTGCTGTTCGCCGCACTGCTGCATGCCAGCTGGAATGCCATCGTAAAAGCGGGAAACGACAAGTTGTACTCGGCTATAAGCGTCAGCGGAACCGCTGCGATCATGGCGCTGATTTGTTTACCCTTTGCGCCGCAACCCTCTGCCGCCAGCCTGCCGTTTTTAGCTGTCTCAACCGCATTACAGGTGGGGTCTATACCGTCCTGGTCGCTAAAACCTATCAGGTTTCGGATATGAGCCAGACCTATCCTCTGATGCGCGGCACAGCGCCGCTGCTGGTCGCGATTATCAGCGTCCTGTTTCTTGGCGATAGCCTCTCACTACTCGCCTGGGTGGGGATTGCCACCATCTGTCTGGCTATTCTCGGGATGGCATTTAACGGACGCTGCGGCTCGCAACGTGGGATTATCCTGGCACTCATTAATGCCTGTTTTATCGCCGGTTATACGCTGGTTGATGGCACCGGTGTTCGGCTTTCAGAAACCGCGCTGGGCTACACGCTGTGGACCTTCTTTCTGAACGGCTCCTGCCTGCTGGGTTGGGCGATGTTCGCCCGACGCCGGGAAGCGTCACGTTATCTGGTACAGCAGTGGAAAAAAGGTATTCTTGGCGGGATTGGTACGATGGGGTCTTACGGCCTGGCACTGTGGGCGATGACTCAGGCCCCGCTGGCGGTGGTCGCGGCGCTGCGTGAAACATCCATTCTGTTTGGCGCACTGCTCGCGTGGCTGCTGCTGAAAGAAAAGGTTGCCGGAATACGTCTTATCGCAGCCGGAGGTATTGCCGCCGGCGCAGTTTTACTCCGCTTATCATGATGTCGTTGTAAACCCGATGCAATCCGGCAACATTTGTTGCCGGATTTTGTTTACATTTCCTGCCGTCCAGCACATAAACATTCCAGCCCACTATCTGGCCTTCTTTTTCTGTTGTGGTAGATTCCACGCGCATTTACGGGAAAGTGCAGCACCTTATTCTTCTTTTTTCTCTTTTTTAAAAGTAATCAGCGAAATGAAAAGGCATAGAAGCGTCAATTTGTTGTTGATGTTGGTATTACTGGTGGCGGTAGGTCAAATGGCGCAAACCATTTATATCCCCGCGATTGCTGATATGGCGCGTGAACTGAACGTTCGCGAAGGCGCGGTGCAAAGCGTAATGGCTGCCTACCTGCTGACCTACGGCGTGTCGCAACTGGTTTACGGTCCCCTTTCAGACCGCGTAGGGCGCCGCCCGGTGATCCTCGCCGGGATGTCTATTTTTATGCTGGCCACGCTGGTCGCCATTACCACCCATAGCCTGACGGTACTGATTATCGCCAGCGCAATCCAGGGGATGGGAACGGGCGTCGGCGGTGTGATGGCGCGAACGTTACCGCGCGATCTGTACGAAGGCACGCAACTGCGCCACGCCAATAGTCTGTTAAACATGGGGATTCTGGTCAGTCCGCTGTTAGCTCCGCTGATTGGCGGCATGCTGGATACAGTGTGGAACTGGCGCGCCTGCTATATTTTCCTGCTGATTCTGTGTGCGGGTGTGACGTTTAGCATGGCGCGCTGGATGCCGGAAACACGGCCTGCGGGTGCGCCGCGTCCACGGCTGATCGCCAGCTACAAAACCCTGTTTGGTAATAGCGCTTTCACCTGTTACGTGCTGATGTTGATCGGCGGCCTGGCGGGCGTTGCGGTCTTCGAAGCCTGCTCTGGGGTATTGTTAGGCGCACGGCTCGGTCTAAGCAGCATGGTGGTCAGTATCCTGTTTATACTGCCCATCCCGGCGGCGTTTTTCGGCGCATGGTTCGCCGGTCGCCCTAATAAGCGTTTCTCGACGCTAATGTGGCAGTCGGTGACCTGCTGTCTGGTAGCGGGTTTAATGATGTGGCTCCCAGGGCTGTTTGACGTGATGAACGTCTGGACGCTGCTGGTTCCTGCCGCACTGTTTTTCTTCGGTGCCGGAATGTTGTTTCCGCTGGCAACCAGCGGTGCAATGGAGCCTTTCCCGTTCCTGGCAGGCACTGCCGGCGCACTGGTTGGGGGATTACAGAACATTGGTTCCGGCGTGCTGGCATGGTTTTCTGCCATGCTGCCGCAGACCGGGCAAGCCAGTCTGGGCCTGCTGATGACCCTTATGGGGCTGTTGATTTTTGTTTGCTGGCTTCCGCTGGCATCACGCGTGTCGCATCAGGGACAGGCGGTTTAAGCGTATGATGGCCCGGCTTATCGCCGGGCTTTTCGCATTCTGGCGCGATCATCGTCGTCAGCAACGGCTCCAGCGCCGGACGCCAGGCCCCTTCTTCGCCATCATAGAACTGCATATCCGCATTGATAGCATAGGGGATTTTCGCCTTGCGCAGTTCACATGCCATAAACCGTGCAAATGCAGTTTGCGCGGCAGAAGGCGCGTTTTTGATGGTCTCTCCCGGCGACCAGCCCCCCACCCAACTGAGATGACCCGTTTTCTGTTGCCAGTGAATGGCCGTATTAATACGGGCGCGAATGGCGGCTTTTTCTGCCGCAGTCCCCGACGTCCAGGGATACTTACCGTTATTTTTTAGCGGCCCCCACGGGAAGATATGCCATTCAGCCAGAACGGTATTCTGACTTTGCGGCGGTAATTTCAGATTAGGCAAATCTTCCGGTGCCGCGCGCAGTCGCGGAGCAATGAAAATCATCCGCTGCGGTGAAATGGCGTGGATTGTGCGAATCGTTTTGTCGTACACCCGATTGAGCGAAGTCTGATTGTGATTAAGCTTATCGGCAGGCTCATATATCAGGTCGAAACCCAGCAACGGCGAGCCTTGACCAAAGTAATGCGCCACCGCCACCCACCAGTTAACCACCTCTTTTTCGTTACCGGCGCTGGGGTCTTTTTTATATTCGTCAGCCTGATAGGCGATTATCGGGATCACGCCGTATTGCTCGCAAGCCTCTACCAGCTTGCGCAAATGGATGAGCCTGGCTTCTGTTGGCTCACCAGCCACACGAATACGCACATGAGAGATCCCCTTCGCCTTGAAATCCCGTACCACCAGCGGATCGAACTCGCGGATACCGCGATCTGTGCGAGCCCAGTCTACGTCCATTCCAACGCCAAGCTGCTGCGCATACAGCGCCGCCGTCAGCACAGGGGGCGCGGCATACACGGTGGCGCTGGCTAACAGTAAAAGGGAAACAATCGGCTTTAACACGGTCGTCCTTACGCAAATCATCAGGAGTGATATCACGTATTTAGCATGCTTTTTCACTTTCCGTGTAGAGAGAAAGCGTAAAAAATATTCGCGGCCCGCTTATTTAACCTGCTCCTGAAGCCAGCCAATAAACGCCTCAATTTTCGGCCACTGCCTGCCGGGCAGCGTGGTGATGTAATAGTGTTGATGGCATTTCAGCGCCATATCACCGAAAGGCGCGACCAGTTCCCCGCTGTCGAGACGTTTCTGCACCAGCCGCTTTCGGCCTATCGCCACGCCGATATGGTTCATGGCGGCAATTACCGCTAAATCAGAACGATCAAAGCCGATACCCGATGATGTCGGCAAATTCACGGCAAAATGCTGCGCCCAACTGTGCCATTCATCGGTTCCTGAGTCGTTACTCCATGCCTGTCTGTCATGCAGCAAGGTGCAGTGCGGCAAATTCACCAGCGAACCGGTAAGGTCATGGCGGCGAGCGTAGTCCGGGCTGCATACCGGCAGGATCTCTTCATCCATCAGGAAGTGGTGCGTAAGCTGCGCGGAGGGTGCATCGTCAAAATAGATAGCCAAATCGACCCCGGCACGCTGTAAATTGACGTTGTCGTTGCCGGTCAGGATGGTCAGTGAAATCGACGGATAGCGACGGGTAAAGTCGCCGAGCGCCGGAACCAGCCAGCACTGGGCGATAGAAGGCCGCGAGTAGACGGTGAGCGTCTCGGACAACTCCTGATTTTTAATATCGAGGATCTCCTGATTCAACGTATCCAGCGACGATTTCAGCGCCCAGAACACCCGCTTACCCTCGTGGGTGAGTTCCACTTTACGGTGTGAACGGACAAACAACTGAATGCCCAGCTCATCTTCCAGCTGATTAATGCGATGGCTGACGGCGCTGGGGCTTAACGACAGCTCATCTGCCGCCAGCGCAAACGACTGATGCCGGGCCGCCACTTCAAAGGTATACAGCTTTGACAGCTGCCAGCCATTGAGCAGCCGGTTTCTGACCTCGCGTAGGGGATCCAAACTCACCTCCAGTCCTCCTGATTCATGCGCCGGAGTGTAAAAAAGTTCGCTGTAAAAATCAGCACAAAGATGAATCAAAGTGAATCATATCGCATAAATGCAGCGTAATTAGACGTAAATCACTCATTTGATGCAATCTGGCTCATGTGAAAGGAGATTTATATCGTTTGTCAGACGGTGCCTTATTTTTGTCCAATAACCTTATATTAATCACAGGGCAAGGTGAGCTATGCACTCTCAAATCTGGGTTGTGAGCACGCTGCTGATAAGCATCGTGTTAATCGTTTTGACCATCGTGAAGTTCAAATTCCACCCGTTTCTGGCGCTGCTGTTAGCCAGTTTCTTCGTGGGTACGATGATGGGGATGGGGCCGCTGGATATGGTCAATGCCATTGAGAGCGGCATCGGCGGTACGCTGGGCTTCCTCGCGGCGGTTATTGGCCTTGGGACCATTCTGGGCAAAATGATGGAAGTGTCCGGCGCGGCCGAACGCATCGGTCTGACGCTGCAGCGCTGCCGCTGGCTCTCCGCCGACGTCATTATGGTGCTGGTCGGGCTGATTTGTGGGATCACACTGTTCGTTGAAGTGGGCGTGGTGCTATTAATTCCACTGGCATTCTCTATTGCCAAAAAGACCAACACTTCGCTGCTGAAGCTGGCGATCCCGCTGTGTACGGCGCTGATGGCGGTGCACTGCGTCGTACCTCCGCATCCGGCGGCGCTGTTCGTGGCGAACAAGTTGGGCGCGGATATTGGCACCGTGATTGTCTACGGCTTACTGGTGGGCTTGATGGCATCGCTAATCGGCGGGCCGTTGTATCTGAAATTCCTCGGTAACCGTCTGCCATTTAAACCGGTACCGGCTGAGTTTTCCGATCTCAAGGTACGCGATGAAAGTACGTTGCCATCGCTGAGCGCCACGCTGTTTACCGTGCTGCTGCCAATTGGCCTGATGCTGGTCAAAACCGTCGCGGAACTGAACATGGCAAAAGGCGGTACGCTGTATACGCTGCTGGAGTTTATCGGTAACCCGATCACCGCGATGTTTATTGCCGTTTTCGTGGCCTATTACATTCTCGGTCTGCGTCAGCACATTGGTATGGGGGCATTGCTGACCCACACCGAAAACGGTTTTGGCTCGATTGCTAACATTTTGCTGATTATCGGTGCAGGCGGCGCATTCAACGCTATCCTCAAGAGCAGCGGGCTGGCGGATACTCTGGCGCTGATCCTCTCAAACATGCATATGCACCCGATTCTGCTGGCATGGCTGGTCGCACTGATTCTGCATGCGGCGGTAGGCTCAGCTACCGTTGCGATGATGGGCGCGACGGCAATCGTTGCCCCGATGCTACCGCTGTACCCCAACGTTAGCCCGGAGATCATCGCCATTGCCATCGGTTCCGGCGCTATTGGCTGCACGATCGTCACCGATTCCCTGTTCTGGCTGGTGAAGCAGTATTGCGGCGCCACCCTGAATGAAACGTTCAAATACTATACGACCGCGACATTTATCGCGTCCGTTATTGCACTGGCTTGCACATTCCTGCTTTCCTTTATTATCTAAGCGCGAAGAGACTGACTATGGAAAACATTCAAACACTTATCGCCCAGCATCCTTTAGTGGAAGATCTGGTGGCTCTGAAAGAGACAACCTGGTTTAACCCTGGCACCACCTCTCTTGCGGAAGGTTTACCGTATGTTGGCCTGACAGCACACGACGTTGAGGATGCCCACGCGCGTCTGACGCGCTTCGCACCGTATCTGGCGCAGGCCTTCCCGGAAACTGCCGCTACTGGGGGCATTATCGAATCTGAGCTGGCCGCCATCCCGGCCATGCAAAAACGGCTGGAAAAAGAGTTCGGGCAGCACATTAACGGCGAAATCCTGCTGAAGAAAGACAGTCACTTGCCAATTTCTGGCTCAATTAAAGCCCGCGGTGGCATTTATGAAGTCCTGACCCACGCTGAAAAACTGGCGTTGAAAGCGGGTCTGCTAACGACAAATGATGATTACAGCATTCTGCTTTCTCCTGAGTTCAAACAGTTCTTCAGCCAGTACAGCATCGCAGTAGGTTCAACTGGCAACCTGGGGATGTCTATCGGCATCATGAGCGCCCGGATCGGCTTTAACGTTACGGTCCATATGTCTGCCGATGCCCGCGCGTGGAAAAAATCCAGGCTGCGCAGCCACGGCGTGACGGTGGTGGAGTACGAAGAAGATTACGGAGTGGCGGTTGAACAAGGTCGTAAGGCGGCACAGTCCGATCCAAACTGTTTCTTTATCGATGATGAAAATTCCCGCACGCTGTTCTTAGGCTATGCGGTGGCCGGACAGCGTCTGAAGGCGCAGTTTGCCCAGCAGGGGCGCGTGGTGGATGCCGATCATCCGCTGTTTGTTTACCTGCCATGCGGTGTGGGTGGTGGCCCTGGCGGCGTGGCGTTTGGTCTGAAGCTGGCATTCGGTGACAACGTTCATTGCTTCTTCGCAGAACCAACCCACTCCCCGTGCATGCTGCTGGGGATTTACACCGGGCTGCACGATACCATTTCCGTGCAGGATATCGGCATCGATAATCTGACGGCGGCAGATGGGCTGGCAGTCGGTCGCGCCTCGGGCTTTGTTGGCCGGGCGATGGAACGCCTGCTCGACGGACTGTACACCCTGGACGATCAGACTATGTACGATATGCTGGGCTGGCTGGCGCAGGAAGAAGGTATTCGCCTTGAGCCATCGGCGCTGGCGGGCATGGCTGGCCCTCAGCACGTTTGCGCCTCCACGAATTACCAGCAGATGCAAGGATTGAGCGCGGATCAGCTCAATAACGCCACGCACCTGGTGTGGGCGACCGGCGGCGGCATGGTGCCGGAAACCGAGATGGCGCAATACCTGGCGAAAGGGCGCTAACCCCCTCTGATCTCAACGCAGCATCGCCATCAGCTCCATCGGTGAGCGATGCTGTTTAATCAGATCGCGCATGACGCGCATATGGGGTGATGAGTGTTCAAAGAAGGCCTGATATCCCGCACACAGCACATTTTCCCCGTGAGTATCCCCATGCACCGGGCAATCACCACGGTAAAATTGCGATAAGGAACATGACCGACAACGCACGCTCTGCTGTGAGGTCGATTGCCGTTCAATTTGAACCGCCAGACCACACCATCGACGCAGAGTTTTATCAAAAAGCTGAATAGATACCCGATTAATATCTTCACGAACCCAGATATCAAATATCGTATTTAAAAACTGCCCCCACCCTTCTGGTGTGACAGATTCAGCCGTCAGGTTGCCTGCTTCATCGCGCTTAATCAGAGGGATAAACTGTACGAGACGAACATCGCCTTGTCGTAAATCACGGTACAGTTCAATAGGTTGCAAACTCTTCTGGTGATCAATCACCACCTTTAAAATACCCTCACTAACATCCATGTCCTCACATACTGTCATGCAAAATTCCCGATATATACGATAAGTTGGCGAACGTGTGTTACAGCAAACAGTATTGCAAGGGATAACACCGCGAGGGAGATCATAAATTTGTCACGCACCGCACGAGATTCAGAAAAATCGCTATGCGTAACATCCATCAGGTTACGGCTGCGGGTGTAGCGCCAGAGAATAATCGCCACAATTGCCAGCACCGCTATTGAAACCCAGAATAACGCTCCCGCCTGATGCCAGTTATGCTTAATCGCCAGCGCCATCAGTGCGCCATAGCCTAGCAACGTGCGAAACCAGGCCAGCGATGTCCGTTCCGGTTGTAGACCAGGATCGGACTGGCGACGGGCCTTACGACTACCCGGCATACAGCACCAGCGCCATAACAATCACCGCCACAAGCGTCAGCATGACGCTGATAATCAGCAGGCTGTTGGTGTACGGCATGTCCTCTTTCAGACGCATCGCCTTTTCATTTCGCAACCAGCGCAGATAACCGTAGATCGCCAGACCACCCGCAAACAGACACAGCAGCAAGGCAAGTGCCTCACGGATGACTGGCGTAGCAAAGTCCGGGGCCAGTTGATCAAGACCAACGCCCGCCGCCAGAAAACCCAGCGCAGTGCGGATCCACGCCAGAAACGTACGCTCATTTGCCAGTGAGAAGCGGTAATCCGGCGCTTCTCCAAGGCGGGAAATCTTCATGGCGACTCCTTCAATATTGTAGTCTGGTCGTTATACCGGAACAGTGAAAGAGTATGAACCTGATTCGCAAACGAAAGGGAGTGTAATGTGATGAGACAATGGAAAAGAGAGATGTGCTTTGAAATGCCGGATGGCGACTGGCGCCTTATCCGGCCTACAGTGAACGATGTAGGTCGGATAAGCGCAGCGCATCAGGCATTCCTGGATATGCTGACTGGATAGGTCAGTTTTAACCTAATCCCCAGAAGAGCACCGCCAGCAGTTGTGGGGTGATAATCCTCAGGAACATGACCAGCGGATAAACGGTGGCGTAGGAGAGCGCTGCCGCCCCGCTGGTGGCATGCAGGTTGTTAGCAAACGCCAGCGCAGGAGGATCGGTCATTGAGCCAGCCAACATGCCACACAGCGTCAGGTAGTTCATTTTGGTGAGAAGGCGCGCCAGCAGACCGACGGTAATCAGCGGGATTGCGGTGATAAAAATACCGTAGCCCACCCAGCTCAGACCGTCGCCCTGCGTCAGGGTATGAACAAAATCACCGCCTGACTTCAGACCAACCACCGCGAGGAACAGTACGATACCCAACTCTCGCAACGCCAGGTTCGCGCTGGGAGGCATAAACCAATACAGCTTACCGATACTGCCAATACGCCCCAAAATCAGCGCCATAATCAGTGGTCCACCGGCCAGCCCCAGTTTTAATGCCACCGGGAAACCGGGGATAAACAGCGGGATTGAACCCAACAACACCCCCAGCCCGATCCCAATAAACACCGGCAACATCTGCACCTGCTGCAGTTTTTGCTGTGCGTTACCCACAACATTGGCAACGGCATCAATCGACGAAGGACGCCCCACCAGATTGAGGATATCGCCAAATTGCAGGCTGGCATCGCTGCTGGCGACCAGCTCAACGCCCGCGCGGTTCAGACGGGAAATCACCACGTCGTAACGTTCTTTAAAGTGCAGGTCACGGATCCGCTTGCCAAGCACCTGTTCGTTGGTCACAACGACACGTTCAACACGCAAATCTGTACCCCGCGTTGACAGCGAAGTATCCACTTCCTGCCCAATCACCACCTTCGCATTATGCAGATCGCCAGGCTGTCCGACCAGGTGAAGCAGATCGCCCATCTGGATAATCGTCCCCGGCGACGGCACCATCAACGTTTCATCTCGCTTCAGGCGTGAACAGATGATTTTGTCGCTGTTCAGAATGGGGACATCCTGAATCGCCATATTATTGAGGTTCGGGTTTTCAACACGAATGTTCATCGTCTGAATCAGCGTATGACCGTTGGTCAGCGTTGATTCATGCTGCTGAGCTTCGGACTCAACGTTCACGCGGAAAATGAGGCGCATCAGCCACATTGTGAGCAAAATGCCGCAAATACCGAAAGGATAAGCCATGGCATAGCTCATCCCCATCTGATCGACCACATCCCCCGGCGTACCCAGATCGCGCAGAATTTGCTGCCCGGCACCCAGTGCGGGCGTATTGGTGACCGCGCCGGAGAAGATCCCCAGCACCACAGGCAGCGGAATAGCGAAGATCTTATGCAGAAGCGCGGTAACCAGCCCCCCGATAATCACGATCAGCACTGCAAACAGGTTCAGACGCAGTCCCGAAACACGCAGTGAGGCAAAGAAACCCGGCCCTACCTGGATGCCGATGGTATAGACGAAGAGTATCAGGCCAAATTCCTGAATAAAATGCAACATATCGCCGCTCAGGGTCATCCCTGCCTGATCGACAAAGTGTCCGACGATGATACCGCCGAACAGTACGCCTCCGATGCCAAAACCAACGCCCCGTACTTTAATGTTGCCGATCCATAACCCGACAACCGCCACCAATGCCAGAACGCTGACCGTCAATGCTATATCACTCATTCTTCTGTTCCCTGTGAATAACATCATTAAGTAAATGGATTCTCGCAGAGTACAAGCGCAATGTATGGGGGGTAAAGCACAAAAAAGCCCCGTCATTTCTGGCGGGGCAAAGGCCTGGAGCTATTTAGCTATTTAATGCGGGACGTTCGCTGATGGCGATACGTTGTGGAGCAATGGTTTCAGGTTCATTACGGGTCAAATCAATATGCAGCAAGCCATTGGTGAAGCTTGCGCCGGAGACTTCCATATTTTCAGCCAGCGTAAAGCTCAGACTGAATGATTGAGTGACCAGCCCCTGATGCAACCATTTGGTCTCTTTTTCCGGCTGCTGCGGCGTACCTTTTACGGTCAGACGCGTGCCTTCCAGTTGAATATCCAAATCTTCCTGACGGAAACCGGCTAACGCAAGGGTAATGCGGTAGTGGTTATCATCGCTCTTTTCGATGTTATAGGGTGGGAAGCTTTGGCTTTCACCAGCGTTTTGTAATGCATTGGCCAGTTTGTCAAAACCGATCCATTGACGCAGCAGTGGGGATAAATCGTAGTTACGCATAATATTCTCCTTCTAAGAAGCGAGTAAGTACCTTTCGGCTCCCTGACGGCAAGCCTGTGCTTAGCAGGGCCGCGCAAGCGGCCCGACAGATAAATTAGTTGATTTCGATGCGGCGCGGTTTGTTCGCTTCAGGAATCACGCGCTCAAGCTCGATATACAGCAGACCGTTTACCAGGTTTGCGCCGCGAACGTGGATGTTCTCCGCTAACTGGAACTTGCGTTCGAAGTTGCGTTCGGCAATACCCTGGTACAGGTAAGTACGTTCTTTTTGCTCGTCCGCATGCGCGCCTTTCACCACCAGCAAATTATCCTGGGCGGTAATTTCCAGCTCGCTTTCAGCAAAGCCCGCAACGGCAATCGCAATGCGGTAGTGGTTTTCGTCTACCAGCTCAACGTTGTACGGAGGGTAGCCACCATTGCTTTGGCCCTGGTTGTTTTCCAGCAGGTTAAACAGACGATCAAATCCAATAGCAGAACGGTATAGCGGGGATAAATCAAAGTTACGCATAATCAATAGCTCCTGAAATCAGCGAGAATGTTGGACCTTCCATCTTGGACAGGTCAGGTAGCCAGGACACCCATCAGGCATGCCCTTCATTTGTCTACACCCTAAAAATGGGTCTTAATACAAACTTTTCAAGCGTACTCCTCTGACTTTTTTTGCAGTTTGTTGTCTATTGCATACACTGGGGGGAGCAGTCGTTATCGTTAAATCGCGATTGCCGCCACAGTGCGACAAGATGGTGATGTTATTTTCGCAACGGATCGCTTTAACTCACCCTGCAAACACGATGATTAGCAGATGAAATAATGATGATAAAAAAAATAGTGTTAACACTGATGATGTGCAGCGGGATGGTTTTTATCAGCGGCTGTTCCAGCGTGATGTCACATACCGGAGGGAAAGAAGGGATATATCCTGGCACGCGCGCCAGCGCCACAATGATTAGCGAAAGTGATACAAACTGGGGAACAAAGTCGCTGGCGATTCTGGATATGCCTTTTACCGCGGTTCTGGATACGGTACTGCTTCCGTGGGATCTCTTTCGCAAAGATAACTCGGTTCGATCTCGCGTAGAAAAGAGCGAGGAGAGAACGCAAGCCACCAACGCCGTTATCCCCCCAGCTCAAATGCCTGCGCCTTAAGTTAACGTCTGGTTTCTGTCACCCATAGCTGGCGGAAACCGTCGACGTCTTCCATCCATGCAACCTGTCGGCCATCAGGAGAGAAGACGATCGCATCTGCTGAAGGTGGGTTGCCATGGCTGGTCGTTAAAAATTCAATCTCTCCCGTCTGCGCATCACAACAAGCGATTCTGTTCTGCAGTACAAATCCCAACCATTTTCCCGACGGATGCCAGTTGAATGCTGACTGAATATCCGTGTCACAGCGGGTAAGCTGACGCGGTTCTCCTCCCTGTGGGGAAATCAACCATAACTGCACGATACCGTTGTCATCACGCATCAGAAACGCAATTTCGGCTGCCGTTGGATTACTGCGCACCCAATGCCGCGGTTGATTCACCAGCCCCGGGAAGGCGCGATCATGAGTAAACGTCAGACGGCGCTGAACGATGCCGGCTGGTGGCGCAGGCATTGTTGCTTCCGTTCCTTCCAGAGGTGCCTCGCCAGGCTGTTTCCAGCCACTTTCATGGCGTGGCAAATCAACGATAAACAGTTCCGGTACTTTTTCGCCACTGACAGACAACGTGTCGCCGATAAAGGCCAGCGTATGATCCCCCACCCAGCCTTCTTCATAAGCGCGGTTAATCTCATCGCTCCCCGGTTTTGGCGTTGGTGTCGTCTGGCTCACCAGCACGCACCAAGAGTTCCCGCTGTATTCACGGGGATGCTGCGCGGAGACCTTCACCGGCCCATACGGCGCAGCAACGCCGACATTGCGTAAATCCAGCGCCGGTGAGCGCTCATGTAGCACGTGATCGTTATAGGTGAAACTGACAAACTCGCCGTTTGGGCTAAAAACATGCACATGACTACCACCGCGCAGCGCGCCTGGGGTATACGGCGCAGTAATATCCATCGCATCCAGATTCCCCACCTCTGCCTGCGTAGCAATCACACCACGTCGATGATGAAAATCGTAATACCATGTTTCATCAGGGTTTTCTGGTCCATGAATGAACACATATTTTTCGGCTTTTGGATGAACGGTCACCACGCCGACGTGTGCGCCTTGCGTAGCACGGTAAATCACCGCCACTTCACCGGTGTGAATATTGACGCGTTCAATCGTCTCTCCGGTAAACGATGCACCGGAAGGACGCACATCAAAGACCAGCCACTGGCTGTCCGGTGTCCAGGTGTTGATATTGGTAAGCTGATGATTACGCGCTGCAAAGGTGATTTGTTTCATGGTGGTGTCCCGGACGAAAAATACCGCTCCTTTTTACCACGCACAGCGCGTATCCCATAAGCCTTTAGCGGGCCGCAAGCGCATCAGCTTGCTGAGCGTTCACAGCCAAAGCGGGGAAGTCCTCGAACGTATAGTAACGAATGGGTGGCGGTAACTGCTCCATTGCTGTACCCGGCCACAGTTGCAACTCTCCGACAGCATTGAGATCAACGCCCTGCCAGCGGTGCGGCAGCGCCAGTCGCTGCAGAACAGCCCGCTCGCCAGGCACGCGTGTCGGCAAACGATTATCCCCCATCTGATAGTTACGCCGCAGCACCAGATACTTTTCCGGCACCCGACGCCGACTGTTCCACCAGCGGCCGTCCAGCATATCGAAATGGAAACGGGTGAGTTCCGGCGACTGAGCGCCAAGATGGACAAGAGCCTGGCGAAGTGCCGTCCCCATCGCCACCTCGTAAACCCCCTGAGAAACTGTTTGCCCCTCCAGAATCAGCGACACCGCCAGGCGGGCACCAAGCAGATTGGAGTAAAGATCCTCTGGCGAAAATGCAGAAACACCTTCAGAAAATCCGGGAACAGACTCAAAACCGTACCATTGCGCAATTTCATGCCACTCCGCGACCTGAAACGCCAGATGAGCGGCCAGCCAGGCTGCCAGCGTGTAACGCGCGACAGGATCGGTTGGTGGTGTAAAGGCATTAAACACTAACCGACGCTGGGCCAGTTCGCTATCCAGATCGAGCGTAAAAGCCTGTCCCAGTTTCGGCAGGATCTGACTAAAGATATAGACCGTCATATCAGCGGTATCACGCACGTGGGCGGTATCAATAAAGCCACCGTGCGTGGTGTAGAGAATGCCGTTATTTTCACGGCTTAAGCCGGTCAGGTTTTCCAGCCCGGCCAGCATGCTATCGTTGTACTGATGCAATCCAAGGTGGCTCGCCGGGACCACGTTATCCAGCTGATAAAACGGTACCGGCATGCCCAGCAATTCCGCATGCAAGTTGTAGCCAAATGCACAGCAAGGACGTAACCCTTTAGGCAGTGGCTGTGGCGGCATAGCAGGCCACGCGGTGGTCGCTCTCGTTGTTACCTGCGGAGACAGATCTAATGCCACTGGTAGTGCCGCCCCAGCGCTGCCTGCGAGAAGTGATGCCAGTAACGACATAGTTTTCAGCAACCTGCTCAAAATGCCTCTCCGACCTGAAAATAGAAACCGCTGCTGCCTTTGCCGATGCCGTAATCCAGGCGTACATTGACGCGCGGCTTGAATTCAAAGCGATAACCGACTCCTGCCGAGGGCAGGAGTCGTCCGTCGTCCAGCGCACTAAATGATGGCCCCATAGTCCCTGCACCCAGCCAACCGACCACGCCGTGCCGCCAATCGAGCTTGCGGCGATACTCAAGTTGCCCGCTGACGACATTCTTGTCCCGATAGCGCCCTTCGTAATAACCGCGCATGCGTTGATTGCTACCGAGCAGCGGCATCGTGCTCCACGGCACTGCTCCCTGGGTAAACGTGCCATCTGCCTCCCATGCCAGCACGTTTTTATCGTCCAGCGAGTGGTAACGACTGTAATGCAACTGGTATTCATCAAACCGGGTATCGCTCCCCACCTCAGGAGTAAAGCGGGTGTAGCGCACATCGGCATACTGCCCTTTACGCGGATTGGGTACGAAATCACGATCGTCCCAGCTCAGTTCCACGCTACTCCCGGAACTGAGAACCGATGCCCCCTGCGGCGTAGTTTCAATTTTCGGCGGATCGTTGTCGTCCATTTGCGCAGCATGCTGGGTATTCAGCGACCAGCCGACCCCCAGATAGATGTTAGGCGCTAACCGCCGGTATAGCGTTGGACGCAAATCCAGGACCTGAGCGGTATATTGCTGTTTTTGGCTATCTTTATCTCCGGCGCTAAAACCCTGCCCCCAGTAGTAGGTTGGGGTATCTGTTAATGCGCCATTAAGAAAGAAACGCCAGCGATCGTCGGCGAAAAAAGCATAATTTTGCATCGTGATGCCAAAGGCCCCCGTTGAGCTAAAGTAGCCGCTCAACGTCAGCGTCGAGTTTTGACTCACCGTATCGTTCGGATCGGGTCGATACATCCCCACCACCGCCGTCCCGATCCCCAGCCCCAGTTCTGGGGTATAAAACGGCCCAGGCATCACTCCCCAGTCGATACCTTTAGTGGCGTTAAAGTTATCGCTGGCGCCCAGTTTATTCAGCCAGCCGTCAATCTCATTGCGGGTCGGCAGCGCCGACTGAACGTATCCGGCAAACAGGCATAAAAACAGAAGCAGGCCGATGCGCGTCAAAAACGATACTCTCCCGCAGCAAAGAAGCTATTACGGTCGGCGAAGCCAATTTCGGTGGTGATATTAACGTTGCGGGTCAACTCATATTGCGCGCCTACCAGCACGTTCCAGGGGGATTGCAGGTGTTGTTTAACATCGAAGCGACCATTGCTATCCTTGTTCGCAATATCCACCATTTTTTGCAGCGCCGCAGAAGGCATCGTGAGATCGTTCAGGCTGCCGCTAAATTCTTGCTGCACATCCTGATACATGCTGCCCACCCACAGATTTAACTTACCGGATGGCATGTGCAGGGTCTCCATGCCGGGAGTGGTAAAGCGATAACCTACACGCGGAGAGATGGTAAAGGCATTAATACTGCCATCAAGGATATCGAACTGTGTTTGCGTATAGTTGGCATCAAAAGCCGTAAACCAGTTGCCCACTCCACCAACCAGAGTCGTTCCTACACCGTAGGTTGTGCCTTTAAAGTCGAGCTGAAATGCCAGATTCTGCAAATTGGCTGGTGTACGGTATTTACGTGGTCCTTTGATTCCTACACCTATCTGCGAAACAGAGTGTCCGTCGGTATAGCCAATCAGACCATAGACGTTCATAAAGGGCAGCAGCCAGGCATCCAGTTTTAAGGTTTCGGTTTTACTTCTCTCCCGAGTGTTGCCGACGTTGATTTTAAACGCGTTATCCAACGAGTGACCGCGCAGGGAAAGACCGTTGAAATTGATGCTGTCTACATTAATGTTTTGCCTGATATTCATGTAGTTAATATTCACGCCAAACGGCTCAGGCAGGTCGTAGCCACGTTTATGTGCCTCCTCACCTAAAAACGGCAAAACAGAGTGGCTTGTGGTTGGTTTAGCCGCGGGTTTTGTCGGCAAAGAAGTAGCCTGACCATCGTCCTGATAGTCATACAGCGGTGTCAATGTTGAGCCAGAATCCGTCGCAGCCCAGGCCTGAAAAGCCAAACAGGAAGACGTCATCAACACCAGGCGGATGCGTGTGTTAGTCATAAGGAAACATAGTTGCAGGCAGGAATCGCCCGAATATAAAAGAAGGGGGGGAGAGTATAGAAGTTACGTGCTAAGTGGGGGGATTAATGTGCGATTTCACATCTGATAATACAAACATGATTTTTATAACATTCTTAATGTTTTATGCCTGGCCGAAGCCAGGCATACGTGTATCAGGAGAGAACGTATTTCTCAATCGCCCAGGCTACGCCGTCTTCAAGATTGGATTTCGTCACGAAGTTAGCCACTTCTTTCACCGACGAAATAGCATTATCCATTGCAACGCCTACGCCTGCGTATTCGATCATCGCGATATCATTTTCCTGATCGCCAATCGCCATCACCTCTTCGGCTTTAATTCCTAACGCATCGGCCAGCGATTTCACGCCAGTGCCTTTATTGACGCGTTTATCCAGAATTTCGAGGAAATATGGCGCACTTTTCAGCACGGTGTACTTCTCTTTTACCTCTGCTGGAATACGCGAGATGGCTTGATCGAGGATTTCTGGTTCATCAATCATCATCACTTTCAGGAACTGGGTCGCCGGGTCCATTTTCTCTGCTTCACAGAACACCAGCGGGATGGTCGCGACAAAAGACTCATGCACCGTGTAGTAACTGATATCACGGTTGGCGGTATACAGAGTATTGCGATCGAGTGCGTGGAAATGCGAGCCGACCGTCCTGGAGAGTTGTTCCAGGAAGCGGTAATCATCATAGCTCAGCGCGGTTTGCGCGACGGTGCTTCCATCTCCGGCTTTCTGCACCAGCGCACCGTTGTAGGTAATACAGTAGTCACCGGGTTGTTCCATATGCAGTTCTTTCAGATAGCTGTGGACGCCAGCATACGGGCGCCCCGTGGTCAGCACCACATTCACACCTCGCGCGCGTGCCGCGGCAATCGCCGTTTTGACCGCTGGTGAAATGGTGTGATCGGGCAGCAGAAGTGTGCCATCCATGTCGATAGCAATAAGTTTGATAGCCATGAGTTCCCCGGATTAAATGAGTCCATCCTCATGCTAACGCGATTCCGCTCAAAAAACAGCTACGAAAAGGGGGATGGAAAGGGGAATCGGGATTCCCCTTTTGACAATCGATGGTAGGGCGGATAGGGCCTGAGCCGCCATCCGGCAAACGCAGACGAACTGCCTGATGGCGCTTCGCTTATCAGGCCTACAGGAGCAGGCCTGAGGTACATGTTAGATATCGATATTCGCCGCTTTCAGGGCGTTTTCTTCGATAAATGCACGACGCGGTTCAACAGCATCACCCATCAGCGTGGTGAACAACTGGTCAGCGGCAATCGCATCCTTCACGGTAACCCGCAGCATACGGCGGCTTTCCGGATCCATGGTAGTTTCCCACAGCTGTTCCGGGTTCATCTCGCCCAGACCTTTATAGCGCTGAATCGCGAGGCCACGACGGGACTCTTTCACCAGCCAGTCCAGCGCCTGCTCGAAGCTGGCAACCGGCTGACGACGCTCGCCACGTTCGATAAACGCATCGTCTTCGATCAGGCCACGTAGTTTCTCACCCAGCGTGCAGATACGACGGTATTCGCCGCCGGTCACAAACTCGTGATCCAGCGGATAGTCGGTATCAACACCGTGGGTACGCACGCGGATCACCGGCTCGAACAGGTTCAGTTCAGCGTCTTTACGCACAAAGCTGTTCCAGGTGCTGCCGTGCATTTCGTTTTCATTCAGCACGTTAACCAGTTGGGAAACCCAGGCAGTGACTTTCGCTTCATCAGTGAGATCGGCTTCAGCCAGCGTCGGTTGATAAACCAGTTCTTTCAACAGCGCTTTCGGGAAACGGCGTTCCATACGGCCAATCATTTTCTGCGTGGCGTTGTATTCAGAAACCAGTTTTTCCAGCGCATCACCCGCCAGCGCCGGCGCGTGGGCATTGGTGTGCAGCGTAGCACCATCAAGGGCGATAGAGATCTGGTACTGATCCATCGCTTCATCGTCTTTGATGTACTGTTCCTGCTTGCCTTTCTTCACTTTGTACAGCGGCGGCTGCGCAATGTAGACGTGGCCGCGCTCAACGATTTCCGGCATCTGACGATAGAAGAAGGTCAACAGCAGCGTACGGATGTGCGAGCCATCGACGTCCGCATCGGTCATGATGATGATGCTGTGATAACGCAGTTTGTCCGGGTTGTACTCGTCACGACCGATGCCACAGCCCAGTGCGGTGATCAGCGTCGCCACTTCCTGAGAAGAGAGCATCTTGTCGAAGCGCGCCTTCTCAACGTTAAGAATTTTACCCTTCAGCGGCAGAATCGCCTGGTTTTTACGGTTACGTCCCTGCTTCGCAGAGCCGCCCGCTGAGTCCCCTTCCACCAGGTACAGTTCAGAGTGAGCCGGGTCGCGTTCCTGACAGTCCGCCAGTTTGCCCGGCAGACCCGCTAAGTCCAGCGCACCTTTACGGCGGGTCATTTCACGCGCACGACGTGCCGCTTCACGAGCACGCGCCGCATCAATAATTTTGCCGACGACGATTTTCGCGTCAGACGGGTTTTCCAGCAGGTATTCGCTCAGCAGTTCGTTCATCTGCTGTTCTACCGCCGATTTCACCTCAGAAGAGACCAGCTTGTCTTTGGTCTGGGAGGAGAATTTCGGATCCGGTACCTTCACGGAAACAACGGCAATCAGGCCTTCACGGGCATCGTCACCGGTGGCGCTGACTTTCGCTTTTTTGCTGTAGCCTTCTTTGTCCATGTAGGCGTTCAGGGTACGGGTCATCGCCGCACGGAAGCCTGCAAGGTGAGTACCGCCATCACGCTGCGGAATGTTGTTGGTGAAGCAGTAGATGTTTTCCTGGAAACCATCGTTCCACTGCAGCGCAACTTCAACGCCAATACCGTCTTTTTCGGTGGAGAAGTAGAAGATATTCGGGTGGATCGGCGTTTTGTTTTTGTTGAGGTATTCAACAAACGCCTTGATGCCGCCTTCGTAGTGGAAATGATCTTCTTTGCCATCGCGCTTATCGCGCAGACGAATAGACACACCGGAGTTCAGGAATGACAGCTCGCGCAGACGCTTCGCCAGAATGTCGTATTCGAACTCAACGACGTTGGTAAAGGTTTCATGGCTTGGCCAGAAACGGACCTGAGTCCCCGTCATTTCTGTTTCGCCAGTTACTGCCAGCGGCGCCTGCGGCACACCGTGCACGTAAGTTTGCTGATGCACTTTGCCTTCACGACGAATCACCAGTTCCAGCTTCTGTGACAGGGCGTTAACGACGGAAACACCTACGCCGTGCAGACCACCGGAAACTTTATAGGAGTTATCATCGAATTTACCGCCTGCGTGCAAAACGGTCATGATAACTTCCGCTGCCGAAACGCCCTCTTCTGGGTGGATACCGGTTGGGATACCACGGCCATCATCGGTAACGGACACGGAGTTGTCAGCGTGAATCGTTACCACGATATCTTTACAGTGACCCGCGAGCGCTTCGTCGATAGCGTTATCTACCACCTCGAATACCATGTGGTGCAGACCGGTGCCGTCATCCGTGTCGCCGATATACATACCCGGGCGCTTACGCACCGCATCCAGTCCTTTCAGGACTTTGATACTGGAGGAGTCATAAGAATTCGACATCAACGTTTCTCGCTCATTTTATCTTGGGTTAATCCGTTATTTTACCCTTTTCCACGGTAAACATCTTCGAATTTTCATCGGACATGTCTATAACGTGTTCAGCGCTGATTGCGCTGACAAAGACCTGAGATTGCGTGGCTTTTAAGCGGCTGGCCAGCAGTCCGCGACGCGCGTCATCCAGTTCAGAGGCAAAATCATCTATCAGGTACAGGCAGCGCCGCCCGCTTTCACGGGTCAGAAACTCCCCTTGCGCCAGACGTAAGGCGCACATCAGCAGCTTGAGCTGCCCACGCGACAACGTATCTTCCACCGGCGCACCGTCGGCGCGAATGCGGAAATCCGCCTTATGCGGGCCGTGCGCGGTGTAGGTCAACATGCGATCGCGTTCAAAACTGCGTTCCAGCACTTCGGCGTAATCTGTCTCTTTCTCCCAGCCGCGCTGGAAAGAGAAGGAGAGAGAAAATTCGGGAAGAAACTGCTGGCAGGTATCCGCCATATCCTGCGCGATACCGGCGCTGTACTCCGCGCGCCAGGTGCTGATTTGTTCCGCCAACGGGATCAGTTCTTTATCCCACGGGCGGAGTTGCTCATAACGACTTACCTGGCGCAGTGCCGCATTGCGCTGCTTGAGCAGGCGCTTCAGGTTGCTCCAGGCGGTGAAAAATCCGGCTTCATTGTGAAAGCATCCCCAGTCAAGGAATGCTCTTCTGTATTTGGGGCCGCCATTGAGTAAAGTAAACCCCTCGGGCGTGATCAGCTGCATCGGCATCAGGTGCGCCAGTTCCGCGACCTTGTGCCCGTCAGTGCCGTCAATGCGCACTTTACTGTCGCCCAGTTTGTCTTTCGTCAGACCAATCGACGTCTCACGCTCATCACCCTGCAAACGCCCGTGTAAAACAAACGATTCCTGTTCGTGGCGGATCACGCGACCAATTTGCAAACTGCGAAACGCCCGACCGTGGCCGAGCGTATAGATAGCTTCCAGCACGCTGGTTTTGCCGCTACCGTTAGCGCCTACCAGGAAGTTAAAGCCGGGAGATAAAGCGAGATCCGCGTTTTCGATATTACGAAAATCGCGGATCAACAGGCGGGTCAGCGACATTACAGTCTCATTGGCATAACAACGTAAGCCGCGCTCTGGCTGGCTGCATCTTCAATTTGTACGCTGGAGACGGAATCGGTCAGCAGAATACGCACGTTCTCGCACTTCAGCGCGTTCAGAACGTCCAGTACGTAGCTAACGTTAAAGCCGATTTCCAGTTCTGTACCAGGATAGGAGACATCCAGAATTTCTTCGGCTTCTTCCTGCTCCGGGTTATTAGCGGTGATTTTCAGCTGGTTTTCACTGACATACAGACGCACGCCGCGGAATTTCTCGTTAGAGAGGATCGCCGCACGAGCAAACGCCTGTTTGAGGATATCGCAACCTGCTTCCAGATGTTTGTCCGGATTCTTCGGCAGTACGCGGCGATAATCCGGGAAACGACCGTCAACCAGCTTGGAGGTAAAGATGAAATCACCCACGTGCGCACGAATATTGTTGCTGCCAATCTGTACGCGCAGCGGGTTATCGCCGCCGTCGAGCATACGCATCAGTTCAATCACGCCTTTACGCGGTACGATCACCGAATGGCTGGGCAACGGCTGACCGACAGGCATTGAACAGACCGCCAGGCGGTGACCGTCGGTCGCCACGGTACGCAGCTCTTCCCCTTCGGTTTCAAACAGCATGCCGTTTAAATAGTAACGCACGTCCTGATGCGCCATTGAAAACTGCGTGGCTTCAATCAGACGCTTCATCGTCGCCTGCGGTAGCGTGAATTCGACTTCGCTCTGCCAGTCGTCCAGATTCGGGAAGTCGGCGGCAGGCAGCGTGGACAGCGAGAAACGGCTGCGGCCAGAACGCACCAGCATACGGTCGCCTTCCAGTTGAACGGCAATTTCTGCGCCTTCCGGCAACCCGCGGCAAATATCGAAGAATTTACGCGCCGGAACGGTGGTCGCACCAGGTTCATGCGGCTGGATCAGCGCCACGCGCGCCACCATCTCCATTTCGAGATCGGTACCGGTCAGAGAAAGCGCACCGTCAGCAACCTGCAGCAGCAGGTTTCCGAGGATCGGCAGTGTAGGACGTCCACCCAGCGGGCCGCTGACCTGCTGAAGCGGTTTTAATAAATGTTCACGTTCAACGGTAAATTTCATAGCGTCACGAAGATAATGTTCTGATTAAATTGGAGAAATCTTCTTTAATATCATGGCTTTCTTCACGCAACTGCTCAATCTTACGGCAGGCATGAAGCACGGTAGTATGATCGCGCCCACCAAACGCATCGCCAATTTCCGGCAGACTGTGGTTAGTGAGCTCTTTTGCCAGCGCCATCGCCATCTGACGCGGACGTGCTACCGAACGAGATCGACGCTTAGAAAGCAGATCCGCAATTTTGATTTTGTAATACTCTGCCACCGTCTTTTGAATATTGTCGATGGTGACCAGCTTTTCCTGCAAAGCCAGCAAATCGCGCAGCGCTTCACGCACGAAATCGATAGTAATTGCCCGGCCGGTAAAATTGGCGTTAGCGATCACGCGGTTCAGTGCGCCTTCCAGTTCACGCACGTTAGAGCGTAGACGCTTGGCGATAAAGAACGCCACTTCACCCGGCAGACGAATGTCGTTTTCGTCAGCCTTTTTCATCAGGATCGCGACGCGTGTTTCCAGCTCAGGCGGCTCGATCGCGACAGTCAGTCCCCAGCCGAAGCGAGATTTCAGACGATCTTCAACGCCGTTGATCTCCTTCGGATAGCGATCCGAGGTCAGGATGATCTGCTGATTACCTTCCAGCAGGGCATTAAAGGTGTGGAAAAATTCTTCCTGTGAACGTTCTTTATTAGCAAAGAATTGAATATCGTCAATCAGCAGCGCATCAACGGAACGGTAATAGCGTTTAAACTCTTCGATCGCATTGTTTTGCAGGGCTTTAACCATGTCCTGCACAAAACGCTCGGAGTGCATATACACCACTTTTGCGTTCGGCTTACGCGCCATAATGCCGTTACCGACAGCGTGCAGCAGGTGGGTTTTACCCAGACCCGTACCGCCATAAAGGAATAACGGATTGTAGGCGCCGCCTGGATTGTCCGCCACCTGACGTGCCGCCGCGCGCGCCAGTTGGTTAGATTTACCTTCAACGAAGTTATCAAACGTATGTTTGACGTTGACGTTAGAGCGATAGGTAGGTTCAGCCGGAGCCGGGACGTTATCCCAGCCAGGGCGCGCTGCCGGTACGGTACGTTGCGGTTGCACTTGCTGAGCCACGTGGGCGGGCGCCACAACGTTGTTGACCGGCGTTTTCAGCGTTTGCGTAACGGGTTTAGTGCCAACCTCAAAACGCAGCTGTGGGGCATCCGCTCCGCAAAAATTATTGAGTAATCCATTAATATTATTAAGGTATTTATCCCTTACCCAATCGAGCACGAAACGGTTTGGCGCATACAAAGCCAGCGTGTTATCGCTCAGTTCCGCCTGCAACGGGCGTATCCACATACTGAATTCTGTGGCTGGTAACTCATCCTGCAATCGGGCAAGACACTGCTGCCAAAGCGAAAGTGACACGGCGGACTCCACTCGAACAAAAGTCGATAAATGACAAAGGCTGAAACATTCATGATTGTTGACGCACATCGACAAGACCCTATGCAAAGGGTGACGTGCGAATTGCTATCTGCAATTTTTACCCGATCAGGATCCATTGAAACGATCGGGACCGCGGATCATAGCGTAAACTGAGAAAGAGATCTTCTGTTTCTCACAGATTCTTCCCGATTTATCCACAGGATGATCCAGAATCGGCTAAGTGTAAACGATCCTGGAGAAGTGCTGCAGGTTTTCGCGCGCATATTGAAAAAATTAATGAGTAAAGATGCTTTACTGCTTAAACGATCTAATAAAGATCCCGTGCGATCCTTGCGCTTTATCCACCAGCCCGTATAATTCTTACCCCCAGCGAGTAACGGTCGCCTTACGGCGTCAACGCTGCCTGTTTTTTACACAAAACCACGTGAAAAAAAACGGGATATAAGGAAAGAGAATTGACTCCGGAGTGTACAATTATTACAATCCGGCCTCTTTAATCACCCACACTGTGGCGTAAGTCGTTCGAAATTCGTTCGGGTATACGCAAAAGTCAGTGAATTTATTCAAGTTTAGGTAGAAATCGCCATGAAACGCACTTTTCAACCGTCTGTACTGAAGCGCAACCGTTCTCACGGCTTCCGTGCTCGTATGGCAAATAAAAATGGTCGTCAGGTTCTGGCACGTCGTCGTGCTAAAGGCCGTTCTCGTCTGACCGTTTCTAAGTAATAAAAGCTAGCCCCTGAGTGGTTAAGCTCGCATTTCCCAGGGAGTTACGTTTGTTAACTCCCACTCATTTCACATTCGTCTTCCAGCAGCCACAACGGGCTGGCACGCCGCAAATCACCATCCTCGGCCGCCTGAATTCGCTGGGGCATCCCCGTATCGGTCTTACCGTCGCCAAGAAAAATGTTAAACGTGCGCATGAACGTAATCGGATTAAACGTCTGACGCGTGAAAGCTTCCGTTTACGTCAGCACGAGCTTCCAGCAATGGATTTCGTGGTGGTGGCGAAAAAAGGGGTTGCTGACCTCGATAACCGTGCTCTCTCGGAAGCGTTGGAAAAATTATGGCGTCGCCATTGTCGCCTGGCTCGCGGGTCCTGATAGCCCTCATTCGGGTCTATCAACGCCTGATCAGTCCGCTGCTTGGGCCGCATTGCCGTTTCACTCCAACCTGTTCGAGCTACGGAATTGAGGCATTGCGCAGGTTTGGAGTGATAAAAGGCAGTTGGTTGACGGTGAAACGCGTATTAAAATGCCACCCTTTACACCCTGGTGGTGACGATCCCGTCCCGCCCGGACCATTTGATACCAGAGAACACTAACGATGGATTCGCAACGCAATCTTTTAGTCATCGCTTTGCTGTTCGTGTCTTTCATGATCTGGCAAGCCTGGGAGCAGGATAAAAATCCGCAACCTCAGGCCCAACAGACCACGCAGACAACGACCACCGCAGCGGGTAGCGCCGCCGACCAGGGCGTACCGGCCAGTGGCCAGGGGAAACTGATTACGGTTAAAACTGACGTGCTTGATCTGACCATCAACACCCGTGGTGGTGATGTGGAACAGGCTTCACTGCCAGCTTACCCGAAAGAACTGGGTTCTACCGAACCGTTCCAGTTACTGGAAACCACGCCACAGTTCATCTACCAGGCACAAAGTGGCCTGACAGGTCGTGACGGCCCGGATAACCCGGCTAACGGCCCGCGTCCGCTGTACAACGTCGAAAAAGACGCGTTTGTACTGGCTGACGGTCAGAACGAACTGCAGATCCCGATGACCTATACTGACGCAGCGGGTAACACATTCACTAAAACGTTTGTACTCAAGCGTGGTGAATATGCTGTCAACGTTAACTACAGCGTGCAGAACGCCGGCGAAAAACCGCTGGAAGTCTCCACCTTTGGTCAGCTGAAGCAATCCATCAATCTGCCATCTCATCGTGACACCGGTAGCAGCAACTTTGCGCTGCACACCTTCCGTGGCGCGGCGTACTCCACGCCAGATGAGAAGTATGAGAAATACAAATTCGACACCATTGCTGACAACGAAAACCTGAACGTCAATGCTAAAGACGGTTGGGTTGCAATGCTGCAACAGTATTTCGCCACGGCATGGGTTCCGCGTAACGACGGCACCAACAACTTCTATACCGCTAACCTGGGTAACGGCATTGCCGCTATCGGCTATAAATCACAGCCGGTATTGGTACAGCCTGGTCAGACTGGCGCGATGACCAGCACCCTGTGGGTCGGCCCGGAAATTCAGGATAAAATGGCGGCCGTTGCACCGCACCTGGATCTGACCGTGGATTACGGCTGGTTGTGGTTCATCTCTCAGCCGCTGTTCAAACTGCTGAAATGGATCCATAGCTTCCTGGGTAACTGGGGCTTCTCCATCATCGTTATCACCTTTATCGTTCGTGGCATCATGTACCCGCTGACCAAAGCGCAGTACACCTCCATGGCGAAGATGCGTATGCTGCAGCCGAAGATTCAGGCAATGCGTGAGCGTCTGGGTGATGACAAACAGCGTCAGAGCCAGGAAATGATGGCCCTGTACAAAGCTGAGAAGGTTAACCCGCTGGGCGGCTGCTTCCCGCTGATCATCCAGATGCCAATCTTCCTGGCGTTGTACTACATGCTGATGGGCTCCATTGAGCTGCGTCATGCGCCGTTCGCGCTGTGGATCCATGACCTGTCCGCACAGGACCCGTACTACATCCTGCCGATCCTGATGGGCGTGACGATGTTCTTCATTCAGAAGATGTCTCCGACCACCGTGACCGACCCGATGCAGCAGAAGATCATGACCTTTATGCCGGTCATCTTCACCGTGTTCTTCCTGTGGTTCCCGTCAGGTCTGGTGCTGTACTATATCGTCAGCAACCTGGTAACCATTATTCAGCAGCAGCTGATTTACCGTGGTCTGGAGAAGCGTGGCCTGCATAGCCGCGAGAAGAAAAACTCCTGATTCGGTGTAGGCCGGATTAGGCGAAGCCGCCATCCGGCAAACGGAACATAAAGTAAAGGGCGGTCATTAGACCGCCTTTTTTATTGCATTAAGAAGAGACAAACCATGAGCCATAACGACACCATCGTCGCTCAGGCCACCCCTCCGGGACGTGGTGGCGTGGGTATCCTGCGCATCTCCGGCCTGAAGGCGCGCGAGGTCGCAGAAACCGTACTGGGGAAACTACCCAAACCGCGTTATGCCGATTATCTCCCGTTTAAAGACGCGGATGGCAGCACGCTGGATCAGGGGATTGCCCTGTGGTTCCCCGGCCCGAACTCCTTTACCGGCGAAGACGTTTTAGAGCTTCAGGGCCACGGAGGTCCGGTGATTCTTGACCTGCTGCTCAAACGTATTCTGACCATTCCCGGGCTGCGCATTGCCAGACCCGGTGAATTCTCCGAGCGCGCGTTTCTCAATGATAAGCTCGATTTAGCCCAGGCCGAGGCGATTGCCGACCTGATCGATGCCAGCTCGGAGCAAGCCGCTCGCTCGGCGCTGAACTCGTTGCAGGGTGCATTTTCCGCACGGGTAAATCATCTTGTGGAAGCGCTCACTCACCTGCGCATCTATGTGGAAGCGGCGATCGACTTCCCGGATGAAGAAATCGACTTCCTGTCTGACGGCAAGATTGAAGCGCAGCTCAATAACGTTATCAGCGATCTTGATGCCGTACGTGCCGAAGCGCGTCAGGGTAGCCTGCTGCGCGAAGGGATGAAGGTAGTCATTGCCGGTCGCCCTAACGCCGGGAAATCGAGCCTGCTGAACGCGCTGGCAGGCCGTGAGGCGGCTATTGTGACCGACATTGCGGGGACGACTCGCGACGTACTGCGTGAGCATATTCATATCGACGGTATGCCGCTGCACATCATCGATACTGCCGGTTTGCGCGATGCCAGCGATGAAGTTGAACGCATTGGTATCGAACGTGCCTGGCAGGAAATCGAACAAGCCGACCGTGTGCTGTTTATGGTGGATGGCACCACCACCGACGCCGTGGACCCAGCTGACATCTGGCCAGACTTTATTGCCCGTCTGCCAGCCAAACTGCCGATTACCGTGGTGCGTAACAAAGCGGATATTACCGGTGAGACGCTGGGCCTTAGCGAAGTAAATGGCCACTCACTGGTTCGTCTCTCCGCACGTACCGGTGAAGGTGTTGACGTACTGCGTAACCATCTCAAACAGAGCATGGGCTTTGAAACCAATATGGAAGGTGGCTTCCTGGCGCGTCGTCGTCACCTGCAGGCACTGGCAGAAGCGGCGGAGCATCTTGAGCAGGGTAAAGCCCAACTTCTCGGCGCATGGGCCGGAGAATTGCTGGCAGAGGAGCTACGTCTGGCGCAGCAGAACCTCAGTGAGATCACCGGGGAATTTACCTCCGACGATCTGCTGGGACGAATTTTCTCCAGCTTCTGTATTGGTAAGTAACGTTGTATTGCCCGGTGGCGCGATGCTTGCCGGGCCTACAGGCCCTGTAGGCCGGATAAGGCGTTTACACCGCCATCCGGCAACAACAATTTCCCATGCGGAAATCACTGTTGTCCAAATGGCAACTCGTGCAGTTGACTCTCTGACCGTATGCTTAGCGCCACATTTCTCATGAGGTCGCTATGACACGCTTTCTAATCTGCAGTTTCGCCCTGGTTCTTCTTTATCCTGCCGGTATTGATATGTATCTGGTGGGGCTGCCCCGTATTGCGGCCGATCTACAGGCCAGCGAGGCGCAACTGCATATCGCGTTTTCGGTTTATCTGGCGGGAATGGCGACGGCGATGCTTTTCGCCGGAAAAGTTGCCGACCAGTCAGGACGTAAACCAGTCGCTATTGTCGGTGCACTCATCTTTATTTTCGCCTCTGCGCTGTGTTCATTTGCCGAGAGCGGTACGCCGTTCCTGGTAGGCCGCTTTATTCAGGGTGTGGGCGCCGGCTGCTGCTATGTGGTGGCTTTCGCCATCCTGCGCGATACGCTCGACGATCGTCGCCGGGCGAAGGTACTGTCGTTGTTGAACGGTATTACCTGTATCGTGCCGGTGCTGGCTCCGGTGATGGGGCATCTGATCATGCTCAAATACCCGTGGCAGAGCCTGTTCTACACGATGATGGGCATGGGCGTGGTCGTTTGCCTGCTGTCGGTGTTTATCCTGCGAGAATCGCGCCCAGCGACGCTCTCGACCTCTACGCAGAGCGATCATCGCGCAGAGTCGCTGGTAAACCGTTTTTTCTTAAGCCGTCTGGCCATTACCACCCTCAGCGTGTCGGTGATCCTGACCTTCGTGAATACGTCTCCGGTGCTGCTGATGGAAGTTATGGGCTTCGACCGCGGCGAGTACGCCACTACCATGGCCATGACCGCAGGCATCAGTATGGCGGTCTCTTTCTCTACGCCATTCGCACTGAGTATTTTTAAACCCCGCATCCTGATGCTGACTTCACAGGTCTTGTTCCTGGCTGCGGGCATCGTGTTAATCCTTGCCAGTACGCACGCGGTAACGTTGTTCGGGTTAACCTTAATCTGCGCCGGATTCTCGGTCGGTTTCGGCGTTGCCATGAGCCAGGCGCTGGGGCCGTTCTCGCTGCGCGCAGGCGTCGCCAGCTCGGCATTAGGCATTGCCCAGGTTTGCGGTTCATCTCTATGGATTTGGTTGGCTGCCATCCTCGGTCTCGACGCACTGAATATGCTGATCGGGATTCTGATTGGCTGTAGCATAGTGAGTATCATGCTGATTATCACTGTTGCACCAAACCGGCCCACACCAACTCATGAAGAAATCCCTCAGCAGTCTCGATCTTAATTTACTGCTCTGCCTGCAACTCCTGATGCAGGAACGCAGCGTCACTAAAACCGCCAAACGGATGAACGTCACGCCGTCGGCGGTCAGCAAATCGCTGTCGAAGCTGAGAGCCTGGTTTGACGATCCCTTGTTTGTTAACACCCCGCTGGGGCTAACGCCAACGCCGCTGATGCTCAACATGGAACAGAGCCTGGCGGAGTGGATGCAGATGGGCAATCAATTGCTCGATAAGCCACACCATGAAGCACCACGTGGGCTAAAGTTTGATTTAGTGGCTGAAACGCCGCTGGTGATGATCATGTTTAACGCGCTCTCCCAACAGATCTACCAACGTTATCCACAGGCAACGATCAAAGTGCGCAACTGGGATTACGATTCGCTGGATGCCATTATCCGTGGCGAGGTGGATATCGGCTTTACCGGACGTGAAAGTCACCCGCGCTCGCGTGAATTGCTGAGTCTGCTACCGTTATCGATCGACCACGAGGTCCTGTTTTCCGATCTCCCCTGCGTCTGGTTGCGTGAAGACCACCCGGCATTGCAGGAAGAGTGGAATCTGGAAACATTCCTGCGCTATCCCCATATCAGCATTAGCTGGGAGCAGAGCGACACCTGGGCGCTGGACGATGTGCTTCAGGAGATGGGGCGTGCGCGTAACATCGCATTGTGTCTGCCAGGCTTTGAGCAGTCGCTGTTTATGGCCGCGCAGCCCGATCACGCATTGATAGCCACCGCCCCGGTCTATTGTCAGCGTTACAATCAACTCCACCAGCTTCCGCTCGTGGCACGTCCAATGCCTTTTGATGCAGCGCAACTGGAAAAAATGCGCGTCCCGTTCACCCTGCTTTGGCATAAACGCAACAGCCACAATCCTAAGATCGTATGGCTGAAAGAGACGATCAAGGCACTCTATCGCGAGATGTCATGAAGATCCTTTGCTATATTGTTGTTTTATTAACCTCCCTGGCGCTGGAAATGTAAATGTCGCGTAATGTATCCCGATTCCGTTTACTTTTTGGGCAGTAAAGCCTGCCTGGAAGCCGCGTAAATGTTACTCTGATAATAATCACGGACCATTAATCACGGAGCGAAAAATGGCGACACATTTTGCCAGAGGGATTCTTACGGAGGGACACCTGGTTTCAGTTCGTCTCCCTACTCCATGTCATTTTGAAGTAAGAAATCTACCCACTCACCGCCGAACACGCTTTCTGGCCTCCCGAAGTCTTCTCGCTGAACTGATGTTTATGCTTTACGGCACCAGCACATTGCCCGAGATTGTTACCGAGGCGAAAGGTAAGCCCGTTTTTCGCGATAAAAACCTGCCTGGCTTTTCAATTTCCTATGCCGGGAATATTGTCGGCGTCGCGCTTACCACAGAAGGTTCATGCGGTCTGGATATGGAGCTTCAGCGAGCGACTCGCGGGTTCCATACCCCGAATGCCACAGATTCCTACCGCTTTTCCAGTAACGAAAACCTGTGGATCAATAATCAAAACGACCCCAATGAAGCGCGTGCGCAGCTCATAACGTTACGCCAGAGCGTTCTCAAGCTCACTGGCGACGTGTGCAATGACGATCCACGTGAACTCCAGCTGTTACCGGGTGCGGGCCGTCTGAGATGTGCTCACGTTACGCAGATAGAAGCCATTTGCGATGCCGAAGATGTGCTGGTGTGGTCGGTCGCGGTCACGCCAACCATTGAAAAACTCAACGTTTGGGAGTTTGATGGTAAACAGGACTGGAAAAGCTTGCCTGATATCCAGACACGCGCCAATGAGCCAACGGGTCGCCTGATCCGGTTCTCGCAATTATGCGCAGCGAAGAGCCATACGCTTTGATTTAACCTTCATGATGAAACAGGAGTAACCATGTCTGAAACATTGAATGTTGTTACGTTACTGGGGAGCCTGCGCAAGGGTTCGTTTAATGGAATGGTTGCCCGTACGCTGCCAAAAATTGCCCCCGCGGGGATGGAAGTGAATGCATTACCGTCGATTGGGGATATTCCTCTGTACGATGCCGACCTCCAGCAGGAAGAGGGTTTTCCGGCAAGTGTAGAAGCGCTGGCGGAACAAATCAGGAAGGCTGACGGCGTCGTTATCGTCACACCGGAATACAACTATTCTGTTCCTGGCGGGCTGAAAAATGCCATCGACTGGCTGTCTCGCCTGCCCGATCAACCATTATCCGGCAAACCGGTGCTGATCCAGACCAGCTCCATGGGCGCCATTGGCGGCGCACGCTGCCAGTATCATCTGCGTCAAATCCTGGTGTTCCTCGACGCGATGGTAATGAACAAGCTGGAATTTATGGGCGGCGTGATTCAGAATAAAGTGGACCCGCAGGCGGGTGAAGTGATCGACCAAAGCACGCTGGACCATCTGACCGGTCAGCTGACCGCATTTGGCGACTATATTCAACGTGTAAAAGCCTAAAGAAAAAGCCCGCCAGCAACGATGCCTGGCGGGCCGTTGTCCAGACCGATATTTTAGTGCGCGTCGATAAACACAATCTTCAGTACAAACAGCAGCGCGACAACGATGACGCACGGGCTGAGATCGCGGAAACGTCCGGTACCGATTTTCATCAAGCAGTAAGAGATAAAGCCCAGCGCAATACCTTCGGTGATCGAGAAGCTAAACGGCATCATCACGGCGGTAATAAACGCTGGAACCGCTTCAGTCAGGTCATCCCACTTCACGCGAGACAGGCTTGATGTCATCAGGACGCCAACGTAAATCAGCGCACCTGCGGCGGCATATCCCGGCACCATTCCCGCCAACGGCGACAGGAAGATAACCAGCAGGAACAACAGACCGACAACGACCGCGGTCAGGCCGGTACGCCCACCAACAGAAACCCCGGAAGAAGACTCAATATAGGCGGTAACGGAAGAGGTACCGATAAACGCGCCGGTAACAGACGACACGCTATCGACAAACAGCGCCTGCTTCATGCGTGGGAACTTGCCCTTCGCGTCTGCCAGACCGGCTTTATCCGTCACGCCAATCAGGGTACCGGAGGAGTCAAACAGGTTCACCAGCATGAACGAGAAAATCACGCCCGCAAGGCCAATGTTAAACGAACCGGCCAGGTCAACATGCCCGATAACCGACATCACGCTCGGCGGCGCGGAGACGATCCCGCTGTAATGGACATCACCCAGCATCCAACCCAGCAGCGTGGTCACGATGATAGAGATCAGCACCGCCGCATGAATGTTACGTGACGCCAGAATAGCGATGATAAAGAAGCCCAGAATGCCGAGCAGTACGCTGTGGGACGTCAGGTTGCCGATAGATACCAGCGTGTCTTTGTTGGCGACGATAACGCCGGCGTTTTTCAGCCCCATCATACCTATGAACAGACCGATACCGCTGGTGATCCCCACGCGCAGGCTCACCGGGATATTGGCAATCATCCAGTAACGTACGCGGAAAATGGTCAGCAGCAGCAGACCTATCGCACCCCAGAAGATTGCGCCCATACCTATCTGCCATGACAGGCCCATCGCGCCAACGACCACGAAAGCGAAGAATGCGTTCAGGCCCATAGCAGGCGCAAGTGCGACCGGCAGATTGGCAAAAAGCCCCATCAGGATGCTACCAAATGCAGCAATAAGGCAGGTGGTAACAAAGACAGCGCTGGTATCCATGCCAGCCACGCCAAGAATTTGCGGGTTAACAAAAACGATATACACCATCGTCAGGAAGGTGGTTAAACCGGCGATCACTTCGGTCCGTGCCGTTGTGCCATGCTCGCGCAGTTTGAACACGCGTTCCAGCATCCCCTGGCCAGAAGCCTGGGTTGTGTGTTGTTGACTCATTATCAATTTCCGAACAAGGAGGGAAAATTCGTCGCTATCCTATACCAAAATGCGACAATAGGGTTGGGTTATGAGCAACTTTTTTCATTGATTTTGCTTATACGGCAACGATTGCGTGGCGTAAATAAGCATGACGTAAACGTTAAACTAGCGATAAGAGGAAGGCATGTCCCAGATAGAAGCGGTATTTTTTGACTGCGACGGTACGCTGGTCGATAGTGAAGTGATCTGTTCCCGGGCGTATGTCGCCATGTTCCAGGAGTTTGGTATCAAACTCGATCTCGAAGAGGTGTTTAAACGCTTTAAAGGCGTAAAACTCTACGAAATCATCGATATCATCAACGAAGAGCACGGCGTTACGCTGGCGAAAGCCGATTTAGAGCCCGTTTACCGCGCAGAGGTCGCACGCCTGTTCGACTCGGAACTGGAGGTTATCGCTGGGGCAAATGCTCTGCTGGACAGCATGACAGTGCCAATGTGCGTGGTCTCAAACGGTCCGGTCAGCAAAATGCAGCATTCGCTGGGTAAGCTGGGCATGTTGCACCATTTTCCTGATTTACTGTTCAGCGGCTACGATATCCAACGCTGGAAGCCCGATCCGGCCCTGATGTTCCATGCGGCAAAAGCAATGGACGTTAACGTTGAGAACTGCATTCTGGTTGATGATTCCAGCGCAGGCGCGCAGGCGGGAATTGCCGCCGGGATGGAAGTGTTCTACTTCTGTGCCGATCCGCATAACAAACCGATCGAAAACCCAAAAGTCACGACCTTTACCGATCTGGCGCAGTTGCCGGAATTGTGGAAGGCGCGGGGTTGGAACATCGTCGGTTAAACCGTAGGCCTGATAAGCGGAGCGCCATCAGGCAGCATTACGCAGAATGCCGGATGGCGGCGTAACGCCTTATCCGGCCTACAACAGCGGCGCCGGGGGTTCCCGGCGGACCGCTTATTCTTTAGGATCTTTGCCCGCCAGCAGCTTATCCAGCTCATCGCCGCCCACATGACGGAAGTCTTGTCCCTTCACGAAATAGAAGATGTATTCGCAGATATTCTGGCAGCGGTCACCAATACGCTCGATAGAACGTGCGCAGAACAGCGCAGTCAGCACACTTGGAATGGTACGCGGGTCTTCCATCATGTAGGTCATCAGCTGGCGCACAATGCCTTCATATTCCTGGTCGACTTTCTTATCTTCGCGATAAATACGTACCGCTTCGTCGAGATCCATACGCGCAAACGCATCCAGCACGTCATGCAGCATTTGTACGGTGTGACGACCCAGCGATTCCAGACTTACCAGCAGCGGCTGATGCTGTTGCGAGAACTTCTCCAGCGCGGTGCGGCAAATTTTGTCCGCCACATCACCAATACGCTCCAGCTCAGCGATAGTTTTGATAATCGCCATCACCAGACGCAGGTCGCTGGCGGTAGGTTGACGCTTGGCGATGATACGCACGCAGGCTTCATCGATCGCCACTTCCATCATGTTGACGTTTTTATCGCCTTCAATGACGCGCTTCGCCAGTTCGCTGTCCTGATTATGCATGGCGGTAATCGCATCAGAAAGCTGCTGCTCTACCATGCCACCCATGGTCATCACCTGGGTACGGATGCTTTCCAGCTCTGCGTTGAACTGGCCGGAAATATGTTTATTAAGATTAAGGTTATCCACAACAAGCTCCTGAATCAGCCGTAACGACCGGTGATGTAGTCTTCAGTTTGTTTCTTCGCGGGCTTGGTGAACAGATCGTCCGTGTTGCTGAACTCAATCAACTCGCCCAGGTACATAAATGCCGTGTGATCGGAACAACGCGCAGCCTGCTGCATGTTGTGGGTAACGATAACGACGGTGTAATCCTCTTTCAGCTCAGTGATCAGCTCTTCGATACGCCCGGTAGAAATAGGGTCGAGCGCTGAACATGGCTCATCAAGCAGAAGCACTTCCGGGCGAATGGCGATGCCACGCGCAATACACAGTCGCTGCTGCTGACCACCCGAGAGAGAGTACCCGCTCTGGTGTAATTTATCTTTGGTTTCATTCCACAATGCGGCCTTGGTCAATGCCCACTGCACACGTTCGTCCATATCCGCACGCGAGAGTTTCTCAAACAAACGTACGCCAAACGCGATGTTGTCGTAGATAGACATTGGGAACGGCGTTGGCTTCTGGAACACCATGCCGACTTTGGCACGCAGCAGCGCGATGTCCTGGGTGTTGGTGAGAATATTGTCACCATCCAGCAGGATTTCACCTTCCGCACGCTGCTCCGGGTACAGTTCAAACATTTTGTTGAAGGTACGCAGCAGCGTCGATTTACCACAGCCAGAAGGCCCGATAAACGCCGTGACCTGGTTTTTCGCGATATCCAGGTTGATGTTCTTCAGGGCATGGAATTTGCCATAGTAGAAGTTCAAATCACGAACCTGAATTTTACCCGGGGCAGTATCAACCATACTCATTTCAATCTTTTCCTCATCCGGCGCCGCATCAGCCACGCCGTAAAAATTAACCGTGTTTCTTCTTCGCGAAAATGACTCGCGCCAGAATGTTCAGCAGCAGTACGCACAGGGTAATAATCAGTACCCCGGCCCAGGCCAGTTGCTGCCACTCAGCAAACGGGCTCATCGCAAACTTAAAGATAGTGACCGGCAGGTTGGCTATAGGCTGCATCATGTCAGTGCTCCAGAACTGGTTGGAGAGCGACGTAAACAGCAGCGGAGCCGTTTCACCTGCAATACGGGCAATTGCCAGCAGAATACCGGTAATAATGCCCGATACAGACGCCTTCAGGGTGATTGCAGAAATCATCTTCCACTTCGGCGTACCCAGCGCATAGGCGGCTTCACGCAGGCTATCCGGAACCAGTTTGAGCATGTTCTCAGTGGTACGAATAACGATAGGTACCTGCAGCAACGCCAGCGCAATCACGCCCGCCCAGCCGGAGAAGTGTTCCATTTTTGCTACCACGATGGTGTAAACGAACAGACCGACCACGATGGATGGTGCAGAAAGCAGAATGTCGTTGATAAAACGGATGACCTCAGCCAGCCAGGACTTACGCCCATACTCAGCCAGGTAGATACCCGCCATAATACCGAGCGGGGTACCAAACACGGTCGCCCACAGAATCAACAGACCGCTACCGGCCAGGGCGTTCGCCAGACCACCACCTGCCGTATTCGGCGGCGGCGTCATTTCGGTGAACAGCGCCAGCGACATACCGTCAATACCGCGGGTGATCGTGGACATCAGGATCCAAATGAGCCAGAACAGACCGAACGCCATGGTCGCCATAGAGAGCGTCAGCGCGATGCGGTTTTTCAGACGACGACGCGCCTGCATTTTACGGCGGGATTCCGCAAGCTGAGCGGTGTTTTGCATTTCAAGCGTAGCCATTAGCGTGCCCCCTCGTTCTTCGCAAGGCGCATGATCATGAACTTAGATGCCGCCAGTACGATGAAGGTGATCACAAACAGAATCAGACCGAGCTCCATCAACGCGGCAACGTGCAGCCCAGATTCCGCTTCGGCAAATTCATTCGCCAGCGCAGAGGTAATACTGTTGCCCGGCATGTACAGCGAGGCGCTATCGAGCTGGTAGGTGTTACCGATGATAAAGGTCACCGCCATGGTTTCACCCAGCGCGCGACCCAGACCCAGCATTACGCCGCCAATGACACCATTTTTAGTGAACGGCAGAACGATACGCCAGATAACTTCCCAAGTGGTACATCCGATGCCGTAGGCCGACTCTTTCATCAGCACCGGCGTTTGTTCGAACACATCACGCATAACTGCCGCAATGTACGGGATGATCATGATGGCGAGGATCACGCCAGCAGCCAGAATACCGATACCAAATGCCGGGCCAGCAAACAGTGCGCCAACAAACGGAATGTTGGAAAGAATATTACCGACCGGCTCCTGGAAATACGTCGCAAACAGCGGGGCAAAGATAAACAGGCCCCACATGCCGTAAACGATACTCGGGATCGCCGCCAGCAGTTCAATAGCGATACCCAGCGGACGTCTCAGCCAGCCAGGTGCAAGTTCCGTCAGGAACAAAGCAATGCCGAAACTCACCGGGACGGCGATCAGCAGTGCGATAAGTGAGGTGACCAGCGTACCGTAAATCGGTACCAGTGCGCCGTAGATATCATTTGGCGCATCCCAGTCTTTGGTCCAAAGGAATGAGAAACCAAATTTCTGGATGCTTGGCCAGGAGGAGATGATCAGAGAGACAATAATGCCACCCAACATCAATAGCACAATCAGCGCAGCCAGTTTTACCAGCGCGCTGAAGATCATGTCACCCTTTTTACCCGGTGGGTTAAAAGCAGGCTTGGTTGCAGCCATAAATCACTCTTTAAGTTTGGGCCAGGAAGCGCGCATTTTATCGTGCTTCCCAGCTAACGTAATGCCATACCCTAAATAATTCGAGTTGCAGCAAGGCGGCAAGCTTGTGACAAATTCGTCAGGAACGAATTTGAACAGCCGGAGGCTGCCTTCGGTGAGGGACAAGGATGTCCCTCATTCATCCCCAGGAGCATAGATTTACTATGTGACTGGAGTGAACAAGCGCAGCCAACACAGCTGCGGCTCGAAGTATGACGGGTATTTAGTACAGCGCTTTACCGCTGCTGTCTTTCACGTTGGTCTTCCATGCAGCACGAATCTGCTCAACCACGCTGTCCGGCAGGCTGGCGTAATCCAGGTCGTTGGCCTGTTTGCCGCCATTTTTGTACGCCCAGTCAAAGAACTTCAGCACTTCAACGCCCTGCTCAGGCTTCTTCTGCTCTTTGTGAACCAGGATGAAGGTGGTGGAAGTGATTGGCCACGCATTGTCACCTTTCTGGTTAGTCAGATCCTGAGCGAAGGTTTTGCTCCAGTCAGCGCCTTTAGCTGCATTAGCAAAGTTTTCTTCTGTCGGGCTTACCGGCTTACCATCAGCAGTAACCAGTTTGGTGTATGCCAGGTTGTTCTGCTTAGCATAAGCGTACTCAACGTAGCCGATAGAGCCTGGCAGACGCTGGACGAACGCAGCGATACCGTCGTTACCTTTACCGCCCAGACCGGTCGGCCAGTTCACAGTAGAGCCTGCGCCAATTTTAGATTTCCACTCTTCGTTCACTTTCGCCAGGTAGCTGGTGAAGACGAAGGAGGTACCGGAACCATCTGCACGACGTACAACGGCAATGTTCTGAGAAGGCAGCTTCAGACCCGGGTTCAGTTTGGTGATGGCTTCATCATCCCACTTCTTAATTTTGCCGAGGTAGATATCGCCCAGAGTTTTACCATCAAGCACCAGCTCTCCGGACTTCAGGCCCGGGATATTCACCGCCAGCACCACACCGCCGATCACTGTCGGGAACTGGAACAGACCTTCCTGAGCCAGCTTCTCGTCAGATAACGGCGCATCAGATGCACCGAAATCAACGGTATTTGCGGTAATTTGTTTTACACCACCGGAGGAGCCGATACCCTGGTAGTTTACTTTGCTACCGGTCTCTTTCTGATAAGTATCAGCCCATTTGGCATACACTGGCGCAGGAAAAGTTGCACCAGCACCTGTCAGGCTCGCTGCAGCAAAGGCAGAGAACGCGCTCATAGATAAGGTCGCGGCGACAACAGTTGCGACAGTGGTACGCATAACTTTCATAATGTCTCCTGCACGGTTTTCGTAAATTGTTGTTTGAGTTGCTACTGTGAGCAAAATAGGACAAACAGGTGACAGTTAAATGTACGAAATATGACAATTTTATGACAATGAAAAATAATGCGCCAAGAACAATTAAAAATTGTATAAAAACAGTAAGTTAACAGATTGTATGACAATCATATTTCGGCAAAATTTTCTTTTTATGACACTGAAAACAGTAGCTGAAGATGACGGTTTGTCACATAAAACAGGCGGGATAATTGATTAAAAACAGAACGCGTTTAAAAAAATGCCCCGCTTTGAGCAGGGCATTTTCAGTTCAGCGAGGTATCGCTTATTCCACGGTAACCGACTTCGCCAGGTTACGCGGCTGGTCCACGTCAGTACCTTTAATCAGCGCCACATGATACGCCAGCAGTTGCAGCGGAACGGTATAGAAGATCGGTGCAATCACCTCTTCCACATGCGGCATCTCGATGATATGCATATTTTCATTACTGATAAATCCTGCATCCTGATCGGCGAAGACGTACAACTGGCCGCCACGGGCACGCACTTCTTCAATGTTGGATTTCAGTTTTTCCAGCAACTCGTTGTTCGGTGCAACCACGATAACCGGCATATCCGCGTCAATCAGCGCCAGCGGACCGTGCTTCAGCTCACCAGCGGCATACGCTTCTGCGTGAATATAAGAAATCTCTTTCAGCTTCAGGGCGCCTTCCAGCGCAATGGGGTACTGATCGCCACGACCAAGGAACAGTGCATGGTGTTTGTCAGAGAAGTCTTCCGCCAGTGCGGCAATACGCTTGTCCTGTGACAGCATCTGCTCAATACGGCTCGGCAGCGCCTGTAACCCGTGAACAATCTCTTGTTCAATAGTCGCATCCAGACCTTTCAGACGAGCCAGCTTCGCCACCAGCATTAGCAGAACAGTCAGTTGGGTGGTAAATGCTTTCGTGGAGGCCACGCCGATTTCGGTCCCGGCATTGGTCATCATCGCCAGGTCAGATTCACGTACCAGAGAAGAGCCTGGAACGTTACAGATTGCCAGCGACCCCAGATAGCCCAGCTCTTTAGATAAGCGCAGACCCGCCAGGGTATCCGCCGTTTCACCGGACTGAGACAGGGTAATCATCAAACTGTTACGACGCACAGCGGATTTGCGATAACGGAACTCAGAAGCAATTTCCACATCACAAGGAATGCCGGCCAGCGACTCAAACCAGTAGCGGGATACCATGCCTGAGTTGTATGAGGTGCCGCAGGCAATAATCTGGATATGCTCGACCTGAGACAGCAACGCATTGGCATTAGGGCCAAGCTCACTTAAATCCACTTCGCCATGACTGATACGCCCGGTCAGCGTATTTTTTATCGCGTTCGGTTGCTCATAGATCTCTTTCTGCATGTAGTGGCGATAAATACCTTTTTCGCCCGCGTCGTATTGCAGATTAGATTCAATATCCTGACGTTTAACTTCCGCGCCAGTCTTGTCAAAAATAGAGACTGAACGACGCGTTACCTCGGCGATATCGCCCTCTTCCAGGAAGATAAAGCGACGGGTTACCGGCAGCAGAGCCAGCTGGTCGGAAGCGATAAAGTTTTCACCCATGCCCAGACCGATAACCAGCGGGCTACCAGAACGCGCCGCCAGCAGAGTTTCTGGATTACGGGTATCCATGATCACTGTGCCGTAGGCACCGCGCAGCTGCGGAATAGTACGCAATACCGCCTCACGCAGTGTACCGCCCTGTTCCAGCTCCCAATGCACCAGGTGAGCAATCACTTCGGTGTCGGTTTCAGAAACAAAGGTATAGCCACGCGTTTTCAACAGCTCACGCAGTGGTTCATGGTTTTCGATGATGCCGTTATGCACCACCACAATGTGTTCAGAAACATGAGGATGCGCGTTCGCTTCTGAAGGTTCACCGTGTGTCGCCCAACGGGTATGAGCGATACCTGTACCACCATGCAACGGATGTTCTTCCGCAGCAGCAGTCAGCATCTGCACTTTACCCAGACGACGCAGACGGGTCATGTTACCTTCAGCATCGACGACGGCCAGACCGGCTGAGTCATAACCACGATATTCCAGACGACGTAAACCTTCGAGAAGGATTTCAGCTACATCACGCTGCGCGATAGCGCCAACAATTCCACACATATTTTTTGATTCCGAATTTAGGCATTATGCCTGTCGTTGTCGCTGACCTGTTTCCCCTTCGTCTTTCACTCCGCAGCTACGTTGGCTACGCTTGCTCACTACGGTCACTTACTTTAGTAAGCTCCCGTAGATTCCCAAGCTTGCCGCCTTGCTACAGCGCGAAATACTTTGGGTAATACCCTTTCCGGGCGCCCCGAGCCTTGTAGAGAGTGGGGTTATTTTTATGGTACTGCTTGTTGAGCGGAGGATTATGTTATCCCCTCATCTCTTGTCTGCCTGATGGCACTCACGCTTATCAGGCCTACAGAACGTCATCGCACGTAGGCCGCCATCCGGCAAAAATCACTTACTTTTTCTTAACCGGGCGCTGCCAACCTTGTTTATGGACCTGCGGTACACGGCTTAATACCAGTTCGTTATCAGCGATATTACGCGTCACTGTGGTTCCAGCGGCGATCGTCGCGCCTTTACCCACGGTGACAGGCGCCACCAGTTGAGTATCCGAACCCACAAACACATCATCACCAATAATGGTTTTAAATTTATTAGCACCATCGTAATTGCAGGTGATCGTCCCCGCGCCGATGTTCACGTTATCGCCAATTTCAGCATCGCCCAGATAGGTCAGATGACCGGCTTTAGAACCTTTACCCAGACGCGCTTTTTTCATTTCGACGAAGTTGCCCACGTGTGCGCCTTCCTGCAGCTCAGCACCCGGACGCAGACGCGCAAAAGGCCCGATAGTACAGGCCGCTTCCAGATGGGCATCTTCCACCACGCTGTACGGGCTAAGCTCACAGCCATCGCCAATTACGCTATTTTTGATAATGCAGCCAGTACCAATCTTGACGCGATCGCCAAGGGTTACGTTACCTTCAATGATAACGTTAGTATCAATTTCAACATCGCGCCCGTGAATAAGCGAACCGCGAAGATCAAAACGTGCGGGATCGCGTAACATAACGCCAGCTAACAGCAGTTTCTCTGCTTGTTCGGACTGATAGACACGTTCAAGACGGGATAACTGAAGGCGGTTGTTCACCCCTTCGGTTTCGCTAATACGTGCCGGATGTACCGCAGCAATTTCACGACCTTCCTGGTACGCCATCGCAATGATATCGGTGATGTAATATTCACCCTGCACGTTGTTGTTGGTCAGTTTAGATAACCAGCGCTTCATATCAGCGCCATTGGCAATCAGGATGCCGGTGTTAATTTCCTGGATCTTGCGTTGCTCGTCGGTCGCATCTTTATGCTCAACGATGCCAGTAACGCTGCCGTTATCACGCGTAATGCGCCCATAGCCGGTTGGGTCGTCCAGTTTTACGGTTAATAAGCCAATACCCCCCTGAGGTTTAGCATCGCGCAGGCGGCGTAACGTTTCAGTGGAGATTAACGGCACATCGCCATAGAGCATTAAAATGTCTTCGTCATCACCAAAGAACGGTGCAGCCTGCTGCATAGCATGACCGGTTCCCAACTGCTCTGCCTGCAGAACCCAGTTCAGATTGCCATCTTTCAACGTCTGCTGAAGCAAATCACCACCGTGCCCGTAGACCAGGTGTACATGAGTTGCGCCTAATTCATTAGCGGCATCAATAACATGCTGCACCATCGCTTTTCCTGCGAGAGTGTGCAGCACTTTAGGAAGATCGGAATACATACGTGTACCTTTGCCTGCGGCAAGGATCACGACGCTCATAGCATTATTCAACATACACATCCTGACTGTCATTTGAGAACGAATTTATACCCTTTCATATTGAAAATACTACATTTTTTTCATCATGAAATGGGCCGAAGATAAAACGTTCAATAGGGGAAAATCCCTAACTATTAACTCACTATTTTCGACTATATCGGCGCCTTTTGTCTCCCAAAAACCAGGAGCATGCTCTTATTAAAGCCTTAGGTTAATGTTTTTGCTATTTTTTTACCGCATGAATAAAGAGTTACACATGCAAAGTCCGATTTTATTTATGTGATTCAGTAAGAAACCGAAAATGCGTACGCGAAAATAAAAAGTTGAGGGAGAAGAGGAGGAAGAGAGGATCTATAACAACAAGTGGCGCTGACTGATAAACCGTATCAAGCATCGCGCCACAGGACGGGCAGGTAAAAGCTAAAAGCTCATATTGCTGAACATGGCGATGATTTTATTGAGTAATTTCATGTTGGCATCTCTTTTTATTTGAGTTAATTATGTGATATTCATCACATAAAAAGAGTCTACGCCGCATTTTTTAACCAATCAACTTTTTTTGATCTAAATCACAAAACAGATTTCACTTTAAATGTTTTATGCAACAAAACAAAAAAAGCCAGCCTGGAAACCAGACTGGCTTTTGTGCTTTTCAAGCCGGTGTTACATCGCTTTTTTGGTCAACTCGATAACGCGCAGTTTCGCGATCGCTTTGGCCAGTTCCGCAGATGCCTGAGCGTAATCCACGTCACCATGAGAGCTCTTAATATGCTCTTCAGCCTTACGTTTCGCTTCCAGGGCTCTCGCTTCATCGAGATCCTGCCCGCGAATCGCGGTATCAGCCAGTACGGTCACGTTGCCAGGCTGCACTTCAAGAATGCCGCCGGACAGATAGATAAACTCTTCATGACCGAACTGTTTAACGATGCGGATCATACCAGGCTTAATGGCGGTGAGTAGCGGTGCGTGACCCGGGAAAATACCCAGTTCACCTTCACTACCCGTTACCTGGATTTTTTCGACCAGACCAGAGAACATTTGTTGCTCTGCGCTGACGACGTCCAGGTGGTAAGTCATTGCCATATCACCCTCCGATTAAGGCGTTAAAGTTTTTTGGCTTTTTCTACGGCTTCGTCGATAGAACCAACCATGTAGAACGCCTGCTCTGGCAGGTGGTCGTATTCGCCTTCCATGATGCCTTTAAAGCCACGGATGGTGTCTTTCAGGGAAACGTATTTGCCCGGAGAACCGGTGAATACTTCCGCAACGAAGAACGGCTGGGACAGGAAGCGCTGAATTTTACGCGCACGTGCTACCACCAGTTTATCTTCTTCAGACAGTTCATCCATACCCAGGATGGCGATGATGTCTTTCAGTTCCTGATAACGCTGCAGCAGGGACTGTACGCCACGCGCGGTGTCGTAGTGTTCCTGACCAACAACCAGCGGATCCAGCTGACGGCTGGTGGAGTCCAGCGGGTCAACTGCCGGGTAGATACCCAGAGATGCGATCTGACGGCTCAGTACCACGGTTGCATCTAAGTGAGCAAAGGTGGTTGCTGGGGATGGGTCAGTCAAGTCATCCGCAGGTACGTATACCGCCTGAACGGAGGTGATAGAACCGGTTTTGGTAGAAGTGATACGTTCCTGCAGAACACCCATCTCTTCCGCCAGGGTCGGCTGGTAACCTACCGCTGATGGCATACGACCCAGCAGTGCGGATACTTCCGTACCGGCCAGGGTATAACGATAGATGTTATCGACGAACAGCAGTACGTCACGACCTTCGTCACGGAATTTCTCAGCCATGGTCAGACCGGTCAGCGCAACGCGCAGACGGTTTCCCGGCGGCTCGTTCATCTGGCCATAAACCAGGGATACTTTATCCAGAACGTTGGAATCGGTCATTTCGTGGTAGAAGTCGTTACCCTCACGAGTACGTTCACCTACACCCGCAAACACAGAGTAACCGGAGTGCTCGATCGCGATGTTACGAATAAGCTCCATCATGTTTACGGTTTTACCTACACCCGCACCACCGAACAGACCAACTTTACCGCCCTTAGCGAACGGACACATCAGGTCGATAACTTTGATGCCGGTTTCCAGCAGTTCCTGAGAGCTGGACAGCTCTTCATAGGAAGGTGCTGCGCGGTGAATAGCCCAACGCTCTTCTTCTCCGATATCGCCTTTCATGTCGATCGGGTGACCCAGAACGTTCATGATACGACCCAGCGTTGCTTTACCTACCGGGACTTCGATCGGGTGCTCGAGGTCTTTAACTTCCAGACCACGACGCAGACCGTCGGAAGAACCCATGGCGATGGTACGTACGATACCGCCGCCGAGCTGCTGCTGAACTTCCAGCACCAGGCTCTCTTTACCATTCATAACCTCAAGAGCATCGTACACGCGCGGTACGGCATCCTGAGGGAATTCGACGTCAACCACGGCGCCGATTACCTGGACAATTTTTCCAGTAGCCATCTTGAATCCTCTACGAATTAACCTGGTTATACCGCGGATGCACCACCGACGATTTCGGTGAGTTCCTGAGTAATGCTGGCCTGACGAGCTTTGTTGTATACCAACTGCAGCTCTTTAATCAGGCTGCCGCCATTGTCGGTCGCGGCTTTCATCGCCACCATACGTGCGGCCTGCTCGCTGGCCAGGTTTTCTACCACGCCCTGATAAACCTGAGATTCAACGTAACGACGCAGCAGGGTATCCAGCAGCGGTTTCGGGTCTGGTTCATACAGGTAATCCCAGGCTTTTTGTTTTAACTCTTCATCTTCTGAAGCCGGTAAAGGCAGCAGTTGAGTGAGAGTAGGAACCTGAGACATGGTGTTAATAAATTTGTTGCTGACAACGTACAGTCTGTCCAGACGACCTTCATCGTAGGCCTGCAGCATCACTTTAACCGGGCCGATCAGTTCGGACAGGGAAGGGTTATCCCCCATACCGGTTACCTGAGCAACCACGTTACCGCCTACGGAATTAAAGAAAGACACGCCCTTAGAGCCGATCATTGCGATGTCGCACTGAACGCCTTTATCGGACCATGTTTTCATATCCGCCAGCAGCTTTTTGAACAGGTTAATGTTCAAGCCACCGCACAGACCACGGTCGGTCGACACCACCAGGTAGCCCACGCGCTTAACGTCGCGTTCTTCCAGGTAAGGGTGCTTATATTCCAGATTACCATTCGCAAGGTGACCAATCACTTTGCGCATGGTCTCTGCATAAGGACGGCTGGCCGCCATGCGATCCTGCGATTTACGCATTTTGGAAGCGGCGACCATCTCCATCGCTTTAGTGATCTTCTGCGTGTTCTGGACGCTTGCGATCTTACTACGTATCTCTTTTGCGCCGGCCATGAGCTTCTCCTCAATGCCTTGCGGTCCGCCCTAAGACAGACCGCCAGACGTTACCAGGACTGGGTTGCTTTGAAGGAATCGAGGATAGCTTTCAGCTTGCCTTCGATTTCATCGTTATAGCCACCGGACTGGTTAATCTCTTGCATCAGCGGAGCGTGATCACGGTCAACGTAAGCCAGCAAAGCGGCTTCGAAGCTACCGATTTTCGCCAGTTCCACATCTTCGAGGTAACCGCGTTCAGCCGCAAACAGCACCACGCCCTGCTGTGCAACAGACATTGGGGCATACTGTTTCTGCTTCAGCAGTTCAGTTACTTTCTGACCGTGGCTCAGCTGCTTACGCGTAGCTTCGTCAAGGTCGGAAGCGAACTGAGAAAACGCTGCCAGTTCACGATACTGTGCCAGCGCGGTACGGATACCACCGGACAGTTTCTTGATGATCTTGGTCTGCGCTGCGCCACCTACACGGGATACGGAGATACCCGGGTTAACTGCCGGACGAATACCGGAGTTGAACAGGTTGGTTTCCAGGAAGATCTGACCATCGGTAATGGAAATTACGTTGGTCGGAACGAACGCGGAAACGTCACCCGCCTGGGTTTCGATAATCGGCAGAGCGGTCAGGGAGCCAGTTTTACCTTTAACTTCACCATTGGTGAATTTCTCAACGTATTCCGCGTTAACGCGGGAAGCACGTTCAAGCAGACGGGAGTGGAGGTAAAATACGTCGCCCGGGAATGCTTCACGTCCTGGTGGACGACGGAGCAGCAGGGAAACCTGACGGTAAGCAACAGCCTGTTTGGACAGGTCATCATAAACGATCAGTGCATCTTCACCGCGGTCACGGAAGTATTCGCCCATTGCGCAACCAGCATAAGGTGCCAGATATTGCAGTGCAGCAGATTCAGACGCGGTCGCCACAACAACGATGGTGTTGGACAGTGCGCCGTGTTCTTCCAGTTTACGAACCACGTTAGAAATGGTGGACGCTTTCTGGCCGATAGCCACGTACACACATTTGATGCCGGAGTCACGCTGGTTGATGATGGCATCGATTGCCATCGCGGTTTTACCGGTCTGACGGTCACCGATGATCAACTCACGCTGACCACGACCGATTGGGATCATGGCATCAACGGATTTATAACCGGTCTGTACCGGCTGATCTACGGACTGACGTTCGATTACGCCTGGTGCGATAACTTCGATTGGCGAGAAGCCATCGTTATCAACCGGACCTTTACCGTCAATTGGGGAACCCAGAGTGTTCACCACACGACCCAGCAGGCCACGGCCAACCGGAACTTCCAGAATACGACCCGTACACTTAACCTTCATGCCTTCGGCGAGGTCAGCGTATGGACCCATCACAACTGCACCTACGGAGTCGCGCTCCAGGTTCAGTGCGATAGCATAACGGTTACCCGGCAGAGAGATCATTTCCCCCTGCATACAGTCAGCAAGACCGTGGATGCGGATAACACCGTCACTTACAGAAACAATAGTACCTTCGTTGTGAGCTTCACTCACAACACTGAACTGAGCAATGCGCTGCTTGATCAGTTCGCTGATTTCGGTGGAATTCAGTTGCATGCTCCAGTCCCCTTAAGACTGCAAGACGTCTGCAAGGCGCTCAAGACGGCCGCGTACGCTGCCATCAATGACCATATCACCCGCACGGATGATTACGCCTGCCATTACAGACTTATCGATTTTGCAATTCAGCTTAACTTTGCGTGACAGACGTTTTTCCATCGCTGCACTAATCTTCGTAAGCTGTTCATCACTCAGTGCATTGGCAGAAGTGACTTCTACCTCAGAGATAGCCTCACTGGCTGCACGCAGGTGAATAAACTGCTCAAGAACATCCGGGAGCGCATTAAGACGGTTATTTTCAGCCATTACCTTAATCAGGTTCTGGCCATTTTCGTCCAACTGCTCACCGCAGATTGCGATAAACGACTCAGCGAGCGTTTCCGGCGCCAGCGCGCCAGAGAGAAGCTCTGCCATTTGTTCGTTCTTCGTCACCTCAGCGGCAAACGTCAGCATATCCTGCCAACGGTCAACGCTTTGGTGCTCAACGGCAAAGTCAAAAGCTGCTTTGGCGTAGGGGCGAGCTACCGTAATAAATTCAGACATCAGCCCCTCCCTCCTTACAGTTCAGCGACAAGTTTGTCCACGATGTCGCTGTTAGCAGCTTCATCCACGGAACGTTCGATGATCTTCTCGGCGCCAGCAACAGCCAGGACAGCAACTTGCTTACGCAGCTCTTCGCGAGCACGTTTACGCTCGGCGTCAATTTCCGCCTGCGCTTGTGCCACGATTTTAGTACGTTCCTGCTCTGCTTCAGTTTTAGCTTCGTCCAGGATCTGAGCACGGCGTTTGTTTGCCTGCTCGATAATTACCTGAGCTTCCGCCTTCGCTTTTTTCAGCTGGTCAGTCGCGCTGGCCTTTGCAAGGTCAAGATCCTTATGTGCTCGTTCAGCAGAAGCAAGACCGTCAGCAATTTCTTTTTGACGTTTTTCGATGGCTGCCATTAATGGCGGCCATACGTACTTCATGCAGAACAGAACAAACAGGACAAACGCGATGGCCTGGCCGAGGATTGTTGCGTTAAGATTCACAGCACAATGCCTCTATCTAGTTAACGTTCTGATATTGCTCTTAATTCAAGCAACGCTTACTACGCGACAGCGAACATCACGTACAGACCCAGACCTACAGCGATCATCGGGATAGCATCCACCAGACCCATAACGATAAAGAACTGAGTACGCAGCAGAGGAATCAGATCAGGTTGACGCGCTGCGCCTTCCAGGAATTTACCCCCGAGGATGCCGATACCGATCGCAGCACCGATTGCCGCCAGACCCATCATCACAGCGGCAGCCATGTACAGCAGATCCATATTCAGGTTTTCCATGACAGTCTCCAGTTTGTTTCAGTTAAAACGTAGTAGTGTTGGTAAATTAATGCTCTTCAGACGCCATCGACAGATAGACAATCGTCAGAACCATGAAGATGAAGGCTTGCAGCGTGATAATCAGTATGTGGAAAATGGCCCACGGCACATTCAGAATCCACTGTGACCACCACGGCAACAGACCAGCAATCAGAATGAAAATCAGCTCACCAGCGTACATGTTGCCGAACAGTCGCAGACCAAGAGAAACTGGTTTGGACAGTAGGCTTACCCCTTCAAGGATTAAGTTGACAGGAATGAACGCCCAGTGATTGAACGGCTGCAGCGTCAACTCTTTCGCGAAGCCGCCGATGCCTTTCATTTTGATGCTGTAGAACAGAATCAGGATAAACACGCCCAGCGCCATCGACAGGGTGATGTTTACGTCCGCAGACGGAACCACGCGCAGCGCCGGCAGGCCCAGTATATGCTCAGCAATATACGGCAGCAGGTCGATTGGCAGTAAATCCATCAGGTTCATCAGGAAGACCCAAACGAAGATCGTCAGGGCAAGCGGTGCGATAACCTTGCTTTTGCCATGGTACATGTCTTTGACACTGCCATGAACAAAGCCGATTACCAACTCAATCGCGGTCTGAAATTTCCCTGGTACGCCGCTGGTTGCCTTTTTAGCAACGCTACGGAACATAAGCAGGAACAACAGACCCAGCACCACCGAGAAGAACATGGAGTCAATATTGAGCGTCCAGAAGGTGGCTGGGGGGTTATGCGGATCTACCAGCGAGAAAGTACGCAGGTCCAACTGAAGGTTATTCAGATGGTGCCCTATGTATTCCTGCGGCGTCATATTTTCAGAAGCCATGATGCCTTTTACCCTTTGTTGTTAATTACAGCCGGTGCCAGTATCTGAACCACCAGCACCAAAACCCACGTAACGATCAGCGGTAAGAACACCGCCTTCAAAACCGCCAACGCCACCACAAGCAAAACCAGCATAGCTAACACCTTGAAGGCTTCGCCGAAAGCGAACGTCCAGGCCACTCGGCCCTTTGCTGGTGTATGTGCCTGGTGACGCCAGGCAAATATCATAAACAACATATTAGGCAGTAACACTGCCAATCCCCCGCACAATGCGGAGACGCCCCAGAAAGGGTCTTTGAGGCTAAACAGCAATCCACTTGCTATTACCGCCAGAAGCTGTGTGAGCAAAAGCTTACGAGCAACGTTTCGACTCAAGAGCGACATAGACATCACGTTTTTACTCCTGCTCCCTTCGAGGTATGCCGCGTGTCGTATAAAACGTTCTTTATGGCTTAGAGTCAAGCATCAAAAAGCGGTCAAATTATACGGTGCGGCTTCGTGATTTCAAACAATAAGTAGCTAAAAAGTGAATAAATGTTTAAATATTTTTCTCCAGGCCACATTTATTACTTTTCGGCAAACTGTGAACGATCATGCAAAACTGCAAAAGCCGCGTAAACACTGGCTGCAAAGCGTGCACCAGATCACATATTAAGCATATTCGCCCCTGCACTATTTATTTACTTGGCAAATGATGCCATTTCAACTTTTTGATATTTAAGTCTAAAATCCGTTACTGTTTTAAAAATAGCGAATAACAACAAAAAAACCACCCATTGACATTTATAATAAAAAATTAACACAAGCGGTGATTCTTTGATTCTATTTTTAGCAGGCTGATATTTTCACAGTTGACTTGTTTCACTTTTAACAAAAAACGGTACGTTATAGTTATGATGCAAAACCGTAAGACATTAGTGAAATGTAACGACATTTAACCACACTATTCCCTATGACTTTTAACACCTGAAGAGCCGTTTTTTTTCTATTTTTTTTGATAAAAATTAAATTTTGTTTGGCTTAATAACCACCAAATGACGCTCACCATCCAGTTGTGGAACCCGTAATTTTACAACTGATTCGACGCTGAACGCCGCAGGCAATGTGGCGATCTCATCTTCCGGTAATTGCCCTTTTAAAGCATAAAAACGCCCGTTTTGACCAGGTAAATGGTGGCACCAGCTCAGCATGTCGTTAAGAGACGCAAAAGCACGACTTATCACGCCATCAAAAGGCGGCTCGGAAGGGAATTCTTCTACCCTGCTTTGCACTGGAGTGATGTTATCCAGTTTAAGTTCATGTTGTACCTGACGCAGAAAACGTACGCGTTTTCCCAGACTATCCAGCAGAGTAAAATGCGCCTCAGGACGCACGATAGAAAGAGGAATTCCTGGTAAGCCCGGTCCCGTGCCGACATCAATAAAACGCTCGCCTTGCAGATGGGGGGCGACAACAATGCTGTCCAGAATATGGCGCACCAGCATTTCGTTGGGATCCCGCACCGATGTCAGGTTGTACGCTTTATTCCATTTATGCAGCATATCGACATACGCAATCAGCTGATTTTTCTGGTGATCGGTAAGAGAAATACCAGCATCAGCCAGCAGACGAGAGAGTTTGTTGAGCACGGTCGTTACCTGTTAATAATCAATGACCCGATACGCTATAGCTTATCGGGTCGACAAATTTGCAGGGCGGGCAAGCGAAACGCCCCCGCCCAAATAGTGTGATTAAGCGCTACGGCGCAGCATACCTTGTTTTTTCAGCCAAACCAGCAGAATGGAGATGGCGGCAGGCGTGACACCTGAAATGCGCGATGCCTGGCCGATTGATACCGGTTTGTGATCGTTCAGCTTGGCAATAACTTCATTCGACAAACCGGAAACCTGACGATAATCCAGAGTCGCAGGCAGCAACGTATTCTCGTTACGCTGTTGTCTTTCGATTTCATCCTGCTGACGGGCAATATAACCTTCGTACTTAACCTGAATTTCAACCTGTTCAGCCGCCTGAGGATCATCAAGCGCGGGTGCAAATACAGACAATGACGTCAGCTGTGCATAGGTCATGTCCGGACGACGCAGCAGATCTTCACCACTGGCCTCGCGTGACAGAGGTGTCGCAAGGTGAGCATTCACTTCTGCTGCAGATTCGGCAAGCGGGTTCACCCAGGTAGATTTCAGACGCTGGCGTTCTTGTTCGATGCGTTCCAGTTTTTCATTGAAGCGCGCCCAGCGTTCATCCCCCACCAGACCCAGTTCACGACCAATTTCGGTCAGACGGAGATCGGCGTTATCTTCGCGCAGCATCAAACGGTATTCTGCACGCGAAGTAAACATGCGGTACGGTTCTTTGGTGCCCAGCGTACACAGGTCATCCACCAGCACACCAAGATAGGCCTGAGAACGCGCAGGTGCCCACCCCTCTTTGTCAGCGGACAAGCGTGCGGCGTTCAGACCCGCCAGCAAACCTTGCGCAGCGGCTTCTTCGTAACCGGTTGTACCGTTAATCTGACCAGCAAAGAACAGACCTTGAATGAACTTACTTTCCAGGGTTGGCTTCAGATCGCGTGGATCGAAGAAATCATATTCAATAGCATAGCCAGGACGGACAATTTTGGCATTTTCCATCCCCTGCATGGAGCGGACAATTTGCATCTGCACGTCAAACGGCAGGCTGGTGGAAATACCGTTCGGGTAAATTTCGTTAGACGTCAGTCCTTCCGGTTCAAGGAAGATCTGGTGCTGGTTACGATCGGCAAAGCGCATCACTTTGTCTTCGATCGACGGGCAGTAACGTGGGCCGATACCTTCGATCACGCCAGCATACATCGGGCTACGATCGAGGTTATTACGGATCACATCATGGGTTTTCTCGTTAGTATGCGTGATGTAGCACGGCATCTGGCGCGGATGTTGAGATACATCGCCCAGGAACGAAAAGACCGGCATTGGGTTATCGCTGTTTTGCTGGCCAAGTACGCTGAAATCGATGGTACGCGCATCTATACGCGGCGGTGTGCCGGTTTTCAGACGGCTAACGCGTAGCGGTAGCTCACGCAGGCGACGTGACAGTGGGATAGACGGCGGATCGCCAGCACGGCCACCGCTGTAGTTGTCCAGACCAATGTGAATTTTCCCGTCGAGGAAAGTCCCTACGGTTAATACAACCGCTTTGGCACGGAACTTCAGACCCATTTGGGTCACTGCGCCCACGACACGATCGTTTTCAACAATCAGATCTTCAACCGCTTGCTGGAAGATCATCAGATTCGGCTGGTTCTCCAACGCAGTACGTACAGCCTGACGATAGAGCACGCGATCCGCCTGAGCACGGGTGGCGCGAACTGCCGGGCCTTTGCTGGCGTTTAGTATTCTAAACTGGATACCAGCATGGTCAATTGCGGTTGCCATCAGGCCGCCAAGTGCATCCACTTCTTTTACCAGGTGTCCCTTCCCAATGCCGCCAATCGCCGGGTTACAGCTCATCTGTCCCAGAGTGTCGATATTGTGTGTCAACAGCAGGGTCTGTTGACCCATTCGCGCCGCGGCCATTGCAGCCTCGGTGCCTGCATGACCCCCGCCAATGATGATGACGTCAAAAGGATCCTGATAAAACATGGTAATTGCCTCGCATAACGCGGTGTGAAAATGGATTGAAGCCCGGGCCGTGGATTCTACTCAACTTTAGTCGATGGAGAAAGACCTCGGATCCTGGGTATTAAAAAGAAGATCTTTTTATTTAGAGATCTGTTTTATTGTGATCTCTTATTAGGATCGCAACTATCTGTGGATAAGGGCGATCCTTTGAATAAGATCAACGGGTTGTTGAGGATCATTAGCTGTGAATGATCGGTGATCCTGGTCCGTATAAGCTGGGATCAGAATGAAGGGTTATACACAACTCAAAAACTGAACAACAGTTATTCTTTGGATAACTACCGGTTGATCCAAGCTTTTAACCAGAGTTATCCACATAAAAAAGTACGATCTTTACAAATCTCTGAGCAATGGATGCCAGGATCCCAGCCAAATCTCTGCCGGATCTTCCGGAATCTCATGTTCCAGTACGTTGATCCTGAGCGTTTCACCGATCTGTTTCGCCCCGCAGGCCTTCAGTTCAGCTTCCAGCTTGTCAATCGCACCGCAGAACGTGTCATATTCGCGGCTACCAATGCCGATGGCACCAAAGCGTACCTGCGAAAGATCCGGTTTCTGCTCACGCAATGCGTCATATAAAGGTTGCAGGTTATCCGGAATGTCTCCCGCACCGTGCGTTGAGCTGATAACCAGCCAAACCCCTTGAGTCGGAACCTCGTCGAGCATCGGTCCATGCAGTATTTCGCTGGAAAAACCGGCGTCATCCAGCTTTTCTGCCAGATGTTCTGCTACATATTCCGCACTGCCAAGCGTGCTGCCGCTGATAAGAGTGATATCTGCCATTGATCGCTACCTCGATGAAGAGGCAGCATTGTACGCTGTGAGCGAGTTGGGATCTACCTGTGGAAAAATAGGGGATTAAAAAAAGCGATCAGGGCTTGATGGTACGCATGATAGGGTTCTGCAAGACGATCAAGGTTTCAGTGGACTGAATTTCATCAATTGTTTGGATCTTGTTGATAAGTACCTGTTGCAGGGCATCGATAGATTTACACATTACCTTAATAAAGATGCTGTAGTGCCCGGTGGTGTAATACGCCTCGGTCACTTCATCGAGACTTTCCAGTCTGGCCAGCGCTGACGGATAGTCTTTTGCACTTTTCAGGATAATGCCGATAAAGCAGCCGACGTCATAGCCCAGTTGTTTTGGACTGACATCAATTCGCGCACCGGTAATAATCCCAGCCTGCTTCATCTTTTCTACACGAACGTGAATTGTCCCCGGGCTGACGCCGAACTGTTTAGCTAATTCAGCGTAGGCGGTACGGGCATTTTCCATCAGGGCGTCAAGAATGCCGCGGTCCAGATTGTCGATCTGATAATTTTCCATAGGTTTTTCTTATGTAGATTAATGATTCACTCTATTTTAGACGTTATTTTTAACGAATCAAAATTGAAGTCGGCTTTTTGTTTGTGGATTATTGAATATTACCTCCATTCTGTTGCTTAATCATAGGCAACAGGACACAGGAGTACACATAATGAAAACCGCTTACATTGCCAAACAACGTCAAATTAGCTTCGTAAAATCTCATTTTTCTCGCCAGCTGGAAGAGCGTTTAGGTCTGATCGAAGTTCAGGCACCGATCCTCAGCCGCGTAGGAGATGGCACGCAGGATAACTTGTCCGGCTGTGAAAAAGCGGTGCAGGTGAAGGTTAAAGCATTGCCGGACGCTCAATTCGAAGTGGTTCATTCCCTGGCGAAGTGGAAGCGTCAAACGTTAGGACAACACGACTTTAGCGCAGGCGAAGGGCTGTACACGCACATGAAGGCCCTGCGTCCCGATGAAGATCGCCTCTCCCCGCTGCACTCAGTGTATGTTGATCAGTGGGACTGGGAGCGCGTGATGGGCGACGGTGAGCGTCAATTTTCCACTCTGAAAAGCACGGTAGAGGCTATCTGGGCGGGAATTAAGGCCACCGAAGCTGCGGTAAGCAAAGAATTTGGTCTGGCACCGTTCCTGCCAGAGCAGATCCACTTTGTGCATAGCCAGGAGCTGTTATCTCGTTATCCGGATCTTGACGCAAAAGGTCGTGAACGTGCGATTGCAAAAGAGCTGGGCGCGGTGTTCCTGGTCGGGATCGGCGGCAAACTTAGTGACGGCCACCGTCATGACGTTCGTGCTCCGGATTATGATGACTGGAGTTCAGCGTCCGAACTGGGTCATGCCGGTTTGAACGGTGATATTCTGGTCTGGAACCCGGTACTGGAAGATGCGTTTGAACTGTCTTCTATGGGGATCCGCGTGGATGCCGATGCGCTGAAACACCAGCTTGCTCTGACCGGTGATGAAGATCGCCTGAGTCTGGAGTGGCACCAGGCACTGCTGCGCGGTGAAATGCCGCAGACCATTGGTGGCGGTATTGGGCAGTCACGCCTGACGATGCTGCTGCTGCAGTTGCCGCACATTGGCCAGGTTCAGTGCGGTGTGTGGCCTGCACAGGTCCGTGAAAGCGTCGCATCTCTGCTGTAAAAATTAACGCCGCCAGCGTCTGAGCAGGCGGCTTCGCATCCCGGTATCAAAGCGCCAGATATGATCGAAAATGCGCATGATGCCGGGTTTGCCATGTGCTGACATCGCCACAGCATGAAAACGATGCTGGTGCACTCGCTGCAATTCCCCCACTTTATTGACAACTTCATCAGGTAATCGCTGAGCGATAAAATCTGAGATCACCACCGCATCGGCATCAAACCATTCCCGACCCTGCATGCGTTCAATAATGGCGCGAAAACAGCTGGCGATATCTGTACCGCCGCGAAAGCGCTGACTTAAAAAACGGATCGCCTGTTCGATGCCCTCCGGACCGGAAAGCTCATAGCGCACCACTTCTGTTGAAAACAGCATAATGAAACAGCGCCGGTTATCGGCAAGGGCGACGCGCATTAGCGCAAGGCAAAAGGCTTTCGCACACTGCTCATTAAATCCGCCCATCGAACCCGAGGTATCGACACAGACAATAAAGGGCCCACGAGGCTGCTCGTCAAAATCCTGGTGGATAACCGGCCGCTCCGTGACTTTCTCGCGCCAGGCTTCTCCATGCAGGCGGTATGTCAGGAGCTGCTTTTCCACCAGCCGCCGATAGAACTCATATTCCAGTTCGGTAATACCCAACGTGGCCAGTTCGGGGGGAAGTAAACGCAGGATATCATCGCTTTGTTGAATGCCATCCACCTGCTCCGGGACGGTTGCCGGTTCGCGCACCAGGGTACGGAAGGTTTCCATTGGCGCATCTTTACGCGGCACGGATTTCGCCTCTCTGGAACGACCTAACTGCTCGGCCAGGCGCTGGAGTTCGGGTTGTTGCGTCAGAAATTCACCGTATTTCACCATTAGCTGATAATCACCGCGCTTGATTTGACCTGCGCTCATGTCCCACAAACGACCCGCTGCGTTGTCATTTTCCGCCAGCACAGGTTCCAGTTGGCCACTGAGCGTCATCCGTTCCTGCACTTCACTGAGCAACTGTTCGCGTTCTTCTTCCAGTAGCTGCTGATTAAGCGTGGTGGTTTGCACCACCAGGCTCAGGCGCCAGCGCTGGAGAAAGAGTGTATGCAGTGCAGGCGTAAAAGTACTGTTGTCATCAACCAGTTGCTGCGCTTGCCCAGCCCATGGCGAGTGGAGTCGGTGCAGGAGCGCTAAGATTTGCGGTAGCTGGACGATAAACTGCGGAGTGGAGAGGAGCTGACTTTGCTGATAGCACATGACCTCTTCTGTGAGCTCCGGCGGTACGTGGGTATCTTTGAGGCGGTTACGTAACGCTTCGCGCCAGCGGGGAACATCGTCAGTAATCGCTTTTTTTAGCCGGGGAAATTTTTTGAAAAAGACCGCCATCTGCGGGGAAGCCAGCAGTGCGATGATCATCTCTTCAATCATCCCCTCTTCGCCGACCGCCAGCATGATATTTAGCGTATCAAGGGTCAGCATTGTTGTGCCTGTCGGATCTGTGTACCGACGTCCTGCAGGCTGGCTTCAATGCGGCCTAACCAGTCACTATGAATAAACAGACATTTTTGCTGTTCACTAAATTCGCTGTGCTGCTGGTGCCATTCGTTGTCGAGCGCTTCAAGTTGCTGCTTTATCTCACTGGGCATGCTTTCTTCTGATGCGCCGGTTAGTGCCAGGCGAGAACCTTGCAAACTGACGTCGCGCACGACCAGGTGCTGAGCGCTGTCGACTTCCATATTCAGCGTCTGGGCAAATCCGATACCGTTTAATTTTCCGCGGATCTCACCGCCTTTAGTCAGCCACTGCTCCAGAGCGCCGCGTTCAAAGGCAATATGGATAACCTCCATATCGTGCAGTTTTAGGGGTTTTTGCAGTAGCAGCGTCAGTACGGAAGTGTTGGCTTCCGGCGGTAAATCATAATGAGGACGGCGGCTGAACATTCCACCCTGACGAATTACCGTGAAGGCCGTTTTATCACTTTGCTGCTGCTGTAGCTGGATGCGACGCTGCATTATTGCCCCAAGGCGAGTCAACATTGCCTGCTGCTGCCAGGCGTGCCCGGTCATCAATATTTCGATTTGTTGCTGCATCAGATTCAGGCTTTGCGCGTCATACCACAGGCAATCTTTCAGCAGAATAAGGTCGATAGGCGCAACGGCATCGCGCCCGCTAAAGAAGGCGCTGGCCTGGAGTAAGCGGATTGCTTTTTTCCAGCGACGGTCAGATACGTAGGGGGCGTTCGGTAGCGCATCCAGTTGCTGGCGCAGGGTGAAAATCAATTCAAATACACGATCGGGAAGCGTGATTTTGCCAATGTCTTTTTGCCACTGGTAGTACTCTTCATCGGTCACTTGTAACGTTGTTGGAACGGGGTTGTCACTTTCATCCTGCTGGCTTAACAGCATGGACCGGAAGTTGGCCTTGTCCTGTACTTTATCCAGCCACAGGCGAATCAGCATACGGTCGTACAATGCTTCCAGGCTGCTGTCTGCTTCAGGTAGTTCGTTGGAGGCCGCGACCAGCAGGCGCATCGGGATTTTCTCCTCGTGTGCGCCGTTGCGGAAGTGGCGTTCGTTAATGGCGGTTAGCAGGGTGTTGAGAATGGCCGGGCCTGCTTTCCAGATTTCATCGAGAAAAACAATTTCGGCTTCAGGAAGATAGCCTGCTGTTAAGCGCTCATATCGACCTTCGTCTTTAAGCGCCTGAATAGATAGCGGGCCAAAGACCTCTTCAGGTGTCGAGAAGCGCGTCATCAGATATTCGAAAGCACGGGCATTTTTAAAGGCAAACTTCAGTCGGCGAGCGATTAAGCTTTTCGCTATCCCTGGAGGGCCTAATAAGAAGACGCTCTCGCCGCTGAGCGCGGCCAGCAGACAAAGGCGAATGGCGTGACTACGTTCATAAAGTCCCTTTTCCAGCGCATTGCTCAGACGGGAAATTCTTTCCGCTAATAAATGTGGGTGAGCCATAATGAAGTGGCGTCCTTTCGCCAAATGTACCGCGTTAAACAGCGAGTATAGATGTTTCGCCCCTGGGCTGTAATAGACTGAAGGCGCGTTTATTTTTCTTTGAGCCAGATTAATCTGGTCTCATTTAGGGGTACGATTTTGCGATTAATCGTGCATACTGTGCGCCTTTTTGTGGGCCAAGGGACGACGCACACATTTCTTATATATACACCATATCAATCAAGCTGCACCAAGGCGGCAATGGAGTTATTCCCTGGGATGGGCGGAATAACGAATGCAGCCAACGCGGAGGTAGCTTGAACGATGATGTGTATAAACGAAAGACGAGTCTATGAGCACTGATAATAAGCAATCATTGTCTGCGATTACCCTCGCGGCCATTGGGGTTGTCTACGGTGATATTGGTACCAGCCCACTTTATACGCTTCGTGAATGTTTGTCCGGGCAGTTTGGTTTTGGCGTTGAACGTGATGCCGTGTTTGGTTTTCTCTCGCTGATTTTCTGGCTGCTGATTCTGGTTGTTTCCGTTAAGTATCTGTCATTTGTTATGCGTGCTGATAACGCCGGGGAAGGTGGGATCCTGACGTTGATGTCGTTGGCCGGGCGTAATACGTCGGCGCGAACGACCTCGATGCTGGTGATTATGGGATTGATTGGCGGCAGCTTTTTCTATGGCGAGGTGGTGATTACGCCAGCCATTTCGGTGATGTCGGCGATTGAAGGTCTGGAGATTATTGCTCCACAACTGGACACCTGGATTGTTCCTCTCTCTATTATCGTACTTACCCTGCTGTTTTTGATTCAAAAACACGGTACCGGCATGGTCGGTAAGCTGTTTGCGCCGATTATGCTGATATGGTTCCTGGTACTTGCCGTGCTGGGTGTACGCAGCATTATTGCAAATCCGGAAGTGTTGCATGCCCTAAATCCGTATTGGGCTGTTCATTTCTTCCTGGAATTCAAAACGCTGTCCTTTATTGCGCTGGGCGCGGTGGTGCTGTCGATTACCGGTGTTGAAGCGCTGTATGCGGATATGGGCCACTTCGGTAAGTTACCGATTCGCCTTGCATGGTTCTCCGTCGTATTACCTTCACTGGTACTGAACTATTTTGGTCAGGGGGCATTGCTGTTAAAGCATCCTGAAGCGATCAAAAACCCGTTCTTCCTGCTGGCACCGGACTGGGCGCTGATTCCGCTGCTGATCCTTGCCGCGCTGGCGACGGTAATCGCTTCGCAGGCGGTTATTTCCGGCGTATTCTCACTGACGCGCCAGGCTGTGCGTCTGGGGTATTTACCGCCGATGCGGATTATCCATACTTCAGAAATGGAATCGGGTCAGATCTATATTCCTTTCGTAAACTGGATGCTTTATTTCGCCGTGGTTATTGTGATCGTGAGCTTTGAGCACTCCAGTAATCTGGCTGCTGCGTACGGTATTGCGGTAACGGGAACGATGGTACTGACGTCCATTCTGTCGACGACCGTGGCGCGGCAAAACTGGCACTGGAATAAATACTTCGTCTTCCTGATCCTGGTTGCGTTCCTGTGCATCGATGTTCCGTTGTTCTCTGCAAACCTCGATAAGCTCGTTTCAGGCGGCTGGTTGCCGCTCTCGCTGGGTCTGGTGATGTTCACTATTATGACGACCTGGAAAAGCGAACGCTTCCGTCTGTTGCGTCGCATGCATGAGCACGGTAACTCTCTGGAGGCGATGATTGCGTCGCTGGAGAAATCCCCACCGGTGCGAGTGCCAGGAACGGCGGTGTATATGTCCCGTGCGTTGAACGTCATCCCGTTTGCGCTGCTGCATAACCTGAAACATAACAAGGTGCTGCATGAACGCGTTATTCTGCTGACGCTGCGTACGGAAGACGCGCCCTATGTACACAATGTACGTAGAGTGCAGATTGAGCAATTGTCGCCTACCTTCTGGCGCGTGGTGGCCAGCTACGGTTGGCGTGAAACGCCAAACGTTGAAGAAGTGTTCCACCGCTGCGGTCTGGAAGGCTTAAGCTGTCGGATGATGGAAACCTCCTTCTTCATGTCGCACGAGTCGTTGATTGTCGGCAAACGACCATGGTATCTGCGCCTGCGTGGCAAGCTGTATCTGCTGCTACAGCGCAATGCGCTGCGCGCGCCGGACCAGTTTGAAATCCCACCGAACCGGGTTATTGAACTCGGTACGCAGGTCGAGATTTAATGTTGTTAACGCCCTCTTTCATCGTGAAAGGGGGCGTTTTGTTTGACCCCTCTCAGTTTTCTTTTCATCTCATGATAATCCTTGCGAAACGTTTCGATGGTGATCACATTTTCGTAACGTCGCGGTGGTTTTCTGTCCACTCTTCGAACTACACTTATCTTCAGCGAAACGTTTCGCTAGTGGGGAAAGAAAATGAAGAAAGGCACGGTACTCAACTCTGAAATTTCATCGGTGATCTCCCGTCTGGGGCATACCGATACGCTGGTGGTGTGTGATGCAGGTTTACCCATCCCGAACAGCACAACGCGTATCGATATGGCATTAACCCAGGGCGTACCTTCTTTTATGCAGGTATTGGATGTGGTTACACGTGAAATGCAGGTCGAGGCGGCCATTCTCGCGTCGGAAATTAAACAACATAATCCGCAACTCCACGAAACGTTGCTCAGTCACATTGAGCAACTGCAACAACACCAGGGAAACACCATAGAAATTCGTTACACCACGCATGAACAATTCAAAAAACAAACCGCAGACAGTCAGGCGGTAATTCGCAGCGGAGAATGTTCTCCGTATGCGAATATCATTCTCTGTGCTGGCGTCACGTTCTGAGGCCATCATGAACGCATTACTGCAACTCAAAGGGATCGATAAAGCGTTCCCGGGCGTAAAAGCGCTATCCGGCGCCGCGCTGAATGTCTACCCAGGCCGCGTAATGGCGCTGGTGGGCGAAAACGGCGCGGGCAAATCCACCATGATGAAGGTGCTGACCGGAATCTACACCCGTGATGCCGGTTCCTTATTGTGGCTGGGTAAAGAGACCACCTTTAACGGCCCGAAATCCTCCCAGGAAGCCGGAATCGGTATCATCCACCAGGAGCTGAACCTGATCCCGCAACTCACTATTGCCGAGAACATTTTTCTCGGTCGCGAGTTTGTGAATCGCTTTGGCAAAATAGACTGGAAGAAGATGTACGCCGAAGCCGATCTGCTGCTCGCCAAACTCAATCTGCGCTTTAAAAGCGACAGGCTGGTCGGTGAGCTGTCGATAGGCGATCAGCAGATGGTTGAAATCGCCAAAGTGCTGAGCTTTGAATCGAAGGTCATCATTATGGATGAACCGACGGATGCCCTCACCGATACTGAAACCGAATCCCTGTTCCGCGTCATTCGCGAACTGAAATCCCAGGGGCGCGGCATTGTCTATATTTCTCACCGCATGAAAGAGATCTTCGAGATTTGCGATGACGTAACCGTCTTTCGCGACGGGCAGTTTATTGCCGAGCGTGAAGTCGCATCGCTTACCGAAGACTCGCTGATTGAAATGATGGTGGGACGTAAACTGGAAGATCAGTACCCGCGTCTGGAAAAAGCGCCGGGTGATATTCGCCTGAAAGTCGATAATTTGTGCGGCCCTGGCGTAAACGATGTGTCATTCACGCTGCGTAAAGGCGAAATCCTTGGCGTATCGGGGTTGATGGGTGCTGGGCGTACCGAGCTGATGAAGGTTTTGTACGGCGCATTGCCGCGCACCAGCGGCTACGTCACGCTTGATGGCCATGAAGTTGTCACCCGTTCGCCGCAGGATGGACTGGCTAATGGCATCGTCTATATTTCTGAAGACCGTAAACGCGATGGTTTAGTGCTCGGTATGTCGGTGAAAGAGAACATGTCACTGACCGCGCTGCGCTATTTCAGCCGTGCAGGCGGAAGCCTTAAACATAAAGATGAGCAGCAGGCGGTGGGTGATTTTATTCGCCTGTTCAATGTTAAAACGCCATCGATGGAACAGGCTATCGGCCTGCTCTCCGGCGGTAACCAGCAGAAAGTAGCGATTGCGCGCGGTCTGATGACCCGTCCAAAAGTGCTGATCCTTGATGAACCAACGCGCGGCGTTGACGTTGGGGCCAAGAAAGAAATCTATCAGCTTATCAACCAGTTTAAGGCTGATGGGCTGAGTATCATTCTGGTCTCTTCTGAGATGCCAGAAGTATTGGGCATGAGCGATCGAATTATCGTTATGCATGAAGGGCATCTCGGCGGTGAATTCACTCGCGAGCAGGCCACTCAGGAAGTATTAATGGCTGCCGCTGTGGGCAAGCTTAATCGCGTGAATCAGGAGTAAAAAAGATGACTACCCAGGCTGTTTCTGGTCGCCGTTATTTCACTAAAGCATGGCTTCTGGAGCAAAAGTCGCTCATCGCTCTGTTAGTGCTGATCGCGATTGTTTCCACCATGAGCCCCAACTTTTTTACCGTTAATAACCTGTTCAACATTCTCCAGCAAACGTCGGTGAACGCCATCATGGCGGTCGGCATGACTCTGGTCATCCTGACGTCGGGTATCGATCTGTCCGTCGGTTCCTTACTGGCGCTGACCGGCGCGGTTGCGGCTTCCATTGTAGGGATTGAAGTCAATGCGCTGGTGGCTGTTGCTGCTGCTCTGGCGCTCGGCGCTGCCATTGGCGCGGTAACCGGGGTGATTGTCGCGAAAGGTCGCGTGCAGGCGTTTATCGCGACCCTGGTGATGATGCTGCTGCTGCGCGGTGTGACCATGGTCTACACCAACGGCAGTCCGGTAAACACCGGTTTTACTGATAATGCCGATCTGTTTGGCTGGTTCGGGATTGGTCGTCCATTAGGCATCCCTACGCCGGTGTGGATTATGGGGATTGTTTTCCTCGCGGCGTGGTACATGCTGCACCACACGCGTCTGGGTCGTTATATCTATGCGCTGGGCGGTAACGAAGCGGCAACGCGTCTGTCCGGAATCAGCGTCAGTAAAATCAAAATTATCGTCTATTCACTCTGTGGGCTGCTGGCATCGCTGGCGGGCATCATTGAAGTCGCGCGTCTTTCCTCTGCGCAACCGACGGCAGGTACAGGCTATGAGCTGGATGCTATCGCCGCGGTGGTATTAGGTGGTACCAGCCTGGCGGGTGGTAAAGGACGCATTGTTGGGACGCTGATCGGCGCATTGATTCTTGGTTTCCTCAATAATGGTTTGAATTTGTTAGGTGTATCCTCCTATTACCAGATGATCGTCAAAGCGGTGGTGATTTTGCTGGCGGTACTGGTAGACAACAAAAAGCAGTAACAACGATTACAGGACATCTTAAATATGAACATGAAAAAACTGGCTACCCTGGTTTCTGCTGTTGCGCTGAGCGCCACCGTGAGCGCGAATGCGATGGCGAAAGATACCATTGCGCTGGTGGTCTCCACGCTTAATAACCCGTTCTTTGTCTCCCTGAAGGATGGGGCGCAAAAAGAGGCAGATAAGCTGGGTTACAACCTGGTGATTCTGGACTCGCAGAACAACCCGGCGAAAGAGCTGGCTAACGTTCAGGACTTAACGGTTCGCGGGACTAAAATCCTGCTGATCAACCCAACTGACTCCGATGCCGTGGGTAACGCCGTGAAGATGGCTAACCAGGCGAAGATTCCGGTTATCACCCTTGACCGCGTAGCGTCTAAAGGTGAAGTGGTAAGCCATATTGCGTCTGATAACGTGCTGGGCGGAAAAATTGCGGGTGATTACATCGCGAAAAAAGCCGGTGAAGGCGCGAAAGTTATCGAACTGCAGGGCATTGCCGGAACGTCTGCGGCGCGTGAGCGTGGCGAAGGTTTCCAGCAGGCTGTTGCGGCACACAAATTTAACGTACTGGCCAGCCAGCCGGCAGACTTCGACCGCACTAAAGGTCTGAACGTTATGCAGAACCTGCTGACCGCGCATCCTGACGTGCAGGCCGTATTTGCCCAGAACGATGAAATGGCGCTGGGTGCGCTGCGTGCGCTGCAAACGGCGGGTAAATCTGATGTGATGGTGGTTGGATTTGACGGCACTCCAGATGGCGAAAAAGCAGTAAATGATGGCAAACTGGCTGCGACTATTGCTCAGTTGCCGGATCAGATCGGCGCGAAAGGCGTTGAGACTGCGGATAAAGTCCTGAAAGGCGAGAAGGTTCAGGCTAAATATCCGGTTGACCTGAAGCTGGTTATCAAGCAGTAATACCGATTCAGGCCGCTCGCGACCTGATGGAGACATAAATACGCCATCCCTGGATCTTGTTCTGAGGATGAAAGCGTAAAAAGAAAAGCAGGGCACGCGCCACCCTAACCCGGTGGCGCACTTTGACTTGGAATACCTAACATGAAAACCGCAGGCAACCTCGTTGTTCTTGGCAGCATTAATGCCGATCACATCCTCAACCTTAACTCTTTCCCGACACCGGGTGAAACCGTAACCGGTAGTCAATATCAGGTGGCGTTTGGCGGTAAAGGCGCGAATCAGGCGGTTGCTGCAGGGCGTAGTGGCGCGAATATCGCGTTCATTGCCTGTACGGGTGATGACGATATTGGCGAAAGTGTTCGTAAACAGTTAGCTCGCGATAATATTGATATTGCCCCGATTAGCGTTATTTCGGGTGAATCGACCGGTGTGGCGCTGATTTTTGTGAATGCCGAAGGTGAGAACGTTATCGGTATTCATGCCGGCGCGAATGCTGCTCTTTCTCCGGCGTTGGTAGAAGCACAGCGTGACCGTATTGCTCAGGCGTCTGCGTTACTGATGCAATTAGAATCACCGATCGAAAGCGTACAGGCTGCGGCAAAGATTGCGCATCAGAATAAGACTCTGGTCGCCCTTAACCCAGCTCCGGCACGTGAACTATCCGACGAGCTGCTGGCGCTGGTGGATATTATTACCCCGAATGAAACCGAGGCTGAAAAGCTGACGGGGATCCGGGTAGAAAACGATGAAGATGCAGCTAAAGCGGCGCAGGCATTGCACGCGAAAGGGATCCATACTGTACTGATTACCTTAGGGAGTCGCGGTGTGTGGGCCAGTGTAAACGGTGAAGGTCAGCGAGTACCGGGTTTTAAAGTTGACGCGGTTGATACTATCGCTGCCGGAGATACCTTTAACGGTGCGTTAATCACAGCGTTACTGGAAGAGACTCCGCTATCGGAAGCCATCCGTTTTGCACATGCTGCCGCAGCGATTGCGGTCACACGTAAAGGTGCACAGCCTTCCGTTCCATGGCGTGAAGAAATCGAAGCGTTTTTAAGTCAACAGAGGTAACGCTTGGCTACAATGAAGGACGTTGCCCGCCTGGCGGGTGTTTCCACGTCGACGGTTTCTCACGTCATTAATAAAGATCGCTTTGTCAGTGAGGCGATCACTGACAAAGTTGATGCGGCAATCAAAGAGCTTAACTATGCGCCTTCCGCGTTGGCGCGTAGTCTCAAACTGAATCAGACCCGCACTATTGGCATGTTAATTACAGCCAGTACTAATCCCTTTTACTCTGAGCTGGTTCGTGGTGTTGAACGTAGCTGCTTTGAGCGCGGTTACAGCCTGGTGCTGTGCAACACCGAAGGTGACGAGCAGCGTATGAACCGTAATCTGGAAACGTTGATGCAAAAGCGGGTAGACGGCTTGCTGCTGCTCTGCACGGAAACACATCAGCCTTCCAGAGAAATCATGCAGCGTTACCCTTCTATACCGACCGTGATGATGGACTGGTCGCCTTTTGATGGTGAAAGCGATCTGATTCAGGATAACTCCCTGTTAGGTGGGGATTTAGCCACTCAACATCTGATCGAAAAAGGGTTTACGCGCATTGCCTGCATCACGGGCCCTCTGGATAAAACACCGGCGCGTCTGCGCCTGGAAGGGTATCGCGCGGCAATGAAGCGTGCAGGGCTGGCTATCCCGGATGGTTACGAGATCACCGGTGACTTCGAGTTTGGCGGTGGGTTTGAAGCTATGCAAACGCTGTTGTCGCATAAAGACCGCCCACAGGCTGTTTTTACCGGCAATGACGCGATGGCGGTTGGAGCATATCAGGCTTTATATCAGTCTGGATTGCGTATCCCACAGGATATAGCGGTAGTCGGTTATGATGATATAGAACTGGCGCGCTATATGACGCCGCCGCTGACAACTATTCACCAACCGAAAGATGAGTTGGGTGAACTGGCCATTGATGTGTTAATCCACCGTATGGCACAGCCCGAATTGCAGCAACAGCGCTTGCAGCTTACTCCTGTTCTGATGGAGCGGGGGTCGGTTTAGGCTTATGTCGATCTTTGATCAGATTGCGCCCATCTTTGGCTCTTAACAGCATAAACATCAGCGCCGATACGACGGTGATCGCGCCCATTGTAATAAAGGTATAGTGGAACTGTTCAACCGTATTGGTTCCTTCCATACCTTCGTAGATACGCAGAACCGCGGCACTAATGGCAACCCCTAAACTAATAGACAGCTGCTGCGTAACGGCTAAAACACTGTTTCCGCTGCTGGCATTCTCATCAGTTAAATCGGCCAGAGTAATGGTATTCATTGAGGTAAACTGGGTGGACATCGCCATACCTAAAATGAACAGTGGCAGAATTAGCATCCAGACCGGCATGGCGGGAGACTGCAAAGAGAACTGTGCAATCATCAGGCCGATAAACACTGTAATACCGACCAGCGTGGTCCGGTAGCCGAGTCGGCGCAGTACCTGCGTCACCATCGATTTCGCCAGAATTGAGCCCAGCGCTGTCGGAGCCATCATGCAACCGGCAATGAGTGCCGGGTATCCAAAGCCTACCTGCAGCATCAGTGGCATTAAGAAAGGTACGCATCCCGTTCCCAGGCGAGTAGCAAGGTTTCCGGCGATGCCAACAGAAAAGGTTCGCGTTTTAAAAATAGGAAGCGCAATCAACGGTGTCGGATGGAGACGCGCATGACGAATGTAGGCGAGCAGTAGCACAATGCTGGCGAGAATAATGCCAAGTGCGACCCAACTGGCAACAAGTTTCTCGCCAAACAGCTCAACACCGCTGGAAAACAGTACCAGGCTTAGACCAAAGAGAAAGAAACCGGTCATATCGAAGCCGCGGCGTGGTGTGGTGAAGTTCGGCATATATTTGCGGGCATAGAAGATACCGGCTATGCCGATGGGAATATTAATCAGGAAGATCCAGTGCCAACTGGCCCACGTTACCAGCACGCCACCCAGTACCGGACCTAAAATCGGTCCAACAAGACCGGGCATGGTCACGAAATTAAGTACGGGGAGCAGTTCGCTGCGCGGGTAAGCACGCAATAATGCCAGACGGGCAACAGGCATCATCATTGCGCCACCGATACCCTGTATCACGCGGAAAACCACCAGTTCACTTAATGAGCTGGAAAGTGCACAAGCCAACGATCCCAACGTAAACAGGCTAACGGCAATCATAAATACACGCCGGGTCCCGAATCTGTCAGCCAACCATCCACTCACCGGGATCAGCATAGCGACTGTCAGGGTATAGCTGATAATGGCTGATTGCATAGCAAGCGGGGAGCGGTTAAGACTATGTGCTATTGCGGGTAAGGCCGTGTTGAGGATAGTGGCATCTAATGCCTGCATAAAAAAGGCCATGGCGGCTATCCATGGCAATCCAGCCATACTGCGCGATTTCTTTTCTGACATAGATTATTTATCCGGGAGCTCGTTCGGTGCTATCAGCAATGCCTGACAGGCGGCAAAAGCGCGTTCGCCATCGCTATCTTCTATTGCATCGACAATGGCCTGGTGCAAATCCAGCTTGACCACATCGTTATAGGTAATCGACGTAAAGTAGGTCTGATAAACGGAATGGAACAATGATGCGAAGGATATCAGGAATGGATTCGCGCTCATTTCATAAATGTGCTCATGCCAGGCAATATCAACTTCAATCCAACGTTCGCGTCTGAAGTTTCTTTTCAGCTCGACCATCTCTTCCATTAATGTATTGAGATGGGCTTTCTGCTCTGCCGTACCAATCGTCGCCGCCAGTGAACAGGCTTGAGGCTCCAGGCTAATACGCATCACCAGAAAGTGTTTAATGACCTGTGGAAAATTATCTTCCGTCATCCACCAGGTGAGCAGCTCCTGATCGAGGAAGTTCCAGTTTGCCTGCGGCATAACGCGTGTACCAATACGTGGGCGCGGTAATACCATACCTTTAGCCGTTAATGTCTTAACTGCCTCTCTTACCGCAGTTCGGCTTACGCCAAACTGATCGCCCAGCTCAATTTCACCTGGCAGGATAGCGCCGGGTGCGTATTCACCTTTTAATATTCTCTGAGCCAGTTTTTCTGCCAGAACATAGGAAAGATTCTTTTGGGCAGCTATCTGTTGGGCATTTAAAGGCATGAATGTTCTTCCTTACGCTTTTTCTTATTCATTAGTATGCCATCAGGGAGTGTGATTGCGGCTGCAAAAACGGCAAATTGCTTATTTTATGGCATGTTAATGGTGGTTTTGGTGAAAAAATACGCATTCGGAAAGTTATTTTAAATTTCCCCTTGTCAGCCTGAAATAACTCCCTATAATGCGCCTCCACTGACACGGAACAACGGCACGCAAGCCGCCGGGTCAGCGGGGTTCCACTGAGAACTCCGGCGAAGAAGGCGAAATTAAATGCTTGACTT
>NZ_RPOI01000022.1 GCF_003818115.1 Citrobacter youngae | reverse complement strand
TTTTTTTCTCCTGCGCCAAATGCCAAAGCAACCAGCTATCAACGGTACCAAAGACCAGCGTTCCAGCCTGATACGCCTTCGCCACCGCAGGCGTATTGGCAAGATGGCGCGACGCCCAAAGATAAGGAGAGCGTATCCCAACCGGTCGCCCAATCCGCGGCAGCAGTTTTGCATCCCATTCAGGGGCTAACTGGGCCAGTTCATCCGTGAAACGCGCATCCTGCCATACCATCGCCGGAGTTAATGCCTTACCCGTTTGCGCATCCCACAGCACTGCCGTTGAGCGTTGGGTCGCAATCGCCAGCGCCACAATGCGCATCTTGTTGCATTGCGCGTTAGCTATCGCTTTGCGACAAACCTCAATAGTGGCCTGCAAGACCTCATCAGCATCTTGTTCCACCACACCATGACGCAGACTGCTGACCTGAAGCGGCTGGTATTCCAGGCAGTGAACCTGGCTATTTTGTGCAACAACTGCCGCACGGGTCCCCGATGTACCTTCATCGATAGCCAGAATGACATCTTCGTATTCACTCATTTCGTACTCCTGTTTGATTCTGGGGTCATCGACTCTGGATAAGGTGAATGGGGTGATTCGAACTGCGGCGCACCTGGCTCGTTATCCGGCTGAATAGTGGTGCGAGTGGGGTCCCACGGAATAACAAAACAGATAATGCTCGCAAACAGCGGCACGGCAGACATGATCAGGAAGGTCGTTTGCAGGCCATACAAATCACGGAATACCGGGAAAATAAACAGCCCGAGCGCCGCACCTATTGCCCCGAGCGCACCGACCACGCCGTTCGCGCCAGCCCGCAGTTCACTGCGAAAAGAGAGTGACGACAGGCTTTTCCCGTTTGCACCAGGTCCGCCAGAGTGGCAAAGAATAAACAGTGCAGGGACCAGCAAAGAGGCCCAAAGTGGCATAGTGTCACTGAACAGACCCAGCGTGAGTAGCACGAGGAAGGCCACGGCAAAACCGATCGCCGAGGAGCGGCGCAATCCCAGACGGCGGCCAATCGCGGGAGATAAGAAACCGCCGACGATACCGAAAACGTTAAAAAATAGTGAACATAAGGTTGCGTAAACAAAATTTTTACCAAACATCGCAGCACTAATAACCGGTAAATACCAGCCCACACCGAAATATTGGATTGACTGACAGATTTGAACGGTCGAAGCCAGAATCGTACGTGGTAAATAGACGCCACGGAATATTAACAGCACATTTCTTGCGCCTTTTTCAGCCTGACCAATAACGGGTTTCTGTTCTGCTTTCGGCGCCAGAATAAACTGTTCACCATATATTTTATTCATGGCAACGATAGCTTCAGGTAATCGGGATTTCCTTGCTAGCCAAACCGGGCTTTCCACTAAATAACGGAACTGGAAAAACAGAACGATGATTCCACATAACGCCGTTACAGCAATGGAATAACGCCAGATGGCATCACCTACGTCCCATGAGTAAAACATCAGCGCTAATACCAAATTTAAACAAACGGCAACATACCAGACACCCTGCCAGGTATTTAGACGGCTTTTGAGTTTCACAGGCGTGAACTCTGCCAGCATGGCCATTGCCACAGCAAAGTCCATCCCGTAAGAGACGCCAACAAAGAAGCGACCCACGATTATCGTGCTAAAACTGGAGGATGACATCACCAACAAAGCACCAATCACCGCCATTATTTTGGCAATGATCAGCGGTGGCACACGACCCCAGCGATCGGCTATCCAGCCGCCAATCGGGTTAAATAATATGGCGACCCAGGATGAAAATGAGGTAAGTAGTGCAACTTCGGTCGCAGTAAGATTTAAATTGCGGGTCATTGGGTTTAATCCAGCACTGAGAGCTGAATTTGAAAAAGCATCAAGAAAAAGGCCGCCTAGTGCCAACCACCAAATAACACCAGCTCTGCCACTGATTTTTCCCCTGGCATCGATGCAATTAATGACATCATCTACACCGCGGATTTTTATCGGATTTGAGAATGAACATGCGGACATGGCTTTCCCCTTCATAATATTCGGAAGAAGGTCGCCATTAGCTAAAAAAATGCAATAAGAGACCATCTTAATTTCACAGATAGTCTCTTATCTAAAATCTGTATTTTTCCACTCTAGAAGGTAACCCAAAGCGTGTCAAAGCGACTTTTAGTCTCGTCGTTGATTCTGTGACATGTAGCCCAAATGTTAATGAATAATTACAAAATGAGGTCGTTATGAGCCATTTTTCTGTTCTCAGCGGGTGGGATACCACTGTGACTGTACGTAGCCGCCTGATTTGCGCTGAACGTTCGCCGTTCTCCCTGTACGACGCTATTGCAATATCCATCCAAAATAGGTGTTGAATACCAAGTTCGCTTTTATCCTAAATTTTACCGCTCACAACAAAAACCTTAAAATTCATAAAGATACGCTAACACACATTTGATCGTGATTATTTAAAGCACTAATTTTTCGTTATGTTGATCACATTCGCATCAAAAGAATGGTGATCTTAAAATAGGTTTTAAATATTGTGGTCAGGCCGCTAGACCACAATAAGAGGATATATCATGAAAAGAAAAACAATGGGATGGCTTATCGTTTTTCTTCTTTTTATAGTTTACATGCTTAACTATATGGATCGTTCAGCATTGTCGATCACCGCTCCACTCATCGAAAAGGAATTAGGATTCAATGCTGCTGAGATGGGTATGATATTCAGCGCATTCTTTGTTGGTTATGCACTGTTTAACTTTATCGGTGGCTGGGCCAGTGACCGATTTGGTCCCAAAACAGTATTTCTGGTCGCCGCGTTACTCTGGTCAGTATTTTGTGGGATGACCAGTCTGGTTACTGGATTATGGACTATGCTGGCTGTCCGCGTATTATTCGGCATGGCTGAAGGGCCGGTCAGTGCTGCAGGTAATAAAATTATCAATAACTGGATTTCGCGTAAAGAATCTGCCACTGCCATCGGTATTTTCAGCGCTGGCTCGCCGTTGGGTGGCGCAATTTCCGGTCCGGTAGTTGGCCTGCTGGCTCTTTCATTAGGCTGGCGTCCGGCGTTCGGTATTATTTTCCTGTTTGGTTTAGCCTGGGTATTACTTTGGTATTTCATTGCCAGTGATAAACCTTCAAAAAGTAAACACCTCGCCCCGGAAGAACGTGTCGATTTTGAAAACCATGATGACATCATTTTAGCGGATGACGGTAAAGCGATGCCTTCTCTCGGATACTACATGAAGCAGCCGATGGTGTGGGCAACGACGCTGGCCTTCTTTAGCTATAACTACATACTCTTTTTCTTCCTGACCTGGTTCCCAAGCTATCTGAACCACTCGCTACACCTTGATATTAAAGAAATCAGCATTGCAACGGTGATCCCCTGGGTGATTGGTGCAATCGGCATGGTATTGGGTGGCGTATGCTCTGACTTTATCTATCGGGTAACGGGCAATGCCCTGCTTTCTCGCCGTCTCATTCTCGGTGTTTGCCTGGCTGGAGCGGCAATCTGTGTGGCGGTTTCTGGAACAGTTACCACTATCGGCAGTGCCGTTGGATTGATGTCAGTCTCGTTATTCCTGTTGTATTTAACTGGACCTATTTATTGGGCAGTTATTCAGGATGTCGTACACAAAGATAAAGTGGGTAGCGTCGGTGGCGCCATGCATGGGCTGGCAAATATCTCCGGAATCATTGGCCCTCTGGTCACCGGATTTATTGTTCAGTTCAGCGGTAAATATGATTACGCATTCTATCTGGCTGGTGCTATTGCGATTGTTTCCAGCTGTCTGGTATTCGTATTTGTCAAAAATAAAGGATTAAAAACAAATGAAAGTCAAAGCTGTCTACATCAATAAACCTGGTGAAATTGAAACCCGTTGGGTTGATTACCCAGAAAAGAAAGATAATGAAGTATTAATAAAAGTTGATGCTGCTGGAATATGTGGCTCTGATATAGGTGCATTTCGCGGCACTAATCCCCTGGTGACCTATCCACGTATTATTGGACATGAAGTCACTGGTATTGTTATTAAACAAGGCAATGGCATGCCAGCAAATATTAAGGAAGGTGACCGCGTTATTGTTGATCCTTATATTTATTGTGGCCATTGCTACCCCTGTTCAGTGGGGAGGACAAATTGCTGTGAAAACCTGAAGGTAATTGGCGTACATATTGATGGTGCGATGCAGGAGGTGGTAGCTCACCCCGCGCATTTGATTCACAAAATCCCGGATGACGTCGCCACTGAGATGGCTCCGTTGGCTGAACCACTGACTATCGCACTGCATGCGCTACATCGCGCCAAACTGACGGCCGGGGAGCATATCGCCATTATTGGAGCCGGTGCGATTGGTCTGATGGCAGCATTGAGCGCATTGCGCTACGGTGCGACGCCAATTCTGATCGATATCGTGGACGAACGACTTCAGTACGCAAAATCGCTGGGCGTGCCTTACGTCATCAATCCGTCGAACACCCAGGTTGTTGAGGCGATAAAAGATATCACACAGGGGACGATGGCACAGGTTGTCGTCGAAGCATCTGGTGCCAACAGTGCAATTCGCGAAACGCTGGATCTTGCTTCGTTTGCGGGTCGTATTGCTTTCACCGGCTGGCCAAAACAGGAGACATCGTTACCCACTAACCTGATCACGTTTAAAGAGTTGGATCTGCGCGGATCACGTACCAGTGCTGGCGAATTCGAAGAAGCGTTACAGATGCTGGCTACGCTGAACATTAATCCTGCGGATGTCGTCAGCAAGGTGGTGAATATTGATGATGTGCCTGACGCCGTGAAGGAACTCGATCAATACCCGGAACGCTATCTGAAGATCAATGTGACCTTTCATTAATTTTTCCAGGAGATAAAGCGATGGAACAAACCTGGCGTTGGTATGGCCCGAATGATCCCGTGTCGTTGTCCGATGTTCGTCAAGCCGGTGCAACGGGTGTGGTAACTGCGCTGCACCATATTCCAAACGGTGAAGTCTGGTCCGTAGAAGAAATTCTCAAACGCAAAGCGATCGTGGAAAAAGCCGGTCTGGTCTGGTCGGTCGTGGAAAGCGTGCCGATCCATGAAGACATCAAGACCCACACGGGCCAGTACGATCTGTGGATCAAGAATTACCAGCAGACGCTGCGTAATCTCGCCCAATGCGGCATCTTTACCGTGTGCTACAACTTCATGCCGGTTCTGGACTGGACCCGTACCGACCTGGAATATGTACTACCCGACGGTTCAAAGGCTCTGCGCTTTGACCAGATTGAGTTTGCCGCCTTTGAACTGCATATCCTCAAGCGTCCCGGTGCGGAAGCGGACTACAGCGCGGAGGAAATTGCACAGGCGCACCAGCGTTTTGTGAATATGAGCGAAGAAGACAAAGCTCGGCTGACACGAAATATCATTGCAGGTCTGCCAGGTGCTGAGGAAGGCTATACGCTGGACCAATTCCGTAGCCACCTTGCAACCTATAAAGATATCGACAAAGCGGCCTTACGGGAAAATTTCGCCTGGTTCCTGAAAGCCATTATTCCGGTAGCGGAAGAAGTGGGTGTACGTATGGCGGTTCATCCGGACGATCCACCGCGCCCAATTCTTGGCCTGCCGCGCATCGTTTCTACTGTAGAAGATATGCAGTGGATGGTGGACACCGTAAACAGTACAGCCAACGGTTTTACGATGTGTACAGGCTCTTACGGCGTACGCGCAGACAACGATCTGGTTGATATGATCAAACAGTTCGGCCCACGGATTTACTTTACGCACCTGCGTTCCACACAACGTGAAGAGAATCCCAAAACCTTCCATGAGGCGGCACATCTCTCCGGGGATGTCGATATGTACAGCGTAGTGAAAGCGATAGTCGAAGAAGAACAGCGACGTAAAGCTGAAGGCAACGCCTCACTTATCCCCATGCGACCAGACCATGGTCATCAAATGCTTGATGATCTGAAAAAGAAAACCAACCCAGGGTATTCCGCTATTGGTCGCCTTAAGGGCCTGGCTGAAGTACGCGGCGTTGAACTGGCTATCCAACGCGCCTTCTTCAATCAGTAACCACATTGCCGCATGGTATCCCTGCCATGCGGTTTTTCACTTTCAGTCAGGACCGGTCTTTGATAGCGCATTATCAAAGAAGATCATCAATGACAGGAGTTTGTCATGGACAAGAATCTCGCCACCGCCCAGATTTCCACCCCACGACCACGCTGGGATCGTTCACGCCTCGTTTCGCGCATCGTACATCTTGGTTGCGGCGCTTTTCACCGCGCTCATCAGGCGCTCTATACACATCATTTGCTGGAAAGCAGTGACAGCGACTGGGGTATCTGTGAGGTCAACCTGATGCCCGGAAACGATGCCACACTGATTCAAAACCTGAAGGCGCAGGATCTGCTGTACACCGTTGCCGAGCGCGGAGCACAAACGACAGAGCTTAAAATCATTGGCGCGATGAAAGAAGCGCTGCATCCTGAATTTGACGGCTGTGAAGCCATTATCCACGCAATGGCACGTCCCGAAACGGCCATCGTTTCGCTGACCATCACCGAAAAAGGATATTGCACAGATGCCGCCAGCGGCGAGCTGGATCTGAATCATCCGTTTATCCAGCACGACATTGCTCACCCACAGTCCCCCAAATCAGCAATGGGTTATATCGTCGAAGCCCTCGCGCTACGCCGTCAGCAGGGATTGAAGGCTTTTACTGTGCTGTCCTGCGATAACGTACGAGAAAATGGCCACGTCGCAAAAACCGCTGTCCTGGGTTTAGCCGCCGAGCGCGATCCGCAACTGGCTGAGTGGATTGCCGAACAGGCAACGTTCCCATGCACGATGGTAGACCGCATCGTTCCGGCAGCGACAGAAGAGACGTTAGCGCAAATCGCAGAACAGCTGGGGGTAGATGATCCCTGTGCCATTGCCTGTGAGCCGTTCCGTCAGTGGGTGATTGAAGATAACTTTGTCAATGGACGCCCGGACTGGGATCGCGTGGGCGTACAGTTTGTAGCAGATGTGGTGCCATTTGAGATGATGAAGTTACGCATGCTCAACGGCAGCCACTCTTTCCTGGCCTACCTTGGTTATCTGGGCGGTTATGAAACAATTGCCGATACGATGACCAACCCGGCGTATCGCAACGCTGCGCGTGCTTTGATGCTCAATGAACAAGCGCCGACACTGTCGATGCCGGAAGGAACAGACCTTGCGGCTTATGCAGAGCTGCTGATTGCGCGCTTTACTAATCCATCACTGAAGCACCGAACCTGGCAAATTGCGATGGATGGCAGCCAGAAACTACCACAACGCTTGCTGGACCCCATTCGACTCCATCTGAAAAAAGGCGAAGATGCTCGCCATCTGATGTTGGGAGTCGCCGGTTGGATGCGCTACATCAGCGGTGTGGATGAACAAGGTCATCCGATTGAGGTGATAGATCCGCTGTCAGCACAGTATCAGGCTATTTATCAACAGTATCCATCAATAGAAGAACGTGTCCGGGCGCTGTTAGCAATTGACACTATCTTTGGGCGAGACCTTTGCGAGAACACAGACTTTATCGAACGCGTAACCGCTGCCTGTCAGCAATTGCACAGCGTAGGCGCACGTGCAGCGGTAGCCGCTCTGAGCCAATAGCGTGGTGTTATTAAAGACCCACGATCTGTCTGACATAGGCCAGATGTTCCAGCGATTTTTGGTAAGCACCGTCAGCATCAGCCTGGCGGATCGCATCCACAATCGCTTTATGCTGTGTATTCATGCTGGTTAATACATCCCGATTGCCGGAACGTTTGTCCAGTCCGGCATACGGGATGTTAACGCGCTGTTCCCACAGCATTCGCGACATATCAAGCAGTACGCGGTTCTGGCTGGCTTCTGATACTGTTAGATGGAATTGCTTATCGAGGGAATAAAAACCATGCACATTGTTTTCGCTAATGGCCTTTTCCATGCTGAGATGCAGTGCTTCAAGCTGGCTAATTAGATCTTCTTTCCCGGCCTGAGCAGCAAGACGCGCACAATGGCTGTCGACCAACTCACGCGAATAGAGGATTTCTTCAATCGTATAATCACTGGTGGAATGCTTTTTATCAGCAACAATTACACCATTACCTGACTGGATGGTGATCCATCCGGAAATCTCCAGCACAATCAGCGCTTCTCTGAGCGATGCGCGACTTACACCGAGTTGCTTCGCCAGCTCACGTTCGGGTGGTAAGAAGCTTCCCGGCGGAAAAATACCATCATTGATGAGCTTAATGATGAGATTGGCTATCTTTTGATAGAGCCGCTCCTGTTTTACCTCAGGAATAACCATGTGTCTCCCGTTCTCTTATCTGTGCGATTTTTAACTGATTTATCATATCATTCCTGGAGTTAAGAAACGCACGTCAGAGTCAGTTCATGTATCACACATCACTATGATATTTTTTCTTATTATGTGCAGACAGAGTCTTTCACTTATTCAGACACCAAATCCTGTGCACATGCCCAGGCGCTCGACCACGCCCACTGGAAGTTATACCCACCCAACCAGCCGGTGACATCCATCACTTCACCAATAAAGTACAGCCCTGGCACTTTGCGGGCTTCCATCGTGCGCGAAGACAGTTCGTTGGTATCCACGCCTCCCAGCGTGACTTCCGCTGTGCGATACCCTTCGGTACCGTTCGGCTGCACCCGCCATTCGGTCAGCGTTTCGACCAGCGATTGCTGATCGCGCACGTTAAGTTGTTTCAGCGTCACATCCGGGATTTGCCCTAATTGCTGCAGGCATTCCACCAGACGTTTCGGCAACTGCATCGCTAACGTGTTCTTTAAGCTCTGATTTGGATGTGCGCTTCGTTGTTCATCGAGGAAGCTCGCAAGGTCAACATCCGGCAACAAATTAATGCTGACAAATTCGCCGGGCTGCCAAAAACTGGAAATTTGCAAAACGGCCGGGCCTGAAAGCCCACGGTGCGTAAAGAGCAGGTTTTCACGAAATACGGTGCCGTCTTCAGCGGTGATAACGGAAGGAACAGACACGCCTGAGAGTACCTGAAGCTGCTCCAACAGTGGCTTATGCAGCGTGAAAGGCACCAAACCGGCACGGGTCGGCAGAACCTTCAGACCAAACTGTTCGGCAATTTTATAACCAAACGGCGTTGCTCCCAGACCCGGCATGGAAAGCCCACCGGAGGCAATAACCAATTTCTTCGCACCGACCGTCATCCCGTTCAGTTCCAGAATGAAGCCATCATCATCCTGTGCGACGCTCAGGACTTCGCTACGTAAACGCATCGTAACGTTACCTTTTTCGCATTCGGCCACCAGCATATCGACGATTTGTTGGGCCGAATCATCGCAGAACAGCTGGCCGAGCGTTTTTTCATGCCAGGCAATGCCGTGTTTACCCACCAAATCGATAAAGTCCCACTGCGTATAGCGAGCCAGCGCCGATTTGCAAAAATGCGGGTTTTGACTCAAATATGCAGCCGGTTCCACATAAAGATTGGTAAAGTTACAGCGCCCTCCGCCGGACATGAGGATCTTACGTCCAGGCTTTTTACCATTATCAATCAGCAGTACTTGACTGCCTGCTTGCCCTGCCTGCGCGGCACAGAACATACCCGCTGCGCCAGCGCCTATAATAACGGTATCAAACCTTTCCACGTTGCGATCCTCTCTAAAAAGCGGGCGTGAATTGTAAAGATTCCTCAGTGGTCGCACCAGCACCAAACTATCAATAATAGGTATTTACCTGAATTCTATAGGATAATTCTTTAGTGGTGTAAAACAAAGCAGGAGACAAATCAAAAAAACTCTATATTTCACTTTGCCCGCGCCGCCAAAGTCACTGATAATGCGCCGCGTTCATGTCCTCAAAATGGCGTAACGTCCTATGCTACATTTGTTTGCTGGCCTGGATTTACATACCGGGCTTTTATTATTGCTTGCTCTGGCTTTTGTGCTGTTCTACGAAGCAATTAACGGCTTCCACGATACAGCCAATGCTGTCGCAACCGTGATCTATACCCGTGCAATGCGTTCGCAATTGGCGGTGGTCATGGCTGCGTTGTTCAACTTCTTTGGTGTTTTGCTGGGTGGTCTCAGCGTAGCTTATGCCATCGTGCATATGCTACCAACGGATCTGCTGCTCAACATGGGTTCTTCACATGGCCTCGCCATGGTGTTCTCCATGCTACTGGCGGCAATTATCTGGAACCTCGGTACCTGGTACTTTGGTCTGCCTGCATCCAGCTCCCACACGCTGATTGGCGCGATCATTGGTATTGGTTTAACCAATGCGTTGATGAACGGGACTTCAGTGGTGGATGCACTTAACATCCCGAAAGTGCTCAATATTTTCGGTTCGCTGATCATTTCCCCTATTGTCGGTCTGGTGTTCGCTGGCGGTCTGATCTTCTTGCTGCGTCGTTACTGGAACGGCACCAAGAAGCGGGCACGTATTCACCTGACGCCAGCAGAGCGTGAAAAGAAAGACGGTAAGAAAAAGCCGCCGTTCTGGACGCGTATCGCGCTGATCCTCTCCGCTATCGGTGTGGCGTTTTCTCATGGCGCTAACGATGGGCAGAAAGGTATTGGTCTGGTAATGCTGGTACTGATTGGCGTAGCGCCTGCAGGCTTCGTGGTGAATATGAATGCTTCTGGTTACGAAATTACGCGTACCCGTGATGCTATCAATAACGTCGAAACCTACTTCCAGCAGCGTCCTGATCTGCTCAAACAGGCGACCGGCGTTGATCAGTTGGTTCCGTCTCCGACGGAAACGGCGACAACAACACCGGCAGAGTTCCATTGTCACCCGGCAAATACCATCAACGCGCTTGAGCGTGCAAAAGGTATGCTGGCGAACCTGGAAACCTACGACAAGTTAAGCGTTGAGCAGCGTAGCCAGCTGCGTCGCATTATGCTGTGCATCTCTGATACCACCGATAAAGTCGTGAAGCTGCCTGGCGTAAGCAGCGACGATCAGCGACTGCTGAAGAAACTGAAAACCGACATGCTGAGCACCATTGAGTACGCACCCGTCTGGATTATCATGGCTGTTGCTCTGGCTCTGGGCTGCGGTACGATGATTGGCTGGCGTCGCGTGGCGACCACTATTGGTGAGAAAATCGGTAAGAAAGGCATGACCTATGCTCAGGGGATGTCGGCACAGATGACTGCCGCAGTCTCTATCGGTCTCGCCAGTTACACCGGTATGCCTGTTTCCACCACTCACGTTCTCTCCTCTTCTGTTGCAGGGACGATGGTTGTTGACGGTGGCGGTTTGCAGCGTAAAACGGTAACCAGCATTCTGATGGCCTGGGTCTTCACCCTGCCAGCAGCGATTATCCTTTCCGGGGTCCTGTACTGGCTCTCCCTGAAGTTAATCTAAATGCATGCACAGTAAAAAAGCGGGTCAGGAAACTGACCCGCTTTTTTTATATCTGTCGTAGAAATCAGTGCCAGATAATCAGCGCGACCATACTGATTAACACCAGCCCACATAACGCGCTGGTAAGGATGAACTGACCGCGAACCCGCTCACAGCGGCGAATAAACTCATCGTCATGATGATCACGGTAACGCTGAGCGTAGATATACCACACCAGACGCATCTGCTTGTTAGGTTGCCCATGCGAGGTAAAAAAGCCGCCCCCATCGACATACTGGTAAAGTAATGGATCGCAACCACGAAGTACCACTAACAGTGCGCGTAGCGAAGAAAAATAACGCGCCATATTAACAATGCAAACGACACATAAAGCCCAGAATAACGCAATGGTGCTTATCATATCTCCTCCCCGGCGACCCGCCCACGGAACGCCTTTCCGGGACTACCGCTCCCCGATACCCTGCCAAACCATTCAGTGAAGAGTACAACCGAAACCGCTCGTGTTAGTGTCACGCATCCGAGCGCCTCTCTAAATAGTGTAGGAGATTAGTTAATTTTTTTGCCAGAAGGTTAATCACTATCAATGCAATTAACTAAAAAATTTGTTTAACTACTTGGCAAGCAAGGCGGATTGACGGATTATCCCGGTCGCTATAATGTAAGGATAGTCCTTAAAAGGTACGTTTTTACGACTGGGCTAGCCCCGCGCATAAAGTTCGCAGGACGCGGATGACGCGGCGGCAAATGAACGCCAGCAGGCTAGTCATCGACAACTTATGGAAGGAGTAACACTATGGCTTATAAACACATTCTTATCGCGGTTGATCTTTCTCCAGAAAGCAAAGTTCTGGTTGAAAAAGCGGTCTCTATGGCACGGCCTTACAATGCGAAAGTCTCCCTTATCCACGTTGACGTAAACTATTCCGACCTGTACACCGGGCTAATCGACGTGAATCTGGGCGACATGCAGAAACGCATTTCTGAAGAAACCCACCACGCGTTAACCGAGCTGTCCACCAACGCAGGCTACCCTATCACCGAAACCCTGAGCGGTAGCGGCGACCTGGGTCAGGTTCTGGTTGATGCCATCAAAAAATACGACATGGATCTGGTCGTTTGTGGTCATCACCAGGATTTCTGGAGCAAACTGATGTCCTCCGCGCGTCAACTGATCAACACTGTTCACGTCGACATGTTGATTGTTCCGCTGCGTGACGACGAAGAAGCATAAAACGCTGGCCGTCGGGAGATAACCCGGCGCGCTGCAAGTCGTTAAGCCTGTAAACGCCCGCCTGTGCGGGCGTTTTTGTTTTTATCATTCAGACACAATTAGTACATCAATCCAACAAATAAATCATAATTAGTGTGATCAACTAATTGGATCGAAAACTATCTCTATAATAATCTACCCTTACGGCTAATCGCCGCAGTCTATAACAAAATAAGACTTTTTCGGCGCGTTTAAGCATACGCGTTCATACTTTTCGGGATGGCTTTGAAAGGCGAAGGAATATGAATACTACTGCACCTACGGGCTTGCTGCAGCAACCTCGTCCGTTCTTCATGATCTTCTTTGTGGAATTATGGGAACGATTTGGCTATTACGGCGTTCAGGGCATCCTGGCGGTATTTTTTGTTAAGCAACTCGGATTTTCTCAGGAACAGGCATTTGTCACCTTTGGCGCGTTTGCGGCATTGGTATACGGCCTGATATCCATCGGCGGCTACGTCGGCGACCATCTCTTAGGGACCAAACGCACGCTGGTACTCGGCGCCATTGTGCTGGCGATCGGCTACTTCATGACCGGGATGTCACTGCTTAAGCCCGACCTGATTTTTATTGCTTTGGGTACCATTGCCGTCGGTAACGGGCTGTTTAAAGCCAACCCGGCAAGCCTGCTGTCAAAATGCTATCCGCCGAAAGACGCCCGTCTGGACGGTGCTTTCACCCTGTTTTATATGTCGATTAACATCGGTTCGCTGTTGTCACTGTCACTGGCGCCGGTGATTGCCGATAAGTTTGGCTACGCAGTGACCTACAACCTGTGCGGAGCCGGGCTTATCGTTGCACTACTGGTCTACTTTGCCTGTCGTGGCATGGTGAAGAATATCGGTTCAGAGCCGGACCATAAGCCGCTGAATTTCCGTAACCTGCTCTATGTGCTGGCCGGTACGGTTGTGATGGTCTTTATCTGCGCCTGGCTGATGCACAATGTACAGGTTGCCAACCTGGTGCTGATCGTCCTGTCGATTGCCGTAACTATCATCTTCTTCCGCCAGGCATTCAAACTGGATAAAACCGGACGCAACAAGATGTTCGTGGCCTTTATCCTGATGCTGGAAGCGGTGGTGTTCTACGTGCTGTACGCGCAGATGCCAACTTCGCTGAACTTCTTTGCTATCAATAACGTGCACCATGAAATTCTTGGTTTCGCCATCAACCCGGTAAGCTTCCAGGCGCTGAACCCGTTCTGGGTGGTACTGGCGAGTCCGGTGCTGGCCGCTATCTATACCCGTCTGGGAAACAAAGGCAAAGACCTGACCATGCCGATGAAGTTTACGCTTGGCATGTTCCTGTGCTCACTAGGCTTCCTGACTGCCGCCGCAGCCGGGATGTGGTTTGCCGATGCTCAGGGGCTGACGTCGCCGTGGTTTATCGTGCTGGTGTATCTGTTCCAGAGCCTGGGTGAACTGCTGATTAGCGCCCTGGGGCTGGCTATGGTCGCCGCGCTGGTGCCACAACACCTGATGGGCTTTATTCTTGGGATGTGGTTCCTGACGCAGGCAGCAGCCTTCCTGATGGGGGGTTACGTCGCAACGTTTACCGCAGTACCGGAAAACATTACCGACCCACTCCAGACGCTGCCTATTTATACTAACGTGTTCAGTAAGATAGGCCTGGTGACCCTGGCGGTAACGGTTGTAATGGCGATTATGGTGCCATGGCTGAACCGCATGATTAATACACCGAGCACCGAGCAATAACCTTCAGTGCCGGATGGCGGCTATTACCTTATCCGGCCTACATTCAATATGCCCGATCGCCTTGCGCTATCGGGCATTTTAACTCGCTATCCTTTGCGAGCATCAATCCACTCCTGTACTTCCACCACGAAGGTATCTGGCGCTTTGCGATACATTTTGCGCGCCAAGTCCAGAATCGTATGCTGGCCAAGCGCTTCTTCCATGCGCTGCTGCGCCATGTCCATGACCGAGCGCACACCGCAAATACCTTCACAAGCCCACTGGGGCGGATGCTCCTCAAAAACGGCTAAACGCTGGCGAATTTCACGACATTCAAAAATACGCTTATCGCCATCTATGGCATTGACCACATCCAGCACGGTGATGTCTTCCGCGGGTTTGGCCAACTGGAACCCGCCGCCCTTACCCTCGATACTGCGCACCAGACCAGCTTTCGACAGACGGGTGAAGATTTTTGCCAGATAGTCATACGGCACGCTTTGTAGTTCGGCAATTTCCCGCACGCTCATATCCCGCGCGTCGCCTTTGCTATCGACCATACACATCAGGCTATGGATGCCGTACTCAACCCCGGAACTGTAAAATGCCATTTTTTATCTCAGCCAAAATGAATCTGAGTTTATTGTAGCTTTTTCATCTAAGGCATTCCAGATAACAGAGCAACCCCGCATGAACATAAAAACATAAATAGATATTTATCAAACAGATAATAAAACATCCTGGCGTAATACTGAAAAAAGGTTCAGGATCGCATTGCAATCCTTAACTACGACAAATAAAATCCGAGTAAATGATTCGTAGTCACCAGTGAGAAAAAACCAATGCATAAACAAATTCTGATCGTGGGCGCCGGCTTTGCCGGTATGTGGGCAGCACTAAGCGCCGCGCGACTGGCGGACAAACACCAGCAGACCATTGATATTACGGTGATTGCGCCACAGCCAGAGCTGCGTGTCCGCCCACGTTTTTATGAAAGCGCCGTTCATACGCTGGTCGCACCGTTGCAACCGCTGTTTGACGTTACTGGCGTCAACTTCCAGCAAGGTCACGTCGAGCAGATCCTCCCGGACTCTAAAGAGGTGAGCTGGAAAGATGCCAACGGTGACATTCATCTGCGCCGCTACGACCGCCTGGTGCTCGCCAGCGGAAGTCACGTAAACCGCGATATCGTTGCCGGTGCCGCCGAGCACGCGTTTGACCTTGACCAATTGGAAAGCGCGACGGTACTGGAGCAGCATCTGAAAGATCTGGCCGGCCTGCCTGAGAGCGACGCGCGTAACACCGTGGTGGTGTGCGGCGGAGGCTTCACCGGGATTGAGATGGCGCTGGAGCTTCCGGGCCGTCTGCGTGAAATTCTGGGTGAAGATGCTAAGACCAGAATTGTCGTAGTTGAACGCGGCGCTCAGCCAGGCGGACGCTGGAGCCAGGAATTACGCGACGTGATTATCGAAGCCTCTGCTGAACTGGGCGTCGAGTGGCTGGTCAATGCGGAAGTAGAGTGTGTGGATGCTTCTGGCGTCACGCTGAAAGATGGACAGGTGATTTCTTCCCAGACAGTTATCTGGACCGTCGGCGTTCAGGCTAATAGCCTGACAGCACAGATTAACGCCCCGCGCGATCGCCAGGGCCGTCTGCATGTTAATGCCAATCTGCAGGTGGTGGGTCACAATGATATCTACGCCACTGGCGATGTAGCCTACGCCGCCACCGACGATAAAGGCAACCATGCGCTGATGACCTGTCAGCACGCGATTTTGTTGGGCAAGTTCGCCGGGAACAACGCCGCGGCAGACCTGTTAAACATAACACCACTGCCATATCGTCAGGAAAACTACGTCACCTGCCTGGATCTTGGTGCCTGGGGTGCGGTGTATAGCGAAGGATGGGATCAGCAGGTGAAACTGACGCGCGCAGAAGCGAAAAAGCTGAAGGTATCGATTGTTAGCGAGCTGATTTACCCGCCGAAGGCGGACCGTGCGGTAGCGTTTGAGGTTGCCGATCCGCTGGCACCGTTTGTTTAAGCCGTAATGCCGGATGCGGCTAACGACTTATCCGGCCTACTAACGGCACCGAACTGTAGGCCCGATAAGCACAGCGCCATCGGGCACTATAGCTCACCATCTGGCCTATGCCGTTCCCGCATAAATATCAAACCGATGCCCTTTCGTGACTACCGCATTGGGTGTCGCCACATCAGCGAGCGGCGGCGCGTAATCCGGGCGCTTCACCACGACACGTTTAGTCGCCAGCTGACGTGCTGGCGCCAACAAACCATCGGCGTCAAGATCCGGTCCCACCAGCGACTGAAACACGCGCATCTCTTTTTTCACCAGCGCGCTTTTCTGCTTATGCGGGAACATCGGGTCAAGATACACCACCTGCGGACGCGGGGTGATATCGGTTAACGCCGTCAGGCTGGAGGCATGAATCAGCTGTAACCGCTCCTGCAACCACGGGCCAATATCCGGGTCGGCGTAGCCGCGCGTCAGGCCATCGTCGAGCAGCGCCGCAACCACCGGGTTACGTTCCAGCATCCGCACGCGACAGCCCACCGAGGCCAGCACAAACGCATCGCGCCCCAGCCCGGCAGTGGCATCAACCACATCCGGCAGGTAATCGCCTTTAATACCGACCGCCTTCGCCACCGCTTCACCGCGGCCACCGCCAAATTTGCGCCGATGGGCCATCGCACCGCCGACAAAATCAACGAAAATGCCGCCGAGTTTCGGCTCATCACGCTTGCGCAGCTCCAGGTGTTCCGGCGTCATTACCAGCGCCATCAGGTTATCTTCATCGTGTTCCAGCCCCCAGCGGGCGGCCAGAACAGATAAGGCGCCGTCTCCGGCGCCTGTTTCATCAATTAAGCAGATTTTCAATTCCGCTTTACCCTAAATAATTCGAGTTGCATCAAGACAACAAGTGAAGGAATCCCTGGGAACGTACAAATAGTACGTGACCAGGGTGAGTGAGCGCAGTTGCCGAAGAGGCAGCTTGAAGTATGACGGGTAAATCAGCCTTTAATCCCGTAATGCTCAAGCATCGCATCAAGCTGTGGTTCACGACCACGGAAGCGTTTGAACAGCGCCATAGGCTCCTCAGAACCCCCACGGGTAAGGATGTTATCGAGGAACGATTGTCCGGTTTCGCGGTTGAAAATCCCTTCATCTTCAAAGCGAGAGAAGGCATCTGCCGCCAGCACGTCGGCCCACAGATAGCTGTAGTAACCCGCCGCGTAGCCCCCTGCAAAAATATGGCTGAAGGCATGCGGGAAGCGGCCCCACGCTGGGCCCGGCACCACGGCGACCTGTTTCTTGATTTCCGCCAGCGTGTCGAGGATTTTCGCCCCTTGCTGCGGGTTAAACTCTGCGTGCAGACGGAAGTCAAACAGACCGAACTCCAGTTGACGCAGAATAAACAGCGCCGCCTGGTAGTTTTTCGCCGCCAGCATTTTATCCAGCAGTTCCTTCGGCAGCGGTTCACCAGTCTCAAAGTGACCAGAGATAAACGCCAACGCTTCCGGCTCCCAACACCAGTTTTCCATAAACTGGCTCGGCAGTTCGACCGCATCCCATGGCACACCGTTAATACCGGAAACGCCCGCGGTTTCGATACGGGTCAGCATATGGTGCAGACCGTGGCCGAACTCGTGGAACAGGGTAATCACTTCATCGTGGGTAAACAGCGCGGGTTTGCCGTTCACCGGACGGTTAAAGTTACAGGTCAGGTAGGCGACCGGTTTTTGCAACGAGCCGTCACTTTTACGCATCTGGCCGACGCAGTCGTCCATCCACGCCCCGCCGCGTTTATGTTCACGGGCATACAGGTCGAGGTAGAAGCTGCCGCGCAGCTCGTTGTTTTCGTCGTACAGCTCGAAGAAACGAACTTCCGGGTGCCAGACGTCAACATCGGTGCGCTCTTTGGCAGTGATGCCATAAATACGTTTAACCACTTCAAACAGGCCGTTAACCGCTTTGTTTTCCGGGAAATATGGGCGCAGCTGCTCGTCGCTGATGCTGTAGAGGTGCTGTTTTTGTTTCTCGCTGTAGTAAGCGATATCCCACGGCTGCAGCTCATCAACACCAAATTCCGCTTTCGCGAAGGCGCGCAACTGAGCCAGCTCTTTCTCCCCCTGCGGACGGGCACGTTTCGCCAGATCGGTCAGGAAGTCGAGGACCTGCTGCGGGTTCTCCGCCATTTTGGTAGCCAGAGATTTAAAGGCGTAGCTTTCAAAGCCCAGCAGCTGTGCCAGTTCGTGGCGCAGCGCGAGGATCTCTTCCATTATCGGGCTGTTGTCCCATTTGCCAGCGTTCGGCCCCTGGTCAGACGCGCGCGTGGAGTAAGCGCGATACATCTCTTCACGCAGCCCCTGGTTGTCACAGTAGGTCATCACCGGCAGGTAGCTTGGGATATCCAGCGTTAACAGATAGCCTTCCTGCTCTTTGGCTTGCGCCTGAGCCTTCGCCGCAGCCAGCGCGCTTTCCGGCATACCAGCCAGCTCGGCTTCATCGGTGACTAACTTCGTCCAGCCCATCGTGGCATCAAGGACGTTATTGCTGTACAAGTTGCCGAGCTCAGACAGACGCGTGGCGATTTCACCATAGCGCTGCTGTTTTTCCTTCGGCAGACCAATACCAGAAAGCTCAAAATCGCGCAGCGCGTTATCGACCGCTTTTTTCTGTGCGGTGTTCAGGGTGGCGTAATGATCGCCATCACGCAGGTCGCGGTACGCTTTGTACAGGCCTTCATGTTGTCCAACCCAGGTGCTGTATTCAGACAGCAGCGGCAGCGTTTGTTCGTAGGCTTCGCGCAGTTCCGGGCTGTTTTTCACCGAGTTCAGATGGCTGACCGGAGAGAAAATACGCCCCAGTACGTCGTCAACTTCCGCCAGAGGCTGGCAGAGATTTTCCCAGGTGTACGGCGCGCCCTGCGCAACCACGCGTTCAACGTTTTCGCGGCAATCGTTCAGCGCCTTAGTGACGGCAAGCACAACGTGCTCAGGCTGAATTTTAGAAAACGGCGGCAGTTCGAAGGGAGTCAGCAATGGATTGGTCATTAGCGCGGTCCTGTTGAAAAGAGTGAATGAAGCGCGTATCCGGCGCTGTGCATATTAATTTGTACAATGGGGTTAAGTGTAGAGGATTTCAATGCTAACCGTGACGGAAAGACGCCCGGTGGTGCTGCGCTTACCGGGCCTACGGGTAATCTGTGCCGATCTGCTGTAAACTGTGGCAAATCGTCATTTCAGCGGAATTTCATTACCCATGCTCAGTTATCGCCACAGTTATCACGCAGGCAACCACGCCGACGTCCTGAAACACACCGTCCAGAGCCTGATCATCGAGTCGCTCAAAGAGAAAGAAAAACCGTTTCTCTATCTGGATACCCATGCTGGCGCTGGCCGTTATCAGCTGAGCAGTGAGCATGCCGAACGTACCGGTGAATATCTGGAAGGGATCGCCCGTATCTGGCAGCAGGACGATTTGCCAGCCGAACTGGAACCCTACATTGGCGTGGTGCAGCACTTCAACCGCAGCGGTCAGTTGCGCTACTACCCGGGCTCTCCGCTGATTGCCCGCCAGTTGTTGCGTGAGCAGGACAGCCTGCAGTTAACTGAACTGCACCCGAGCGACTTTCCTCTGCTGCGCGGCGAATTCCAGAAAGATGAGCGCGCGCGCGTGGCCAAAGCCGATGGTTATCAGCAACTGAAAGCAAAATTGCCACCGGTTTCACGTCGTGGGCTGATCCTTATCGATCCACCCTACGAAATCAAAAGCGACTATCAGGCGGTGGTCACCGGTATTAACGAAGGCTACAAGCGTTTCGCGACCGGCACCTATGCGCTGTGGTATCCGGTGGTTCTGCGCCAACAAATCAAGCGCATGATCCACGATCTCGAAGACACCGGCATCCGCAAAATTCTGCAAATTGAACTGGCGGTGCGCCCGGACAGCGATCAGCGCGGTATGACAGCGTCTGGCATGATTGTGATTAACCCGCCGTGGAAGCTGGAGCAGCAGATGAACAACGTTCTGCCGTGGTTGCACAGCAAACTGGTTCCGGCAGGAACCGGTCATACCTCGGTAAGCTGGATCGTGCCGGAGTAATCGCAGCCATCGGTGGAACCTTTTAATATCAGGTATACAATCGCGAATATTTTGGCGGATGGCGTAACGCTTCTCCGCCCTACAATGAACATGAAGGAGCGGTCATGACCAAGCACTATGATTACATCGCTATTGGCGGCGGCAGCGGCGGTATTGCCTCCATTAACCGTGCGGCAATGTACGGCCAGAAATGCGCGCTGATTGAAGCCAAAGAGCTGGGCGGCACCTGCGTTAACGTTGGCTGCGTACCGAAGAAAGTGATGTGGCATGCCGCACAAATCCGCGAAGCGATCCATATGTACGGCCCGGATTACGGTTTCGACACCACCATCAATAAGTTCGACTGGGATAAACTGATCGCCAGCCGTACCGCCTATATCGATCGCATTCATACCTCGTACGACAACGTGCTGGGTAAAAATAACGTCGATGTCATTAAAGGTTTTGCCCGCTTCGTGGACGCTAAAACCATTGAAGTGAACGGTGAAACCATTACTGCCGATCATATTTTGATTGCTACCGGCGGTCGCCCGAGCCATCCGAATATTCCGGGTGTGGAATACGGCATCGACTCCGACGGTTTCTTTGAGCTGCCCGCGCTGCCGAAGCGCGTTGCGGTCGTCGGCGCAGGTTACATCGCCGTTGAGCTGGCAGGCGTGATTAACGGCCTGGGTGCCCAAACGCATCTGTTCGTGCGTAAACACGCACCGCTGCGCAGCTTCGACCCGATGATCGTCGACACGCTGGTCGAGGTGATGAACGCCGAAGGCCCGACTCTGCATACTCACGCGATTCCGAAAGCGGTCGTTAAAAACGCTGACGGCAGCCTGACCCTGCAACTGGAAGATGGTCGTAGCGAAACGGTAGATTGCCTGATTTGGGCAATTGGTCGTGAACCAGCCACCGATAACTTCAACCTGGCAGTTACTGGCGTAAAAACCAACGAAAAAGGCTACATCGTCGTTGATAAATATCAGAACACCAGCGTGCCGGGTATTTATGCCGTCGGCGATAATACCGGCGCCGTTGAGCTGACGCCGGTTGCCGTTGCCGCGGGCCGTCGCCTGTCCGAGCGTCTGTTTAACAACAAACCGGACGAACATCTGGACTACAGCAACATCCCGACCGTGGTCTTCAGCCATCCGCCAATTGGCACCGTGGGCCTGACCGAGCAGCAGGCTCGTGAACAGCACGGCGATGACCAGGTGAAAGTGTATAAATCATCATTTACCGCGATGTATACCGCTGTCACTTCACATCGTCAGCCGTGCCGCATGAAGCTGGTTTGCGTCGGTCCGGAAGAGAAGATTGTCGGTATTCACGGTATTGGTTTTGGAATGGATGAAATGCTGCAAGGCTTCGCGGTCGCACTGAAAATGGGCGCAACCAAGAAAGACTTCGATAACACCGTCGCGATTCACCCGACGGCGGCAGAAGAATTCGTTACCATGCGTTAATTGCACTTCATGAGTGTTAAAGGGCAAAGAGGGGTTAGCTCTTTGCCCTTAGTTACGTTTCCGCTATCAGTTCAAAAGTTGCAGCAGATAGCGGATCAGCTCCAGCAACGCGATTAACGCTCCCAGAACGATGATTGCTTTATCAATCACCCGTTTTCTCCATCAGATGGAGTGAGAATACACCCGCTTACTCATCCATTGCCTGTCACGGGGCATGCTCCATTGTTAGATGATAACTATCTCACCCCGGCCAGAGCATCGGCCAACGGCACCACCCGTTTCGCCGATCAGGACTTAGAAAGCGTTTAGCGCGCGTCCGGAAGGGATAAGTTACAGAGCTAACTGGATAAGTATACAGTTCTTTTAATCGTAACTGCCAGCGCATTCTTGCAATAGTACCGTTAAGGTAATAGGATTGAAGCGTTAGATGATAACTATCTCACTTCGGCCAGAGCCACCAACTCGGGCTGAAGCGTAAAAAAACCGACGTGAAGTCGGTTTTTTTACGTCCGAATCAGGACCAGGGCAAAGTCTATTTACCCTGCATATACGGCGTATACACCCCGTTCAGACTCTCAAGGAACGCCACGATATCGTCAATATCTTCCTGCGGCAGTTCTTTACCCACCTGATAACGCAGCATCAGTTTTACCGCACCATCAAGTGTTGGCACATCACCGCGATGGAAATAAGGCGCAGTCAGCGCAACATTACGCAAGCCAGGGACTTTTTGACGCAGCTTGTCACGTAATTCATTAGTGACGTTCATGCGGCCAATATCTGCGGCAGTGACCTCGCCGAAATTAAAGTCCTTTTTCAAACCCAATGGCTCAAATGAACGCCCGCCTAAAATAATACCGCCATGACAGGTCGCGCACTTATTATCTTTAAACAACTGATAGCCATGTTTCTGCTGGGCAGTTAACGCCGCTTCATCACCACGTAGCCATTTATCAAACGGCGAATTTGGCGTAATCAGCGTTTTCTCAAACTCAGCAATCGCATCGGTAATATTATCTCCGCTGAATCCCTGCGGATAAACCGCGATAAACTCTTGTTTGAGTTGCGGATCCTTATCCAGTTTCTGGATAATTTCATCCCAGGATTTAGACGCCATCTCGATAGGGTTCAACGGCGGGCCGCCTGCCTGCGCCTGCAATGTTGGTGCTCGACCATCCCAGAATTGTTCCACGTTGAAGACCGAGTTAAATACCGTCGGCGCATTGATAGGGCCAACCGCGCCGCCTACGCCGATTGACGTTTTGCGACCATCCACGCCGCCCGCGTTCAGGGCGTGGCAGTGCGCGCAAGAAATCGTGCTGTCACCGGAAATACGCGGGTCGTGGTAAAGCGTAAAGCCCAGCGCCACTTTGCGGGCATCGGTCGGAATATTTTCCGGTATCGGCTGCACAGGCTCATTACGATGCTGCGCGGCGGTATCGTTACTGGCGTAATACTGCTCGCGCTGTCTCGCAATCCAGCCCAGGATCTCTGCTCGCTCCGTATCGCTTACCTTGCCAGCCCAGTGCAGCGCGGTATAACGCGTTGGCGGCATGGTGTCGTACTGCATCACCCATTCAATTTTATTCAGATCGCTTTGCGAAACGGGTTTATCCGCGACCAGTGCCGCACGCACGGCTTCAAGATTGAAGGATTTATATCCCAGTTGAATATCGTAATTCATCAACTGCTTAGCGACAGGAAAAGAAGAATAGAAAGGTAATTCAGCTGAAGGCGTGTGACAATAATCGCATCCTTTTTCGCGTAAAAACCCTAGTACTTTATTATTTTCTTCCAGCGTAGAGGCCTGAACATCTGCCTGTTTACTACGTTGATTATCGTGATACCACACATAACCGGATAATCCAAAATAACAAATCACGACGCCAGCTATGGCTATCGCGGTAAGACGGGTAATGATTTTCATTATTTTACCCTCACCGTTGTGAGTTATTGTAACCCAGAAAAATTAGAATAATGAGTGCATAGTCTTTATCAGACTTAACCATCATAGAAAGTAGGGAATTTATTATTTTGATAAGTATCAAGCAATTACATGGGGGATAACTATCGATAGAATAGCCTGTGCCTATTACGGAGATAAGCCGTTACCGGGTTCTGTTCACACCTCGTTGCAATCGAATGTTCTGAAAATGAAATATCTTCAGATCAGGCAGAATTATGAATTCTTCATTATATTCATTAGGATAGTCTTATTTTCTAAATAATATGCAGCACTAAAATGTGATCAACCGCACGCTTTACTCACCAGACACCGAAGCGAATGTCTACGCTTAACTGACGACCGGGCAATAGCCTTAGCATTTCAACAGTTACCGGAGGTCTTTCTCATTATGCTCAACCAGAAACTACCCCACGCCCCTTCAGAAGAACTGATGATCGACGTCGATCTACTTTATGAAATGGATCCGTGCGAGTTAAAGCTGGATGAAATGATTGAGGCAGAGCCAGAGCCGGAGATGATTGCAGGGTTACCCGCGTCAGATGCGTTAACCCCCGCCGATCGTTACCTCGAGCTGTTTGAACACGTCCAGTCATCCAAACTATTTGCTGATAGCAAAACCTTCCCTGATTGTGCGCCCAAAATGGACCCACTGGACATTTTAATCCGCTATCGCAAAGTTAAACGCCACCGCGACTTTGATCTGCGACGTTTCGTCGAGAACCATTTCTGGCTACCGGAAACGCCCTCCAGTGAATATGTGTCCGATCCGGCAAGCTCGCTGAAAGAACATATCGATCAACTGTGGCCTGTGCTGACGCGCGAGCCGCAGGATCACATTCCCTGGTCCTCGCTGCTGGCGTTACCGCAGTCATATATTGTGCCCGGCGGACGTTTTAGCGAAACCTACTACTGGGATTCCTACTTTACCATGCTGGGTCTGGCAGAGAGCGGCCGCGAAGATCTGCTGAAGTGTATGGCGGATAACTTTGCCTGGATGATTGAAAACTATGGTCACATCCCCAACGGTAACCGTACCTACTACCTGAGCCGTTCGCAGCCACCGGTCTTTGCGCTGATGGTGGAACTGTTTGAAGAGGATGGCGTACGCGGCGCGCGTCGCTACCTTGAACATCTAAAAATGGAATACGCATTCTGGATGGATGGCGCCGATTCCCTGGTGCTCAACCAGGCCTACCGTCACGTGATCAGAATGTCGGACGGCTCTCTGCTCAACCGCTATTGGGACGATCGTGATACGCCGCGTGATGAATCCTGGCTTGAAGACGTCGAGACCGCCAAGCATTCGGGTCGTCCACCCAATGAGGTGTATCGGGATTTGCGCGCGGGCGCGGCCTCCGGCTGGGATTATTCCTCGCGCTGGCTACGCGATGCAGGCCGCCTTGCCAGCATACGCACCACTCAGTTCATCCCGATTGATCTGAACGCCTTCCTCTACAAGCTGGAAAGCACCATCGCCAATATTTCCGCGCTGAAAGGCGACAAAGAAACGGAAGCGCAGTTTCGCCAAAAAGCCAGTGACCGCCGCGATGCGGTGAACCGCTATCTGTGGGACGATGAAAACGGCTGCTATCGCGATTACGACTGGCGGCGCGAACAAATGGCCCTTTTCTCTGCCGCCAGTATTGTGCCGCTGTATGTCGGCATGGCAACACATGAACAAGCTGACCGACTCGCCAATGCGGTACGCAGCCGCTTACTCACGCCAGGCGGGATTTTAGCAACCGAGTATGAAACCGGCGAGCAGTGGGATAAACCCAACGGCTGGGCACCGCTGCAGTGGATGGCGATTCAGGGGTTTAAACTGTATGGCGATGACCATCTCGGTGATGAAATTGCCCGTAACTGGCTGAAAACAGTTAATGTTTTTTATCATGAACACCACAAGCTAATTGAAAAGTACCATATCGCTGACGGCACGCCGCGCGAAGGTGGCGGCGGGGAATATCCGCTGCAGGACGGATTTGGCTGGACGAATGGCGTGGTGCGCCGATTAATCGGTTTGTACGGTGAACCGTAAATGTCTGACAGCCTGATGCCACGAAATGCATCGGGCCGTTAGTTAATGGCATCGTACAGCGCGGTGTGGATTTTCTGCCATTTTTTGTTCTCTGCATTTGGATCTGCGCGCACACGCAGTTGGGCCTGTTCCATATCATACTGCTGACGAGCAACGACCTCCGGTGTCGAGCAGAAACTTTGTAGGTAGCTTTTATGCAGTGACGTCAGTGATGCGCCATTCGACATGGCATGACTGAGCGTAGTCATAAACTGCTGGCAGGGTTTAGCCTCATCCATCTGTGAGGGATACCGCAGCAGCAGCTTCAGAACTGCGGTGTTCCCCGCGGAAAATGCCTGCTCCGTCCACGCCAGCTTCCAGTCCATACCTCCTTGCAGGAACAGCGACGTGACGCGGGTATCGTTGCGATCGATAGCCGCCCGCATATTAAAGGTATCCCATGTAATGCCCATCCGGGTCACCGATTCTCGCGCAGAAGGCGCATCACGCCGCGGCTCTTCCTGCACTATCTCAACAGTTTGCCCTGAAGATGCTTGCGGTGCAGGTGCATTGAATAGCCAGAAAGCGCCCAGCGAGATCGCCAGAACCATAACACCGACAGCCACCCACAGCATGCCGGAAATCAGCTGTTCGCGCTCTTCGGCCGTACGCTGCGCTCGCTTCTCAGGAGGATCGATACTGTCGGCAATTTCCTTTTTATCGCCTCCAGCCTGCTCGTCTTTTTGCCTTGCCGTTTCCCAGAATTGACGAACCGTCGACTCATCAGATTCCAGATACGATGCAGGATTGATACGCGTTCGGCGCTCTTCAAACGCTCGCTGCACAGAATGCGTAATTTGTTGGTACTGGTAATTTAACAGCATCAGCTGTACTGACGTCAGCGGTTGCTGAGCAATGACAGCGTTTCGCGCCTGTCGGCAATCATCCAGAAACATTCGCAGCGTTAAGCGCGGTTCGACAAACAGCATCAACACTGACGTATCATTAAAAATCTGCGTAAAGTGGCGAACAAATAGTTTCTTATCGACCACCATCAACGCCAGTTCGCTAAACAACATGCCGTCCAGCGCATCACGTCCTTCGCCCAGCTTTAACCAGCGACGCAAGCGTTCGGCACCAAAGTGCTGCTTCAGAAAACTGTTTAGCGGATGCTGATCTGGCCATACCCGTGCGACGAGGGCTTTGAGCGTTAACTCTATTGCGCGAAGCTGACGCTGCGCCCGCATCTGCGCATCCTGCCCCCCGATGTCGATATCGGTTTGATAGTTCAGGAGCGGCTGTTGCTGGCGTAATTGCTCCAGTGCTGCTACAAAACGCAGCGCGGAAATCAGCTGGTTTTCACTGACATCCTGACCGCTTTCATACTGAGGCACACTCTGTTGAAGATGGCGTAAACGCAACGTGAACTGGCTGAGTTGCGCATCATTCATCTGCAAGCGTCTGGCGACAGCCCCCCAACCGCCCAGATTCAGTCGGGCCTGATCGAGTTGCTCCAGAAACCAACGCGGATCTTTGCCCTCTGCCACATGTACGCCTAACAGCAGCAAAATTTCCACCGACGCCTGACGGATGATCCCCAAACAGTGTTCAAATGGCGCACATGTCGCCTGTAACGCGCTATTGGTCATTATCTTCCCTAAAAGAGCCCAGAAAGGTGCGGCCTCACGATGTATTTCATTATCTTTTTATAAACGTGGCACAGCGCAGAATTGTGCCGCTGTAGACTAGAACACATTCATATAACAAATAAATGCGTTTTGCAGTGACAACGGCAAAATCATTGAAATTTATTCTGGAGATAAATCCGTGTCGGTGTTGAAAACAGCGCGACTGCCCCTCAATGACGGAGGGTGACTGGTTATGCCTGGCGATACGCAATAGCATATCGGGAAAAGTGCCTGAGATGACAGGATGTTTAGCCGGTTAAAACGTGAATGCCGCCCCTTAAGTCGTAAGGCGTTTATGGCCAAAAATGGCCATATGGCAACTACGTCTGCTGATAATTATCTTTATACTGTTTTTCTTTTAAGAGAAATCATTATGCCGCATTGCGCCGCTCATTTTACCTCCGCCGGTATTGCATTTATCAAGCAATGGCAGGGCCTGTCGCTGGAAAAGTATCAGGATAAAAATGGTGTATGGGTCATTGGCTACGGGCATGAAATTACACCCGATGAAACCTTTGTTGCCCCCATTTCAATGGCGCAGGCAGAATCCCTGCTGCTCACAGATCTGGATATCTGCCAAGCATTAATACGCACAAATAAACCTCAGCTTAACGACCCGTTTCAACAAGAAGTCTTTATTGCGTGGATGCTAAGTGTTGGGATAACGCGCTTTTGTCACGCAGAAAGGTGGCCGGTTAATATTTCACAGCCAGATAGCGTCTGACCGTGAAATAAATATCAATTATAGAAATTCATTTAACATCATTGCCGCCTGAGTACGGTTTTTAACTTCCAGGCGCTGATAAAGTGACTCAAGGTGGGCTTTTACCGTTCCGGTACTGATATTTAACAGCCGACCAATTTGTTTATTTGACTCACCAGCCGCCAGCATGGTCAGGATCTCCCGCTGGCGGGCGCTTAATGTTTTTATATTTTGCCGACTGCTATCGTTTGTCGCTAAGTGATCCCTGGGAAGAAACATCATGCCCATCGCAACGCTGTTAAGCGCCAGAGTAAAGGTTTCTGCATCAGAGTCACGCGGCACAATGGCCAACACGTTTAATTGCGTCACATCCTGCAGCCATTTCTTACTGCAATCAGTGGCAGAGATCAGCACCTTCACCGTTGAAAAAGAGTGTGCAATCTGTTGCAGCAAGCTGCAGCAAAACTCACCGTCGAGATCACCGTCCAGCATGAGCAGCGCATCTGGGGTATTTTCCAGTTTTTGCCAAAGGTCATCTGCCTGACTGACACCCTGAACATTCACTCCTGGAATTCGTTGTTGCAAACTTATATTCATTCCATGAATAAATATTGACTGCCTGTCAAACATTATTACCTGCATTATTAACTCTCCGTCTAAAAAATAGTAGTCTTGAGACGCGAAAGGGTATTCTTCACGAGGAAAAATAATAACTCACCATTTGGCAGGGGTCATTCTACCGATAAGCGAAGAATAAAAAAGCAAGAGTTATGAATAGTTACAGCTCAAGAAAAAGGATTACACAAAGCGGGCAGAACAGGATAGATTTCTGAGACATTCCTCATTTATCGAGGGTCAGAATTCCTTATTAATATTAATTTTCAGAGAATACATTTTTAGCTAAAAATAAGATATCCTGAAAAAATAATAAATATGTTACAAATTACAATATAGCATTAAGTGCTCATTCAACAGCTACCGCAGCCTATTGAATAAGCACGTTGCACGTTACAGGAACATCCCGCCAGATACCTCAATACGCTGTGCAGTCATCCAGGCGAGTTCATCGCTGAGCAACGCGGCGATGGCATCACCGATATCATCCGGTAACCCGACGCGTCCCAGCGCCGTTTGCGAGGCAATATATGCATTCAGTTGCGCGTTATCACGCACGTTCCCACCGCCGAAATCAGTTTCAATCGCGCCCGGCGCAATAATATTTGCCGTAATACCGCGTTCCCCCAACTCTTTAGCCTGATACCGGGTAAGCACTTCCATCGCCCCTTTCATGGCGGCATAGGCGCTGTAGCCCGGTAGAGCAAAACGCGCCAGGCCGGTCGAGACATTGAGGATCCTTCCCCCCTTGTTCATCAGCGGAAGAAGACTCTGCGTCAGGAAAAATGGCCCCTTAAACTGGATGCTCAGCAATTGGTCAAATTGCGCTTCGGTGAATGCAGAGTACGGCGCAGTAATGCCGATTCCGGCGTTGTTCAATAAATAATCAAACCCTTCGCTTTGCCACTGTGCCTTTAAGGTGTGGTTCATCTGTTCAACGAAGGATGGGAAAGTTGAAATATCCCCGACATTTAACGGTAATGCCGCTGCTTTTCCACCAGATTGCCGAATTTCATCCACAACCTGCTGCGCCTCTTTTTCATTGCTGTTCCACGTCAGGACGATACCTATTCCTTTGTTCGCCAGCTTAAGTGCCGCGTTTTTACCGAGCCCACGACCGCCACCGGTCACTAATGCGATACGTTGCGTCATAAGAAACCTCATTTCAGATGTTGTGATGATTGAGACAAAGCTTATTAGGTGGTAGAAGAACAATAAATATCGCTAATTGCGCATTACTGTTTCATTCAGAACAACAATAGGGCATGGGAATGGATAAAATTCACGCAATGCAGTTGTTCATCCGCGTCGCAGAACTGGAGAGTTTTTCGCGTGCGGCAGACACCCTTGGACTTCCTAAAGGTAGCGTATCGCGCCAAATCCAGGCCCTGGAAAATCATCTGGGTACGCAGCTTCTGCACCGCACTACCCGCCGCGTTCAGCTCACACAAGACGGCATGATCTATTACGAACGTGCAAAAGATCTGTTGAGCAATCTGGATGAACTGGATGGGTTGTTCCATCACGATCCAGCCAGTATCAGCGGTAAGCTGCGCGTCGATATGCCGGTTGGCGTGGCGAGAAATCTGGTCATGCCCCGCCTGCCCGTCTTTTTGCATCAGTATCCAGGGCTGGAGCTTGAACTCAGCAGCAGTGACCGCCTGGTAGACTTAATTCGTGAGGGTTTCGACTGCGTCGTACGCGTTGGCACACTGAAAGATTCGGGGCTGATTGCCCGACCGCTGGGGAAACTCACGCAGATTAACTGTGCCAGTCCACAGTATCTGGCCCGCTTTGGTTATCCGGAAAGCCTGGAGGATTTGGCCTCACATGCCGTGGTGCATTATTCGGTCAATTTGGGAACACGCGCACAGGGCTTCGAGGTGGCTACAGACAATGGGACTGCATGGGTAAAAACGGGCGGCATGCTGACCGTGAACAGCACAGAAACCTATCATGCGGCATGTCTTGCCGGGCTGGGCATTATTCAGGTACCACGCGTCGGGGTGCGTGAAGCCCTTCGCGCCGGTACGCTGGTTGAAGTGTTACCGCAATATCGGGCCGAACCCATGCCCGTTTCTTTGCTCTATCCACATCGCCGGAACCTTTCCCGCCGGGTACATCTGTTCATGGAATGGTTGACCGGTGTGATGAAAGACTATGTGGATTAGCCCATTTTTCGGGAAGTGGGTCTGAGCGGCTATAATGTCATGAGTAAACAAAATAAGGACTACCGATCGGATGACGCAGGAACACCACGCAAAGCACCCTACGCCTGAACAACAGCAAACCGCCACAACGCCGGTGAAAAACGCCACAGCGAACCAGGCGTTGAAAACTGCCCTGACCTTCGCTGAAAAAATTCAACGTCAACCTGTTATCGCCCACCTGATCCGCGCAGCAGAGCGTTTTAATGACCGAATGGGAAATCAGTTTGGCGCAGCCATCACGTATTTCTCGTTCCTGTCGATGATCCCTATCCTGATGGTGTCGTTTGCGGCGGCCGGTTTTATTCTCGCCTCACACCCCACGTTATTACAGGATATCTTCAGCAAAATATTGCTCAACGTTAGCGATCCGACGCTGGCCTCGACGCTGAAAAACACCATCAATACTGCCGTTCAGCAACGTACCACCGTGGGTCTGGTGGGGCTTGGCATCGCCCTCTACTCTGGTATTAACTGGATGGGAAACCTGCGCGAAGCGATTCGTGCACAGTCGCGGGACCTCTGGGAACGCACACCGCAGGATCAGGAAAAAATATGGGTTAAATACCTTCGTGATTTTGTCTCATTGATTGGATTGCTGATTGCGCTGATCGTTACGCTGTCGATTACCTCCATTGCCGGTTCTGCCCAGCAAATGATCATCTCGGCACTGTATCTCGACGGTATTGAGTGGCTGAAACCCGCGTGGCGATTGATTGGTCTGGCGATCTCCATTTTCGCCAACTATTTGCTGTTCTTCTGGATTTTCTGGCGGCTACCGCGTCACCGACCGCGTAAGAAGGCGCTGATTCGCGGAACATTTATTGCGGCTATTGGCTTTGAGGTGATTAAGATCGTCATGACCTACACGCTGCCATCGTTGGTAAAATCCCCCTCCGGCGCGGCGTTTGGTTCGGTGCTTGGGCTGATGGCATTCTTTTACTTCTTCGCGCGTTTGACCCTGTTCTGCGCCGCCTGGATTGCCACAGCGGAATACAAAGACGACCCGCGTATGCCGGGGAAAACGCAATAGCCACCGCCGGATTAGTTGTGAATTGCCGGATAAGCGCAGCGCCATCCGGCAATTATAATGCCGCCTGCTCTCACCGATTTAGTGAATAAATCCAGAACGTAACTTTTATTTAACCAAAAACAAGTTTTATCAACTAAGTTTTAAATTGTGTGAAGCATTTCATGGAAGTGAAATCTCAAGCCTAAAAATTATCCACTTTTTGCTCTATTTTTGACCGATCTCAAAGTTTGTTACAGATTGAAATGTCTCTTTTGCTGTGCGTAATATGGCCTTTCGTTCGACCCAAAATAAGAAAATATTATGCAAGCAACCGCCACAACACTCGATAACGAACAAGAACACGCCCCGGTCAATTCGCGCAATAAAGTCGTCGTCGCTTCGCTCATCGGCACTGCCATTGAGTTCTTCGACTTCTATATTTACGCGACCGCGGCGGTGATCGTGTTCCCCCACATCTTCTTCCCGCAGGGTGACCCCACGGCGGCCACACTACAGTCGCTGGCTACCTTTGCTATCGCCTTCGTGGCCCGCCCGATCGGCTCCGCCGTATTCGGCCATTTCGGCGATCGTGTTGGACGTAAAGTCACGCTGGTTGCTTCACTGCTCACCATGGGGATTTCAACGGTTGTGATTGGCCTGCTGCCGGGCTATGAAACAATCGGCATTTTCGCCCCCTTGCTGCTGGCGCTGGCGCGTTTTGGTCAGGGTTTAGGTCTGGGCGGTGAATGGGGCGGCGCGGCGTTGCTGGCAACGGAAAACGCACCACCGCGTAAACGCGCGCTGTACGGTTCATTCCCGCAGTTGGGTGCGCCTATCGGTTTCTTCTTCGCTAACGGCACGTTCCTGTTGCTCTCCTGGCTGTTGACCGACGAACAGTTTATGAGCTGGGGCTGGCGCGTGCCGTTTATCTTCTCTGCCGTACTGGTCATTATCGGTCTCTACGTCCGTGTTTCTCTCCACGAATCGCCGGTATTTGCCAAAGTCGCCGCAGCGAAAAAACAGGTGAAAATCCCGCTGGGTACTCTGCTGACAAAACATGTTCGTGTGACGATCCTTGGCACATTCATCATGCTGGCGACCTATACACTGTTTTATATCATGACCGTCTATTCGATGACGTTCAGCACTGCCGCAGCCCCCGTAGGGCTTGGCCTGCCGCGTAATGAAGTGTTGTGGATGCTGATGATGGCGGTTATTGGCTTTGGCGTTATGGTACCAGTGGCTGGCCTGCTGGCCGATGCGTTTGGTCGTCGCAAGAGCATGCTCATCATCACCACGCTTATCATTCTGTTTGCGCTGTTTGCCTTTAAACCGCTGCTCGGTTCTGGCAATCCGGTGTTGGTGTTCGCTTTCCTGTTGCTTGGCCTGAGCCTGATGGGTCTGACATTCGGCCCGATGGGGGCACTGCTGCCGGAGTTGTTCCCGACTGAAGTGCGCTATACGGGAGCGTCGTTCTCATACAACGTCTCGTCAATTCTCGGTGCCTCTGTTGCCCCTTATATTGCCGCATGGCTGCAGGGGAACTACGGTCTGGCGGCGGTCGGTACGTATCTGGCATCGATGGCGGCTTTAACGCTGATTGCGCTGCTGTTAACCCATGAGACACGGCATCAATCGCTGTAATTTGATTGCCTGATGGCGCTATGCTTATCAGGCCTACAGACTGCAATCCCCCGTAAGCCGGATAAGGTGTTTACACCGCATCCGGCGCGCTCATCACTTCTTCATCTGCGACAGGATTGTCCGGCACTGATTCGTTTCGTTTTCAGACGGAGAAATTAGCGCCAGCAGCGCCGCCGCTGGCGTAACCAGCGTTGCCAGCGCGGCAGCCACCGCACCGCGTGCAATCAGCGGCCCGGCCTTCACGCCAGCCTGTGGATTTTTAAAGGTCCCACGGACATACAGCGGCGAACGCAGGGTAATAATACGAATGCCTTTGCTCTCCGGGTCGATGGTTAAATCCAGTTGCTCAGATGCAAAGCTTGCAGTCCCGGTCACGTTGATCACCGCGTTTTCTGTGTCGAACGCGAAAATTTGTGGGCGCGCGATGCCATTGACGATATCCAGATTTGCCGCTGCGCAGTTCACCCGTACTTCGTCATCACCGAATATTTGTCCGACGATATAGTTACCCAGATTCAGCCCAACGATCTCCATCAGATTGCGACTGACCAATCCATCATTCATCAATAGCTTCAGGTTACCGTTGCTGTTACCCAGCAGCGCAGCCACTGAATTTCCGCTACCGCTCAACCTGGCGTCACCGTTCATCTCACCGAGCGTTTTCTGCATCAACTCCACGTCCGGCATCAGTGCTTTTAGCTTCAGGCGGCGAGCCTGAATATCCGCCTGCCCCCGCATCGGCTTTTTATCCCCTTCCAGATGAATGCTGGAAACAATACTACCCCCTGCGAGGCCAAATTTCAGTGGCTGCAGGCGCAAGTCAGCGTTTTTCAGGAGGATATGGGTGGAGAGATCGCTGATTGGCAGGCTACTACCGTGCTCAATCCGCTGCCCTTTGAAACGCACATCAGCATCCATTACGTTCCATTTGTCGGTTTCAAAACGGTCATACGGCAACACCTTGTCAGCAGGCTGAACGCTCTTCTCACCTTTGCGCTGTTCAGATTGTTTTGCCCGCTCGGCCCCTTTGCCTGAATCCACACCGATCAGCGGCCCCAAATCAGCCAGCCTCAGCTGGCGTGATTCCACATCGCCCTTCAGCATGGGTCGCGGCTTGCCGGTGGTGTAGGCCAGCGTCCCGCGAATATCACTATCGCCAATGCGACCATTAAAATGGCGGTATTCAAAAAGAGAGGACTTTTCCGGATCGATTTTCGCCACCAGACGCCCGTCCGTTTCAAACGGTGGTGTATCCGGTAACAGCACACCGGTCAAATCGTATAAATCCCCAAGTGAATCCCCAGAGAATTTAAGCCGTAGATCGACACCGCCCATATTCATCGGGTCATTTATCGTGCCGCTAAATACCACGCGCGTGTTGCCCGAGCGAAAGTCTGCCTGTATCGGAAAAGGGGTACCTTCGCCACGTAACGCCAACATCCCGCCAATTTTTCCCGTTCCGGTTAGCGGCTCACCGTTGTAGCGGCCCTGGGCTTTCAGACCAAAAATGTAATCCTCAACGCTGGTGCCCCCTTCTTTGCTGTTGGTGCCTGTCACTTCGCTAAACGGTAGCGGCTTGCCTAGTGGATCGACCAGGATCTCAAGCTCCGACTTCGTCACCTTATCATTAACAGCGATACGCCCTTGATCGAACAGAATGTTATCCAGCCTGAAAGACCACGCGGGTGGCGGCGCATTGGGATCGCGTTTTTCATCCCCGGCGAAGTTAAAGGTCCAGTTGTTGTTTTTCTCCGACAACCGAATGAGCCGCACATCGGGTTTCACCATCTTGACCCACGGGAGCCAGACGGTTTTTGTCAGCAGTGCCAGTGGGGCGAGCGTAGCTTCAACACGCGGGAGATGCACCATGGTAACGTCGGGAATATCTGGCGGGTTGCCGAGGATAATATCTTCAGCATGAACATGCGGCCACGGAACCCAACTGCGCCAGCCGGTTTCCTGCTTCTGGCGTTCCCAGACGACGCCCAGATCACCGCGTATGGCGAATGGACGGTTGAGTTCAGTAGAGACTTTCTGGTTGATGGTCGGTTTGAGCCGGTTCCAGTCAAATGTCGCAATCACAATGATGAGCACGACGATCAGCAACAAGAAAAACCCTACTACGGATGAGGCTATTTTGCCTGTTTTCGTCACGTTTTCCTCCTGACTTCCTCCCTTGCCTGTCCTAAAGATAGTCCAGCAGGGCGAAAAGGAGGCACGCTACATCCGCATCAAAGCGATAGAATCACCTCTTCCAGGGTACTCAGTGGCACCGGACGAGAGAGGAAATAGCCCTGAGCAGCAAAAGCCGGTGAGTTTTGCACATCGCGCCACTCTTCCAGGGTTTCAACACCTTCGACAATCACGCCACGGCAATAGCGGTTCATAAGCTGGAGCAGCAAAGTGAAGAGGTTACGGCCTTCCGGCGTCTGACGCAGCATGACAAACAGATCCCGCGCCACTTTGATGTAGTCGTAACTCACTTCGCTAAGGGCCGAGAAATTGGCCATCCCGGTACCAAAATCATCCAGCCAGAGCGGGCCGAACTCGCACATCGAGGCAAACGACGATCCCTTCGGTAAGCGGATATGCTCGACCAACTCAAAGCGTAACCAGGGCAGGCATTCAATGATTTTCAGGATCTCGGGGTCCTGGCGCATCGCAATGAGCGTCGGGCCATCGACATTGACGGAGGCCAGCAGATCGTGGGCTCTGAAAAAGTCACTTTTCAGTTCAAGTTGTTCAAGCTGCTCTTTCACTACCTCAACGCGATGCCGAACAGCAACTTCAGCAAAATAACGGTCTGGCGCAATGCGTTGAGCAGGGTTATCAGGATGGCTCACGACGGTTAGCAGCTCTACGGCCATCAGCCGACCATTGGTCTGGTAAATGGGCTGATAAGTGTAAGCACGCTCGCACTGCAGCCAATAGCGTCGCTCCTGCAAGCATTCGATACTCGCATCTGGCGTAATTAGCTGCAGGGTGACCTGCTTTATCATCTGAGGTGTCCTGTAAATAAGAGTGTGACTGACCGGACTCGTCAAAGGTTATCGGCGCTCAGGCGCAGAACTTTACGTTCAGCAGTACGCAAAATAAAAACAGCGGTAAAAACGACACAGAACACGTTCTGGCTCAAAAAAATAATGGAACGTTGTTTTAATATAGTTGACCACTTAACACCCACAGCGCACACTAACGCTAATTTTTTTCAGAGCAGGTTACGACTATGTCCAGGAAGATTGCCGTGATTGGCGAATGCATGATTGAGCTGTCACAGAAAGGCGCCGACGTTCAGCGCGGATTCGGTGGCGACACGTTGAATACATCCGTTTATATTGCCCGTCAGGTCGATTCTGCGGCCCTTTCCGTACATTACGTCACGGCGCTGGGCACTGACAGTTTCAGCCAGCAAATGCTGGAATCCTGGCAGGGAGAAAACGTCGATACGTCATTAACCCAGCGTATGGAAAACCGTCTGCCGGGTCTCTATTACATTGAGACTGACAGTACTGGCGAGCGCACCTTCTATTACTGGCGTAATGAAGCGGCGGCAAAATTCTGGCTGGAGAGCGAACAATCCGGCGCCATTTGCAAAACGCTGGCGACATTCGACTACCTGTACCTGAGCGGAATCAGCCTGGCGATTTTAAGCCCGGCCAGCCGTGACAAACTGCTGTCGCTGCTGCGCGAGTGTCGCGCCAACGGCGGCAAGGTCATTTTTGACAACAACTACCGCCCGCGTCTGTGGAGCAGCAAAGAAGAAACTCAGCAGGTGTATCAGCAGATGCTGGAGTGCACCAATATTGCGTTCCTGACGCTGGACGATGAAGACGCGCTGTGGGGTGAAAAACCCGTAGAGGACGTAATTGCCCGGACTCACGCAGTTGGCGTACAGGAAGTGGTTGTGAAGCGCGGCGCAGACTCTTGCCTGGTGTCCATCGAGGGTGAAGGACTTATCGATGTACCGGCTGTAAAATTACCGAAAGAAAAAGTGATCGATACCACGGCGGCAGGAGACTCATTCAGTGCCGGGTATCTGGCAGTGCGTTTAACCGGTGGCGATGCCGCTGAAGCCGCAAAACGCGGCCACCTGACAGCAAGCACCGTTATTCAGCATCGCGGGGCGATTATCCCACGCGATGCCATGCCGCAGTAACGTCGATTATCCGGTCTGCATACCGTAGGCCGGACAAGCAAAGCGCCCCCGGCATCTCCAATGCCGGATAGCGGCGTAACCGCCTTATCCGGCCTACAGGTTACTGTACTGGCGGGATATCCGTCACTTCAGGATGTGATTCATCCGTTTCAGCCGACGTTGCCGCTGCGCTAACCGGCGCCATTATGCTATCCCATGTCGCCTGCAGATCCTTCATGTTGAACTCAGGTTCCCCTTTCGGCTGAAGCAGAATGAGAGCCATATCCTGCGATAGCTGCTGACGCAAATCCTGATTCAGCATCTCAACGGTCAGGCCATTAAGGAAGTTCTGCCGTAAACGCTGATACTGTTCTGGCGCGATATCCACCACCTGGTTTTGCAACGAGCGCAAACGCTGGCTGATCAAAATATCGGTATCGGTGCGGCCGTAGGTGGCAAACAGTTTCTGCAATTCCAGATTTTTTTGCGCTACCAGCGCATTGAACTCTTCTTCCGGCAGGCCCTTGTCCCGCACTTTCGCCAGTTCGCGAGCCACCGTGCCCAGGTTCGCATTCAGCTTATCGTTCGGCGATTCAACGTTAATAGCGCACTGTGCACGCAGGAACAGCACCCGACAGTCAAAGCCGAGGCCGATGTCTTTCGCGTTGTTCCTGGATAACGTCTGCTGGATATGCCAGAACAGCGCTTCACGGGCTAAATCGGCACGCCAGTAGCGTAACAACGCGGCGGATTCACGAATAGGTTGCCACGGCGCGTCCCACATGATGGAAAGACGATCCTGGCGTACCGCATCGGTCATAATGCTTACAGCTTCCGCACGCAGTGGAGAGAGCGTAGGCACCGGAGCCGGCGTTTCACGTTTTCCGTTTAACTCACCGAAGGTTTTATTGATTTGCTCAGCCACGCTGCGCGCATCAACGTTACCGACGATAATCAGCGTCATCGCATCCGGGGTATACCATTTCTGGTAGAACGACTGAATTTTTGCTGCATCAATCGGCTTTTTCAGCGGATCGGCAGGATCGTGCCCTAACAGCGTGGAGCCTTTCAGACGATAACGCCACCATCCCTCTTTGGTATCTGACGGCCAGGTTGCCACCATATCTTCGCTGCTCAGCGCATGGTTAACCGTTTCAGGGGTAATGGTCAGCTTGCCGGAAATATTCGCCAGGTAAGAAAGTGACTCTTTCAGTAGATCGTTACGGCTGTTTGGCAGACTGAGGTTGTACAACGTGGAATCATAGGAAACGATAACGGGCGGCATGGGGCGTTTAGGATCGAACCCCTGCTGCCACAATGAACGGGCTTGCGTGGCATCAAGGCCACCGCTTTGCGTCAGCGCGATACGTGGGATCGCATGGCTGAAACCACTCTGTTGCGTACTTTCGGTGAGTGAACCGGTATTAACCAGCAGGCGGACCTCAATACGGTCGCTGGGGCGCTGGGGAGTGGCTAACACTTGCCACTGGAGACCATTTGCCAGCGTGCCCTGTTGCCACGCCGGGTCAGGCTGGAGCGCATCTGCCTGCACATAGCCGGCAGTGGCCATCATCAGCAAGCCGCCCGCTAAAAGTCGAATTTTTGTGCCCTGCATGTGAACCCCTGATCAACTATCCTGGAAATAAAAAGACAGCCCTGAGAAGGACCCTCTGAATATGACGTTAAAAACACTTCGTGTTAGACCGCAAGAACATAAAAATGTCACGGAAGAAGTGAAAAAATCCCAAAACTGTCGAACAGACAGTTTCAGGCACAGGGGGTAATTATGCGCAAACGCCCGCAGTCCTGGAAGGGACTACGGGCATAAGTGGAGAGATTAAGAGGATATTTCGTGCGTTTTGCCATCCGACGCACGATTATTCAGCACATCATCAAGCTTTTTGTGGTCCAGTTCTTTCACCCACTTAGCCACAACGACCGTTGCCACCCCGTTACCGACCAGGTTAGTCAGCGCACGCGCTTCAGACATAAAGCGGTCAATACCCAGGATGAGCGCCAGACCCGCTACCGGCAGATGCCCTACTGCGGAAATTGTCGCTGCCAGCACGATAAAGCCACTTCCGGTCACGCCCGCTGCGCCTTTCGAGGAGAGCAGCAGCACCACCAACAGGGTTATCTGATGGAAGATATCCATATGACTATTGGTGGCCTGCGCGATAAACACCGCCGCCATAGTCAGATATATCGATGTCCCATCAAGGTTAAACGAGTAGCCCGTGGGTATAACCAACCCGACAACCGACTTCCGGCAGCCCAGTTTTTCCATCTTATCAAGCATACGCGGCAGCGCTGACTCGGAAGAAGAGGTCCCCAGAACGATCAGCAGTTCTTCACGGATATAGCGGATGAATTTGAAAATGCTGAAGCCGGTTGCGCGAGCAATGGAGCCCAGAACCACGACCACAAACAGGATACAGGTAATGTAGAAGCAGATAATCAACTGACCCAGTTGCACCAGCGTTCCGACGCCATACTTACCGATGGTAAAGGCCATGGCACCGAAAGCACCTATCGGTGCAAGGCGCATGATCATGTTGATAATGCCGAAAATAACCTGCGAGAAACTTTCAATTACGTTGAAAATCATCTGGCCTTTGCTGCCCAGACGGTGCAGAGCAAAACCAAACATCACCGCGAACAGTAATACCTGCAGGATGTTGCCGCTGGCGAACGCGCCAATGACGCTACCCGGGATAATATCCATCAGGAAGCCCACGATCCCCTGGTCTTTTGCCTGCTCGGCGTAGATCGCTACCGCTTTGGCATCCAGCGTTGCCGGATCGACGTTCATCCCGGCGCCGGGTTGCACCACGTTGACAATGATAAGACCAATGATCAGCGCAATCGTACTAACCACTTCAAAATAAAGCAGTGCAACCGCACCGGTGCGGCCTACTGCTTTCATACTTTCCATACCTGCAATGCCGGTAACGACAGTACAGAAGATAACAGGTGCGATGACCATCTTAATGAGCTTAACGAACGCGTCGCCAAGCGGTTTCATTTGGGCGCCTAATTCAGGGTAGTAATGGCCAAGGAGGATACCAATGGCAATTGCTGTCAGGACCTGAAAGTAAAGGCTTTTGAAGATAGAGGTTTTCATAGGGTGTCCTTAAAGTAAAAACCACAGGTCTTGTAAGGTTTTGTTTAACCTGCGGCCTTAAAGTAACACCCACACAACATGACAGAAATGCACCTGGATCATAATTGATACAAATTTGTTAAAAATTTTGAACTGGCTCGCACAAGCGCTACCTTTTTTAACTTTTGTAATCAGCTGATTCCTTCGCTAAATAGCGTTCTTCGAAGATATCTGCCGGAACCGGACGGGCAAACAGGAATCCTTGCGCGACGTCCACCCCTGCCTGTGATAACCAGTCGCGTTGCGCTTCGGTTTCAACGCCTTCCGCAATCATTTGCAAATTGAGACTGTGAGCCAGCTGAATAATGGCAGAAATCATACTGCTATCTTCTGGCAGGCCTTCAACAAACATCTTATCGATTTTGAGCACATCAACTGGCAGTGACTTCATATGCTGCAACTGTCGCAGACCCGCATAGCCCATACCAAAGTCATCCAACGCAATGCGTACCCCCGCATTGCGCAGTGGGCGCAGGATAGCGACAGCGGCGTTTGGATCATCTATATGCCGGCTTTCGGTAACTTCCAGAATCAAGGTACCGGGCTTAATGCGATATCGGTTTAACAACTCCAGCAGATCCGACACCATACTGGGGTGCATGAGCTGTAGCGCAGACAGATTCACCGACAGCGGTAACATCAGACCACGTTCCTGCCAGGCCGCAAGCTGGCGACAAGACTCCTCCAGCACCCAATATCCAACCGTCACCATCAGACCGCAGGATTCAATCCTGTCGATTAACCCTTCCGGTAATTCCCAGCTTCCGTCTGCCTGCTGCATCCGCAATAAAGCTTCAGCACTCAACATCTTGCCGCTGGCGATCTCTACCTGCGGCTGCATCCACAGCGCAAATTGCTGGTGATCAAGCGCGGTCAGAATGTCGTTCTCTTCGGTCAAACGTTGCTGTGCTTCTTCCATTTGCTGCGGATCAAAGAATTGGATCTGATTTTTACCCTTGCGACGCGAGGTTAGCACTGCCGATAGCGCGCGACTGTATAGCTGTTCCGCCGTCAAATCGCCGTAGTACATCGCCACCCCAATGTTGCAGCTCGGGCGAAGCTGAATACCCTGAATGGGCAACCGTTCATTCATGATAGTAAGTACTTGCTGACCTAATGTGATTGCATGCCAGGGTTCCTTCACACCGTGCGCGATAATCGCGAAGTCATAGCCGCTCACCTGAGTAAGCACCATTCTGGGCGCCAGCACCGATCTCAGTTTCTCAACCAGCGTCAACAGCAGGATTTCCCGCTGGGTCTCGGTCAATACACCGGCGGTATCACGCAGGGTTTCGCAGGTGACAATCATCAGCGCAGTTGTTTGCGGGCCAGTAACAATCTGCTCAAGTAGCCCCATTAAGAACGTCTTATTTGGCAGTTCAGAGACCGGAAAGCGCATCGAATTGTCGTTCTGCTCTTCACTGTGGCGCAGGACCAGTTGCTGATTCAGGTTGTAGCTACGCACCAGCATCCCAATCTCATCATCCTGATGCATAGGCGGTAATGCCAGTTGATAGCCGATCAGCTCCTGGTGCGGAATATCGTTCAGTTCGCGAGCAATTTTGCGTAACGGGTGCACAATCAGGCGGTTAATACACCAGGAGATGGCTACCGACAGGATTAACAACAAAAGTAAGTAAATGGTCACTAACGTTGAAAGCGTGCTCGTCACGAATTTGTACATGCGGTATGAATCCGCCTGTAACACCAGATACGCCAGCGGCTGTGGGTTGGCAGAGCGCTCAAGAGAATAGACCGGGAGCGAAATCTGCACCGGCAGTTCAAACAGTCGGGTCACCGTAACCGGAACGGGGCGTTCAGGGATAAAGCTCATCCGCAATGCCTGAAACTGGTTGGGCAGTACCACATCCGCGCGACTGACCACGCCAGCGGGCTGGATACGGCTTAAAATCATTTCTGCTTCGGGGATATCCCCCTTCAGGATGGCAGCCGACAGAGGTTCACGGACGGAGCGAGCGATGCTTTCCAGTTGCGTAGCCGTGTTATAGCGGTTCTGCTGGACCAAATGGAACAACAAAACGGTGCAAAAAATAAAAACAAACACCATGACAACGGCCGCAACCATCGCCATCTGCTTTATTGTTAACGAGCGACTGACACGCAAACTGACTCTCCACGGATAGACAAAAACTGCCGTCAGAGTATACCCGATCGTAGCGGTATTAAGAGAGGCGGTATCTGAAAACTTCCCAGCGTGCATTATCGCGACAGGATAGGCACCTGGCGACAAGATTTATCTGCATTTAAGCCGAAAAAGGCCGCAAGGTTAACCCCTGTGGCCTGGTTCGGGCGCATGTTGCCATTACGGCAGGCAGACGCCCGCAAAGTGCATTACTTCCTGTTACGCAGCCAGTTCACAATCAGGCTGGCAATAATGCCAGCGATAATTGGAGCCGCTAAATCGTGCCAGAAAGCCACACCTAACTGTGTGAGCGTCATGTAGCCGCCTGTGTTGCAATGGCAACTGTTCGCGGCTATTCTTAACTTGTCTGGAGTCAAGTTAGCCCCCGTTTAGTTGCCTGGTTTATACCGAACAACGTGCGGGGGTTTTCTCTTTCCAGCAACCGATGCCGCCGGGGATCAAGCCCCCGCAACATTGCGCCTCACCGGGAACTCCCGGCTTGCCGCTGATTCTACGGTAGCCCACTCGCCATATCACTGCGCAATATTGCGCTCTGCGTAGCGCTTCGCATTTCACCGGTTTTCTCGCCAGTACGCTGGAAAGATTCTTGCCAGTTGGCAACATTCCTGCCGACAATTAATGTCAGAATATAAATAACCAATTGATATCTATTGGTTTATTTTCTGGCACAGCGATTGCTATTTGACTGTGAGCTGTTCTGTTCCGAATCAAAGGAGATATCATGTCTGACTGTCGTACTTACGGATTCAATACCCAGATCGTTCACGCGGGGCAACAACCCGACCCTTCAACTGGCGCGCTCAGTACGCCTATCTTCCAGACTTCAACGTTTGTTTTTGACAGCGCCGAACAAGGTGCCGCCCGCTTTGCGCTCGAAGAGTCCGGGTACATTTACACCCGTTTAGGCAACCCTACCACCGATGCGCTGGAGAAAAAGCTGGCGGTGCTGGAAAGAGGTGAAGCCGGGCTGGCTACCGCGTCCGGTATTTCTGCGATCACCACAACGCTGCTGACGCTGTGCCAGCAGGGCGACCATATCGTTTCCGCCAGCGCGATTTATGGTTGTACTCACGCATTTCTGTCGCACAGCATGCCGAAGTTCGGCATTAACGTGAGTTTTGTCGACGCCGCGAAACCGGAAGAAATCCGCGCCGCCATGCGCCCGGAAACCAAAGTTGTGTATATCGAAACGCCCGCTAACCCGACGCTGTCGCTGGTCGACATTGAAACGGTAGCCGGTATCGCCCATCAGCAAGGCGCATTGCTGGTCGTGGATAACACCTTTATGTCGCCGTACTGTCAGCAGCCTCTGCAATTGGGCGCAGACATCGTGGTGCATAGCGTCACTAAATATATCAACGGTCACGGAGACGTGATTGGCGGCATCATTGTCGGGAAACAGGAATTTATCGACCAGGCGCGGTTTGTCGGTTTGAAGGATATTACCGGTGGCTGTATGAGCCCTTTCAACGCCTGGCTGACGCTGCGCGGCGTTAAAACATTGGGCATTCGTATGGAACGTCACTGTGAAAACGCGCTAAAAATCGCCCGCTTCCTCGAAGGGCATCCGTCCATTACCCGCGTTTATTACCCTGGCCTGGCTTCGCACCCACAGTATGAACTGGGCCAACGGCAGATGAGCCTGCCAGGGGGAATTATCAGCTTTGAAATTGCCGGCGGCCTCGATGCTGGCAGACGGATGATCAATTCTGTAGAATTGTGCCTCCTCGCGGTCAGTCTCGGTGATACCGAAACCCTCATTCAGCACCCAGCGTCTATGACACATTCGCCCGTTGCGCCAGAGGAACGGCTTAAAGCAGGTATTACCGACGGGCTTATCCGTCTTTCTGTGGGTCTTGAAGATCCAGAAGATATTATTAACGACCTTGAACACGCCATCAGAAAGGCAACATTCTGACCATTACGGCCTGAACCGACGACGCTCGGTTCAGGTCGTTGAGCATCAAGGCACAACAGTCTGGCTATACGCGCGCTCCTTTTTTGGGGAGAACGGGTATTTTGGGCAGGGGGTTCTATGCAGGACAACACAATACAATTAAGCAACAATACAGCAACCGCCGTACCATTCTCAAAGAAAATACCGTTTACAAAATACGATTTTGGCTGGGTATTACTCTGCATCGGCATGGCAATTGGTGCGGGTACAGTTCTGATGCCGGTACAAATTGGCTTAACCGGCATTTGGGTTTTTATTGTCGCCTTTATTATCGCTTACCCGGCAACGTACATTGTGCAGGACATTTATTTAAAAACATTATCCGAAAGTGAAACCTGCAATGACTACACCGATATTATAAGTCATTACCTTGGGAAAAACTGGGGTGTATTCCTCGGTGTGATTTACTTTTGATGATTATTCATGGAATATTCATCTATTCATTATCGGTGGTTTTTGACAGCGCCTCGTATATCAAAACTTTTGGGCTAACCGATACCGACCTTTCGCAGTCAATCATCTACAAAGTGGCCATTTTTGCCGTACTGGTAGCCATTGCTTCCGGGGGAGAAAAGCTACTGTTCAAAATCTCCGGTCCGATGGTGGTGGTAAAAGTCGGCATTATCATCATCTTCGGCTTTGCGATGGTTCCGCACTGGAACTTCAGCAATATCAGCGCCTTTCCTGAAGCATCGGTGTTCTTTCGCGATGTGCTGCTGACTATCCCATTCTGCTTCTTCTCGGCGGTGTTTATTCAGGTGCTGAACCCCATGAACATTGCCTACCGCAAACGGGTGGCGGACCGGGTACTGGCCACACGTATGGCTATACGCACGCATCGGATCAGTTACATTACGCTGATTGCGGTCATCCTGTTTTTCTCCTTCTCTTTTACCTTTTCGATTAGCCACGAAGAGGCCGTTTCAGCCTTCGAACAGAATATTTCTGCACTGGCTCTGGCGGCGCAGGTTATTCCTGGTCAGATTATTCACATCACCTCAACGGTGTTAAATATCTTCGCTGTATTAACCGCATTCTTTGGTATTTATTTGGGATTCCACGAGGCGATTAAAGGAATTATTCTTAACGTTCTGAGCCGCGTTATTGACGTGGAGAAAATTAATCCTCTGGTGCTTACGCTGGGTATTTGCACATTTATCGTTATTACGCTGGTTATTTGGGTATCGTTTCGCGTATCGGTACTGGTGTTCTTCCAGTTAGGCAGCCCGCTGTACGGGATTGTGTCGTGTATTATTCCGTTTTTCCTGATCTATAAAGTCACACAGCTGGAAAAACTGCGCGGGCTGAAAACCTGGCTAATCCTGCTGTACGGGATCCTGCTGTGCCTGTCGCCATTACTGAAGCTGATTGAATAACCCGCGTAAACTGCGCCGTCAACACCTGGCGGCGCTTAGCTCACACTCTCCAGTTGATAGCTGCGAATTTTATTCAGTACCGTGGTATGTGACACCCCCAGCGCTTTGGCGATATGCCGTGACGACACATTCTCCTCCACCATCTGTTCAATTAACTGACGCTCGGCGCACTGGATCTGCTCTTTAAAAGGACGTTCTGTCGGGCCTTGCTTAACGGCGGGAAAATTCACTATTCCTAATTCTTCCCGCGTTATGACATCGGACTCCGCCATTAGCATCAGGCGAATAATGGTATTTTCCAGTTCGCGCACATTTCCCGGCCAACTGTGATGATGCAGGGTATCAAAGCAAGCTTTATCCAGAATGATCCGTCGCTGGAATTCCTTCGCGTATTTCTGCACAAAGTGGCGAATCAACAGACTGATATCCTGTGGGCGTTCCCGCAAGGGTGGAATAGTCAGGGAAAGTACATTGATGCGGTAATAGAGATCGGCGCGCAGCAGGCGTTGCTCCACCATCTCTTCCAGATTGGCGTTGGTTGCCACAATAATGCGTACATTAACCGGAATAATTTGCGCCCCGCCAACGCGACGGATCCCGCCATCCTGCAGGACGCGCAATAATTTAGCCTGTAAGCCCAGCGACATTTCACCAAATGCATCGAGAAAAAGGGTGCCTTTCTCGGCCATTTCAAACAACCCTTTTTTACCTTTACAGTCTGCGCCGCTAAAAGCCCCTTTCTCATAGCCAAAGAATTCACTCTCCATCAACGACTCAGGTAGCGCAGAGCAGTTAACCGGAATAAACGGATAAAAACGCCGCTGACCGGAATTATGGATAGCCCGGGCCAGCAATTCTTTACCAGTGCCCGTATCACCACGGATCAGAACGGTATATTTGCTGTCAGCAATTTTTATCGCCTTTTCGATAAGCGAGTGCATGCTCTGGCTGCTGCAAATAATGTCAGAGAAATAGCGCGGGCGTTCCGGCTCAGACATCGACAACTCGCTTATCTCTTCACACAGGTAAGCGACGTTAATAATATCGGCACGTCGGCTTAAACAGGATTGCACGCAGGAAATATCCTGTAACTGGCGACACCAGGATTTAATCAGGATCCGTCCAGGTGTGACTTTCATGGAGATGATATTGATATCACAACAGGAAAATTCCTTCAGGACATCCTCAACCATCGACAGACGATCAATTGTTTTAATATCCCAGCGTATCGTGACCACATTTGCTCCTGGTAGTTAGCAACTGCGAAGTAGATATTTCTGTGCCGTCCAAAAATCTGACTATATTCTAGACACTATGGAATAATGTTCTGCCAATGGACTCACATTGTGGGAGTAAAAACGAATTATAAAAAAACCGGAGCACAAGGCTCCGGTTATCGGGTCATAACCCACGTTTATTGCTGTGGGTTTTCGTCCTGGTCAACGGCGAAACAGGCTACCAGTTGACCACCATAGTCTTTTAACTGTGGCTGAAGCTGAGTACACGGACCAAAGCGACGACGGCAACGGGCGTTGAACGCACAGCCCGGTGGCGGATTCAGCGGGCTTGGCAGCTCACCGGTCAGCTTGATACGCTCGCGGCGATCGTCCGGGTTCAGGCGCGGCGTTGCGGAGAGCAGCGCCTGAGTGTACGGATGCCGTGGATTATTGAAGATCTGATCCTTGGTTCCTTTTTCCACACAGCGGCCTAAATACATCACCATCACTTCATCGGCAATGTGCTCTACCACCGACAGGTCGTGCGAGATAAAGACGTATGACAGCCCCAGTTCCTGTTGCAAGTCCATCATCAGGTTCAGCACCTGCGCACGTACGGAAACGTCCAGCGCCGAGACAGGTTCGTCGGCAATCACCACATCCGGGTCAAGCATCAGACCGCGGGCAATGGCGATACGCTGACGCTGGCCGCCGGAGAACATATGCGGATAGCGGTCGTAGTGCTCGGTTTTCAGTCCCACTTTCGCCATCATCGCCAGCGCTTTTTCACGGCGCTCCTCTTTGCTGAGCGTGGAGTTGATCAGCAACGGCTCTTCCAGAATCTGCCCTACTTTTTTACGCGGGTTCAGGGAACCATAGGGGTTCTGGAACACTATCTGGATTTTCTGCCGACGCAGCTTCTGCGCCTGCGGGTCGTGCTTGAGTAAATCCTGTCCCTGGTAATACAACTCACCGCCGGTCGGGATTTCAATCATCGTCAGCAGACGGCCAAGGGTGGATTTCCCACAGCCCGACTCACCTACCACCGCCAGCGTTTTACCGCGCTCCAGAGTAAAGGAAACGCCGTCCAGCGCTTTCACCAGGCGTTCCGGGGCGAACATGCCCTTCTTCACCGGGTAGTGTTTTTTCAGGTCAATTGCCTGCAACAGCGGCTGTTGCGCGGCGGCCTTTTGCGTACTCATAGCCCAGGCCTCCCGGCATCATCAAGTGGGTAGTGGCATTTCGACTGACGACCGCCTTCCAGCAGGTTCAGTTCAGGTTCTTCAGCACGGCATTTGTCGGTCGCATAGGGGCAGCGCGGGTTCAACAGACAGCCGCTCGGACGGTCATATTTCCCTGGAACCACGCCCGGCAGTGAGGCCAGACGCGCTTTATCCTGTGCAAACTCCGGCAACGCACGTAGCAATGCCTGGGTATAGGGATGGCGCGGCGCACGGAAGATATCCTGCGCGGCCCCGGTTTCCACTACCTGCCCGGCGTACATCACGATGATTTTGTGCGCGGCTTCGGCCACCAGCGCCAGATCGTGGGTAATCAAGACCAGCGCCATGTTCTCTTTTTGCTGCAATTCCAGCAGTAGCTCGATGATCTGCGCCTGAATGGTCACATCCAGCGCCGTTGTAGGTTCATCGGCAATCAGCAGCTTCGGACGACAGGCAATCGCCATCGCGATCATCACGCGCTGGCTCATCCCACCGGACAACTGGTGCGGATAGACATCCAGGCGCGAGGCCGGATCGGGGATCCCCACCAGCGTCAGCAGGTCAATTGCCCGCTGAATACGCGTTTTTTTATTGCCGCCCTGGTGCACCTTGATGGCTTCCATAATCTGGTAGCCGACGGTGTAGCAGGGGTTAAGGCTGGTCATCGGGTCCTGGAAGATCATTGCCACTTCCGCACCCACCAGTTGGCGACGCTCTTTCTCAGAGATGCGCTTCAGGTCGCGACCATTAAACTCCAGATTTTCAGCCATAACGCGGCCTGGGTAGTCAATCAACCCCATAATCGCCAGCGAGCTGACGGACTTACCAGAACCAGATTCCCCAACAATGCCAACCACTTCACCCTGGTTCACACTGTAGCTAATGCGGTCCACGGCGCGGAATTCGGAACCTACGTCGCCGAAGTGCACCGATAATTTATCTACATTTAATAACGCCATCTCGAACCTCTTACTGCTTCAGTTTGGGATCGAGCGCGTCACGCAGACCGTCACCCATCAGGTTAAATGCCAGCACCGTCAGCAGGATCGCCAGACCCGGGAAGGTCACGACCCACCAGGCGCTTTGAGCGAACTGCAGCACGTCAGAGAGCATGGTGCCCCACTCTGGCGTCGGCGGCTGTGCGCCCATCCCCAGAAAGCCGAGGGCAGCCATATCGAGAATGGCGTTAGAGAAGCCAAGCGACGCCTGAACAATCAGCGGCGCAAGACAGTTAGGCAGAATATTGACGAACATTTGGCGCATCGCACCGGCTCCGGCCACGCGGGATGCGGTGACATAGTCGCGGTTCACCTCCACCAGTACGGCGGCACGCGTCAGACGCACATAGTGCGGCAATGCCACGAACGTCAGCGCCAGCGCGGCGTTGCCAATCGAGGGACCAAATACCGCCACCAGCACCAGCGCCAGTAACAGGCTCGGCAGCGCCAGCATGATATCAACCACGCGCATGATGACGTTATCGACAATCCCGCCAAAGTAACCGGCGATAAGCCCGAGAACCACGCCCATCAGCAGGGAAAGCACCACCACCAGACAGCCAACCAACAGCGACAGACGCGCCCCGTACATCAGGCGGGACAGCACATCGCGGCCCACATCATCAGTACCAAGCAGGTGCGCCATGGAACCGCCTTCCTGCCATGCCGGCGGAGCCAGCAGCGTATCGCGGAACTGGTCTGCCGGGTTGTACGGCGCGAGAACGTTGGCAAAGACCGCAATCAGGATCATCACCACAACGTACACCAGCCCAACAACCGCACCTTTGTTGCGTTTAAAATAGTGCCAGAACTCCTGCAGCGGCGTCATCGGCACCGGTGCAGCAATAACTTTATTTTCAGTAACCTGTGACATGATGGCCCCTTACTTCTTATGCCGAATACGCGGGTTCACCACGCCGTACAGCAGGTCTACCAGCAGGTTGACGAGGATAATCATCGTCGCGACCAGCAGTACCCCGCCCTGCACTACCGGATAATCACGGCGTTGCAGCGCATCTATCAACCAGCGTCCCAGACCCGGCCACGAGAAGATAGTCTCGGTCAGGATTGCCCCGGCCAGCAGCGTACCGACCTGCAGGCCGATAACGGTTACAACGGGCAGCATCGCGTTACGCAGAGCATGAATGATGATGACGCGCATGCGGGTCAAACCTTTAGCGCGCGCGGTACGGATGTAATCCTCACCCAGCACTTCCAGCATCGATGAACGGGTCATACGCACAATGACCGCCAGAGGTATAGTGCCCAGCACCATTGCCGGTAGGACCATATGCGCCAGCGCATCGATAAAATTGCCCTCTTCACCCCAGATGGCGGTGTCGATCAACATAAAACCGGTCAGGGGATTGGAATCATCAAGGAATACCATGTCGCTCACCCGCCCAGAAACTGGCGTCAGGTTCCACTGCACGGAAACCAGCATGATCAGCATCATGCCCCACCAGAAGATCGGCATGGAGTAACCGGTCAGCGCCAGGCCAACGGCGGTATGATCGAAAATGGAGCCGCGCTTAACGGCAGCAAGAACACCCACCGGGATACCTACTGCGACGGCGAAAATCATCGCGCAGACGCCGAGTTCCAGCGTCGCTTTGAAGCGAGGCACGAACTCTTCCCACACCGGTAAGCGGCTTTTCAGCGAGATACCTAAATCACCATGCATAACCCCCCAGATATAGTGGAGGTACTGCTGCCACATCGGCTTATCCAGACCGAGTTCAGCCAACAGTTGAGCATGACGCTCAGGGGAGATCCCACGTTCACCCGCCATGATCATAACCGGATCGCCGGGGATCATATGGACGAAGGCAAAGGTGAGAAGAGTGATACCGATAAACGTGGGGATGACGAGTCCCAAACGTCGGAGAATGAACTGCAACATAACCCGGATTCTCTCTAATGACGCACGGCCTGGAACCGTGAGTCTGTATTGCTCACAAATCTTATCCCACGCAAACTGCATCGTGGGTAAAGCATTACGCCGGATGGCGCTGCGCTTATCCGGCCTACACAATACCGGGGCGCAGCGCTTCCTTGATTGCTTTTAATTATTCGACAGAGACGTTTTCGAAGTGGTGTTTGCCTAATGGATCAACCACATAGCCTTTCACTTCTTTACGCACTGGTTCGTACACGGTGGAGTGAGCAACAATCAGAGCCGGAGCCTGGTCGTGCATAACAACCTGAGCTTGCTTGTACAGTTCAATACGTTTGTTGTGATCGTCGGTCGCACGCGCCGGTTGGATCAGGTCTTCAAACGGTTTGTAGCACCAGCGAGAGTAGTTAGAACCGTCTTTCGCTGCCGCACAGCTGAACAGGGTGGCGAAGAAGTTGTCCGGATCCCCGTTGTCACCGGTCCAACCCATCATCACCGCCTGATGCTCACCCGCTTTGGCGCGTTTCAGATACTCGCCCCACTCGTAGGTCACAATCTTGGCCTGAACGCCAATTTTCGCCCAGTCAGCCTGAACCATTTCCGCCATACGACGGGCGTTCGGGTTATATGGACGCTGTACCGGCATAGCCCACAGCTCAACGGTAAAGCCTTTGTCCTGACCGGCTTCCTTCAGCAGTGCTTTGGCTTTCTCAGGATCGTAGGTGTAATCTTTAATGTCGTCGTTATAGCCCCACATGGTCGGTGGGATCAGGTTTTTCGCGGCAACGCCAGCACCCTGATAAACCGCTTTAATGATCGCGTCTTTGTTTACCGCGTAGGTCAGCGCCTGACGGACTTTCACGTCATCAAACGGTTTCTTCTCGGTGTTGAAAGAGAGGTAGCCAACGTTCAGACCGGCCTGCTCCATCAGATTGATGTTTTTATCCTGCTTCATGCGCGCGATGTCTGCCGGGTTCGGGTACGGCATCACCTGGCACTCGTTCTTCTGCAACTTGGCATAACGCACGGAAGCATCAGGCGTAATGGAGAAGACCAGACGGTCGATCTGCGGCTTAGTGCCCCAGTAACCTTCGAATGCTTTATACAGAATACGGGAGTCTTTCTGGTACTGCTGCAGCTGGAACGGACCGGTACCGATTGGGTTCAGATCCACTTTCTCCGGGGAACCGGCTTTCAGCATGTTGTCCGCATATTCTTTGGAAAGAATAGAAGCGAAGTCCATCGCCAGGTCAGCCAGGAACGGTGCTTCCGGGCGAGTCAGCACGAACTGAACGGTTTTATCATCCACCTTTTTCACTTCGGAGATCAGATCCGGCAGGCCCATCCCTTCGAAGTATTCATAGCTGCCGCCAGAAACTTTGTGGTACGGGTTCTGGGCATTTTTCTGACGATCGAAAGAGAACACCACGTCATCGGCGTTGAAATCGCGCGTCGGTTTGAAATCTTTGTTGTCCTGCCACTTCACGCCAGGGCGAAGGTGGAAGGTATAGGTTTTACCGTCTTCGCTGATTTCCCACTTCTCAGCAAGTCCCGGGATCACTTCAGTTGTGCCGGTTTTGAACTCGACCAGGCGGTTATAGATCGGCACGGAGCTGGCATCATAGGTGGTACCAGAGGTGAAAAGCTGCGGGTTAAAGCCTTCAGGAGATCCTTCTGAACAATAAACCAGAGTTTTAGCCTGTACGCTTGCTGCGACGGTCATAGCCACCAGGCTCAGACCAAGCTTCAGCATCCCTGACTTCTTCAAGGAAATACTCATTCTTCTGCTCCAAATGTGATGTTTGTTGTTTTACCCTTTGCAGTGGGTTTGCACCGCCTGGCCTTTTTTGTTTTTTACCCGGCCGGTCGGCGTTAAGAGGATGGGGATTCCGTTCACATAAGCGACTGAGTTGCAGCGCGGATTCTCCATGAAATGCCCCTCATGCCCTACAATCTGTCAACAGAATGTGAAAACGTCAATACAGGTAACCGCGATTTACACCAACGGTGAGAATTGGCACACAAAGATTAAAAAAAGTGCAGGCGGGTATTTTCAGCAGGGAAATTTGTGCTACGCGCACTATGCCAGAATAAATATCTTCATATTCAGAAACATTTGGTGATTAACATTTATGCAAATTATGAAAATTTTCTCAACACATGCTGCATATCTGAGCGATTAATACCATGAACGTTAAAACGCACAGCGGAAAATGCTGGGTTCAGCCATAAGTAACGCAAAAAAAGATTCAAGCAAATATAAAAAAAGGCAATGGAATATGTCACAGAATCGTTAACAGTCAGTGGGAAGTGGTGCACAATTTTTGCAGATAAAATGAAGGTCAAAGGTGGGGTTGGAATAACACCATACACGCCGGGATGAAACTGAGCCTGTAGGCCGGATAAGGCGTCTGCGCCGCCATCCGGCAATGCCAAAATGCTGCAATGTTTTGCCTGATGGCGCTGCGCTTATCAGGCCTACAAAGCAAAAAAAACCTGCTCGCTGAGCAGGATTTTGAATTTGGTCGGTGATAGAGGATTACTCGCCACTACGTGGCTCGCCCTACGGGCCG
>NZ_RPOI01000021.1 GCF_003818115.1 Citrobacter youngae | reverse complement strand
AAAACGGGTATTCTCTTCATCACGCAGAATATGATGGTAGGTCAACACGGGAATACCGTGGTCTTCCTGCGCATCCAGCGCACTGATATAGGCCAGCCTGCCACCAATGCGGATCTGAAACCAGGTCTGATTAAGTCGGTCTTTGAGCTTACTAATGATGGGATAGCGCAGGTTGTCCGCCAGTACGCCAAACGGGGCGCTACCGACATCCGGAGCATTATAAACGGGCGTGTCTTTCCAGGTTACCAGGCTTTGATTACTGAGCGGCTTGTTGAGGTCGCCTAAACCATCGTCAACCTTCTGCCGGCCCTGAACAGGCTCCAGGTGTCCCTTATCGATAAACCCGGTACCAAAGCCAAAGGGGAATTCATAGTAGTCAGCGGCCATCGGTTCTACTGAGAGGATTTGACCGGCGCAAATATTCCCGACCGTCACCATTTTATTACCGATCTGCGCCCAAACGGCAGCCGCTTCGGTCGTTTGCATATAACGAGCAGGCAACGCCGCAGCAACGCTGCCAGAGAACAGGAGCAATAAAACAAGCAGAAGGCGCATAACCATATGAGATAACCGAGGCGAGAAACCCCGGCTATTGTAGCAAAAGCGCCATCAATACCAATGATTAATACTCATACAAATCATGCTTCAACACGAAGGGGGGATTTTTTTGTTGCTGATGCCAGAGACTGGAGACTTCAGGCCCGCCAAGCGCAACGATGCAATCGCGAAACGCAGAACTGCTCATTGATTCCCGCGACGAAATCATTCGCTCAAGTAATGAATAGCTGATACCAGAAATGACTTCACACTGGGGATGTTTATGGCTCATTAACGAAGCCACGCGGTAAGGCGCAGCCCCGGCCATATCGGTCAGGAATATCACGCCCTCGCCTGAGTCTGTGGCATGCAGGGCATGGCACATCATACGGCTTAGCATGTTCGAGCTGAGACCTCGCCAAAAACTCACCGCCTGACACTGGACCAAAGGGCCGTGCTTTTTTTCCAGACGCTGCAGCATATCCTGTGCCTTATCGTCATGACAGGTAATTACCCAACCTAGCATCGCCTACCTCCTTAGCAGGCAAGTAGTTTATCAGGGTGATAAATATGTAAGGGTGATAAACATCAAAAGTTTCCTCTCCCGTTCAGGGAGAGGAAAAGAGGTTAGCTGCGCAGTCCGCGCCCGCGCTGAATCAGATACCAGCACAGTAAATAAAACGCGGCGATAAACACCACCAGCACACCGAAGGTCGTCACCAGCGGCACATCGTGAATGCCGAGGAAACCGTAGCGGAACCCGCTAATCATGTAGACAATCGGGTTCAGGTGCGACAGTCCCTGCCAGAACGGCGGTAACAGCGTTAACGAGTAGAAAACGCCCCCCAGATAGGTCAGCGGCGTTAACACGAAGGTCGGGATCAGACTGATATCGTCAAAGGTTTTGGCGAAAACCGCGTTCAGCAAGCCCGCCAGCGAAAACAGCACCGCCGTCAGCACCAGCGTCAGCGCCACGAAGACCCAGGAGTGCACCTGGAACGGCACGAAGAACAGTGAGATAGCCGTGACCAGAATGCCCACACACAGACCGCGAGCCACGCCACCGCCGACAAAACCGGCGATGATTACGTGCGTCGGTACCGGTGCAACCAACAGTTCTTCAATGTTGCGCTGAAACTTGGCGCTAAAGAACGACGACGCCACATTAGCGTACGAGTTGGTAATCACCGCCATCATGATAAGCCCCGGCACGATAAACTGCATGTAGCTAAAACCGTGCATTTCACCGATCCGTGAGCCAATCAAATTACCAAAGATAATAAAATAGAGCGTCATGGTGATAACGGGCGGCACCAGGGTTTGCACCCAGATACGCATAAAGCGGTGGATCTCTTTCGCCCAGATGCTTTTCAGCGCGACCCAGTAAAGCTGCATCATGCGCGATCTCCTTGTTTTTCATGAACCAGAGAAACAAACAGCTCTTCCAGCCGGTTCGCCTTGTTCCGCATACTCAATACCTGAATACCCTGAGCGCTCAGCTGCGAGAACACGCTGTTCACCCCCTGTTCGCGCAGAACTTCAACTTCCAGCGTGGAGGTATCAACCAGGCGGTATTGATAGCCTTCCAGCTTAGGTAGCGGACTTTTCGCCGCCAGATCGAGAATAAACGTCTCAGATTTGAGCTTAGAGAGCAGATTTTTCATCGAGGTGTTTTCCACCAGCTCGCCGTGCTGAATAATGCCGATATTGCGACACAGCATTTCCGCTTCTTCAAGGTAGTGGGTGGTTAGAATAATCGTCGTACCTTTATCGTTTAAATCCTTTAAAAAGCCCCACATTGAGCGGCGTAATTCAATATCAACACCGGCAGTTGGTTCATCAAGGATGAGTAATTTTGGCTCGTGCATCAGCGCACGGGCAATCATCAGGCGGCGCTTCATCCCGCCGGAAAGCATGCGCGCACGCTCGTTACGTTTTTCCCACAGGTCGAGCTGTTTTAGATAAATTTCACTGCGTTTAACCGCCTCTTTATACTCTACGCCGTAGTAACCGGCCTGGTTGACCACGATCTGCTGCACGGTTTCAAACGGGTTAAAGTTGAACTCCTGCGGCACCAGCCCAAGCTGACGCTTGGCGTTAACCGTGTCTTTATCGAGATCGTAGCCGAACACGCTCACCCGCCCGGAGGTTTTATTCACCAGCGAGCTGATAATACCGATGGTGGTGGACTTCCCCGCGCCATTGGGACCTAGCAGCGCATAGAAATCACCCGCTTCGACTTGCAAATCTATGCCACGCAACGCCTGAACGCCACCGGGATAGGTTTTTTTAAGTTGTTGAAGTTCCAGAGCAATGGTCATGGTTTTTTACTTACCTTACGTTCTGACATTTTATATATAGTTTAAATAATGCCGGAGTTACCCTATATTAGCCCATCGAATTTATCTGGCTTCGGGTTGTACAACTCCATGAAAGACATAGATACACTCATCAGCAACAATGCACTATGGTCAAAGATGCTGATAGAAGAGGATCCCGGATTTTTTGAAACGCTGACGCATGCGCAGAATCCGCGTTTTCTATGGATTGGATGTTCCGATAGCCGCGTTCCCGCTGAACGTTTAACCGGTCTTGAACCGGGTGAACTGTTTGTTCACCGTAATGTTGCTAATCTGGTCATTCACACCGACCTGAACTGTCTCTCAGTGGTTCAGTATGCGGTGGATGTGCTGGAAGTGGAACACATTATTATTTGTGGCCACTATGGTTGCGGCGGCGTCCAGGCGGCTATTGAAAATAAAGAACAGGGGCTGATTGATAACTGGTTGCTGCATATCCGCGATATCTGGTTTAAACACAGCTCACTGCTGGGCGAAATGCCGCAGGAACGTCGCATGGACACCCTGTGCGAACTGAATGTTATGGAGCAGGTCTATAACCTGGGTCACTCAACCATTATGCGTTCAGCCTGGAAACGCGGTCAGAAAGTGACAATTCACGGCTGGGCTTACGGTATTCATGATGGTCTGCTGCGCGATCTGGACGTCACGGCTACCAGCCGCGAAACACTGGAGCAACGCTACCGACAGGGGTTGTCGAACCTCAGCCAGAAGCACAGCAACCATAAGTAAGGTGATATTGCCGGGTGGCGGTTACGCCTTACCCGGCCTACAAATCAGCGCCGTAGGCCTGATAAGCGAAGCGCCATCAGGCGCTCCAGCCCATTACTCGTCCAGCAACACCACTTTGCCAACATACGGCAGATGGCGATAACGTTGTGCATAGTCAATGCCGTAGCCAACAACGAACTCATCTGGAATGGAAAAACCGATAAACTCGACCGGTACGTTCACTTCACGGCGAGAAGGTTTATCCAGCAACGTACAAATCGCCAGAGATTTAGGTTCACGCAGGCTCAGGATTTCACGCACTTTTGACAGCGTGTTGCCGGAGTCGATGATGTCCTCAACAATCAGCACGTCTTTGCCACGAATGTCTTCATCCAGGTCTTTGAGGATTTTAACATCACGCGTGGTGGACATTCCGCTGCCGTAGCTGGAGGCGGTCATGAAATCGACTTCGTGGGAGACATGCACTTCACGGCACAGGTCAGCCATAAACATAAATGAACCGCGTAACAGGCCTACCAGCACCATATCACTGCCGCTGTCCTTGTAACGCTCGTTAATCTGACGTCCCAGTTCGGCAATACGCGCTTTGATCTCCGCTTCCGGGATCATGACTTCTACAGTATGTTTCATAAAAGAAATAACTCACTGATTTTTATCAGTTAACACATCATGCAAATCGAAAGAAAGCACTTACCTTGATACACCGCCAAAGAGACGGTGGCTCGCACTAACCACAAAACTTGCGACAGCATACAAACAATTCAGTGGATGAAGTATACCAGCAAAGAGACCGCATTCCTCTGATAGTTACTCAGAGAGCCTGCGCACACATTTTAACGCGCTCTGAATACACGAAAGCCGGGCAACGAACCCGGCTTTTAGCGTGAGCAAAATCGGACTTTTTCAGGTCAGAACGTTTCCCAATGTTGATCCTGGGTAGTAGAGACAACGCGATCCTGGCGCGGAGCGTCCTGCAGTGGTTTTCGAGCCCCACTCACCGCCTTCTCGCGGGTAATACGAAATACCGCAACGGCCTGCCGCAACTGCTCGGCCTGTTGCTCCAGAGAGGCCGCCGCCGCCGCTGACTCCTCCACCAGCGCGGCGTTTTGCTGGGTCACGCTGTCCATCTGCGAAACCGCGAGGCTAACCTGTTCAATCCCCCGACTCTGCTCTTCAGAAGCAGACGCAATTTCGCCCATGATATCGGTCACACGGGTCACCGCCGCGACAATTTCTGCCATGGTTTTACCGGCATCCGAAACCTGCTGCGATCCCATGCCTACACAGTGGGTTGAATTATCAATCAGCGCTTTGATCTCTTTTGCTGCCTGGGCACTACGGCTTGCCAGAGTCCGGACTTCACCTGCCACAACCGCAAAACCACGCCCCTGCTCTCCGGCTCTGGCCGCTTCTACCGCGGCGTTCAGCGCCAGAATATTGGTCTGGAAGGCAATACTGTCGATAACGTTCGTGATCTGCGCGATTTGCTGCGAGCTGTCCGCTATTTCACTCATCGTATGCACAACGGTATCAACAACACGACCACCGCGAGCGGCAGTATCAGAGGCGTTTTTCGCCAATTGGGTTGCCTGTTTCGCATTGTCCGTATTCTGCTTCACTGTCGCGGTCAACTGCTCCATGCTGGCGGCCGTTTCCTCAAGCGAGGCCGCCTGCTGCTCGGTGCGCGAAGAAAGGTCGTTGTTGCCCGAGGATATTTCAGCGGCCCCGGTATGAATTGACTCCGAGCTATTGCGTACGGCAGTGACTGTCGAAATCAGCGACTGTTGCATCTCTTCCAACCCCATCGCCAGTCGGCCCATTTCGTTGCGACCTTCAACATTGAGCTTATGGGTTAAGTCTCCACCGGTAATGACGCGAATATGCTCCATAATCTGCGCCAGCGGTTTAAGCAGGATGTGTTGCAACCCGCTCCAGATCATGCCCAGAACGATCAGCACAACCAGAACGATGCCTCCCAGTGTCCACTGCATACGGGAAAAACTGAGCTGATTCTCCGCAGCAGCATGCTGCAGCAGCGCATTATTCTCGTTTCGCCAGTGATCATAGCTCGTTTCCATCTCATCCTGCGCTTTCTGGGCATCAAGATCGCCATAAGCCTGATAGTTATTCGCTCGCAGATACTCAATCGATAATTTCATCACTTCGTGCATCTGGCGATACTGCTTTTCCATTTCACTGGCGATCTGCGGATCTTGCCCTGTCACCTGCGGTAATCCCTGATACTGGGCGAAATAGCCTTCGGCCTTCTTCATTGAATCACTGGCGGTATTGAGCAGCGTGTTGATCGCGGCCAACGAGGCGGGATCGCGCTGATTTTTTAAAAAGCGGATGGCGACGCGCGTCACCGTAACACGGGTTTTAATCAACGTATTGACGCTGTCACTCAGATTTTCTTGCTGAGCGTTGAGGGTGCCTGAGTTCTGGAAATTATGCCTGTCATTGTTTACCGCAGAGTAAAACAGGCTTCCCGTAACGGCCTGCAGTAAACAGAAAATGGCGAGAACCAGCAGAATACCGGTAATAACACGAATATTTTTAATCACGTTTTTTCATCCATTGAACTCACATTGGGTATGTGATGATTATCGGCCCCAAAGGCGATTACTTTATGTTCAATGGCAGAATATGCAGGGGATATGCCTTACCCAGCCGACAAGAAATATCCTGCAGGCCGGGCAAGCGCAGAGACGTCGTTGTTTAAACCGTAAAACCGAGCATCATGCCGGTGTCTTCGTGCTCCAGCAGATGGCAGTGCGCCATATAGGCATGTTCTTTCGGCGCATCGTGGTCAAACTTCACCAGTACCTCGCTGACGCCGCCCTCTACCCGCACAGTGTCTTTCCATCCCGTACGGTGCGCAGCAGGCGCTTTGCCATTTTCAGACAAAATGCGGAACTGCGTGCCGTGAATGTGGAACGGGTGCAGCATCATGTCGCCCTGACCGGAAATGACCCAGCGTTCATGCTGGCCTTTCGTCGCGGCAAACATCGGTTTATTCATATCAAACGCCAGCCCGTTAATCCGGTTGGCATTATGGAAATCGAATGTGCCATCCTGCTTCATGTTGCCCATGCCGCCATGCTGCATATTCCCCATCTCACCGTGGTTCATATTGCCATGATCCATGTTTCCGTGGCCCATATTGTCGTTATTCATATGGCCCATCATCTGCCCATGATCCATCCCTGCCATGGCCTGCCCGCCGTATTTCTTCATCAGCATTTGCATGCCCATCATGTCGAGCATCGGATCCATAGACAGCTGCAGTTTGCGTACCGTCACCCCATCAAGCGACGGCAGCGCCGGCATAGCTGTCAGCGTATCCGGCAGCGTGCCGGAGGCGGTAATCAGCAGCGGCTGAACGCGCATCACCGGATGTGGCTTATCAAATGGCGCGATCGCCATCCCCATCTGACTGACAGGCAATGTGACCAGATCGAAAGCTTTTCCGTCGCTCACATCCACCAATACTTCAAAACGCTCACCCATCAGCATCGGTAGTTCGGTCACTTTTACCGGCTCAGCTAACAATCCACCATCACTGGCAATCACGTACAGGGGACGGTTATCGCTGGCCGCGATATTCAGTGAGCGTGCGTTACAGCCATTCAGCAGACGCAAGCGCAACCAGCCGCGTGGCGCGGCATGTTGTGGGTAAATCGCCCCATTGGTTAGCAGCGTATCGCCAAACCAACCGACGGCGGCGGTCATCATATCCAGCTGATAATTAATTTGTCCGTCAGCGGAAAACTGTTTGTCCTGAATAATCACCGGCACATCGTCGATACCCCACTGCTTCGGTAGCAATAGTTTGCGGATCTCGTCATCTTCAATCAGTACCAACCCAGCCAGGCCCATCGCAACCTGACGTCCGGTTTTCCCGTGTTGATGCGGATGGAACCAACAGGTTGCAGCCCGTTGCGCAGGGGTAAAGGTCACTGAACGCTTCCCGCCCGCCGGAATAACACCTTGCGGCCCGCCATCGACTTCTCCAGGGATTTCCAGCCCATGCCAGTGCAACGTCGTCTCTTCGGCCAGCTGATTATGGATATCCACGCTCACCGCCTGACCTGTATTCAGTTTTACTGCGGGTCCGAGCAGGTTACCGTTATATCCCCAGGTGGTGGCGGTTTTCCCCGCAAACGTCGACTGCCCGGCTTTCACAATCAGCTGTATGCGATTAGAAGCATCCGCAGTTAACAGGTCTGGAATGGGTAACGCAGGGCGGTCAGCCGCAAAAGCGGTGCGGCTCCACAAAGGTAAAGCTGACGCGACGCCCAGCGCCACGGAATACTTTAAAAAGTCACGACGTTGCATATTCATTTCCTTATATTCAGCAGCTTAAGCAGGCTATCTTTTAAGCATAAGCCCTCCCCCTACGGGAAGGTCAAGTGAACGGCTGATAATAAAGGTCGTCGCTTCGCTCGCAGTATGCTAACGTTTAATTTCCGTGATGCAGTGGTAGAAGCAATGAAGACGTTTTTCAGAACAGTTTTGTTCGGCAGCCTGATGGCCGTATGCGCAAACAGCTATGCGCTGAGTGAGTCCGAAGCCGAAGATATGGCCGATTTAACGGCAGTTTTTGTTTTTCTGAAAAATGACTGTGGATACCAGAATTTGCCCAACGGGCAGATACGTCGCGCACTGGTCTTTTTTGCTCAACAGAACCAGTGGGACCTCAGTAACTACGACACCTTCAATATGAAAGCACTCGGTGAAGACAGCTATCGCGATCTCAGCGGTATCGGCATCCCTACGGCAAAGAAATGCAAAGCGCTGGCGCGCGACTCCTTAAGCCTGTTGGCTTACGTTAAATAAGGCACCGTGCCCGATGGCGCTACGTTTATCGGGCCTACGAACCGGGAATGACATCGTTGCGCCAGTCCGGGTAAACGCAGCGCCCCCCGGCAGAGCCGAGTGCGAATTAACGCTGTTGCACAAATTCACGATACGCGGCAACCACCTGCAAGAAATCTTCAACGCCGCACAGAGATAAACTCTCTTCGTCGTAGTAATTCATTCCTTCTTCCATTTCATCGCCCGTGAACTCCAGTTGATTGGCGCGAACCATAACCTCTTCGCCATCCAGCCAGAGCGTGTATTCATGCCCTGCTCGCTGCCAGGAACGTTCACTGCCTTTTACCGCACGCGCCGCCTGTTCCACTTCATCGAGCAAGGCCAGGTTATCTTTCACTTCTTCATTAAACCAGTGCCCCACCACTTCGTGGCCCATGGACATACGCACCTTTACCACTCCGGTAATATCGCGCAGAAATTCGTAATCCATAATGTGTTCCTCTGCTCCCGGCAGTGCGCCAATACCGCACTGCACCTTGCTGTAATTATCGCAGCAGCGCGGCAGAAAAAAAGCGTAGCGGGTATAAGGAATAGAAATAAAAATGCCCGAAGAAGCTGACCTCTCCGGGCATTGATGCGTTTTTGCGCAAAATGCGCTAGCGAATTATACCGCCGTCTGGAAAATCACACCTTCCGCTTTCTCGGTGTACTGAGAGAGCTGGTCAAAGTTCAGATAACGGTAGGTATCTACAGCCGTTTTATCTACCTGCGCCACATAGGTCTGATACTCTTCCGGCGTTGGCAGTTTGCCAATCAGTGCCGCGACCGCTGCCAGCTCCGCAGAAGCCAGGTAGACGTTCGCCCCAGTCCCTAAACGGTTCGGGAAGTTACGGGTAGAAGTCGACACCACGGTTGAGTTGTCCGCCACGCGCGCCTGGTTACCCATGCACAATGAACAGCCAGGGATCTCAATACGCGCCCCGCTCTTACCAAAGACGCTGTAATAGCCTTCCTCGGTGAGCTGTGCCGCATCCATACGCGTTGGTGGAGCCACCCACAGACGGGTCGGTAACTGGCCCTTATGCGCATCCAGCAGCTTACCCGCTGCACGGAAGTGACCGATGTTGGTCATGCAGGAACCGATGAACACTTCGTCGATCTTCTCACCCTGCACGTCAGACAGCAGACGCGCGTCGTCCGGATCGTTCGGCGCGCACAGGATCGGCTCTTTGATATCCGCCAGATCGATGTCGATCACTGCCGCGTATTCTGCGTCAGCATCAGCTTCCAGCAACTGCGGATCCGCCAGCCATTTTTCCATGCCCTGCACACGACGCTCCAGCGTACGGCGATCGCCGTAACCTTCGGCGATCATCCATTTCAGCAGAACGATGTTAGAGCTGAGGTATTCAACGATCGGCTCTTTGTTCAGCTTGATGGTACAACCCGCAGCGGAACGCTCAGCGGATGCATCGGTCAGTTCAAATGCTTGCTCAACTTTCAGATCCGGCAGACCTTCAATTTCCAGAATGCGGCCAGAGAAGATGTTTTTCTTGCCTTTCTTCTCAACGGTCAGCAGACCTTGTTTGATCGCATACAGCGGAATGGCGTGAACCAGGTCACGCAGGGTGATACCCGGCTGCATTTTGCCTTTGAAACGCACCAGAACAGATTCCGGCATATCCAGCGGCATCACGCCGGTCGCAGCCGCAAACGCCACCAGACCAGAACCCGCCGGGAAAGAGATACCGATCGGGAAACGGGTATGAGAGTCACCACCGGTACCTACGGTATCCGGCAGCAGCATACGGTTCAGCCAGGAGTGGATTACGCCATCGCCCGGACGCAGCGACACGCCGCCACGGTTCATGATGAAGTCAGGCAGAGTATGGTGGGTGGTCACGTCAACAGGTTTCGGATACGCAGCGGTATGACAGAACGACTGCATCACCAGGTCAGAAGAGAAGCCCAGGCACGCCAGGTCTTTCAGTTCATCGCGGGTCATTGGGCCAGTGGTATCCTGAGAGCCGACGGAAGTCATCTTCGGTTCGCAGTAGGCCCCCGGACGGACGCCGGTTACGCCACATGCGCGGCCAACCATTTTCTGTGCCAGAGAGAAGCCGCGGCTGCTTTCCGCTACATCTTTCGCCTGACGGAATACATCGCTGTGCGGCAGCCCCAGCGCTTCACGCGCTTTGGTGGTCAGGCCACGACCGATAATCAGCGGAATACGGCCACCGGCACGTACTTCGTCAACCAGCACATCGGTTTTCAGTTCGAAGGTAGCCAGCAGTTCGTTGGTTTCGTGGTTACGCACTTCGCCCTTGAACGGGTAAACGTCAATCACGTCGCCCATGTTCAGGTTGCTTACGTCCACTTCAATTGGCAGCGCGCCCGCATCTTCCATAGTGTTGAAGAAAATAGGTGCAATTTTGCCACCCAGACACAAGCCACCACCGCGCTTGTTCGGTACATGAGGAATATCATCACCCATAAACCACAGCACGGAGTTGGTCGCAGATTTACGCGAAGAACCAGTACCGACAACGTCACCCACATAGGCCAGCGGGTAACCTTTTTTCTGCAGTTCTTCGATCTGTTTGATTGGGCCTACCACGCCCGGCTGATCCGGTTCGATACCTTCGCGGGCGTTTTTCAGCATCGCCAGCGCGTGCAGCGGGATATCCGGGCGGGACCATGCGTCCGGTGCCGGAGAGAGGTCATCGGTGTTGGTTTCACCGGTCACTTTAAAGACGGTAACGGTGATTTTTTCAGCCAGAGCCGGACGGTTGAGGAACCATTCGGCATCAGCCCAGGACTGCATGACCTGCTTCGCATATTCGTTGCCCGCTTTGGCTTTTTCTTCCACATCGTAGAAGTTATCGAACATCAGCAGCGTTGAAGAGAGCGCTTTGGCGGCAATCGGCGCCAGTTTGGCATCGTCCAGCGCATCAATCAGCGGATGAATGTTATAACCGCCCTGCATGGTGCCCAGCAGTTCGATGGCTTTTTCTGGCGTGATCAGCGGAGAGGTAGTGTCACCTTTAGCGACAGCGGCGAGAAAACCGGCTTTAACGTAAGCGGCTTCATCTACACCAGGGGGAACGCGGTTAATCAACAGGTCTAACAGGAATTCTTCTTCGCCCACAGGCGGGGTCTTCAGCAGCTCGACAAGTGCAGCCATTTGGGTTGCGTCTAAGGGTTTCGGCACAATCCCCTGGGCAGCACGCTCAGCTACGTGCTTACGGTATTCTTCTAGCACGACGATATCTCCTCGCTCTCATTGTCATAATGCGGCGCTTTTGTATATGGGCGATTCTCTTCACGCTCCTGTGAGACAGCAGTTAGTAGGGTAAATGCCCGGTACCGCAAAAGGCACAATAACAGGATTTTCGTTGGGTGTTAATCTGTTTACAAAAAAGCAACATAAAAAATTGGCTGAATCGTTAAGGATGGTCTAACGCTCTTCGTCATGGCAGAAGGGGAATGATAATTTCGCCCGCAATGTTTAGTCACATTATTTAGCTCCCTGGTAATAAACTTGCGTTAACGATCCCAAGATTCGTCAAAAATTAAACTATTGTCTCTTTATACTCACGGAACACTGCACCCACTGGCGGCAGGCATAATGACTATGACGATTCTTAATGAGTCGGGAGAGATAAAATGACGTTGCCCTTTAAGCCCCATATCATTGCTCTGGCGTGCAGTGCAGGGTTATTTGTCGGTGCGGGCGTACTGTATGTAAACAGCCGCACACCAGAAGCCCCCTCTCAGCCTGCCCCGGCAGCAGCGCCTCAACCGCCCGTTGCGGCGGCTCCCGCAGTAGCCCCGGTTGCGCCAACAACGTATACCACAGCTCAACTCGATCAGTGGGTTGCCCCTGTTGCGCTCTACCCTGACCCGTTGCTGTCTCAGGTGCTGATGGCCTCAACATATCCATCGAACGTGGTGCAGGCGGTTCAGTGGTCTCGTGATAATCCGACACTGCAAGGTGACGCCGCCATTCAGGCAGTGTCCGGCCAGTCATGGGACCCCAGCGTGAAGTCGCTGGTGGCATTTCCGCAATTGATGGCCTTGATGGGCGAAAACCCTGACTGGGTACAAAACCTGGGGAATGCGTTTCTGGCACAACCACAGGACGTGATGGATGCCGTACAGCGCCTGCGTTTGCTGGCTCAGCAAACAGGCTCGCTAAAATCCACTCCGCAGCAAACGGTCACGAACACCCAGAAAACAACCGTGATTCAGACGCCGTCATCATCAACGACGAAAGTGACCAGCAGCGCGCCCACCTCGACGGTTATCAAAATTGAGCCGACCGATCCACAGGTGGTATATGTGCCGAACTACAATCCAACCGTTGTTTACGGCAGTTGGCCTAATACCGCCTACCCCCCTGTCTATCTGCCGCCCCCTCCGGGCGAGCAGTTTGCCGATAGCTTCGTCAAAGGTTTCGGCTATAGCCTGGGCGTTGCGACGACGTATGCACTGTTCAGTAACATCGACTGGGATGACGACGACCATCACCATGATGATGACTATCATGACCATGACGGCCCTCACGGCGGTAATGGCTACCAGCACAACGGAGATAACATCAATATTGATGTTAACAATTTCAACCATATCTCCGGACAAAACCTTAAAGGGCAAAACATTGCCTGGCAGCATAACCCTGCGTACCGTAACGGCGTGCCTTACCAGAACGACGCGGTCGCACAACGTTTTCATCAGACCAACGTTAGCGGGGGATTAAGCGCCACTCAACATACACCGACCACCACTGCCACACGAGACAGCCAGCGTCAGGCCGCAATGACGCAGTTCCAACAGCGTAGCCAGACCTCCCCGGCAAACTTGTCGGGTCAGACATCGCGGGATGCTCAACGCAAAGCAGCCTCTTCACAGCTAAATCAAATTGCCCAGCGCAATAACTATCGTGGCTATGACGAAACACAAAACAACAGCCGTCGTGAAGCAGCACAGAAGACGCTGAATAAATCCACTACGCAACAGCAGCACCGCTCTGAACTGAAGTCAAAAGCTCAGCAGCATCCAGTTTCACAGCAGCAAAGGGAAACCGCTCGCCAACGCGTTGAATCATCCAACTCGCAACAACGTCTGGCCTCCCGTCAGAATACGCATTCAAACGTCTTCAGCGGGAATGACAGTCGCTCACCGTCGTGGCAGTCCCAGCAACTGCGTGGGCAGGAAAGCCGTCGCGCGGGCAACCTCAACAGCGGGCAGCGCGCTGCGGCACGTGAAAATTTTTCTGAGCACCACGAATTTCGCCGTCATTAACCGGAGCCGATGATGAAAAAAATTATGTTAAGCGCCCTGTTGCTCTCCTTGCCGCTGGTGAGCTATGCGCAACAGGCGTTCACCTCCCCCGAAGACGCGGCCAGTGCATTTGCCGCTGCGGTGACGCAGCAAAATGAAAAGCAGCTCACGGCGCTACTGGGTGAAAACTGGCGACATTTTTTGCCACCAGAAGGGGCCGATCCGGAAGCAGTGGCACGCTTTAATCGCGACTGGAAGGTGAGCCATCACATTGTGCTGCAGGGCAATATGGCGCATCTCAACGTAGGGCAAGATGACTGGCAGTTACCCATACCGATGGTGAAAACCAGCAAAGGCTGGGCGTTCGATATGACCGAAGCCCAGGAGGAGATCCTCACTAGAACGATCGGTCGCAACGAGCTTTCAGCCATCGAAGCGCTGCACGCCTACGTTGACGCGCAGCAAAGCTATTACGCGCTGAACAAATCGTATGCGCAAAAAATTGTCAGTAGCGAAGGTAAAAAAGATGGGCTTTACTGGCCCGTCACACCAGGCGAAGCGCCAAGCCCTCTGGGACCCGCCTTCAGCCCACAAGAACCCGGCACGGGTTATCACGGTTATCGTTTCCGCATACTGCCGGACAAAGCCAGTGGTTTCGCCATGATTGCATGGCCGATTAGCTACGGTCACACCGGAGTGATGAGCTTTATGATTAGCGGCGATGACAATGTTTATCAGGCCAACCTTGGCGAAGCATCACAACAGAAAGCACAGGCGATGACTGAGTACAGCCCTGAAAAAACCTGGCATCCCGTAGCGCCCTGAACAGCCAACGCATTGGTTGTCTCGTCATTAAGAGACTGCCGGGAAAATTGCGGTGAATCTTAAGGCAAAAAAAACGCCTCCGAAGAGGCGTTTTCACAAAAGCGGGAAGATTACTTTTTCTTCGCTTTCAGGTTCGGCAGGTCGGTGATGCTACCTTCGAACACTTCAGCTGCCAGACCAACGGACTCGTGCAGAGTCGGGTGCGCGTGGATGGTCAGCGCGATGTCTTCAGCGTCACAACCCATTTCGATCGCCAGACCGATTTCGCCCAGCAGCTCGCCGCCGTTGGTACCGACAATCGCACCACCGATAACACGGTGAGATTCTTTGTCGAAAATCAGTTTGGTCATACCATCCGCGCAGTCGGAAGCGATAGCACGGCCAGAAGCAGCCCACGGGAAGGTGGCGGTTTCGTAGCTGATGCCTTTTTCTTTCGCTTCTTTCTCAGTCAGGCCAACCCATGCAACTTCTGGTTCAGTGTACGCGATGGATGGAATAACTTTCGGATCGAAGTAGTGTTTCTTACCGGCGATAACTTCAGCGGCAACGTGACCTTCGTGAACACCTTTGTGCGCCAGCATCGGCTGACCGACGATATCGCCGATAGCAAAGATGTGCGGCACATTGGTGCGCAGCTGTTTGTCAACGCGGATGAAGCCACGGTCATCAACTTCCACGCCAGCTTTGCCCGCATCGAGGTTTTTACCGTTCGGTACACGACCGATAGCCACCAGCACAGCATCGTAACGCTGAGCTTCAGCAGGCGCTTTTTTGCCTTCCATGGAAACGTAGATACCGTCTTCTTTCGCTTCAACGGCGGTCACTTTGGTTTCCAGCATCAGGTTGAATTTCTTGCTGATGCGCTTGGTGAAGACTTTAACCACGTCTTTATCGGCAGCCGGGATAACCTGGTCGAACATTTCAACCACGTCGATCTCTGAACCCAGCGCATGGTACACGGTACCCATTTCCAGACCGATGATACCGCCGCCCATAACCAGCAGGCGCTTAGGAACAGTTTTCAGTTCCAGTGCATCGGTGGAATCCCACACGCGCGGATCTTCATGCGGAATAAACGGCAGTTCGATCGGACGGGAACCCGCCGCGATGATTGCGTTGTCGAAGTTGATCACGGTTTTGCCGTTTTCGCCTTCAACTTCCAGGGTGTTCGCCCCGGTAAATTTACCCAGACCGTTAACCACTTTCACTTTACGGCCTTTGGCCATACCCGCCAGACCGCCGGTCAGTTGAGTGATAACTTTTTCTTTCCAGGTACGAATCTTGTCGATATCAGTTTTCGGCTCGCCAAAAACGATACCGTGTTCAGCCAGCGCTTTGGCTTCTTCGATAACTTTTGCTACGTGCAGCAGCGCTTTAGAAGGGATACAGCCGACGTTCAGACAAACACCACCAAGGGTGCTGTAACGTTCTACGATGACGGTCTCCAGACCTAAATCTGCGCAACGGAAGGCAGCAGAGTAACCTGCAGGGCCTGCCCCAAGTACCACGACCTGAGTTTTGATTTCAGTGCTCATCATGACCTCTTAATTTATACCCGTCGTCCACCGGGTCGTTCTATCCGCCCGTATTTTACAAAATTGTTAACAATTTTGAAACAACAAACGGCAACCGATTTGTCTTTCGCACAATAACCTCACTGACTTCATGAGATTACCAGAAAAAAGCCGGCCGTCGGGCCGGCTTTTTCGCTTACATCACCAGGCGGCGAATGTCAGACAGCATGTTGTTGATGATGGTGATAAAGCGCGCACCATCAGCACCGTCAATTACACGGTGGTCGAAGGAGAGCGAAATCGGCATCATCAGACGCGGCATAAACTCTTTACCGTTCCACACTGGCTCCATAGAGGACTTGGAGACACCGAGGATAGCCACTTCCGGCGCGTTCACAATCGGCGCGAAGTGGGTAGTACCCAGGCCACCGATGCTGGAGATGGTGAAGCAACCGCCCTGCATTTCGCCAGCAGTCAGCTTGCCATCACGCGCTTTCTTGGAGATCACGGTCAGTTCACGAGACAGCTCGGTAATACTCTTCTTGTTCACGTCTTTGAAGACCGGAACAACCAGACCATTCGGCGTATCTACCGCCACACCGATGTTGATGTATTTCTTCAGGGTCAGGCGCTGACCGTCTTCAGACAGGGAGCTGTTGAAGCGCGGCATCTGTTCCAGAGCTGCGGCAACGGCTTTCATGATGAAGACTACTGGGGTGAATTTCACGTCCAGTTTACGTTTTTCAGCTTCGGCGTTCTGCTGTTTACGGAACGCTTCCAGATCGGTGATATCGGTCTTATCGAAGTGAGTAACGTGCGGGATCATCACCCAGTTACGACTCAGGTTAGCACCCGAGATTTTCTGGATACGGCCCAGTTCCACTTCTTCGATTTCACCGAACTTGCTGAAGTCCACTTTCGGCCATGGCAGCATGCCCGGGATACCGCCGCCTGCTGCTGCAGCCGGAGCCGCTTCAGCACGCTTGATAGCATCTTTCACGTAAGCCTGAACGTCTTCACGCAGGATACGACCTTTACGGCCAGACCCTTTCACTTTCGCCAGGTTCACACCGAATTCGCGCGCCAGGCGACGAATCAGCGGCGTAGCGTGGACGTAAGCGTCGTTCTCAGCAAATTCAGATTTGCCTTCTGCTTTCGCTGCCGGAGCAGGCGCTGCGGCTTGTGCAGGTGCAGCGGCCGGAGCCGGAGCTGCAGCTTGCGCAGGGGCGGCAGCCGGTGCTGCGCCTTCTACTTCGAAGACCATAATCAGAGAACCGGTTTTAACTTTGTCGCCGGTGCTGATTTTGATTTCTTTTACAGTACCCGCGAACGGTGCCGGAACTTCCATTGACGCTTTATCGCCTTCAACGGTGATCAGTGACTGCTCAGCGGCAATTTTATCGCCCACTTTAACCATCACTTCAGTGACTTCCACTTCGTCACCGCCGATGTCCGGTACGTTAACTTCTTTCGAACCAGAAGCAGCCGGAGCCGCCGCCGCTGCTGGAGCAGCCGCCTGAGCCGGTGCAGCAGCAGGCGCTGCGCCCGCCACTTCGAAGACCATAATCAGGGAGCCGGTAGACACTTTGTCGCCGGTGTTGATTTTGATCTCTTTCACCACGCCCGCGAACGGCGCTGGAACTTCCATGGAAGCCTTGTCGCCTTCTACGGTGATCAGAGACTGTTCAGCCGCAACGGTGTCGCCCACTTTAACCATGATCTCGGTAACTTCAACTTCGTCGCCGCCGATGTCCGGTACGTGTACGTCTTTCGCTGCCGCAGCAGCAGGTGCTGCTGCCGGAGCCGCTTCTTTCTTCTCTTCTGCCGGAGCAGGTGCAGCTGCTGCTGCACCGTCGGCGGAATCGAAAATCATGATCAGTTTGCCGGTCTCAGTTTTGTCGCCAACAGAGACTTTGATCTCTTTAACGATACCAGCCTGAGGAGACGGAACTTCCATAGAGGCTTTGTCGCCTTCTACGGTGATCAGCGACTGTTCAGCTTCAACTTTGTCGCCTACTTTGACCAGGATCTCGGTGATTTCAACTTCATCAGCCCCGATGTCCGGTACATTGATTTCGATAGCCATTATTCTTTTACCTCTTACGCCAGACGCGGGTTAACTTTATCTGCATCGATGTTGAATTTGGTGATTGCGTCAGCAACCACTTTCTTATCGATTTCGCCACGTTTAGCCAGTTCGCCCAGGGCCGCTACAACCACGTAGGAAGCATCAACTTCGAAGTGGTGACGCAGGTTTTCACGGCTGTCAGAGCGACCGAAACCGTCAGTACCCAGTACGCGATAATCATCAGCCGGTACATAAGTACGAACCTGTTCGGCAAACAGTTTCATATAGTCAGTAGATGCTACTGCCGGAGCGTCGTTCATCACCTGAGCGATGTACGGAACGCGCGGAGTTTCCATCGGGTGCAGCATGTTCCAGCGCTCACAATCCTGGCCATCACGCGCCAGTTCAGTGAAGGAAGTGACGCTATACACGTCAGAACCTACACCGTAGTCGTTTGCCAGGATCTGCGCTGCTTCACGGACGTGACGCAGGATAGAACCGGAGCCCAGCAGCTGAACTTTACCTTTCTTACCTTCGAGGGTTTCGAGTTTGTAGATACCTTTACGGATACCTTCCTCGGCACCTGCTGGCATTGCCGGCATGTGGTAGTTTTCGTTCAGCGTGGTGATGTAGTAGTAAACGTTCTCTTGTTTCTCACCGTACATACGCTCCAGACCATCGTGCATGATGACCGCAACTTCGTACGCGTAAGACGGATCGTAAGAGATACAGTTCGGGATAGTCAGAGACTGAATATGGCTGTGACCATCTTCGTGCTGCAGACCTTCACCGTTCAGCGTCGTACGACCGGAAGTACCACCGATCAGGAAGCCACGAGCCTGTTGGTCGCCTGCCTGCCAGCACAGGTCGCCGATACGCTGGAACCCGAACATGGAGTAGTAGATGTAGAACGGAATCATCGGCAGATCGTTGGTGCTGTAAGAGGTCGCAGCAGCCAGCCAGGATGCGCCAGCACCCAGTTCGTTGATACCTTCCTGCAGGATCTGACCTTTCTCGTCTTCTTTATAGTAAGCAACCTGCTCACGGTCCTGCGGGGTGTACTGCTGACCGTTCGGGCTGTAGATACCGATCTGACGGAACAGGCCTTCCATACCGAAAGTACGCGCTTCGTCAGCGATGATCGGCACCAGACGATCTTTGATCGACTTGTTCTTCAGCATCACGTTCAGGGCACGAACGAAAGCGATAGTGGTGGAGATTTCTTTGTTCTGCTCTTCCAGCAGCGCACCGAAGTCTTCCAGAGCCGGCAGTTCCAGCTTCTCGGTGAAGTTCGGCTGACGAGCTGGCAGGTAGCCGTGCAGTTTCTGACGCTGAGCGTGCAGATAGGTGTGCTCTTCAGAACCTTCCGGGAAGGTGATGTAAGACAGGTTTTCAACCTGCTCATCGGTCACAGGAACGTTGAAACGGTCGCGGATGTAACGCACGCCGTCCATGTTCATTTTCTTAACCTGGTGAGCGATGTTTTTACCTTCAGCGGTGTCACCCATGCCGTAACCTTTAATGGTATGGGCGAGGATTACAGTTGCTTTGCCTTTGGTTTCCTGCGCTTTTTTCAGTGCAGCGTAAACTTTCTTCGGATCGTGACCACCGCGGTTCAGAGCCCAAATCTGCTCGTCAGTCCAGTCAGCAACCAGCGCTGCGGTTTCCGGGTATTTACCGAAGAAGTGCTCACGTACGTATGCGCCGTCTTTGGATTTGAAGGTCTGGTAGTCGCCATCAACGGTTTCGTTCATCAGCTGGATCAGTTTACCGCTGGTGTCTTTACGCAGCAGCTCATCCCAACGACCGCCCCACATGACTTTGATAACGTTCCAGCCAGCGCCCGCGAAGATGCCTTCCAGTTCGTTAACAATCTTGCCGTTACCGGTTACCGGGCCGTCAAGACGCTGCAGGTTACAGTTGATAACAAAGACCAGGTTGTCCAGTTTTTCACGGGTCGCGATGGTGATCGCACCTTTTGATTCTGGCTCATCCATCTCGCCGTCGCCCAGGAAGGCGTAAACGGTTTGTTTAGAGGTATCTTTCAGACCACGGTGTTCCAGATATTTCAGGAATTTAGCCTGGTAGATAGCACCGATTGAGCCCAGACCCATAGATACGGTCGGGAACTGCCAGAATTCAGGCATCAGTTTCGGGTGCGGGTAGGAAGAGAGGCCTTTGCCATGTACTTCCTGACGGAAGTTGTTCATCTGCTCTTCAGTCAGACGACCTTCCAGGAATGCGCGTGCGTAGATGCCCGGAGAGATGTGGCCCTGGAAGTACACCAGATCGCCGCCATCTTGCTCGTTGCGTGCACGGAAGAAGTGGTTGAAGCAAACATCATATACCGTTGCGGAGGACTGGAAGGATGCCATGTGGCCACCCAGCTCGAGGTCCTTTTTAGACGCGCGCAGTACGGTCATGATGGCGTTCCAACGGATAACAGAACGAATACGACGTTCCAGCTCCAGATTGCCCGGGTATTCCGGTTCATCTTCAACGGCAATAGTGTTTACATAATTGCTGGCCCCTGCACCTGCCGCTACTTTCACGCCGCCTTTGCGGGCTTCTGAAAGCAGTTGGTCGATCAGATACTGAGCACGCTCAACACCTTCTTCACGGATGACCGATTCGATCGCCTGTAGCCAGTCGCGAGTTTCGATCGGATCCACGTCATTTGGGAAACGTTCTGACATGGGGGTATTCCTTATCTATCTAAATACGTTGAGTTATCTGGAACCTGTCCCATTGCGTTCTTTGTTCTTCATACTTCAGGTTGTCTCTTTGTTGGCTGCGCTTCCTCGCACCAGTCACATAGTTCACTATGCTCCTGGCGACTCGCGCGCTTGCCGCCGCGATACAACCCGAATTATTTTGAACAACCAAAAGCGCAATAAGACAGGTTCTGCGTTTATTGCCTGACCCATCAGGCGTAATTGTTGCAGCCAGTTTGGGCACGGACAGCGCGGAACAACCGGAGCGTACACGTAGTACGTGAGGATTGTGAGCACTGCCCAGGGCCAAAATGGCAAATAAAATAGCCTTATGGGCCTGGCATTTAGTTGCCGCGCACTTTAATTCGCGCTTGATTTACAACATCTTCTGGTTAACGTTCTGCCAGAAAAATCACTAATTCTTTCGTTGCTCCAGACGGCGTAAGGCGCGTTCACGACGGCTTTCCTCACGGCTTCTGTCCAGCAGGATCTCTTCGATAAAGGCCAGGTGACGGTGCGACGCTTCACGCGCCTCCTCCGGCTTCCCGGCGATAATTGCTTCAAAGATACGGGTACGGTGACTGCTTACCAGCGGCAGCATCTCGCGACGCGCATACAGCAATTCGAAGTTTTGCCGAACGTTCTGAGCCAGCATCGGCTCCATACACCTTAGCAAATGGAGCAGCACCACATTATGTGCCGCTTCGGTGACAGCAATTTGATACTGCAGTACCGCATCAGATTCACCGTCAAGATCGCCGGACTGTTGCGCAAGCTCGATCGCATGGTGGAGTTCACGGATACGCGTTTTGTCTTCATCCGTGCTGCGCAGTGCAGCGTAATAGGCTGCAATACCTTCCAGCGCATGGCGCGTCTCAAGCAGGTCAAACTGGGATTCAGGATGGTCGGAGAGCAGCTCTACCAGTGGGTCGCTAAAGCTCTGCCACAGGCTGCTCTGAACAAAAGTGCCACCGCCCTGACGACGAAGCAGTAACCCCTTCGCTTCAAGGCGTTGGATCGCCTCGCGTAAGGAGGGGCGGGAGACGTCGAACTGTTTTGCCAGCTCGCGTTCCGGTGGGAGTTTTTCTCCGGGGCGAAGTGTCCCCTCAAGAATTAAAAACTCCAGCTGCTGCTCAATCACATCGGAGAGTTTTGGTTGGCGGATTTTGCTGTAGGCCATGATTTCCTGTCTTAAGCCATTTGCCCGGAGTCAATTGGTCTTACCAATTTCATGTTCTTGACGCTAAAGTAACAAAGTATTCACCTTCTGTCCATACAGGTTTTGATTGAAATCAGTAAAGGAGGCATATTTTAACAACATTACAGAAATAACGTTTCAAACATGTAACTATGCACAAATGTTAAATTTACCCATCCCGAGGTAGTTTTAACCGAATTGAAACGAAAAAATATATTATCTGAACCGATTCACCTGCTTATTTATCGATTTATCAATCACTATTTTCGAATAAAAATTCAAATTGGAAATTTTGTGGTAGATAAACTCGCGCTTACAAATGGTTTCTTTTTATTCAACTCGTCTCTCACGCCGCATAAAGCAGGTGCATTCGCGCTCGCATAACATTATTCTGATCAAGACAAAAGTCTTTAGGCAACATTTCATAATTCATTGCTGTAAATAAATTAATACAACAAACGGAATTGCAAACTTACACACGCGTCACTGCGTGGTTCAAAATATAAGTACTCGAAAGATGAAGAGTAAAACCACACACGAGGTTTCATGATGGAAAGTCAACAGCATGGCGATCAGCTAAAGCGCGGCCTTAAAAACCGCCATATACAGCTTATCGCGCTGGGTGGCGCGATTGGTACCGGGTTATTCCTCGGGAGCGCATCCGTTATTCAGTCTGCAGGGCCGGGTATTATTCTGGGTTACGCTATCGCCGGATTTATCGCCTTTTTAATTATGCGTCAGCTAGGTGAAATGGTGGTTGAAGAGCCGGTAGCAGGCTCCTTTAGCCACTTTGCTTATAAATACTGGGGCAGTTTCGCAGGTTTCGCCTCTGGCTGGAACTACTGGGTGCTGTACGTTTTGGTTGCCATGGCTGAACTGACGGCCGTGGGTAAATACATTCAGTTCTGGTACCCGGAGATCCCAACCTGGGCCTCTGCGGCCGCCTTCTTCGTGATTATTAACGCCATTAACCTCACCAATGTGAAAGTGTTCGGTGAGATGGAGTTCTGGTTTGCCATTATTAAAGTCATTGCCGTAGTCGCGATGATCATCTTCGGCGGCTGGCTGCTATTCAGCGGCAACGGCGGGCCGCAGGCCAGCGTCAGTAACCTGTGGGACCAGGGTGGCTTCCTGCCGCACGGCTTCACTGGTTTGGTAATGATGATGGCGATTATTATGTTCTCTTTCGGTGGGCTGGAGCTGGTCGGGATCACCGCAGCAGAAGCCGATAACCCGGAGCAAAGCATTCCTAAAGCCACCAACCAGGTCATTTACCGTATCCTGATTTTCTATGTGGGTTCGCTGGCTGTACTGCTTTCCCTGATGCCATGGACGCGTGTTACGGCTGATACCAGCCCGTTTGTCCTTATTTTCCACGAACTGGGCGACACCTTTGTTGCCAATGCGCTGAACATAGTGGTGCTGACCGCTGCCCTTTCTGTCTATAACAGCTGTGTCTACTGTAACAGCCGTATGCTGTTCGGCCTGGCTCAACAGGGCAACGCGCCAAAAGCGCTGATGAACGTCGACAAACGCGGCGTACCGGTGAACACCATTCTGGTTTCCGCGCTGGTTACGGCTCTATGTGTGCTGATCAACTATCTGGCGCCAGAATCCGCCTTTGGCCTGCTGATGGCGCTGGTGGTTTCCGCCCTGGTGATCAACTGGGCAATGATCAGCCTGGCGCACATGAAGTTCCGCAAAGCAAAACAGCAGCAGGGGGTTACCACCCGCTTCCCGGCACTGCTCTATCCGCTGGGTAACTGGGTGTGCCTGATTTTCATGGCTGCAGTACTGGTGATTATGCTGATGACGCCGGGCATGGCGATCTCTGTGTACCTGATCCCGGTATGGATTGCCATTCTTGGCATTGGCTATCTGTGCAAACAGAAAACGGCCGGTGCCGTGAAAGCGCATTAATCCTTCCCCCCACCTGCACCAGGTGGGGGTTGTTACCTGCCTCACACTTTCCCACAGATGACTGTTTAGTCCATATCAGCGGCGCTATCCTGCAACGCAAAAACACCAACACCAGACAATAATTCTCTCCATATCACATTAATGGAGTGCGCTTGATGGAAACCAGAAAGCTGTCGGTGAAAGAAAAGATCGGCTATGGAATGGGCGATGCCGGATGCAACATCATATTCGGCGCTATCATGCTGTTTGTTAACTATTTTTACACAGATATTTTTGGTCTTGCGCCTGCACTTGTCGGCGTATTGCTGCTTTCTGTACGCGTTATTGATGCCGTTACTGACCCTATCATGGGTGCAATGGCCGATCGTACCCGCAGTAAATATGGTCGGTTTCGTCCATGGCTTCTGTGGATGGCTTTCCCCTACGCATTATTCAGCGTATTGATGTTTACCACTCCGGAGTGGACGTATAACAGCAAAGTTATCTATGCGTTTGTCACCTACTTCCTGCTCTCTATTACCTATACAGCAATTAACATTCCCTACTGTTCACTCGGTAGCGTCATCACCAACGATCCGAAAGAACGCGTCGCCTGCCAGTCGTATCGCTTCGTGCTGGTCGGGATTGCAACTCTGCTACTCTCACTCACGCTACTGCCAATGGCAGACTGGTTTGGCGGGGAAGATAAAGCCAAAGGCTATCAGATGGCGATGGCCGTGCTGGCTTTCATTGGTATGTGCATGTTCCTGTTTTGTTTCGCGACCGTGCGCGAACGTGTACGCCCTGCGGTACCCACGAACGACGATTTGAAAGCCGATCTGAAAGACGTGTGGAAGAACGATCAGTGGGTGAAAATCCTGCTATTAACCTTGTGCAACGTCTGTCCGGGCTTTATTCGTATGGCCGCCACCATGTACTACGTCACCTGGGTTATGCAGCAAAGCACACAGTTCGCAACGTTGTTTATCAGCCTTGGCGTTGTCGGCATGATGATCGGCAGTATGCTCGCGAAGGTATTAACCGATCGCTGGTGCAAACTGAAAGTCTTCTTCTGGACCAACATCATCCTGGCGATTTTCTCCGCCGCATTTTACTTCTTCGATCCGAAAGCCACCATGATGATTATGGTGCTCTACTTCCTGCTCAACATCCTGCATCAGATCCCATCCCCGCTGCACTGGTCGCTGATGGCGGATGTCGATGACTACGGCGAGTGGAAAACCGGTAAACGCATCACCGGGATCAGCTTCTCCGGCAACCTGTTCTTCCTGAAACTGGGGCTGGCGATTGCCGGCGCGATGGTGGGCTTCCTGCTTTCCTGGTACGGCTACGATGCAGGCGCTAAAGCGCAAAGCGACTCCGCGATTAACGGCATTATGCTGTTGTTCACTATTATTCCGGGCGTAGGCTACCTGATTACTGCAGGCGTGGTTCGCCTGCTGAAAGTTGACCGCGAGTTCATGCAGCAAATCCAGACAGATTTAGAAAAGCGCCGCGCCAATTACCGTGAACTGAATGAATACCACGAGATAAAAACAACTGAAACCGTAAGGAAAGCCTGATGAATCAGTGGCCTAACCCCTTTATTGAACAACGTGCCGACCCGTTTATTTTACGTGACGGTAGCCACTACTATTTCATTGCTTCAGTGCCCGAATACGATCGCCTGGAGATCCGCCGGGCTGACTCTCTGGGGGAATTACGCACCGCGGAACCCGTTGTTGTCTGGCACAAACCGGACAGCGGCCCTATGAGCCAACTCATCTGGGCGCCTGAAATCCATCATCTGGCAGGTAAGTGGTACATCTACTTTGCGGCCACGTACACTCAGGCGCTCGATACGTTGGGTATGTTCCAGCATCGCATGTTTGCGTTGGAGTGCGCAGATGCCGATCCGCTAAGTGGTAAGTGGGTTGAAAAGGGGCAAATTAAAACCCAGTTTGATACCTTCGCGCTTGATGCCACAACCTTTAACCATCAGGGAAAACAGTGGTATCTGTGGGCGCAGAAATCGCCCGATATCGCCGGGAACTCCAATATCTACCTCGCTGAGCTGGAAAATCCATGGACGATTAAAGGCGAGCCAGTGATGCTCAGCCATCCAGAATATGACTGGGAATGCCGGGGTTTTTGGGTCAACGAAGGTCCGGCCGTCATGGTTCACGGCGACAAGCTGTTCATCAGCTATTCCGCCAGCGCCACCGATGAGAATTACTGTATGGGATTATTGTGGATTGACCTCAACGCCGATCCACTCAACCCGCAGAACTGGCACAAATCACCGCGCCCGGTCTTTACCACCAGCTACGAAAACCGCCAGTTCGGCCCAGGACACAACAGCTTTACGCAAACGCCGGAAGGTGAAGATGTGCTGGTGTACCACGCGAGAAATTACACCGAAATCGAAGGCGATCCGCTGTACGACCCAAACCGCCACACTCGTCTGAAACTCGTGCGTTGGGGCGAAAACGGCATGCCAGATTTTGGCGTGCCGCCTGCTGATACGAACTAAGCCGTTGCACTGCCCGGTAGCGCTAACGCTTACCGGGCCTACACGTTTTTTCATTGTAGGTCGGATAAGCGTTAGCGCCATCCGGCACAACGCTATACTAATGCCCCATAAATGGTCAGCAGCGCAATGACCACCACCACCACAAACGAAGTTTTCTTCGCCATCGAAACGGCAGCTTTTGGCGTTTCGACTTTATCGGTATGGGGTTCGCGCGCCAGCGAGAACTGCGCCAGGCGCGTCAACACCTGATACTGCGAAGTATGCATATCCGCAAGCGAGGCAAACCAGGCCGGAAGCGCTTTCTCGCCGTGTCCTAACAGCGCATAGACCACGCCCGCCAGGCGCACCGGGATCCAGTCCAGCACATGCAGAATTGCATCGATACCCGATTGCAGACGCTGATGCGGCGTCTGATAGCGCGCCAGCCAGGACTGCCAGGCACGTAAAAAAGCATAACCCACCAGCGTCACCGGTCCCCACGAACCACCGACGATCAGCCAGAATAACGGCGCCAGATAAAAGCGAAAGTTGTTCCATAACAGCGCGTTCTGCAGTTCACGCAAAAACTCACGCTCATCGCAGTCCGGCGGCACGCCATGAATCAGCGTCAATTCTCTGGCCATCGCCTCACGGGCGTGAGCGTCATCGCGAGCCGCCGCGTTCAGATAGGCATGATAATGAAGACGTGTCTTGCCAGCGCCGATGCACAGCAGGCCAATTAAGATCCACGCCACCAGCAAGGGCACGTTAAACAGCAGCCCATGGAGTGCGCGCAGCAGCAGGAACGTTACCCCCATCGCAATCAGGGCCATGCCTACCGTACGCATCATCGAGAAATGCTTAACCCGACGGAAAAGAGCTTCAACCCGGTGATCAAGCTGCCAGTGCTCACCCAGCTTAAACAGGCGTTCAACAATCAACACCAGTAATGTTGTAAACAGCGTCATGTCATCTCCTTGTGTGACGAGGGGGTGACCAGGGCGCGAAACCTTGCCCAGTCAAATGAGGGGCCGGGATCGGTCTTACGCTCGGGCGCAATATTGCAATGCCCAGTCATGTTACTGGCAATCGCCGGATAACGCTGAATCAGCGTCTGCGTCACGGCAGCCAGTTGCTGGTACTGCGCATCGGTATAAGCCAGCGTATCCGTCCCTTCCAGCTCAATACCAATTGAGAAATCATTACAGCGTTCGCGGCCCTGATAGCTCGAGACGCCGGCATGCCAGGCGCGTTTATCAAAGGGGACATACTGCACGATCTCACCATCACGGCGGATCAGACAATGGGCAGAAACGCGCAAATGGGCGATTCCGGCAAAATAAGGATGGGCATTGGGATCAATCGTGCCCGTAAACAGCGCGTCGATCCATGGGCCGCCAAATTCACCGGATGGCAGGCTGATATTATGCACCACCAGCAAAGAAGGGGTTTCGTCATCCGGGCGGCAATCGTAATGCGGAGAGGGAACGCGTCGCGCCTCTGCCAGCCAGCCCTCGTCTAACAACATGCAGAATCTCCTTATTGGTGGTGCTCATATCAGGTTCAGGGTAGCATGTTTCCACCTTATGATTCGTTAGCAATTTGGAGTTTTATCATGCCGCCTCGCCGCTATAACCCTGACTACCGACGTGACGCGCTGTTGGAACGCATAAATCTGGATATCCCTGCCGCTGTCGCTCAGGCGCTGCGTGAAGATTTAGGCGGAGAAGTTGATGCCAATAACGATATCACCGCACAGCTTTTACCCGAAGATATGCGCTCCCACGCTACCGTAATTACCCGTGAAGATGGCGTTTTTTGTGGGAAGCGTTGGGTGGAAGAGGTCTTTATTCAACTGGCTGGCGATGATGTCAGCGTCACCTGGCATGTCGAAGATGGCGACAGCATTAAGGCTAATCAGCCGCTGTTTGAACTGGACGGCCCTTCCCGCGTACTGCTGACCGGTGAACGTACCGCACTCAACTTTGTGCAAACGCTGTCTGGCGTAGCGAGTGAAGTCCGTAAATACGTCGACCTGCTGGCGGGGACAAAAACCCAGCTGCTGGATACGCGTAAAACCCTGCCTGGGCTGCGTACGGCGCTGAAATACGCGGTATTGTGCGGCGGCGGCGCAAATCATCGTCTGGGGCTTTCTGACGCTTTCCTGATCAAGGAAAACCACATTATTGCGTCTGGTTCGGTGAAACAGGCCGTGGAAAAAGCCTTCTGGCTGCACCCGGACGTGCCGGTTGAGGTAGAAGTGGAAAGCCTGGATGAACTGGACGACGCGCTGAAAGCCGGGGCGGACATCATCATGCTCGACAATTTCGAAACCGACCAAATGCGCGAAGCGGTCAAACGTACCAACGGCCAGGCGCGTCTGGAAGTATCTGGTAACGTCACCTATGAAACGCTACGCGAATTCGCGGAAACCGGCGTGGATTTCATCTCTGTGGGCGCGCTGACCAAACATGTCCGCGCACTCGACCTCTCGATGCGTTTTCGCTAATCACTGACTGTTCTGCCCGATGGCGATTCGCGTATCGGGCCTACAGCCCCGCCGCCGATCGGCAGTTTATTCGAGCATCTTCGCAAATACGTTGTCTGATTCTGTAATTTCGTAACATTCATCTGAACCGGCCTTCTCGTTCTATTTTTTGCCTCTCGCCTAAAATCCCTTCGATTTGCCAAAGTAGCGCCAGCTAACTCAAGGAGCAAATCAACAATGGACAAACAACGAGGCTTCACGCTTATCGAACTGATGGTGGTCATTGGCATCATTGCCATCCTCAGCGCTATCGGTATCCCCGCTTATCAAAACTATCTGCGCAAAGCCGCGTTGACAGACATGCTGCAAACCTTTGTCCCCTACCGTACTGCCGTCGAACTCTGCGCGCTGGAGCACGGCGGAACAGAAACCTGTGATGCCGGGACAAATGGCATCCCCTCTGTGACCACCACCCGCTATGTCTCAGGTATGAGCGTGGAAAAAGGCGTGGTCAGCCTCAGCGGGCAGGAAAGCCTGAACGGGCTAAGCATCACCATGACGCCGGGTTGGGACAACGCCAACGGCATAACGGGCTGGAATCGCAACTGCTCTATCCAGAATGACAGCGCGCTGCAACAGGCTTGCGAAGACGTTTTTCGTTTTGATGCCAACTAAGGAAAAGAGATGAATACCACCCAACTAACGGCGCTGTGCCAGCGCTATCAGGCCATATTACTGGATGCAGACAATGACGCGGTGCATATCGCTGTTGTGGATGCCCCTTCCCACGAACTGCTGGATGCACTGCATTTTGCCACGACCCGACGCATCGATATTGTGTGCTGGACGCGTCAGCAAATGGAGGGCCACACACACGCGCCGCGTAAAATGCTCCCGGCCATCATCACAGAAAGCAGCGCAACTGCCGCAGGGTTGCTGAACCATGCTTTTCAATCCGCGTTGGCACAACGGGCTTCTGATATTCATATTGAACCTGCGGAGAATCACTACCGGATCAGGATACGTGTGGATGGCGTACTACACACATTACCGGAAGTCACAACCGAGATGGGCATTGCTCTCACTGCAAGATTAAAGGTATTAGGCAGTCTGGATATTGCCGAGCACCGACTCCCGCAAGATGGACAATTTACCGTGGAGATTTCAGGTGACCCCATTTCGTTTCGCATCGCCACGCTGCCTTGCCGATGGGGTGAAAAAGTAGTGCTACGCCTGCTTCATCAGGTTAATCAAACGCTGGAGGTCAACGCACTGGGCATGCATGAGGCACAGTTGGCTGCGTTTTCACAAGCATTACAGCAACCACAGGGTTTGATTCTGGTCACCGGGCCGACCGGGAGCGGCAAAACGGTTACCCTGTACAGTGCGCTACAAACCCGAAACACCCCCGATGTGAATCTCTGTAGTGTAGAAGATCCGGTCGAGATCCCCATTGAAGGACTCAATCAGACACAAATCCATCCTCGCGCCGGACTTAATTTTCAGGGTGTATTACGTGCACTACTGCGCCAGGATCCCGACATTATTATGGTAGGCGAAATCCGCGACGGCGAAACAGCTGAGATTGCCCTGAAAGCCGCACAAACCGGTCATTTGGTTCTTTCGACACTGCATACCAATTCCACCAGTGAAACACTGATACGCCTGCAGCAAATGGGGGTGGCACGCTGGATGATTGCCTCCGCGCTGACATTAATAGTTGCGCAGCGATTAGTCAGAAAATTATGCCCACATTGTCGGCGACGACTTGATACTCCCATAACACTCCCGGCAACACTTTGGCCCACGCCACTACCGCGTTGGCAGGCACCCGGTTGCCAACACTGCTATCACGGGTTTTATGGTCGAACCGCTCTGTTTGAAGTACTGCCCATTACGCCTGCGTTGCGGCAACGTATTGCCGATGGCTCATCCGCAGACGTTGTGGAATCGGATGCTCAGAGTACTCTTTTCGAGGATGGCTGTCAGGCGGTGGAACAAGGGTTAACGACATTTGAAGAACTGATCCGCGTACTGGGCACGCCCCATGCCAACTAAACACCTCTGGCGCTGGCAAGGAATAACCCACGAAGGTCAACCTGTAGCAGGGATGCTATGGGCTGATACCCGACCATCGCTCCTGTTTGTGCTCGAACAGCAGCAGATTACGCCAATTCACATTAACCGGATGCGCGTTAAAACCTCGCACTGGAGCAGAGCAAACAGTGCCGAAGCCATACGCCAGTTGGCAACACTGCTTAAAGCGGGATTGACGCTTTCCGCTGGGTTAACTCTGCTCGCTGAACAGCATCCCAGCAACCAGTGGCAGGCATTACTGCGCACGCTGGCTTACGATATGGAACAAGGCATTGCGCTGTCAGCCTCGCTTTCGCGGTGGCAACACGTATTTCCCCCGCTGTACCAGGCAATGATCCGCACCGGAGAACTAACGGGCAAACTGGACGACTGCTGCTTTGAACTTGCCCGTCAGCAAAAAAACCAACAGCAACTCGCTGATAAAGTCAAAAAAGCACTACGCTACCCCATTATCATTCTTGCCATGGCGATAATGGTCGTGCTGGCGATGCTGCAGTTTGTACTCCCTGAGTTTGCCGCCATCTATCGTACGTTCAACACCCCGCTACCGACGCTCACTCAGTGGATTATGGCCGCGGCACACTACAGCAGTCGATGGGGATGGCTGGCAGGGTTGCTATGCCTGGTGCTGGGAACAACATACGGATTGATAAAGCAGAAACCCTACTGGCTTATTCTGCGTCAGAAAACACTGCTGCACTTCCCCATCATCGGGTCGATGGTCAGGGGGCAAAAACTTACACAGATCTTCACCGTACTGGCATTAACACAAAACGCGGGCATTCCCTTTCTGCAAGGTCTGGAGAGTGTCACTGAAACCCTTAACTGCCCTTATTGGTCCCAACGTTTGGCACAGGTGCATCACGATATCAGTGCCGGGAAGCCGGTATGGCTGGCGCTTAAAAATAGCGGTGAATTTAGTCCGCTTTGCTTGCAACTGGTGAGAACCGGTGAAGCTTCCGGCTCTCTGGATGCGATGTTGCAAAACCTCGCCCGACATCACAGCGAGTACACGCTATCTCAGGCCGAAAATTTGGCGTCATTACTTGAGCCAGCCTTGCTTGTCATTACGGGGTTGATTATCGGTACGCTGGTTGTGGCAATGTATCTACCGATTTTTCATCTGGGAGATGCAATGAGTGGTGTGGGATAAATTTAAATGTCGGATAACGGCATAAACGCCTTATCAGGCCTACACAGAGCATGAGCGTAGGCCTGATAAGCTGTGCGCCATCAGGCGTTTAACCGTACGACCTGTTCTTACAGGCTATTGAAAACGCGGTTTTCTTGTTCCTGTACACGAATAAACGTTGTACGTTTGGTCAGCTCTTTCAGACGGGATGCACCGACATAAGTACAAGCAGAACGCAGTCCGCCAAGGATATCGCGAGCGGTATTATCAACCGGGCCGCGCAGAGGCAGCTTAACGGTTTTACCTTCAGCGGCACGATACTGAGCAACACCACCAACATGGCGCGTCATAGCAGACTCAGAGCTCATACCGTAGAACAGCATGAATTTCTCACCGTTCTCTTCAACGATTTTACCGCCGCTTTCTTCATGGCCGGCCAGCATGCCGCCGAGCATCACGAAGTCTGCGCCGCCGCCAAACGCTTTTGCCACATCACCCGGCATTGTGCAGCCACCGTCGCTGACAATCATGCCACCCAGGCCGTGCGCTGCATCAGCACATTCAATGACGGCAGAAAGCTGCGGATAGCCAACGCCGGTTTTTACGCGGGTGGTACATACAGAACCTGGGCCAATGCCCACTTTGACGATATCAGCACCGGAAAGCACCAGTTCTTCACACATCTCGCCGGTGACCACGTTGCCAGCACAGATCGTTTTTGTCGGCCAGGCCGCACGTGCTTTCGACACAAACTGAACAAAATGCTCTGAATAGCCATTTGCCACATCAATGCAGATAAAGTTCAGCGCTGGATTCAATGCCAGAATCTGTTTGGTTTTTTCGAAATCAGTGTCCGACGTCCCGGTTGAAACCATCACGTGTTTCAGTACATCGGCTGAGGAATCTGCAATGAAAGCGGCCCAGTCTTCAACAGAATAGTGTTTGTGCACAGCGGTCAGGATGTCGAAGGAGGCAAGCGCCGTTGCCATGGCAAACGTCCCAACGGTGTCCATGTTCGCGGCGATAATCGGCACGCCGGACCAGGTCTGACCTGAATGTTTAAAGGTGAATTGACGTTCCAGTTCAACATCGGAACGACTTTTGAGAGTAGAACGCTTAGGGCGGATAAGAACGTCTTTGAAACCTAACTTCAGATCTTCTTCGATACGCATGTGCGGATTCCTGGGGTTAATGGCGAAAAATCGAAACTCACAACTCCAGTGACGCTATCATACGCACTAATCAATGCCGCGCAAGACTGCGAAATTCTCTTTTTTTACGCTACAATCCCATAAATTTACCTGGCGAATAGTAGGTTAATCCTGCAGCAGCCTCGCCTTCGCACGCTTAACTTTTAACTGTTTGATAATCAAACTTAAACTCCAGGATCTGCATCTATGAGGTATACGGTAGCCTTAACCGGCGGCATTGGCAGTGGTAAAAGTACCGTTGCAAATGCGTTCGCTGACCTCGGAATAAACATCATTGATGCAGATATTATTGCGCGCCAGGTGGTTGAACCCGGCACACCCGCCCTTAAGGCGATCGAAGAACATTTTGGTTCCGAGGTTATCGCCGCAGACGGATCGTTGCAGCGGCGCATTTTACGCGAACGCATTTTTTCCGATCCTGATGAGAAAAAATGGTTGAATGCCCTGCTCCATCCGCTTATCCAGCAGGAAACACAGCGTCAGTTTCAGCAAGCGACCTCTCCTTATCTGTTATGGGTCGTCCCCTTGTTGGTAGAAAACGCGCTGTATAAAAAAGCCGATCGCGTACTCGTCGTTGATGTCACCCCTGAGACTCAACTCAGGCGAACCATGCAGCGCGATGACGTCACACGTGAGCATGTTGAACAAATTCTTGCTGCCCAGGCAACGCGTGAAGCGCGGCTGGCCGTGGCAGACGATGTTATTGATAATAATGGCGCACCGGAAGCCATCGCCTCGGATGTCGCCCGCCTGCACGCGCTCTATTTGCAATGCGCGTCGCAGTTTGTCTCACAGGAAAAACCGTAATGCACACCCAGGTCCTTTTTGAACACCCTCTCAATGAGAAGATGCGTACATGGCTGCGCATTGAGTTTTTAATCCAACAGCTCTCCGTTAATTTGCCCATTGCTGACCATGCCGGCGCTCTGCATTTTTTCCGCAATATCGGAGATTTACTGGATGTATTTGAACGCGGCGAAGTCCGTACCGAACTCCTCAAAGAACTGGAGCGACAGCAGCGAAAACTCCAGGCCTGGGTCGAAGTTCCCGGCGTCGATCAAAGCAGAATCGACTCGTTGCGCCAGCAGTTAAAAAGTGCAGGCAGTATTCTGATTTCTGCCCCGCGCATCGGACAAACCCTGCGTGAAGACCGTCTGATTGGCCTTGTTCGTCAGCGTTTAAGTATTCCCGGCGGATGCTGCAGTTTTGATTTGCCGACTTTACATATCTGGCTGCATCTGTCACAGACTCAGCGTGACATACAGGTTGAGACCTGGCTTGCCAGCCTGAACCCGCTCAACCAGGCATTGTCTCTGGTCCTGGATTTAATCCGCAACTCAGCACCGTTTCGTAAGCAAACCAGCCTGAATGGTTTTTACCAGGACAACGGCGATGATGCAGACCTACTGCGTTTACAGTTGCCGCTCGCTTCGCAGCTTTATCCGCAAATATCGGGTCATAAGAGCCGCTTTGCCATTCGCTTTATGCCACTGGATAGCGAGAATGGTCAGGTGCCTGAGCGCCTCGATTTCGATCTGGCGTGCTGTTAAGGAGTTAAGATGTCTGAACAAACTATCGTAAACTGCCCAACCTGCGGTAAAGCAGTCGTGTGGGCAGAAGTCAGTCCGTTTCGTCCATTCTGCAGCAAACGTTGTCAGTTAATCGACCTGGGTGAATGGGCCGCGGAAGAGAAGCGTATCCCAAGCTCCGGCGATCTGTCAGAAAGCGATGACTGGAGCGAAGAGCAGAAGTAATTCAGCGACAACGGCAGGCCGGATAAGCGTTGCGTCCCCGCAATAATTTGCCGGATGCGGCGTTGCCTTATCCGGCCTACAACACCATTAGCCAGCAATCAACTTTTCAATGACCGGCGCATTCGCAGGCGGGAAATCTTCCGCATTCAGAGCATGTTGCGCAATCCACTGCGCCGGTTGCCCCTCTTTTCCCCATGGCTCACCTTCCCAGCTTTCAACCAGCCAGAACCACAGCGTGATATGTCTGTCCGGAAACTGATACTCCAGCTTTTCGAACAATGAGCTTTGAGTCGGCGTAATCCCGACTTCTTCCTGTAGTTCGCGAACCAGTGCCTGCTCCGGCGTTTCGCCCGCTTCTATTTTTCCGCCGGGAAACTCCAGCTTATTTGCCATGTGGGCATCAGCTGCACGCTGAGTGATAAAAATCTCGTTGTGCTTATTACGAATAATTCCAACAGCGATTTGCAGTACTTTCATATTTATCGTCCATAAAAAAGGCGCAGAATTCTGCGCCTTTTCAGTGAGTTATTTTCTTAGCTCAGACGGCCATGGCACTGTTTGTATTTTTTACCGGAACCGCAAGGACACGGATCGTTACGACCCACTTTACGATCGCCAGTTTGTGCCGCCAGCTCTTCTGCCGCAGCAGAATCATCACCTTTATGGCTCAGTTGCTGCATCTGCGCTAAACGCTCAGCATCTTCGCGACGCTGCTGCTCCATTGCTTCGACTTCTTCAGGCATACGCACCTGAACTTTGCTCAGGGTGCTGATCACTTCGTACTTCAGTGATTCCAGCATTGATGCAAACATAGAGAAGGATTCGCGTTTATATTCCTGCTTCGGATCTTTTTGCGCATAACCACGCAGGTGGATACCCTGACGCAGATAGTCCATCGCCGCAAGGTGCTCTTTCCACAAGGAGTCGAGAGTTTGCAGCATCACGCCTTTTTCGAAGTGACGCATCATCTCTGCGCCCACAACGTCTTCTTTACGCTGATAAACTTCTACGGCGTTTGCCAGAATACGTTCGCGCAGCGTTTCTTCGTGCAGCTCAGGCTCTTTATCCAGCCACTCTGAAATCGGCATTTCCAGATCGAAGTCGTTTTTCAGACGTTCCTGCAGACCCGGGATATCCCACATTTCTTCCAGAGACTGCGGCGGAATATAGGCATCAATCGTTGCTTTGAAGACATCTTCACGGATGCTGTTGATGGTCTCGCTAACGTCAGATACGTCCAGCAGTTCGTTACGCTGGGTGTAGATTGCGCGACGCTGGTCGTTGGCGACATCATCATATTCCAGCAATTGCTTACGAATGTCGAAGTTGCGGCTTTCTACTTTACGCTGCGCGTTAGCAATCGCTTTGGTTACCCATGGATGTTCAATCGCTTCACCTGGCTTCATACCCAATTTACGCATCATGCCAGACACGCGGTCGGAGGCAAAAATACGCATCAGCGCATCTTCCATCGACAGGTAGAAACGAGAAGAACCCGCATCCCCCTGACGACCGGAACGGCCACGCAGCTGGTTATCGATACGGCGAGATTCATGACGTTCGGTACCAATGATGTGCAAACCACCGGAGGCCAACACCGCGTCGTGACGCACCTGCCAGTCAGCTTTAATCTGTGCGATTTGTTCTTCTGTCGGATTTTCCAGCTCGGCGACTTCTGCCTGCCAGCTACCGCCCAGCACGATATCCGTACCACGACCCGCCATGTTAGTGGCAATGGTCACGGCTGAAGGATAGCCCGCCTGTGCGACGATTGCTGCTTCGTTAGCGTGGAACTTGGCGTTCAGCACGTTATGCTTGATACCTGCTTTGGTCAGTTCGTTAGAGACCACTTCAGATTTCTCAATGGAGATAGTCCCCACCAGCACCGGCTGACCATTCGCGGTACGCTCTTTAATATCTTCGATAATGGCCTGAATTTTTTCCGCTTCGGTCATGTACACCAGATCCGGCAAATCCTTACGGATCATCGGACGGTTGGTCGGCACCACTACGGTATCCAGTTTGTAGATAGAGCTGAATTCGAACGCTTCGGTATCTGCTGTACCGGTCATACCGGCCAGTTTTTCGTACAAGCGGAAGTAGTTCTGGAAGGTGATAGAAGCCAGCGTCTGGTTTTCGTTCTGGATTTCTACGCCTTCTTTGGCTTCAACAGCCTGGTGCAGGCCGTCGGACCAGCGACGCCCCTGCATGGTACGTCCGGTGTGTTCGTCGACGATGATAACTTCGCCGTCTTTCACAATGTAGTCTACATCACGGGTGAACAGCACATGTGCACGCAGTGCAGCAGTCACGTGATGCATCAGCATAATGTTGCCCGGAGAGTACAACGACTCGCCTTCATCCATAATGCCTTCTTTCACCAGCAGTTCTTCAATCAGAACCAGACCACGTTCGGTAAGGTTAACCTGGCGCGATTTCTCATCGACAGAGAAATGGCCTTCGCCCTGGAATGTGTCAGAATCTTCCTTCTCCTGACGGATCAGGTTTGGAATGATTTTGTTCACTTTCTTGTACATTTCCGAGCTATCTTCAGCCGGGCCGGAAATGATCAGCGGAGTACGTGCTTCATCGATCAGGATGGAGTCGACTTCATCGACCAGCGCATAATGCAGTTTACGCTGAACGCGCTCTTCCGGGCTAAACGCCATGTTGTCGCGCAGGTAGTCAAAGCCGTATTCGTTGTTGGTACCGTAAGTGATGTCAGCATTGTAAGCTTCACGCTTGGCCGGAGCCGGCAGACCTGACATGTTGATACCTACGGTCATACCGAGGAACTCAAACAGTGGGCGGTTATTTTCGGCGTCACGCTGAGCCAGATAGTCGTTCACGGTAACGACGTGTACACCTTTCCCGCTTAATGCGTTCAGGTAGGCTGGCAACGTTGCGGTCAGTGTTTTACCTTCACCGGTACGCATTTCTGCGATACAGCGATCGTTGAGGACCATACCACCCAGCAGCTGAACGTCGAAGTGACGCATACCGAACACACGCTTACTCGCTTCACGGACTACCGCAAATGCTTCCGGGATCAGGCTTTCCACGCTGGCACCTTTTTCCAGACGGGCGCGGAATTCAGCGGTCTTCGCTTTCAGCTCATAATCGGAGAGTTTTTCCATCTCCGGTTCCATCGCGTTGATGACGTTGACCACTTTGCGCATACGACGCAGCGTACGTTCGTTACGGCTACCGAATACTTTCGTTAATAATTTGATTAGCATAATAAAATCTCAAACGCCCCGCGGTGCGGAGTCAAAAATTATAAGTTGGAAGGTTCTTTTTTAGCTGAGGCGTTGAGGACCAGCGCGGATACCCTGCTGCTGGCTTATCCAGACAGGAATACTAAACGCGGCCTGAGAAGTGAAATGGGCATATGTCACGCGACTTACTGTCGCCGGCGGTCTGCCTTCCTGCGTCAGCATCGCGCTAAGCGTATTCAGTAACGCAAGATGGTGCGCCTGGATTGGCAACGGCTCTTCGGCAACGGGCAGCGCCTGAGGGGCCATAGCAAAAGAAAGATGGCGTATAACCGTACGAATGGCATGTTGATGCCAATAATCAACAGTAAAATTCGGGCGACGGTTAGTGGCTTCCAGCAAAGCAAGCTGGTTAAAGTTAACTTTAGCGCCTTGATCGTGATTGCTGGCGGTCGCCTTCGCGGGGGTATTAGGTTCAGCAGCATTACCGATCGCGGGCAGGCCAAAACTTGCCGCGACCATCCCTAATAAGAGATGCGGCCAGAAGTACCGTCTGCCTAACTGTCGCCAGCGCGTCAGTATTCCACTCACGTTATTGCCACCTGATCTACCCTGCGTTTGGGGTTATAAATGCAAAACCATTTTTTGCGCACAAATATTACCATTAATGCGTTCGCACCACAGCAGTAATGACGCAAGTCGCGGGTAAATATGCTTAAGAAAGCAGCGATCGCTCAGTATTTTAATCTGACAGCGGGAAAAAAGCCGCATCGAAAAAGACGGTGAGCTATTGGAGGATAAAAAAAACGACTGGCTCACCTGGCCGGAGAGAGTGCCAGATTGACCAGTCGAATTTATACGACAGATATACACTTCATCCTTCAAGCTGCCTCTTTGTTGGCTGCCTTCTCTCACCCCAGTCACGTACTGGTCGTACGTTCCTGAGGATTCGCTCAGTTGCCGCCTTGATGCAACTTGAATGATTTTGTGTATAGTTATTATGCCAGTACAGTCGAAGGCGCTTTGAACGCCAGCGGCAGTTCTGCGTCGTCCTGGAAGGTCACATATTCCCAGGCTTCCTGTTTTGCCAGGACCGCCTGCAACAGTTTGTTATTCAATGCATGACCGGATTTATACGCGGTAAATGCACCAATAATGTTGTGACCACACATGAACAAGTCACCGATCGCGTCGAGCATTTTGTGACGAACGAATTCATCTTCAAAACGCAGGCCGTCTTCGTTCAGTACGCGATAATCGTCAACAACGATGGCACAATCGAAGCTGCCGCCCAGGCACAGGCCGCGGGACTGCAGATATTCGATATCACGCATGAAGCCGAAAGTACGCGCACGGCTGATCTGACGCATGAACGCATCAGCAGAGAAGTTCATCGCATAGCGCTGGGTGCTGGAGTCGATCGCCGGATGGTTAAAGTCGATGGTGAAATCCAACGTAAAACCATTATACGGCTTAAACTCAGCCCACTTGTCGCCATCTTCGACGCGAACGGTCTCTTTGATGCGGACAAATTTCTTCGCACTGTTCAGTTCTTCAATACCTGCATCAAGCAGCAAGTAAACGAACGGAGCAGCACTACCATCCATGATCGGGATTTCCGGGGCATTAACCTCAATAACGATGTTATCGATACCTAAGCCCGCCAGAGCAGCATTAAGATGCTCAACGGTTGAAATCCGCACATCATGCTCGTTGACCAGACACGTACAGAGCATGGTATCACGCACAGATTTGGCATCGGCCGGGAAATCTACCGGAGGATTCAAGTCGGTGCGACGATAGATGACCCCGGTGTTGGCCGGCGCAGGGCGTAATGTCAGGGTGACTTTTTTGCCGGTATGTAAACCGACGCCAGTCGCCTGAACGATACGTTTAAGAGTCCTTTGTTTGATCATCGTATAATCTCGCCAAATTACCTATCCAACCGAAGTGTACTATACATTCGGTGGGCCAGTTTAGCACAAAGAGCCACAATCCCCAAATTCCAGCTAATTCTTAATCAGCTTGCTTACGCAGGAATGCAGGGATATCCAGATAATCCGGCTCTTTAGTGGTCTGCGGCGTATTGTCGTTAACCACCTTCGCTACCGGTTTTTGCTCTTGCGTCAACGGCGCCATACCGTGCTGCTGGTAACGATCCATTACCGGCTGCTGAACCTGCTTGTTGGTCACCAGAGTGATTTCAGGACGCTTGTCCATACCAATTCCAGTGGCAACAACGGTAACGCGCAGTTCGTCGTTCATATCCGGGTCCAGAGAAGTACCGATAACCACAGTCGCGTTATCCGATGCAAATGCACGAATCGTGTTACCTACGGTTTCGAACTCATCCAGACGCAGGTCGAAGCCCGCAGTAATGTTGACCAGCACGCCACGCGCGCCGGACAGATCGATATCTTCCAGCAGAGGTGAAGAGATAGCCATTTCAGCCGCTTCTTCAGCGCGATCTTCACCGCTCGCCACGCCAGAACCCATCATCGCATAGCCCATTTCGGACATCACGGTGCGCACGTCGGCAAAGTCGACGTTCATCAGGCCCGGACGGGTAATCAGTTCAGCGATACCCTGGACTGCGCCTTTCAGCACATCATTCGCTGCGCCAAACGCATCCAGCAGGGAGATACCGCGACCCAGCACTTTCAGCAGTTTGTCGTTCGGAATAGTAATTAGAGAGTCCACATGTTTGGACAGCTCGGTGATACCCTGCTCCGCGAATGCCATACGCTTCTTGCCTTCAAAGTTGAAAGGCTTAGTCACGACAGCAACGGTCAGAATACCTAAATCTTTTGCTACTTCAGCAACCACTGGCGCTGCACCGGTCCCGGTCCCGCCGCCCATGCCTGCTGCGATGAACACCATGTCTGCGCCGTCAAGCGCTGCACGCAGAGCTTCACGGTCTTCGTCTGCCGCATTGCGACCGACTTCCGGGTTTGCACCCGCGCCCAGACCCTTGGTGATGCCGCTACCAATCTGAATGGTCTGTCCAACCGCCGTTTTACGCAACGCCTGAGCGTCGGTATTCACCGCGAAGAATTCAACACCTTCGATGCGCTCGCGCACCATGTGTTCAACGGCATTACCGCCGCCGCCGCCGACGCCGATGACTTTAATCACCGCGTCATTGGTCAGTTCCATAGGTTCAAACATAGTTTCTCTCTCCGTTTTACACTTTATCCTTCAAGCCGCCTCTTTGTTGGCTGCCTTCACTCACTCCCGTCACATAGTAAACTATGTTCCAGGAGATTCGCTCGGTTGCCGTCGCGATGCAACTTGAATGACGTTGTGTATGTGCCTGTCGCCTGAGGCCGTAATTATTGCCGGCCTCATAAAAATTAAAACTCTTTTCGCAGCCAACTATTGAGTCGTTTAATCCACGAGCCAACTGATGCCGTTACACGTTTTTCAACTTCAGCTTCACCACTTAAATGGGATTCTTTCCCGTAATGAAGCAACCCCACTGCCGTTGAATAATACGGCTCCTGGGCATAATCTGTCAGACCGGTAATATTGAGCGGCGCACCAATACGCACCTGCGTATGAAACACGCGCTGAGCGCAAGCCGCAAGACCTTCAATTTGCGCAGCACCACCGGTTAACACAATCCCCGCCGCCAGATGATGTTTCACACCCTGCTGGCGAAGTTGTTCCTGTAATTGCAAAATTTCTTCGTTGACCAGGTTAAGCAGCTCGGTATAACGCGGCTCAATGACCTCAGCCAGAGTCTGACGTTGCAGACTGCGTGGCGGACGACCACCGACGCTTGGCACTTCAACGCTCTCATCTTTACCAACGATAGAACCCAGCGCACAACCATGACGCACTTTGATGGCTTCAGCATCGCTCGGCGGCGTACCAAAGGCATACGCGATATCGCTGGTGACCACATTCCCTGCATAAGGGATTACTTTGGTATGGCGCAACGCCCCGCCAGTATAAACGGCGATGTCCATTGTACCACCACCAATATCGACCACGCAGACACCCAGCTCACGTTCGTCTTCCGTTAACACGGAATAACTGGCTGCCAACCCGGCAAATATCAGTTGGTCAACTTTCAGGCCACAGCGTTCAACGGCTTTGACGATGTTCTTCGCCATGTCGTTGTGGCAGGTAATCAGATGTACTTTTGCCTGCATACGCACGCCGGAAAGACCGACCGGATTTTTAATGCCTTCCTGGTAGTCAATGGCGTATTCCTGTGGAATAACGTGCAGTACACGATGTTCATCGCGCACACGTACGGATTTTGCCGTATGCACAACATTTTCCACATCTTCCTGGGTCACTTCCTCTTCGGAAATGGGCACCATACCAATTTCATTCTGACAGCTAATATGTTTACCTGAAAGCGCCAGATACACTGAGGAAATCTGGCAATCTGCCATCAGTTCAGCCTGGTCAATGGCGCGCTGTACGCATTTCACCACTGACTCAAGGTCATTCACCCCACCTTTATCCATACCTCGCGATGGGCAACTGCCCACGCCAATGATATTGACCATACCGTCGGGCAGAACTTCCCCTACTAAAGCGGCTACCTTCGCGGTGCCAATCTCCAGTCCAACTACCAGTTTTCTGTCCGTCGCCTTGATCATTGTTGTTCTGCCTGTGCCTGATTCTGTTGCTGATTAGATTCCTCAGGAGGCAAGGGAACCCAGCCTACTGCCGCTCCTGAGTCATAACGCAAATCAACGTAGCTAATCCGTTTGCCATCGGTTTGCGCCTGCTGCTGTAAAACCGGGTAGAGTTCCACAAAGCGAGCCAAACGTTTTATCGTATCGCCCCTGCCCAGATTGAGCTTAATATCGTTATTAAGCGTTAACTGCCAGGAACGACGAGCGGTCATCGCCGCTTCCTTCAGGGTGAATCTATCCTTAGCCAGCACCTGCCCCATATCGCGGAACCCTTGCAACACTTCACTCGCGCTGCCTTCCGGGCCATACAACATGGGTAATACCTGCTTATTGGCCCGACCGGTTGGGACGCTGAACGTATTGCCATCGGCATCCACCATATGTTGGTCATTCCAACGCGCTATTGGCACATATTCAACCAGATGAATCTTCAATTCATCAGGCCACTGCTTTCTGACGCTCGCCTGCTTAATCCAGGGAAGGCGTTCAATCTGACTCTGAATGATGTTTACATCCTGAGTCATAAAGGTACCCGGAGCGCCCAGCGCCAGAATGGACTGACGAATATCGTCATTGCGCGTGTAATGTCGCTCACCGGTCAATACCAGCTTCGACAATGGCAAACGCTGCGCATCTTCCATCCATCCCAACACGACCCAGCCGCTGACAAACACGGTGCACAGCACTGTCAGCAGAAACAGAATTCCTGCAAGACGCGTTCCATTATTGCGGCGTGAGGAGGCTACCTCTTCTTCATCACCGTTTCGCGTGTTCAGCGCAGCCTGCGACATATCAGTCCGCCAACGCCAGAATTCGAACCACCAACTGCGAGAAGCTCAGGCCCGCCTGACGCGCCGCCATCGGCACCAGGCTGTGGCTGGTCATACCCGGAGAGGTATTCGCTTCCAGCAGATAAAACTGGCCATCGCTGTCCAGCATGACGTCAATACGGCCCCAGCCTTTACAGCCCAATGCGTTCCACGCATTCAGGACTAACGCCTGTAATTCGGCCTCCTGGCCAACTTCCAGACCTGCAGGGCAGAAATATTGTGTCTCATCAGACAGATACTTCGCCTCATAATCATAGAAGGTTCCCGCGGGTTGGATACGTATTGACGGTAAAATTTCTTCGCCGAGTATCGCAACTGTGAATTCTGGCCCACTGAGCCATTTTTCAATCAGTACTTCTTCATCATGCTGAAAAGCCAATGCTAATGCAGTTTGCAAAGCATTTTCTTCTTCAACTTTTGACATCCCGACGCTGGAACCTTCACGGCTTGGCTTCACAATCAACGGCAAGCCTAACGCAGAAACTCTCGTAACCACTTCATCGCTAAGTCCTTTTTCAAACTCAGCACGGGTCAATGCCACCCATGGCGCAACGGGCAATCCAGCCCCCTGCCACAGCAGCTTGCTGCGCAGCTTGTCCATTGAGATAGCCGATGCAATAACGCCGCTACCGGTATACGGCAGGCCGATCTGCTCCAGCATGCCCTGCAACGTACCATCTTCACCGCCGCGACCGTGCAGAGCAATAAACACCTTCTGAAAACCCATTGATTTCAGAAGAGTGACATCAACCTCTTTCGGGTCAACCGGATGGGCATCTACACCACCTTCACGCAACCCGGCGAGTACAGCCGCGCCAGAATTCAGCGACACTTCTCGTTCTGCGGAGGTGCCCCCTAACAGGACCGCGATTTTATCAGCCATGTTGTTCCTCCTCCGGGTTTTGCGGCTTCAGTTTGATTTCAGCTAAGGAACGTGCGATTTTGCCGATATTTCCAGCACCTTGCACCAAAATCAGATCGTTGCCGGTTAATACCGGTGCCAGCATTTCCGCTACCTGGGCCGGATCGGACACCAGAATAGGATCGATCTTACCGCGACCACGAATGGTACGGCACAGCGAGCGGCTATCTGCACCCGGAATCGCGGCTTCGCCCGCGGCATACACGTCCAGCATCAGCAGCGCATCAACCTGTGTCAGCACATTGGCAAAGTCGTCGTACAAATCGCGCGTACGCGTGAAGCGGTGCGGCTGGAACAGCATCACCAAATTTTTGTCCGGCCAACCTGCGCGTGCGGCTTTGATCGTGGCGTCCACTTCCGTTGGGTGATGGCCATAGTCATCGACCAGCATCGCAGTTCCGGCTTTCCCGTTCACCGGCTCAAGCGGGAACTCGCCGAGGAAGTCAAAACGACGCCCGGTCCCCTGGAAACTTTCCAGCGCGCGTAAAATAGCCTCGTCTTCAATGCCTTCTTCTGTTGCAACTGCCACCGCCGCCGCCGCGTTCAGCGCATTGTGGCGGCCCGGCGCGTTTAACGTAACGCGTAAATCAGCCATCCCCTGGCGCAGCAGCGTAAAGTGCCCTTGTGGGCCGATCTGTTGATAATCTTCCACGCGAACGTCAGCATCATCGCTGAAACCATAGGTCGTGGTCTGACGGCCAACTCGCGGTAACAGCTCGCGAATAACCGGATCGTCAACGCACATCACCGCACGACCATAAAACGGCAAGTTATGCAGGAAATTAATAAACGTCTGCTTTAAATTTTCGAAGTCGCCATGGTAGGTATCCATATGGTCAGCTTCGATATTGGTGACAATCGCCACCATCGGCTGCAAATGCAGGAACGACGCGTCGCTCTCATCCGCTTCGGCAATCAAATAACGGCTATGACCCAGACGCGCATGGACGCCTGCTGCTTTCACCAAACCGCCGTTGACGAAAGTCGGATCCAGACCCGCTTCCGCATAGATGCTGGAGACCATCGCCGTGGTCGTGGTTTTACCGTGGGTCCCGGCAATGGCGATACCGTGACGAAAACGCATCAACTCTGCCAGCATCTCCGCACGGCGGATCACCGGGATACGCGCTTCATGGGCCGCAACAATTTCCGGGTTATCCGCAGAAATAGCGCTGGACACCACCACCACGCTCGCATCACGCACGTTTTCCGGGCGATGATTAAAGAAAATCGTGGCGCCCAGATTCGTCAACTGCTGCGTCACCGGATTCGGCGCTAAGTCAGAACCGCTGATCTGATAACCTTCATTGGCCAAAACTTCGGCAATACCGCCCATACCGGCACCACCGATGCCGACAAAGTGGATGTGCCGAACGCGACGCATTTCGGGCACGATGGAACGCAGTTTTGCCAGTTGTTGTGTATTCATTCTTTAGCCATTAACTTCTCAGTTCATGCGATGCAAAAGGCATCACAACAATTACACCCGGGCAGCCCGGCTCACTTCAGTTGCAACACGCTCTGTGGCATCCGGTATGGATGCGGCGCGCGCACGTTCTGCCATGGTTAATAAGGTTTCTCGCGACCACCCGGCAAGGGTGCTGGCGACGGCATCCACAGTAAACTGCGGCTGCTCAAGAATTTTGGCAGCGCCCGCTTTCTCCAGCGGCAGCGCATTCCAGTACTGCTGTCTGTCTTTGTGCTGGAACGGCACAAACAACGCCGGCAAACCTGCGGCAGCAATTTCGCTTACCGTCAGCGCGCCTGAGCGACAAACTACGACATCCGCCCACGCGTAGGCGGCTGCCATATCATCAATAAACTCAGTGACCTTGTGCTGCGGTTGTCCCGCATCGGCATAAGCCTGCTCAACGGTTTGCTGCGCGCCTTTACCGCTCTGATGCCAGATAGTCACTGCGTCGCCAAGTTTTGCGGCGACCTGCGGCATCGTCTGGTTCAGCACGCGCGCGCCCTGCGAACCTCCGACAACAAGCACGCGCACCGGACCTTCACGCCCAGCCAAACGTTCTTCGGGTAACGGCAGTGCAAGGACATCAGTACGCACTGGATTCCCCACCACGTCCGCATTCGGGAAAGCACCAGGGAAGGCCTGCATCACCTTCGTCGCGATCTTCGCCAACCATTTGTTGGTTAATCCCGCAATACCGTTCTGCTCATGCAGAACTACCGGAATGCCTAATGACCAGGCCGCCAGACCGCCAGGGCCGGACACGTAGCCGCCCATACCCAGCACCACATCAGGCTTAAACTGCTTCATGATGGCGCGCGCCTGACGCCAGGCATTAAAAATACGCACGGGGGCGGCAAGCAGCGCGTTAACACCTTTGCCACGCAAACCGGAGATGCGAATAAAGTCAATTTCAATGCCATGCTTCGGCACTAAGTCCGCTTCCATACGATCGGCGGTGCCCAGCCAACGAACCTGCCAGCCCTGGGCCATTAAATAGTGCGCAACCGCCAGCCCCGGGAACACATGTCCACCGGTACCGCCCGCCATCACCATTAACCGCTTCGGTTGACCACTCATCGTGCACCTCGTGTAAACGCCTGGGCTTTTTCCAGACGCGTTTCATAATCAATACGTAACAAAAACATGATGGCTGTCGACATGATCAACAAACTTGAACCACCATAACTGATCAACGGCAACGTCAGACCTTTCGTTGGCAGCATACCCGCCGCCGCGCCGACGTTTACCAGCGCCTGGAAGCTAAACCAAATCCCGATGGAGCAGGCTAAGAAACCTGAAAAACGGTGGTCAATTTCCAGCGCCTTACGACCAATCGACATCGCGCGAAAAGCGACGAAGAATACCATTAAAAGAGCGAGTACCACACCGATATAACCCAGCTCCTCCCCAATAATGGCGAAGATAAAGTCGGTGTGCGCTTCCGGCAAATACTCCAGTTTTTGGACTGAATTACCCAATCCCTGGCCCCACACTTCACCGCGACCAAAAGCCATCAGAGACTGTGTCAGCTGATAGCCGCTGCCAAACGGATCTTCCCACGGGTTCCAGAAGGAAGTTACGCGGCGAATACGATACGGCTCGGCAAGGATCAGCAGTACGACCGCCGAAATCCCCATGCCGATGATGGCGATGAATTGCCACAATTTGGCGCCAGCCAAAAATAGCATCGCCAACGTGGTAACAAACAGCACCACCACCGTACCGAGGTCAGGCTGCGCCAGCAGTAAAATAGCCAGCACCAGGATCACGCCCATCGGTTTTAAGAAGCCGCGCAGGTTGTTACGCACCTCATCCACTTTACGCACCAGATAATTGGCGAGATAACAGAACAGCGACAGCTTGGTAAATTCCGCAGGCTGAATACGCAGCGGGCCCAACGCAATCCAGCGCGACGCCCCGTTAACGGAACTCCCCACCACCAGAACGATCAGCAGCATGATGATTGAGGCTATCAGCATCGTCGTACTGTACTTTTGCCAGAACTCCATCGGCAGACGCAGCGTCACCATCGCCAGACAAAACGCGAGAAAGATGTACAACGCGTCACGCTTAGCAAACAGGAAAGGATCGCCCGCCAGGCGTTGCCCTACAGGCATCGATGCTGATGTCACCATCACAAAACCAATCGCTGCCAGACCAAAGGTCAGCCACAGCAGCATGCGGTCATACATGATCAGGCTGTCGGCGTCTTTATCACGCGAAGCCATCACCCAGCCTTTAAGTGCCGCGAAGATCCACGCCAGGACACCCAGTCCCGGTACGCGCGGCATTTTCAGACGAGGGAGAGATAAGCGCATCAACCCAACTCCTTCGCCAAACGGGTGAAGACGTCACCACGTTGCTCAAAGTTCTTGAACTGGTCAAGGCTGGCGCAGGCTGGCGACAGCAGCACCATATCGCCCGGCTTCACGCGCGGCGCAAGCAGACGCATCGCCTGTTCCATGGTTTCAGTTTGTTCCGCAATCTCAGGTCGCAGAGCGGCGAGTTGCGCGCCATCGCGACCAAAGCAGTACAGACGAATATTGTTGCCGCTCAGGTAACGTTGCAGCGGCATAAAATCAGCGGATTTTCCGTCGCCGCCCAGCAGCAGGTGCAGCGTGCCGTCAACGTGCAGGCCATTCAGCGCGGCTTCGGTACTGCCCACGTTGGTGGCTTTCGAATCGTTAATCCAGCGTACGCCGTTATGGTTCAGCACCAACTGAAAACGGTGCGCCAGACCGGTAAAGGTAGTCAGCGCTTTCAGGCTGGACGCCCGCGGCAGACCCGCAGCATCCGCCAGCGCCAGCGCCGCCAGGGCGTTGGTATAGTTATGCTGGCCGGTAAGCGTCATCTCTTTCACGTTCAGGACTTTTTCACCCTTCACCCGCAGCCAGGTTTCACCTTGCTGACGATTGAGATGATAGTCACCCATGTTGATGCCAAAGCTCACGCAGCGCTCATCCGCCCCGCGAATCGGCATGGTCAGCGCATCATCAGCATTAACCACACACACTTTCGCATTCTCATAGACACGCAGTTTGGCCGCACGGTACTGCTGCAAGCCAAACGGATATCTGTCCATATGATCTTCGGTGACGTTCAAAATGGTGGCGGCTACGGCCTGTAAGCTGGAGGTTGTCTCAAGCTGGAAGCTCGACAGCTCCAGTACATACAATTCACGTTCCGCATCAAGCAGCATCAGCGCAGGCAGGCCAATATTACCGCCAACGCCGACGTTTACTCCGGCCGCTTTCGCCATTTCGCCAACCAGCGTCGTGACGGTGCTTTTACCGTTGGACCCGGTGATCGCGACGATCGGCGCCTGTGCTTCGCGACAAAACAGCTCAATGTCGCCAACAATTTCAATCCCTGCATCAGCAGCGGCGCTCAACGAAGGATGCGCCAGGGCAATACCAGGGCTGGCGACGATGAGATCGGCAGCCAGCAGCCAGTCATCATTCAGGCTGCCGACATGACGCTCAACCGCTTCCGGTAATTTATCCAGGCCAGGCGGCGTCGCACGGGTATCCATCACGCGCGGCGTCACGCCACGCGCCAGAAAGAAATCCACGCAGGACAGCCCGGTCAATCCCAGACCGATAATGACGACATTTTTACCCTGGTAATCAGCCATGATTAACGTACCTTCAGCGTTGCCAGGCCAATCAGCACCAGCATCAGCGAAATAATCCAGAAGCGCACAATAACGCGAGGTTCCGGCCAGCCCTTCAGTTCATAGTGATGGTGAATCGGCGCCATACGGAAGATGCGCTGTCCGCGCAGCTTAAAGGAGCCCACCTGCAGAATGACCGACAGCGTTTCTACAACAAATACGCCGCCCATGATCACTAACAGGAACTCCTGACGCAGCAGTACGGCAATAATGCCCAGCGCGCCACCCAGTGCCAGTGAACCGACGTCGCCCATAAAGACCTGCGCCGGATAGGTGTTAAACCACAGGAAGCCTAAACCTGCGCCGACAATCGCCGTACAGACAATCACCAATTCGCCAGCGTGGCGTAAATAAGGAATGTGCAGATAGTTAGCAAAGTTCATGTTACCGGTCGCCCATGCCACCAGCGCAAAACCGGCGGCCACAAACACGGTCGGCATAATCGCCAGTCCATCCAGGCCGTCGGTAAGGTTTACCGCATTCCCGGTACCGACAATCACGAAGTACGCCAGCAGCACGTAGAACAGCCCCAGTTGCGGCATCACGTCTTTAAAGAACGGCACCACCAGCTCGGTCGCCGGAGTGTCTTTACCGGCCAGATACAGCGCAAACGCGACCCCTAATGCAATGACCGACATCCAGAAGTACTTCCAGCGGGCAATCAGGCCCTTGGTATCTTTGCGCACCACTTTGCGGTAGTCATCGACAAAACCGATAATGCCGTAGCCAATCAATACCACCAGCACGCACCATACGTACGGGTTCGACGGATATGCCCACAGCAGTACGGAGATAACTATCGCGGTGAGGATCATGATCCCACCCATGGTTGGCGTACCGCGTTTACTGAAGTGCGATTCCGGACCGTCGTTACGTACGACCTGTCCAAAGGACATTTTTTGTAAGCGGGCGATCATGCGCGGGCCCATCCACAAAGAGATGAACAGCGCGGTCAGCAGGCTGACGATGGCGCGAAACGTCGGATAGGAAAAGACGTTAAAGCCGGAATAATATTTGACCAAATGTTCGGCCAGCCAAACTAACATGTCCCATTCTCCTGTAATGCGCGTACTACCTCTTCCATGGCGGCACTACGTGAACCCTTCACTAAAATCGTCATGATCTGATGTTCTGCAATCAGCGCTTTAAGATGCGCGGTCAGCGCGGTTTTATCCGCAAAATGTTCGCCAACGCCACTGGCGTCGCTAATTGCCTGACTCAGTTTTCCTGTACTCAGTACACGGTCGATGCCTGCGGCTTTCGCAGCAACACCCACCTGTACATGGCATGCTTCGCTTTCTGCGCCAAGCTCTGCCATATCGCCAACGACCAGTACGCGATAGCCCGGCATTTCAGACAGCACCTGCACCGCAGCGGTCATCGAACCGACGTTCGCGTTATAGGAGTCGTCCAGCAGCAGCTGATTTTCCGCGAGTTGAATCGGGAACAGACGCCCCGGTACCGCTTGCAGATCCTTCAAACCCGCTTTGATCGCCTCGTGCGTCGCGCCTACCGCCATAGAAAGCGCCGCCGCCGCAAGGGCGTTAGCGATATTATGGCGACCCGGTAACGGCAGCAGAACATCAATGCTTCCGGTTGGGGTTTGCAGCGTAAACTCCGTGCCGTGTGAGGTCACATGTACGTTGGCCGCCGAAAAGTCGCTGTTAGCCGCATTCGGCGAAAAACGCCAGACTTTGCGATCGCCAATAATGCTCTGCCAGTTCAGCCAGTCGTTGTTGTCGGCATTCATAATGGCGATACCGTTCGCTGACAGGCCGGTAAAAATCTCACCTTTTGCCTTCGCCACGCCCGCCAGAGAGCCGAAGCCTTCCAGGTGCGCGGCGGCCAGGTTGTTCACCAGCGCCGCTTCCGGACGCGTCAGGCCGACGGTCCAGGCGATTTCGCCCTGATGGTTGGCACCGAGCTCAATCACGGCATAGTCGTAATCGTTGTTTAAGCGCAGCAGCGTCATCGGTACACCGATGTCGTTATTCAGGTTGCCCGCGGTATATAGAGTGTTACCACACTGGCTCAGAATGGCAGCCGTCATCTCTTTAACGGACGTTTTACCGGATGAGCCGGTCAGCGCGACAACGCGCGCCGGAACCTGGGCGCGAACCCACGCAGCCAGTTCACCAAACGCCAGACGCGTATCTTTCACAATCAGCTGCGGCAGGTTGGTGTCCAACGGGCGGCTGACCAACAGCGCACCGGCCCCGCTCTCTTGCGCTTTGTCTGCAAAATCATGGGCATCAAAGCGTTCGCCTTTCAGTGCCACAAACAGGCAGCCCGGCGTCACTTTACGCGTATCGGTTGTCACCGCATCAAGGGCCAGATCGGCCCCTTTCAGTTCGCCACGGAGGATCTCCGCCAGTTGGCTGAGCGTTACGCTAATCATGCGATAACCCCCAGCAGACGTGCTGCCGTCACGCGATCGGAGTAGTCGAGACGGTGTGCACCAACAATCTGGTAATCTTCATGGCCTTTGCCAGCGACCAGCACCACGTCATTTTCTTTTGCCTGCATGATGGCGCTAGTGACCGCTTCAGCACGGCCTTCCATTACTTTGGCCTGCCCGGCATCCAGCATCCCCGCCAGAATGTCATTGATAATGGCGCGAGGCTCTTCGGTGCGCGGGTTGTCATCCGTAACCACAACGACATCGGCAAACTGCTCGGCAATGGCGCCCATCAACGGACGTTTACCTTTGTCGCGATCGCCGCCGCAGCCAAAGACGCACCACAGCTTGCCGGTGCAATGCAGACGGGCCGCCTGCAGCGCTTTTTCCAGTGCATCCGGCGTATGGGCGTAATCAACTACCACGGTGGTTTTGCCCGGCGCGCTGAACACTTCCATGCGCCCGCAAACCGGCTGCAGTCGTGCCGCCGTTTTCAGTAAATCAGCTAACGGATACCCCAACGCCAACAGTGTGGCCAGCGCCAGCAGCAAATTGCTGACGTTAAACGCCCCCATCAGGCGGCTTTCAATTTCGCCGTCGCCCCATGAGGAAGCAAATCGAATCGTCGCGCCGCTATCGTGATAATCCACGTCAATCGCTTTTAACCAACGACCGTGACAGTTCGGGTTAATGTGGTCTTCCATTGATACGGCAACCGCATCGGGAAGTTTAGCCAGCCAGCGGCGACCGACTTCATCATCCGCATTAACAATGGCCTGCCCGCAATGGTGCGTGGAATACAGCAGCCATTTCGCGGCTTCGTAGTGCTCCATATCGCCGTGATAATCGAGATGGTCACGGCTTAAGTTGGTAAATACTGAGGCCGCAAATTTCAGCGCCGCCACGCGGTGCTGAACCAGACCATGCGATGAAACTTCCATCGCGCCAAAGGTCGCGCCCTGTTCAACCAGACCCGCCAGCACATGCTGAACGTCAACGGCTGAACCAGTGGTATTTTCCGTCGGGATCACTTTACCCAGCAGGCCATTACCTACCGTTCCCATTACCGCACTGGTTTCACCAAGCAGTTGGCTCCACTGTGCCAGCAGTTGGGTGGTGGTGGTTTTACCGTTCGTTCCGGTCACACCGACCAGACGCATTTTTTCAGAAGGCTCATGGTAAAAACGGCCCGCCAGTGCAGATAAGCGTTCGTTAAGCTGGCTCAGATAGATAACCGGTACACCGTGCATTTCGCGGATTTCACCGTCAGCAGCTTCATCTTTTGCTTCTGCAATAATGGCAGCCACACCTTGCGCTATCGCCTGCGGGATATATCGACGCCCGTCCGCCTGATGACCCAATACTGCGACAAAGAGATCGCCCGATGCAGCCACACGGCTGTCGAGTGTCATCTCTCGCAGTGCTCGCTCCGGTGCACCCGGCACCCATGGAGCAAGAAGGTCGCGCAAATTACGATCTGCCACCTGTTGCCTCGCCTTGATTATTCACAAATTCATTTTTATCGCCCGTTGTCAGCGCATCCGGCTCGATGTTCATGGTGCGCAAAACGCCGCCCATGATGGCACCAAAGACCGGCGCGGAAACGGCGCCACCGTAATATTTACCCGCCTGCGGATCGTTGATAACAACAACCAGCGCGAAGCGCGGCTGACTCGCAGGCGCAACACCTGCGGTATAAGCAATGTATTTATTGATGTAGCGGCCATCTGGCCCGACTTTTTTCGCCGTACCGGTTTTAATGGCGATGCGATAGCCTTTAATCGCCGCCTTCACGCCGCCGCCACCAGGCAGCGCCACGCTTTCCATCATGTGCACCACGGTGCGTACGGTGGCTTCCGGGAAGATACGCTCGCCCGGAACAGGAGGGTCAACTTTGGTAATCGACAGCGGGCGATAAACGCCATAGCTGCCGATCGTTGCGTAGACTCGCGCTAACTGTAACGGCGTTACCATTAGCCCATAGCCGAAAGAGAAGGTGGCCCTCTCTATGTCAGACCACCGTTGTTTTTGAGGATATAAGCCACTGCGTTCTCCGACCAACCCCAAATTGGTCGCTTTTCCCAGCCCAAAACGTGAGTAAGTATCTACTAACGCTGAGGACGGCATCGCTAACGCCAGCTTGGAAACACCGACGTTACTCGACTTCTGCAAAACCCCGGTAAGGGTCAATTCGCTATAACGCGCCACGTCTTTAATTTCGTGGCCATTAATTCGGTAAGGAATGGTGTTAAGTACGGTATTTTCACGTACCACGCCACGCTGCAGCGCGGTCATCACCACCATCGGTTTAACGGTAGAACCCGGCTCAAACACGTCGGTAATGGTACGGTTACGCATCGCGTCTTTCGGCGTACCGGTGAGATTGTTCGGGTTGTAAGACGGACTGTTGGCCATTGCCAGCACTTCACCGGTGTTCACATCCACCAGCACCGCACTGCCTGACTCAGCCTTGTTAAACGCCACGGCGTTATTCAGTTCACGGTAGACCAGCGCCTGTAAACGCTCATCGATACTCAGCGCCAGGTTGTGCGCCGCCTGGCTGTCGGTAGAGGAGATATCTTCAATGACGCGGCCATAGCGGTCTTTACGTACAATACGTTCACCCGGTTGTCCGGTGAGCCATTTATCGAAGCTCTTCTCAACGCCTTCAATCCCCTGGCTGTCGACGTTGGTAAAACCGATGAGGTGAGCGGTCACTTCTCCGGAAGGATAGTAACGGCGGGACTCTTCACGCAGGTGAATCCCTGGCAGCTTCAGTTTTTTGATGTAGTCAGCCATGTCAGGGTTTACCTGACGCGCCAGATAGATAAAGCGCCCTTTCGGGTTGGCGTTAATGCGGGAAGCCAGTTGATCGAGCGGGAGGTTCAGCGCCGTCGACAGCGCTCTCCAGCGCTCGCCAACGCTCACGCCGCCTGCGTCATGCACCTCTTTCGGGTCGGCCCAAATCGCCTTCACCGGAACGCTCACCGCCAGTGGACGACCAGAGCGGTCGGTAATCATCCCGCGCGAGGTGGACACTTCCTGGACGCGCAGAGAGCGCATGTCGCCCTGACGTACCAGCATGTCCGGCGCGATGATTTGCAGCCAGGCAACGCGCCCCAGCAGAAAACCCAGTGCCAGCAAAATACAGCCGCACAGTAACGCAAAACGCCAACTGATAAAGTTGGCTTGTTCTTCCTGGCGTTTTGGTTTGTGCGTTTTTGCCGCTGCTTTCATGCGTCGCGTTTATCCTTATTTTTGTACTACGATGTTTTCTTGTGAGGGATCAACATGCTGCATTTGCAGCTTTTCCGTTGCGATCCGTTCAACACGGCTATGGTCGCCGAGCGCGTTCTCCTCAAGGATCAGGTTGCGCCATTCGATATCCAGCGCATCTCGCTCCAGAACCAGCTGCTCACGCTGCGCGGTCAGTAACCGCGTATGGTGTGCTGTTGTCACGACGGTAACCGCCGTCAAAATAATGCAAATGAACAGGCAGAGTGGCAGCTTCCCAAACCGCAAAAGATCGTCACCGATCACACCAGGCAAGGCATGGCGCTCGTTGCTTCCTATCGATCCCTTAACTTTGCTGAGGGCTTCTGTCACTCTGCTGATCATGCGTTCGTCCTCTCTGCAATACGCAGAACTGAACTACGGGCACGAGGATTTTCAGCTACCTCTTCTTCGCCCGGCATCATCTTGCCTAGTGCTCTTAACTCACGGCCGCCCAGCTTTTTGATCTGCGCTTCGGTCATCGGTATTCCAGCCGGAACCTGAGGACCACGGCTTTGTTCGCGCATAAAGCGTTTCACAATGCGATCTTCAAGCGAATGGAAACTGATTATCGAAAGGCGACCACCTGGTGCCAGCACGCTGAGCGAGCTTTTTAGCGCCTGCTCTATCTCCTCCAGTTCACTGTTCACCCAAATGCGCACCGCCTGGAAGGTACGGGTCGCGGGATGTTTGAATTTGTCTTTCACCGGCATTGCCGCCGCAATCACTTCCGCCAGCTCTTTGGTGCGGGTCATCGGTTCGATGCGATTGCGCTCGACAATGGCGCGAGCAATGCGTTTGCCGAAGCGTTCTTCGCCAAAGGTTTTAATCACCCAGGCAATGTCTGCTTCATCGGCGGTTTGCAGCCATTCAGCCGCTGACTGACCGCGTGTTGGGTCCATACGCATATCTAACGGACCGTCACGCATAAACGAAAAACCGCGCTCCGCGTCATCAAGCTGCGGAGATGAAACCCCAAGATCGAGAAGAATCCCGTCGATCTTACCGGTCAGTCCGCGTTCGGCGACATAGTCAGCCAACGCAGAAAAAGGTCCATGTACGATGGAAAAACGGGGATCGGTAATCGTCTTTGCAACGGCAATAGCCTGCGGATCGCGATCGATTGCCAGTAAACGTCCCTCTTCACCAAGCTGTGAGAGGATCAGACGTGAATGACCACCGCGACCAAATGTCCCATCAATGTAGATGCCGTCTGGACGAATATTCAGGCCGTTTACGGCTTCATCCAGCAACACCGTGGTGTGTTTATAATTTTCCAGCATCTTATAGAGACAAGTCCTGCAATCGTTCCGACAGCGCGCCGGTCACAGACTGCTCAGCGTCGATATCTTCCTTGACCTGTTGATACCAGGTCGTTTCATCCCACAGCTCAAACTTATTGAACTGCCCAACCAGCATCACTTCTTTCGTTAGCCCTGCGTGTTGTCGCAGAATGGGCGCGATCAATAAGCGACCGGCGTTATCCATCTGACATTCGCTGGCATGACCCAGCAATAAGCGCTGTACGCGACGCTCAACTGGATTCATGCTCGACAGACGCGATAACTTCTGCTCGATAATTTCCCATTCAGGCAGGGGGTACAGCAGCAGGCACGGGTGATGGATGTCAATGGTACAAACCATTTGACCGGTAGCGCTCTCGAGCAGTTGATCCCGATAACGGGTAGGCACCGATAAGCGCCCTTTACTGTCGAGATTAACTAACGTTGCTCCCCGGAACATGCCAGTCTCACCCCCGATTACCACTTTATCCCACAAATTCCCACTTAAAGGAGTTTACGGAGCGGAGGAAAACCTTGTCAAGCAAGTCACGGCGCTTAGCGGAGCAAAAAACCCATTGTTTACGGCTAATATCTGCGTTGAACAAATTCCGTACAGCAAACGAAGCAAATTAACGTCATGAATATTTGTAAGAAAAAAATCCAACAACTCATCATTGTTTAAAACAACTCAATATCAACCGAGGAAAATATAAAGTGTCAGTTTGCGACGCGAGCGGCATTTTAGGACAATATGCAGCGAGATAACAGTACCAGTTCATCGGTCTGTACGGCCCGTACGGCCAAGGAAGGTGAGAGATTGCCGCAATTCGGCGGCAAAGTGTTTGTTAATTCGGCAAATCCACACAAGCATGTAACAAAATAATACAAACGTAACGCGCCGTTACGTATCAATAACCCAAAAAAGGATAGTTGCATTTTTAAATTAGGATAATTAAAGAATAAATTTCAGATAATTCTAAAGAATATTCTTAAATAGAATAAGGTTATTTCTGAGAATAAAATATTTGATGGCATCGAAGCATTCTCTCCAATGCCATCAATAGCAACCACTTAGTTACGGCTAAGGATGCCGCGGCGGTACAGATTACGCCGAATGCGCGTTAATCCTGGTTTTGGTTTACGCGGTTCATCAAGGCTTGCAAGGACGATCTCCAGCACACGTTCAGCCACATCTCGGTGGCGCTGTGCCACTGCCAGCACCGGACATTGCAGGAAGTCGAGCAGTTCGTGATCGCCAAACGTGGCAATGGCTAAATCGGATGGCAGTTGCCCATCGCGACGCAATGTCACATCCATCACCCCCTGCAATAGCGCGAATGAGGTGGTGAACAGTGCCTGAGGCATCGGATGTGTTTCCAGCCATTTATCAAACAACTGCGCTGCTGCCTCCCGCTCATAGCTATTGGCATACAGGAAGTGCACGTCACGCGGATCGTCTTTCCACGCGGTACGGAAACCCTGTTCGCGCAGGAAACTGACCGATAATTCAGGGAGCGCCCCCAGATAGAGCACGGTTTCAGCAGGGAATTTACGCAATTCCTCCGCCAGCATTTCCGCATCATCCTGGTCTGCGCCGACAACACTGGTGAAGTGTTCACGATCCAGCGCACGATCCAGCGCCACAATCGGGAATGAACTGTTCGCCCAGCGCTGATAGAACGGATGTTCCGGCGGTAATGAGGTAGACACAATAATGGCGTCAACCTGACGCTGCAAAAGGTGCTCAATACAGCGCATTTCGTTATCCGGCTGATCTTCAGAGCAGGCAATCAGCAGTTGATACCCACGCTGACGCGCCTGACGTTCCAGGTAGTTTGCAATGCGGGTATAACTCGTATTCTCCAGGTCCGGGATCACCAACCCGATAGAACGTGTGCGTCCAGCACGGAGCCCGGCTGCCACAGCATTAGGGTGGTAATTATGTTCGCGCACCACCGCCATGACTTTTTCGACCGTTTTGTCGCTTACGCGGTATTGCTTTGCTTTGCCATTAATAACGTAGCTTGCAGTCGTTCGCGAAACGCCGGCCAACCGAGCGATTTCATCCAGTTTCACAATTGCCCCTTGCGTAAAATGTACAAACCATAACCTTTAAGATGGCATGGGTTAAATTTATTAACATCTAAGCGCAGAATAATGACTGCGGCAACCGCTTTTGTCTCTGGTTACTGCTGATTTCGCAAAAAAAAGCGCAACAGGTAGCATCAGCGAAAACGGGTACGTTACCTGTAGGCCGGATAAGGCATTTACGCCGCCATCCGGCATGACCTCCACGATGATGCCTGATGGCACTGTGCTTATCAGGACTACAGTCGGCTATTAACGCATGATTTTATCGCCTCGGGAGAGTCCCACCACGCCGGAACGGGCAACTTCCACAATTTTAGCGACTTCACGCAGCGTTGCCAGAAACGCATCCAGCTTATCGCTGGTGCCCGCCAGTTGTACGGTGTAGATCGACGGCGTAACGTCGATAATTTGCCCACGAAAAATCTCCGTGTTGCGTTTCACCTCTTCCCGGCCATACCCGCTGGCCTGAATTTTCACCAGCATAATTTCTCGTTCAACATGGGCGCCCTGCCCCAGTTCGCTGACGCGCAGAACGTCCACCAGCTTGTGCAGTTGCTTTTCAATTTGCTCGAGGACCTTTTCATCGCCCACGGTCTGGATCGTCATCCGTGATAAGGTCGGATCGTCAGTCGGCGCGACGGTCAGGCTTTCAATGTTGTAACCACGCTGAGCGAAGAGGCCTATTACGCGCGATAATGCCCCAGACTCGTTTTCCAGTAATACTGATAATATCCGGCGCATAATCAGGTCCTCTCCGTTTTGCTTAACCACATCTCATCCATACCGCCCCCTCGAATTTGCATCGGGTAGACATGCTCACTGCCATCGACGGTGACATCAACAAACACCAGCCGGTGGTTGCGCACATGTTCCAGTGCTTCCCCCAGTTTGCTTTCCAGCTCATCCGGATGATTTATCTGGATACCAATATGCCCATATGCTTCAGCAAGACGAACAAAATCAGGTAGCGACTGCATATAAGACTGCGAATGACGCCCGGAATAGATCATGTCCTGCCACTGTTTCACCATGCCGAGATAGCGGTTGTTAAGGTTGAGTACCAGCACCGGCAGCTCATATTGCAGCGCCGTCGACAGCTCCTGGATATTCATCTGAATACTGCCATCACCGGTAACGCAGACTACCGTTTCATTCGGCAGTGCCATCTTCACCCCTAACGCTGCGGGTAAACCGAATCCCATGGTGCCAAGACCGCCTGAGTTGATCCAGCGGCGCGGTTTATCAAACGGATAGTACAGCGCAGCAAACATCTGATGCTGACCAACGTCAGAGGTCACATACGCATCCCCTTTCGTCAGGCGCCAGATGGTTTCGATCACCGCCTGCGGTTTAATACTTTCGCTTTGAGTGTCGTATTTCAGGCACTGACGGGCGCGCCAGTGCTCAATCTGTTGCCACCAGTCACGGTTATCGTCCAGCGGCTGCTGCGATTTCTCCTGCTCCAGCAGCTCAAGCATCTGATCCAGCACCAGGAGAGCATCGCCCACGATTGGAATATCCGCCGTGACGGTTTTTGAAATAGAGGTGGGGTCGATATCGATATGTAACACGGTCGCATTCGGGCAATATTTTGCCAAATTATTGGTTGTACGATCGTCAAAGCGCACGCCGACCGCAAATATCACATCCGAATGATGCATAGTCATATTCGCTTCATAGGTACCATGCATACCCAACATGCCCAGCGCCTGACGATGCGTTGCCGGAAACGCACCTAAGCCCATCAGTGAGGAGACAACCGGCAGATTTAGTGCTTCAGCAATCTGCCTCAGCTGTTCGTGGCAGGCAGCATTCACCGCCCCGCCCCCCACGTACACAACCGGTTTTTTCGCGGCTACCAGCGTCTGCAGAGCACGTTTTATCTGTCCTTTGTGCCCGGTCGTCGTCGGATTATACGAACGCATGCTCACCGACTCCGGCCAGCTGTAAGGCAGTTTCTTCGCCGGATTCAGAATATCTTTCGGCAAATCCACTACCACCGGTCCCGGACGACCGCTTGCCGCCAGCCAGAAGGCTTTTTTCAGCACCTGCGGGATGTCTTCCGTTTGTTTAACCAGAAAGCTGTGTTTTACCACCGGGCGAGAAATCCCCACCATGTCGCACTCCTGGAAGGCATCGTAGCCAATCAGAGAGGTAGCCACTTGTCCGGAGAGGATCACCAGCGGAATGGAGTCCATGTACGCCGTTGCGATACCGGTGATCGCATTGGTTGCTCCCGGCCCTGAGGTGACCAACACAACGCCCACTTCCCCCGTCGCACGTGCCAGACCATCGGCCATATGGACCGCTGCCTGCTCATGGCGGACCAGCACATGATCAATACCACCGACCGTATGCAAAGCATCATAAATATCGAGGACTGCGCCCCCGGGATACCCGAATACCTGCTTCACACCCTGATCGATGAGCGATCGGACGACCATCTCGGCTCCAGACAACATCTCCATGGCTTGCCTCCACTCTTATAATGAATAACGGTTTAACAACACATTAACCGCTGACGATAAGGCATGGCAATTGACACTGAAGTGGTGGCGTAACGGCGGATAAGAATAAAACGGAGGAAAGAATCGAATAAACGGAGAATTAAACCAGTATAAGCAAATGAAATGACAAATAATCGCTTAAAAATGAGCACTTACAGCGATTACTCTATTTTTTCGCCCTCCCGGGCAAAAAACAAAAGCAGATTTCAGCATAAAATTTCAAATAAAAATAAAAAAGCAGAATAAACCAGATGCATCATCGGATTTACTCTGCCATAGGTCACTGCTTACAGATGGAGACTAACAGCTCTTCCATCCATTGATGTCCTTTATCCCGACCAGCGGCTTCATGCCAGGAAAGATAACAAGTCCGGCTATTCAGTTTTAACGGTAGCGGTAATATTTGCAGTTCTAAAGCCTCAGAGAACTCTTCAGCTAACCAGCGTGGCGCAATAGAAACCAAATGAGTTTGGGATACAATATTCAGTACGCTGATTAATGCCATTCCCTGATAAGCTACGCAGGCTTGTTTATCCTGAGTGTCATACCAGGGTTGACTGAATGACGCAAAGCGTTCGAGAGAAACTACCGCATGCTGTTCATTATAAACATCACTCTCCAGTAATGGACCGCTAATGCGTGGGTGTTTTTTACTTGCGACTAACACCATTTCATCATTGAATAACGGGATGCTGGTGAACTCAGGACGGCGGAATTCTTCATAACTAATAACAAATTCTGTTTCCTGATACCGTAATTGATGTTCTGTATTTTGGTTGAGCGAGGATTTAAATACAACATGAATATTAGGCGCAACTTGCTCAACGCGATTGTAAATCAAGGACGTGAGGATATTATCCAATGGGCTACAGACGCAAAGATTAAATACACGTGAGCTGCTGGTGGGTTCAAAACCGGACCCTGGCAGTTCATTCTGCACCAATTGCAGCGCCTGACGAATAGAGCCAAATAGCTGAAAAGCCCGTGCAGTTGGCTGGATGCCTCGGCCATAGCGCACAAAGAGCTCATCATTAAACATAACCTTCAGACGCGCGACTGCGTTGCTGACTGCAGGCTGAGACATACCCAGAGAATGCGCTGCGCGAGTAATATTCTGTTCTTGCATCACCGCATCAAAAACGGTTAATAAATTAAGGTCAACCATGCGCAGCTGCGGTTTCCCCATCTCTAAAAGATTAGGTTTATCTATTATTTTTACTTCTGGCATATTTAACTCCACTGTCACTCAAAACTCCCTTTTCCCAGACGGAGCTCAGAAATAACCTCCGCTAATATGATTTACCATGCATATAAAATAAGAAAAAGGGAAAGCATTAAAATTAGGAAAACATAAAGACCCTGGCCTGAATGAACAAAAACCAATGCGAGCGCAGTGGGGCAGAGGTCGCTGCACGATGATTCATACGTTTAAATGTCGAAAACAATATAAACATAACCATGACAAATACACAATCATGCACGAAGTGAATGTATATTTAAGATTTAATTAAATGTTTATATCATTAACACCGCGATGCTTAACATTTATTTATCAATCATTTTTCCCACGGCACCTCAAATCTATTCAGAATTAGTATAAAAACCAATAAATCATAAAGATAGAAAATCCATCCACAAGTTATCTCTTCAATATGCCGTTACAATAGCTGAAAACAAATATGCTCAAATATGTCAAATCGTGAAAAGTATGTAATCCACACGCTGATTTATTTTATACAACCATAAAAATTCAGCACAATTCGCTCAAAGTTCAGGAGATTTTTTCCGCCGAGTGGGGGCATTTGTGGGGGATGGGGTTGACATCAATCTTCATATCCAGTACCACTAAAAGCATATCGCATTCGCCTGGAGCTTGATTGATGACTTACATTGCTCGTTTTAACGGTCTACTACTACTAAACGCATTCTCATTGCGCGGTAGACTGGTGGACGACATTCAGCATTAAGTCAGCTCCAGTTAAGACAAAAACCCGCGCCATTGCGCGGGTTTTTTTATGCTCGAAGCAAGGCGCCCTAAACACCAAGGACTTAAACCATGAGCCAGCAAGTCATTATTTTCGATACCACCTTACGCGATGGTGAACAGGCGTTACAGGCAAGCCTGAGTGTGAAAGAAAAACTGCAGATAGCTCTGGCCCTCGAGCGTATGGGCGTTGACGTGATGGAAGTGGGTTTCCCGGTCTCTTCTCCAGGTGACTTTGAGTCCGTACAAACCATCGCTCGTCAGGTTAAGAACAGCCGCGTGTGTGCCTTAGCCCGCTGCGTAGAAAAAGATATCGACGTTGCCGCGGAATCGCTGAAGGTCGCTGAGGCTTTCCGCATTCATACCTTTATCGCCACCTCGCCGATGCATATCGCGACGAAATTACGCAGCACGCTGGATGAAGTGATCGAACGAGCAATCTATATGGTTAAGCGTGCGCGTAATTATACAGATGACGTGGAGTTCTCATGTGAAGATGCGGGACGTACTCCTATCGCCGATCTGGCCCGCGTGGTCGAAGCCGCCATTAACGCCGGTGCCAAAACCATCAATATCCCTGATACCGTCGGTTACACCATGCCATTTGAGTTTGGTGGAATCATTTCTGGCCTGTATGAACGCGTACCGAATATCGATAAAGCCATCATCTCCGTGCACACCCATGATGATTTAGGTCTGGGCGTTGGCAACGCGCTGGCGGCCGTTCACGCCGGTGCTCGCCAGGTGGAAGGCGCAATGAACGGTATCGGCGAACGCGCCGGTAACTGCTCACTGGAAGAAGTGATCATGGCGATCAAAGTACGCAAAGATATTCTGAACGTACAGACCCGCATTAATCACCAGGAAATTTGGCGTACCAGTCAGTTAGTCAGCCAAATCTGCAACATGCCTATCCCGGCCAACAAAGCGATTGTCGGTAGCGGCGCGTTTGCCCACTCTTCCGGTATCCATCAGGACGGTGTGCTGAAAAATCGTGAAAACTACGAAATCATGACGCCTGAATCCATCGGCCTGAACCAGGTACAGTTAAACCTGACCTCCCGTTCCGGACGCGCTGCGGTAAAACACCGTATGGACGAGATGGGATATAAAGAAAATGAATACAACCTGGACAACCTGTACGACGCCTTCCTGAAACTGGCGGATAAAAAAGGCCAGGTATTTGATTACGACCTGGAAGCACTGGCCTTTATTAACAAACAGCAAGAAGAGCCAGAGCATTTCCGTCTGGATTACTTCAGCGTGCAGTCCGGCTCAAACGACATCGCCACCGCCTCCGTCAAGCTGGCCTGCGGTGAAGAAGTGAAAGCCGAAGCGGCGAACGGTAACGGTCCGGTCGATGCCATTTATCAGGCAATCAACCGTGTAACTGAGTACAACGTCGAACTGGTGAAATACAGCCTGACCGCCAAAGGGCACGGTAAAGATGCGCTGGGTCAGGTGGATATCGTTGCCAACTATAACGGTCGTCGTTTCCACGGCGTCGGTCTGGCAACGGATATCGTCGAATCTTCCGCGAAAGCGATGGTCAATGTGCTGAACAACATCTGGCGCGCTGAAGAAGTCGAAAAAGAATTGCAACGCAAAGCTCAGAACAACGAGAACAACAAGGAAACCGTGTGATGTCGAAGAATTATCATATTGCTGTTTTGCCGGGTGACGGTATTGGCCCAGAAGTGATGGCACAAGCCTTGAAGGTACTGGACGCAATCCGCAACCGTTTTAACATGCGCATTACCATCAGCCACTACGATGTGGGTGGTGCGGCCATTGATAACCACGGCCAGCCGCTGCCGCCTGCGACGGTTGAAGGCTGTGAGCAAGCTGATGCCATTTTGTTTGGCTCCGTTGGCGGCCCGAAATGGGAACATCTGCCGCCTAACCAGCAACCCGAGCGTGGTGCACTGCTGCCGTTGCGTAAGCACTTCAAATTATTCAGTAACCTGCGTCCGGCGAAGTTGTACCAGGGGCTGGAAGCCTTTTGCCCGCTGCGCGCCGACATTGCAGCTAACGGTTTCGACATCCTGTGCGTACGTGAACTGACCGGCGGGATCTACTTCGGTCAGCCAAAAGGCCGCGAAGGCAGCGGACAACATGAAAAAGCTTTTGATACCGAGGTTTATCACCGTTTCGAGATCGAACGCATTGCGCGTATCGCGTTTGAATCCGCTCGCCAGCGTCGCCGTAAAGTCACATCGATTGATAAAGCGAACGTACTGCAAACATCGATTCTGTGGCGCGAAATCGTCAATGAAATTGCGAATGAATATCCGGACGTTGAACTGGCGCATATGTACATCGACAATGCGACGATGCAGTTGATCAAAGATCCCTCCCAGTTCGACGTGCTGCTGTGTTCCAACCTGTTTGGCGACATTCTGTCTGACGAATGCGCCATGATCACGGGCTCAATGGGGATGTTGCCGTCTGCCAGCCTGAATGAGCAGGGTTTTGGCCTGTACGAGCCCGCTGGCGGTTCTGCACCCGATATCGCAGGGAAGAATATTGCCAATCCTATCGCCCAAATTCTGTCACTGGCGCTGCTGTTGCGTTACAGCCTGGATGCCAATGATGCGGCAACCGCCATTGAGAGCGCCATCAACCGCGCATTAGAAGAAGGCATTCGCACCGGTGACTTAGCCCGTGGCGCTGCCGCAGTCGGTACCGATGAAATGGGTGACATTATTGCCCGTTATGTCGCAGAAGGGGTGTAATCATGGCCAAAACGTTATACGAAAAATTGTTTGATGCGCACGTCGTCTTTGAGGCGCAAAACGAAACCCCGCTGTTGTATATCGACAGACATCTGGTGCATGAAGTGACCTCTCCGCAGGCGTTTGATGGGCTGCGCGCGCATGGACGTCAAGTGCGCCAGCCAGGCAAAACCTTTGCCACCATGGACCACAACGTCTCCACGCAGACCAAAGACATTAACGCCTCCGGCGAGATGGCGCGTATTCAGATGCAGGAATTGATCAAAAACTGTAATGAATTTGGCGTCGAACTGTACGACCTGAATCATCCGTATCAGGGGATCGTCCACGTAATGGGGCCTGAACAAGGCGTGACGTTGCCGGGTATGACCATCGTCTGCGGCGACTCCCACACCGCCACCCACGGCGCGTTCGGCGCGTTGGCCTTTGGTATTGGCACCTCTGAAGTTGAACACGTGCTGGCGACGCAGACCCTGAAACAAGGGCGCGCCAAAACCATGAAGATTGAAGTCAACGGCAAAGCAGCCCCTGGCATTACCGCCAAAGATATCGTGCTGGCGATTATCGGTAAAACCGGTAGCGCGGGCGGCACCGGGCACGTGGTTGAGTTTTGCGGCGAAGCCATTCGCGAACTGAGCATGGAAGGCCGTATGACCCTGTGCAACATGGCCATTGAAATGGGTGCCAAAGCGGGTCTGGTCGCACCGGATGAAACCACTTTTAACTATGTGCAAGGGCGTTTACACGCACCGAAAGGCGAAGATTTTACCCACGCGGTTGAGTACTGGAAAACGCTGAAAACCGACGATGGAGCCACCTTTGATACCGTCGTCACCCTGCAGGCAGAAGAGATCGCGCCGCAGGTCACCTGGGGAACGAACCCGGGTCAGGTCATCTCGGTAAACGAAAATATTCCCGACCCGGCATCATTTACCGATCCGGTGGAACGCGCATCGGCTGAGAAAGCGTTGGCTTACATGGGATTAAAACCGGGCATTCCGTTAACAGAAGTTGCTATCGATAAAGTGTTCATCGGTTCCTGCACCAACTCGCGTATTGAAGATTTACGCGCCGCAGCGGAAATCGCCAAAGGCTGTAAAGTCGCACCGGGCGTACAGGCGCTGGTGGTGCCGGGTTCTGGTCCGGTGAAAGCGCAAGCGGAAGCAGAAGGTCTGGATAAGATTTTTATCGAAGCTGGGTTCGAATGGCGTTTACCGGGCTGTTCGATGTGTCTGGCGATGAACAATGACCGCCTGAATCCGGGTGAGCGCTGTGCCTCCACCAGCAATCGTAACTTTGAAGGCCGTCAGGGCCGCGGTGGTCGCACGCATTTAGTCAGCCCGGCCATGGCCGCCGCTGCCGCCGTTACCGGTCATTTTGCCGACATTCGCAGCATCAAATAAGGAAACTACCATGGCAGAGAAATTTACCCAGCATACCGGCCTGGTTGTCCCACTGGATGCGGCCAACGTTGATACCGACGCCATTATTCCCAAACAGTTTTTGCAGAAGGTGACGCGTACCGGTTTTGGCGCTCATCTGTTCAACGACTGGCGTTTTCTGGACGAAAAAGGTCAACAGCCTAATCCTGAGTTCGTGCTTAACTTCCCGGAATATAAAGGTGCGTCCATTCTGCTCGCGCGGGAAAACTTTGGCTGTGGCTCTTCTCGCGAACATGCGCCGTGGGCACTGACCGATTACGGCTTTAAAGTGGTGATCGCCCCAAGCTTCGCCGACATCTTCTACGGTAACAGCTTCAATAACCAACTGCTGCCGGTCACCCTGAGTGATGCGCAGGTGGATGAACTGTTTGCGCAGGTGTTAGCCAATCCAGGCATTAAATTTGAAGTGGATCTGGAAGCGCAGGTGGTGAAAGCGGGCGATAAATCTTACAGCTTTAAAATCGACGACTTCCGCCGTCACTGCATGCTGAATGGTCTCGACAGCATCGGGCTGACGCTGCAGCATGAAGCGGCCATCACCGAGTACGAAAACGAGCAGCCAGTGTTTATGCGCTAGTCCTTGTTATGCCGGATGCGCTGCGCTTATCCGGCCTACATATGCGCTCCAATTGTAGGCCGGATAAGGCGTTTACGCCGCCATCCGGCACTTTATAAATCAAACATCCTTCACCCGCCCGGTCATCACCAACGTAACCACTGAAATCGCCGCGATTACCCAGTAAACGGCAAAATGTCCGTAACTTTGCGCAGTAGCACCCTGAATCACCCCCGCCAGAATGACGCCGGTCGAAATACTGTTGGTAAATAATGTGGTCGCTGAACCCGCGCGTCCGGGCATCAGATCCTGAAACCACAGCATGCCTATCCCAGCGACAATACCGATGAATACGGCGTTAAACAGTTGCAATATAAGCAGAGCCGTATGGCTATGAAAGAAGATCAGCCCCAGATAAAACAGCACGCCGGCCGCCACGGCGACGATCATCATTCGCCGTTTACCAAAGTGTTTCACGTAGTAGCCCGCCAGAATCATCGCCGGAATTTCCAGCCCGGCAGCCGTCCCCATTAAAATACCCGCCAGCTTATCGGGCAGCCCTAAATCCTGGCTAATCCACAGTGGCATATCAATGATGTACATGGTATTGCAGGTCCACATCAGCGTGGAGGCAATAAACAGCATACGCACATTTTTGTCCTGCCAACCGCCGGTTTGTTCCAGCGGCACGTCAACGGACTGCTCCACCCGAGCGACAGACGGCAGTATCAGCGCAATCAGCACCAGGCTAATGGCAAAAATCCCTGCGGCAATGGAAAACATCGCCGTAAAGCCGTAATTCAGCGCCAGCATGAAGGCCAGCGGCGGTCCGATCACCCAGGCCAGCGAAAGCTGCGCACGCATCACCGAACTAAACATCACCACTTCACGCGCGGAGTTATCCGCATATTCCCGCGCCAGCGCAAACAGCTGCGGCATGGCGGTATTCGCCAGCGAGGCCAGCAGCACACCGCAGGTGATCAACGTGAGATAATGGCGATTAAACGCAAACAGCAGCGCGTTGCCAATCGCCATCAGGCAGCAAAACATGATCAGCTTGCGCCGATCGCCCTGGCTGTCGGATCGTTTTGCAAGCCCGAGGCTAACCACGATCCCGGCAATCGCATTGACGGTGTAAAACAGCCCGACCCAAAATGGTTGCGCCCCGACTTCGCGGCTCAGGAACAGGCTCAGCGTGGGGGCCTGCAACGCCCCTGCCACGCCCATCATAAAAGCGACCAGCATAAATGCCGCGTAAACGCCGTTGAGGCGCCGTCCCATGGTCATAATCCAGAGCATTGTTATCCCTATTGGCTGGGCTGATACGAAAAAAGCCAGCAGAAAAAATCTGCTGGCGGGTGAACGAGGCTGTATCCTGCCATTATATCTGGCATCGACGCTGGGTAAAAAACGCATAATCCAGGCGGAGGGCGCTGGGTATAGAAATCTATTCCCAAGCCTGACAACGCAGAGTATGCGTTTTTTACACGCGTCCCGGAGGGCTGGGGCCATTTTTTCACATAGCTGTGTTGCTCACACCTTATTTGGTTCACCAAATTTCACTGTTCGCGCCTTGCCATGTGAAAAAATAGCCACCAGCGATGCTCAGATATAATGGCAGGATACAGCCTGCACCAATACTCAGTCACACATGATGTCTGCAATGCGTAATTCAGAGATCAGGCTGTCACCTCCCACTGCATCAGTTCTTCGAGCATCTTTAAGCGCTGCGGTGCGCTCAGGCAAGCCAACCAGGACGTTTTTTCCGTCGCGGTAAAGTACTTCATATAGAACTGACGCATAGATGACCCCTTCGTTGTCTCATCGCTTCATCGGAATCTATTATTGGCTTAATATAGGGATAATAAAATTGCTGAGTTTTTCGCAGGAGTTCCCCTTTTATGTCTTCTGGTCGTTTGCAACAACAGTTCATCCGTCTGTGGCAATGCTGTGACGGCAAAACGCAAGACACCACGCTAAACGAGCTGGCAGAACTGCTTAGCTGCTCGCGCCGCCATATGCGTACCCTGCTTAATACCATGCAGGAGCGCGGCTGGTTAACGTGGGAAGCCGAGGTTGGACGCGGTAAACGCTCACGCCTGACATTCCTCTACACCGGGCTGGCGCTCCAGCAGCAACGCGCAGAAGACCTGCTGGAACAGGATCGCATCGATCAACTGGTGCAACTGGTCGGTGACAAAACGGCCGTACGGCAAATGCTGGTTTCCCACCTCGGCCGCAGCTTTCGTCAGGGTCGGCATATCATGCGCGTTCTCTATTATCGTCCCATGCGCAACCTGCTACCTGGTACGGCGCTACGCCGCTCCGAAACCCATATCGCCCGACAAATCTTCAGCGCCTTACTTCGCGTAAATGAGGAAAATGGGGAACTGGAAGCGGACATTGCCCATCACTGGCAGCAGATTTCACCTTTACACTGGCGATTCTTCCTGCGCCCGGGGATCCATTTTCATCACGGTCGTGAGCTGGAGATGGACGATGTGATCACCTCATTGACCCGCATTAACACGTTGCCTCTGTACTCGCACATTACACAAATCGTCTCTCCCACGGCCTGGACGCTGGATATCCATCTGTCCCAGCCCGACCGTTGGCTTCCCTGGTTATTGGGGCAAGTCCCCGCCATGATCCTGCCGCGAGAATGGGAAACGCTGAATAACTTCTCCAGCCACCCGATTGGTACTGGCCCATATGCGGTGATGAGAAACACCAATAACCAGCTGAAAATTCACGCATTTGATGATTACTTTGGTTACCGGGCGCTGATCGACGAAGTGAACGTTTGGGTGTTACCTGACATCGGCGAAGAGCCAGGCGGCGGTTTGACGCTAAAAGGTCCCACAGAGGATGAAAAGGCGATTGAAAGTCGCCTCGAAGAAGGTTGCTACTACCTGCTGTTTGATGCACGATCCCACCGCGGCGCAAATCAGGAGGTCCGCGAGTGGGCTAGCCGCGTACTCTCGCCAACCCATTTAATTTGCCACGCCGACGAACAGTATCAGCGACTGTGGTTCCCCGCCTACGGCTTACTGCCTCGCTGGCATCACGCCAGACCCGGCCATGGTGAAAAACCAGCCGGGCTGGAAACGCTGACGCTCACTTACTATCGCGATCACATCGAACACCGGATTATCGCGCAGATCATGAAAACGCTGCTGGCTGCGCATCAGGTGCAGTTGACTATTCAGGAGATCGACTACGATCAATGGCATGCGGGAGAAATCGTCAGCGATATCTGGCTAAACAGCGCCAACTTTACCCTACCGCTGGACTTCTCGCTGTTCGCCCATTTGTGCGAAGTCCCGCTGCTGCAAAACTGTATCTCACGGGACTGGGAAAACGATGCGGCTCGCTGGCGAACGGGCGAAATGAGCCTGGCAGCATGGTGCCAACAGCTGCTCGCCACCAAGGCCATTGTGCCATTAATCCACCACTGGCTGATCATTCAGGGACAGCGCAGTATGCGCGGGTTACGCATGAATACCCTCGGCTGGTTTGATTTTAAATCGGCGTGGTTTGCTCCGCCGGATCCTTAATTGCTGCTAAGCAACAAAATCATTACACTAACGCCGTTCTCAACGGGGTGCTAAATAAAAACATACACAGAATCATTCGATCTGCGTATGGGCTGAGAGATACCCGTCGAACCTGATCCGGATAATGCCGGCGAAGGGATTTGAGGCTTATCTCAAGTCCTTTGCCACCCAACTCTTGAGGTGCAAAGTGTTTAAAAAATATCTTCCGCTTTTACTGCTGTGCGCAGCGCCTGTCTTCGCCAAACCTGTACTGACCGTCTATACCTACGACTCGTTCGCGGCTGACTGGGGCCCGGGCCCAACAATCAAAAAAGCTTTTGAAGCTGACTGCAATTGCGAGCTGAAACTGGTCGCGCTGGAAGATGGCGTCTCGCTGCTAAACCGCCTGCGCATGGAAGGAAAAAACAGCAAAGCCGACGTTGTACTCGGTCTGGATAACAACCTTCTGGAAGCCGCCACACAAACCAAACTGTTTGCCAAAAGTGGTGTAGCAAACGACACCGTTAACGTACCCGGCGGCTGGAAAAACGATACCTTCGTTCCGTTTGACTACGGCTATTTCGCCTTCGTTTATGATAAGAACAAGCTGAAGAATCCGCCCAAAAGCCTGAAGGAACTGGTTGAAAGCGACCAAAAATGGCGCGTCATTTATCAGGATCCGCGCACCAGCACGCCGGGTCTGGGTCTGCTGCTATGGATGCAGAAAGTCTATGGCGATAAAGCGCCAGAGGCGTGGCAGAAACTGGCAGCCAAAACCGTCACCGTCACCAAGGGCTGGAGCGAAGCCTACGGCCTGTTCCTGAAAGGTGAAAGCGATCTGGTGCTCAGCTACACCACCTCTCCGGCCTATCACATCATCGCCGAGAAAAAAGACAACTACGCCGCCGCTAATTTTAGCGAAGGCCACTATTTGCAGGTGGAAGTCGCCGCGCGTACCGCGGCCAGCAAGCAGCCGGAACTGGCCGAGAAGTTCCTGAAGTTTATGGTGTCTCCGGCATTCCAGAATGCGATTCCGACCGGCAACTGGATGTATCCGGTGACGCAAGTCGCCCTGCCGTCAGGATTCGAGCAACTGACTAAGCCAGCCACCGCGCTGGAATTTACGCCGCAGCAGGTTGCAGCTCAACGCCAGGCATGGATTAGCGAATGGCAACGCGCCGTCAGCCGTTAATCCCCGGCTGGCTGGTTCCAGGGCTTTCAGCTGCCACATTGATGGTGGCTGTCGCGTTGGCCGCGTTTCTGGCGCTGTGGTTTAACGCCCCGCAGGGAGAGTGGCTCTCGCTGTGGCAAGATGACTACCTGTGGCACGTGGTGCGCTTTTCTTTCTGGCAGGCTTTTCTATCCGCTGTGCTGTCGGTTGTCCCGGCGATTTTCCTTGCCAGAGCGCTCTATCGTCGCCGTTTTCCAGGACGTCTGGCGCTGCTGCGTCTGTGCGCAATGACGTTAATCCTGCCGGTGCTGGTCGCGGTATTCGGCATTCTTAGCGTCTACGGTCGCCAGGGTTGGCTGGCCTCGCTCTGGCATACATTCGGGCTAGAGTGGACGTTTTCGCCATACGGCTTGCAGGGCATTCTGCTGGCGCATGTCTTTTTCAATCTGCCGATGGCCAGCCGCCTGCTGTTACAGTCGCTGGAGAATATTCCCGGCGAACAGCGGCAGTTAGCCGCTCAGTTAGGTATGCGTGGCTGGCATTTCTTCCGTTTTGTTGAATGGCCGTGGCTGCGTCGTCAGATCCTGCCCGTCGCAGCACTCATCTTTATGCTGTGCTTCGCCAGCTTCGCCAGCTTCGCCACCGTTTTATCGCTGGGCGGTGGGCCGCAGGCCACCACCATCGAGCTGGCTATCTATCAGGCGCTGAATTTTGATTACGATCCCGCCCGCGCCGCCATGCTGGCGCTGATCCAGATGATTTGTTGTCTGGCACTGGTGCTGCTCAGCCAACGTTTGAGCCGCGCCATCGCCCCCGGCACCACGCTGGTTCAGGGCTGGCGGGATCCCGACGATCGTCTGCACAGCCGTCTGGCTGACTTAATTCTGATTGTTCTCGCTCTGTTGCTGTTGCTTCCGCCGTTGCTGGCGGTGATTGTCGATGGCTTAAACCGCCATGTACTGGATGTTCTTAGACAACCCGTACTGTGGCAGGCGCTGGGAACCTCGCTGCGCATTGCGCTGGCGGCAGGTGCGTTGTGCGTCATACTCACCATGATGCTGTTATGGAGCAGTCGTGAACTTCGTGCCCGACAGCAGGTGCTGGCATGTCAGATGCTGGAGTTGAGCGGCATGATGATCCTCGCCATGCCGGGTATCGTGCTGGCAACCGGCTTCTTTCTGCTGCTCAATAACACTATTGGGCTTCCCGAATCTGCCGACGGCATTGTCATTTTTACCAATGCGCTGATGGCGATCCCTTATGCATTGAAGGTGCTGGAAAACCCAATGCGTGACGTCACTGCGCGCTATAGTATGTTGTGCCAGTCGTTGGGCATTGAGGGATGGTCGCGCCTGAAAGTGGTTGAACTGCGCGCCCTGAAGCGCCCGCTGGCACAGGCGATGGCGTTTGCCTGCGTGCTGTCGATTGGCGATTTTGGCGTAGTGGCGTTATTTGGTAATGAGGATTTCCGCACCCTGCCGTTTTATTTATATCAGCAGATTGGCTCTTATCGCAGTCAGGATGGCGCGGTTACGGCGTTATTACTGCTGATCCTGTGCTTTACGCTGTTTACCGTTATTGAGAAATTGCCGGGTCGAAATGTTAAAACTGATTGATATCACATGGCTTTATCACCATTTGCCCATGCGCTTTACGTTGTCGGTCGCGCGCGGTGAGCAGGTAGCGATACTCGGGCCAAGCGGCGCCGGGAAAAGTACGCTTCTGAATCTGATTGCCGGCTTTCTGACACCTGCCAGCGGCACGATGATGATTGCAGGTGAAGATCACACCACCACACCGCCCTCTCGTCGCCCGGTTTCGATGCTGTTTCAGGAAAACAACCTGTTCAGTCATCTGAACGTGCAGCAAAATATCGGCCTGGGCCTGAATCCAGGATTGAAGCTGAACGCATCGCAGCGGGAGAAAATGCTCCATATCGCCCGGCAAATGGGTCTTGATAACCTGCTGGACAGGCTTCCGGGCGAGCTTTCCGGCGGGCAGCGACAACGTGTGGCGCTGGCGCGTTGCCTGGTGCGCGAACAACCTATTTTGCTACTTGATGAACCGTTCTCTGCGCTTGACCCTGCGCTGCGCCAGGAGATGTTAACGCTGGTGGCTGAGGTCTGTCGCGATAAGCAACTTACGTTGCTGATGGTTTCGCACAGCGTAGAAGATGCGGCGCGCATTGCGACGCGTTCGATTGTGGTCGCCGACGGACGCATCGCCTGGCAGGGCGATACGGACGATCTGTTAAGCGGCAACGCCAGCGCCTCGGCGCTATTGGGCATTAAAGCATAATACGTTGCCGGATAAGGCGAAGCCGCCATCCGGCAAAAGATTCGTCAGTAACCCACGACTTTACGCAGAATATCGATATAAACCGGCATCAGCGGATGGCGCAGTAACGCCACCAGCGCGACCACGCCGATCCCGAGCGTCAACGGCGCCAGATACAGCAAACGGCTGCGGGGGAAATACGCCGTTAAGCGATCGACAGCCGCTTTGCCACTGCGCCATAGCCGCCAGCAAAACCATCCGCCCACCCATAGCAACACCGCCGTCGCCAGCAGCAACCATTTGAAATCCCCGCTCTGCATATCAGAAGGAATATCAATTGCCGCTCCCGCCAGGATCCCCGGCAGGAAGTAGAACGGTGGCCACAGCACGCAGCCGATAATATTCGGGACGATAAATTTAGCGACAGGCAGATCCAGCATGCCTGCTACCATCGGCACCAGCGGACGCGTCGGTCCGACAAAACGCCCCACCAGAATTGTAAACATGCTGTGCTGATGCAGCGCGTGCTCGGTTTTATCCAGCAATGCCTTGTTCTTTTTCATGAACGACCAACGGTGCAGCGGCTTTTTAAAGCGCCAGCCCAGCCAGAAGGAGATCCAGTCTCCCAATAAGCAACCAATGATGCCCGCAAGCCAGGCATGCCAGAAGTTCAGTTCGCCACTGCCAATCAGCGCCCCCAGCCCGGCCATCATCACGGTACCGGGCAGGATCAGGCCAACCAGCGCCAGCGACTCCAGAAAGGCCACCAAAAGTACGGCGATCAGAGAGTACAGGGCGGACTGGAGAATAAAGTGTTCCAGCAATGCTTGCATAATGTGTCCGTCAGATTTACGAAGCAGGGATTCTGCTAACCCTTCTCAACTTCGTCAAGCCATCAATTGTCTGAATAGATTGCGAGTTATGACAACTTTCAGGACACATCATTCACTTTTTATTCACATCCGGCGCGAAACTCGCTCGGACTGGCACCGGTACATTTTTTGAAAACGCGCGAGAAATAGAGCTGGTCGTCGAAGCCAACATTGCGACCCACCGTAGCAATAGGCATACGGGTGGTACTTAGCAATAGCTTGGCCTGGCTGATACGCTGATCCTCGCGCCAGCTTAATACGCTGATGCCCAACTGTTGGCGGAACAGATGCGACAACCGGGACGGTGACAGGCAGACATGCTGCGCAACGCTGGCAATATCAAAATTACTGTCCGCCAGATGATCGCTGATGTACTGGCAGGCATCGCGCACGCGATTGTCCATGGGTGGGTGCAGCGATTCATTAATGGCGTCCATACGTCTGAGCAATAATTGCTCCAGCAGGTTTATCGCCAACAGTTCGGAATAGCGCCCTTCCCCCTGTCCGGCATGAATGATCTGTCCAAACAGTTCGTTAAAATGCGGCTGGTGCGCTTCATCCGGGCGGAAAAAACCGGTCTGGGCAAAGATTGCCGGCCAGGCCAGCCACTCCTGCCAGTAGGCGCGCGGGCGAAAATAAACCCACTGGTGATACCACTCGCTGGCGTCAGGGTGGCGTCCGTAGTGGTGAATTTCTCCGGGTGGAAACAACAGAATATCGCCAGGCCGGCAGACAAACTGTTTGCCCTGATTATTGATAACCCCTTCGCCACGGATGGTGAGATTGAGGATATAACCCTTCATACCCAGCGGTCTGTCGATAAAAAAATCCAGGTATCCGTTCGCCTCAATGGGGGTTAATCCGGCCACCAAATGCGCGTTAAACGAATAACCTGGCAACAGGGGATCGTTTTGCGTTTCAGCCATAAATTCAATACTCCCTATGTCCTGCCAAGAAACAATTTGTCCATATCACGCCAGACATTATCGCTGTCGCCCCTGCGGGCCGCTGTGTTTGCGGTAATGGACCATCAACCCCGCTTGTGAAAAGCACTTTGTAAAAAACATGTCCCAAGCCAACGTCAAAATCGGCTAACAAAAGTGTCTATAACTACGGCAGAAATGTCCACATTGATTATTTGCACGGCGTCACACTTTGTGATGCCACAGCATTTTAATCCATAAGATTAGCGAATCCTGCCTGACGGTTTTTATCCCTGGTCACTACTGTTTATCCATACCCGTATTTTTGGATGGAGTAAAACGATGGCGATTACAATTGGCCTCGATTTTGGTAGTGATTCAGTACGCGCGTTGGCAGTGGAATGCGCCACCGGTGAAGAAATCGCCACCAGCGTAGAGTGGTATCCACGTTGGCAGGAAGGGCAATATTGTGATGGCCCGAACAACCAGTTTCGCCATCATCCGCGCGACTATATTGAATCGATGGAAGCGGCGCTGAAAACCGTGCTGGCCGAACTGAGCGCTGAACAGCGTGCGGAAGTGGTCGGGATCGGCGTTGACAGTACCGGCTCAACCCCGGCGCCCATCGATGCAGACGGTAACGTACTGGCACTGCGTCCGGAGTTCGCGGAAAACCCGAATGCAATGTTTGTCCTGTGGAAAGATCACACCTCAGTAGAAGAAGCCGAAGAAATCACCCGCCTGTGCCACACACCGGGCAAGATCGATTACTCCCGCTATATCGGCGGCATTTATTCCAGCGAATGGTTCTGGGCCAAAATCCTGCATGTAACTCGTCAGGACCATGCGGTAGCCGAAGCTGCGGTCTCGTGGATTGAGCTATGCGATTGGGTTCCGGCCCTGCTCTCCAACACCGTACGCCCGCAGGATATTCGCCGCGGACGCTGCAGCGCCGGACACAAATCCCTGTGGCATGAAAGCTGGGGCGGTCTGCCGCCAGCCAGTTTCTTTGATGAGCTCGACCCCATCCTTAACCGCCATCTGCCATACCCAATGTTTACCGATACCGTCACGGCCGACCTGCCGGTTGGCACCCTGTGCGCCGAGTGGGCGCAGCGTCTGGGGCTACCGGAAAGCGTGGTGATTGCAGGCGGCGCTTTTGACTGCCATATGGGCGCAGTCGGCGCGGGCGCACAGCCCAATACGCTGGTAAAAGTCATCGGCACCTCAACCTGCGACATTCTGATTGCCGACAAACACAGCGTCGGCGAACGCGCGGTGAAAGGCATATGCGGCCAGGTTGATGGCAGCGTAGTGCCTGATTTTATTGGCCTTGAGGCGGGACAGTCCGCTTTCGGCGATATCTATGCCTGGTTTAGCCGCGTACTGAGCTGGCCGCTGGAGCAGCTTGCCGCGCAGCATCCGGAGCTGAAGACCCAGATTAAAGCCAGCCAAAAACAACTGTTGCCAGCGCTCACCGAAGCCTGGGCGAAAAATCCGTCGCTGGATCACCTACCGGTGGTGCTCGACTGGTTCAACGGTCGCCGTACGCCCAATGCCAACCAGCGTTTGAAAGGGGTAATTACCGATCTGAACCTGGCAACTGACGCACCAGCGCTGTTCGGTGGGCTGATTGCCGCCACGGCCTTTGGCGCGCGCGCAATTCAGGAATGCTTCACCGAACAGGGCATTGCGGTTAATAACGTGATGGCGTTAGGTGGCATCGCCCGCAAAAACCCGGTCATCATGCAGACCTGCTGTGACGTGCTGAACCGTCCGCTACAAATCGTTGCTTCCGACCAGTGCTGCGCACTCGGTGCGGCTATCTTCGCCGCCGTAGCCGCTAAGGTCCACGCGGACATTCCCGCCGCCCAACAAAAAATGGCGAGCGCCGTAGAAAAGACGATGCAACCTCGCCCAGAACAGGCTCAACGTTTTGAACAGCTTTACCGCCGCTACCAGCAATGGGCAGTAAGCGCTGAACAACAATACCTTCCGACTGCCATGCCGGCGCAAAAAACACCGGTAAACCAGGCAACCCTGACACATTAAGGACACGACAATGACGATTTTTGATAACTATGAAGTGTGGTTTGTGATTGGTAGCCAGCATCTGTATGGCCCTGAAACCCTGCGTCAGGTAACCCAACATGCCGAGCACGTCGTTAACGCACTGAATACTGAAGCTAAACTGCCCTGCAAACTGGTCTTAAAACCGCTGGGTACCTCGCCTGACGAAATCACCGCTATTTGTCGTGACGCCAACTATGACGATCGCTGCGCAGGGATGGTGGTCTGGCTGCATACCTTCTCGCCGGCGAAAATGTGGATCAACGGCCTGGCGATCCTCAACAAACCACTGATGCAGTTCCACACCCAGTTTAACGCCGCCCTGCCGTGGGACAGCATTGATATGGACTTTATGAACCTGAACCAAACCGCGCACGGCGGTCGTGAGTTCGGCTTCATCGGCGCACGTATGCGTCAGCAGCACGCCGTGGTCACCGGTCACTGGCAGGACAAACAGGCACACGAACGCATCGGCTCCTGGATGCGACAGGCCGTGTCCAAACAGGACACTCGCCATCTGAAAGTCTGCCGTTTTGGCGACAACATGCGCGAAGTTGCGGTCACCGATGGCGATAAAGTTGCCGCGCAGATCAAATTCGGCTTCTCGGTAAACACCTGGGCCGTGGGCGATCTGGTGCAGGTCGTGAACGCAATTAGCGACGGCGAAATCAACGCACTAATCGATGAGTATGAAAGCTCTTACACCATGACGGCGGCAACGCAAGTCCACGGTGAAAAACGTCAGAACGTCCTGGAAGCCGCCCGTATTGAACTGGGGATGAAGCGCTTCCTGGAACAGGGCGGATTCCACGCCTTCACCACCACATTTGAAGATTTACACGGCCTGAAACAGCTCCCGGGTCTGGCCGTACAGCGTCTGATGCAGCAAGGCTACGGCTTTGCCGGCGAAGGCGACTGGAAAACCGCCGCTCTGCTTCGCATCATGAAGGTGATGTCAACCGGTCTGCAGGGCGGCACCTCATTTATGGAGGATTACACCTACCACTTCGAGAAAGGCAACGATCTGGTACTTGGTTCGCACATGCTGGAAGTGTGCCCGTCCATCGCGGTGGAAGAGAAACCGATCCTCGACGTACAACACCTCGGCATTGGTGGTAAAGACGATCCCGCCCGTCTGATCTTCAACACCAAAACCGGCCCGGCCGTGGTTGCCAGCCTGATCGATCTCGGCGATCGCTATCGTCTGCTGGTTAACTGCATCGACACCGTACCAACCCCACATGAGCTGCCGAAACTGCCGGTGGCAAACGCACTGTGGAAAGCCCAGCCGGATCTGCCAACCGCATCTGAAGCCTGGATCCTGGCCGGTGGCGCGCACCACACTGTCTTCAGCCACGCGCTGGATCTGAACGATATGCGCCAGTTCGCTGAAATGCACGATATCGAGATCGCCGTGATCGACAACGATACCCGTCTGCCAGCCTTTAAAGACGCGCTGCGCTGGAACGACGTGTATTACGGTTTTAAACGCTAAGATACGGATTGCCCGGTGGCACTGCGTTTACCGGGCCTACGATCCTGTAGGCCGGATAAGCGAAGCGCCATCCGGCAGGGAGACAATAATGTTAGAAGATCTTAAACGTCAGGTGCTGGAAGCTAATCTGGCGTTGCCGAAACATAACCTCGTGACCCTGACCTGGGGGAACGTCAGCGCCGTTGATCGCGACAAAGGCGTATTTGTGATTAAACCCTCCGGCGTGGATTACGCGGTGATGACGGCGGACGATATGGTGGTGGTGAGCCTTGCAACCGGTGAAGTGGTGGAAGGCAATAAAAAACCCTCCTCCGATACCCCAACGCACCGTCTGCTGTATCAGGCATTCCCGACCATTGGCGGCATTGTTCACACCCATTCCCGTCATGCAACCATCTGGGCGCAGGCGGGGCAGTCTATTCCCGCCACGGGAACCACTCATGCGGACTATTTCTACGGCACGATTCCCTGCACACGGAAAATGACCGAGGAAGAAATCAACGGCGAATATGAATGGGAAACCGGCAATGTGATCGTTGAAACCTTTGAGAAACAAGGTATTGACGCCGCACAGATGCCTGGCGTGCTGGTGCACTCTCACGGTCCGTTTGCCTGGGGAAAAGATGCCGAAGATGCTGTACACAACGCTATCGTGCTGGAAGAAGTGGCCTATATGGGGATCTTCTGCCGCCAGCTCGCACCGCAATTGCCGGATATGCAACAAACCCTGTTAGATAAACACTACCTCCGCAAACACGGTGCAAAAGCCTACTACGGACAGTAACCTTGATATAAGCGCGTTTTAGTCGTCACGCGCTTTATTTCTACTCGGCTATATATTCAGCAAAAGCACTTTGATAAACACAGTTATTAGAACAAACATACTCAATCACATTATCATAATTCCCATGAATTTCCTCTCCTTCCAGAGAATGGAAGAAAATATAATCTGTTATCGTTGACTGCCATTTCTGCCCACGCAACAAATAATTAATTACCGTATCACGATGACCATTTCTTCTGTCATGCCCCTGCCAGTGAAAAAAAGCGTTTCCACTTTCAATTATTTCAGCCCGCCAAATTTGTCCGGTCCATGTTTTGTACTCAATATATTTGCTCACAGTTTTGATTGATGGGTTTTAAAGTTGAGTGTTAACAAATAGATAATACTGGTATCCAGGCAAAATCGCCTGAGTATAGACATTCATAAAAACTCCATTTCATCATTTTCCCGGATATGTATTAAGAAGCACCCGAACAGCAAGCTGAGAATAAAATCATATCCCGAGATAAAAACCAAATTATACAGAGAGACTCCCGACGAATTCGAACTGAAAATCCGTTTCTATTCGGCAATAAACACGATTAAATATATATTATATTTCAAACTCATATCCGGATGATTCGAATAAAATCTTTACATCAACCATTAATAAACACAAATGAAAAAAGTAACTTTTCCTGAATCCGAGAAAGATGTAGCAAAAATAAATAAGCACAAATCTGAAAAATAGCAAACATCCGATAATGGACTTAATAATACTAATCAATAACCCAGATGGACAGTTTCCATTTAAAACAACAGCCACACAAATAAAATAGTTTACTGCAACGCGTCTTAGGCACGACATTCATATATTAAATGCGAAGATAACCCAGGCTGACACAACACATTTTTTACTCAGAGACGCTTTTTACTCCAGCGGATACCGCGTCTTACGCCTCATACCTGTACAAAATAACAGTACAATCATGTAAACCAGGCTATAATAATGTCTGGTTTTTTGATGGATACGCAGCGTGGCGCAGGCAGGATTTATTTTAACCCGGCACTGGAGGGATACCCCGCAGGGGACAGAGGTTTCATTCTGGCTGGCAACAGACGATGGCCCGCTGCAGGTCACGCTCGCGCCTCAGGAGTCAGTCGCGTTTATTCCCACCAGTCAGGTCCCTCGCGTCACGTCATTATTACGCACTGAAAACGGCTATCGCCTGACGCCGCTTCAGTTGCAAGACTTCCACCGCCAGCCCGTTTCCGGCCTGTATTGCCGCTCACATCGCCAGCTCATGCGGCTGGAAAAACTGCTGCGCGAAAACGCAGTCACCGTCTACGAAGCTGACGTACGGCCGCCGGAGCGGTATCTGATGGAGCGCTTTATCACCTCCCCTGTTTGGGTCGAAGGCGACAGACATGACGACATGCTGGTTAATGCCCGCCTGAAGCCGAACCCTGACTATCGGCCACCGCTAAAATGGGTATCGCTGGATATCGAAACCACGCGCCACGGCGAACTCTACTGCATCGGTCTTGAGGGCTGTGGGCAGCGTATTGTCTATATGCTCGGCCCGGCAAACGGGGATGCCTCCCGGCTGGATTTTGAACTTGAGTACGTCGCAAGCCGTCCGCTGTTGCTGGAAAAACTCAACGACTGGATTGCCCGTCACGATCCTGATGTGATAATCGGCTGGAACGTCGTGCAATTCGATTTACGCGTCCTGCAAAAGCACGCCGAACGTTACCGCATTCCCCTGCGTTTTGGTCGTGACAATAGCGAGCTGGAGTGGCGCGAGCATGGCTTCAAAAACGGCGTGTTCTTCGCGCAGGCTAAAGGTCGCCTGATTATCGACGGCATTGAGGCGCTCAAATCCGCATTCTGGAATTTCTCATCGTTCTCGCTGGAAACGGTGTCGCAGGAGCTACTGGGCGAAGGGAAGTCAATTGATAATCCCTGGGACAGGATGGACGAAATCGATCGCCGGTTTGCCCAGGATAAGCCCGCGCTCGCTACCTACAATCTCAAAGACTGTGAACTGGTCACGCGTATTTTTCATAAAACCGAGATCATGCCATTTCTGCTGGAACGATCGACGGTCAACGGTCTGCCGGTCGACCGGCACGGTGGTTCAGTTGCCGCCTTCGGACACCTCTACCTGCCGCGCATGCACCGGACGGGTTATGTGGCACCGAACCTGGGTGAAGTCCCCGCGCACGCCAGCCCCGGCGGCTACGTGATGGACTCACGTCCGGGTCTGTATGACTCCGTGCTGGTGTTGGATTACAAAAGCCTGTACCCGTCAATTATTCGTACCTTCTTGATCGATCCGGTGGGGCTTATCGAAGGGATGGCGCATCCGGATCAGGAGCACAGTACCGAAGGGTTCCTTGACGCCTGGTTCTCACGTGAAAAGCACTGCCTACCGGAAATCGTGACCCGGATCTGGCACGGGCGCGATGAAGCAAAACGCCACGGGAATAAACCGCTCTCGCAGGCGCTGAAAATCATCATGAACGCGTTTTACGGCGTGCTGGGAACCACCGCCTGCCGCTTTTTCGACCCGAGGCTGGCTTCGTCGATCACCATGCGTGGCCACGCGATCATGCGTCAGACCAAAGCACTGATTGAAGCTCAGGGTTACGACGTTATCTATGGCGATACCGACTCGACCTTTGTCTGGCTGAAAAAGGCGCACTCAGAAGATGATGCCGCCCGGATTGGCCGTGAGCTGGTGAGCTATGTCAACGACTGGTGGGCGCAGTCCCTGAAGCAACAAAACCTGACCAGCGCGCTGGAGCTGGAATTTGAAACCCACTTTTGTCGATTTCTGATGCCGACCATTCGCGGTGCAGATACCGGCAGTAAAAAGCGCTACGCCGGGATGATTCAGGAAGGTACAGAGCAACGCATGGTGTTTAAGGGCCTGGAAACGGTAAGAACCGACTGGACGCCACTGGCCCAACAGTTTCAGCAGGAGCTATACCTGCGAATTTTTCGTAACGAACCTTATCAGGAGTTTGTTCGCGAGACTATCGACCGTCTGATGGCGGGTGAACTGGACGATCAACTGGTGTATCGCAAACGCCTGCGTCGCCCGTTAAGCGAATACCAGCGCAATGTGCCACCACACGTGCGCGCCGCGCGCCTCGCCGATGAGCAAAATGTAAAGCTGGGACGTCCGCCGCAGTATCAGAATCGCGGCACCATTAAATATGTCTGGACGATAAATGGTCCAGAACCCGTGGATTATCAGCTTTCAGCCCTTGACTACGAGCACTATTTGACCCGGCAGATCCAGCCCGTAGCCGAGGGAATACTTCCCTTTATCGATGATAACTTTGCTACACTACTCACAGGGCAACTGGGGTTATTTTGACGCGTGACGAAACCGTCGCCATCCAGTACCATAGCGCCCTTTCCATTCCTGGACCCCAATACACTTGCTGCCACTTTACTCTGGCAGAGGGTGAGTATTGCCTGCAACTAAAGATATAGAGCCGAACATATATGCCTTTTACACTTGGTCAACGCTGGATCAGCGATACAGAAAGCGAATTGGGACTTGGTACCGTTGTCGCCATGGATGCGCGAACCGTCACTTTACTTTTCTCTTCGACGGGTGAAAGCCGTCTGTATGCGCGCAGTGATTCCCCCGTGACCCGCGTGATGTTCAATCCTGGTGATACGATAACGAGCCATGAAGGCTGGCAACTGCATGTCGATGAAGTAAAAGAAGAAAACGGCCTGCTTGCCTATATCGGAACCCGCCTTGATACCGAAGAAACCGGTGTAACGCTGCGTGAAGTGCTGCTCGACAGCAAGCTGGTATTCAGCAAACCACAAGATCGCCTGTTTGCCGGCCAGATTGACCGTATGGATCGCTTTGCGCTGCGCTATCGCGCACGTAAATTTCAGAGCGAGCAGTACCGTATGCCGTGGAGTGGTTTGCGTGGTCAACGTACCAGCCTGATCCCCCACCAGCTCAACATTGCCCATGACGTCGGCCGTCGTCATGCCCCTCGCGTATTGCTGGCAGACGAAGTGGGTTTAGGTAAAACCATTGAAGCCGGGATGATCCTGCATCAACAGCTGCTGTCAGGCGCCGCAGAGCGCGTACTGATCATCGTCCCGGAGACGTTACAGCACCAGTGGCTGGTCGAAATGCTGCGTCGCTTCAACCTGCGTTTTGCGCTGTTTGATGATGAGCGTTATGCAGAAGCGCAGCACGATGCCTACAACCCGTTTGAAACCGAACAACTGGTTATCTGTTCGCTGGACTTTGCCCGTCGCAGTAAACAGCGCCTGGAGCATCTGTGTGACGCCGAATGGGATCTGCTGATTGTCGATGAAGCGCATCACCTGGTGTGGAGCGAAGACGCGCCCAGCCGTGAATATATGGCCGTTGAACAACTGGCAGAACGCGTACCGGGCATCCTGCTGCTAACCGCTACACCGGAACAGCTGGGTCTGGAAAGCCACTTTGCGCGCCTGCGCCTGCTGGACCCCAGCCGCTTCCACGATTTCGCCCAGTTTGTTGAAGAACAGAAAAATTACCGTCCGGTCGCCGATGCCGTCGCCATGCTGCTGGCTGGCAACAAACTGAGCAACAATGAGCTGAACATGTTAGGTGACATGATTGGCGAACAGGACATTGAACCGTTATTGCAGGCGGCAAACAGCGACAGCGAAGATGCCCAGAGCGCGCGTCAGGAGCTGGTTTCAATGCTGATGGACAGACACGGCACCAGCCGCGTGCTGTTTCGCAACACCCGTAACGGCGTGAAAGGCTTCCCGAAACGCGAACTGCATACCATCAAGCTACCGCTGCCAACCCAATACCAGACGGCGATTAAAGTTTCCGGCATTATGGGCGCGCGTAAGAGTGCGGAAGACCGGGCGCGCGACATGCTCTACCCGGAACAGATTTATCAGGAATTCGAAGGCGATACCGGTACCTGGTGGAACTTTGACCCGCGCGTGGAATGGCTGATGGGCTATCTGACCAGCCACCGCTCGCAAAAAGTACTGGTTATCTGTGCAAAAGCCACCACCGCGCTTCAACTGGAGCAGGTTCTGCGCGAGCGCGAAGGTATCCGCGCTGCCGTGTTCCATGAAGGGATGTCGATCATTGAGCGTGACCGCGCCGCAGCCTGGTTTAGCGAAGAAGATAGCGGCGCTCAGGTAATGCTATGTTCTGAAATCGGCTCCGAAGGGCGCAACTTCCAGTTCGCCAGCAATCTGGTGATGTTTGACCTGCCGTTCAACCCGGACCTGCTGGAACAGCGTATTGGTCGTCTGGACCGTATTGGTCAGGCGCATGATATTCAGATTCATGTCCCGTACCTGGAAAAAACCGCGCAATCCGTGCTGGTGCGCTGGTACCACGAAGGTCTGGATGCGTTCGAACACACCTGCCCAACCGGCCGTACCATCTATGACACGGTATATAACAATCTGATCGGCTACCTGGCTGAACCAGAAAATACCGATGGCTTTGACGATCTGATCAAAACCTGCCGCGAACAGCATGACGCGCTGAAAGCACAGCTGGAGCAAGGTCGCGATCGTCTGCTGGAGATCCACTCTAACGGCGGTGAAAAAGCGCTGGCACTGGCTGAGAGCATTGAAGAGCAGGACGACGATACCAGCCTGATCGCCTTCGCCATGAACCTGTTTGATATCGTTGGTATTAATCAGGATGACCGTGGCGACAATCTGATCGTGCTGACCCCGTCCGATCATATGCTGGTGCCTGATTTCCCTGGGCTGCCGGAAGATGGCTGCACCATTACGTTTGAACGTGATGTCGCCTTGTCGCGTGAAGATGCGCAGTTTATTACCTGGGAGCATCCGTTAATCCGTAATGGTCTGGATCTTATCCTCTCCGGCGACACCGGTAGCAGCACCATTTCGTTGTTGAAAAACAAAGCATTACCGGTCGGCACTCTGCTGGTTGAGCTGGTGTATGTGGTTGAAGCGCAAGCGCCGAAACAGCTGCAGTTGAACCGCTTCCTGCCGCCAACGCCGGTACGTATGCTGCTGGATAAAAACGGCAATAACCTTGCCGCACAGGTTGAATTCGAAACCTTTAACCGCCAGCTCAGCGCTGTTAACCGCCACACCGGCAGTAAACTGGTCAACGCCGTGCAGCAGGACGTTCATGCCATTCTGCAACTGGGTGAAGCGCAGGTGGAAAAATCGGCTCGCGCGCTGATCGACGCGGCGCGTAAAGAAGCGGACGAAAAACTGACTGCGGAACTGTCCCGTCTGGAAGCGCTACGTGCCGTTAACCCGAACATCCGTGATGACGAACTCAGCGCAATTGAAAGCAACCGCCAGCAGGTGATGGAAAGCTTGGATCAGGCGGGATGGCGTCTTGATGCCCTGCGCCTGATCGTCGTGACGCATCAGTAACGGAGCCATACATGGGGATGGAAAACTACAATCCGCCGCAGGAACCCTGGCTGGTTATCCTGTATCAGGATGAGCATATTATGGTGGTCAACAAGCCGAGCGGCTTGTTGTCCGTGCCGGGTCGTCTGGATGAACACAAAGACAGCGTGATGACGCGTATTCAGCGCGACTATCCGCAGGCTGAATCCGTACATCGTCTGGATATGGCCACCAGCGGCGTGATTGTAGTCGCGCTAACCAAAGCGGCAGAGCGTGAGCTAAAACGCCAGTTTCGCGAACGCGAGCCGAAGAAACAGTACGTGGCACGGGTGTGGGGACATCCCGCACCTGCCGAGGGACTGGTTGATTTGCCGCTGATTTGCGACTGGCCGAATCGGCCAAAGCAAAAAGTGTGTTATGAGACCGGGAAATCAGCGCAAACTGAGTATGAGGTGGTGGAGTTCGCGGCGGATAACACCGCCCGGGTGGTGCTCAAACCCATTACCGGACGCTCCCACCAGTTGCGTGTACATATGCTGGCTTTAGGGCATCCAATCCTGGGCGACCGCTTCTATGCGCCGCCGGAAGCGCTGGCGTTGGCGCCGCGCCTGTTGCTGCATGCAGAGATGTTAACCATCACCCATCCCGAATACGGCAACAGTATGACGTTTAAAGTCCCGGCGGATTTTTAAAACGTTGCTGTGACACATTTCATTTTTACTTTGTGTCTCGGGTTATAGACACAAATCATTCGAGATGCATCGTGGCGGCAAACGAAGAAATCCCCAGGAGCATAGATAACTATGTGACTGGGGTTTCACAGTGCAGCCAACAAAGAGGCAGCCTGAAGGATGCCGTGTATATTTACTTGAAGCCTTTCTGTTCTTTAATTAACTCGTAAGCCTTTTGAATTTCCTGCGCTTTTTGCTTAGCCATTTCCATCATTTCTGGCGGCAGGCCTTTCGCAACCAGCTTGTCGGGGTGGTGCTCGCTCATCAGCTTACGGTAGGCGCGCTTAATGGTGGTCGCATCATCGGTCGCTTTCACACCCAGCACATTGCAGGCGTCTTCCAGCGTCGGGCCGCGTTGCGCCTGCTGCCAGCCACCGCCGCCGGACTGCTGCTGATATCCGCCGCCAAACTGCGCGCCGCCCTGCATCATACGCAGGAACTGATCAAATTGGGTCCGTGAGATCCCCAACTCTTCAGCAATCACATACAGCACTTCACGCTCGTTAGGGTGCAATGACCCATCGGCAAATGCCGCCTGAATCTGAATCTCCAGGAACATGCGGATCAGATCGAATCGACCAAAACAGACGCTGCGAAACTGACGCATTTTTTCACGTAATGGGTAATTGTCTGATTTTCCCACCCGGAAAGCATGCTGCGCGGCCGTACGCGAATCACCGTGCAAATTCATGCGGTCCATCAATTGGCTGGCGATATGAATATCGGCTTCCGTGACGCGGCCTTTGGATTTGGTCAGATGCCCCATTACCTCAAAAGTGGTCGCAAAAAACAGCGCCTGGCGTTCACGTTGGTTGGCAAACCACGCCATTTTGCGCATACGGGCTTTGTCGAACATGTGCCCCACTAACAGGCCCAGAACCACACCCCAGAAGCCGCCGCCCATCATTAAAGCCACGGCTACGCCAATTATCTTTCCCCAATACTGCATAGACTCCCCAAATCTTTCTGCTCTCAGCCAGGCTATGTCCCACAATATAAGGTGCTTTTACCGATTTACGGCAGCGGTCAATTGTGGGACATCGCCTATAATTTGCATTATCATACCTGTCATTCAATGCCGTGCCTAACACCACGGAGCCTTAATCGGCAGGATTAACACTAGCGCAGTGAAGATGAGATAAGTTAGGCTGTGACCGTTTGTCACGCGCGACGCTACTGATGATGGAACAATAAATACAACGTATGAAAAAACGTATTCCCACTCTTCTGACCACCATGATTGCCAGCGCCCTTTATAGCCAACAGGGTCTGGCAGCCGATCTCGCCTCACAGTGCATGTTGGGCGTGCCAAGCTACAACCGTCCTCTGGTGCAGGGCGATACCAATGAGTTACCTGTCACCATCAATGCCGATCACGCGAAAGGGAACTACCCTGATGACGCCGTGTTTACCGGCAACGTGGATATTGCGCAGGGTAACAGCCGCCTACAAGCCGATGAAGTGCAGCTTCATCAAAAGCAGGCCGAAGGTCAACCCGCTACCGTTCGTACCGTCGATGCGTTGGGCAACGTCCATTATGATGACAACCAGGTCATTCTGAAGGGACCAAAGGGTTGGGCAAACCTGAATACGAAAGACACCAACGTCTGGGAAGGTGACTACCAGATGGTGGGACGCCAGGGGCGCGGGAAAGCGGACCTGATGAAACAGCGCGGTGAGAATCGCTATACCATTCTGGAAAACGGCAGTTTTACCTCCTGTCTTCCGGGTTCCAATACCTGGAGCGTCGTCGGTAGCGAAGTGATCCATGACCGTGAAGAACAGGTCGCTGAAATCTGGAACGCCCGTTTTAAGCTGGGCCCGGTTCCTGTGTTTTACAGCCCCTATTTACAACTCCCAGTCGGCGATAAACGCCGTTCCGGTTTCTTGATCCCGAACGCAAAATACTCCACCAAGAACTATTTTGAGTTCTACCTGCCGTATTACTGGAATATCGCGCCCAACATGGACGCCACCATTACGCCGCATTATATGCATCGCCGTGGCGGCATTATGTGGGAAAACGAATTCCGTTACCTGACCCAAGCGGGCGCAGGTCTGATGGAACTCGATTATCTGAATTCCGACCGGGTCTACGACGACGAACATCCGAATGATGATAATTCACGCCGCTGGCTGTTTTACTGGCAACACGCCGGTGTGATGGACCAGGTGTGGCGTTTCAACGTCGACTACACCAAAGTCAGCGACTCCAGCTACTTTAATGATTTTGACAATAAGTACGGTTCCAGCACCGACGGTTATGCGACACAGAAATTCAGTGTCGGCTATGCGGTGCAAAACTTTGATGCGACGGTCTCAACTAAACAGTTCCAGGTCTTTGACGATCAGAACAACAGCAGTTATTCCGCTCAGCCACAGTTAGACGTCAACTTCTATCAGAATGACGTCGGTCCATTTGATACCCGTATTTATGGACAGGCGGTGCATTTCGTCAATACCAATGACGACATGCCGGAAGCGACGCGTGTTCACCTTGAGCCGACCATCAATCTGCCGCTATCCAATCAGTGGGGAAGTATCAACACTGAAGCGAAGCTGATGGCGACGCACTACCAGCAGACCAATCTGGACTGGTACAACAACAATCAGGGTAACGTAAATAAGCTCGACGACTCCGCTAACCGCGTCATGCCGCAGTTCAAAGTCGACGGTAAGTTGGTATTCGAACGTGACATGGAAATGCTGGCGCCGGGCTATACCCAGACGCTGGAGCCGCGTGCGCAGTATTTGTATGTGCCTTATCGCAACCAAAGTCATATCTATAACTATGACTCTTCCCTGCTGCAAGCTGACTACAGTGGCCTGTTCCGTGACCGTACCTATGGCGGTCTGGACCGTATTGCCTCCGCTAACCAGGTAACGACTGGCGTCACATCTCGCGTTTATGATGACGCGGCCGTTGAACGTTTTAATATTTCTGTGGGTCAAATCTACTATTTCACCGAGTCTCGCACTGGCGATGACAACATAAAATGGGAGAATGACGACAAAACCGGTTCATTGGTATGGGCAGGTGATACTTACTGGCGCATCTCCGATCGTTGGGGTTTACGCGGTGGGATCCAGTACGACACGCGTCTGGACAGTGTCGCCACCAGCAGCAGCAGCATCGAGTACCGTCGCGACGAAAACCGCATGCTGCAGTTGAACTACCGCTATGCCAGCCCGGAATATATCCAGGCAACACTGCCGTCGTATTACTCTACGGCAGATCAGTATAAAAACGGGATTTCTCAGGTGGGTGCAGTGGCGAGCGTGCCGATCGCTGAGCGTTGGTCAATCGTCGGAGCTTACTACTTCGATACCAATGTGAACAAAGTGGCGGATTCCATGCTGGGCTTACAGTACAACTCCTGCTGTTATGCCATTCGCGTCGGCTATGAACGTAAGCTGAATGGTTGGGATGACACCCAGAAACACGCGGTATATGACAACTCGATCGGCTTTAATATCGAACTGCGCGGCCTGAGCTCTAACTATGGTCTTGGCACCAACCAGATGCTGCGTTCGAACATTTTGCCGTATCAAAGCTCTTTATGATCTGATTGATTTACAACGTAATCCGCATTGCGGTTAATTGATAATGGAAAAAGTATGAAGAACTGGAAAACGCTGCTTCTCGGTATCGCCATGGTCGCGAATACCAGTTTCGCTGCCCCACAGGTAGTCGATAAAGTCGCAGCCGTCGTCAATAACGGCGTCGTTCTGGAAAGCGACGTCGATGGCTTAATGCAGTCAGTAAAACTGAATGCGGGTCAGGCAGGTCAGCAATTACCGGACGATGCCACGCTGCGTCATCAGATCCTGGAGCGTTTGATCATGGATCAAATCGTTCTGCAGATGGGTCAGAAGATGGGCGTAAAAATCTCTGATGAACAGTTAGATCAGGCCATCGCCAATATTGCCAAGCAGAACAATATGACGCTGGATCAAATGCGCAGCCGTCTGGCTCAGGATGGTCTGAGTTATTCGACCTATCGCAACCAGATCCGTAAAGAGATGACCATCTCTGAAGTGCGTAATAATGAAGTTCGCCGTCGCGTCACGATCCTGCCACAGGAAGTTGATGCCCTGGCGCAGCAAGTCGGCAACCAAAATGATGCCAGCACTGAGCTGAACCTGAGCCACATTCTGATCCCACTGCCGGAAAACCCAACTTCCGATCAGGTAAACGAAGCGGAAAGTCAGGCGCGTTCAGTGGTTGATGAAGCACGTAATGGTAGCGATTTCGGTAAACTGGCCATCACTTATTCTGCCGATCAGCAGGCGCTGAAAGGCGGCCAGATGGGTTGGGGACGCATTCAGGAACTGCCGGGCATCTTCGCCCAGGCGTTAAGCACCGCGAAAAAAGGCGATATCATTGGCCCAATTCGCTCTGGTGTCGGCTTCCATATCCTGAAAGTCAACGACATGCGTGGTCAAAGCCAGAGCATCTCCGTGACTGAAGTTCATGCCCGCCATATTCTGCTGAAACCGTCGCCGATCATGACCGATCAACAGGCGCGTCTGAAACTGGAACAAATCGCAGCTGATATTAAGAGCGGTAAAACCACCTTTGCGGCAGCGGCTAAAGAGTTTTCTCAGGATCCGGGGTCTGCCAACCAGGGCGGTGACCTGGGTTGGGCTGCAGCCGATATTTTCGATCCGGCTTTCCGCGATGCGCTGACTAAACTTCATAAAGGCCAGATGAGCACCCCGGTGCACTCCTCATTCGGCTGGCATCTTATCGAGCTGCTGGATACGCGTAATGTTGATAAAACTGACGCGGCACAGAAAGACAGAGCTTATCGCATGCTGATGAATCGTAAATTCTCGGAAGAAGCAGCGACCTGGATGCAGGAACAGCGCGCCAGTGCGTACGTTAAAATTCTGAGCAACTAATGACTCAAATTCAACGTGTTGTGATCACTCCCGGCGAACCTGCCGGGATTGGTCCGGACCTTGTGATCCAGCTTGCACAGCGCGAGTGGCCGGTAGAACTCGTTGTTTGTGCTGATGCCACGCTACTCCGTGACCGGGCAGCCATGCTCGGTTTACCGCTCTCGCTCCTTCCCTACTCTCCAGATATCCCAGCCCAACCACAATCAGCGGGTACGCTGACGCTATTGCCGGTTGCGTTGCGCGCGCCTGTCGTCGCGGGCCAACTGGCGGTAGAGAATGGGCAATATGTAGTCGACACGCTGGCTCGCGCCTGCGATGGTTGTCTGCAAGGTGAGTTTGCGGCGCTGATTACCGGTCCGGTTCACAAGGGCGTCATCAACGACGCTGGCGTCCCGTTTACCGGGCATACCGAGTTTTTTGAAGAGCGTTCACAGGCGAAGAAGGTTGTCATGATGCTGGCAACCGAAGAGCTGCGTGTTGCCCTGGCGACCACACATCTGCCGCTTAAAGCCGTTGCTGAAGCCATTACCCCGGCATTATTGCGAGAAGTGATCGGTATTCTGCATCATGATCTACGCACTAAGTTTGGCCTGAACGATCCGCGTATTCTGGTGTGCGGCCTTAACCCGCATGCCGGTGAAGGCGGTCATATGGGAACGGAAGAGATAGACACCATCATCCCGGTACTGGATGAACTGCGTGCGCAGGGGATGAAATTAAACGGTCCACTGCCCGCAGATACGCTGTTTCAGCCTAAATATCTCGACCACGCGGATGCCGTGCTGGCAATGTACCACGATCAGGGCCTCCCCGTGCTAAAATACCAGGGATTTGGTCGCGGTGTGAATATCACGCTGGGCCTGCCCTTTATTCGCACATCCGTCGATCACGGTACCGCGCTTGAACTTGCGGGACGTGGACAAGCAGATGTCGGCAGTTTTATTACGGCGCTTAATCTCGCCATCAAAATGATTGTTAATACCAATGAATAATCGAGTCCATCAGGGCCATTTAGCCCGTAAACGTTTCGGGCAAAACTTCCTCAACGATCAGTTTGTGATCGAAAGTATTGTCTCTGCTATCAACCCGCAGAAAGGTCAGGCCATGGTCGAAATCGGCCCGGGCCTGGCTGCATTGACCGAACCTGTAGGCGAACGTCTGGACAAGCTCACGGTCATTGAGCTGGACCGCGATCTCGCCGCACGCCTGCAAACGCACCCGTTTTTAGGGCCGAAGCTGACGATTTATCAGCAAGATGCCATGACCATGAACTTCGGTGAGCTTTCACAAACGATGGGTCAGCCGCTGCGCGTATTTGGCAACCTGCCGTACAACATCTCCACGCCGCTGATGTTCCATCTTTTTACCTATACTGATGCCATTGCCGACATGCATTTCATGTTGCAAAAAGAGGTGGTCAATCGTCTGGTTGCAGGGCCAAACAGTAAAGCGTATGGTCGATTAAGTGTCATGGCGCAATATTACTGCAATGTGATCCCGGTGCTCGAAGTTCCACCGTCGGCTTTCACACCAGCACCGAAAGTAGATTCCGCCGTTGTACGCCTGGTCCCTCACGCGACGATGCCGTACCCGGTTAAAGATGTTCGCGTCCTGAGCCGCATTACCACCGAAGCGTTTAATCAGCGCCGTAAAACGGTACGTAACAGCCTCGGTAATCTGTTCAGCGTTGAAGTGCTGACAGAGTTGGGCATTGACCCGGCAATGCGAGCGGAAAATATCTCTGTCGCGCAATACTGCCGGATGGCTAACTATCTGTCAGAAAACGCGCCTTCGAAGGAGAGTTAAGCATGATCAATTCGCCCCGAGTGTGTATTCAGGTACAAAGCGTCTACATTGAGGCGCAATCCTCACCTGATGATGAACGTTACGTTTTTGCTTATACCGTGACTATCCGCAATTTGGGGCGAGCGCCAGTGCAGCTGTTGGGGCGTTATTGGTTGATAACCAATGGTCATGGGCGCGAAACCGAAGTTCAGGGTGAAGGTGTGGTTGGCGTTCAGCCCCATATCGAACCTGGCGAAGAGTACCAGTACACCAGCGGCGCCGTTATTGAAACGCCACTGGGCACCATGCAGGGTCATTACGAAATGATCGATGAGCAGGGCATCGCCTTTACCATCGACATTCCCGTATTCCGACTTGCCGTTCCAACACTCATTCATTAAAACAATTTCTATGGCGACATACCTTATTGGCGACGTTCACGGTTGTTACGATGAACTGGTAGCCTTGCTGCATCAGGTAGACTTTACCCCTGGAAAAGACACCCTATGGCTCACCGGCGATTTGGTCGCGCGTGGGCCGGGTTCGCTGGACGTTTTGCGCTACGTGAAATCACTGGGCGACAGCGTGCGGTTAGTATTGGGTAATCACGATTTACACCTGCTGGCCGTGTTTGCCGGCATCAGTCGTAATAAACCTAAAGACAGGGTCACATCGCTGCTCGAAGCACCTGATGCCGACGAATTACTCAACTGGCTCCGCCGTCAACCGCTGCTGCAGGTAGACGAAGAGAAAAAACTGGTCATGGCGCACGCTGGCATTACCCCTCAATGGGATTTGCAGACCGCGAAAGACTGCGCACGGGACGTAGAAGCCGTGCTGTCGAGCGACTCGTATCCGTTTTTTCTTGATGCGATGTATGGCGACATGCCGAACAACTGGACCCCGGAGCTGACGGGGCTGGCGCGCCTGCGTTTTATTACCAACGCGTTTACCCGCATGCGTTACTGCTTCCCCAATGGTCAGTTGGATATGTACAGCAAAGAGTCACCAGAAGACGCACCTGCCCCGCTGAAGCCGTGGTTTGCCATTCCTGGACCTGTCAGTGAAGCGTACAGCATTGCATTCGGGCACTGGGCATCGCTGGAAGGCAAAGGCACACCAGAAGGTATTTACGCGCTGGATACGGGGTGTTGCTGGGGAGGCGATCTCACCTGTCTGCGCTGGGAAGACAAACAGTACTTTGTGCAGCCATCAAATCGCCATCTGAATCTGGATCCCGGCGAGGCGGTCAACGCCTGATAGTCGTCTGCTGAGAGGTTTATGCCTGAGGGTGCTACGCTTATCAGGCCTACACTTGGCACAAGAGTAGGCCTGATAAGGCGTTTCGCAGCCATCCGGCACTTACAGGATTAACGACGCTCCAGAATCTCGAAGCAGTAGCTGTGAGAGTTTTGCGCGTCGGCATCATGGAACTCACTGAAAACAGACTCCCAGTCATCCGGTTCGTAGTCCGGGAAATGCGTATCCCCTTCGACTTCCGCATCAATGTGCGTCAGATACAGCTTCTGCGCTTTCGGCAGGAACTGCTCATACACACGCCCACCGCCAATCACCATAATTTCTGGCTCATCGCCGCAGGCCGCAATGGCTTCATCAACAGATTTCACCCACTGCACGCGATCGTCGGTGCCGGGTTTGCTGCTGATGACGATATTTTTACGCCCCGGCAGCGGTCGCCCGATGGATTCCCAGGTGTGGCGTCCCATGACAACCGGCTTGTTTAAGGTATTACGTTTAAACCAGGCGAGATCGGCAGGGAGGTTCCACGGCATGGCGTTCTCCATACCGATGACGCGATCTACCGCTAACGCCGCAATCAGACTGATCATTGAATATTTCCCGGATACAAAAAAATTGTCGCCACTATACGGAAAGCGCAATCTTTCGTCGACTGGCGGAAAGAGGATGAACAGGAAAATTTTCCGTTCTGCTGGCGAACCGACCTATTTAAGGTGGTACGCCAGCATTACAGTAGTTCAAAAACAGCCAATTAGCAGTAAAGTTTGCAGAACATCACATTTTTTACCCTATGCTGACGGTTTCACTTCCGGCTCATCGGCGACGTCGCCCGTATGTTTACCTTCATCCGTGCCTTGCCAGCCATGGCGTTGAATCAACGATAAATGTTGACGATCTTCGGCAATAATTTCACTCAGCATTGCGCTGGTGCGCTTATAAACAGCCGCACGCGAAATCGCGTCATCTTCACCTTTCACCATCTCCTCAACCATCAATATATTGAAGCGCCGGAAGACATCGGCCCGCTCACGCGCTTCATAGCGCCCAAGCCCGAGCCCCTCCAACGCCAGACGTCCGGTCTTCAGTGCACCTTCAAAGGTTTCGCGTTCCGGCATATCCACGCCTGCCTGGCGTAGACGGATGTAATGATCCACGTCGCGCGCACGGGCAATAATTTGTAAATGCGGGAAATGTTCTTTCACCATTTCGGTCAGTTGCAGGCTGGTTTGCGGATCGTCAATGGCATTAATGATCACTTCCGCTTTGGCTGCTCCGGCTGACTCCAGCAGATCCATCCGGGTCGCATCGCCATAGAAAACCTTCATGCCGAATTTACGCAGCGTTTCGATATGGTCCGGGTCATGATCAAGAACCACCATTTTGACCCCGCTCGACAACAACAGACGACCGGTTATCTGGCCAAATCGCCCAAATCCAGCGATGATCACCCGCGGTTGCTCCTCATCGATTTCATCCGCTTCCCGCGCTTCACCGGTCGCCGATTTTTCCAGACGCGTAAGAATCACCAGTAAAATCGGCGTCGCCGCCATCGACAGCGCGACCGCCAGCGTCAGCGATTTCGCCCAGTCAGGGTCAAGCACGTTCGCCATTTGCGCCGCGCCAAACACCACGAAGGCAAACTCACTGCCCTGCCCAAGTAATACGGCAAACCAGCGACGCTGCTTGTTCGGCACCTGTAAGGGTTTCGCTATCAGCCACAGCATGACGGTTTTAATCACCAGGAAACCAACCAGCAGAATGATAATACGCAAAGGATTATCAATCAGCGTACCGAAGTCGATAGACATCCCCACACCGATGAAGAACAGCCCCAGCAGCAGCCCCTTAAACGGCTCAATATCACTTTCCAGCGCGTGGCGATACTCAGAGCTCGCCAGCAGCACGCCAGCCAGAAACGCCCCCATAGCCATCGACAGGCCAACCTCTTCCAACAGCAGACCAAAACCGAAAACGAGGAACAGCGCGACGGCGCTGAACACTTCCCGCAGGCCCGAGCGCGCAACAAAACGTAAGGCAGGACGGGTGACATAACGCCCCAACACCACCACCAATACCAGTGCGCCCGCTACCTTCAGGGCAGACAATGCAAATGCCCCAAGCGTAGTCGATGCACCGCTCGCCGCCAGCAATGGGATCATCGCCACCAATGGAATAGCGGCGATATCCTGGAACAGCAGCACGGCAAATGCGCTACGCCCCAGTTGCGACACCATCAGGTTGCGTTCATTCATCGCCTGCATCGCGATGGCCGTCGAGGAAAGCGCCAGCGTCATGCCGATCAGCTCCGCCACCTGCCAGCGCAGGCCGAGGAACATACAGAACAGGCCAATCAAACCGCCGCAAACCACCATCTGCAATGCACCGCCGCCGAACACCGAGGCCCGCAATTTCCACAAACGTTGCGGATCCAGCTCCAGACCAATGACAAACAGCATCAGCACCACACCGATTTCCGCAAAATGCAGGATAGATTCGGCGTCCGTCACCAGCCTCAGACCCCAGGGTCCGATAATGCATCCGGCGATGAGATAGCCCAGCACCGACCCTAACCCCAGCCGCACGGCAATGGGGACTATCAGCGCCGCCGATCCGAGATAAATCAGCGCCTGTATCAGCGTATGGCTATCCATGGTGTGCCTCCTGCCATTCCATCAGACGCTGTTTGTAGTGACGCGCCTGCGCCTGCAGCGTTTCGTCATCACAGATAAACGTACAGTGCATCGCAAACGGCGGTAGCCATTTGAGGCCGCAATAGAGCGCTGTTGCCTGTAAAGGCTGGGAAAGCACGTCAAACCCGGGGTGGGAACCGATATCAAAGTGGTTTTCACCGCCACCGGTGGTTACTGCCCACATCAGGTGTTTGCCATGCAGCGCGGTACCGCCGTGACCATACGCCCAGCCGTGGGAGAGGACCTTATCCATCCACAATTTGAGTAACGGAGGAGTGCTGTACCATTGCATGGGATGTTGCCAGATAATCAGGCTCGCACGTGACAGCGCGTCCTGTTCTGCGGCGATATCGATATTGAAATCGGGATAGAGTTCATAGAGCGAACGAACCTCCACCCCTTCCAGTGTCCTTACCTGCTCAAGCATCCGCTTATTCGCATGCGAATGCTGCGGATAGGGATGCGCATAAATGATGAGAATCATGATTAGCCTGTGTCACTGCATTATTGTAATAACAGTGAGTTTAGTCACTTAATCCACAGGCTAACAGTCAATATTATTGAGTGGCTGAATGGAGAAAACTGAACTAGTTGTCCAGTTCGCTCATATCCTTAACCTGATCGCGGTTAATTTGTTCCGTCTTACCCGTTTGCGCATTTTTGTACGAGACCAGGCCCGTATCTTCATCCACTTGCGGTTTGCCATCGGTGACGATGGTTTTGCCGTCGGTCGTTTTAACCGCCTGATTAGAAGAGCAACCGGCAACGGTAAACAGCGCTGCGGCGGTAAAAATGGAGGTGATCAGAATATGTTTTTGCATGGTGTTCTCCCTGCTTTTCAGTCATTTTCAGTGATATGCCCGTTAACTGTAGGCTAACTGACTGAGTTGCAGGGAAAATACAGAACACTCTTAACCGCTCGCTCTGGACATCGGTTTTCTGCGAATCGTCATTTGGCTGGTTTGCGCCAGCGTCAGACCTCGCGTTTCCGGGGCGAAGGCAATAGAAACCAACAGACCAATCAATGAAATCCCTGCCCCCATTAACATCACGGAATTAATCCCATATTTCGTGATGAAGATCGGCAGTGCCCAGGTTGAAACAATAGTGCCAATACGGCTTAAGGACATAATCACGCCGACGGCAGAGGCACGAATATCGGTGGGGAACAGTTCGTTAGGGTATAGCCACTGCAGGTTCCCGGGTCCCCCTGAGAAAAACGCGTATACGGCAAACGCCAGCACCACCAGCCATGCGCCCATATCAGGGATTAGCCCCAGCACGGCCAACGCCAGCGTCATCATAATAAAGCTGCCAATCAACAGCGGTCGACGGCCCGCGCTATTGAGCCAGAACATCGGTGGAATACAGCCCAGCATGAAGCACAGGCTGATCACCACGTTACCCAACGCGGCGCTTTTTCCAACACCAAGGCCCAGCAAGCCGACAATCTGCGGGCCGAAAGTATAAATAGCAAACATCGGGATCACCTGACAGGTCCAGATGGCGGCAACAAACAGGACAAATGGAAAGTGACGACGATTAAACAACTGAAGGAAACGCGTCTCCTGCGGCGCCTCTTCGTCGAACACCACCGGTTCGCCGAAGAGTTTGATCATCATCGCTTCACACTCTTTCACCCGACCTTTACGCAGCAGCCAGCGCGGCGATTCAGGAAGATCGAAGCGCCCAATCAGGATCAAAATGCAGGGGATCACCGCGCTGCCCAACATCCAGCGCCATCCGCCCTCAACATCATACAAACAGTAACCGACCAGATCGGCACAGGTGGCGCCGACATACCACATCGCGGCGATAAAACCGATGGAGAAAGCGCGCTGGCGGGTATTGGAGAACTCGGTAATCATCGAGGTAGCAATCGGATAATCGGCACCAATCACAATGCCGATCAGCACGCGCATCACTAACAATTCAACGGGCGAGGAAACAAACATGGTTGCTGCCGATATCACGCCAATGGCGATAATATCGATGATGAACATTTTGCGCCGCCCGACCTTATCGGAAATGTAGCCAAACAGCGACGTCCCCACAAACAGACCGGCGAGCGTGCCGGCGCCCAGCAGACCAATCCACTGTGCGTCCAGTTTCAATGCTGGCGTGAGCTGTTCCAGCGCCACGCCAATCATCACCAGCACATAACCATCCAGAAACGGCCCACCGCTTCCCCACAGCATTATCCGGCGGTGAATAGAGGTAAATTTGATGTCATCAAAGTTCCTGGGCTGCTGCATAGCGACTTCCTGTTTCAACACGGGCAAAGCGTCATCTGTAGGCCGGATAAGGCATTTACGCCGCCATCCGGCATTGGCGCCACATGATTGCCGGATGGCGACGCTACCGCATCTTATCCGGCCTACGGGTGCACAACCTCGTACTTATTAACCGTAGCGAAACTCCACGCCAAATGTCCCACGCGGGTATTCCCACTTTTCCAGCGCTGTATCGAGCCCGAGAATGCGGCACGTTCCGCACTCCAGGCACCCGGCGTAATCAAACCGTACGCTGCCGTCGTCCTGTTTTTTATACAGCCCTGCTGGACAGGCCTTAATCAGCACTTCCAGCGCCTGTTTATCAGGATCGGTTTTGAGAATGATATGCGGGCTGTCTTCATCGACATTGAACTTATTGACGCCCAGTTTGACGTCCACATTGACGGGAGATGTCATAATACGGTCACTCCTTTCAGGCCATCTTTCATCAGGTTGATGAAGCCCACTTTCTTCGCATGGCGCAGGATTTTTTTACGCATTGGCACTGGGGCGGAACCATCCACGGTGAACAGGTCGCGTGCGATACTGACCGCCATTTCGGGATAGGCGGTAAACATGCGCGGGTTATCAAGAAAAGCAGGAAGCTTCTGGTACATACGCATATCGCGCATCGGGCCATCGTCCAGATGCTGACGGTATTCACCCAGCGACTGCTTGCTAAAGTCGTCACGCTTCATCGCTGAAAGCACCGTTTTCGCCGCCGCTTCGCCTGCGGAAATGGCGAGATCCATACCGCGAATGGTAAAGCCGAGGTTCATACACATTCCGGCAGCGTCACCGGCAATCAGCACACCGTCCCCCACCAGTTCAGGCTGCATATTCATACCGGCTTCAGGTACGACGTGCGCGGCATATTCCACCAGCTTGCCACCGGCGATCAGCGGGGCAACCGCCGGATGCTGTTTGAAATCTTCCAGCATTTGCGGGACCGATTTTTTAGCGTCTTTCAGATGATGAAGACCGCAGACCAGTCCCAGAGAAAGGGTTGTTTCATTCGTATAGAGAAAACCACCGCCCATCAATCCATCGGTTGGCGATCCGGCAAACAAACAGGCTGCGCCTTCGTTCCCCTGTAACTGGAAACGATCTTCAATCACCGATTTTGGCAATTCGATCAGCTCTTTTACGCCGACGGCAACATGCGATGCCTCGACGCGCTTTGCCATGCCCAGTTTTTCTGCCAACAAAGAATTCACCCCGTCGGCGAGGATCACCACTTTGGCTTCCAGAATATCGCCGTCGGCTTCCACGCCCACGACTTTACCCTCGCGCTGCACAACGTTATCCACGCGAATACCGGTGATGAGCTGAGCGCCCGCCTCTTCGGCCTGCTCCATCAGCCAGGCGTCAAATTTGCTACGTAAGACGGAATAAGAAACCTGCGACGATGCGGCCTCTTCACCATTGCAATAGTCGATGGTCATCGCCCCTTTGTCGGTCATAAAGGCGAGCTTTTCGTGGGTGATTATGCGTTCAATGGGAGCCTGCTCAGCAAAACCGGGAATAATGCGCTCCAGGCTATGCGCATACATGCGCCCACCGGTGACATTCTTCGCGCCAGCAGAATTGCCGCGCTCGATAACCAGCACCTGTGCACCTTCCCGAGCCAGCACCAGCGCTGCAACCGAACCAGCCAGACCTGCACCCACGATGATGGCATCAAAGATATCTTCGGACATACGTACTCCTGTCAGCGGCAGGATACCTTCGCATCCTGCCCGAATGGTTTAACGCGCTAAGGCAGCCGTCAGCGCAGGCAGGATCTTCAGCGCATCGCCAACAATCCCATAATCTGCATATTGGAAAATCGGCGCATTTTTGTCTTTGTTGATGGCGAAAATCGTCTGTGCGCCGTTGGCGCCGACCATATGTTGGATCTGCCCTGAGATCCCCACGGCCAGATACAGTTCAGGCTTAAGCATCAGGTTGGAGATGCCGACGTAGCGTTCATGCTCCATCCACTTCTCGTTTTCCGCCACCGGACGGGAACAGGCCAACTCAGCGCCAATCGTCTGGCACAGCGCTTCGGCAAGCGAGATATTTTCTTTGCTACCAATACCGCGTCCCACGCTGACCACCAGACGGGCTTTGTCGAGATCGACGCTGTTGCTCTGACGCTCCTGAGTTGCCGTACGGGTCACGACAAAGGCCGGAGCCTGCCACTGGATGGTGTGCACCTCGCCGCTGCGAGCGGTATCCGGTTGCTGCGCGTCAAACGTTCCGCTACTGAGAGTGATCACGGCAAACGGTGAAGCGATTGTTTCTGCTCCCATCGCCAGACCGCCGTAAACCATATGTTTGACCGCCGCTTTTCCATCCTGCACCGCGACTGCGCTGGCGTCATTTGAGACTGCAGCCGACAAGCGAAAGCCCAGCTTTGCCGCTAACAGCTTGCCCCGACGTGTATTCGGCAGCAGCACCGCGCCGCCCTCGCTGTGCTGACGAATGATTTCGGCCATCGCATCGGCGTAGTCTTCAACCATACGGTCTTCTGGTTTGCCGCTGAGCAGCCAGACATGATCCGCGCCTAAATGACATGCCGTTGCGCTGTCCGCATCGCTGAGCACAAACGTGTTAACTTTTTCGCCTAAAGCCTGCGCACCTTTCATCAGTTCCGGCAGACGAGAAGGGGTATCACTGAATACCCAGATACTGGAAAATTTGTTCATAACATCCCCTGATAATTAAATGATTTTGCGAAGATTCTCGACAAACGCGGCAATCTGTTCTTCACCGTCACCTTCAATTACAACGCGCTGACGCTCGCGCTGTTTCGGTGCAGCAACATGCTGTGCGGAATACGCCTGCACGCTGTTCAGCCCAATGTCTGTAGTCGACCAAACCTGAACCGGTTTTTTCGCCGCGCCAAGAATGGCTTTCATGGAAGGGATTTGAGGGGTGTTGATGTCAGTAGAGACCGCGACAACCGCCGGAAGCGGGATACTCAGGGTTTCAACTTCATCTTCCAGTTCACGCTCTACCGTCAGAGTGCTGTCGGTAAGAGAGAGGATTTTGCTCACGCCGTTTATCGCCGGCACGTCCAGCATTTCGCCCACCAGCAGACCAACCTGCTGAGCATAAAGATCGGAAGAACCGTCGCCGCAAATAAGCAGATCAAAACCGGATTTTTGCACGGCGGCAGCCAGCGCAGTGGCAGTTTGTTGCGGCAGCGCCTGTTCAAATTGATCGTCAATGACAACAATCAGTTCATCAGGGCCACGGGAAAGCACATCTTTGCGCCCTTTTGCATTGGTCAGCGCTTTGCCTCCGACGCTCATGGCCACAACCTGAGCCTCTCCCACCTGCTGTTTTAACTGGCAAGCTGCCTCGATCGCATTCAGATCATATTGGCTGATTTTGCCATCTGCTTTGCTGAAATCGAGTGTTCCATCAGCATTATTAATCGCAATATCCTGCTCATCAGGTACGCATTTGTAGCAAGTAATTATCTTCATTGCATCTCCAGAAATCATGAAGGAAACGTATTTATATCGGCGGTGTTAAATACAGATATCACGCTCTTTAATTCGGAAATAAAACCTTAATCACCAATATTGAAAATGTCACACATTGAAATTCGTAACTTTCAATAGTGTTACATGCCTCACCAATATTGAAAGAATCACGTCAAATATGAAAATTTTCAATATTGTCTGCTGGTTCAACAATATTGAACGCCAGTCACTTAAAAAAGTTAAAAAACCAATGTCAATATCATGATTAATAAAGAAATTATCTAGATTTCCAGACAAAATAACCAGCATAAAAAAGTGTGACACAGATAACAGAACAGCCGGAAATGAATACCCATTATGAGTTACTCACTGAGGCGCCCCAGAGGTTAAAAAGTCATCAACAAATCATTAATAATAAATAAACAAACGATCACATACGGGCACGCTAAATAAATTTCGTTTTCACACTGGAATTCACTTATGAAAAATGAAAAGAGAAAATCGGGAATTGAACCGAAGGTTTTTTTTCCGCCATTAATAATTGTTGGGATACTTTGTTGGCTAACAGTAAGAGATCTTGATGCCGCTAACGTCGTTATTAATGCGGTATTCAGTTATGTCACCAACGTCTGGGGTTGGGCATTCGAATGGTATATGGTCGTCATGCTCTTCGGATGGTTCTGGTTAGTCTTTGGCCCGTATGCCAAAAAGAAATTAGGCGACGAAAAACCCGAGTTTAGTACCGCCAGCTGGATTTTTATGATGTTCGCCTCCTGTACATCCGCCGCGGTGCTGTTCTGGGGTTCCATCGAGATCTACTACTATATCTCTACCCCGCCGTTCGCTTTGGAGCCCAATTCCACGGGTGCGAAAGAGATCGGTCTGGCGTACAGCCTGTTCCACTGGGGACCGTTGCCGTGGGCAACCTACAGCTTCCTTTCCGTGGCCTTCGCCTACTTCTTCTTTGTGCGCAAGATGGACGTCATCCGTCCCAGCTCCACGCTGGTACCGTTAGTAGGCGAAAAGCATGCGAAAGGGCTGTTCGGCACCATCGTGGATAACTTCTACCTGGTGGCGCTGATTTTTGCGATGGGTACCAGCCTCGGTCTGGCGACGCCGCTGGTAACCGAGTGTATGCAATGGCTGTTCGGTATTCCGCATACGCTGCAATTAGATGCCATCATCATTACCTGCTGGATCATTCTGAACGCCATTTGCGTGGCCTGCGGCCTGCAAAAAGGGGTCAGGATCGCCAGCGACGTGCGTAGCTACCTGAGCTTCCTGATGCTGGGCTGGGTGTTTATCGTCAGCGGCGCCAGCTTCATCATGAACTACTTCACCGACTCCGTCGGCATGCTGCTGATGTATCTGCCGCGCATGCTGTTCTATACCGATGCCATCGGCAAAGGCGGCTTCCCGCAGGGCTGGACCGTCTTCTACTGGGCGTGGTGGGTCATTTACGCCATCCAGATGAGCATCTTCCTGGCGCGTATTTCTCGTGGTCGTACCGTACGTGAACTGTGCTTCGGGATGGTGCTGGGCCTGACCGCTTCCACCTGGATCCTGTGGACCGTCCTTGGCAGCAATACCCTGCTGCTGATGGATAAAAACATTCTCAACATCCCGCAACTGATTGAACAGCACGGCGTGGCGCGCGCCATTATCGAAACCTGGGCCGCCTTGCCATTCAGCACCGCCACCATGTGGGGCTTCTTCATCCTTTGCTTTATTGCCACCGTCACGCTGATTAACGCCTGCTCTTACACCCTGGCGATGTCCACCTGTCGCGAAGTTCGCGATGGTGAAGAACCGCCGCTGTTAGTGCGTATTGGCTGGTCCGTGCTGGTCGGCATCATCGGTATCGTTCTGCTGGCGCTGGGCGGGCTGAAGCCGATACAGACCGCGATTATCGCCGGAGGATGCCCGTTGTTCTTCGTCAACATCATGGTGACGCTGTCCTTTATTAAAGACGCCAAAGTGCACTGGAAAGACAAGTAATTCTTATTAACCCAATTGATCAAGAGGCTGAAAGATGGATTTCAACTTAAATGACGAGCAGGAACTGTTTGTCGCCGGTATTCGTGAACTGATGGCCAGTGAGAACTGGGAAGCTTATTTTGCCGAGTGCGATCGCGACAGCGTCTACCCTGAGCGTTTTGTAAAAGCACTGGCGGATATGGGCATCGATAGCCTGTTGATCCCGGAAGAACACGGTGGACTGGAAGCGGGTTTTGTCACCGTGGCCGCCGTCTGGATGGAACTCGGCCGCCTGGGCGCGCCAACCTATGTGCTGTACCAGTTACCGGGTGGTTTTAATACCTTCCTGCGTGAAGGGACTCAGGAACAAATCGATAAAATCATGGCGTTCCAGGGAACCGGTAAGCAGATGTGGAACTCTGCGATCACCGAACCGGGAGCGGGATCGGATGTTGGTAGCCTGAAAACCACTTATACACGTAAAAATGGTAAGGTTTATCTTAATGGCAGTAAGTGCTTTATCACCAGTAGCGCCTATACCCCGTACATCGTGGTGATGGCGAGAGATGGCGCATCGCCGGATAAACCTGTTTATACCGAGTGGTTCGTTGACATGAGCAAAGCGGGTATCAAGGTCAACAAACTGGAGAAACTCGGTCTGCGTATGGATAGCTGCTGTGAAATCACCTTTGACGACGTTGAGCTGGACGAGAAAGACATGTTCGGTCGGGAAGGTAACGGTTTCAATCGCGTGAAAGAAGAGTTTGACCATGAACGCTTCCTCGTCGCGCTGACCAACTACGGTACGGCAATGTGCGCGTTTGAAGACGCCGCGCGCTACGCCAATCAGCGCGTACAGTTTGGCGAAACGATCGGCCGTTTCCAGCTGATTCAGGAGAAGTTCGCGCACATGGCGATCAAACTGAACTCCATGAAAAACATGCTGCTGGAAGCCGCATGGAAAGCGGATAACGGCACTATTACCTCGGGTGACGCGGCAATGTGCAAATACTTCTGCGCCAACGCGGCATTTGAAGTGGTAGACACCGCCATGCAGGTGCTGGGTGGCGTGGGTATCGCGGGTAACCATCGCATCACGCGCTTCTGGCGTGACCTGCGCGTTGACCGTGTTTCTGGTGGTTCTGACGAAATGCAGATCCTGACGTTGGGTCGTGCGGTACTCAAGCAATACCGTTAATCGACCCCTTGTAGGCCTGATAAGACGCTCGCGTCGCCATCAGGCAATTATGCCGGATGGCGCTGTGCTTATCCGGCCTACATACCGCAAAAAAATGCCAGGAGCAAAATTATGGATCACTTACCAATGCCAACCTTTGGCCCACTTGCCGGGGTACGAGTTGTCTTTTCAGGGATCGAAATTGCCGGTCCGTTCGCCGGACAGATGTTCGCCGAATGGGGGGCTGAGGTTATCTGGATTGAAAACGTTGCGTGGGCCGATACCATCCGCGTACAGCCTAACTATCCGCAGCTCTCACGTCGTAACCTGCACGCCCTGTCGCTCAATATTTTCAAAGATGAAGGTCGGGAAGCGTTTCTGAAGCTGATGGAAACCACCGATATCTTCATTGAAGCCAGTAAAGGCCCGGCCTTTGCCCGTCGCGGCATTACCGATGAAGTGCTGTGGGAACACAACCCGAAACTGGTTATCGCCCACCTTTCCGGCTTCGGCCAGTTTGGTACCGAGGAGTACACCAATCTTCCGGCTTACAACACCATCGCGCAGGCGTTCAGCGGCTATCTGATTCAAAACGGTGATGTTGATCAGCCGATGCCAGCCTTCCCGTACACCGCCGATTACTTCTCAGGGATGACCGCAACGACAGCGGCGCTGGCTGCCCTGCACAAAGTACGCGAAACGGGCAAAGGTGAAAGCATTGATATCGCCATGTACGAGGTGATGTTGCGCATGGGCCAGTATTTCATGATGGATTACTTTAACGGCGGCGAAATTTGCCCACGCATGACCAAAGGCAAAGACCCGTATTACGCTGGCTGCGGCCTGTATAAATGCGCCGATGGTTACATCGTCATGGAGCTGGTCGGCATCACGCAAATCAACGAGTGCTTCAAAGATATTGGCCTCGCCCACATTCTTGGCACACCGGAAGTCCCGGAAGGTACCCAGCTTATCCATCGCGTGGAATGCCCTTACGGCCCGCTCGTGGAAGAGAAACTGGACGCGTGGCTGGCAACACACACCATCGCCGAAGTCCAGGCGCGCTTTGCTGAGCTGAATATCGCCTGCGCGAAGGTGCTGACCATTCCGGAACTGGAAGACAACCCGCAGTACGTTGCCCGTGAATCCATTACTCAGTGGCAAACAATGGATGGCCGCACCTGCAAAGGGCCAAACATCATGCCGAAATTTAAAAACAACCCAGGGAAAATCTGGCGTGGCATGCCGTCACACGGCATGGATACCGCCGCCATTCTGAAAAATATTGGATATAGCGAAGCAGACATAAATGAGCTGGTCGGCAAAGGCCTGGCCAGAGTTGAGGAATAAACGCGACGCGCTGACCCGCGAGTGGGTTAGCGCTCACGCCTGATTTCAGTGGATAAAGCAATATGGATATCGTTGGCGGACAAAACTTACGTCAGATGTGGGACGACCTGGCCGGGGTGTACGGAGATAAAACGGCGTTAATTTTCGAATCCTGCGAAGGAGTCGTTCGGCAGTTTAGCTATGCCTCGCTCAATGAAGAGATTAACCGCACGGCAAACCTTTTCCATTCCTTAGGGATCCGCAAGGGCGATAAGGTCGCATTGCATCTGGATAACTGTCCGGAATTCATTTTTTGCTGGTTTGGGCTGGCAAAAATTGGCGCCATTATGGTACCGATTAATGCCCGCTTACTGGGCGAAGAAAGTGCCTGGATCCTGCAAAACAGCCAGGTAAGCCTGCTGGTCACCAGCGCCCAGTTTTATCCTATGTACCGCCAGATACGGCTGGAAAATACCACACCGCTTAATCATATCTGTCTGATTGGCGAACAGCTTCCGGTTGACGACGGCGTGAGCCACTTTACCCAACTGCAATCCCGCCAGTCGACTACGCTGTGTTATACGCCCGCGTTATCCACTGACGATACGGCGGAAATTCTGTTTACCTCAGGCACCACTTCACGACCTAAAGGGGTGGTGATTACCCACTACAACCTGCGTTTTGCAGGCTACTACACTTCCTGGCAAATCGCTCTGCGTAATGATGACGTCTACATGACGGTGATGCCCGCTTTTCATATCGACTGTCAGTGTACCGCCGCAATGCCCGCATTCTCCGCTGGCAGCACCTTTGTGCTGCTAGAGAAGTACAGTGCCAGGACGTTCTGGAATCAGGTGCATAGATATAAGGCGACGGTTACCGAATGCATTCCGATGATGATCAGAACGCTGATGGTACAACCTGCCGCGCCAACCGACAGACAGCATCACCTGCGCGAAGTAATGTTCTATCTCAATTTATCCGCACAGGAAAAAGACGCCTTTACCGAACGTTTTGGCGTCAGGCTGCTGACCTCCTACGGTATGACTGAAACCATCGTCGGTATTATCGGCGACCGTCCCGGTGACAAACGACGCTGGCCCTCAATTGGCCGCGTAGGGTTTAGCTATGAAGCCGAAATCCGTGACGATCACAACCGTCCCCTGCCCGCCGGAGAAATTGGCGAAATCTGTATTAAAGGCGTGCCGGGCAAAACAATCTTCAAAGAGTACTATGCCCAGCCGGAGGCTACCGCCAAAGCGCTGGAAGCTGAGGGTTGGTTACATACCGGAGATTCGGGTTACCAGGATGCGGACGGTTTTTTTTATTTCGTCGACAGACGCTGCAACATGATTAAACGCGGCGGAGAAAATGTCTCCTGCGTCGAGCTGGAAAATATTATTTCTGCGCATCCGAAAATTCAGGACATTGTGGTTGTCGGTATTAAAGATTCAATCCGTGATGAAGCCATTAAAGCGTTTATCGTCCTTAATGAAGGTGAAACATTAAGCGAAGCCGAGTTCTTCAGCTTCTGCGAAAACAATATGGCGAAATTCAAGGTTCCCTCTTTTATGGAGATAAGAACCGACCTGCCGCGCAATTGTTCAGGAAAAATAATCAAAAAAAATCTGAAATAACCCTCCCGGTAGGAATTCCTCCTGCCGGGAAATCTATTTATCTGGAGATGAACTATGAGTGAATCATTACATCTGACCCGTAACGGCCCGATTCTGGAAATTACCCTCGACCGGCCTAAAGCCAATGCCATTGATGCCAAAACCAGCTTTGCCATGGGCGAAGCGTTTCTTAATTTTCGTGATGACCCGGAATTACGCGTAGCGATAATCACCGGCGGTGGTGAGAAATTCTTTTCTGCGGGCTGGGACTTAAAAGCGGCAGCTGAAGGTGAAGCGCCGGATGCCGATTTTGGCCCAGGCGGCTTTGCCGGTTTAACCGAAATTTTCGACCTCGATAAACCGGTCATCGCTGCGGTAAATGGCTATGCGTTTGGCGGTGGTTTTGAGCTGGCGCTGGCGGCGGATTTCATCGTCTGCGCGGAAAATGCCAGCTTCGCGCTACCGGAAGCCAAGCTCGGGATCGTGCCTGACAGCGGCGGCGTTCTGCGTCTGCCGAAGCTACTGCCACCGGCTATCGTCAACGAAATGGTGATGACAGGCAGACGAATGAGCGCCGAAGAAGCGCTACGTTGGGGTATCGTCAACCGCGTTGTCAGCCAGAGCGAACTGATGGATAGCGCGCGCGAACTGGCGCAGCAGCTGGTGAATAGCGCCCCGCTGGCTATCGCCGCGCTGAAAGAGATTTATCGTGCGACCAGCGAAATGCCGGTAGAAGAAGGCTACCGTTACATCCGCAGTGGTGTGCTGAAGCACTATCCGTCGGTGCTGCACTCGGAAGATGCGCTGGAAGGACCACTGGCATTTGCGGAAAAACGCGATCCGGTGTGGAAAGGACGCTGATAACCGATGAGCTATTACGCCTTTGAAGGCCTGATTCCGGTAGTACATCCAGAGGCGTATGTTCATCCCAGCGCCGTGTTGATTGGTGATGTGATCGTGGGGGCTGGCGTCTACGTCGGCCCACATGCCTCACTGCGCGGTGACTATGGTCGCCTGATTCTGGAGGCAGGTTCTAACTTGCAGGATGGCTGCATCATGCACGGTTATTGCGACACTGACACCATCGTGCATGAGAATGGGCATATCGGCCATGGCGCAATCCTGCACGGTTGCGTGGTGGGCAGAGATGCGCTGATCGGCATGAACAGCGTCATTATGGACGGCGCAGTGATTGGTGAAGAGAGCATTGTCGCCGCCATGAGCTTTGTCAAAGCCGGCTTTCAGGGGGAGGCCAGGCAGATGCTGGTGGGCTCACCCGCTCGCGTATTGCGTGAAGTCACGGTTCAGGAACTGCACTGGAAACGGTTAAACACCAAAGAGTATCAGGACCTTGCAACCCGCTGCCAAACAAGCCTACACGAGACGCAGCCATTAACGCGGGTCGAAAAACACCGGCCGCGCCTGAAAGGCACGACGGACGTAAAACCCAAATCAGCACAGTAATTGATGCCGGATGCGCTCACGCTTATCCGGCCTACGCGTCAACCACCGTTTATAACGCCATCAGGCAAACTGACAATTAGCGACGCATACTCTTGGAGAGCATCATCTGCCATTTCTGCTCACGGTTGAGCTCTGTTGGGGGAACGGCAGACAGCCGCGGCGTTTTCGCCACACTCACCTTTTTTTCCTGCAAATTGTGGCTCAATCGGTTGTAGAGATGAGAATCAATACTGATGACTTTTACCAGACGCTGGCACTGGCAGCCCCGGCCTGCAATCTGATTAGGGATCATCTTAACTTCACAAACAATTTCTCCCACTTCCGACAGAATATAAGAGAGAGTATTAATTGCTTTGCAGTGCTCAATATCAAAATGGCGGGAAATTTCCTTTGCGGTGATCCAACGATCCTCAGCCATCATCCAGTCAGCAATTAACAAATAAAGCGGTCTTTCAACATATTTTTCACACATAAGCACACCATTTCACAAATTAAAAATCTGGCTACGGCCTGTCCAAATTAATAAAAACTAAGCCATATTAAAATTGTGGATATAAAGGATAGTATGCGACTTGAATGTTGATTAGTGTGAGCTATATCGTGCTTATTACATTGAAAATGTGGTTATGAAAGTGCATTTGGCCAGGAATGACCTTACGCGAATTTAAAAAAGGGTTTCTTTACAGAAACCCTTTCAAGATTATATTGCAGGTCAGGTTAACACAATTATCACCGAACCTATTTTTTATGACTTTTTGATCTGTGCGTGCATTTCCTGCACAGAGGTCACCTTCTCAGTGGCATCGGCATTCAGCGCCATCGCCGTCGCGAAACCGCCGTTCAGGGTAGTGTCATAATGCACTTTGTACTGCAGTGCGCTGCGGCGAATCAGCTTGGAGTCTTCAATCGCCTGACGCCCTTCGGTGGTGTTGATGATGTAAGTGTACTCGCCATTCTTGATACGGTCCTGAATGTGCGGACGCCCTTCATGCACCTTGTTCACCAGACGTGGATTGATACCCGCTTCGCCCAGCACAATCGCCGTGCCGTGCGTCGCATCCAGCTCAAAACCAAACTTCAGCAGCTTCGCCGCCAGGTCAACCACGCGCTCTTTATCGCCTTCGCGAACGGAGAGCAGCGCACGACCCTGTTTTTTCATGGTGGAGCTGCTGCCCAACTGTGCCTTAGCGAACGCTTCTGCGAAGGTACGCCCCACGCCCATCACTTCCCCGGTAGAGCGCATTTCCGGCCCTAACAGCGGGTCAACGCCCGGGAACTTGTTGAACGGCAGCACCACTTCTTTTACCGAGTAGTACGGCGGGATAACTTCCTTGGTGACGCCCTGCTGTGCCAGCGTTTTTCCGACCATTACGCGTGCCGCGACTTTTGCAAGCGCAACACCCGTTGCTTTGGAGACGAATGGAACGGTACGCGCCGCACGCGGGTTCACTTCAATCAGGTAAACTTCGTTATTCTTCACCGCAAACTGGACGTTCATCAGACCGCGAACCTGCAGTTCGAAGGCCAGTTTCTGCACCTGCTGGCGCATTACATCCTGAATTTCCTGGCTCAGCGTGTACGCAGGCAGAGAACATGCGGAGTCACCGGAGTGTACACCCGCCTGTTCGATGTGCTCCATAATGCCGCCAATCAGCACCATTTCGCCGTCGCAGATAGCGTCCACGTCCACTTCAACCGCATCATCAAGGAAACGGTCCAGCAGTACCGGCGCATCGTTAGAAACGCTGACCGCAGTCTGGAAGTAGCGACGCAGGTCGGCTTCGTCATAGACGATTTCCATCGCGCGACCGCCGAGAACGTAGGACGGACGTACCACAAGCGGGTAACCAATCTCTTTTGCCTTCTCAACAGCCTGTTCAATGGCCGTTACGGTGGCGTTCGCCGGTTGTTTCAGCTTCAGACGGTCAACCGCGTGCTGGAAGCGCTCACGGTCTTCCGCACGGTCGATGGCATCCGGGCTGGTACCGATTACCGGTACGCCTGCGGCTTCCAGCGCGCGCGCCAGCTTCAGCGGAGTCTGACCGCCGTACTGCACGATAACGCCTTTCGGCTTCTCGATGCGCACGATTTCCAGCACGTCTTCCAGCGTTACCGGCTCAAAGTACAGACGGTCGGAGGTGTCGTAGTCGGTAGAGACGGTTTCCGGGTTACAGTTGACCATGATGGTTTCATAACCATCTTCGCGCAGCGCCAGCGAGGCGTGTACGCAGCAGTAGTCAAATTCGATACCCTGACCGATACGGTTTGGACCGCCGCCCAACACCATGATTTTATCACGGTCGACGGACGGATTTGCTTCACACTCATCTTCATAAGTGGAGTACATGTAAGCAGTGTCGGTGGCAAATTCTGCCGCGCAGGTATCCACGCGCTTATAGACCGGGTGCAGGTTGTACTGGTCGCGCAGCTTGCGGATTTCCGCTTCGCGAACGCCGGCCAGTTTCGCCAGACGCGCATCAGCGAAACCTTTACGCTTCAGTACGCGCAGGAAGTCAGCGTCGAGGCCGTTGATGCCAAGGTCGGCTACTTTTTCTTCCAGGCGCACCAGCTCTTCAATTTGTACCAGGAACCAGCGGTCGATGTTGGTCAGGTTGAACACGCCGTCGACGGACAGGCCCGCGCGGAAGGCATCGGCGATATACCAGATACGCTCAGCGCCAGCGTCTTTCAGTTCACGACGGATTTTGGTCAGCGCTTCAGGGTCGTCCAGGCTTACTTTCGGGTCAAAGCCGGTCGCGCCGACTTCCAGACCGCGCAGCGCTTTCTGCAGCGATTCCTGCTGGGTGCGGCCAATCGCCATCACTTCGCCGACAGATTTCATCTGCGTGGTCAGACGGTCGTTAGCACCGGCGAATTTCTCGAAGTTGAAGCGTGGAATCTTGGTCACAACGTAGTCGATGGACGGCTCAAACGAAGCCGGAGTACGGCCGCCAGTGATGTCGTTCATCAGTTCGTCGAGGGTATATCCAACAGCAAGTTTGGCGGCAACTTTCGCAATCGGGAAACCGGTGGCTTTAGAGGCCAGCGCCGAGGAGCGGGATACGCGCGGGTTCATCTCGATGACAATCAGGCGACCGTTTTTCGGGTTTACCGCAAACTGGACGTTAGAACCGCCGGTTTCCACGCCGATTTCACGCAGTACCGCCATCGAGGCGTTACGCATGATTTGATATTCTTTGTCAGTCAGCGTCTGGGCAGGTGCTACGGTGATGGAGTCACCGGTATGGATGCCCATCGCATCGAAGTTTTCGATGGAGCAGACGATGATGCAGTTGTCGTTTTTATCACGCACCACTTCCATCTCGTACTCTTTCCAGCCAATCAGCGATTCATCAATCAGCAGCTCGTTGGTTGGGGAAAGGTCCAGACCGCGTTCGCAGATTTCTTCGAACTCTTCGCGGTTGTAGGCGATACCGCCACCGGTGCCGCCCATGGTGAAGCTAGGACGGATAATGCACGGGAAGCCAACGTCAGCTGCAACCGCCAGCGCTTCTTCCATGGTGTGAGCGATGCCTGAACGCGCGGTGTCGAGACCAATCTTCTTCATCGCGATGTCGAAGCGACGACGGTCTTCCGCTTTATCAATAGCATCCGCCGTCGCGCCAATCATGGTCACGCCGAACTCAGCCAGTACGCCCTGGCGTTCCAGTTCCAGTGCGCAGTTCAGCGCTGTCTGACCGCCCATGGTTGGTAGCACCGCATCCGGGCGCTCTTTCTCAATGATTTTGCGTACCACTTCCCAGTGAATTGGCTCGATGTAGGTGGCATCGGCCATTTCCGGGTCGGTCATGATGGTCGCCGGGTTGGAGTTCACCAGAATGACGCGGTAACCCTCTTCACGCAGCGCTTTACACGCCTGCGCGCCGGAATAGTCAAACTCACACGCCTGACCGATAACAATCGGACCCGCGCCCAGAATCAGGATACTTTTTATGTCTGTACGTTTTGGCATGGCTCTTTTACTCCTGATTATTTCGCGGACTGACGGTATTGCTCAATTAACTCGATAAAGTGGTCGAACAGCGGTGCGGCATCGTGCGGACCGGGGCTCGCTTCCGGGTGCCCCTGGAAGCTAAAGGCTGGCTTATCAGTACGATGAATGCCTTGCAGCGTGTGGTCGAACAGGGATTTATGCGTCACGCGCAGGTTCGCCGGAAGCGTCGCTTCATCGACCGCAAAACCGTGGTTCTGCGCGGTGATCATCACGGTGTTGTTATCAATATCTTTTACCGGATGGTTGCCGCCGTGGTGGCCGAACTTCATCTTAATGGTCTTCGCACCGCTCGCCAGCGCCAGCAGTTGATGGCCGAGGCAGATACCAAATACCGGAATATCGGTTTCGAGGAATTTCTGAATCGCGGTAATCGCGTAGTCGCACGGCGCCGGGTCGCCAGGGCCGTTGGACAGGAAGATACCGTCCGGATTCATCTTCAGAACGTCTTCTGCTGAGGTTTTCGCCGGTACAACCGTCAGGCGGCAGCCGCGGTCCGCTAACATACGCAGAATGTTACGTTTAGCGCCGAAATCGTACGCCACAACGTGGAACGGCAGTTCATCGGTAGATTTGGCTTCCGGCAGGTCACCGGCCAGCGTCCAGCTACCTTGCGTCCAGCTATACGGCTCCGCAGTGGTGACTTCTTTCGCCAGATCCATACCGTTGAGGCCAGGGAACGCTTTCGCTTTTTCCAGCGCCAGCGCGGCATCCGGATTATCGCCCGCGATGATGCAGCCGTTTTGTGCGCCCTTTTCACGCAGCAAACGCGTCAGCTTACGGGTATCAATATCGGCAATCGCCACAATGTTATGGCGCTTCAGATAAGAAGAGAGGTCTTCGGTATCGCGGAAGTTGCTGGCAATCAGCGGCAGGTCACGGATGACCAGACCTTGCGCATGTACCTGAGAAGATTCAGCATCGGCTTCATTGGTGCCGACATTACCGATATGAGGATAAGTAAGAGTGACGATTTGGCGGGAATAGGAAGGATCAGTGAGGATTTCTTGATAACCGGTCATTGAAGTATTGAAAACGACTTCCCCAACCGCCGAACCTGTTGCCCCTATGGCCCGACCGTGAAACTGGGTTCCGTCTTCCAGAACCAATAGCGCTGACTTAATCAAAACACCCTCCAGAGAATATTCACTCACTTTATTTGCATATTAATTCATTAACACATCATGAATCAATGCAAATTTGCTTACCTATGGATTTCTGGCAAACGGCGGCATTCTAGAGATAGCCCACGTAAAAGTCTACCCAAAAGGACATTTTTTATTATTATTTTGCGCCATTGACGAATTAACCCGCCTCCAGGCATCAAAAAGATCAACTAACTTAGAGTGGAAAACGCTTGCGGGGCAGGAAGAGTATTAAATCTCAGAAACAAGATACAAAAAGTAGACCAAATGGTCAAAATTTACATTTAACCAACACAAAAAGACAATAAAACTTATAAAAATAAGACATTCAATTCAAAATAAACTTGAAATAGATAAAATAAAGGGCAATAAAATATTGCCCCATGTAATCAAATAATTATGACTACAATAACCACATCATGAAGGGTAAAAAACCTTACAAATTGCGTAAATCAAGCACATCTCGCATATCAAAAAGACCATTTGATTTAGATTTCAGCCAAACCGCCGATCTTACGGCACCGTTGGCGAATGTCATGCGGCTGGACGCTTTATGCGTGATCTCAATACGCTCGCCAATATCGGCGAACATCGCGGTATGTTCCCCGACGATATCCCCCGCTCGCACCGTGGCAAAACCAATCGTGCCCGGTACGCGCTCGCCGGTGTAACCCTCACGGGAATAGACTGCGCAGTCTTTCAGATCTTTATCCAGCGCCCCGGCAATCGCCTCGCCCATCGCCAGCGCAGTGCCTGACGGCGCATCCACTTTGTGGCGGTGATGCGCTTCAATAATCTCTATATCGGTGTAATCACCCATCACTTTCGCCGCTTTCTCCAGCAGCTTCAGCATGACGTTGACGCCAACGCTAAAGTTAGCGGCGAAGACGATGCCAATATCCTGCGCGGCATCGCGAATAGCCTGTTTTCCCGCCTCATCAAAGCCGGTGGTGCCAATTACCATCCCTTTCCCATGCTGGCGGCAAAACGCCAGATGCGCCAGCGTGCCTTCCGGGCGGGTAAAATCGATGAAAACATCGAAATCATCTTTCACCGCTTCAAGGCTACTTTGTACCGTAACGCCCGTTTTCCCGGCTCCGGCTAACTCTCCGGCATCGCTTCCCAGTAAGGAAGAGCCTTCGCGCTCCAGCGCCGCGCCAAGCTGTACGCCATCCATGCCAAGAGTGGCCTGAATCAACTGACGCCCCATGCGTCCACCGGCTCCCGCGATGGCAACGCGGATTTGTGCATCATGCATAGCTATTCTCTTTTGTTAATTTTACGTAAATCGTTTTCAGATTAACCAGCGTATCGCTGCGCCGCCAGCCGAAAACGTCGATAATTAGAATTTAATGATAAACAGGGAAAGATATCAGTAAAAGGCATGACGCCACGGAATAAGCAGCGTCATATCGTTATATAACGCGGAAATCAGGGGGCCAGTGCCAGAACGTGCGCCACCCACTGCTGGAACCCCTCGACATTCAGCCCCAGTGCCACCTGGGCATTAGCGGGTTGCCCCAGCCGCCCTTCGATATCTACTACCGTTGTGCCAGAGGTATATTCCCCCTGCGTTTCAACGGCGACAAAACAGGGCTTGAGCGTAAAGAGATCCGGGCGCACCAGCCAGGCAATCGCACAGAGATCGTGCATTCGCAGCCCCGTATTCATGCTACCGCTACGGTAGTGACTGAACAGCGCATGCAGCATTTTTCCCGTCTGGTTAAGCTGAGGTAACGTCGCCAGATACTCCGGCGCAAGCATCGCCTGGTTGGTCACGTCCAGCCCGCACATTACAATCTCCAGCCCGCTCTGGAAGACTTTCGCGGCAGCCTCGGGATCGATAGCAATATTAAACTCGGCGTTGGGTGTGAAGTTCCCGCGCCCGGCAGAGCCCCCCATAATCACCAGGCGCTTAATGTTAAATACGCATTCAGGATAATGGGTCAGCAGCAGCGCAATGTTGGTCAGCGGGCCAATTGCCACCAGCGTCACGGGCTGTGAGGCATGCATCAGCGCATCGCGAATCGCCTGGAAGGCGGGTTTTGCCATCGCCTGTCGGTCGTGTTCGACAAATTCATACCCTTCCATACCGGACTCACCATGCACGGAAGCGGCATCACGCAGCGGTCGCACCAGCGGCATCGATGCTCCCTGCGCCAGTGGAACATCCGCATTCCAGAAGTGCAGCAGTTGCAACGCATTACGGGTGGTTTTTTCCACCGACACATTGCCTGCTACCGTGGTCATCAGTTGCAGATCCAGCTCAGGGGCAAACAGCGCGGCGGCAATGGCGGCGGCATCATCAATGCCGGGATCGGTATCAAGAATGATCGGTAAGCGCATGGTTTCTCCATAAAAAAATGCCAGACGTTAAGTCTGGCATCTTCTCATAATCGTAACCGGAAAGACTTACTCTACTTCACGAACATCCACACGCAGCTCTTTCGGCACTTCGAAAACGATGTTCTCTTCGCGGCCTTCCAGCGGAATAGCTTCCCCACCGCCAAGCTCCTGCAGGCGAGCAATCACGTTTTGCACCAGGATATCCGGCGCCGAGGCTCCGGCCGTCACGCCTACGCACTTCGCCTCTTTCACCCACGCTTCCTGGATGTCGGTCGCATCGTCAATCAAATACGCCGCTTTCCCCATTCGCTGTGCCAGTTCAGCCAGACGGTTGGAGTTAGAGGAGTTCTTCGAGCCGACCACCAGCACAACATCAGCCTGTTCCGCCAGCGCGCGAACCGCTTCCTGACGGTTGGTGGTGGCATAACAGATATCGTCTTTGCGCGGTCCGACAATTTTCGGGAAGCGTTGACGCAAAGCATCAATAACGTCAGAAGTATCGTCAACGGAGAGCGTGGTCTGCGTCATGAAAGATAATTTTCCTTCATTTTTCACATTCAGTTTCAGCACATCATTTGGTGATTCAACCAGATACATTCCGCCTTGCGGGTTGCTGTACTGGCCCATCGTGCCTTCAACTTCCGGGTGTCCAGCGTGACCAATCAAAATGGATTCTTCGCCACGACGGCTGGCGCGGGCAACTTCCATATGTACTTTGGTCACCAGCGGGCAGGTTGCATCAAAAACCGTGAGGTCGCGGCCTTTGGCTTCGTTACGCACCGCCTGAGACACGCCGTGGGCAGAGAAGATCAGGATCGCACCGTCCGGCACTTCACTGATTTGCTCGATAAAAATAGCCCCGCGCTCACGCAGGCTATCCACCACATAACGGTTATGTACCACTTCATGACGGACATAAATCGGCGCGCCGTAAATAGCCAGCGCGTTTTCGACAATGCTGATAGCGCGGTCTACGCCAGCGCAAAAACCGCGCGGGTTGGCCAACAGGATCTGCATTTTACGCCTCCAGTGCCGGTTCGACTTCCAGCACTTCAATATCAAAATGAACGGTATGCCCGGCCAGCGGATGGTTGAAATCAACCGTGATCGAGTCACCGTTGATTTCGCGGATAACACCTGGCATCTCACTGCCGTCCATTGCGGTAAAGAGCATGATAGCGCCAATTTCTGGCTCGCCCGCGTCCATAAATTCCCGACGCGAGAAATACTGAATTAAGTCCGGACTTGATACGCCAAAGGCGGCATCCGGCTCCAGAGCAAAGGTGGTTTTATCGCCTTCTTTTAGCCCCAGCAGGTGTTGCTCCAGTCCTTCAGACAGAGAACCGTCGCCCAGGCGAAACAGCGCAGGCTTGCCGTTATTGCGGGTTGACTCTGCGGTGGAGCCATCGTCGAGCTTAAGGGTGAAGTGCACCAGCACCGCACTGTTACTCTGTACTGATTTAGACATGCAGGTTGCTCTTTAAAATTGCTGCCGCCTGTCTGCCCGGTGGCGCTACGCTTACCGGGCCTACAAGGATCGCAGTAAATTGTAGGCCGGATTAGCATAGCGCCATCCGGCATTTTTTTATGCGGCTTTTTTCTCTTTCGACGGCAGGAAGCCTTCGAGAACAATCAATGCCGCCCCGATACAGATAGCTGTATCGGCCAGATTGAAGGTCGCGAAATGCCAGTCGCCGACGTAAAAGTCAATCATATCAACTACGAAGCCGTGCCACAGGCGATCGAACAGGTTGCCCAGCGCGCCGCCAATGATTAACGCATACGCGATGTTATTCAGCTTCTGCGTCGCCTTCGAGCGATACATCATCACCATCAGGATGACGCAAATACCGATGGCGATACCGGCAAAGAACCAACGTTGCCAGCCGCCGCTGTCGGCTAAGAAGCTAAACGCCGCACCATAGTTACGCGCGTAGTGCAGATTAAGCGACGGAAACAGCGACACCGTATCCCCCAGAGCAAAGTTCTGGAGGATCAGGTATTTGCTGCCTAAATCGATAATCAGCACGACTACCACCAGCCACAGCCAGCGTAGTCCTGTTGAACAAAGAGGCTTACTCATCAGGCAAACTTACGTTGTTCGCCATCACCGGCGATGTTGCTGACACAGCGTCCGCAGATATCTGCATGTTCCGCCACCTGGCCGACGTCGGTAGTGTAATGCCAGCAGCGCGGACATTTATCACCTTCGGCTTTGCTCAGTACAATTTTCAGACCTTTGAGCAGTTCGCTCTGCTGAGCATCAGCTGGAGCCGCTGCAAAATCTGCAACCGTCGCGCCGGAGGTCAGCAGAACAAAGCGCAACTCTTCGCCCAGCGCGGTCAGTTTCGCCGCCAGCTCAGGTTCAGCGTACAGGGTCACTGCCGCTTCCAGAGAACCGCCGACTTTCTTATCCGCACGCGCCTGCTCGATAACCTTGTTCACTTCGCCGCGCACTTTCAGCAGCTCGTCCCAGTAGGCATCGTTCATCGCTTCGGTTTCGCCTAAGCCAAACAGACCTTCGTACCATTCACCGGTAAAGACGTACTTCTCACGATCGCCTGGCAGGTAGCCCCAGATTTCATCTGCGGTGAAGGACATGATCGGCGCCATCCAACGAACCAGCGCTTCTGCAATATGGAACAGAGCAGTCTGGCAGCTACGACGCGCCACGCTGTCCGCTTTCGCGGTGTACTGACGGTCTTTGATGATGTCGAGGTAGAACGAACCCATTTCTACGGAGCAGAAGCGCATCAGGCGCTGTACCACTTCGTGGAAGTCATAAGCTTCATAGGCTTTCAGGATTTCGTCCTGCGCCGCTTGCGCACAACCTACCGCCCACCTGTCCAGCACCACCATATCTTCCGGTTTCACCATGTCTTTAACCGGATCGAACCCGTTCAGGTTCGCCAGCAGGAAGCGCGCGGTGTTACGGATACGACGATAGCTGTCGGCAGCACGTTTCAGGATTTCGTCAGAAACAGCCATTTCGCCAGTATAGTCGGTAGAAGCAACCCACAGACGCAGAATATCCGCGCCCAGTTTGTTCATCACGTCCTGCGGAGAAACGGTGTTACCGATAGATTTGGACATCTTACGGCCCTGACCATCAACGGTGAAACCGTGGGTCAGTACCTGGCGATAAGGTGCTTTGCCTTTCATGGCGGTGGAGATCATCAAGGAGGACATGAACCAGCCACGGTGCTGGTCAGAACCTTCCAGATACATATCTGCCGCATGGCCCGCAAACTCAGGACGCACATCCACGACGGATGAGTGGGTTGAACCGGAGTCGAACCACACGTCCAGCGTATCCGGGACTTTGACATACTGGTCAGCTTCGTCGCCGAGGATATCTTTCGGATCGAGATCCCACCACGCCTGGATGCCGTCAACTTCAACGCGTTTAGCCACTTCTTCCATCAGTTCGATAGCGCGCGGATGCAGCTCTTCGGTGTCTTTGTGAACAAACAGAGACATCGGCACACCCCACGTACGCTGACGGGAGATACACCAGTCAGGACGGTTGGCAACCATCGATTCAATACGCGCCTGGCCCCAGTCCGGGATCCACTGTACGCCTTTGATCTCTTTCAGCGACTGCGCGCGCAGGCCTTTCTGATCCATGCTGACGAACCACTGCGGGGTCGCACGGAAGATGATCGGTGACTTGTGACGCCAGCAGCATGGGTAGCTATGCTGCATCTTCTCAACGTGCAGCAGCGCGCCTTTTTCGCTCAGCAGCGCAACGATTTTGTCGTTGGCTTTAAAGACGTTCACACCATCCAGATCCGGATAGGTACCCGCCAGGTATGCGCCGTCCGGGCCAACCGGGTTAGCGATTTCCAGACCGTATTTCTGGCTGATGACGTAGTCGTCAGGACCGTGACCGCCAGCGGTATGGACCGCACCGGTACCCGCGTCCAGCGTCACGTGATCGCCAAGGATAGCCGGCACGTCAAAGCCCATAAACGGATGGGTAAAGCGCAGCAGCTCCAGCTCAGCGCCTTTCACGGTGCCGAGAATGGTGTATTCAGCCGCGCCAATACGCTGCATGACGCTTTCAACCAGATCTTTAGCCAGAATCACAGCCTGGCCGTCAATCTGCACCAGCGCATAGTCAAAATCAGGTGCCAGAGAGATTGCGCGGTTCGCCGGTAACGTCCACGGGGTAGTGGTCCAGATAACCAGAGAGATCGGGCCGTTGACGTCAGAAACGCCAAATTTCGCTTTCACCGCATCCTGATCGGCAGCGTGGAACGCCACGTCGATGGACGGGGAGGTTTTGTCATAATACTCAACTTCCGCTTCCGCCAGCGCGGAACGGCAGTCAACGCACCAGTGCACCGGCTTCGCACCTTTGTGCAGGTGACCGTTGCCGATGATTTTACCCAGCGCACGAATGATGTTGGCTTCAGTTTTGAAGTCCATGGTCAGGTACGGATGCGACCAGTCGCCCAGTACGCCAAGACGGATAAAGTCTTTACGCTGACCATCAACCTGGGTCGCTGCGTATTCACGGCACTTGGCGCGGAACTCAGCAGCGGTGAACTTCTCGCCCGGCTTGCCGTATTCCTGCTCTACTTTCAGCTCGATTGGCAGACCGTGGCAGTCCCAGCCCGGAACGTACGGCGAGTCATAGCCCGTGAGTCCTTTGGACTTCACGATAATGTCTTTCAGAATCTTGTTAACCGAGTGACCAATATGAATGCTGCCATTCGCATAAGGAGGGCCATCATGCAGAATGAAGGTTTTTTTGCCTTTTTTGGCCGCACGAATGATGCCGTACAGGTCATCATCAGTCCAACGCGCCAGCATTCCCGGTTCGCGCTTGGCGAGATCGCCGCGCATCGGGAACCCTGTTTCCGGCAAATTCAGGGTTGATTTATAGTCACTCATCAGATTCTCGGTTCCGTATTTAAAACTCGTATAGGCATTAAGCCGGTTTTGTTAGCCCAAAAAATTCACGGGCAGTCAACTCATCACGCGCAATCTGCGCTTTTAGTTCATCCAGCGAGGCAAATCGCTGTTCGCTGCGTATTTTTTTACGCAGTACTACATCTATATGGCGACCATACAGGTCCATTACAACGTCCAGTAGATGCACTTCCAACTGCTGGCGTACGCCTGCTACCGTCGGACGGGTGCCAATGTTGGCAACGCCGGGGAAAGGTTTATCACCCAGTCCCATCACTTCAACCGCATAAACACCTTTCACCGGAGAAACCTGACGACGAAGCGGTAAGTTTGCCGTCGGAAAACCGATGGTGCGCCCTAACTCATCACCGTGAACGACGCGTCCTGAGATAGTAAAAGGATGCCCAAGCAGGCTTTCGGCCAGTTGCAGGTTATCTTCGGCCAGCGCCTGACGTACTGCGGTGCTGCTGATACGCACACCGCCTTCACAGAAGGTTTGGGTACTGGTGATATCAAAACCATACTCAGCGCCCGCTTCCTGTAATAACAAGAAATCACCCGCACGGCTAGCGCCAAAGCGGAAATCATCGCCAACGGCAAGAAATTGTACACCAAGGCGCTTAACCAGCAGATCGCTGATAAAAGTCTGCGCCGTTAATGCGGCAAAACGTCGGTCAAAACGCACGCACAGTACGTAGTCCACACCGCATTCGGCCAGATAACGCAGTTTTTCCCGCAGGCGGGTAAGGCGCGCAGGTGACTTGTCCGTCGCAAACAGTTCCAGCGGCTGCGGCTCAAAAATCATCACCATTACTGGTAAATTGCGTTTGCGCCCTTCTTCCCGTAAGCCCTGCAGCAACGCACGGTGACCACGGTGCACGCCGTCGAAATTACCAATAGTCAGCACACACCCATGCGGGGCCTGACTGAGATTATGTATGCCTCGTATCAGCTTCATGTCTGGCTCAAAACAGTGAAAATCGTGAAAGTATACCCTGTACCGCGGTCAACGTTAACCGGCGATTGTTTCTACGAAACAGAAAGAGGATGGTTTTCATTGTTATGAAACAAATTGACGCCCTTCACCGGCACGCCAATGCAATTTTTCTCGTCGAAAAGCTGTATTCACGCCACGCAAGCTGGTAGAATCCTGCGCCATCACTACGCAACGAGTGCTGGAATTTAAACGGCGCTTATTTGCACAAATCCATTGACAAAAGAAGGCTAAAAGGGCATATTCCTCGGCCTTTGAATTGTCCATATAGAACACATTTGGGAGTTGGACCTTGGCTAATATCAAATCAGCTAAGAAGCGCGCCGTTCAGTCTGAAAAGGCCCGCAAGCACAACGCTAGCCGTCGCTCTATGATGCGTACTTTCATCAAGAAAGTATACGCAGCTATCGAAGCTGGCGACAAAGCTACTGCACTGAAAGCATTTAACGAAATGCAACCAATCGTGGACCGTCAGGCTGCTAAGGGTCTGATCCACAAAAACAAAGCTGCGCGTCATAAAGCAAACCTGACTGCACAGATCAACAAACTGGCTTAATCGCCTGTCTGTTGTCGCTTTGTGAAAAAACCCGCGCAAGCGGGTTTTTTTATGCCTGTCGTTTGTACAACCAGCTTCGAAGGCAACCGTCATCCACTGACCTTGTTCGTACTCCTCTGGGCCGCTTCTCTTTTCAGCCAGCCGCCTTACCGGGCACATGAAAGTCATTTTCTTTCACTGTTTAATTTTTTTAATTTCATTGCTAATCAAATTGTGACCGTCATAGCAAATGACATAATTACTCCCCCAAAAACGAATAAACGCAATCCTGATGTAAGATTTGATAATTGATCACAATGCCCGTGTTAACTATTTTTCACCAAACCAATTAACCACTATTTCTCTCCAAAGGTTTAATTTTTTAGATAAAAAATAACAACTACCCTACTGCTTAGAAAGTAAAAGCTGTTTTTCTGGGCGTATCGCACCAATATCGGAGTTATTATTATGAGTTCTGTTATTGAGGATACCCAGTCTTGCGGGTCAGCATCATTATCTTTACTACAGCGTATTAGCTACGGCTCTTTGGATGTGGCAGGTAATCTGCTGTACTGTTTCGGTTCAACCTACATCTTATATTTCTACACTGACGTTGCGGGTATAAGTCTCGCCGTAGCAGGTGTCATCCTGCTACTGGCGCGTATCGTAGATGGTATAGATGCCCCAATCTGGGGGATCATTATCGATAAAACACGTTCACGTTACGGTAAATGTCGTCCCTGGTTTTTATGGCTGCCGCTGCCTTTTGGTGTATTCAGCGCGCTGTCATTTTGGTCTCCAGATATCAGCATGACAGGAAAAGCCATATATGCAGCAATATCCTATATGATTGCCAGCATTTTATTTACCGGACTTAATACACCGCTCAGTGCAATATTACCTCTGATGACCCTGTCCCCTAAGGAACGGCTGGTATTAAATTCCTGGAGAATGACCGGAGGACAAATCGGGGTTTTATTAATGAATGCCACAGCATTACCCCTGGTTGCATTTTTAGGTAACGGAAATGATCATGCCGGATTTATTTATACGGCGATTCTGTTTGCTGCGATATCCTGTTCGCTAACGCTTTTCGCCTTTAAAAATATCCGCGAAATGGATGCGGATAAAATACAGCAAGAACCCAAACTGCCGATGAAAAAAAGTTTCACGGCGATGAAAGGTAACTGGCCATGGATCCTGATGGTGCTGGCCAATCTGATCTTCTGGATTGCCCTGCAACAGCGGTCCACCACCATTGTTTATTATCTGACCTACAACCTCGTTCGCAAAGATCTGGTTCCGCTGATTAACAGTCTGGCGACGATTCAGATCCTGTTTATCATCGCCATCCCTTTCTTTAGCAAATACCTGGCTAAAACCTGGATATGGGTAGGCGGCTTGCTGGTCGCCACGTTTGGCGGCGTCTTGATGTGGCTGGCGGCGGACAACATGCCTTTCCTCATCGCGGCCTGGGTGCTCGGCAATATCGGTAGCGGAATCGCCTGCTCAATGCCGTTTGCCATGTTGGGCTTTGCCGTCGACTTCGGTGCCTGGAAAACGGGCATCAAGGCCACCGGCATTCTTATCGCCTTCGGCAGTACTTTCTGCATCAAGATGGGCAGCGGTCTGGGTACCGCTTTCGCCGCCTGGATCATGAACAGTTTTGGCTATGTCCCGAACCATGCCCAAAGCGCTGCGGGTCTGGAAGGCATTACCTGGGCCTTTATCTGGGCGCCCGCCCTGCTCTTCGCACTCGCGGCGATCCCGCTACTTTTCTTCCGTAAGTACGAAGCAATGGAAGAGACGATTCGCCACGATCTGGAAACCATCACCCAATAACTTTCTTAATCTTTACCCTCAAAATATGGGAGGCACCACCATGCCATTTGTGCAACGTGACCCGCGTCGTCTGGTCTGGCAGCAAAACGATCGCTATTTGTGGATTGAACCCTGGGGCGAGAACAGCCTGCGCGTACGCAGTGGCCGTCATCTTCCGGTTATGCGAAATGAGGACTGGGCGCTCACGGAGCCAGTCACAGAAAGCGCCTGCCACATCGTTTATGAGCACCACCAGGCGACGCTGACCAACGGCAAAATTATCGCTACCGTCAATCAAAAAGGACAAGTTACCTTTTACCGCCATCCACACAAACCCCTGTTGCAGGAGTTCTGGCGTCTGCGGGGCGAAATCGGCGAGGACGAATCTTCCCACGGCCAGTATGTCAGTGCCCTAAACCTTGAAGGGCGCGAGTTCCGCCCTATTCAGGGAGGAAAATATTCGATTAAAGCCCGCTTCGAAGCTGCCGAAGGGGAAAAAATTTACGGCATGGGCCAATATCAGCAGGCCAATCTGGATCTCAAAGGATGCGTGCTCGAACTGGCCCAGCGTAACTCTCAGGCCTCGGTGCCCTTTATGCTCTCAAGCCTGGGCTACGGATTTTTATGGAACAACCCGGCGGTCGGCCGCGTGACGTTCGCCCATAACGTGACCGAGTGGGAAGCTCAGGTCAGCGAACAGTTGGACTACTGGATCACCGCTGGCGATACCCCGGCAGAAATTAGCCAGGCGTATGCGCTCGCCACGGGCACGCCGCCGATGATGCCGGATTACGCCATGGGCTTCTGGCAGTGCAAGTTACGCTATCGCACCCAGGAGGAGTTGCTCGCCGTCGCCCGCGAGTACAAACGGCGCAATCTCCCCATCTCGGTAATCGTTATCGATTTCTTCCACTGGCCAAATCAGGGGGACTGGATGTTCGACTCGCGCGACTGGCCCGATCCCGATGCCATGATCGCCGAGTTAAAATCGCTGGGTATTGAGCTGATGGTCTCCGTCTGGCCGACGGTGGACAATCGCACCGAGAGCTATCGGGAGATGCGCGAAAACGGCTGGCTGGTACAAACGGAGCGCGGATTGCCAATTAATATGGATTTTCTCGGCAATACCACTTTCTTTGATGCCACCCATCCCGGCGCTCGCGACTACGTCTGGAGTAAAGCAAAACGCAACTATTACGATAAAGGCGTGAAGCTCTTCTGGCTAGATGAAGCCGAGCCGGAGTTCAGCGTTTACGACTACGATAACTATCGCTACCACGCCGGACCGGTGCTGGAAGTGGGCAATATCTACCCGCGAATGTACGCCAAAACCTTTTTTGACGGCATGAAAGCCAATGGCGAAGACCAGGTTATCAACCTGCTGCGCTGCGCCTGGGCTGGAAGTCAGAAATACGGCGCGCTGGTGTGGTCAGGTGATATCCACTCATCGTTTCGATCGCTACGCAATCAGTTTGCCGCCGGGATGAATATGGGGATTGCAGGTATCCCATGGTGGACAACAGATATTGGCGGCTTTCATGGCGGCAATATTCGCGACCCACGCTTTCATGAGCTACTGATTCGCTGGTTCCAGTGGGGCGTGTTTAGCCCGGTGATGCGCCTGCACGGCAACCGCGATCCGCAGATTTTACCGCAGCAGCCTTATCGGGACGGGATTGCCCAGTGCCCTACCGGCGCGCCCAACGAGATCTGGAGCTACGGTGAGGATGTGTGTGATGTGCTAACGGGTTGCCTGACACTGCGTGAGAAGCTCAAGCCCTACATCAAAGCGTTAATGGCAGAAACGCATAACTACAATACACCGGTGATGCGTACCCTATTTTTTGAGTTCCCCGATCAGCTAAAAAGCTGGGAAATCACCGACCAGTACTGTTTCGGCCCCGATCTGTTGGTTGCGCCCGTTATGCATGAAGGTATGCGCGAACGCGACGTTTGGTTGCCAGAAGGGGAAACATGGACGGATTTTGCGACCGGCGAGAGCTATCAGGGAGGACAAACGCTGCGCTATGACGCTCCCCTGAACAGAATTCCGGTATTTATCCGCGAAGGCGGGCAGTATCGTAATATGTTGAAACTGTAGTCATAGTCCGGCTGCGGTTAGTACACCGCAGCCGGCAACATAAAGGCGTTTAGACCTGTGGCGGCTTGAACAGTGCTGAGTAGTTGGCATTGCAAATACGCTGCACCGCCGGATGCTGGATCATCCTCTCCGCAAATATGGCGTGATACTCCTCCATCACATTCTCAACGCGTCCAATTTCAACAATAGAATCATCAGCATAGAAATTGTGTGAATACAGCGTAGGGGCAACGAATATCGCGTTATGCGTTGCGCCAAACGCTTTCATCAGCGCGGCGTCATCAAACTCGCCAAGGATTTCAACGTTCAGTCCTTGTGAGTTAATCCAGTTCAACAGCTTACGTCCAAGCATCGAACGACGACCAGGGATCAGCAATCGACGCTCTTCCAGACAGGCCGGAAACGGTTTCTCAGGCAGCGGCCTGGTGCACCAAAAGCTCACGCTGCATTCGCCAATCCGCACCGAGAACAGCCCTTCCTGCTGCGTTGAGTCGATCGGGCAATCGGAGATAATCATATCCAGCTTATGCTGGCTGAGCTGCTCCAGCAGCATCTCGTGTGTTGATTCAAAACAACGCAGATGGATTTGCTCGTTCTCAACCACAGCAGCATCCAGCACGCTGCTAACCAGTTGCTTCGATAATGCATCCGCCACGCCGACATCAAACAGCAAATTCGACTCTTTGCGATAGTTCACGATATCCAGCATTTCCTGGCTTAAGGTGAACATTTTATCCGCATAACGGAAAACTAATTCGCCTAACTCGCTGGGTTCCAGCCCTCGCCCCTTACGCTTAAACAACTTCCCTTGTAAGCGTTCCTCAAGCGCTTTGATCTGCCCGGTAATAGTTTGCGGTGTCAGATAAAGCGCTTCTGCGGCACCCACCACCGATCCTTCTTTATACACATGCCAGAAGTAATACAGGTGGTTGTAATTTATATGAGACATACTCTCTCCCTGAAATTGTCACCAAAGAGTTATCTGCTCAGGCTGACGTATTCAACCGGGTACGCAGCCAGCTATAACCGATAACTGCCGACAACAGTGAACCAATCAGGATCCCCAGTTTTGCCCAGTTAATCAGCTCCGGATCAACGTTACCAAACGCCAGACTGGCGATGAAAATCGACATTGTAAAGCCGATGCCACACAGAATACCGACCGCCATAATTTGCTGGAAACTCGTGCCTTCAGGCAGTTGCGCCACCTTGAGACGCAATGCCAACCAGCAGAACAGGCTGATCCCCAGCGGCTTACCGATAAGCAGGCCGGCGATAATTCCCAGCGGCAGGATAGAGGTCAATCCATCCAGCGTCACGCCCTGCAGCGAAACACCTGCGTTAGCGAAGGCAAACAGCGGCAGGATCAGATAAGCCACCCACGGATGCAGGACATGCTCCAGACGCTTTGCCGGTGAGCGCCCATGTTTTTCCTTTAACGGAATGAAGAAACCAACGATCACGCCTGCCAGAGTGGCATGCACGCCGGACTTCAGCACTGCCGTCCATAGCACGACGCCAACCAGAATATAAATACCGGTGCGTCTCACACCACACAGATTCAATGCCGCCAGGACGAGAATTGCGCACGCGGCGACGCCCAGAGACAACAACGAGAGATCGCTGGTGTAGAACAACGCGATGATCACAATCGCGCCGAGGTCATCGATAATCGCCAGCGCCATCAGGAAGATTTTCAGTGCCAGCGGAACGCGACTGCCCAATAGCGCCAACACGCCTAATGCAAAAGCGATATCCGTTGCGGCCGGAATTGCCCATCCTTCACGAGTGATAGGGTCGGCATAGTTGAATGCCAGATACAGCAACGCCGGGACAATCATGCCGCCAATCGCGGCAATAATTGGAAACGCCGCCTGACGCAGGCTGGCAAGCGACCCCTGCATTAACTCACGCTTCACTTCCAGACCAATCAACAGGAAGAATACCGCCATCAACGCGTCGTTGATCCACAGCAGCATATTTTTGTTGATTTCAAGCGCGCCAACCCGCAGTTGGACAGGTGTTTCCAGAAAGGCGTGGTACCATCCACTGGTAACCCCGATATTTGCCATCAGCATAGCGACTGCGGCTGCGATGATCAGGATGATGCCTCCCGAGGCGTCGCTACTAAAAAAACGATGCAGATGTTTCACTTTTATTCTCTCTATTGGGTGAATACTTCGTAATTACTATCTTACACCCGCAAAAAACTCGTTAAAATTAGATTATTCATGATGAATAAATCGGCTTTTCCGAGCATTATCTAATGAGAAAATACAGGATTAGTTAGTCTGCATCTGAGTGATGCCTCGCATTAAACGCGTATCTGAGATGGTCCAGCGTTGCCGTCACATTTGCCGGAGACATACGGTTGAGGTGTGCCAGAAATGGATGTGTATCGATAAAATGGATAAAACGGGTCGCACTCACAAGCGTGGCGCTGCGTTGCATACTCGTTTTTCGGTTCTCTGTTAAGTTGCATACTGCCAGCGCGTAGTCACGCGTGGTGAATGTTCGCCAAACGTTATTACGGATGCCGCCCCCCATAAACAACCTTGGCGGAATATCTTTTTGCGGCGCTGATTCTCCACGTTCTCTCACAAAAGCAATGTGGCAACGCCCTTGCTGAACATGCTGTATATTCGCCATCATACATCCTCCCAGGATAAAGCATTCCTGATCGAGGTAATGCTGAATATTGAGAGAACGTTCATCCGTGAGCATTTTAACCAACTCGAAATGGCGATAAGCTGGCAAAACGGGTTTAACTAACATCCCCGGATCATTTTTGTGCAATATTGCAGGACCGTAATCCACATCAAAAAGCGTCTCCCGCCGCATCGTTATCACTTCTTTACGTTGCACAATATGCGCCAACGTACCGGGAGGCAGGCGTTCTTCATAGTCAGAATGATACTGATACTCAGCCTCTACGGGATGAGCTGAGTAATTTGTCGTAACGGCAACAATTCGACCGGTATTCTCTTCTGCAGTGACCAACACATACAGAAAACTATCACTACCGTTAAATTTGATCCGAAAAGCGCGCGTGCTCATGGCGATATCAAACGTAGGAAAAGTAAATTCGCGTTCCGCCAGATTTGCATTGCGAGAGAGTTTCTGTAACTCCCGATTCAACCCGGTGCTATCCAGCACGAGTGCGGTGCGAATATCCGCCAGTGTCGCACCTTCCTGAATCAGCGCGGCGAGATAATCCTGACGCGCATCTGTTTTTTGCCTGACAGGAGAAATAAATGTTTTATGACAACGCTGACAGTAAATACGCGGTTCTCCTTGCGCAGAAAAACCGTACTTTTTGAGTGAAATTCCCCCGCAGTGGGGGCAGGATTTTATCAGTCCTTTCCATGCCTGATTAACCGACTGACGAAAGCGGTTGAGTGATCGTTCCGAAATAATGGGGAAAAGAAAACCGCAGGCCCGGCATAGTATATTTTTCCCTTGGTTTTGGTAATCCGGGCTGTTCAACATACCCATATTTTTGCAGCCGGGCGTTTTACAACTATCGACATTAATCCAGGAAAACATATTCACTCCCTGCGAATACGATACGTTCAAGCAAATACTGATTTTATCTCTACAGGTGAAAAACCATTTTCGTAGAGTGTTTTCATGGCACTCATCGTCATTGCGGTATGAGAGAAAAACGACTTATATCCCGCGCACAAATAGTTGTGATTTCTTTTACCTGATATTGACGGCAAAAAACGATGCTTAGGACAACCGCCATAACAGGCGAACTGCCATGAGCAGGAGTCACATTCTTGTGCCATTGTGCGTCGCTTATCCTCGCCAAACTGCCGGTTTTTTTCGCTATTGTTCATCGCGCGCAGCGTCGAATCCTGAATATTCCCCAACTTGTACTGCGGATACACAAAATGATCGCAGTTATACACATCGCCGTTCATTTCCATGGCGAATGCGCTACCGCAGGTTGGTGCAAACACGCATACCTGCGGTGGTAACCCGCACCACGCCGCGAGCGTCTGCTCAAACATCTGTATGCCGATATCACCAATATCGTTACGGACCCAGACATCAAAAATAGCGTTGAGAAAATGGCCAAATTGCAGTGAATCAACCGACCACGGCATCATTCTTGTTTGTCCGCCTTCAGGATGTGCCAGACCAATACCGCCCTCTTCAGCGCTTCTTTCGATGAGCGGAATAAACTGCATATAGCGACTGCCAATGCTTTTCAGATAGTTATAGACTCGCACCGGGTGATGCATATTCGTGCGATTCACCACCGTCAGCGTATTAAATACTACACCGTGGCGTACCAGACATTTAACGGCCTGTTCAACTTTCCCATGCGTCGGTTTACCCGAACGAGTAACCCGCCATTCATCATGTAACGCGGCATCACCATCAATAGAAACGCCCACCAGGAAGGCGTGTTGCTTAAAAAAAATAGCCCATTCGTCGTCAATCAATATACCGTTAGTCTGGAAGGTATTTATAATCGTTTTACCGCCAGAATAACGCTGCTGCAATGCCAGCGCTCGCCGATAAAATGCCAACCCCATCAGCGTAGGTTCTCCCCCCTGCCACGCAAAAATCACGTCATTCACATCCTGCGCGGCAATATGCTGTTTGATGAATAACTCGAGCATGTCATCTGACATTCTGTAATTCGCTTTTCTATCCGGATAAAGCATCTCCTTTTCCAGATAAAAACAGTATTTACAGTCCAGATTACATACCGAGCCTGTCGGTTTAATCATGACCTGACAACTTTTTTGTCTGCATTGTGATAGCTCCATAAATAAAAGAACCTGGCTCAGCACAAAAGCGTTGAACCAGGCGGGCATAGCCCTAAGTGGCATACCTTATGTTTCTTATAATTATTCTGTTAGCCCCAGGTGACTGGCGTTGGCTTGTCACCGCGAGCTTTCATCAGCGAATCGTTGTCAATGTCCTGTTTGTATTTCAGGAACTTGCCATACAGTTGTT